>JAYOEY010000009.1:0-149821 GCA_038116945.1 Rhodospirillales bacterium
CGCCGGGAATTTCCAGCTTGCCGCCGCTTTCGGGAAGCGACGCGGCAGTAATAACGAGAGGTTCGCGCTCGCCGGTCGCGGTCTCTCCCTGTCGGAAAAAATTGTCACTTCCGTGAACCGCCATGCGGTTGACTCCTGCGGACTATCCAGCGCGACAATGGTAAATTTTCGTTTACCATATTGGGGCGCATCGTCGCACCAACGCCTTAAACTAAAGTTAGGCGTAATCGCCAAAATTTATCGTGATTCAAATCACAAATAATGCGGAATATCCTGCGGAGTTTCTGTCCGTTTTGCTTCTCCGTAAGACAGGGGCTGGCGCAATGCTGGGGCGGCAAGGGCAAAAAGACGGCCGGCGACGCGCACCGGCCGTCTTTCGGTCCGCCGGACGGTCAGCCTCCGAAAATGGCCTTCCGGGCGCGTGCCACGGTTGCCGGCTTGATCTTCAGGACGTCATTGACGATCGCCTGAACCTCTTCGCCAGATTTCGGCTGAACCTTCAGCTTTCGCTTGGTGGCGGCGTCGTTGAACGCCTTGTCCGCCATCAGGGCGGCAAAGGATTTCCGAAGCGCCATCGACAGATCCTTCGGCGCGCCGGGCGGGGTGGTCAGGCCCCGGCCGATCGGGCCGAGCGTTGCGATGAAATTGACGATCTGCTTGTCTTCCGGCGTTTTGGCCAGTTCGCTCGCCATCGGAACGATGCCCTTCAGGTCGGGCTCCGACTTGTAGCCGACCTGGATGATCGGAAGCGCCTTGGTCGGATGATCGCTGTTGTCGAACCAGTTGCCGCGGTTCTTCTTGAGCGTCAGCCAGGTCAGGGATACGCCCTGAGCCTCGCCCAGCTCCATCGCATGGGTCGAACCGCGCGATCCCTTGTACCCCATGACAATCTTGAACTTGGCGCCGAACACGCCGTTCAGCATCCTCGGCACCAGATTGGTCTGCGAGCCCTTGCCGGTCGACGCCATGATGACTTCCCGCTTCATCACGTCTTCCCATTTCGTCACGCCCGAGCGCTTGGTGACGGCGATGATAGAATTGGATTCGATGGCGTTGCCGAGCCATGTGAACTGACGTGCGTCGTAGCGCACCGCCTTCGGCCGCAGCATCTGGTTGATGATGATAGAGTCGGGCGGCATGAACAGGACGCTGCCGTCCTTCGGCATGACGGCGCCCGCGTAATTGCTGGCCTTCAGACCGCCGGCGCCTGGCATCGATTGGATGATCAGCGTCGGGTTGCCCGGAATATGCCGGCCCAGGAATTCGGACATCATCAGCGAATACTGGCCGTAGGTCCCGCCGACGCTAAACCCGAAGACGATCTTTACCGTTTTGCCCTTGTACTGCTGCTCGAGATCGAACGCCGAGGACGGCGATGCCGTCAGGCCGGCCGCCGCCATGACTGAAAGCCCCGCGATTGCCGAACGAATGTTGCACTTCATCGATAAAACTCCCTGATTCGTCAGAAAATAAATCCCGCGACAATGCGCGGGACGGGCAAACTAAACACGAATGGCCCGAAGCCACAAATTCTGCCCTCAAACGATCTGCCCCGGGCGGCCGCCGAACTTGTAGCGTTCGACGAGAACATCGCCGTACAGCCCGTCCGCATAAAACGGCTCGGTTGCGAGGAACTTCCCGACGTCCGATCGCGAGGGGAGGGCGATCAGGTTGGCGCTGCCGTCCCATAAGGCGCCATCGTCCGACAGGACTGCGCCGCGTACGATGAAGCTGTCGTCATCGTAGGGGGCGAAATAGGAGCGATGGGCTTCGAGCAGTTCGTTGCGCCGGTCGTTGGCGCCGGGACGTCCGAAACCGCGGATATACCAGCAGACCTGCCCGTCGTGGCGAGGGAACTCCCGCTGTGTCTTTCCCAGTGCGTTGTGCCAGCGCCTGATGCGGATTTCCCGAAAGACGCCGTTCCGGTTATGCGGTTCGTTATCGACGAAGTCCCGGACCTCGTCCCAGCTGTCGAACTCCACGAACAGGACGCTCGACAGCGTGAGCTTGCCATCGTCGGAAATTGTCGCTCCGCGTGCCGAAAAATGATCACGATGCTCGTCGAAATAGGCCCAGTGCGCTTCGCGGCTTATCGCGCGCCGTTCGGGGTGTGCCGGATCGTCGATAAGCTGGACGTGAAAGAACATCCAGCCGTCAGCCTGCCGCTGCCTTTTCCCTGTAAGGCGGGGTTCCCGCCAGCACCGGGTGTTCGTCTGCCAGCGTGATCCGGCGCAGCAGGCGGCGCTCCTCGCCCGGAAAATCGTTCCGCGCATGGACGCTGCAGCGATTATCCCACATCAGCACATCGCCCGGTCGCCAGGAATGCGCATAGACGAATTCCGGCCGGCGCTGATGCGCGAACAGAATTTCAAGCAGTTCGTTGCTTTCGTCGGCCGGAAGCCCTTCGATTTCGACCGTCATCAGTTCGCTGACGAACAGGGACGAGCGGTTCGTTTCCGGATGATGGCGAAACACCGGGTGCCAGTAATGCGGATTGTTCGACCGGTCGTAGCTGCCGTCAGGCACGAAGGTCGCTCCGTAATCGTAAATATGAAGCGCCCGGCGTCCTTCCAGCCGGCGCATGACATCTTCCGGCAGAGACTCGGCAACCTTGTAGCTGTTCGAGAACAGGGTCTCGCCGCCGCGCGACGGGACCTCAATGGCGTAAAGAATTGTCGCCTTGCGCGGTTCCTCGGTATAGGGCGTATCCGAATGGAACATCATTTCGCCATCGGGAAGCGTGCCGATAGGCTTTCCGTTCTCACGGATATTGCTGACCAGCATGACGCTCTCGCCGACCGATTTCTCGGTGTTGGTCGCGGTATCGCCGCCACGCACTGCGACGTCTCCGAACTGTGCGCCGAACGCTGTCTGCTCCTCGAAGGACAGGTCCTGGTCTCGGAAAAGAAGAACGACATGATCGTACCAGGCCTGCTCGATTTCCCGGCGAACGTCTTCATCGAACTTTTGCCGCAGGTCGACCCCGCGAATCTCCGCGCCAATGGCGTTGGACAGCGGGATGACGTCGATTTTTGCCATGATCGAAATTCCCTTACTCCGCTGCGCTTGCTTCCAGCACGGACTGGCGCGGTTCGTCCCCCCACCGGCGAATAAAGGAATTCAGCCAGCGCGTATGGGCCGGAACGTCCGTCAGACCGGGCGTGAACAGCAGCATCCGGACCAGGTGCCGGCGTCGCTCCGGTTCCGGCCAGTCCTCGTAATCGGTCCGGCTGTGGACCGTCAGATGGTTGTTGAGCAGCTGGATGTCGCCGCGCTCGAACTGCATGTCGAGACGGAATTCCTCGCTCAGCGCCAGCTCGTTGTAGAGCGCCAGCGCGTCGATCTGGTCCTGAGTTAGGCGCGGCACTTCGGGGAAGCGTTGAGCGCTTTCGACATATTTGGATCCGTAGCGCGAAAACAGGCGACCGTTGTGCAGGGCGAAAACCGGGGCCTCGTAATAGGGAGGGATATCGTCGAATTCCTCGCCCCGATGGTCGATGCAGAAAGGCTCGTAGAGTACTTTCAGCAGGTCGGGACGTCTGCGCATGATCTCGTTATGGATGGCGACCGCGCTTGTGAAGCTGCTTGTGCCGCCGGATTTCGATATCTGCAGGCACAGGAGCCCCACCACATCCGACTTGTCGCAGTGGAACGGCAAATGAACCGTTGTCTGGTAACCCCGGATATTCGGGTTTTCGTCCCAGTCGCCGGGGATGGCGCGGACGTCCCCCAGCAGTTCCCCCATCATGTTTTGCGCCACGACCTCGCCGAGGTGCGCGCCGATCCCCCAATAGACAATCGTCGCGTCGCCGTTGCCAAGGCGCTCCACGGGGATGCCCCGGATAAGGAAGAAACCGCGGCCGGTTTCGATTTCGGTCAGGATACCCGCAAGTCTTTTTGAAAGGGTCGGCAGCGGAAAGTCCTCGCGGCCGATTTCCGGAATCGAAAGCCCTTTCGATTTTACATGCGCCAGAGCCTTGTCGATCTCCGCAATATCGGCATCGCCAAGGCGGTACACCCAGCTGTCTTCGCCCATGAGGGAAGGGCCTTTCCAGTTGGCGGCGTTGTCGATCGGCTGGGTCGGAATTTCGGTCATGGCGATGTCTCCGGATAAATCGCACCTTGCGATATTGTGAACGTCCAGCGGTGGATTGACAATCGATCAAGCGAGGCGAAAATGGCGGCGATGCCACCTAAAGGAATGAAAATTCCACTGGCCCGGAAAGCCGCGGAGCGCCTTGAAAGTGGGTCGCATAAAAAGTGGGTCGCACAAATCGAAACGAGGAGGTTTCCATATGTACAAGACGCTAAAATTGACGGCTCTCGCCGTCGGGGTCAGCGCCTTCGCGCTGCCGGTCGCGGCGGCGGGTTACGGCGACAAGACCATTACGGTTCAGGTTCCGTCCGGATCCGGAGGCACCTATCACGTCTATTGCCAGCTCGTTCAGAGGAATATCGGCAAGTTCATTCCCGGTAATCCCAAGACGCTTATTCAGAACCTGCCGGGCAGCGGCGGCGCGAAGTCGGCCGCTTACATGGCGAATGTCGCGCCGAAGAACGGCACCTACATCGCGATGATCGCGCCGGGCAACAACAGCATTCCGCTCGTCCGCACGGTCAAGTTCGATGTCCGCAAGTTCAACTGGCTCGGCGCGCCGGCCGCCCGTCCGGCAGCGATCTGGGCGTGGCACACGTCCCCGGTCAAGACTATGGACGATGCGAAAAAAACCGAGATGACCATCGGCTCCAGCGGCTTTGCCTCGGCGGGATCGGTTTTCCCGCGTCTGGCCAACAAGGTGCTCGGCACCAAGTTCAAGCTGATCTACGGCTACAAGGGCGGCGGGGCGATCAACGTATCCGTCGAGCGCGGCGAAACGCAGGGGCGCTGGAACTTCTATTCGGGCTTCACGGGCGTGCGTCCGACCTGGATCCCCGAAAAGAAGATCGTCCCGATCCTCGCCACCGGTCCGAGACATCCGGAGCTCAAGGGCGTGGTGCACTTCACCGACCTGCTGAAGGAAGGCACATACGAGCGCAAGCTTTATGACGTGTTCGGCATGGACCTTGAAGTGGGGCAGGCGTTCTACCTGCCGCCGGGAACGCCGAAGGGCATCATCAACGATTACCGCGCAGCGTTCAACAAGATGCTCGACGACAAGGGCTTCCAGGACGAAATCGTCAAGCGCCGCGTCGAGTACTCGCCGGTTCGCTGGCAGCAGATCGAAAAGCTGATCGAAAACGGCTACAAGGCTGCGACGCCCGACGTCATCAAGGGGATGAAGGAAGTCCACAGCAAGAAGAAATCTTCCTGATCTCGGGAATTTTTCAAGGGAAGGGCGCCGCGATTGCGGCGCCCTTTTTTTATTTCCGCCGCTGTCTTTGCCAAACGGCTTCCGGGCGGCATGATGGCTGACAGAAAATTCTGGGAGACAGGCAGATGGAAAACCTCAAACTCGCCACCGGCAATTACGGCACCACGAAGCAGCTCAAGACACGGAACAGGCTCTCGGACCGCGTGACGGTCGAATATGTCGAGGGAGAACCCATTCTGACCTATGTCCGCAGGCTGTGCCGGACGCCGGATTTCGACAATGCGGAATTCGAAATCTGCGAAATGCCGATCACCACCTATCTGACGTCGAAATCGTTCGGCAAACCCTATACGGCGATCCCGATATTCGTTACGCGCAATTTCCATCACTGGGCGCTGTGGTGCTCAAGGAAGGCGGGTATCAACGGGCCCAAGGATTTCGAGGGCAAGACCGTCGGCGTCAATCGCGGCTATACGGTGACGACGGGACTCTGGGCCCGCGGCATGCTGGCCACCGAATACGGGGTCGACCTGGAGAAGGTTCGCTGGGCGGCGACCGACGACGAGCACGTGGCGGAATTCGTCCTGCCGCCCAATTGCGATTACGACTATCGCGGCCGGACCATGGTCGACCTGTTCGAGGACGGGCTGATCGCCGGGGCAATCGGCGATATCAAGGCCGACTCGGATGACATTCAGCCGCTTATTCCGAACGCGCGCGAGGCCGGATTCGAGTATTTCCGGAAAACCGGCATCTACCCGGTCAACCACACCGTCGTCATCCTCAATTCGGTCCTCGAGCGCGATCCGGAAATCGCCATGGACGTGTATCGGGCGTTCGACGAATCCAAGCAGGCCTACGTCGATTCCCTCGATTCCATCGCGGACCCGACGCCGCTCGACGAACTCAATATCGCGCTTCGTAACGGACTTGGCGGCGATCCGTTCCCCAACGGGATCAGGGCTAACGAAAAGGCGATAGACGCGCTGACCACGTTCGCGGTGGACCAGCATATCGTGGCGGAAAAATATTCGGTCGAAGACCTCTTTGCCGGGGCGACGCTGGGAACCTGATCGGTCCTGTTTAGGGTGATTGATCGCCCCTGCCGTAGATGCAAAACTGATGGCAACTCAACGATATCCAAGGGAGAATATCCAATGAAGGTAATTTCCAGAGCCGTCGTCGGCGCTGCGGTCGCCGCTCTTGCGTTGCCGTTTTTTTCCGGTCCGTCAGTCGCTCAGGAGGTAACGCTCAGGCTTCATACGCTGGTTCCGCCGCCGTCCAATCCGATCAAGACTTTTCTCAAACCCTGGGCGGATAAAGTCGCCAAAGAGTCCGGCGGCAAGCTGAAGGTCCAGATTTATCCCTCGATGCAGCTCGGCGGCAAGCCGCCCCAGCTGGTCGATCAGGTGAGGGACGGCGTGGTCGACATCGTATGGACCCTTCCCGGTTACACCGCCGGCCGTTTCCCGAAGCTTGAGGTGTTCGAGCTTCCGATGCTGCATACCGGCCCGCTGGCAACGACGCTCGCCATTCAGGAATTCGCGAAGAAGCATCTGCTGAACGACGAGTTCAAGGATTACAAGGTGTTGCTGCTGCATTGCCATGCGGGTTCGCTGTTCCAGACCAAGAAGGCGATCCGAAAGGTCAGCGACCTTCGCGGCGTCAAGATCCGTACCGCGACCCGGATCGGCGGCTGGTATCTGGCACAGCTGGGCGCCGTGCCGATCGGTTCGGCGCTTCCGGCGATTCCCCAGATGCTGTCGAAGGGCGTCATAAACGGTGCCATGCTGCCGTTCGAGATCGCGCCTGCCATCAAGATGCAGGAGCTGGTTTCGAATTTCAGCCAGCTTGAAGGCAATCAGCCTCGCATGAATACATCGACCTTCAGCTTTCTGATGAACAAGAACAGCTACGCAAAGCTGCCTGCCGATCTGAAGAAGGTCATTGACAACAATTCCGGCGACAACATCGCGAAGTGGGCCGGGCAGAACTGGGCCGACATCGAAATTCCGTCGCGCAAGGTCATGGCGTCGAAGAAGAAGAACAAGTTCCACACCATTCCGGCCAAGGAAGTCGCCAAGATGCAGAAGGCGGCCGGACCGGTGATCGATCGCTGGCTCAATGAAATGAAGGGAAGGGGAATCGACGGCGCTGCCCTGCTTGCGGACGCGCGGGCGATGATTGCCAAACACAGCAAGTAGGACACCGGAACGCCAAGTATTCGACGTGTCTGAAAGCACAGGACCGGAGGACCGGCCCACCGACAGGGTGGGCCGGTTTCTCTATAGCATCACCAGACCGCTCTCTCTTCTCGGCGGCGTTGTCCTCTGCCTGATGGGTGTTCTGACGACCGTCAGCGTGACCGGTCGCTATTTTTTCGACAAGCCGGTGAGCGGGGATTTCGAACTCATCGCGCTTGGGACGGGCGTTGCGGTATTCGCCTTTTTGCCGCACTGCCAGCTCATGCGCGAAAACGTCATCGTTGATTTTTTCCTGAGCGGCGTTTCAAAACGTTACCAGGCGTTTTTCGACATGCTGGGCAATCTGACCTATGCGGTCATCATTACGCTGATGACCTGGCGATTACCAATCGGCGGTTACGAGCTTTACGAGACAAGGCAGTCGACTTTCATGCTCGGCATTCCCCAATGGTCGACATTCCCGTTCGCACTGCTTTGTCTCGTCGTCCTGCTGGCCGTTTGCGTCTACACCACCGTGCGCAGCTACAACGAAATGCGCGCCGGAGCGACACTTTAGGCAGCGGGCATGAGCGGCATCGAAATAGGTATTTTCGGGTTTGTCGTCCTGCTGGCGCTGCTGGCGCTCCGAATTCCCATCGGGGTCGCAATGCTTGCGGTCGGCATGATCGGCTACGGCATTATTGCCGGCACCGACTCCCTGCTTTCCTACCTCAAAACCGAGATGTTCTGGCGGTATACGACATTTGAACTCTCGGTCGTGCCGCTGTTCGTGCTGATGGGGAACTTTGCCGCCAAGGCGGGACTGAGCCAGGCGCTGTTCCGCGCTGCCAATGTCTGGCTGGGGCATTTCAGGGGCGGCATTGCCATGGCCGCGATCGGCGGATGTGCGGGGTTTGGCGCGATTGCGGGCTCTTCGCTGGCGACCGCCGCGACGATGGGACAGGTCGCCCTGCCGGAACTCCGTCGCTACAACTACTCTGGCTCGCTGGCCACGGGGGCGCTGGCCGCGGGAGGAACGCTCGGCATCCTTATTCCGCCGTCTGTCGTCCTTATCATTTACGCGATCATCGTGGAGGCGAATGTTGTCACGCTTTTCCAGGCCGCTTTCCTGCCCGGGATTCTGGCGGCGCTCGGCTATATGGCGGTGATCGCCATCGTCGTCAGGATAAACCCTGAGGCCGGTCCCGCAGGCCCAAGGACAAGTTATGCCGAACGGTGGCAGGCGCTCCTCGACATATGGCCCGTCCTGCTGATCTTCGGGCTTGTCATGGGCGGTATCTATTTCGGGTTTTTCACTCCGACCGAGGGAGCGGCTGTCGGCGTTGTAGGGACCTTCCTGATTGCCGTCTTCCTTGGCGGCATGCGCTGGGACGGATTCTGCGATGCCCTGATCGGCGCCGCGAACACCACCGGACTGATCTTCCTGATCCTGCTGGGCGCTGCCGTATTCAATGCGTTCCTGGGGTTTTCCAACCTGCCGCTGGCGGCGGCGGATTTTTTCAAGAATTCCGGTTTTCCGCCCATGACAGTCATGCTGACGATGGTTCTGCTCTTCATCCTGCTCGGCTTCGTCATGGATTCGCTCTCGATGATCCTGCTGACCGTGCCGATCTTCTGGCCGATCATCGGCGCACTGGATTTCGGAATGGATCCGGACGATCTCAAACTCTGGTTCGGCATTATCACGCTGATCGTGGTCGAGGTGGGGCTGATCACGCCGCCTGTCGGGCTCAACGTGTTCGTGATCAATTCTCTCGCAAAGGACGTACCGATGATCGAGACCTTCAAGGGCGTGGTGCCGTTCTTTCTGTCCGATGCCGTCCGGGTCGCGATCCTGATCGCGTTTCCGGCCATCACGCTTGTCGTGCCGCATCTCATGGCGGTCGAATGAACGCCTACGAACTTCTCGGCGTACGAAGCAAGGCCACGCTCGATGAGATCAAACGGGCGTACCGGCAGCTGGCCAAGGATCTGCATCCGGATGTGAATTCCGGTGACCGAGAGGCAGCGGAAAAATTCAAAGCGATCACCGCCGCCTATAATCTGCTGGCCGATGCCAGAAAGCGCGTCGAGTACGACCGGACAGAGGGACGGCGCAACCCCGGAGCGGCCGCGAAGGACTGGGAAAAGGGCGGCGCCTGGTTCGAATTCGAGATAGACGAATCGACCGGAGAGCGGATCATCGATCTCTACGGCGATGTGGCGGGAAGGCGACTCGGCCGGGTGTCTGGCGTCGCCGCGACATCGATGACCATGGAGGGGCAGGATGTGGCCGCCGATCTGAAACTGTCGGGGTCCGAGGCGCGCGACGGGATATGCAAGCTGGTGACGACGTTTACCGGGCTGACGGTTGCGGTGGATGTGCCTGCGGGTGCGCGTAACGGCCAGGTTGTGACGATTGAGGGGTTCGGGATCGAAGGATTCGGCGGCGGGCCGCCCGGCGATCTCAACGTTATTCTTCAGGTCCTGCCGGATCCCAGCCTGCCTGAGCCGGACGGTCGGGAGTGATTGCAGGCGCAGGGCGGATAACGACAATGGCAGCCATCGAAAGATTATCCATCAATCAGGTGACGACGCGCGCGCAATGGTCGCTGGCCGAGGCCATCGAGGGGTATGCCCGGCATGGCGTCCCGGCGATCGGCATTTTTCGCGACATGCTGGACGAGTGCGGGCTCGAAAGGGCGGTTTCGCTGATCGGCGA
The DNA here is from genome assembly GCA_038116945.1 of Rhodospirillales bacterium. Classification (GTDB taxonomy): domain Bacteria; phylum Pseudomonadota; class Alphaproteobacteria; order MPNO01; family UBA2964; genus JAYOEY01. The sequence goes on from JAYOEY010000009.1 coordinate 10,218, forward strand.
TACCGGCCTCAAAGTTGCGAGCCTGTGCGCCGGCGGGCGTTTTGCGACCGCTACGAAGTCGACCTGGCGGGAATGCATCGACGATAATCGCCGTGCCATCGAGGAGGCCCATGCGATCGGGGCCGACTGTCTCGTTCTGATCGGCGGTGGCCTGCCCCCCGGCTCGAAGGATCTGTCCGGCGCCCGGGCGCGTTTTCAGGACGGGGTGGCCGAAATACTGAGCGACGCGCGTGCCGCCGGGGTCGCGCTGGGGATAGAGCCGCAGCATCCGATGTCGGCGTCCGACCGGGGCTGCCTTTCCGGTCTCGCACTCGCCAATGACATGTGCGACGCGCTCGGAGACAGGGGAGGCGATACTGTCGGCGTGGTGATCGATGTCTATCACGTCTGGTGGGAGCACGGCCTTGAACAGCAGATCGCGCGCGCCCGCGGCCGTATCCGGATGTTCCATCTGAACGACTGGCTTTCGCCCACGGAGAGTACCCGCAACCAGCGGGGCATGATGGGGGACGGGGTTATCGACCTGCCACGCCTGCGGAAACTCGTGGAAGCGGCCGGCTACGACGGATTCCACGAGGTCGAGATCATGAACAGCGATCTCTGGAAGATGAATCCCGATGAGCTGGTGCGGCTATGCATCGACCGGTATGTGACTGCATGCTGATGTCAGCGATCGGATCTGCTGGCACGGCATCGCGTCGGTGCGCCGCCCGCATCGCGAATGCGCGTTAGCTTTCACCGAAGCCGCCGGCCGCGATCATCCTGCCGATCTCGTCGTCGATCAGCCGTTCGAGCTCCACGACGGCCGGTGTCGGCGCGCGGTCGGCACGGCGAACCAGCGTCCGGGTGATTGTGAGTCCGTTGATCGGGACGGCGCGATATCTCTTTTCGGCAAGGCCGGTAGCGATGGAAGAGTAGGGAAGGACGCCGTACCCGAGCCCGCGCTCCACGAAATCCTGCACCACGTCGATATTGGCGACCTCGTGCCGGACCGTGAATGTGGCTTGTGCATCCGCCGCCATGCGGTCGAGCTTTATCCTGCTGCCGGCCGGCCGCGGCAGCAGGATCAGGGGCAGCGAGGCGAGCGCCGAGACATCGCAACCCTGCCCGGGCATCAGCCGGTCGCCGTTTGCGCCGATCAGGTATTCCTGTTCGGTAACCAGGGGCTTCAGCACAAGGCTGGCGCGCGGTTCCGGATCGACCATGACGGCAAGGTCGATCGTTCCCGTGTCGATGCCTTCCAGAAGCAGGTACGGAACGCCTTCGACGAACCGTAACCGTACGTTCGGGTACTCGCGGCTGAATCGCTCTGCCAGCGGGCCGTACAGGATACGGCTGGTGGTTGACGTGGTGCCGATGACGGCTTCGCCGCTGGGCGACGTGGCCTGCGCCATGACGTCTGCCCGGGCGCGGTCGAGTTCGCCCAGAATAAGGCGTGCGCGGTCCAGAAGGATGGCTCCTGAGGGCGTCACGGAGACCCCACGCGGCCGCCGTTCCAACAAGGTCACGCCGAGTTCTTCCTCCAGCGCCTTTGTATGCCGGCTCAGCGCGGACTGCGCCACATGCAGCCGTTCCGCGGCCTCGCTGAAACTTCCGTAATCGGCTATCGCCGCGAAGTATCTCAACTGGCGAAAGTCCATGCCCGAAAAGTCTCTTATTTGAACGATTTAGGGTGATTTCTCCACAATACTATCTCATTTCGGCATATCGACAATAGCAACATGGTATTTGTTGGGATTCGGGACTCCCCTTATTGTCCTCGCATGCTGTGGCAAGGGGGCTGCAGCGCGCCGGCAACCGGCCGGTACCTCTAAATCAGGGAGTAATTCTAAATGGCAGACAATACCGCGCCTGCAGTCGCAGGGAGCAATGTCGGCGCCAACATGAGCTATGAGGACATGCGCGAATGGATCGTCGAAGCTGAGAAGCTCGGCGAACTGCGTGTCGTCAAAGGCGCCAGCTGGGAAGAAGACATTGGCCTCGCCTCCGAGGTTGTCCAGCATGACGAAAACGCACCGTGCATCGTGTTTGATGACGTTCCGGGCTGCCCGCCTGGGTTCCGCATGCTGATCAATTTCTTTGCCGGCAAGCGTAAATGCATGACGATGGGCTTCCCGACCGAGTTCAACAAGCTTGAACTGACCGACGGCGTCCACGCGCACATGAAAAACGTCGAGCCGATCCCGCACAAGATCGTCAAGGACGGCCCCATCCTCGAAAACATCATGGAAGGGGACGACATCGACATCGAGAAGTTCCCCGCGCCGATGTGGCACGACAAGGACGGCGGCCGTTATATCGGCACCGGTTCCTACAACGTCACCCGCGACCCCGACACCGGCTGGATCAATATCGGCACCTACCGCGTGATGATCCAGGACAAGAACCATGTCGGGTTCTATATCTCGCCCGGCAAGCACGGCCGGATCCATCGCGACAAGTACGAAGCAAAGGGCGAAGCGATGCCCGCGCTGATCGTCCTTGGCGGCGATCCGATGGCGTTCCTGATGGGCTGCACGGAAATGCCGCCGAACACGAACGAGCTCGACATTCTTGGCGGCTATCGCGGCCATGCGATCGAGTGCATCGAGGGCAAATATACCGGCCTGCCGTTCCCGGCCAATGCCGAGGTTGTCGTCGAAGGCTTTATCGAGCCCAACAACAAGAAGCTCGAAGGCCCGTTCGGCGAATGGACCGGCTATTACGGTTCGGATGTCCGTCCGGAGCCGCAGCTGACGATCAAGGCGATCTATCATCGCAACGATCCGATCATTCTTGGCTGCCCCCCGCTGCGTCCGCCGGATGAGCTGGCCCGCTATCGCGCCGTCACCCGTTCCGCTGCGCTGAAGGAGAACATCGAGAGGGCAGGCGTTCCCGACATTACCGGCGTCTGGGCCCACGAATGCGGCACCGCCCGCATGCTGCTCGCCATCTCCATCAAGCAGCGCTATCCGGGTCATTCGATGCAGACCGGCCATGTCGCCGCGATGTGTCATCTCGGCGCCTATGCCGGCAAGTACGTGGTCGTCGTCGATGACGATGTCGATGTCACCAATCTCGAGGAGCTGATCTGGGCGATGATTACCCGCTCCGATCCCGCGACCTCGATCGACATCATCCACAATTGCTGGTCGACGCCGCTCGATCCGCGGATTTCTCCGGAAGACCGCGCGAAGGGCAACCTGACCAACAGCCGCGCCATCATCGATGCCTGCCGGCCGTTCCACTGGAAGGACGAGTTCCCTGCCGTGAACATGCCCGAGCCGGAAGTGATGAAGAAAGCGTACGAAAAGTGGGGCTATCTCTGCGAGAAACCCTGATTTTCCTGGCTAAAGCGTAACGATGCGTTCGGCCACCGTCCCCAGGGGCGGTGGCCGAAATCGTTCAGGAGGGTTTCCGTCTCCGGGTCAGGGCGATGCCGACAAGTCCGAAGATCGTGAGGCTGAGGGCGTTCGGAGCGGGAATGGGCAGTTCGATGACGTCCGAAATCGCATAGATACGCCTCTGCGTTTCGGGAAGGGAAGCATCGAAACGGATCCAGTTGCCTGCCGTCGAAGACAGGATGCCGATCTCCGGAAAGGACGCTCCCATGGGACGACCCGGAAAAACCGTGCCGTCGATCTGGGTACCGGTCCCAACCAGAAGCGTCCCGGACGTTACCGTGTCGCCGCTTTCGGTGACATCGAATGCGACATCGATCGAGCCGTCCCACAAATCGTCATAGCTGTTGACCAGCCGGGCTCCGTTGACCAGGTAGATTGGAACGCCGACCGATCCGCCCGCGACCGACGGTCTCGTGCCGGTATTGTCGCGCGCATTGATGGTGGAGGTCGAAACGACCGCGGACCAGCCGATCTCCAGTTCTGACAGCTCCGTGATGCTGTTAGCCAAGCCTGTCACGAACTGGTTGTAGAACGATACGTCTCCGGAAACCGCATCGGTAGTGGCGCTGGAGACGAAGGCGAGGCGATAGGAATCGCCCCGCTGGATTCCCGGCGGCAAGACGATCGGGGCCGCGCCCGCCGACACAGAGATCAGGACAGCGACGACGACGGCTGCGAACCGGAATGCCGACGGTCATGCCTGAAGCGACGGGTTCCTTGAGCGTTTCACCGGCTGCCGGTTTCGAACCGAATGCGGAAAATGCCCGGATTCGGGCAGCCGGTTTGTTGACCGGCGGAATATTAGGCCAATTTTCTGACAATTTCATATATTTTGCAGATTTCGAGGGCTGCGCATTCTGGCCGCGCAGCGTCAAAGGCGCTAGAACACGGGCGAAGGAACATGCAATGAACCAGCGGTCGACAAATCCCCAGCAACCCCTCGAAGGCGATAATTCCGCCTGCGCCCTGCAGTACGGCGATCTGCGCGAATGGATCGCAGAGGTGGAACGGCGCGGCGATCTCAAGGTCGTCCGGGGCGCCGACTGGCGCGACGACATCGGTGAGGTGGTCGAGGTCATGTGCCATGACGAAGGCACAGCCACTGTTCTGTTCGATGAAGTCAAGGACAGCCCGAAGGGCTTCCGGCTTCTGGTCAACTGGTTTACCGGCACGCGCAAGAACCTGACCCTCGGGTTCCCCGACGAATGGAACAAGGTAGAGCTGAGCCACGGCTACCATAAGCACACCAGCAATCTGGAGCCCGTTCCGCACGAAATCATTCCAGACGGGCCGATATTGGAAAACGTGCTCGAGGGCGACGATATCGATGTCACGAAATTTCCCGCGCCGTTGTGGAATCCCGACGATGGCGGTCGCTATATCGGCACGGGCTGCTTCAACATTACGCGCGATCCGGATAATGGCTGGATCAACTGCGGCACCTATCGCGTCATGGTGCATGATGAGAAGCGCGTCGCGCTCTATATTTCGCCCGGGAAGCACGGGCGTATCCATCGCGACAAGTACATGGCGCGGGGAGAACCGATGCCGGTCTGCATCGTCATCGGTTCCGATCCCCTGTCGTTCCTGACATCGTCGACCGAGGTGCCAGAGGGTGTCAGCGAGCTCGACATGATGGGCGCCTATCGCGGTGAACCGGTCAGATGCGTCGAGGGCCGCCATACAGGGCTGCCGTTCCCGGCCAATTCGGAAATCGTTATCGAGGGCTTTATCCATCCCGGCAACACCATGCGCGAGGGGCCGTTCGGGGAATGGCTGGGCTACCAGGGCGGGGCCATGGAAGCGGAGCCCTGGGTCGACATCGCCGCGATCTATCACCGCAACGACCCGATCATTCTGGGGGCGGCGCACATAAGGCTGCCCTACGAATACGCGCGCTATCGCGCAATCAGCCGGTCGGCGGTGCTGAAGGAAAACATCGCGCGTGCGGGCGTCCCCGACGTGAGCGAGGTCTGGGCGCATGAAATCGGGGGGTCGCGCCTGTTTCTCGCGGTTTCCATCAAACAGCGCTACCCGGGACACGCGACTCAGGCCGGCCAGATCGCGGCGACCTGCCACGCGGGCGCCTATCTCGGGCGGTTTGTTGTGGTCGTGGACGACGACGTCGATGTTTCGAATCTCGACGAGGTTATGTGGGCGGTCAGTACCAGGTGCGATCCGGCATCCGGTATCGACCTGATCAACAACATGTGGTCGTCGGCCCTCGATCCGACGATCGAACCGGCTCACCGGGCGGAAGGCCGACTGACCAACAGCCGGGCGGTGATCAACGCCTGCCGGCCCTATCACTGGAAGGACGAGTTTCAGAAAGTCAACGCACCGACCCCCGAAGCGCGTCGCGAAGCGTGGGACAAGTGGGGACATCTCCGCGACTGACGGCGATCGCCCTGACGCGGAATTTTTTCAATCCGAAAACGCATGTAAGGAGACAGCAAGATGGATGGTGGCAGGGAGAATTTCAGCCCGCAAACGGATTTACGGGACTTTCTCGCCGCGTGCGAGGAGAACGGTCAGCTTGAAAAGGTCGATGGCGCGCACTGGGACAAGGAGATGGGTGCGGTGGTCGAGGTGCTCTATCGCGAACGGGTAGAGAAGGCCAAGGCCGTTCTGTTCGACAACATTCCCGGCTATCCGCCCGGGTTCCGGTGCCTGTACGGCATGCTGGCGTCGCCCTACCGGCTGGCGCTGGCGGTCGGCATGGATACCGAACTCAAGGACGACCGCTTCGCGATGCTCAATGCCTATCGCGACAAGATGTTCCAGCACGAGCCGATCCCGCCGCGCATCGTCCAGACCGGACCTGTCATGGAGAATATCGTCGAGGGCGACGATATCGACATCGAAAAGCTGATCCCGACACCGATTCATCACGAGCTTGACGGCGGTCGCTATATCGGGACCGCCTGCGGCGTGATCACGCGCGACCCCGAAACCGGCCGGGTCAATTCCGGCACCTATCGCTGCATGGTTCATGACGGCAAGACGCTCGGCGTGATGAGTTCCAACGGCAAGCAGGGCAACATTCAGCGCGCCAAGTATTTCGCCAAGGGCGAGCCCTGCCCGGTGACCGTGGTTGTGGGCGTCGATCCGACGCATTTCCTCGCTTCGCGCATGACGATCCCTGACAATGTCGATGAATTCGCGTTCCAGGGAGGGCTCGCCGGTAAGCCGATCGACCTGATCATGGGCGAAAACGGCCTGCCGTTTCCCGCACACGCCGAAATCGTGATCGAGGGGTACCAGTACCCGGACGAAACCCGTCTGGAAGGTCCCTTCGGCGAATGGACCGGTTATTACGCGGGCGACGCCGAGCACGATCCGGTTTTCAAGATCGAGCGGATCTATCATCGAAACAGCCCGATCCTGACCTGCGCGGCGAGCCAGAAGCCGCCCCACAGCCACCTTTTCGAACGCTGCTTCACCCGTTCGGTGACGCTTCTCGAAGGTCTCCAGAAGGCGGGGCTTCAGGATGTACGCGGGGTCTGGATCCATGAAGCGGGCTCGGGGCGGACCTTCGTGGTCGTCTCGATCAAGCAGCGTTTCTACGGGCACGCGACGCAGGCCGGGCTGCTGGCGTCGCAGATCAACCCTGCGACCTATTGCGGCCGCTATACGGTCGTCGTCGACGAGGATATCGAGGCCCATAACCTGCACGATGTCGTCTGGGCGATGGGTACGCGATCCGACCCGGAGAAGGACATCATCCATCTGAACCAGTGCCAGTCGTCGCGTCTCGATCCGATGCACGGGGAGGGGACGCTTTACAATACGCGCGTCATCATCAATGCGTGCCGTCCGTACGAAAGGATCGACACCTTTCCGCCGGTTGCCCAGACGTCTCCGGAACTTGCTTCGGAGGTCCGCAAGAAGTTCCCCAAAGTGTTCGAGTACTGATTCGATCCGCATAGACGAAGACTGCCCCCGGGTCGGATCGCTTGACCCGGGGGTTGTTTTTTGGCGATGGTTGCGTGTCGCCGGTCAGAGGAGGACGAAGGACATGGTGTTTGCGGGTATCAATTACATGGCGATCTTTGTGGCCGCGCTGGCAGGTTTTCTGCTGGGCTTCTGCTGGTATGCCGCGCTCGGGAAACAGTGGATGGCGGCGGTCGGCAAGCCCGAGGAAACGCTCCGCGAGAACGGCATGGCCGGGCCCATGATCGTTTCCGTCGTGGCGCATGTCGTGATTGGTTTCATGCTGGCCGGCGTCCTTGGCCATCTTGGAAAGAATATGTTCAATCCGTTCGATGGCGCGCTGACCGGGGCCATGATCTGGTTCGGTTTCGTCCTGACGACGATGGCAGTCAATTACGCCTGGCAACGCGCGAATGCGATGCTCAACGTTATCGACGGCCTGCACTGGCTCGGGGTTTTCGCATTGCAGGGCGCCGTAATCGGATGGCTCGGCGTCTGAGACGTTTTCGGCGGAATCGGACAGAACTTAAAATATTTGTGACTTGCGGCACATCGTAGATCCGTAAATTCGCCCATGATGTTCGGCAATGGGATGAAGGCCATTGCCGGAGAAGATCATGCGAATTTTGCTGGTCGATGAGAAAACAGGGGCGCCAAACGCAATTCTGTCGCTCCTGTCGCAGTCCGAGGTCTGTTGCGATGCGATATCGGTTGACGACGCCAGGCTCAATTCGCCGTCTGTCTCCCCCTACGACCTGATTATTCTGGACCTGCCATTCTCCCGGATAGAAAGCGCCGACGTTATCTGCAGGTTAAAAATATCGATGGGGCGCACCCCTGTCCTGATTTTGTCGGGCGCCGAAGATCCCGACCGGATCTTGAGAGCGCTCGACATGGGCGCTGACGATTATCTGATGCGTCCTTTCGGTCGCAACGAACTTATCGCCAGGATTCGGTCGGTGGTACGCCGCGCTGGCGGACAGGCCGGGCCGGTGGTCCGTACGGGCGGGATTTCCGTCAATCTCGACAGGCGAACGGTATATGTGAACGGCGAACCGCTACACCTGACCGGTCGCGAGTACGCCATTCTGGAACTGCTTTCGATACGCAAGGGAAAAACAGTTACCAAGGAAGCCATTCTTGGCCATCTCTACGACGGCAAGCGCGAACCGGACCAGAAAATCATCGATGTCTTCGTCTGCACACTCAGGAAAAAGCTGTCGGCGATGCTGAATGGCGAATGCGGGATAGAGACCGTCTGGGGGCATGGTTACGTGCTGCGCGATCCGGAGGAGGCGCCGACCCTCAGGTCTGCGGTATAAAGCATCCCCGCTTCATCTCGTCCGAGGACCGGGGTGTTGGCGACAGGTTGTCTGGGATTTTTCGGCGCTATTTCGCTCGAGCGGAACGGGCCTTAACTGTCCGAATGCACCGGTTCGCCCATTTCTGCGGCGACATTTGTCTCCAGCCAGTGGACATCCTCGACGGTAAGCGTTCGCTTGTTCTTGCTCAGAACGCCGGATTTCGTAAGCGCGTTGATCTCCCGCGACACCGTTTCCCGGCTGCTGCCCACCCGGCTTGCGATTTCCGAATGGGTCAGTCCCGGAGTAAGGACCGACCGATTGTTCTCGATACCGGACGCCCGCGCCAGCGAAAGAAGTTCCGCTTGTATTCGATGATTGACGTTCATGGTGGAGAGAACGAATACGCGGTCGTTGAGGTGTCGAACAACGCGGGTAAATCGCTTGAGCAATTCCGCCGCAACGCACGGATTTCTGTCGATGACCTGCCAGAACATCTCCGCCGACATCGACCCGATGAATGCGTCGTCGAGCGCGAGCACATTCGTTGAACGGGCCTCGCCGTCGATGGCCGCAAATTCGCCGAATATTTCCCCGGGCCCAACATCGACAAACGAAACCTGCTTTCCCAGTTGGGAAAAATTGATCGCCCTCAAATGTCCCTGGATCACGAAAAAAACGTCGGTGGTGGTATCAAGCTGACCGATGATCTGTTCGCGAGGCTCCACGCGACGCCAGTTGCAGCGCATGGCGATGTCTGAGCGGTCTTTCTCGCTCAGTCCCGAGAAGATCCTGATATTGTCGAGTGCGGATTTGAAGTCAGGCGGCATGGCTCATCGGCGCGGCAGTCTGTCAGGCGGACGCCCCTCCCGGGAAATGTTGCCCAATGACGACCTTAATTCCGTAATCGCCATGAAACAATAATCTAGCCGAATTCGGACATCGCGAAAGGGTTATGTTTGTCGGTTCAGGGCGCGCCTGCGTGCGGGCCTGTCAGCTGTCTCAGCAGCGCAAGTCTGTCGCCCAGAACCCAAACATGGCTGATCAGCTTTTCCCGGAAAACGAAAATGGCGACGCCGGCATAGGTGATCCGTCTTCCTGTCGCTTCCACACCCATGACCTCGCCCTGGTGCGTTCCGCTATAGGTTAGGCACGCGGCGAGCCGGTTATCCTCTGCGATCATGTCCTCGATGCGGTTTTCGAAATCGGGGAAGGCTGCGCGGACGGTTTCAGCGTAGGCGATAAAGCCCTCATGGCCTGTGGCGTCGACATCGAGTGAGCCGTGAAAGGCGACATCCTCCGTCAGGATCTCGGGGACCGCGTCGTAGTTCCACCGGTTCCACAGATCGTCGTAAAAACGGCGGACCAGAGCCTTCTTTGTGTCGGTCACAGTACCCGTCATGATTTGCCCGCCAAAGGATGTTCCGTTTTCCGGCTTTGGTTTATCATGTTCAGTAACGGCCGCGCGAGGACGCGCGGTTTCATGCGGAGGACTGCACCATGGATAGCGGTGTCGAAAGGACGCGGGAACACCCCGTTCAGGAAATCACCATCAAGACCGACACGCGGGACATTCTCGCCAGGGAAACCAGGTATCAGCGGGACAAGAGGTTCGCCGACTGGACCATCGTCGACGTCGATGCCCACCATTCCGAAATGAGTTCCTGGCGCGAGGTTGTCGAGTATCTCGACGATCCGATTCTCAAGCACTATGCGCATGAGTTTCAGTCGCGCACCGGCGGCGCGCCCGGTCTTTCAAATCACATGCCAGGGCTGCGCTACCAGGATGTCGGCGGCCGTATTCCCCATCAGCAGCAGATGGCGGAACCGGTCGACGACGACAGCGTCCATCGCGACGTCACCCTGGTGCGTCGATCCATGGAGGCGCTCGGGCTGGACATGCAGGTGCTGTTTCCGGGCAACCTGCTGCAGCTTGGAACCCATCCGCAGCCGCGCGTCGAGGCGCAGCTGGCCTACGCCTATAACCGCTGGGTCTGCGAGCGCATCCTGCCGCACGACGACCGGATCAAGACGCTTCTTTATCTGCCGATCACGGAGCCCGAAACCAGTCTGGACATCATCCGGGAGTTCGGCGAGAACCCCAACGTTCTCGGGTTCATGATCACGTCGGTACGCTTCAAGCCGGTGCATCATAATTCCTATATTCCGATTTACCGCGAGCTGGACGAGCGCGGCCTGCCGCTGGCGTTCCATGCCGGTCCGACCTGGGCCGACGAATGGTCCAAACAGCTCGACCTGTTCATCTCGATGCATTCTGTTTCGTTCGTGCTGTGCAATATCGTGCACCTGACCAATTGGGTCATTCACGGCATGCAGGAACGGTTTCCCAACATGCCGGTGATCTGGATCGAGTCCGGGGTCGCGTGGCTCGCCTTCATGATGCAGAGGCTGGATTCCGAATACATGATGCGGCCGTCCGAGGCGCCGCTTCTGAAAAAGCTGCCGAGCGACTATATCCGCGAGATGTACTACACGTCGCAGCCGATCGAGACGGGCGACATGGGGCTGACCGAAGCGACCTTCAAGGCGCTCAACGCCGACACACAGCTTTTGTACGCATCGGACTGGCCGCACTGGGATTTCAATCCGCCCAGCACGATCTACGACCTGCCCTTCCTGGACGAGCAGGCGAAGAAGAACATCCTGGGAGAGAACGCCTGCCGGCTGTTCAATCTCGATCTCAAGAAAAGCAAGGCCGCGTAGGGGAGACGACGAAGATGGCGGATATTTATGTGGGGCGCGAAGACGAGTTCGAGGATCGCGGTCGCAAGGTGATCGAGCACGGCGACATCGAGATCGGCGTGTTCTTTCTCGGCGGCGATTTCTACGCATACGAAAATCGCTGCGTCCACCAGGGCGGGCCGATCTGTCAGGGGCGCATCCTGAACCGCGTCATTGAAAAGCTCGCTGACGACAAGACCAGCCAGGGACTCGCCTGGTCTGAGGACGACGTTCACATCGTCTGCCCGTGGCACGGCTACGAGTTCAATCTCAGGACCGGGGTTCATCCCGGCAACAAGAACGCGCGCATCCGCCCGTTCGAAACCAGGGTCAAAGACGGCGAAGTCTATGTCGTCGTCTGACGGCGAAGGCCCGGTCGATGCCGCAGCGGATGCGGCCTATGCGGCGGCGAAGGACGCCATCGCCAGCGGATCCGTCGCGGCCATATCGGACGAGTCGATCCAGAAGCTGATGACGGTCGCCGCCAAGCTCTACTGCGCCAAGCTGAACGAGGATATGGGCTATTTCGGCCCGTTTCTCGAAAGCGAGGACGTGACAGCGACCGAGGCCGTCGTTGCCATCGCCGAAATCATGCGGGCGGCGGACCTAAACACGTTCGACCTCGCCATGTGGATGTCGCGGCCCCCGCCGGAGTAGGGGGCCGCCCCCGGACGACGCCCTTCCGGAGTGACCTTGCCGGTCCTCTCCTGTATAGTCCGGCGCGTTTCAGGAATTACAGGATTTACAGGATTGGACGATGTCTGACGAAGCCTCCGCTGCGGCCGGTGACGGCCCGAAGAACAAGAAATGGGCCCGTTTCAACTGGGAGGACCCGCTGCTTTTCGAGTCGCAGCTGACCGAGGAGGAAAGGCTGGTCCGCGATAGCGCGCGCGACTATGCGCAGGACAAGCTCATGCCGCGCATTCTCGAAGCCAACCGCAATGAGAAGTTCGACCGCGACATCATGTTCGAGCTCGGCGAGCTGGGCTTCCTCGGCTCCACGCTTGAGGAGAAATACGGCTGCGCGGGAGCGAACTATGTCTGCTACGGGCTGATCGCCCGCGAAATCGAACGCGTCGATTCCGCCTATCGTTCGACGCTGTCGGTGCAGTCCAGTCTGGTCATGTGGCCGATCTATAATTTCGGCAACGAGGCGCAACGTCAGAAATACCTGCCGAAGCTCGCTACCGGCGAATATGTCGGTTGTTTCGGCCTGACCGAGCCCGATCACGGGTCCGATCCCGGCGGCATGAAGACCCGCGCGACTTCGGTCGATGGCGGCTATCTGCTCAAGGGGTCCAAAATGTGGATTTCCAACGCTCCGATCGCCGATGTGTTCGTCGTCTGGGCGAAGGATGACGAGGGTACGATCGGCGGCTTTATCCTCGAAAAGGGCATGAAGGGGCTGTCCGCGCCCAAGATCGAAGGCAAGTTTTCGCTCCGCGCCTCTCTTACCGGCGAGGTGGTGATGGACGATGTGTTCGTCCCGGAGGAGAACCGTCTGCCCGGCGCACGCGGCCTCGGTGGTCCGTTTGGCTGTCTTAACAACGCGCGTTACGGCATCGCCTGGGGCGTACTGGGCGCGGCCGAGTTCTGCTGGCACGCCGCGCGCAACTATACGATGGAGCGGACCCAGTTCGGCCGGCCCATCGCCGCCAACCAGCTCGTCCAGAAGAAGCTGGCGGACATGCAGACGGATGTCACCGTCGGCCTTCAGAGCTGCCTGCAGCTCGGCCGGCTGATGGACAGCAATGAATGCGCGCCCGAGGCTATTTCGCTGATGAAGCGTCACTGCACCGGCAAGGCGCTGGAGATTGCACGCGTCGCCCGCGACATGCATGGTGGCAACGGTATCGTCGATGAGTATCACGTCATCCGCCACGTCATGAATCTGGAGACCGTCATCACCTACGAGGGGACGCACGACATTCACGCGCTGATCCTCGGCCGGGCGCAGACCGGGATTCAGGCGTTCGTCTGACGAAAGGACAAACGGATGGTTGCCCCGCTGTCGCACCTTCGGGTGCTGGACATGAGTCGCATCCTGGCCGGCCCCTGGGCCGGTCAGACACTCGCCGATCTCGGCGCCGAGGTCATCAAGATCGAACGCTGCGGCAGCGGCGACGATACGCGCAGCTGGGGACCTCCTTTCATCGAGGATACGGACGGAAACCCGACCAGCGAATCCGCCTATTTTCTGTCCGCCAATCGGGGCAAGAAATCGCTGGCGCTCGACATCTCGAAGCCGGAAGGGCAGGAGATCGTCCGGAAGCTGGCGGCAAAGTCGGATATCCTGATCGAGAATTACAAGGTCGGCGGGCTGGCGAAGTACGGGCTCGGCTATGAGGATCTTAAAAAAGTCAATCCGGGCCTGATCTACTGCTCGATTACCGGGTTTGGCCAGACCGGTCCGTATGCGTCTCGGGCCGGATACGATTTTCTGATCCAGGCGATGGGCGGGCTGATGAGCGTCACCGGCGAAAAAGACGAACTGCCGGGCGGCGGGCCGCAGAAGATCGGTGTCGCCCTGTGCGACGTTCTGACCGGGCTCTATACCAACATCGCGGCGCTGTCGGGAATCATGCAGCGCGAGCGGACGGGCGAGGGGTGCCATATCGATATGGCGCTGCTTGACGTAACCGCGGTGACGATGGCCAATCAGGCGTTGAACTATCTCGTAACCGGCAACGCGCCTCAGCGCATGGGCAACGCGCATCCGAACATCGTGCCCTACGAGGCGTTCAGGGCGTCCGATCAGTACATCATTGTCGCAGTCGGCAATGACGGTCAGTTCACGCGCTTCGTCGAGGCGGCGGGAAAACCGGAACTGGCGACCGACGAGCGTTTTTCTACAAATGCCGGCCGGGTGGATAACCGGAATGTGCTGATCCCGATCATCCGGGACTTCATCGCGGAAAGAACCGGCGCCGAATGGATCGAAGCGCTTGAGAAAGTCGGCGTACCCTGCGGTCCGATCAACAATATGGAGCAGGTTTTCGCCCATCCCCAGATTCAGGAACGAGGTCTGAAGATGGAGATGGCTCATCCGCTTGCCGGAACCGTGCCGCAGGTAGCGAGCCCGATCAGGATTTCCGGCGAGTCGCTGGAATACCAGAACGCACCGCCGACGCTGGGCCAGCATTCGGACGATGTGCTGACGCGCATTCTGGAGATGGCGCCGGAGGAGATTGCGGCGCTGCGTGACGCCGGCGTGGTCGAAGGCTAGTCGGGAACGTTCTTTCAGACGAAAAAGGGGCGGGTTCGAAACCCGCCCCTGTCTTTTCGCCGGCTATCCGGCGATCTTTACATCTTCGAAATGGCGTCATAGGCCCGGTCGACCAGCGCGCGCGGAGTAGCGAAGAACTCCTCGAAAGCCGCACTGACTTCTTCGCCGGTCATCGGTTCGAAATCGACCTTGATGCGCTTGGCGTCCTTCTTCAGGTCGGGATCCTTCATCGTATCCAGCATCGCCTTGCGAAGCGCGGCGACGCGGGCTTTGGGAGTCCCGGGCGGGGCAGCCAGCGGGCGGGTGATTTCAGCAGGGCCGAACACCAGGCGGGCCATTTTCTTCTCGTCTTCATTCTTCAGCATCGTGAAGATGTTTGTCGCTTCCTTGAACAGGGGAGCGTTCGAGCTCAGACCCAGCTGAACGAAAATGTTCAGGTCGCCATTATTGAAGTCGTTGGCAAACGCGCCCTGCACCGACGACGTGTACATGCCGCAGGTAGCGGACAGTTCGCCCTTCTTCATGGCGAGATTGACGCCCTTGGTGCCCTTGTAGCCATGGACCACCTTGACGTTGGCGCCGAGCACGTTCTTCATGAACAGAGGAAAGATGGTGAGCGGCGAGGTCGGGCCGTTGGAGCCGAATATGATCGGCTGCTTCGCGTTCACGAAATCCTTCAGGTTCCTGATGCCCTGGCCTGCGCCTTTCCAGACGCCGCAGCCCTGGATGTCCTTGTGCATCGAGCCGATCCACTCGAACTTGTTGGTCACGAACTTGGCCTTGCGCTTGCCGTATAGCGGGACCATCCCGACAGAAGATGAAAATACGCCGATGACCAGACCGTCCTTGGGGGCGGTGTTATAGAGGGCGTTGGCGACTTTCATGCTGCCGGCGCCGGGTACGTTCTGGACGATGACGTTCGGGTTGCCCGGAATATGCTTGCCGAGATGTCGGGCGACGATGCGGGTGGTCGTGTCGTATCCGCCGCCGGCGCCGAACCCGACCTGGATGTTTAGCTGCTTGCCCTTGTAGAAATCGGCGACTTCGTCCGCGCTTGCCGGTACGGCGAACGCGATGGGAGCGGCCATCGCGACGGCCAGGATATTACGTTTCATTACTGCCTCCTCTGGAACCTGTTTCACGTGATGTTGAAGGAGATTTTGCTCCAATTCCCCGGACGTGCAAGCAGGATTGCGTGACCTGACGACCGGTCCGCGCTATTAATTGGCGGTTCGGCCCGGAGATTCAGCCGATTTGCCGATCGGATCAGACAAATAAACGGAAAAGGGAGAAACTTCATGATTAGCACAAAGTCATTGATCGTTCCGGCCCTGCTCGCCAGCGGCGCGATGGCAACGCCGGCCGTTGCCGACGAGGTCGCCGATTTTTACAAGGGCAGACAGATCGTCTTTACGCATACGGGCGGACCCGCCGGCGGGTTCGCGCTCTACACCCGAATCCTGTCCAAGCACATCGTCAATCACATTCCCGGCAATCCGAAGGCCGTTATTCAGTTCAAGCAGGGCGGCGGCGGCATGGTGGGGATGAATTATCTTTATAACGCCGCGCCGAAGGACGGCAGCTACTTCCTGATGCCGCTGCCGGGTGTCGAAGCGCAGCCCTTCCTGTATCCGGAGAAGGTGAAGTTCGACATCACCAAGATCAACTGGATCGGCAATATCCTGAAGATGCAGTCCTTTGTGTCGATCAGTTCGAACCACCCCAACGTCAAGAGCTGGGAAGACGTGAAAAAGCACGTCGTTCGTCTGGGCGCGTCGGGCAAGGGCTCCGAAACCTATATCATGCCGATGCTGATGAACGCGGTGCTTGGCACCAAGTTCAAGGTTATCACCGGCTACAAGGGGATCATGGGCGCCACCGTTGCCTGGGAAAAAGGCGAGCTTGACGGACGTGCCGGTGGCTGGACCTCGAACATGCGGCCGCATCTGTTCAAGCAGAACCCGCAGCCGATCCGCCTGCTGGTGCAGTCCGGTGCGGAAAAGGTCGATGAGCTCTATCCCGGACAGCCGATGCCCAAGGGCGTCCCGCTGCTGACCGACCTCGCCAAGAACGAGGACGACAAGCGGCTCCTGGGCTTGGTCGAGCGTACGCTCGCGCGCGCCATCGCGGGACCGCCCGGCATGCCGAAGGCGCGCGTCGCTGCGATGCGCAAGGCGTTCGACGGGATGATGAAGGATCCTGCCTACCTCGATGAAATGAAGAAGAGGAAGCTCGCGATCACGTCGCCGCAGAACGGAAAACAGGTCGATGCCTATATCAACCGTATAGCGTCGACGCCGAAGAAGATCGTCGACAGATACGTCGCCGCGGTTCGCAACTGAACCCCGCGACATGCGTGAAGGACGCGGCCCGTACCTGCCGGTACGGGCCGTTTTCTTGACTTCCCCGAAGCTCGTTCCGATTATTCGTGTACAAACAATCGGCAAGGTAACGTGACGGCCTCCGAAGACGATACGCCCGAACGGCGAAAGGATTACGTGCTGGAGGAACAGGCCGGCCATTTGCTGCGCCGCGCGTACCAGCGGCATGTCGCCATTTTTCAGGGCATGATCGGCGAATCGCAATTAACGCCCCTGCAATTCGCGGCGCTCGTCCGTCTCCGCGATCTGTCGGGTATCTCGCAAAACCAGCTCGGCCGCTTGACCGCCATGGACGCCGCGACCATGCAGGGCGTGATCAAGCGGCTGGTCGATCGCGGTCTGATCGAACGCCAGGCAGACCCGGAAGACCGGCGCCGGCTGATTCTCAGCCTGAGTAAGGCTGGCCGTGCTCTGGTCGAGAACGTTATCGGCAACGCTCACCGGATTACGGCGGAGACATTAAAGCCCCTCTCGTCCGCCGAACGGCGAACCTTCCTCAAACTGCTGGCGAGAATCGCGGAGTAGGGCGTTTCAGCCCCTGTCGAGCCCGGCGAGCATATCGTCGACCGTGACGAATTTGCGCCGGGGAGAGGGATCCGTCGCTGCCCCTTCTTCAAGCCCCTTGATGACGATCCAGTCTTCGAAGCTGACCGTCCGGATGCCACGCTCGGCGGCGAGCGCGTCGAAGGCTTCCGGGCCAGGCTTGGCAGGGCCCGAGAACTCCGCAATCAACCGATCGGTCACGGCGTAGGAATCCAGCCGGTTAGTACCGATGGTGCCGGTCGCGCCGCGCTTAAGCCATCCTGCGGCGTAGACTCCCGGGGCCAGCCTGCCGTCTTCATGGGAGACGATGCCGCGCTTCTCATCGAACGGCACTTCTTCGATCGCCTCGGCGCGTGAGCCGATACAGGTCACGACCATCTGGCAGGGGATGTCGAATGTCTCGCCGGTCGGGATGCAGCGACCGTTTTCTACCCGGGTGCGCTCCATCCGGATGCCTTCCACCCGGTCGCCGCCCAGGATTTCGACGGGCGACGCGAAGAATTCGATATGGACGGTACGCCTTTTTTCGCCGGCCTTCCCTTCGGAAAGCCCGCGCAGCGTTTCGAGAATACGCAAGCGCGCCTTCTTTTCGCGTTCCTCGAAATCCGGCGGCACGTTGTCTGGTACGACGGAGCCGTCCAGAACGCAGGTTGCATCCTCCAGCGCGCCCAGTTCCTTCAGTTCCGTATTGGTGAAGGAGGCCTCAACAGGGCCGCGACGTCCGAACATCCAGACATCCTTGAGCGGCGAGGCATCGATAGCCGACATCGCGTAATCGGCGATATCGGTCGACGCCATTTCCGACGGCGTCCGGGACAGGACGCGGGCCACGTCGACAGCGACGTTTCCGACGCCGATGACAGCGACGGCGTCAATGTCGAGGTCGGGCCCCAGGTCCTTGAAATCAGGGTGGCAGTTGTACCAGCCGACCAGGGCGTTGGAGCCGAAAACGTTCTTCTTGTCCTCGCCCGGAATGCCGAGCTTGTTGTCGTAAGGGGCGCCGTAGGCGAGCACGACCGCATCGTATATCGCCGTGAGATCGGCCAGCGAGACATCGCGCCCGAGGGCCACGTTGCCGAGATAGCGAACCTGATCGTTGTCCTCGATCGAGGCCGCGTATTTCCTGTCGACCCGCTTGGTGTGCTGGTGATCCGGCGCGACACCGCCCCGGATCAGGCCGAACGGCGTCGGCAGGCGGTCGAAAATGTCGATACGGCAGCCCGGAGCCTTTTCGAGAAGGGCCTGCGCGACGTACATCCCGCCCGGTCCGGAGCCAACGATTGCAACGCTTCTGTTTTCCGTGTCGCCCGCCATTTGCCTCAACATTTCTTATGAACGTTTGTGCGCGCAGATGATAGCGGAAGGGTGCGCCGATGGAACCCCTATGCGGATATTTCAAAAAGAAACCCCGGCGCCATGGCCGGGGTCTCGAGATTTCGGCGACGACTCGAAGGTCAGACGACCGTCCAGGTCCGTCCCTTGTTCAGAATGCTGTTCAGTGAGCCGGGCGGCGTCTTTTCCCTGATCTCGGCGATCTGTTTTACGACGGCGGCCTCGTAGGACGGGCCCGGGTCGCGGAAGATCACGCCCATCGCGACCGGAAAGTCCGGCGGCTGCATGCCGGCAAGCATCAGAGCCTGCGGCCGGTTGGTTTCGTCATGGACAAGAATGTCGTCCTCGGTAATGCCGTTTTCGCCGATGGTGACGACTTCGAGCTCGACCTTGCCGGGGACCATGCGCAGCCCCTTGTCGTTGTCCTTGCCGAAAATCAGCGGTTTGCCGTGTTCGCAGGTCACCTGGCGATCCGCGGCGACGTTCTTTTCGGTGAAGGCGGAATAGACGCCATCGTTATAAACGATGCAGTTCTGCAGGATTTCGACGAAGGATGCGCCCTTGTTCTGCTTCGCCTCGACCAGCAGACCCGGCAAGACCTTCTGGTTGGTGTCGACGCAGCGCGCGACGAACCGGGCGTTGCAGCCGAGCGCGAAGACGCAGGCGGAAATCGGGCTGTCGACCGAGCCCGCGGGAGTCGATGGCGACCGGGTGCCGACCTGCGAGGTGGGTGAGTACTGACCCTTGGTCAGGCCGTAAATCTGGTTGTTGAACAGCAATATCTGCAGATCGACATTGCGCCGGATGGCATGCAGCGTGTGGTTGCCCCCGATCGACAGCATGTCGCCATCGCCGCCGATGACCCAGACGTCCAGGTCCGGATTGGCGAGCTTGACCCCTGTCGCGAAGGCCGGCGCGCGGCCGTGGATCGTATGAAAGCCGTAGGTCGCCATGTAGTACGGGAAGCGCGCCGCGCAGCCGATGCCCGAGACGAACACCGTGTTGGCCGGATCGGCGCCCAGGTCTGAAAGCGCGCGCTGCACGGATTTGACGATGGCGTAATCGCCGCAGCCCGGGCACCAGCGTACTTCCTGGTCCGATGCGTAATCGTTGGGTTTCAGTTTTTCCGGAGGCGATTGTACGTTCATGATCAATTCTCCAGGCGGGAGCGGATTTCGCGTTCGAGATCGGCGACCTTGAAAGGCTGACCGCTGATCTGGGCGAGGGATTCCGCGTCCACGAGATATTCGGCGCGCAGCACGGTTACCAGCTGCCCGTTATTCATTTCCGGAACCAGAACCTTCTTGAAGCCCTTGAGCAGGTCTCCGAGATTGCGCGGCAGTGGCCAGATATGCCGGATGTGGATATGCGACACGCTCAGCCCGTCCGCGATGCAGCGCTTTACGGCCTGCTCGATCGCGCCATGGGTGGATCCCCAGCCGACGACCACCATATCTCCGGTTTCCTCGCCGGAGACGACTTCCTGCAGAGGGATGTCGTTGGCGATGTTGCTGATCTTTTCGGCCCGGATCTTGGTCATCCTGTGATGGTTGTCCGGATCGTAGGAAATGTTTCCGCTGTCGTAATCCTTCTCGATCCCGCCGATCCGGTGCTGCAGGCCCGGCGTTCCCGGCTTCGCCCATGGACGCGCCAGGGTCTTTTCGTCGCGCAGATACGGCTGGAAACCTTCCGGGTCTTCGCGGAATGCTACGGGGAACGGCTCGACATCGTCGACATCAGGAATTTTCCAGGGTTCGGCCGCGTTGGCGAGATAGCCCTCGTTCAGGAAGATTACCGGCGTCATGTACTTGGTCGCGAGTCGTACCGCCTCGATTGCGCACTCGTAGCAATCCCCCGGCGTCGAAGATGAAATGACCGGCATCGGCGTATCGGCGTTCCGCCCGTATACGGCCTGGTACAGGTCCGACTGCTCGGTTTTGGTTGGCATGCCGGTCGACGGTCCGGCGCGCTGGAAATTCACCACGATCAAAGGCAGTTCCGTCACCATGGCGAGGCCGAGCGCCTCCCCCTTGAGCGCGACGCCAGGGCCCGAGCTCGAGGTGATGCCCAGCGATCCTGCGTAGGATGCGCCGATCGCGGAACAGACGGCGGAAATCTCGTCTTCCGCCTGGAAGGTGACGACGCCGTACTGGCGCAGGTTGCTCAGCGTGTGCAGCAGGGGCGACGCTGGCGTAATCGGGTATGAACCGAGGAAGATATCGAGACCGGCCTTCTTCGCGCCGACAAGCAATCCCCAGGCCGTCGTCTCGATACCGGTTACGGCGCGATACACGCCCGGTTCGGTAGAGGCTTTCGGCACGACATAGGTGCTGACATCGCTTGGAAGTTCGATCGTCTCGCCATAGGCGTGGCCGGCGTTCAGCGCGGCGATATTGGCCTTTGCGATTTCCGGCAGCTTGGCGAAACGGGTGTTAAGCCAGTCGATGGTCGGCTGGCGGTCGCGGTCGTACATCCAGCACAGCAGGCCGAGCGTCCACAGATTCTTAGCGCGCAGCGCCTCCTTCTGGGTGATGTCCATGCCTTCGAGCGCGGCCAAAGTCAGCTTCGAAATATCGATCGGGATCAGCCGGAAATTGTCGGTCGTGCCGTCTTCGAGGGGATTGGATTTATAGCCGGCCTTCTCGATATTGCGGTCGGTAAAGGCGCCTTCGTTGACGATGATCACGCCGCCCGGTGCGAGATCGCGCAGGTGGACCTTCAGGGCAGCCGGGTTCATTGCGACCAGAACGTCCGGCGCATCGCCCGGCGTCATGATTTCATGCGATGCGAAATTGATCTGGAAGGCGGAAACCCCGTAAGTCGTTCCGACCGGCGCCCGGATTTCCGCGGGGAAATCGGGGAAGGTCGCAAGGTCGTTGCCCATCAAAGCGGTCGACTGGGTGAACTGGGTTCCGGTCAACTGCATGCCGTCGCCCGAGTCGCCGGCGAATCGGATTACCACGGAATCGACAACCTTACGGCCGCTTTCGTCGACTTCCTTGATCTGTGTCGCCATGTGCTGGCTCCTGCCTTCCTTGTATGGCCTGGATAAGTAGCTGAATTTCAGGAGAAATTTATGATTGTCGTCCGAAATAAAACAAAAATGAACGTGAACGGCTTCTCAGCTTGAGTATTGAATTCCAACAGTTTTTGTCAAGGCGGTCACGCGGGAATTGATAATTGCACGACCGGTTCCAAAATCCTCTTATTCGATATGGTTTCGGTTCGGGAGGATGGCTTGACAGCGCCGATCCTGCAAGCCGATATTTGTATGTACACATATGAATTTTGGCCACTGTTTTTTTGCATCGGATTTGTCATCCGGGGCAGTGGCGGGGAGAGTTCTCATGGCGGATTCAGACGATACGAAAGACGACGGGCTGATCCGCTGCGACGCCTGTCCGGTGCTGTGCCGAATTCGCGAAGGCCGGAGCGGAGCCTGCGACAGGTATGCCAACGTGGAAGGGCGTCTCGTCCGCACCGATCCGATGGTCGTTGCGCAGAAGGTTCTCGATGAAAACGGCGAAATGGTGCCGTTCGTCATGGGTTCCGAAAGCTGGGACGGCTCCGTTATCAGCCAGGCGCCGACTTTCCTGACCGGGATCGGCGCGACGACGACCTATCCGGATTACAAGCCCGCCCCCTTCATCGTGTCGTCCGAGCAGGACGGCGTGGACATGGTGACGGTCGTCAGCGAGGGCGTGTTCTCCTATTGCGGCGTCAAGGTCAAAATCGATACCGATGCGTATATCGGCCCGGAGCCGGCGGCGGTCCGGGTCGAAGGCGAGCAGGTCGGGCATGTCACCACGGCGGAATACGGCTCGCAGATGCTGGCCATCGGCGGCGTTCGCCACCTGACCGGCGGCAGCAAGAAGGAGGGCGCCGTCACCTGCGACACCATGCTGCGGCTGTGCAACAAGCAGGCAGTCGAAATGTCGATCGACGGCGGCGCCGACATCGTCGTACAGGCCGGAAGGCCGCCCATCGTCAACGGGGTGCAGGAAGAACGCATGCGCGTCGGCTGCGGCTCTGCGACGGTCGGTATCTTCGCGCCGCAATGGCACCATCACGTCGACGAGGTCATCGTCGTTGACGATCACATCACCGCGGTCCTGTCCGAGCACCAGGCGGGACAGTTCCTTGACATGCCGGCCTGCGGCATCCGCGTGCGGGGCCGCCGTTCGACGCCGGGCCGCTATTTCCAGGTCGCCGATCATGGCGCGGGCTGGGGCGGCACCGATATCGAGGACCCGCTTGAGATCATCGACCGGATCGATGGCAAGCGCGCCTGGCCGGGGCTGCGGCTCCTGATGGTTTCGACCACAGGACAGGATGCGGCCTATTACGTGCTGGACGACGATTTCAAGCCGGTGAAAGCGGACATGCCGGATCCGGTCAGGCTCGTGGTCGACCGGATCGGAGAGAACTGTGAACCGGCGCTATGCTCCGTCATGTTCATGGGGGGCGCGGGCGGCAGCCTCCGGGCCGGGGTTACCGTCAACCCGGTTCGGCTGACCCGGTCTGTACGGGATACTCTGACGCGGGTTACCTGCGGCGGCGCGCCGGTATTCGTCTGGCCCGGCGGAGGGATTACCCTTCTGGTCGACGTCAACGAAATGCCGGACAATTCATTCGGCTACGTTCCGACGCCCGCGCTGGTGGCGCCCATCGAATTCACCGTCAATCGAGAAGATTATGAGGCGCTGGGCGGATATATGGATCGAATTCGTCCGCTCGACGCCGTGCTGTCGGAAGCGGAGTCCGTAAGGTCGGTGCCCTGGAAGCCATCCCATCCCTGGCCGCTGGACAATACGGGCGGCAGGGAAGCAGACCGCTGAGCCGTTTCGCGGCGGCGGAAAGGCCGATGCAGGAGGTTCAGATCGCCCTGTTGCCGGACGGCAGACGGCTTCATCTCTGTCACGGTCCGATCGAACTGGTCGTCGAGGCGTTCGGCGACAGTTCCGAAATCGAACCTGCCTATCGTCAGGCGGCCGAAATTTTTCCTGAAATCCTGCCCGGTCTGGTCTCGGAGCTGCCTGCCCTGCGGCGTCCGGTCGGCGAAACGCTGTCCGGTCCGGTGGCGCGCCGTATGCGCGATGCCTGTCAGCCGCATGCCGGCGTGTTCGTGACGCCCATGGCGGCGGTCGCTGGGTCGGTTGCGGATCACGTGCTGGCCGCACTGGTTCGAGGTCGCGATCTCGAAAGGGCCTATGTCAATAATGGCGGCGATATCGCGCTCCATCTTGCGCCTGCCGCGTCGCTGACGGCCGGGCTGGTCGCCGACTATCACCTGCCATCGCTCGATGCCACCTGCCGGATCGATCATTCCATGCCGGTCCGGGGAATTGCCACGAGTGGCTGGAAGGGAAGAAGTCATTCGCTCGGCATCGCCGATTCCGTGACCGTTCTCGCTAAGGACGCGGCCGCCGCCGATGTCGCGGCGACACTCGTCGCGAACGCTGTTGATGTCGAGGATCCGGCAATTCGCCGGCTTCCGGCCTCCGAACTGGATCCCGACAGCGACCTTGGAAACCGGCTCGTAACTGTCGAAGTCGGTCCTCTTTCAGAGGCGACAATCGACGAGGCGCTCGGCAACGGCGTCGTTGTCGCTGAAGAGATGAAGAGGGCTGGACACATCTTTGCCGCGGTGCTGGTATTGCGGCGACAATTCAGGGCGGTGGGCGACGCGCCAGGCGGGTTGCTGCCCGCGGCCGCCTG
The DNA here is from genome assembly GCA_038116945.1 of Rhodospirillales bacterium. Taxonomy (GTDB): domain Bacteria; phylum Pseudomonadota; class Alphaproteobacteria; order MPNO01; family UBA2964; genus JAYOEY01. Next base: position 34,777 of record JAYOEY010000009.1, read on the forward strand.
ATCCGAACAACAACGACCAACGGAGAAAACCATGGACGACGGACGCTCGATAGCCGACATCCAGCCCCATAGCGCAGGCGATTTCGGACCGATGGTGAAGGTTCGCAAGTTCGTAACGCATGTGGAGGAAATCCTGCACGATTTCGGCCCGCCGGCCGGTCGGCCATGGGTAAAGGGGTTTATCGCGGCGGTTTGCGCCAACCCCTATGCCGGACGCTACGTTGAAGACCTGATGCCGATGATGGATGCGCTCAAGCCGCTGGGCGTTGCGATGTCGGAGCGGCTGATCGCGGCGATGGGCGGTGCCGACAAGGTAACCGGCTACGGCAAATCGGCGCTCGTCGGCGAGAACGGCGAACTCGAACATGCCGCGATGTGGCATGTCCCGGGCGGCTACGCGATGCGGGAACTTATCCAGCCGTCAAAGGCGATCGTGCCGTCTTCCATGAAGGTGGCGGGGCCGGGGCGGCCCGTCGACGTACCGCTCGGACACGTCAACGCGGCCTATGTGCGCAGCCATTTCGATTCCATCGAGTGCTCGATTCCGGACGCCCCGCGCGCCGACGAGATCGTCTGGGTGCTGGCGATGATGACCGGGCCCCGGGTCAATAACAGGGCGGGCGGGCTTCAGGAAGAAGACGTGATCGGCGAGGACGGAAACCGCTGATCCTGACGTAAAAAGAGCGGGTCATGCCCGCTCTTTTTTGGTTTTACGATTTTGCGCTGGTTCGTTTTCCCAGCCGTCTCAGGAAGATCAGCCCCATCGCCAGCATGACGGCCGATCCGGGCTCCGGCAGGGATTCGAACCCGCCTCCGGGCGTTCCGCCGCCCGGGTCGATCGTTCCGAAACCTTCGATAAAGACCGTGCTATCGAGCTGGGAGTCGTTCGAGTCCGCGATAATAAAAGTCAGCGTATTGCCGACCGAGCCGGGCGTAACGAGCCCTTCAAACAACATGATCGGATTGCCGCTGCCGCCGGTCGGGTCGAGCAGCCCGTCGAGTTCTGTCCCGGTCCGGAATGCCATGTTCGGATGGTCGATATTGACGGGGTTTCCATTGAACAGGGCGATATTGACCCCGTTCAGGAATATCCCGAAGGCGTCGATAAAGGGGCTTCCGACGAATTCGTCGAACTCATCCGAACCGAAAACAACATTGAAGAATACCCGGTCGATACCCGCCCCGACATCGAACGTGATATCAAGCTGCGTTGCGTCGAAATGATCCAGAGATCCGCCGGTAATCTGGTCCAGTAGCAGTTCCCGCGGGGCGGTCGCTGCCGTCGTGTTGAGTGCCGGTGCGCTGGCGCCGAAATTCGTTGTGCTGTTCGTCAGATTGTTCACGCCGTCGCCATAGGCTCTGACATCGCCAGACGAAAGGACGATTCCCGAACCTATTCCGTAGGTGCCGCTGCCATTGGTGTAGGTGCCGCTCGACACAGCCCCGGCATCGAACACCAAATCCGTAATGTCAGTGCCTCCGACATGTCCGCTCAGCGTCTAGCCGGTCACAGTGAGGCCCGGCGAACCTGAAAGAAGTGCGCTGACAAGGCTGGCCGCGTTCGTATCGCCAGTTACAACGATCGCCGATGCGCCGTGTGTCAAAAACGTAACAGGGATCGCAATTGCAGCGGCGAGTGCCAGTCTGGTGAGTTTTGACCGTTCTGCGACCATTTTTCCGAAACTCCTGAATTTCGAAAGATGTCGGGGACAAATCAAGGTGACGTTTTGTTAACCATAAGCAATTTTTGTGCCAAATCAGGATTTTTCGCTATTTCAATAATTTATGGGGCGGGATTATTACCGTATTCGGAAAACTGTAAAATATTTTTACAGTCATGCCCGGTTTTTCGCCTGATTTAGGTCGACCTCTACCGGAAGATCTCTGCGTCTGGCGACGTCAGAAAATCGCCTTGGCGCATGATTCCGGTCGTCGTATCTCGTCCCGCTGTGGAGCGCAGGGACGGATTCCAAACCCGCCCCTGCGACCATTCGCGCTGACGCGGGCTTACGCGTCTTCCTTCTTGTAGATGTCCCACTCGTTCTTGATGCGGGCCCAGTGGTCGGAATTGGTGTGTTCGCCGATCTGTCCGGGGCGGAACTCTTCGCCTTTCGGGCCCTGCATCGTGAAGACATGGTTGATATAGGTGTAGTCCATGTATCCCATGCGGGCGAGCGGCTGGATCTTGACCCAGTCGACCTTTCCGTCGGTCAGGAATTCGTCGTTGATGTGGATGCCCACGACCTCGCCGATAACGACGTGATGCACCGATTTGGCGTTGTTGGCCGGCAGGGTGATGGTGGCGTGGTGCCGGCATTCGAGATTGACCGGCGATTCCTTGACTCGCGGGCATTTGACGACCTTGCATTCCGCGGGCGTCAGCCCGGCCATCGCCATCTCGTCGACATCGGGCGGCACGTGCTTGGACGACAGGTTGACATGGTCGCGAAGCTCGTAGGTCGCCATGTTGTAGACGAACTCGCCGGTGTCCTCGGCGTTGACCACGGAATCCTTGCGCCTGGGCGCGGCTCCTTCTTCGTCGATGGCGCCTGAGCCGGAGAAAAAGACGAAGGGCGGGTCGTAGGCGAGCTGATTGGAAATCGAGAACGGGGCCAGATTGACGATGCCGTCGTGGCTCAGCGACGAAATCCAGCCGATCGGACGCGGAACCACGCACGCCTTGAAAGGATTGTACGGCAGGCCGTGATCGTCGTTTTGCGGTTCGTAGAACATTCTGCTCTCCCTGTTAGCGCTGTTTGCTGAATTGTACGCCCAAGGGGGGGGTGGGGGAAGGCGACTGCTACTGCTTCGCCGCCCGGATTGCCTCCCACACGCGATGCGGCGTCGCCGGAGCGTCCAGATGCGTCACGCCCACAGGCGCCAGCGCGTCGAGGATCGCGTTCATTACCGCCGCCATCGAGCCGCCATTGCCGGCCTCGCCGCAACCCTTCACGCCTAGCGGGTTGGTGGCGCAGGGCACGTTGCGGGTCGAGAAATCGATGGCGCACATGTCGTCGGCGCGCGGCATCGCGTAATCCATGTAGGAGCCGGTGACGAGCTGCCCGTCCGCGTCGTAGACGGTGTGCTCCATCAGCACCTGTCCGACGCCCTGGACGATGCCGCCCTGCACCTGGCCCTCGACGACCAGCGGATTGATGACCACGCCGAAATCGTCGACCACGGTGTATCTGACGATCTTCGTGTCGCCGGTTTCCGGCTCGATTTCCACTTCGCAGACGTGGCAGCCGTTGGGGAAGGAAGACGGAGAGGCGTCATGTACCGCCTTGTTGTCGAGGCTTGCCGGCACGTCGTCGGGAAGCTCTCCAGCCTCGCGCAGTTCTCTGGCAAGGTTCATCACGTCGATCGATCGGTCGGTGCCGGCGACGGTGAAGGTGCCGGCAGCGAACTCGATGTCTTCCTCGGCGGCCTCAAGCACATGCGCCGCGGCCTTTTTGCCCATCTCGATGATCTGGCCGGCGCAGTCCGCGATGGCGTTGCCCGCTCCGACCAGCGTCTTGGACCCACCGGAGCCGGACGCGCCGGGGCTCATCAGGTCGGAATCGTTCTGGATGACCTCGATGGCCTCGTACGGGACGCCGAGCTTTTCCGCGAGAATCTGGGCGAACGGGGTGCGGTGGCTGGTGCCCATGTCCTTCGCGCCGGTAATCAGCGCGACCGTACCGTCGTCGCGGAACCGCACGTCGGCAAGCTCGCCCGCCGCGCCGGTGTTTTCCAGATACATGGTGACCGAAATCCCGCGCAGCTTGCCTATTTCGGCCGACCCTTGCCTGCGCGCCTCGAAACCGTTCCAGTCGGCGCGGTCGAGGGCTGCGTCCATGATCGCCTCGAACTCGCCGGAATCGTATGTCTGGCCGTTCGGCGCCTTATAGGGGAACGCATCCGGCGGGATCAGGTTGCGACGGCGGATTTCGACCCGGTCGATCCCCATCTCGCGGGCCGCCCTGTCGATAACCTGCTCCATGATGTATTTGGATTCGGGCCGGCCCGCGCCGCGATAGGGACCGGTCGGCACGGTATTCGAGAACATCGCCCGGGTATTGTAGGAAAAGGCCGGCGTTCGGTAGACGCTGATGATGTTACGGCAGATCACGTTGGTCATCGGCGCCGGGCCCATGGCGGTCAGGTACGCGCCGACATTGCCGACGCCCGTGCAGCGCAAGCCCAGGAAATGGCCTTCGGCATCGAGTGCGAGCTCGGCGGTGATGTCGCTGTCGCGCCCCTGATGATCGGATACGAAGCTCTCGGAACGGTCGGCTGTCCATTTGACCGGACGGCCCAGCCTGCGCGCGGCGTACAGCACCGAGATCGCCTCGACGAAGGCAGCTCCCTTCATGCCGAACGAACCGCCGACATCGTTGGAAATGATGCGGACTTTTTCGGGATCGATCCTGAAGATGGCTTTCGCCAGCGTGTTCTTCGGTCCCATGACGCCCTGGGTCGGCATATGGACAGTGAAGCGTTCCGTGCCCGCGTCGTACTGACCGATGACGCAGCGCGGCTCCATCGCGTTCACGACGATGCGGGTCGAGTCGATTTTGACCTTCGAAACGTGCGCCGCCTTTGCAAAGGCCGCATCGGTCGCCTCGTCGTCGCCGAAGAAGAAATCGAGGCAGACATTGCCGGGTGCGCCGTCATGCAGAACGGGCGCGCCGGTCTTCGCGGCGTCTTCCGCGTCGATAACGGCGGGCAGGGGAGAGATGTCGACCGCCACGGCTTCGGCCGCTTCCTGCGCCTGCGCCGCGGTTTCGGCGATCACGACCGCGATGGGCTCGCCAACGTGGCGGACGCGTCCCTGCGCAAGGCCGGTGCGGGGCGGCACGTAATAGCCGCTGCCGTCGCGGTTCTTGAGCGGCAGGCCGCTCGGGATATTGCCGATGCCGTCGGCGACCAGATCGGCGGCAGTGTAGATCGCAAGGACGCCCGGCATGGCCTTTGCGGCGTCGATGTCGATGGAGTCGATGTCGCCATGCCCGACCTGGCTGCGGACGAAACGGGCGTAGACCTGGCCGTCGATATTGGTGTCGTCGGTGTATTCGCCTCCGCCGGTCAGATGGCGCGGGTCCTCGCTGCGCGTCACCGGCTGGCCGATGCCGAAATTAAGGGGGATATCTTGCGTTGCCGTAGCCATGTCTGCCGACTCCTGATGCCTGTTACGCGCGGCGCGCTTCGGTTGCTCGCAGGTCGATAGAGATTCCGTCCGCGCCGAAGACGACGCCGAACAGCTCCTCCGCCTGTTCGCGTGTGTAATACCCCCGCAGCACATCGCGCTCAACCAGCGCCGGGTCGCGCTCGAACGGGTTGCCGAACCCGCCGCCGCCGGGTGTGGAAACCCGGATCGTATCGCCCGGTTCGATCCGGATGTCCTGATCCTTGGAGAGGTGAGGCGGGGTGTAGGTCTCGCCCTTGCGTTCGACTACCACGCGGTTGACGCCGCCGTCCGAGCCGCCGAGCGCGCCCTGCGGACCGGTGCGGCCGTGATCCATCACCATGGAGGCGCGCGCGTTACCGCGCCGCAGCCGGATCTTGTAGTTCACGCCGAACCCGCCGCGCGTTTTCCCCGCGCCGCCGGAACCCTCGTGCAGGGAGAATTCTTCGAACAGGACAGGGTAGTACTGCTCCATCACCTCGACGGGCGTGGTCTTGGAGATGCCGATGGTCGAGCAGCCGTTGGAAATCCCGTCCCCCTGTGCGCTGCCCCCGTAACCGCCGCCGGAGATCACGTACATGACGTAGGGGCGGCCCTTTTCCGGGTCATTGCCGCCGACGCAGAAATTGCCGCTGGTGCCGGCGGGCGCGGCGAAAAGCTTGTCGGGGATCGCCTCGACCAGCGCAACGAACACCGCTTCGGCGATGCGCTGGCTGACTTCCGCCGCGCAGCCGGAAACCGGGCGCGGATATTCGGCATAGAGGAACGTGCCCTTCGGGTACTCGATATGCAGCGGGTCGAACGTGCCGGCGTTGATCGGCACTTCCGGGAAGATGTGTTTCATCGCCAGATAGACGGAAGAACAGGTCGTCGCGATGACGCTGTTCATCGGGCCGAGGCAGGGCGGCGAGGAACCCGACATGTCGAAATAGAGCTCGGTGTCCTCCTTGCGGATTTTCATGTCGATCCTGAGAGGCTCGTTCACGACGCCGTCGGAATCGACGAAAGCCTCGCCGTGATACTCGCCGTCCGGAATATCCTTGATGCAGGCGCGCATGAGCTGCGCCGCGCGTTCGCGCAGCTCGCCGATGGCCTGATTGACGGTGTCGGCGCCGTAACGGTCGAGCAGCTGGGTAAACTGTTTCTCGCCGACGGACAGCGCCGCGGCCTGTGCCTTGATGTCGCCGATGCGCTGGTCGGCGACGCGGATGTTGGACAGCACGATGGAGAGGATTTCCTCGTCCATCACCCCTTCCTTGTAGAGCTTGACCGGCGGCAGGCGCAGCCCTTCCTGCTCGACCTCGGTGGCGCTGGCGGAAAACCCGCCGGGCACGGCGCCGCCGGTGTCGGGCCAGTGACCGGTATTGGCCAGCCAGGCGAACAGCTCGCCCTTGTAGAAGAACGGTTTGACGAAGCGCACATCCATCAGATGCGTGCCGCCGAGATACGGGTCGTTGACGATATAGACGTCGCCCGGCTTGACGTTCCTGGCGCGCTCGATCACGCATTTGGTGCCGAACTGCATGGTGCCGACAAACACCGGCAGGCCGAGTTCCCCCTGAGCGATCAGGTCGCCGGTTTTCGGGTGGTAAATGCCGTCCGACCGGTCGAGTGCCTCCGAGATCACCGGGCTGAACGCGGCGCGCACGAAGGCGAGGTCCATCTCGTTGCAGACCTGTTGAAGCCCGCTCTGAATGACGGCCAGCGTGACGGGATCGAGGGGCGAGGCGGTCATACCTGATCTCCCACGGTAAGGATGACGTTGGCAAAACCGTCGACCTCCACGCTGTCGGGCGGCCCGACGACGATGGTGGTGTCGAGCTGTTCGAGAATGGCCGGGCCGTCGAACCGGATGCCGAGCGGCAGCTTTTCGCGACGGTAGATCGGCGTCTCATACGTCTTTCCGCCGAACCAGATTTCCCGCGTGCCGATCCGGGCGTCTTCCAGCGACGAGACGCGGTCGTCCGGGTTCATCAGGGAGTCGAGTTCAATCCCCTTGCGGCGGCCGATGACCGCGCTGTGCAGGTTGACGACGACCGGGCGGATCTCGTCGAGCTCCACCGCGAACCGGTCCCAGTAGGCCTTGGCGAAGATGTCGTGCAGATTCTCCCGCGTCACGTCGGGGCTGGCGACGGGTACGGTCAGGATGTGGGTCTGGCCCTGGAACTGCATGTCGACGTCATGCAGGACGACGATCTCCTCGATCTCGCTTTCTTCCGACGCGATGGTTTCGCGGCCGCGCCGCTCCTGATCGCGGAACAAAGCGGCGATCTGCTCCATATCGGCGGCGGGAAGGGGGCTGTTGACGGTGTTGACGTAATCGTGCCGCACGTCGGCGACGACGCAGCCGACCGCGTTGGTGATGCCGGGCCGCGCCGGTACCAGCACCTTGGGCACGCCAAGCTCGCGCGCCAGCGCCGCGGCGTGCAGCGGGCCCGCGCCGCCGAACGGGAACAGGGCGAAATCGCGCGGATCGTGGCCGCGTGCCAGCGATACCATGCGCAGCGCGCCCGCCATCTTCGTGTTTGCGATGCGGATAATAGCGGCGGCGGCATCCTCCGCGCTGCTCATGCCGAGCGGAGCGGCGATCTGCTCGTACAGCGCATCGCGCACATCCTGCAGGGAGATTCTGGCATCGGCGGCGAGAATGGCGTCGGGGTTGAGGCGACCCAGAACGAGATTGGAATCGGTAATGGTCGGCTGCGTTCCGCCGCGCCCGTAACAGATAGGGCCGGGGACCGAGCCCGCGCTTTCCGGCCCGACCTCGAGGATGCCGGCCGCGCTTATATGGGCGATCGAGCCGCCGCCCGCGCCGATGGTACGCACGTCCACCATCGGGACATGGATCGGCATGGCGTATTCGATTTCAAGCTGGGAGGAGACCTGCGGGATGCCATCCTTGATCAGCGCCACGTCGCAGCTGGTGCCGCCCATGTCGCAGGTGATGACGTTAGGCTGTCCGGCGCGCGTCGCGGTGAAGGCCGCCGCCATCACGCCCGAGGCGGGCCCCGACATCACCGTGTTGACGGCGGCATCGGCGATGATCTGCGACGATACCGTGCCGCCATTGCCCTGCATCACCAGCAAATCGTGTCCGTAGCCGCGCTCCTGCAGCTCGTCGCGCAGGCGGCGGATATAGCGGTCGAGCACCGGCTGGACCGATGCGTTGATCATCGCCGTCGTGCCGCGCTCGTACTCGCGATACTCGGCCATGATGGCGCTGCCGCGTGTGACATAGGCATTGGGCCACATTTCGCGGGCGATCTCCTCCGCCCGGCGCTCATGCGCATCGTTGATGTAGCTGTGCAGGAAATGGATGACGAGGGACTCGACGCCTTCGTCGATCAGTCGCTGGACCGCATCGCGGACGCTCTGTTCGTCAAGCGCCGTCACCACCTCGCCGGCGGAATCCATGCGCTCGGTGACTTCGAGCCGCAGGTTGCGCGGGATCAGGCATTCGAAGCTGCCAATCAGCCCGTACGGGTTGGGCCGCGTTCGCCGGCCGAGTTCGAGCGAATCCCGGAACCCTTTGGTCGTGATCAGCCCGCAGGAGGCGATCTTACGTTCCAGCAGCGCGTTGGTCGTGACCGTGGTGCCGTGAACGATGGTGTCGATTTCCGGCAGTTCTGCGCCGCCCTGTTCGATGGCCGACATCACGCCGAACGCCTGATTTTCCGGCGTGCTTGGCACCTTGGCGATCGACACCGCGCCGGTCGCGTCGTCGAGCGCGATCAGATCGGTAAAGGTGCCCCCGACATCGACTCCGACGATCTTTCCCATGCGTATGCGTTCCCGGCGGCCGCCATGGCGGGCGGCTCATAATTGTTCGTGTACATATGAATTATGCGGCGCGTCGAGGCGCTTGTCATCCGGCAAGTTGGACGGTCGCGGCGGGCTATTCCGCTGCTGCCGCGCCGTGCCTGCCCAGACATGCGATTGCCTGGTCGGCTGTCTGGACGTCGCCGAAATTGGTGTAGAACACGTTCAGAGCCTCGACGTGGCCCGACTGCGAGTTGGCGGCGCAGGCGTCCTCGACGATGAGGGTACGGTAGTTGAGCATCATCGCGTCGCGCGCCGTGGATTCGACGCACACGTTGGTGACGATGCCGCAGAACACCAGCGTGTCGATGCCGTATGATTCCAGCAGGTTTCCCATGTTGGATGCGCCCTCGACAAAGGCGGAATAGCGCGTCTTGTTGACGCGGAGATCGCCGTCGCGTGCATCGAGCTCGTGCCACAGCTTGAAGCCGTCGCTGTCCTTGGCGAGCGCACGTTTGCGCCCGTCCACGACCTCTTTCTTCATGCGGCCGTAATGGGTGTTCCAGCTCCTGAAACACTCTGAGTCGGTTACGTTGCGGACCCAGATGATTTTTGCGCCGAACCGCCTAAATTCCGAGACGAGGCGGTTGACCGTCGGGACGATTTCAAGCGCCGGCGCGCAGTACGCAAGCGCGCCATCGGCCATGTAGAAATTCTGCATGTCGATGACGGCCAGCGCCGTCTGGGCCGGATCGAATTCCGTCACCGAATGGGGCACGCCGTCGCGGCGCGTGACCCTTTCGATGCTTTCGGCGCGCAAAACGGATTCGGACGCAGCTTCCGCCATGTCGGTTCTCCTGTATGCGTCGGGGGCCGGTTGCGGGCGTTATTCCGCGGCTGCCGCGCCCACGTTCCGGTTGAGCATCGCGATGACCTCGTCGGTCGACTGGACGTCGCCGAACTGCAGATAGAACTGGTTCATCGTTGCGTTGTGGAGCTCGTCGTCCGGCGCGGCGCAGCCGTCGGTGATCATCATGGTCCGGTAGTTGAGCATCATCCCGTCGCGCGCGGTGGATTCGCAGCAGGTGCATGTGGAAACGCCGGTAATCAGCAGCGTGTCGATGCCGCGCTCCTTGAGGATGTTGTCGAACACTGACGGGTCGGGCATGAACGCGGAATAGCGGGTCTTCGGAACGATCAGGTCCTGATCCTTCACTTCAAGGTCGGGCCAGATGTCGAAGCCGCTGCCGCCCGGGTTCATGCCGTCGACGCGCTTCTGGCCGTTTGCCTCGGTCATGCGTTCGTAATAGACCGACCAGAAATCGCGCGAGGCCGGGCCCGAATGGGTCTGGATCCATATTACCGTGCCGCCGGCGCGCCTGGTGGCTTCCGCCAGCCGGTTGACGTTGGGAACGATTTCCCGCGCCACCGGGCATTCCGACGGCTGGCCTTCGCCCATGAAGTAAAGCTGCATGTCGACCACGACCAGCGCGGTCGCGGGACCGGTCAGGGACTCGATCGAATGTTCGCGGCCCGACCGGCGGACGACGCGTTCGATGTGTTCGGGCTTGATGTGAACCTTGTGCATGGGAATCTCCCCTTTAGATGTATCCCTGTTTCTTGCAGGACTATAGCAGGAGTCGCGGTGTGCGCGCTATACGCTGCCGCCCCCGCTGACGCTGATGGATTCTCCGGTTACATAGCGGGCCGCATCGGAAATCAGGAACCGCGCGACATCCACGACGTCTTCCGGCGTGCCGATCCGCCCCAGCATGGCGCGCGAAGCGGCGCTCGCCCGGGATTCGTTGGTGTACTCGGCGATCATCGGCGTTTCTGTCGCGCCGGGGCTGACCGTATTGACGCGGATGTTGTACGGGCCGAGCGAGCGGGCCAGCGACCGGTTGAGGCCGTAGATCGCCGCCTTGGAGGTGACATAGGCAGGTCCGCCGCGACCCGACCCGCCGCCGACGCCGCTGGCCTGTACCGATCCGGAAGACGTCAGCACGATGGCGCCGCCGCCATGCTCCTTCATGTATTCAGCGGCCGCCTTGGCGATATGGAATGAGCCGAGGACATTGACCTCCTGCGTTCTCAGAAACTCCTCCGACGACACGTCCTCCCAGTTGAGGGTCGAATGGATCGCGGCGAAATGACACACCGCATCGAGCCGTCCGAACCTGTCGACGGTCTGCTGCACCGCGTCCCGCACAAGGTCGAGCTTCGATACATCCAGGTTGAGCGGGATCAGGTTTTCGTCGGTGCCGAGCGCCATTACGGCCTCGTCGATCGGTTTGACGTCGATCGCCGTCACCTTGTTGCCATCGGCGAGAAGTTCGCGCGCGCATGCCGCGCCGATTCCGCCGCCTGCGCCGGTTACCAGAACAACCTGTTGAGCCATGTCGATTTTCTCCCTGTTCGCTGTGCCGGAAGGTTAGTCCCATTATCCGGGTGTTGCCAATGCGTCCGGATAGTCGCTCGCCAGCTCATGATGTAGATTGCGCGGCAGATCCGTTGTCAGGGGGAAAAGGGAATATGGCGCTGTACATTACCGAGAAGGAGGTTGAGGAACTGGCGGGCGTCGGCGACGCCATCGCAGCGCTTCGGGCGGTTTTCTCCGAATGGGGCACCGACGGTGTCGACAACGCGCCGCGTCAGCGAATCAGGCTGCCGTCGCGGGCCATGAACCTCATGGGGGCATCGTGGAACTCGGGCGATGTTTGCGGCCATAAATCCTATTTCAGCGGCTGCTTTTACTTCTCCCTTTATTCCTTCAGCGAGAAACGCCTGCTCGCGCTGATCGAGGCCAACCGGCTCGGGGCGATCCGGACCGGCGCGGCGAGCGGCGTCGCCACCGATGTCCTGGCGCGGGCCGACGCGTCGTCGCTGGGCATCATCGGCACGGGGCGCCAGGCGCGCACGCAGGTGCTGGCTGTCGCCGCCGTGCGCGAACTCGACCAGGTCCGTGTGTTCAGCCGCAGCGAGGACAGACGCGCGGCCTTCGCGGCGATCCTTTCGAAGGATCTCGACTGCGAGGTGATCGCCGCCGACAGCGCCGAGGCCTGCATCCGGGGAGTCGACATCGCGACCACGATGACGAATTCGGCGGAACCGGTTCTGTTCGGCGACTGGCTGTCTCCCGGCATTCATGTGAACGCGACCGGTGCGAATGGATTTGCGCGGCGCGAACTCGATGACGACGCGGTGCTGCGCGCTGCGCTGGTTTCGACCGATCAGCGCGCCCAGGCGAAGATCGAAGCCCGCGAACTGATCGACCTTACGGGCGAAGGGCGGCTCGACTGGGACAACGTCGCCGAACTCGGCGAGCTCGTCCGCGGCGATGTCGCGGGCAGGGGAGGGGACGAAGATATCACCCTGTTCAAGTCGCTCGGTCTCGCCCTTGAAGACGTGGCATTTGCCAAAACGGTTTACGAGCGCGCTGTGGCGAACGGCGTCGGCCGGGAATTCGGTCCTGACGCCTGAGCGGGAATTTCGAATTGAACAAAGTCCCGGCAGGACCGCTGCTGATCGCGCTGCTCGGCAGCCTGGCCGCGTTCGGCCCGGCGTCGATGGACATGTACCTGCCGAGCCTTCCGGCGCTGGCGGAGTATTTCGCGACATCGACGAGCCGGGCACAGCTGACCCTGAGCGGCTTTACCATCGGATTCGCCATCGGCCAGCTCTTCTACGGGCCGATGTCGGACCGCTTCGGACGCAAGCCCGTGCTGGTTTCCGGCGTAGCCCTCTATACCGTTGCAACGGTGTTCTGCGCGCTGGCGGTTTCGATAGAGGAGCTGATCGCCGTTCGCTTCCTGCAGGCGCTCGGCGGCGGGGCGGGCGTGGTGCTGACGCGGGCGATCATCCGCGACCTCCTGTCCGGGAATGCTTCGGCGCGGGCGATGTCGCTCATGCTGCTGGTTCCGTCCGTCGCGGCTTTCGCCGGTCCGTTCATAGGCGGGCAGCTGCTGCTCTGGTCGGACTGGCGCTCTATCTTCTGGCTGCTGGTCGTCTTCGGCGCGATCGCGCTGACGCTCTGCCTGACGGTTCTGCCGGAAACCCTGCCGCGCGAGAGGCGCCGGAAACTGAACCTGCCGATCCTGCTGCGCGAGTGCGGCCATATTCTCGGGCACCGGCAGGCCATCGGTTACATGTTCTGCGGCGCGTTTTCTTTCGCCGCCATGTTTGCGCAGCTTTCCGGGACGCCGTTCATCTACATCACCCTGTTTGGCGTGCCACCGGAATATTTCGGATTCCTGTTCGGGTTGAACATACTGGGAATCATGACGGGTTCCTGGGTCAACAGCCGGCTGGTCATGCAGTTCGGCATGCGCCGGATGCTGGTCGTCGGTACCTCGATCGCCCTGTTCGGCGGGCTGGCGCTGATTGTTGCGGCATCGTTCGGGATCGGCGGCCTGGCGGGAATCGTCCTGCCGGTCTTTATCTTCATGGTGCCGCACAACATCACCAATGCGAATGCCTCGGCCGCGACGCTCGATTACTTTCCGCATGTGGCGGGAACCGCGTCTGCGCTGATCGGTGCGATTCGGTTCGGCGTCGGCGCTGCCGTTGGCGCGCTGGTCGGACTCCTGCATGACGGGACGTCGGTCTCGATGGCGGCCGTGATCGCCGGGTGCGCGATTCTGAGTGCTGCGTCTTTCTGGGTTTTGACGCAAGATGACAAAAAACAGGTTCAGGGAGATCAATGATGGCCAAAACGGAAATCGAAGAAACGGCGGCGGCGGCCGGCGGGAATATTGCCCAGCGCATTCCCTACGAGGATCTGCGGGGCTGGCTCGTCGAGGCGGAGCGTCTGGGCGAGCTCGAAATCGTCCGGGGCGCCAACTGGCAGGAGGAGATCGGCATGGCGGCCGAGCTGGTCAGCCATGCGGATAACGGGCCGGCGCTTCTGTTCGACGACATACCCGGTATCAGGCCGGGCTTCCGGCTGCTGTCGAACCTGTTCGCCGGCAAACGCAAGAACATGACGCTGGGCTTCCCGGTCGAGCTCGACAAGGTCGCGCTGTCGTCCGCCTTTGCCGACCATTACGACGAGGAGAATCTTATTCCCCCGGTGTTTGTCGAGGACGGGCCGATTTTCGAAAACGTCCTGGAAGGCGACGATGTCGATGTGGAGATCTTTCCGACGCCGGTCTGGCACGAGCTCGATGGCGGCCGCTATATCGGCACGGGGTCGTACAACGTCACGCAGGACCCGGTTACCGGCTGGTACAATCTCGGCGCCTACCGGATCATGCTGCACGACAAGACGCACGTGACCTTTAATACCGCGCCCGGCAAGCACGGCCGTATCCATCACGAACATTACATAAAGCGCGGCGAGAAGATGCCGGTGGTCTGCGTCGTCGGCGGCGACCCCATCACCTTTTTCATGGGCGGCACGGAAGCGGGAGACGGAATCAGCGAGTTCGACATCGCGGGCGGCATGCGCGGAAAACCGCTGGAACTGGTCAGGGGCAGGCATACCGGCCTGCCGTTCCCGGCCAACGCCGAAATCGTACTGGAAGGATTCGTCGACCCGGAGGTGCTTGTTCCGGAAGGCCCGTTCGGAGACTGGACCGGAACCTATACCGAAGCAGGCCGGAAACGTCCGCTGTGCGAGATCACCGCGATCTATCACCGAGACGATCCGATCATCCTCGGGTTTTCGCCGCAGAGCCTGCCCGACGAGTATTCGCGCTACCGGGCCATCACCCGATCCGCGCTGGTGCATCGAAATATCGAGGAGGCGGGCGTGCCGGACGTCAAGGCGGTGTGGTGCCACGAATGCGGCGGATCGCGCCTTCTTATTGCTGTCGCCATCACGCAACGCTATCCCGGTCACGCAACCCAGGCCGGACAGATCGCGTGTCAGTGCCACAACGGGGTCTATGGCGGGAAATGGGTCATCGTGGTCGACGAGGATGTCGACGTCACCAATCTCGAGGAACTGATCTGGGCGACCCTCACGCGGTCGGACCCGATGACCGATGTCGACTTTATCCGCAATGCCTGGGATTCGCCGGCCGATCCGCTGATCCTGCCGGAGGAGCGTGCCAAGGGGAACATCACCAATTCGCGCATGATCATCAATGCCTGCCGGCCGTTTCACTGGAAGGACAGGTTCTCGCCGGTGACCAAGGCACGGCCGGAAATCGCCGCCAGGGCGCAGGAAAAATTTGGCTACCTGCTGAAATGAGGGGCGCGCGATCCGACCGCGGCGCGATGCCTGTCCGGAATAATCGGTTCCATGGGCTGTTTTCGAAAAACCCGGACCGGTTCGCCCTTGACAGGGCGTTCGCGATGATATCCCATCCGGGTCAATTGTGCCGAAACAAGGGCTGTCATATCCGCAGGATAGAAGGCTCGGCCAAAGACAACGGGAAGGCTGGGGGGATTTCCCTCAAATCGCAAATCCGTAGGTGGTCAATTCGGTCAACTGTTGGTCGCTTCGCGTCTTTTCGAAACGGTTTCGGAAAGGCAGAAGCATTCGGCGCTAATTATTTTCGTAGTTAATGGATGATGACTATGCAAGCAACGACGGGGAAGATTGCGATGGGGTTCAGGGGCTGGTTTCCGGGACTGCTATTCGCATCGATGGCGGCAGCAGCCGTGTTTTTCGTTATGGGGCCAGCGTTGGCCCAGCAGGCCCAGCAGGCGCAACAGGCCGCAGACATTTCTCTGCTGCGTGAAGCCGGTCAGGCGCTGAAAATCCTGTTTACCTGGGAACGCATGGGCTTTCTGGCCCTCGGCGTGATACTCGGCCTGATCGTCGGCGTGATCCCGGGTCTCGGCGGACTCGTGGGGCTTTCGCTCCTTCTTCCGTTTACGTTCGACATGAACGCCTATACCGCGCTGGCGCTTCTGATGGGGCTTCAGGCGGTGACGGTTACGTCCGACACGATCCCCGCCGTCCTGTTCGGCGTGCCGGGTACGGTCGGATCCGCCGCCACCATCCTCGACGGATATCCGATGTCGAGAAAGGGCGAGGCCGGCAGGGCCTACGGGGCGGCGTTCACCGCTTCTGTGCTCGGCGGCCTCTGGGGCGCGCTGCTGCTCGGGGTCAGTATCCCGATCCTGCGTCCGCTGATGCTTGAAATCGGATCGCCCGAACTCCTGTCGTTCTGCGTGTTCGGCCTGTCTCTCGCCTCGGTCCTGTCGGGCGGCTCGCTGCTCAAGGGGCTCGCGGGCGCCTGTATCGGCCTGCTGATCGCGACAGCCGGCGACGATCCGCAGACGGGTACGCTGCGCTGGACATTCGATTCCCTCTATCTTTGGGACGGCCTCCCGGTCGTGCCGCTGGCGCTCGGGCTGTTCGCCATTCCCGAACTGGCCGATCTCGCCATCCAGCAGAAATCGATCGCCGCCGAGGGAGACAGCACCGATGTTCAGGACAGCCAGCTTGTCGGCGTCGTGGACGTCTTCAAGAACTGGTGGCTTGTTCTTCGCTGCGCCACGATCGGAGCCGGTCTCGGCGCTGTCCCGGGCATCGGCGCATCGGTCGTCGACTGGATCGCCTACGGGCATGCGGCGCGGACCGAAAAGGATGCGGGGCTTACCTTTGGCAAGGGCGACGTGCGGGGCGTAATCGCGTCCGAATCGTCGAACAACGCAAAGGAAGGCGGCGCGCTGGTTCCGACCATCGCGTTCGGCGTTCCCGGGTCCGCCTCCATGGCGCTCATCCTGGGCGCGTTCCTGATCCATGGCCTGGTCCCCGGACCGGACATGGTCACCAAGAAGCTCGACGTTACCTACACCATGGTTTGGTCGGTCGCCGTCGCCAACATCATGGGCGCCGGCATCTGCTTCTGCTTCGCCACCCAGCTCGCCAAGATCGCCCTTATCCGGCCCGGTATTCTGGTTCCGATCGTGATCGCGGTTGTGTTCGTGGGCGCTTTCCAGGGGTCGCGTCAATGGGGCGATATCTGGGCGCTGCTCGGGTTCGGTCTGCTTGGCTTTGTGATGAAGCGGCTGCGCTGGCCGCGTCCGCCTCTGGTGCTTGGCTTCGTTCTGGGCGGCCTGGTTGAACGTTACATGTTCATCTCGGTCGAACGGTATGGCGCGCAGTGGACCTATGACATTACCGAGTTCCCGGTGGTCGTTGTGATGTTCATCATCACCTTCTGGGGCATCATGTCGCCGATGATCCGCGATTACCGCCAGAAGCGGAAAGACATTGCCGCAGGCAAGCATGTGGAGCAGACCGTGACGATCCAGTACAGCAAGACAGGGTTCGACGCGGACTTCCTGTTCGGTGTGGGTGTACTGGCGATCTTTATCGCGGAACTCTATATCTCGTCGCAGTGGGAGTTCGGCGCGCGTCTGGTGCCGCAGGTCGTAGGCTACCTGGCGGTTATCATTCTCGCCTTCTTCCTGTTCGCCAAGCTCTTCTATCAGAAGGGACCGCGGACGGCCGAAGTGCGGGACGGAACGGGCACCGAGGTCACGCAGGATTCCAATCAGACGGATGTCCATTTCGACATCGTGGTCGATTTCGGCGAACTGACGAAGGAGGTCATCACCCGGCGGGCGCTGGCCTATTTCGGATGGTGCGGGTTCTTCTTCATCGCTGCCGCGGTGGTCGGGCTGCTGCCTTCCATGTTCCTGTTCCTCGTCGGATATATGAGGTTCTGGGGCAGGGCCAGCTGGACTGCGACCGTGGCGATCGCCTGCTCGCTGTGGGCGTTCTGCTACTTCCTGTTCCACTATGTCCTGATCATTCCGTGGCCGCAGAGCGTGGTCGGGGACATGTTCCCGGTCCTGCGGACCATCAACTGGGCGAACCTGTTCTAGGCTCGTCGGTACAGGAGACGAACGGCGCCGGCTTCGCAAGAAGCCGGCGCTTTTCGTTGGGAACGTTCTCGGGAAGAAGATGAACCGGACTCTGGAGACCCTGGGCAGGGGAATACGCGCGGTTGTATGGGATCGCTGGTTCGTTCTGGCGGTCGTCATTGCCGCTGCGAGCGGGCTGCTCCTGTATCAGGTAAAGGGTCTGGAGGCGGTTCGCGCCGCGCTGATCGACGACATCCCGGTTTTCACGCTGCTGGTTGCGTTCCTGCCCGCCGTGCTCCTGCTGGCCGCGATTATCGAGGTGATGCTGCCAAAGGGGCTGGTAGAGCGCTGGCTCGGCGTCGGGTCGGGATTCAAGGGCATCGTCGTCGCCACCATCGCCGGCGCCTTCACACCCGGCGGCCCCTTCGTATCGTTTCCCCTCGTGCTGGCGCTCTATCGGGCCGGCGCGGACTGGGCGCCTCTGGTTACCTACATCACGGCCTGGTCGATCCTCTCGGTTGCCCGGACGCTGGTCTTCGAAATCCCGTTGGTGGGGGTAGAGCTTCCCACCGTGCGGTACCTCGCCTGTATCGTGCTGCCGCCGATCGCCGGTGTGACGGCGCAGTTCATTTCGCGTTTCTACCGTGCACCGCCCGGAGGCGTCGGCGGAAAATGATCGGCCTCTCTGTTTTCGTCTGGACTCTGGTCGGCATCTTTCTGCTGGTCGCATGGAAGCGTCGGCCCGAGACGATTCCTGAAATTTTCAGCCGGTTCCGGTCCAGCGGCCGGATTTTTGTCGGTATCGTACCGATGGCGTTGCTGGCGGCCGGCTTCCTTGCCCCGCTCGTCCCAAGCGATCTTGTCGGGCGCTGGCTGGGAGATGAAGCCGGTGTCACGGGGCTGTTTATCGGCATGCTGGCAGGCTGGTGCCTGCCGATTCCGCCGGTGATCTTCTATCCGGTCATCGCCGTTCTGCTGAAGGCCGGCGCCGGGTTGCCGCAGCTTGTCGCGCTGATCGTGGCCTGGAGCGTCTTTGCCCTGCACCGGACGCTGCCGATGGAGCTTCCTTTGATGGGAGGCTATTTTGTGTCGTTGCGGCTGATGTCGAGCATCTTCCTTCCGGTCGTGGCGGGCTTTGCCGCGATGGGCATCGTGGAACTTCTCCGAATGTCCTGATTCGAGACCGGCTGGCGTTGCGCCCTCCGCGACATTGCCTAAGATACAGGTCCGAATAACACATCCTGGGCGGGCGGAAATGGCGGTCGATTTTGAGACTTTCGACGAGGAATTCGACGTAGTTGTCGTCGGGTTCGGATTTGCAGGCGGCGTTACGGCGATTGAAGCGCACGACGCCGGTGCAAAGGTTCTGATCGTCGAAAAAATGCCGGATCCTGGCGGCATCTCCATCTGTTCTCACGGTGCGATCTGTTCTACCCGAAATCCGGACGGCGCGTTCCAGTATCTGAAGGCGACCAATTCGGGGCGTACGCCCGATTCGGTGCTGCGGGCGCTTGCCGAGGGCATGAAGGAGAACGAGGCCCATGCCCGGAAGCTTGCCGAGGTAACCGGCGCCGAATTCATGATTCGCGAACGGGGCGGCAACTATCCGCTGCCGGGCGAAAACGATTTCTACTACACGCAGGTTACCGAGATCCCGAATTTCAATGCTGCGCAGGCCTATCCCCAGGTCAAGGGGCGTCCAGGCGGTCCGCTGGTGTTCTACATGCTGCAACGCAATGTCGACGAACGCGGTATCGAGGTCCGTCTCGAGACTCCCGCCCGTTCCCTGATCGCCACGCCCGAAGGCGAGGTTCGCGGCCTGGTCGTGGAAACGCCGGAGGGGCAGGAGGTCCGCATCCGGGCCCGCAGGGGCGTCGTGCTGGCGTGCGGCGGGTTCGAGGCCAACGCCGAGATGCAGAAGCAGTTCTGGCAGATCCTGCCGGTCTATTCGGCCGCGAATTCTGGCAATACGGGCGACGGTATCCGGATGGCGCAGTCGCTCGGCGCGAAGCTGTGGCACATGTGGCATTTCCACGGGTCGTACGGTTTCATGCATACCGACCGCGAACAGTTCCCCTACGGCATTCGCGTCAAACGCTTTCCCGACTGGATACCAGGCAAGGAAAAGCGCGCGGTGGTGCAGGCGCCCTGGATTATCGTCGATCAGACCGCGAAGCGTTTCATGAACGAGTTCCCGCCCTATGTACAGGACACCGGCTGGCGGCCGTTCGAGCTCTACGATCCGGTGACGCAGACTTTTCCCCGCATTCCCGCCTTCCTGATCTATGACGAGCTGGGTCGGCGGCGGTTTCCGATGGGGAATCCCGCCTATAACGACCGCACCATGTCGTACCAATGGAGCCGCGACAATCTTGCGGAAATCGACCTCGGCATTATCACCAAGGCAGACTCCATTCCCGAGCTGGCGGAAAAACTCGGCCTTGATGCGGACACCCTCCAGCAGACCTTCGATCGCTGGAACGAACTCTGCGTCGACAAGAACGATGTGGATCAGGGCCGCCCGGCCGGCACCATGATGAAAATCCAGCGCCCGCCCTTTTATGCGGGTGAAATCTGGCCGGTCCTGTCCAATACGCAGGGCGGTCCCGAACACGACGAGAAACAGCGGATCATCAACGTGCGCAACGAACCCATCGGTCGGCTGTACGCCGCCGGGGAGTGCGGCTCGTCCTTCGGCCATCTCTATCTGGCGGGCGGCAACATCGCGGAATGCTTCGTCACCGGCCGTATCGCCGGACGCGAAGTCGCCAGCCTGCCGCCGCTGAACTAGGCGGCCGTCTTTTTGCTTCAGGGCAGGTGCCGCTTCAACCGGCTGCGACGGCGCGTCGACATTCGATTTCTGCGTTCGCGGAGCGCTGCGCCGGGAATCTGAAACCGGAATTTTTGCGAATATCTCTGCAAACAGTCGGTCGCAACCCCTTGCACTGCCACAGGATTCCGCTCACCATACGGTAGCGTATTGTCGGCCGTTTCGGGTCGATGGCATCTTGGGCGGCAACATATCTGGAACGGGAGTGGCTTCGTGGCAACGGGGACAAAGGACGCGAAAGCGGGAGAAAAATCGTACGGCGGGAAAGGCTACCCTGATTTTCAGGACCACCTGAAGTCGCTGGAAGAAGCCGGGCTGGTATATGAAATATCGGAGCCGGTCAATAAGGATACAGAGATGCATCCGCTGGTCCGGTGGCAGTTCCGAGGCGGCATTCCGGAACCGGATCGCAAGGCATTCCTGTTCAACAACATCACCTGTTCGCGCGGCCGGACCTATCCGTTGCCCGTCGCCGTTGGCGCGCTTTCGGCCAATCGGAAGATCTATTCGATCGGTATCGGGGCGGACGAGGCGGATATCGGCAGGACCTGGAGCAACGCGATCGCGAATCCGATCGCGCCCAGGGAAGTAACCGACGCGCCATGCCATGAAGTCGTGATCGAAGGGTCGGACCTTGAAGGCGAGGGAAAGGGGCTCGACGCGCTTCCCATTCCGATCTCGACGCCCGGTTTCGACTCCGCGCCCTATTTCACGGCCACCGGCTGCATTTCCCGCGATCCCGAAACCGGTACGCAGAATATCGGCACCTACCGCGCCGGGCTGAAGTCGCCGACGCGGCTGGCCGTTCGCATGTCGGCGCGGGCCGGCGGCGCGGAAGGACACATTCACTGGCGGAAATACCGCGAACGCGGCGAGAAGATGCCTATGGCGATCATCCTCGGCTGTCCGCCGTCGGTCGCCTATTGCGCGCCGCAGAAACTCCGTATCGGCGTCGAGGAACTGGCGGTTGCCGGCGGCATCGTGGGGTGCCCGATCAACATGGTGAAGGGCAAGACGGTCGATCTGATGATCCCGGCCGAGGCCGAAATCGTCATCGAGGGTTATATCGACCCGGAATATCTGGAACCCGAAGCGCCGTTCGGCGAGAGCCACGGGCATATCGCGCTTGAGGACTACAACAACATCATGGAGGTCACGGCGATCACGCACCGCAAGAACGCGGTGATTGCCTCAATCATTTCGCAGGTCACCCCGTCGGAATCGTCGGTCATCAAGCGCGTCGCCTATGAGCCGATCTGGTTCGACCATCTGTATAACGGGCTCGGCATCAAGGGAATCAAGCGGGTTTCTATGCACGAACCGCTGACCAACATCCGGCGCGTTGTGTTCCTCGTTTTCGATCGCGGCGTGCCGACCACGGAGGTCTGGCGCGGGCTCTACGGCGCGGCGCAGCTCAACGCGTCGGTCGGCAAGTACGTCATCGCGGTCAACGAGGATATCGACCCCGACAATGGCGACGCGGTGTTCTGGGCGCTTGCCTACAGGTCGAACCCGGCGCTCGATGTTCAGATCCTGCCGCATCGCGACAAGGGACACGGTCCGAAGAGCGACCTGCGCGGCGGGCGCGAGGAAGCGACGATGCTGATCGACGCGACGCTCAAGGCCGACATGCCGCCCATCGCGCTGCCCAAGCGGGAATACATGGAGGGCGCCAGGGAACTATGGGAAAGCCTCGGCCTGCCGCCGCTGAAGCCTGAAAGCCCGTGGCACGGCTATTCGCTGGGAGACTGGACCGAGGAATGGGACCAGATGGCGAAGCGCGCCGCCGAGGGCGATTACCTCGAGAACGGCCGCCGCAGCGCGCAGTACCGGCGCAGCGACGTGGCGCCCAACACGTCGATTCGCGATGTGCCGGGCGGTCCGTTCGATCGGAAGTAGCGCTCCGGGAGCCGAGCAATGAGTGTTAGTCGGGAAGACTGGGTGGATGCGGCATGGAAGGCGCTTGGCGAGAGCGGCGTCGAGGGCGTCCGGGTCGAACGGCTGGCGCGCAGCCTCAACGTCACCAAGGGCAGCTTCTACTGGCACTTCAAGAACCGCCAGGCCCTGATCGATGCCCTGCTCGATCGCTGGTTCGGCCTGCGAGAAGAAGACCGGCCGGATTTCGTCGTCAGTACGCCCGATCCGGCGGAACGTCTGTGGAAGGTGATCGAGCGCGGCATCACCCGGGGCACGCGCGGCCAGGCGGCCGCGCTAAGGCTGTGGGCCCAGAAGAACAGGAGCGTCGCGGAACGTATCGCGCGCGCCGACAACTATCGCCGCCATTTCTTTACCGAGCAGTTTCGCGCGCTGGGGTTCGACGACAGCGCCGCCGAGCTGCGCGCCGACCTCTATATGGCGACGATTACCGCGGAATTCCTTCACAGCGGCGGGCACGACGAACGGGACCGCCTCGCGCTCGCCAGGCATAAACACGAAGGCCTAGTTCGGCCGCGATAAGGCGCGGCGCGGCTTCATTTCGAAAACGACATCCGAGATCGCGGCCCGCGTGACCGAACCGGTGTCGTCGGCGTCCGCCGATATCGCCAAATATGTCGGCGGCGGCGCGTCCGTACCGAACAGGGCGCGGTAGTCCGCCCGGAAATCGACATCCTCTGCTACCCAGCGTCCGGGCGGCGTTTCCGAACCGCGCCGGATTACAATCCTTCCCCTGCCGGTCAAATGGGGGTTTTCGAAACGGTCGCCGCCGGAATGAAACTCGCTCCACATATAGGTTATGACCCGCCCTGCCGGCGGGGCGCCCAGCAGACTCCCGATACCGTCTTCGAAGGCGGTCCAGAAATTCTTTTCCGGTTCGGGCAGGGGAAACCAGACATGGATCGCAAGCGGCCTGTCGTCGCCGCCTTTTCTGGCGGCATCGGTGGGCGGGCCGGCCTGTTCCACTTTCCAGCGCCAGCGCAGCCGGGACAGTTCGGCGGCATTTTTCAGACGACGGTATATCAGCGCAAAGCCACCGTCGCTCTCGATCTTCATCGATTGCGGGCCCGGCAGGAACCGGGTCTCGGGCGTGCCGGGGAGGGTAAGCTTTTGCCATTCGCCGGCGTCATGAGCCCTTTCCAGCGGGATTCGTACGCTGCCGGCCCATGACGGCGGGCACCACAGGGCCAGCGCAACGATGACGATGCCGGCAGCGGGCTTCATGCCGCCTCCGGGGCAGACAGGCCGTACTGTTCCATATTGGCCAGCTGAGCGCGCCAGTGGCGGTCTGCGAAATGCGAAAGCGCGCGCCAGAGAACGAAATTCTCTGCCGACAGCGCCCTGATGCAATCAGTCCAGACGGCATGAATTTCTTCTACCGTGCGTCGCCGGTCGTGATCGTCCAGCTCGCTGGCGGCGACCGGCGAAATGATCCGGCCAAACGCGACGTGCCTTGCTTCATCCTGGGTAACCCGTCGGTTGATTGACCGGAACAGAGGGCAATCGAGATCTCCCTCCAGATCCTGCTGCAAACCCAGCGCTTCGCCCTCAAGCACCACATGGATGGCGAAGAACAGACCGGCGGGCGGTCCGGACCAGCGGGCGAGCCGGTCGGTGGCTTCCCTGATCCGCTCGTTGGGTTCCGCCGGCTGGCCGATCCGTTCCAGGTAACCGCAGTAGGCCCGAACGTGCCTCTCCTCATCCTCGGCCTGAATGGAAAGACAGTCCCGGGCGGGGCCGGGGGGCAGAAGGTCCACCAGGCGCTTGCAGGCGCTGGCGGTCGCCTCTTCGCCTGCGATCAGGCCGCCGACCGCCCGTTGTGCGAAACGCCGCATCATTCGTCCTGGCGTCTTCGGCTTGGCGGACCAGTCGATTCCCGCGTCGAGCGTCCATTGCTCGGCGTGCGCTTTCTGGCTCAGTGTTCGGAGTCTTGTTTCGGTTTCGGCGTTCATCAGGGCAGAATATGGGTCTGTGTCGGGGCGGGCATAAGTAACAATGCGATGATTTCTCTGTTACCGCTTACTGGGCGCAGGCGAACATACGGTAAAGGATCATGACGAACAGCGCGCCCGATACGGCCGCAAAAAGGGTAAACCGCCACGCCCAGCGGCATCCGGTCTCGTCGAAATAGAGGTCCGGCTTCATAAGGTATGACGGCCGGATGTGGTTCTTCTTGCGGAACCAGAGGTGCTTGGGCGGTTCGGGCGGCACCAGCAGGTGTTCGTTCAGCTTGCGCGACAGCAGCGCCATCATCAGGGTGGTGATGAGAAACACCCAGACGAGAACGGATGTCTGCGCGATCAGCGTTTCGCACATCGGAAGAGCCTCCAATCAGTCCCGTATGTCCTGAAGCAGCCAGTCGGTCGGGATTTCGTGACCCAGGCCTTTTTCGCGGGCGAGTTCGTATACGCGGCCGGCGACAGCATGAAACTGGTTGCCTTGCAGGTTGCCTCGTTCGGAATAGGTGACCTGCTCGCGCGAGGTCCGGCCGCGGTTGGTGCCATCGAGGATGTCGTGGAAATAGATGATGCGGTCTTCCATCACCAGCCCGTGCCCGCGTTCGCCCATCGGTTTCAGGGTGAAGCCGTAATCCTGTTCGCGCCGCGCGGCGTAGGTGATGAACTCGTCGGCGACGCCGAAATCGGGCATTCCCTCCGGGGCCGGGGCGTTTCCGAACCGGAAATAGACGTCGACCCGGTCCTGCACCGGCTGCGCGACCATGCCGCGCGCGCCGACATTCAGCACGTGCTGACCCGGTTCGAGGCAGGAAGCGTCAATGACCGGGACGGCGCTGTCGGTACAGCCGGCGACGATATCCGCGCCCCTGTAGATGTCCTCGGGCCTGTCGCACACGATGACCTCGATCCCGTGCCTCTTCCGGGTCTCTTCGGCGAAAGCCTCGCAGTTGGCGCGCGTCGGGCTGAAGACCTGCAGCCTTGTGATGTCGCGAACGCACATGAAGGCGTCGATATGGCTGCGGGCCATGCCGCCGGAGCCCAGCATGCCGACGATGCGCGAATCCTCGCGGCTCATGTACTTGACGCCGATCCCGCCGTCGGCACCGACCCGCATATGCTGGAGAATGCCGTCATTGATGAAGGCAAGCGGCTCGCCGTTCTCGGTGCTGGTCAGCAGGATCAGCCCGCAGAACGTGCCGGGTTCGCGGCAGTATTTCTCCTGGCTGCGGACGCCGTTGTACTCGGTTTCGTAAATCACGTCCGACTTCATGCGGATGGCGAAATAGCCGCCCGTCATGCCGCCTTCCATCGTGCCCCATTGATAGGCCTTTTTCGGATCCGAGGTCGGAATCTGGATGTCGATGCGCGGGCGGCAGACAGCCTCTCCTTCGGCGAGCGCCTTGTAGGCTTCTTCCAGCGCGTCGATCGTGTCCCGCATGGTCAGAAGTTCACTGACCATGTCGTTGTTGATGATGAGAGTCATTTCCTGCCTTCCGAAATGGAAGCGCGGGCCCCGCTGGGCGAGGTCCGCGCCGCCTGCACCCGGTGTTCTCAGCCCTTTGCCTTGAGCAGCTTCTTGGTCTTTTCGACAATCGATTTGGGGGTGGCCAGGATTTCCAGGGCCTCCCGGTCGAGCTCCTCCCCACTGGCGTAATCGATCGGCAGGTTGAGCCTCTCGGCCAGCGCCTTGGCCTCGGTTGTGAAAATTCCCTTCCCGAACGCGGCTCTCAGATATTGCAGCCGGTCCCTTGGCATGTCCGGCACGCCCGCGAGCGTGCGCCCCATGTCCGAATTGGCTGCATGCAGGAGTTGAAGGGTTTCCTTGTTCTTCGTGAAGGCCTCCGGCAGGGGCACGCTCTCGAAGCCCTGGGCCGGTTTGCGCGCGAACTGGATAACCGGGATGACGAACTTCTTCTCGACCCAGCCTTTCTTGATGTTCATCCAGCTTACGTTGGATGCGAGCGCGCCGTGGACCTCTCCGGTCTCAATCGCATGAAAGATGCCGCGCGAGCCCTTGTAGCCCTGGATGACCTTGAATTTTGTGCCCAGCAGCCTGTTCAGCATGATGGGTATCTGGGTCTGGCGCGAGCCGGCGCCGGCGGAGCCGAGCGCGACCTCGGTTTTCATGATGGCCTTGAGCGTGGTGGCCGGGGCGTCCGAGCGCACGCTGATGATCGCTGGTACCGGCGCGTACCGGCCGATAAACGGAATTTTGCGGGTGTCGTAATGGATTGCCTTGGGCTTGAATATCTGGGTCTGGGCCGCCGTGCCGAACAGGTTGTTGATCATCGAGCCGTCGCGCGGCGCGGCACTGGCGATATAGTTCGCCGCCTTGGCGCCGCCGGCGCCCGGCATGAACTGCAGAACGACGGTCATCCCGGTCGTCTTTTCGAGCGCCACCTTGCCGAGCCTTGCATAGAGGCCGTACGAACCGCCCGATCCCGCGGGCACGAGGAGCGTGACCTTCTTGCCCTTGTAGAATTCGGCGGCGCTCTGCGCCGAAGCGGTTGTTGCGCCGGCGACCGCTAGCGCGATCATCAGTGCCGATGCCGAAATAAGAATGCCTTTTCGCATGACGTGTCTCCCTGATACGTGGCTGGTTGCGGCGGTACAGAGCCGCATCAACGCGTAACGACTTGTTTCCCTGTTATTCCGGAAACTTTGTCGCGAACGCCGCGAAATAGCAAGAAACCACGGCGCCGTGTCGCAGGGACGTCAGTTCAGCGACGTGTGCACGTCGACCAGGGCGACGCCGCCCCTGTCGACGACATCGACCGCCTTGCGGAAGGCCTCTTTCAGCTTCGCCGGGTCGCGCACCGGTTCCTCGGCCCACGCGCCGTAACCGCGCGCAACGGTGCAGTAGTCCGGCTCCGGCCCCACCATGCGCTGCCCGATCCAGGCGTTTTCCGCCGGCCGGCCGCGACGGCCCGCCAGGGTAATCTGATGCTCCTCGTCATTGCCGAACGAGGTGTTGTTGTGCAGCACGATCATGATCGGGATCTTGTAGTGGACGGCCGTCCACAGCGCGGCTGGCCCCATGGTGAAATCGCCGTCGCCGATGATGGCGACGGTGAACTGGCCGCGGTCGCGCGCGGCAAGGGCCGATCCGATGACGCCGGCCGCGCCGTACCCGATGCCGCCGCCGATGGAATTCGACATGAAGCGTCCGGCGCGGTCGAACTCCCAGATCCCGTCGTACCAGGCGCGATAATTGCGCGCCGCCAGCAGCCAGTTTTTGTCCTTAACCGCGTCGTACAGCTCGGCGGTCATGCGCGGCAGGTAGATTGGCACCTGGTCCCACTTCGCCTTCATGGCCTCGCGCTGTTCCTTGCGCAGCTTGTCGTGCATCTCGCCGATTTCGGCGCGCCGTTCGGCGGCGCGCTTGACCCAGGACGGGTTGCCTTCGGCGCGGCGGCGCAATGAATCCAGTATCTGGTTAAGCCCGTGCAGGTTGTCGGCCTGAAGCTGAACGTCGACCGGCGGGAGCGGGCCGCCGAGATGGGTCCAGTGCTGGATCGCAAAATCGTTGAGCGACAGGTCGATGACCTTTTTCGGCTTGTCTTCCACCGCGATGCCGGCGCCGCGCGCGCCTTCGTAGGCGCCGACATTGTTGGTGATGTCGAGGCAGTCGAGACAGAAGATCGTATCCGCACGGCCCAGCAGCATCTTGCGGAATTCGCCTTCCGCCTTGGTGCGGCCGAAGCTTGCGTTGAGGTTCTGCGGATGGTTGGACGGCATGCAGATGATGTCGTGCCCGTCCTGATACGCGGCGCCAAGCGTTTCGACCAGGTCGATCATCGGCTGGGTGGCTTCTTCGCGATAGCCGATCCGCCCGCCGAAGATCAGCGGCCAGTCTGCTTCGGTCAGAATGTCCACGGCGGCCTCAACCGCTTCCTGCGGCGCGGCGATCGGCCCCGGGGCCTGATAGCGGGGCAGGGAGGTGTCGGGCATCGTCACGCCGTCCGGGATCGGGTCTTCCTGCACCACGACGTCCACCGAGACGTAAGTCGGCGAACAGGGGGCGCTGGTGGCGATCTTCTGCGCCCGCGCGATCGAATCCAGCGTGCCCTGCAGGGTGATCGGCTCGTCGGTCCATTTCGTCACGTCGCGCACGATGTCGCACTGCGCCTGGGCCGAATGGATCCAGTCGGTCTTGCGGCGGTGCGCCGGATCGGCGGGGCCGGATCCGCCGAGGACGATGATCGGCATGCGGTCGGCCATCGCGTTGTAGAACGCCATCGTCGCGTGCTGGAGGCCGACCAGATCGTGCAGGAAGCACATGGCGGGCTTGCCGGTGGCCTTGGAATAGCCCTGCGCCATTGCGACCGCCATTTCCTCGTGCGCGACGAGAATGATCTGCGGCTTGTGGTTCCGCGTGTGGTTGACCAGGCTGTCATGGACGCCCCGGAACGACGATCCGGGGGTCAGAAAGATGTATTCGTGCCCCAGATTGCCCATGATTTCGGCGATCATGTCCGAGCCGTACTCCGCCGTCGGCTGGTTGGCCGGCAGGTTGATCGGCGTTTCCGACGCAAAATCGGGCGCGGCCGGATAGTTGTTGTTGATCTCGTCGCTCATCGGGGAAATCCTGGATTGTTTTTGACCCGGCGAGGGTTTTCCCCGCTCTTCCGGGCAGATTATCCGCAGAAACGCATCGCGCAAAGTCCGGCGCTCAGTTCGTCAGGTAATAGCCCTTCATGATGGCTTCGTGCCACACGCCGATGATCGGGCCGACCAGCCCTTCCGGCAGACCGTCCTCGGGATATTCGTAATGATGGCTGCCGGTGCCGAGCTTTGTAAGGCGTACTTTCGGGGCCGGGTCCATCGCAGCGAACATCGGGAGAACGATCTCGTCGTAGGCTTTTTCGGTATGGTCGCGGCTGTGCTTGCATATCGAGAGCAGGATCGGCGGCACAGGTTTGACGTCCGGTCCCTTGAGCTCGTAGCCGTACCCTACATAGCGGGCGACCAGCGCATCGGTTTCGGTCTCGTTCATCTCCAGCCGCGCAGCGGCGGCGCGGGCGGCAGCCTCCAGCGCGTGGTCCGCGGCGTAATGCAGCGGGTATTCGGCCTTGAACTGCGGCTGGGTCAGGACCTTCTCCCAGTCTTCCATGACGTCTTCGATGATCCAGGGCAGGCGCATCAGCCCCTGTTCGCCCTCCGCGCTGCGAATTTCCGCGCCGCGATAGCGCGCGATGTCGCGCCATGTCCGCACCAGCAGGTCGTTGAACGGTCCCTTCCATTCGTATCCGACCAGCGCCTGGAACATGTATCCGAACGGCGAATTTTCGATACCGACAACGCCCCTGACATTGGCGACCCGCTGGGTCAGAAGATGGACGAACGGCCCTCCGGTGGAATGGCCGTGTACGTATATCGAATACTCGTTCTCCGGAAGATGGTCGCGGCAGACCGTTTTCATGGCCTCTTCGAAGGCTGCGGGCCAGGCCGCCATGCGGTCGTAGAACAGCGTGCCGGGCTTCGCGCGGGCAACCATGCGCCGCCCGTAGCGCGCCCGCAGGCTTTCGTCGACGATCAAATCGTACTGGTCCGGCGTGATGAATTCGTCCTGCAGCCAGATCGGCGTCCGGACGGTGCCGTCGGCAGCGATCGTGTCGCCCGGCCAGTCGCGTGAGGCGTCCGGCAGATAGAGCCGTCCCGGATAGGTCATGGTGGCGACCCGGTAGCCGAACTTGCGGGCGAGCAGCCGCGTGAGCTGTTCCATGGCCCGGAAATCGCCCGAGCCGCCCGCAAGGACAAACATGCCGATCTTCCGGCCGTCAGGGCCGACCGGGATGCGCGCGGGGTCGGCCGGTTCGTAAACCATGACGCCGACGTCCCAGTCCATTTCCAGCGCGCGAATGCGAAATATGTGCTCGGTTTCGGTGAAGGGGATGTCGGGCCCGCCGAGGACTTCGTCGGAAAGCGCGATCAGGGCGTCCCTGTCGAGGGTTGCGGGCGGTTCCCAGTTCGTACCGTCGGTCATCCTGCGCTCCGGCTTCTGTGTTTCGGCGTAATTCCTTACTGATTTTAGACCAGGACCGCAAAATTGCTGAATTTTAGTTTTGGCCTGCAAGCCGCCCCGGTCATACCGGTTCCGGACGGCTGTTCCGCAGGCGGCGCAGCCGGGCGAAAGCAATCACAGGTTTAGGCTTGTGTATGTTTTGCCCGTCGGGGCTTGACTATCGGTTCGTCGCCAAAAAAGATTAGTGCAACGCATGGAATTTCGTTCGCATTGTATTTCGACATTACGGATTTGCATCAGGTTGGGGGGACAGGATGATTTCTTTGTTGGGATCTCTTTTGGGGTTTGGGACGTCATTTTTGCCGAAACTGCTCGGGTTTTTCGAACGCAAGCGGGATCAGGCGCATGAACTGAGGATGATCGAAGCGCAGGCGGCCGCGCAGGAGCGCATCGAGCAGGCGAAGCTCATGGCGATCCACGCCGAAGCCGATATCCGGGAGATCGAGGCGCTTCATCAGGAACATCAGGCCGTGACGAAAGGGGCGTCGCAATGGGTGGTCAACCTGGCAGCCAGCGTTCGACCGGTCCTGACCTATCTTTTCTTTCTGGAGTTCGCGGTCCTGACCGTAGCGGTCTTTTTCGGTTGGATCGATCAGGAACAGTACAGGATGGTCTGGAATCAGGACATGCAGGGGATATGGGCTGCTGTCGTGTCGTTCTGGTTCGGATCGCGCACCTTCAACCGTCGGGGACATAGCTGACCGTGCCGAGATCGATCAACGACGCCGGGCTCGAAATCATCATGCATTTCGAGGGCGTCCACGACGGCGACAGGTCAACGCCGCTGCTGGAGCCGATGCTGGATCCGGTTGGCATTCCTACGCTCGGTTACGGCGCGATCTATGACGGAAATGGCGACAGGGTGACGATGGAAACGCCCGCCATCTCGGTCGAGGAAGCGGAGGAATTGCTGCGGCGCGATCTGGGCCGGGCCGAAAATGCCGTCGCCAGGTCGATTTCCGTGCCGTTGACGGACAATCAGTTTTCCGCGCTGGTCTCGTTTACCTATAACGTCGGCAGCGGCAATCTCAGGGCCTCGACCCTTCGACAGCACGCCAATCGGGAGGAATTCGAGGAAGCAGCGGACGAATTCCCGAAATGGCGCCGTTCGAGGGGAGTTATCCTGCCCGGACTGGTCAGGCGGAGACGCGCCGAACGGGCTTTATGGCTCGCCGCTTGATGGCGTTGCCCTGGCCTGGTCTTTCTGCTTGACGAAGCAGTCTGAAGTCCGCAGTTTCCGGCCATTCGGGGTGTAGCGCAGCCTGGTAGCGCATCTGCTTTGGGAGCAGAGGGTCGGCGGTTCGAATCCGTCCACCCCGACCAGTTCGCATTCGCGAATTTTTAAGGTAAAACGGCCCTAATCTGACGCTCCGACAGGAAAAGGAACTGAACGGTGAGCACAGCAAGGATCTACCGCCCGCGCAAGAATGCGATGCAGTCGGGAACGGGCCGGATGAAAAACTGGGTACTGGAATTCGAGCCGGCAGCGGCCAAGCGCCCCGACCGGCTGATGGGCTGGATCGGTTCGTCCGACATGCTGGGCGATGAGGTTCGCCTGCGTTTTGCGGACAAGAAGGAGGCTGTCGCCTTCGCCGAACGTTGCGGGATCGAGTATCGGGTGCAGCCGGAAATTACGCGCGGTCTGCGTCCCAAATCCTACGCCGATAATTTCCGGCCCGACCGCGTCACCGGCAACTGGACGCACTGAACGGTCTTTCCGCGATCACGAAAAATCGATTGTGCGGGCGCATTTGCGGCTTGTGTCGATGCCGTCGCGAGTCAATCATTCCCGTCATAAGGATCGGCGTTCGGCGTTGCCTTCATGAAATACCGGCAGCGTCCGATCCCCAAAATCATATGACGGAGGACAGGCTTCATGGTTGCATTCACGCTTAACGGGCGTCCCGCGTCGGCGGATGCGGATTCCGATACGCCCCTGCTCTGGGTCATTCGGGAACATCTTAAACTCACCGGCACGAAATTCGGTTGCGGTGCGGGGCTTTGCGGCGCCTGCACGGTGCATGTCGATGGCAAGGCCGTGTTTTCCTGCCAGACGGCGGCGTCGGAGGTCGAGGGCAGGAAAGTCACGACCATTGAGGGGCTTTCGAGCGACGGAAGCCATCCGCTGCAGAAGGCCTGGGTCGCCGAGCAGGTACCGCAGTGCGGCTACTGCCAGTCCGGCCAGATCATGAAGGCAGCGACGCTGCTGGAGAAGAACAGGAACCCGTCGCGCGCCCAGATCGTCGAACACATGCAGACCAATATCTGCCGTTGCGGCACCTATCCGCGCATCGTCAAGGCGATCCAGCGCGCCGCGAAGGAGGGCTGATCCGATGACCGTCCAGAAAAAATCCGAATTCATTGAAGGCGGCATCAGCCGCCGCGGTTTCGTTGCAGGCGCCGGAGGGTTAACATTCGGTCTGACCGTCGCGCCCTGGCTTTCCGACAGAAACGGCGAGGCAGCGGCCGCTTCAGGCAGGTCGTCCGTCAACGCCTGGGTGACCATCGGGGTCGACAATTCCATCACCGTCATGGCGCCCGCCGTCGAGATGGGGCAGGGCATCATGACCGCGCTGCCGATGATCATCGCCGAGGAACTCGATGCCGACTGGTCGAAGGTGAAGGTCGAGCAGTCGCCGCCAAATCACAAGCTATACGGCAATCCCGGTTTCGGCGGTTTCCTGGTGACCGTCGCCAGCCGGTCGGTTTCGGGCTACTGGGACAAGCTTCGCCTCGCCGGCGCACAGGCTCGGCGCGTGCTGCTCGATGCGGCGGCGAAAAAATGGGGCGTGCCGGTTGGCGAACTGACGACCGGGCCCAGCGTGGTGATGCACGCCAAATCCGGTCGCAAGATGACCTATGGAGAAATCGCCTCCTTTGCCGAGGCGCCGAAGACGCCGCCCAAGGTTACTGCCGCCGATCTCAAGGATCCGAAGAATTTCCGTATCCTCGGTCAGGACATTCCGCGCGTCGATGTTCCGTCGAAGGTCGACGGGACAGCCGAATACGGGATGGACGTTCAGGTTCCCGGCATGGTCTACGCTGCCGTCCTGCGCGCGCCAGCCGAAGGCAATACGCCGGTCAAGATCAACGACGTCGCGACCCGGAAGGTCAAGGGGGTGACCGACGTCGTGTCGTTGCCCTACGGCGTCGCGGTGATCGGCATGACGGTCGAGGCGACCCGCGCCGGAAAGGACGCGCTCGAGATCACCTGGAGCAAGCCGAAGGACGGAGCCTATAACAGCGACAAGGCGATCGAGACCTTTGCAAAAACCGCGAAGACGGCAAAGCCAGGCGTTCCCTTCGTCAAGAAGGGCGATGCGGTCGCCGCCAACAAGGCGGCGGCCAGGACCGTGTCGCGGGAATACGCGGCCGATTACACCTACCATGCCCAGATGGAACCGATGAACGCGACCGCGTGGATTCATGACGGGATCGTCGAGGTATGGGCCGGCAGCCAGACGCAGAGCCGGGCGACCCAGGCCGCGTTCAAGGCGGCGAAGGTCAAGCCGCAGCAGGTTCGCTATCACCAGCTTCTCCTCGGCGGCGGGTTCGGCCGACGGTCGCAGACTGAATACGTCACCGACGCGGTTCTGCTCGCCAAGGCCACAAAACGTCCGGTCAAGGTGATCTGGAGCCGCGAGGACGACGTCCGGTTCGGCAAACTGCGGCCCCAGGTGGCGCAGCGCATCGAGGCCGGGATCGGAAAGGACGGAAAAGTAACCGGCTGGCGCCATCGCGTGGTCGGAGAATCCGTTCTCGCCTACACCTCGCCGGGCCGGCTGAAAAAGGCCAACGGCAAGGACGTGCTGGTCATGGCCGGCGTCAATCACCAGTACGGCATTCCCAACCAGCTTGCCGAACACGTGGTGGATGGCGGCGCTACCCGTCTCGCGGCGTGGCGGGCGATCGGGGCTGGCTATACGATCTTCGCGATCGAGGCCTTCATCGACGACCTGGCCCGCGATCTCGGCAAGGATGCGGTCAGGCTGCGTCTCGACCTCCTGAACGGCAATGAACGCGCGCAGGCCGTGATCAACCAGGTCGTCAAGATGTCCGATTACCGGCGCAAGCGCCGGGGCACCGCCCTCGGACTGTCGTTCGGCGAGGTCGTGGGGTCGTATACCGCGGCGGTCGCCGAAGTGTCGCTCGACGAAAAAACCGGAAAGATCAGGGTCCATAATTACTGGAACACGGTCGATCCGGGCATCGCGCTGCAGCCGCAGAACATCGTCGCCCAGGCCGAGGGAAATATCATCTACGGCATCGGCCAGTGCCTGATGGAGCGGATTACCATCGACAGCGGCGTGGTGCAGCAGTCGAACTTCCACGATTATGAAGTGATGCGGATCGGCGATGTGCCGGAAATCCACACGAAGGTCATGTCGACGAACAATCGGCCGACCGGGATCGGCGAATTCGCCCTGCCGCTGACCGGCGGCGCGATCTCCAATGCCGTCATGGCGCTGACCGGCAAGCGGCTCAGCCACATGCCCTTTACGCCGGAACGGGTGCTGAAAGCGCTAAAGGCATAGCGCGTCTCGCAAACCAACGGGAACGGGGCCGCCTTCGGGCGGCCCCTTTTTTTTATGGTTACTCTTTGCGCGCTCCGGACCAGCGGTTATTACGAAAAAAGACCATTTCGGGTCGATATCAATGAAATCAACG
This sequence comes from Rhodospirillales bacterium, assembly GCA_038116945.1. Taxonomy (GTDB): domain Bacteria; phylum Pseudomonadota; class Alphaproteobacteria; order MPNO01; family UBA2964; genus JAYOEY01. The sequence goes on from JAYOEY010000009.1 coordinate 69,885, forward strand.
GCGCTGGAGAAGGAGAGGGCCATGATTATCATTCACAAAATTTCCCGTTTCGCGATTGGCGTTCTTTTGGCGTCAGTTACTTCAATTGCAGCGACATCGGCAGACGCGGTTGTCCTGTTCGACGAAATTTTCGACGCCAATCGACTGGCGGGCGGTGCCGGTGTCACCCTCAACGGCGATCGCACGGCGACAGTGATTGGAACATCCGTACGGTTCGGCACGTCGAATTCCAGTACCGCCGACGCAAGCTATCTCGATATTTCCCTGTTCGGCGCGGGGCTCCTGACCGATTCTGCACAATACACCGTGACCATCGAGGTCAATGAGGATCGCGCGATCGGAACGGCGGATCAGGATGCGGTATTCGTCGTTCACGACGGCGTCACGGGTACGTCGATCCAGCATTTCGACAATAACGGAGGCGGTTACGGCTTCCGGGGAGTAGGCCTGACCGGCACGAATCCGAGGACCATTACGAGCGCAGGCGGTTCGACCCTGGTTGAAGGGGTAGGAGCGGATACATGGACCGGCCAGTTCCTTGTCGGGCTGATAGAGGGCAGCGAAGTCCTTTCGCCGGCAATTCCGCTTGAGACCTTCGGAGCGTTCGACGTCGACGTATCCCAGGGGCTGACGTTCTCCCTGTTCGGAAGCGATGCGACCGAAGAGTTCGGCTTCGAATCTATCAGGATCACGGTCGAAGGTCCGGAGATCGTGGTTGCCAGCGTCACCGAACCTGGCGCGCTCCTGCTGTTCGGTGTCGGCATGATCGGGCTTGTTGCAGGCCGTTTGCACCGGACAGAGCGCCGATAGGGTATTCATCAAAGGCGTGGAAACGACGCGCCGCGTGATTTACATAAGGGTATGCGCGCCCGTAGCTCAGTAGGATAGAGCAACGGCCTTCTAAGCCGTGGGTCGGGGGTTCGAATCCTCCCGGGCGCGCCATTTCGATATTTTTGCCGTAGCCCTTAATTGCGCGGGGTTTTGGTGGCATAATGGCGCGATAATTTTTCGGGAGGAAAAAATGGCTGAATTACCCGTAGACGCTTCCAAGTTCGCCGGCATGTCGGCGGAGCAGGCGGCGACCTTTCCGCGGCGCACCCTGATCGGCGAGGAGCTGACACCCGAAGAGCTGGCCGTCATGCCGAAAATGGTGTCGACCGACTCGCACGTGATGGAGCCGGACGCGCTGTGGGAGCAGCTGCCGCCGCGCCTGTTCGAGAAACTGCCCAAGGTGCCGTTCCGCAACTCGCCGCCCGGCGCGCTCGACGCCAACTTGCGGCTGCAGGACCAGGCCAATGACGGTATCGCGGCGGAAATCATCTTCCCCAATTACGGCATGGCGCTTTACTGCGTCGACGATATCGAGCTGCAGGAGGAATCCTTCAAGCTCTATAACGACTGGCTGCACGACTGGTGCTCGCCCGATCCCCGCCGCCTGATCGGCGTTCCGCTGATCTCGGTCTACGATATTGACGGCGCGATCAAGGAAATGCACCGCACCCAGGATATGGGCATGCGCGGCGCGCTGATCTGGCAGGTGCCGGACCCGGCGCTGCCGTTCAGCAATGTCGAGCATTACGACCCGTTCATTGCCGCCTGCGCCGAGGCGGACGTGCCGGTGATCTGCCATATCCTGACCGGGCACAGCTATATCAAGAACGGCCACACGCGGGGCGTCGAGGGTATCAGGGAATCGACCAACATCAAGACCAACGATTCCGCCAACACGCTGTTCGACTTCATCTTCTACGGCTATTTCGAGCGGCACCCGAACCTCAAGCTGCTGCTGGCCGAGAGCGAGATCGGCTGGATCCCGTTCCTGCTGCAGCAGTGGGATTACTATTTCGCGCGGCATGGGAACTCCTACCCCATCCCCATCACCCGGAAGCCGAGCGAAATCTTCGCCGAGCATGTCTACGGCACATTCCTCGAGGATTATGTCGGCACCCGCTTCCTGTCCTGGTGGGGCGAGAAGAACTGCATGTGGTCGAACGACTACCCGCATTTCAACATGACCTTCCCGCATTCGCGCCAGGTCATGGCCCGCCACCTCAAGGGACTCGGCGAGGACAAGCTGCGCCGCTACACCTGGGACAACGCGGTCGACCTCTTCAAGCTGGACCTGACCGAGGCGGACCGGCTGGTTCACTAGAACGCTGAAACTCAGCTGTCATCCCGGCCTTGAGCCGGGATCCAGTGGGCTCTGGCGGCAAGCGAGGTTCTGGACCCCGGGTCACTGACTTTCCTTTCCAAATCAAGATTTGGGGGAAAGTCGAGCCCGGGGTGACAATCGCGTCCTGACCGCTAACTCTCCGGTGTCGTCGTAAACCACTCGGACGGGATTTCCTGTCCTACGCCCGTCTCCCGCGCTCGTTTCAGCAGCACGTAGCCCAGCACCGAGAACTGATAGCCGGAGCCGACCGAGTTGATCATGCAGGTGATCTGGTCGTCAGACGTGCGGCCGGTCGCGGTCCCGGCGACGAATTCAGCGATGGTGGGAAGGGCAGCGAAGCCCGTCTCGTCCGCCAGGTTCTGGAACCCTGCGCCCGGTTCCTCGGGCAGGAGACCGATGCCCCCGGTCTTGATGAAGACCGGGTCGCATTCGCTGATATGGGTCGAAACCACGTCCGCCGCTTTTACCACCGGCGTCTCCAGCTCGAACATGTTGATGCAGGAGACATGCATGCCCCGCTCCAGCCAGTCGGCGAAGAACACGTGGCTGCGGCTGTTGGTGGCGCACAGCACGACATCGGCGCCGGATACCGCCTCCTCTGCCGTCTCCGCCGGGCGGATATCGAGCCCGTGGCGCTGCGCCATGACGGCGGCGAAGGATTTGCGGCGCTCCGGCGAGGTGCTGTAGCAGCGTATTTCGTCGATCCGCATCACCGATTTGGCGGCTTCGATCTGCGCCCGGGCCTGGACACCGCTGCCGATCAGCGCGACCCGGCCTTCGCTCTTCCGTCCGACATGGCGGATGCCGAGCGCGGTGACCGAGGCGACTCGTTTCGACTGCGCGCCGTCCGGATAGATCATCAGCAATTCGCCGGTTTCGGTGCTGAACACCATGACGAATCCGACGTAGCGACCGTCATCGTCGGACGGCACGCGGTCGCGGCGCAGCCGGTCGCCGTCGCGGACATAGCGCAGCGTGTCGGAGTTGACCCGGATGGTGCCGACGCCGAATTTCGGGATCGCGCCATCCATCGATTTCAGCGCGAAGATATCGTCGGGCCTCTCCGTCGCCGCGATCATGTCGGTGCGCACGCGGTAGATGCCGCGCCCGGCGGCCAGCTCGCCATAGGCCTGTTCCATAGCCTCGATCAACTCGTCCGTATCGAGCAGCGATTGCACCTGGTCGTCGGTCAGCAGGATCGCCATGAAAGGAGTCCTCCGGTTCGGTGGAAATTTATCCTGCGTTGACAGGCATTTGACGGCAAGGCCGAATGTTACGGACGGCGATCCTGATCGGCGACCTGGCGCAGGTGCTGGCTGCGGCGTGAAGGCCGGGGGCCGGGCGGACCCGTTACTCTGGCATTGCGGAGCGCGGCGAATGGCTTCCGGGCGCCGGATTGGCTGTGAGAATAGTCACACGCAATAGAGGAAAAAATTTTTAAAAAACAACTTATGATTTTAGGAATCGTTTAAGGGCTTTGTATATTAATTTGCCACTCCCCGGACGCAGCACTCCCCGAAAGGCCTCCGAATGGAACGAGTGGCGGAAAACAACCGGATACTGAACGAGCTGCTCGGCGCGGCGGTTCAGCCATTGCCGCTGGAACAGGTCCTGGGGAACTGTCTCGACATTCTGCTGACGCTGAGCTGGCTGTCCCTGCTGCCCCGCGCCGGCATCTTCCTGGCGAAAAACGGAAAAGACGGGGAGGAGCTTGTCCTCGTCGCCGAGCGGGGTCTGGACCCCGAGCTCAGGACGCTGTGCGCTACGGTTCCGTTCGGTTCGTGCCTGTGCGGTCGGGCGGCGCAGACGCAAATGATTCTTCATGCGACCTGCGTCGATGACCGGCACGAGAGAGCGTATGACGGGATGGCTCCGCACGGTCATTACTGCGTTCCCATCAAGTCCAAGGGCCGGACTCTCGGCATGATGGTGTTCTATCTGCCCGATGGAGCCCAGCGATACGAAGAAGGCGTCGAATTCCTCGACCGCGTCGCCGATACGCTTTCCATGGTGATCGTTCTGAACCGCCAGTCGCAGGAACTGGCCGAGAAGGTGGCGGAGCTCGATTATCAGAGACGCGCTCTGGACGAGCACGCCATCGTCAGCGAGACCGATGTCGATGGCGTCATAACGTACGTGAACGAAAAATTCTGCGCGATCTCGGAATATTCCAGGGAGGAGCTGATCGGCGCAAACCACCGGATTGTCAGGTCGTCGGAACATTCCAGGGAGTTCTACCGGGAAATGTGGGAGACCATTAAGTCCGGACGGCCGTGGCACGGCGAAATCAAGAACATGAAAAAAAGCGGGGCGTATTACTGGGTCTACTCGACGATCGTTCCCTTCCTCAATACGGATGGCGCGCCCTTCAAGTTCGTCGCGATCCGGACCGACATAACCGCCGAAAAGGAGAAGGAAGAGGAGCTCAGGATCGCAAACCAGATAACCGAACAGGCAAACCGCACGAAATCGGAGTTTCTCGCGACGATGAGTCACGAGATCCGGACTCCGATGAACGGCATTCTGGGCATGGTCGGCAATCTCATGGACAGCGGGCTCACACGGGAGCAGCTCGATCAGCTCGAAGTCATAAAGGACTCCAGCGACACGTTGATGAGACTGCTCAACGACATTCTCGACCTCTCGAAGATCGAGGCCGGTCGGATGGAACTTGAGTACGACGATTTCAGCCTGTCGGGGCTTCTCGAGGCGACCGCCGCGTTATGGCTGCCCAGGGCGGGCGCGAAGGAAATCGATTTCAAGATCCGGAATCTTGTGAGAGGGGAGGACGTATTTCGCGGCGACAGCATGCGGATACGGCAGGTGCTGCAGAACCTCATCAGCAACGCGCTGAAGTTTACCCATCGCGGGACGATCACGGTTTACGTCACCCTGGTGCCCCGACGAGAAGCCGGCGGGCAGGCACTGCATGTCGAGGTCCGCGATACCGGCATCGGGATAGACGAACCGGGCAAGGCGAAGCTGTTCAGCCCGTTCTCGCAGGCCGACCAGTCGATGACGCGTCAGTTCGGCGGGACGGGGCTCGGGCTGTCGATTTCGAAGAAGATCGTCGAGATGCATGGCGGCCGCATTGGCGTGGAAAGCACGCCCGGCGCAGGTTCCTGTTTCTGGTTCGATGTGGCCATCGAGAAGGGGGAGGCCATGGAACTGCCGGAAGCCGAACAGGAAGGCACGGACGTATTGGCCGGAAAGCTGAAGGAAATCGGCGCGGGACTTCGCATCCTCGTTGCGGAAGACAACTACATCAACCAGAAGGTTCTGGAGCTCGTTCTGTCCCGGGCGCTTCAGTGCGAGATCGACTTCGTCTCCAATGGCGCGGACGCGGTCAGCCAGGTCCAGGAAAAGGATTACAGCGTCGTCCTGATGGATATCCAGATGCCGGAAATGGACGGAGTCGCTGCGACTCAGGCCATTCGCATGCTCGATAACCCGAATGCCCGGGACATGCCGATCATCGCCCTGACCGCCAACGCGATGAAGGGGGACAAGGAACGCTACCTGGCGGCCGGCATGACGGATTACGTCTCGAAGCCGATCGATCCGCAGGCGCTGTTCGGCGCCCTGCTGAGGACGGCCGATGCCGCGACGGTGGAGACGCCGACGTCATAGGCCCCGACATGGCGGGCGGGGCGCGTGGCGGGTATTCTCCGGCTTCAACGCAGCAGGAGAATCCGGACAGTCATGGAATTCGGCCTTTTTTCGAACGGTTTTCGGCCCCACACCAGCGCCGCGCAGACCTACCAGGACGATATCGACGAGATCGTGCTGGCCGACCAGCTCGGCTTTCGCGACGTCTATATCAGCGAGCATCACGGCGAGCGCCCCTATATCAACCGGGTCGATACCATCCCGGCGCCCGAACTGATGATGTGCAAGCTGGCCGCGCTGACCAAAAATATCCGGATGGGGGCGGCGGTGAAGCTCCTCCATCTGCACCATCCGCTCGATGTTGCGGTGCAGGCGGCGACCGTCGAGCATCTGGTGGGGAAGGGGCGCTTTATTTTCGGGTTCGGGTCGGGCTTTCCCCATCCGCAGTTCGCCGAGGCACGCGGGCTGGGTTTCGAGGATCGCCATGCGCGGCTGCGGGAGTCGCTGGAGGTCATTCTGAAACTCTGGACCGAGGACGAGCCGTTCGATCTCGAAGGCGATCACTGGACCGGCAAGAACATGGTCGCGCTGCCCAAGCCCCTGTCCGAACCGCACATGCCGATGGCAACCGCGACCGACACGCCGGAGATGATCGAGCTTGCCGCCCGGCGCGGCTACGCGCTGCTCTGCGCCTTTTTCGAGTCGGAAGAGGTGCTGCGCGGCAAGGCCGATTTGTACGAGAAGACGGGCAGGGAGGCCGGCCATGCGGATGCCCGCAGGATGGTCGCCGGTTCGCGAGCGGTCTATATCGCGGATTCGGAAAAGGAGGCGCTGGAGCATCTGCGCCCCGCCGTGACGCACGAGGTGGGTTTCCAGGCGGAGCGCGGCTTCCTCACCATGCTGAAGCGGGTCTACGGGGTGGAGGTTCCCAATAACGACCGGGCGCTCGACGCGCTGGTCGAGGCGGGAATCTACGTGCTGGGGGATCCGGATACGGTGGCGCAGAGGATTCGCAAATATTACGGGGATTGCGGCGGGTTCGGGACCTTTCTGCTGGTCGGCGGCAAGAACTGGACGACCAGGGAAAACCGCGCCCGTTCGCTCAGGCGGTTCATGGCAGAGGTCGCGCCGCAGCTCAGCGACCTGTGAGGCCGGAACGGGTTCTACGCCCTTGCCCCCTGTTCCGCCTCCCGCCAGAATCGGCGCATGATCGATTTCACCGTCAACACGCTGTCTCCCGTGCTCGGGGCCGAGATGATCGGGACGGACCTGGCCGCCGATCTGGATGAGAAGAGCTTCGCCGCCATCCGCGCCGCCTGGCTGGATGCCGACGGTATCATGGTGTTCCGCGATCAGGAGCTGACGCCGGACCAGCACATCGCCTTTTCGCGCCGGTTCGGGCCGCTGGAAAAGCATGTGCTGGAGACCTATCTGCTGCCCGGCCATCCGGAAATCTACCGCGTCTCCAACAAGGTGAAGGATGGCGTGCCGCAGGGGCGCGAAAAGGCCGGGACCTACTGGCATTCGGACCTGTCCTACATGAACCCGCCAGCGCTGGCGTCGCTGCTTTACGCGCTGGAAATTCCGCCGTCGGGCGGCGATACGATGTTCTGCAGCCTCTATGCCGCGTACGATGCGCTGTCGGACACGATGAAATCGATGCTGGAAGGGCTCACCGCGGTGCACGATTTCGGCTTCGCTTCGCGCGGCGTGTTCAGGGCCGAGCAGGCAACGCAGTTGCAGCTCGACGCGACGCCGGCCGTGGCGCATCCGGTGGTCACCACCCATCCCGAAACCGGTCGCAAGGTGCTGTTCGTCAATCCCGGCTTCACCTCGCATATCGTCGGGTTGCACCCAGCCGAGAGCCGCGCGCTGCTCGACTTCCTGTTCGCCCACGCGACGCAGCCGGAATTCATCTACCGCCATCGCTGGCGGCAGAAAGACGTCGTGATGTGGGATAATCGCTGCACCATGCATTACGCCGTCGCCGATTATGACGGGGTGGGCGAGCGCTACATGCACCGCACGACCGTAATGTGTACGGAGAAGACGGTTTAGAACAGGTCGGCGCCAGTCCGGGCCAGTCCGGGCCAGTCCGGGGCGGTCCGGGCCGGTCCGGGCCGTTTCGCGCAACGGCAGTTTGCCTGGAACGCCACGTCTTCACTGGGGAAAAGGCCGCCGCTGACGGCCTTTCGGGAAACGTTTGAACTCTTCAGGCGAGGCCTGTATCGGTATCGCGCAAATCTTTCTTATCGGAGGACAGGATGGGGCTTTACGGAATCGGGCAGCCGGTAACGCGGGAAGAGGATCCGCGGCTGCTGATGGGCAAGGGACGTTACGTCGATGACGTGTACCCGCAGGGCATGACGCATGGCGTCGTCCTGCGGTCGGGGTTCGCTCATGCCGCCATTCGCTCGATCGATGCGGAAGCCGCCCGGTCCGCGCCGGGCGTGCTGGCCGTCCTGACGGCCAGGGAACTCGCCGAGCGCGGTCTCGGCGCGCAGCGCCCGACGCAGCCGCGCCGGAAAAGCGACGGCTCCGACGCGCATGTAACGCCGCTCCCCCTGCTCGAGGGCGAACGCGTAAGGTTCGTCGGCCAGCCGGTCTGTTTCGTGGTCGCCGAAACGCTCGCCCAGGCGAAGGATGCGGCGGAACTGGTCGAGATCGATTACCAGCCGCTGGACGCCGTCGTATCCGTCGAACAGGCCATTGCCGGCGGGGCGCAGACGGTGTGGGACGACAATCCCGGCAACGAAGCGTTCTATCACGAGGCCGGCAACAAGGCGGCGACCGATGCGGCGTTCGAAAGCGCGGCCCACGTCGTCAGCAGCCGCATCGTCATCAACCGCATCACCACCAACTCGATGGAGACACGCGGCTGTATCGGCGAATACGACCCGGTCGACGACCAGTACACCATTCGCTGCACCATCCAGTCCGCGCACGGGACGCGGGCGACGCTGGCCGGCGCCTATTTCAGGAAGCCGCAAAACCATTTTCGCGTGATCTGCGACAATATGGGCGGCGGGTTCGGCATGAAGGGCGGGTGCTATCCGGAGTACGCGCTGTCGCTCTGGGCGTCCGAGGTAACCGGTCGTCCGGTCAAATGGATTTCCGAACGCAGCGAAGGAATCATGAGCGACGAGCAGGCGCGCGACAGCGTCGTCGATGCCGAGCTTGCGCTCGACAAGGAGGGCACGTTCCTGGGATTGCGCGTGACCAGCCTGACGGCGATGGGCGCCCACAACACGTCGGACCGCAACGTGAACCCGACGCTGGTGGCGCTCGGCTGTCTCGCCAATACCTATAAAACGCCGGCGATCCATGCGCGCGTCATGGGCATCTTCACCAACACGATGACCATCGCCTTCTATCGCGGCGGGGGACGGCCCGAACCGCTCTATATCATTGAGCAGATGGTGGACAAGGCGGCGCGCCAGATCGGCATGGATCCGTTCGATCTGCGCCGCAAGAACAGCATCTCGGCCGGGGAGATGCCTTACAAAACGGCGCTCAACCAGACCTACGATTGCGGCGATTTTATCAAGAACATGGACGACTGCCGGCGGATCGCGGAGTACGACAGCGTGGCGGCGCGCCGCGAAGAGGCGCGAGCGCGCGGAAAGATTCTCGGCGTCGGTGTCGCCAATGTCTGCGAGCCGGCGGCGGGGCGCGCCTTTGAGCACGCCGAGGTCCGTTTCGATCCGTCGGGTTCGGTCACGATCCTGGCCGGCGCCATGGATCACGGGCAGGGACACGGCACGACCTTCAAGCAGGTGCTGTCCGACCGGCTGGGCATCGATGCCGATCTGATCCGCTACCGCTACGGCGACACGGAGTCGGTGGCGCGCGGCATCGGCACGTTCGGTTCGCGCACGGCGGTTCTGTGCGGCGGGGCGATCGCGACGGCGGCCGACCGGGTGATCGAAAAGGGCAAGAAGGTCGCCGCCCACTTCATGGAAGCGGCGGTTGCCGACATCGAGTTCGACAAGGGGACTTTCCGCGTCGCCGGTACGGACAAGAGCATGGATATCACCGAGGTGGCGAGACGGTCCTTCAACGCCGATGCGCTGCCCGACGATATCGAGCCCGGGCTGGACGAGCAGGCCGATTACAGCACCGACACGGCGTGGCCTAACGGGACGCATATCTGCGAAGTCGAGATCGACGAGGCGACCGGCAAGGTACAGATGACCAAATACGTCGCGGTCGACGATGTCGGCACGGCGATAAATCCGCTGCTGGTCGAAGGCCAGATATTCGGCGGTATCGCACAGGGCGCCGGTCAGGCGCTGGTCGAGGACCTGGTCTACGACCGCGAATCCGGGCAGCTCATCACCGGGTCGTTCATGGATTACAACATGCCGCGGGCCGACGATTTCTGCTCGTTCGAGCTGCACGAAAATCCCGTGCCGACGGCGACCAACCCGCTTGGCGTCAAGGGCGCGGGCGAAACCGGGACCTGCGGATCGCTGCCGGCGACGATGAGCGCGGTCAACGATGCGCTGGCCAGCATCGGGGCTGAACCAATCGAAATGCCGGCGACGCCGGAAAAGGTGTGGCGCGCGATGGCCGTCGCCCGAAAGACGGCGGCGTAGGAATCAGGCGGTTCCTGTCTGCTCCGCAAGCTGGTCCCTGACGGTAGATGCGAAATCGCCGTCGGGCGGCAGGTCGAAGCGGGTCGAGCGCGCTTTGTAGTCATTGGGATCAAGCCCCGGTGGGGTCTCGCCCCGGTCGTGGGCGCGCAGGGTTTCCAGCAGCATTTTCCGGATCTGGATGATGGCGATGTCGCTGGTGCCGAGATGTTCGATGGTCCGGTCGGCGACGGGGCCCATTGATTCCTGAATGGCGCAGTCCTGCACACCGAGCCCCACCATGCCGGTATAGGTGATGCCGCTGGCCTGTTCGGCGCGGTCTATCAGATAATCGTTGTCGCGGTTCTGGAGCATGCGCTCAGTGCCCGGCTCCAGCCTTGTATGGGTATGGAGATGACTCTTCGACCGTTCCAGCTCTTCGCTGGTGAACGGGCCAGACGGCTTGTAATCGATGCTGTAGAGCATGGTGTTGTGATCGTCCATCGGCACCCACATATGCGCGCCGTTGGGCCGGGTCGCGAACACTTTGTGAAACGGCATGATCATCAGGTTGGAACCCCAGCGGACCCGATCCTCGACGAAATTCCGGCCCGAGCCGACGATCATGCCGAATCCGGTTCGGAATGCTTCGTGACGGGTCGGCATGACATTGGCGTTTACGGCGTCGGATCCGCGATGCAGAAAGGCGAGGTGAGACGAATCAAACCCGCCCTCAAGTCCCTGCAGCCAGTTGCATTCCTGGATATGGCGCGACGGAAAGAGCTGATCCTCGGGCAGCAGGGTCCATTCCAGCGGCGGAAACTCGGGCTTGAGTTCGGCAGGACCCATATAGGCCCAGACGATGGCGCCGGCCTCGTGACAGGGGTAGGCGGTAATCCGCACCTTGTCCTGAAAATTGCTGCCGGGCGGCTCGGAGGGCAGATCGACGCATTTGCCGGTCACGTCGAATTTCCAGCCGTGATAGACGCAGCGCAGGCCGCATTCCTCGTTGCGGCCGAAAAACATCGACGCGGTGCGGTGCGGACAGCGCTCGTCCAGCAGTCCCGGCCGGCCCTTGCTGTCGCGGAACGCCACGAGGTTCTCGCCCAGCAGCTTGACGCGTACCGGCGGGCAGTCGGGGTTTTCGATCTGGCGCGAAAAGACGGCTGGAATCCAGTAGCGCCGCATCAGCCGTCCCATCGGCGTTTCCGGCCCGGTTCGCGTCAGCAGGTCATTTTCTTCCCGTGAGAGCATTGGCGACTCCGTTTCTTCCCAAATAGTATGACACGAGGAACGGATCGGGGAAGGGAAGCATTCTCATGTACGGATATCGCGCGCGTATCGGATACACCTCGCCACCGGCGGCGACGGAAGTGTTTCCCTACGAGTTTTACAAGATCGTGCCGGACGGGGTGACCCTGGTGGTCAATACGCTGCCATTGGTCGAACGCGATTCCGACGAGGTCGACCGGGCCTACGAGGTCAGCCTCAACGTCGCCCATGCCATGGCGCGCGCCGGCTGCGACATCTTCTGTTTCGGAGGGCTGCCGATCAATGTATCGCGCGGCTTCGCCAACGCGGAGGAGATGGCGGCGGCAACCGAGGCCGAAATCGGCATCCCGGTTATCACCAGCGTGTCGTCGCAGCGCGATGCGCTTGCGGTGCTGGGGTCGAAAAGGATCGGCATCGTCCAGCCCTATGACGACAGCCATGGCGAGCGGCATATGAACTACATCCGCGAGATGGGGCTGGAGCCGATGGGGTATGTCTGCCTCAACACGACCTTTATCAAGCTCGGCGAGGTCGACGAGGAACACGTGCTGGAAAATGCCCGGAGGCTGTGCAGGGAACATCCGGACCTGGATACGGTCTACATGTTCTGCCCGCACTACGCGGTGATCAACACCATCGACAAGATCGAACGGGAATTCGAGGTCAGCGTCATGACGTCGCTCCAGGCCATCGTCTGGAACGCGCTCCGGCGTACCGGTGTGGACGACAGGATCGAGGGGTACGGGCGGCTGTTCAGGGAGTTCTAGGAAAACCGGTGCAGTGTGGCGTCGGCTTCATCTCGCTTTTTTCCCTGCCCGCGATTCATGCCACGAGATGAACCAGGTGCTGCCGAAGATGATTGTCGCGCCGATCCAGGTGAAAATGTTTGTCGGCTCGGCGAACAGGAACCACGCCACGACCACGCTGAACGGCAGCCTCAGGAAATCGAACGGCATCACGGCGCTGGCGTCGGCGGCTTCGTAGGATTTCGCCTGGCAGAAATGGGCGAAGGTGCCGAACAGACCGACACCGATCAGAACCGGAAGGTCCTTTAATGTCGGAAGGGTTCCCACGAAGATGGCCGGAACCAGCGTCAGCGGCACGATCATGATGTTCATGTAGAACACGATGAGCGATGCTGACTCGGTCCGCGTCAGAAATTTCAGGCTGGTCCATGAACCGGCATAAAACGCGGCCGACAGGAGCATCATCATCACGGCCAGAGATATTTCCGAGGAGAACGGACGAAGGATGACGACCGTGCCCGCGAACCCGACCAGCGTCGCCGTCCAGCGCGCGGCGTCGACGCGCTCGCGCAGCACGAGGGCAGCCGCAACGGTGGCGAACAGGGGAATGATGAAGGTATAGGCGATGGCGTCGGCCAGCGGCACGAAGGCGACGCCGTAGTAATAGGTCAGCATCGCCGCCATGGCGAAGGCGGCTCGGCTGAAATGCATTCCGATCCGTCTGGTGCGCAGCCCCGACAGACCGTGCTGCATCAGGGGCGGCACCACGAAAACGAGGCCGACCAGGGCGCGGAAGAAGACGACCTCGACCGTCGGGTAGCGGTTTTCCAGCCATCGGACGCAGACAATCATCGCCGTAAACGACATCGCGGCGACGAACATCCAGAAAGCGCCGCGCCGGATGGCCTGTACGCGTGTTGGCGTGGCGTCCAAGGGGGCAGTCAGGCGCCGAAGCGCGTCGTCCAGTTGCGGATCGCCTGGCGGCTGGGAGGAATGACTCGGCCCCGCAAGGCCTCCAGCGCCTCGAAAACGTCATCCGCCGCGCGATCGTTGAACGAAATGCCGTCCTCTGCGGGCTCCCGATTGCCGGCCCGCTTGCGGTGGCTTTCCGCCAGGCTGTCGAAGGGCAGGGCGGTGACTTCGGAGAGGTTGCGAATCCAGCCTGTATCGCCATTGCCTTCCGTCAGATCGTCGTAGGACACGACGCATCCGCCATAGAGCGACAGCAGCGCCAGGCTGTTGCGGTAAATACGGCAGTAACGGTCAGAGATCCATTCAATCGAGGAATAGGCCTGCATCTGAAAAAAGCTGCGGGCATGATCCTCGAAACGTCGATAGTTGACGATCACTCTCGGAAAATAACCGAGGCGAAAGGAAGGATAAACGATCAGGTCCGCGCCCGGACATTTAACGTAGTCGGCGATGGACAATGCCTTGTTAAGGGCATTCTTTCCCCTGTGGAGTTCGATACTCCAGCGGAGCTTGCCGGTTACGGATGTTGTCGGCTTTTCCGGGGAGATGCGATACGCATTGGTGTAGTGATAGAACGCTTTCTGGGACTCAGGCGTCTCCAGCGCGCCGGCATTCCGATTCCATACGTCGGGCGCATCGAGGCCGAACCGCGCCCCGGCGTCGGCAAGGATCGCGGCGAGCAGGCTCGACCCGGTCCGCCCTGCGCAGACAATGAAATACCGTTCGTTGCCAACGAAAGGATATTCCGCCTCGGCGTTCTCCCGGTTCGTCATTTCCGCCGGCTGCTCCGGATCAGTCGTAGAAGTAAAGCGTGCGGATTTCGATGCTTTCGCGCGGCGGTGCGTTCGCCGGCGATGTCGGGTCTTCGAAAGAGCCGTGGCAGGTCCATTTGGCGGTGCCGTCATCGAGAGAATCGAAGCATTTGAGAAGGACGACCTCTTCGGATTTCATCCTCGGGAAATAGTACCAGCGCTGGTCCGGGTTGTAGCTGAGATGCAGCACGCCGCCGATCCGTTCCTGATAGCGACGTTCCGCCGGGATCAGGTCGCTTTCGCGCAGCGAGTCCCAGCCGCAGATCGCGAGCGGCGCGGTTTCGACCGTGCCGTTGATCGACCGCCAGATATTGATCGACCCGAACCGTTTCTTCAGCCGTGCCTCGGCCTCATCCGGCGGCAGCAGGTCGCGCACCCGCTGGACCGCGGAGTTGCGCGTGAAATCGTTATGCATGTTGCGTACCGGCCGGCGCACCTTGCGGGAATCCGCCTCGCTCGGATCGTCGAGCCGGATCGTGTGATCGAACACGAGCACCTGGGAACAGCCCGTGGCCTCTTTCACGATCCGTTCCATTTCCGGGTAGTAGACAGAGCGGACCTCTTCTTCGTCGTAGAAGTTCTTCACTGCGGTCGGAAAGGTCCGGAAGGTGAAGCCCTGCACGTCGAGATCAAGCGTGTCGGCGATCGGCCGACCGTTATGGATGACGATCTCGTGTTCCTCGTACTTGCCCTGGCGCTGGTCCGACCCCTTGCCGAGTTCGGCGACGACGGAAACCGGCGTCACCCCGTCATTGATGCTGAATTGCGCCCGGGAGCGGACTTCGCTTGGTTGCTGTTCGAGTGCGGTTGCCATGGTCGTGGCTCCTCTCGGTTGAATGTCTGGTCGATAGTACGAAATTAGGCGTCTGCCCGTCGATGGCAATCCGCTTCAGGCTGCCGCCAGCTCTTTCTCGGCTCGCTCATAATCGAACGGTTCCGGGTCGATATCGCCTGCGTAGATTGCCTGGACGCGCTCTTCGCTTAGCGGGAAACTGAATTCCTCGTTCCGCATGCGGATGCGCGCGCGGAGCTGTTCGGTCACGAGACGGGTCATCAGCTCGTAATCCGCATCGGAAAGCGGCTCGGAATCGAGACCGACGATGCCGCCCAGCATATGGCCGAACTCGTCCTCGTAGATTTCCGCGCAGGCATGGGCGATCAACTCGTCGGCGCCGCCGCGGCCTTTCAGCCGCATGCCCTCCCGGAACAGGGTGCAATAGCCGCCCTCGGTGAAATGGCTGGCGCGAACGCCGACCTCCCCATGAGCATGGTTCTGCTCGATCCGCATTTTTGTCAGCACCTGGTCCGCTTCCCAGGTCTCGATCCGGTGCGGGTCGAGCGGCGGTGTGTTTTCATCGCGAATGGCGTCGTAGACGTCGGCGAACAGGCAGTAATGGGTGAACTCGTCCTGGATCGTCTCGATCAGGTCGAGAATATGAGCCCGCGGCACGCCGGCATCGATCCTGGGGAACGATTCCATGATTTCGGTGAGGGGGCCCATGAAGATGCCGAGATCCTTGTGCTCGCCGAGTCCCTTGCCGTTGAACTCCTTGAAACACTGGCGCCGCAGCCAGAGAAGGTCGGTTTCCAGCGTCCGCACCGGAGAGTCCCAGAAGGTCCGGACGACCTCCGCTTCGCCCGCCCAGAGCGGCGCGGAAACGTCTATCAGGTGCCGAAGGTTCGAATTCAGGGCCATGATTTCTTCCAAAGACGATTTTCGTACGTGATGCGGAAATCTACCGGTCCGCCCGTTGCTTGTCATCCGGGGCCAGTGAGCGCCATACTGCGATGACGAATGGCCACAGGAGATGACGATGGATTCTGGCGTAGAAGCCCCCAGGGAAAATCCGATCAGGGAAATCACCGCCGAGACGGATACGCGCGATATCCTCGCCAACGCCCGGAAATACGGCGAGAGCAAGGGACTGGAAGACGTCTATATCGCCGACATCGATTCGCACCATAACGAGACGGAAAGCTGGCGCGAGCTTGTCAACTATATCGAGGACGACGTCATCCGCTTTCAGGCGCAGGATCATTTCAGCAACCGGTCGGGCGCTCCGCCCTACGGGCTGAACGGGGACCACGCGCTGCGCTACCAGGATTGCGGCGGACGCATCATCCATCAGGGCAAGCGCGGCGAGCCCGTGCCCGACACCGGCGTTCATCGTGATGTGGTGCTGGCGCAGCGGGCCTACGAATCCATGCAGGTCGATTACACCGTGGTGTTTCCGACGCCGATGCTCAATCTCGGCTATCACCCGCAATATCATATGGAGTCGGTGTTGGGCCGGGCCTACAACGCCTGGTTCTGCGACAGGATCCTGTCCGCCGACGACAAGCTCGGCTCGATGATCTACGTGCCGTTCAACGAACCGGATGCCGCGCTGAAAACGGTCGAGGAATATGCCGATAAGAAGGGTGTCGTCGGTTTCATGGTGACGTCGGTGCGCCACAAGCCGGTGCATCACAACCAGTACATGAAGCTCTACGGGCTGATGCAGGAAATCGGCAAGCCGTTCGGTTTCCACGCCGGCTATTACTGGGCCGACGAATGGTCGAAGCAGATCAACCAGTTCGGCGCGATGCACGCGCTCGGGTTCGTCTGGTGCAACGTCGTCCACATGACCAACTGGGTGTGGAACGGGCTGAACGAAAAGTTTCCGGATCTCAAGGTCTGCTGGATCGAATCCGGGCTCGCCTGGGTGAGCTGGCTCATGCAGCGGCTCGATCACCAGTATCTGATGCGCCAGTCCGAAGCGCCGTTGCTCAAGCGCCTTCCGAGCGAGTACATGCGCGAGATGTACTATACCTCGCAGCCGATCGAGGCAGACCATCCGAAAGCGCTTGAAGTCACCTGCGAGATGATCGACGCACCCAACCGGCTGATGTACGCGTCCGACTGGCCGCACTGGGACTTCGATACGCCGTCGAGCATCTGGGATCTGCCGTTCCTCGACGAGCAGGCCAAGCGGAACATCCTCGGTCTGACGGCGGCGGACATATTTGGGCTGGAGGTGCCGGCGCACAAGCGCGGGCTCCGGTCGGCGGCCGAATAACCGCGATCAGGCAGAGTCTTCCCGCCGGGGCGATACCGCTACCGCGAGGATCACCGACAGCCAGATTGTCGACAGCCACCAGCTCTGCCAGATGCCGAACCCGGCGCTGGCGATGGCGGCGCCGGTAACGAGAAGGGCGCGCAGTCCGGCGCTGTTGGCGGAGCGGTCGATGACGCGGCCAATCCGGTACAATGCCGCGCACAGCAGCAAAATGCCGACCATGCCCAGTTCGACCCAGATCTGGAGGCCCGCGCTATGCGGGTGAAGCGGCATGCTGGCGGAGCGGTAGTATTTTTTTCTGGCTTCGATCAGCGATTCGCCCGGTTGCCAGCTGTCGTCCTGGCGAATGTGCCGGGCGAGGCCGCGGGACGCCTCGATTCCCCAGCCAGCGAGCGGTTTTTCCATGGCCCGGCTGGCGGCGAAATCCCATATGAACACGCGGTGGACGAAGGAATTCTGCAGCGTCGAGTCAGGATCCCACTTATCGATCCTGTCAGCCGCCCCCTGGAAGAGGGGAAGTGCGAGAAAGGCTGCGATCAGGCCGAAAATCGTTAGCTTTCGAACCGTGCCGCTCAGGGCGGCAAACGATCCCAGTGCGAATACCACGGCTCCGGCAATGAGTCCGACCGTTGCCGTCGCGCTTGACGAGCCCATAAACAGGGCAATGGCGGCAATCAGCAACAGCCATTGGAGCCGGGTCGAAACATTCGGTCCGGCTGCGAGCAGCGCGGGCCAGACCAGCATGGCGATAATCGTGATCGGGCGGTTGAGCGCGAACTGATGAAATTCCGGTCCGCCCGTGAGCCTGTACAGCGTTCCGAGAATTGCGCCGTCGCCGTGAATATCGATCGCGAGCCATATCGCCGCCACGAGCGTACCGGCGACCAGGGCCCTTCCGCACGATTTTCTTTCGCGGTCGGACAGCAGCTCGGCGCAGCGTATGGCGAAAAGGCCGCCCCCGAATGTCACGAGGAGCTTGCCGGCCGTCCGTGCCCCTTTGCCGATTTCCGGCGTCCAGAAGAGGCTGATCAGGGCCCAGACGACAAAGCCGCCGAACAGCAGCGCGGTCGGGCTTCGGGCCAGGTGACGCAATACGTCCCGGTTGCTCTTCGATGTCAAAAGCGCGGCGACGATCAGCACCAGCAACGGGGCTGTTGCGAGGGGAACGACGATTGCAATGATCGGCAGGAATGCGGCGGTCAGTGTAAAGATGGTACCGCTGGAAATGCGCATGTTGGATGAGCCTGGCAAACCTGTGTTGGCGATAAGGGATGAATTTCCAGTTTAAAGGAATGACGGGAATCGTCGCCAGCCAATTCCTGTGCCGGGAAGGTCCGTTACGGCGATGGCCGGAATTTTCGGCTTGATTAAATTAGTATCATTTGATATTAACGATAGCGCGGATATAGCTGTTGAAAAGGAGATTGCCGTCATGTCCAGATTTGTCATCGCACCGCATATGCGGCTTCATGAATGGGTTGCTGTCGAGAAGGGTTATTTCGAGGCTGAGGGGCTCGAATACGAGCTGCATGACGAGCTCTACGGTGCGGATGGCCGCCGTCATCATCTCGGCGACAAAGTCGGTGCATACCAGACCTTCGAGAAAGGCCGCAAATCCGACGTGAGTTGCGCCTGCCACTGGACCGTAAACGTCGCCGCCGCCTCGGGCCATGGCAAGCTCTACGCGGATTGCTACTCGGTCTCGCCCTGCGGAATTTTCGTGCCTGCCGATTCCGACATCAAGCGTCCGGAAGACCTTGCCGGCGTTCCGATTTCGGTCGGCTACCAGTCGGGCAGCCATTATTCCACCATCCAGGCGCTCGAACAGTTCCTGAAGCCGGAAGACATCAACCTGTCCTTTGCCGACGGGCTGCTGTTCAGCCGGATGGAACTGCTGATCGACGGCGAGGTACCGGCTGCCAGCCTGTTCAGCGGGCCGTACTACTTCCTCGAACAGCTCGGTTTCCGCAAGATTGTGGATACGTCTTTCATGATGGCGTCGATGGTGGCGGAAACCGCCGACCGCGAGGATACCGAGAAATATTTCCGGGCGCTGAAGCGCGCCCAGGCCGATATCGACCTCCGGCCGGAGCTTTACACCCATTATTACCGCAACGAATTCCCCGAGCGGTTCCGCGACCGGATGGATACGCGGCTGTTCGGCCCCGGCGAGCGGATCGTCTTCGAGCCGTACTCGCGGGAAATCTTCGAAAGCTCCCGCCAGTGGATCGCCGAACGGAATATCTTCGAGGACGGCGATCTCGGTGCCCGCGATTACGCGGACGCGGTGGTCGTCTCCGCCGCGGAGTAAGCCTCCCCGTAAACTTGCCGGGCCGGGATGCGTCGCATTCCGGCCTTTTTCTTTGCTATGCTGTCGTCAGACAAATTTCGGGAGACGAAACCATGGGCATGCTTGTCGAAGGCAAGTGGATCGACGACGACGAAAAGTACCGCAGCGACAAGACCGGCGCGTTTCAGCGCGACGAGTCGATTTTTCGCAAATTCGTGACGGCCGACGGCTCGTCAGGGTTCAAGGCGGAGGCGGGGCGCTATCATCTGTTTCTTGCGCCCAACTGTCCCTGGGCGCACCGCACGCAGCTTTTTCGCCGCCTCAAGGGCCTCGAAGACATCATTACGGTGACGCTGTCCGACCTGCCGCGCGAGCGCAGCTGGGCGTACAGCGAGGGCATCGGCAACGGGCTCGATCCCGTCGACGGAAAATTCGAGCTGCACCAGGCCTATGTTGCGGCGCGGTCCGATTATACCGGCCGGGTGACCGTTCCGACGCTGTGGGACAAGAAGGAATGGACCGTCGTCAACAACGAGTCCTCCGAGATTATCCGTATGCTGAACACCGAGTTCAACGAGTGGGGCAATGCCTCGCTCGATTTCTATCCGGAAGACCTGCGGGCGGAAATCGACGCCTATAACGAGCGCATCTACGCCACCGTGAATAACGGCGTCTATCGCTGCGGTTTCGCCAAGACGCAGGAGGCGTACGAGGAAGCCTATGACAGGCTGTTCGACACGCTTGAATGGCTCGAAGGGCATCTCGACGGCCGCCGTTACCTGTGCGGCGACCGCATGACCGAAGCCGACTGGCGGCTCTACGTCACGCTGGTCCGGTTCGACTTCGTCTATTACAGCCACTTCAAATGCAACAAGCGGCGCATCCGCGATCACCGCAATCTGTGGAACTACCTGAAGGATCTCTACCAATATCCCGGGATCGCCGAGATCACCGACATCCCGGGCATCAAGAGCGGCTATTACGGCAACATGAAGAATGTGAACCCGACAGGCATCGTGCCAAAGGGGCCGGAAGACATCGACCTGACCGAGCCGCACGACCGGGACCGTCTTTCGAAAGCGGCCTGATTCCTGATTGAAACGAGGGTCCGGTGCGCTGGCTTGCGGGCAGGCTGAACGAGCTGGCGGGCACCGTCTTCGCAGCGGTGACCGGAATCGCGTTCGCGCAGGGCGTCGCCTTTGCGAACGCCTATCTGCAGCGTCTGGGCGGCCATATCGACGAAGCCCGGGGGACGCTGACGAACCTGTCGGCCGGCGAGTACGGCAGGGCGGTGTCCGATCCGGCGTCGCGCGACCGGCTCGGCGATCTGGTTCAGGCAAGGATCGCTGAGCTCGAGGCGGCGCGGAGCACGATCGACGGGGCATCGGAATTTCTCAAACCGGTGCTGTGCCTGTTCCACATCGACCTTGAGATCGCGGGCGGCGCATTCGGCGATTTCGTTCCGGCGATCCCGCTCGATCCCGCCGGAATCGTTTACGGCCTGTTGGGGATGGTCGTTGGCTGGTCAATCTGGCGAGGCGCTGTCCGCGTGGCGGGACGGCGAAGAAAAACGCAGCCGGTCTAGCCGTTGTCTTCGGGCGCCGCGAACATGTTACGCTGAACCGTCTCGAGATGTTCGCGCATGATTTTCTCGGCCTTTGCCGGGGTCCGGTCGCGGATGGCGGCGACGCACTCGCGGTGCTGCTCGATATAGAGCCGGTTCCGGACGTTGGTCAGCGAAGCTTCCTTGAGCCGCCCCCAGATTTCTTCCTGCCTGATCGCGTTGACCGCATCGAACAGCGCCAGCAGCAGGGCGTTGTGCGCGGCGACGGCGACTGAACGGTGAAACGCGCTGTCCCACAGTTCGAACGTCGAAACGTCGTCCGCTCGTGCGCCTTTCTCGACGCAGCGCGTCATCGCATCGATGTCGGCAGGCGTTGCGCGGCGCGACGCCAGGGCGGCGAGCTGAGGTTCAAGCGTAAGGCGCACCTCCATGACCTCGTCGGGGTGGGTCCGGTTGACCAGCGCCGTCAGCGCGGCGGACTGGACCGGCGGGCGTTCGCCGACGAACGTGCCGCGACCGACATGCCGCCAGATCAGCCCTTCGGCCTCAAGCACGGACAGAGCCTTGCGAAGCGTGGCGCGGCTCGTGTCGTACGCCTCGGCCAGGCTGCGCTCAGGCGGAAGCCGGGACCCGTCAGGCATCTGTCCGGAGGTAACGGCCTGTCTCAGCCTGTCGACCAGGGTGCGTCTCTGAAGCATGAAGCGAGAATAAACCAATGATAAATTGGTTTCAATAATTCGTGAATGGAGATGTTTTTCAGGCTCTAAACAGGCCTCGTCGGTTGACGCCAATTTTTCATTGGTAAATGATTGCAGGAACGGGAGGCGCAAAGAATGAAACTGGTCAGCTTTACAGCAGGACGGCGCACGCGGCTCGGCGTTGTCGATGAAGAGGCAGGGGAGGTCGTCGACCTTTCCATCGCCGCCCCGCGCCTGCCATCGGATGCGACGGCATTTATCGAAGGCGGCGAGAAGGCGCTCGCCGCGGCGGCGAAAGCGCTGCGCACCCGCAAAAAAGACGCCCGCCGGAAACTTTCGCGGGTTCGCCTGGGCGCGCCGATACCGGAGCCGCGCCGCAATATCCTCTGCGTCGGCAAGAACTATTACGATCACGCGCACGAATTCGACAAAAGCGGCTTCAACGCAACGGCCGGCGCGGATGCCATTCCGGAACTGCCGATCATCTTCACCAAGGCGCCGTCCACCGTCATCGGTCCGGGCGATCCGATTCCGGGCTATCTGGATCATACAAAATCGGTCGATTACGAGGTCGAACTGGCCGTCGTGATCGGAACGGGCGGGCGCGGCATTTCTAAGCGCAACGCGTTCAAACATGTCTACGGCTACACCATCGTCAACGACGTGACCGCCCGGCATCTCCAGTCGGATCACAAGCAATGGTTCCTCGGCAAGAGCATCGACGGGTTCTGTCCGATGGGCCCGTGGCTCGTCACCGCGGACGAAATTCCCAACGTAAGAAAGCTGCGGGTCGAATCCCGGGTAAACGGGGAGCTTCGTCAGAGCGCGCTGGTGCGCGATCTGATATTCGACATTCCGACGCTGATCGCGACCCTGTCGAAGGGCATGACGCTGTTGCCGGGCGACATTATTGCGACCGGAACGCCGGCGGGCGTCGGGATCGGCTTCAAGCCTCCGAAATTTCTCAAGAAGGGCGACGTGGTCAGCCTGACCATCGATCGTCTCGGCACACTCGAAAACACGGTTCTGTAGTCTCTTTTCCAACGATCCTCAGGGAGGAAACGATGAAGAAATTACTGTCATTTATCGCCGTCGCCGCTGTCGTGGCGTCGCCTGCATATGCGCAGATGAAGGACATCAAGATCACCCAGGCTGTGGCGTCCTTTGCCTTCCTGCCAATCAGCTACGCCAAGGCGGCCGGTTTCTACAAAGCGGAAGGTCTCAACGTCACGCAGATCAAGACGCGCGGCGGCGGCCCCGACCTCGTGGCGCTGATGTCGGGCGACGTCCAGTTCAACGCCAACGCGGGCACCTACCAGATCGGTGCGATCAAGAAGAAACGGAAGCTGATCAATGTCTATAATTTCTATCGTCGCAACCTGATCAGCGTCGTGATCAGCGCAAAAAAACAGAAGGAGCTGGGCATTTCGCCGGGCGCGCCGCTGAAACAGCGCGCCGCGGCGCTTAAAGGGCTCAAGATGGGCATGACCCGTCCCGGTTCCCTGACCCACAAGCAGCTTCTTCACCTCGCCCGTGTTGGCGGGCTCGGCGAAAAGGAAGTGCAGATCGTCGCCATCGGCGGCCCGCCGTCGCTTCTTGCGGCTCTCCAGCGGGGGCAGATCGACGGTTTTGCCATTTCGCCGCCGGCGGACCGGATTGCGATTTCCAGAGGCGATGCGATCATGTGGGTCGATAACGCATCCGGCGCAGATCCGTCGATCGATCCGTTCATGATGGAAAGCATCGTTACCACCGAGGAATATGCGAGCAAGAATCCGGATGTGGTCAAGGCGATGATCAGGGCGACCCGCAAGGCGGTGGCCGAGATCAGCAAGAAGAGCGCGGACGAAATCTTCAACGTGATCAAGGGAGAGTTCCGCAAGGTGAAGCCCGATATCGCGGCGCTTGCGATCAATGCGGTCAAGCCTGCCCTCAATCTCAAGGGCGACGTCACGAAAAAGATGGCGGAGAACACCATGCGGCTGGACGGCCGCAAGGACGTTTCCGCGGACGATCTCTTCGCGACCTATACCGCCAAGTATCAGTAAGCGGCGCCGGGCCCGCCTGATGGCAGAACCGATTATTTCCCTTCGGGGAGTGTCACGCGTCTTCCGTGCCCAGAGGGGAGACGTCGTGGCGCTCTCGGATGTCAATCTCGACATCGACGAAGGGGAATTCGTTACCATGGTGGGGCCGTCCGGCTGCGGAAAGTCGACGGCCCTGAATGTCATTGTCGGGCTTCTGGAGGCGAGTTCGGGAGAACTTCTGTTCCGGGGCAAGCCATCGGTCGGCATCAACCGGGAAATCGGATACGTCACCCAGTCGGACAATCTGTTTCCCTGGCGCACCGTTATCGAGAACGTCACTTTCGGCCTTGAAATGCAGGGTATGGGCTCGCGGGCCGAACGGCGCGACAAGGCTATGGCGTTGCTGGAACGTGTCGGTCTCGCCGGTTTCGAGAACCATTACCGGCACGAACTGTCAGGCGGCATGCGTCAGCGGGTAAACATCGTGCGCACGCTGGCCTGTGACCCCAAGGTCATCCTGCTCGACGAGCCGTTCGGGCCGCTGGACGCGCAGACCCGCCTTCAGCTTCAGGATCTGCTGCTGGAACTTTGGCAGGAGAGGGCGGGGACCACGGTCATCTTCATCACCCATGAACTGACCGAGGCTGTCGCGCTGGCCGACAGGGTGGTGGTGATGTCGGCGCGCCCGGGACGCATCAGCGAGGTCGTTCCGGTCGATATCCCTCGTCCGCGCGATATCTTCACGATCCAGTCCGACCCCCGGTTCCGCAGCGTTTATGACCGGATCTGGGTACATCTCGGCGAAGAAATGAAGGAAACGGCGTTATGATGAATGCGTTTCAGCTTACCGGCTGGCGCATTGCCGTGGCCATCGTCCTGCTTGCGGCGTGGCAGGTGCTTGGCGGAGACCTGCTCTCCAACCCGGCGGAAATCGGCGCCTATCTCTGGTTCTATATCGTCGAAAGCGGCGATTTCTGGACCGACATCGGCTCGACTTTCAGGGCGACGGCCATCGGCTATTTCTTCGGCGCGCTGGCCGGGCTGTTTTTCGGCCTGCTGCTGGCGCAGAGCGAGAAGGCCGCCCTGATCTTCAAGCCGTACGTTCTGGCGGTATACGGAATACCGCGTATCGCGCTTGCGCCCGTTTTTATTGCCTGGTTCGGCATTGCGCTGCTGTCCAAGGTGATGATGGCCGGAATGGTCACGTTCCTTCTGGTGTTCTTCAACACCTATGAGGGCATCCGGGCCGCAGATCTCGACCTGCGCAACACGGCGCGGGTTCTCGGAGCGTCGCGCTGGCAGCTTTTCTATTACGTGACGCTGCCCAACGCGAGCCCGTGGATCACGGCAGGACTGCGCATCTCCATACCCCAGGCGCTGGTTGGCGCAGTGGTGGCGGAATTCATCGCGTCGCAGCACGGTCTCGGTTTCCGTATGATGGAAAATACCGGGCAGCTCGCCATGGATGGCGTCATGGCCGGGGTCCTGATCCTGATGCTGATCGTGGTCATCCTGAATTCGCTGCTCGACAAGTGCGAGGATTACCTCCTGCGCTGGCGTCCGAAGGAAAGCGATACCAATACGGAGTAACGCAATGGCTAACCGAACCGAGCCAGAGGATATGCTCGCGCCGAGCGTCGATCCGGCGACCAAAAAGCTGGGAATCCGGACGATCACCGGGCGCAACGACGCCGGAACGCGCACCGAGATCCAGATACGGCATTTCGCGCCTTTCGTCACCGACGAGCCCGACACGATGGGCGGCACCAACACCGCGCCAAGCCCGCTTGAAAGCGTGCTGGCGTCGCTGGTCGGCTGCGATGGGGTTATCATCAACGGCGTCGCCCAGGCGATGTCGTTTGCCTATAGCGGCGTCGATTTCGAATGCACCGGACAGGTGGATATTCGCGGTCCCAAGGGCGTGCCCGGCGTGCGGCCCTATTTTGAGAAAGTCGACCTGAAGATCACGCTTCACACCGACGAGCCGGAAGACAGGGTAGGGAAACTCCGGGACAATGTGGAGTTTCGCTGCCCCGTCATGAACCTTTTGCGGGACGCCGGCGTCGAACTGAACGTGGTCTGGGAAACCGCGCCGGCTGAGTAGCCGCTATTCCTGTAATATTGACAGCGTGACGTCGCGGTCGGCGATCATGTCGGCGGTGTCCTCGCGATACTGCAGCAGGTGATCGGTCTGGCCGTGCCTGGCGAAGGCGTCCTCGTCGTCATAGACCTCGTACAGGCAGACCCGGTTTTCGCTGTCTTTCGGGACCATGATGTCGAAGCGCTGGCACCACGGCTCCTTTTCCAGCGTGATCTGTTTCTGGATCTGGATACGGGCGAGGAAATCCTCTCTGCGGCCCGGTTTGGTTTCGAGCTTTACGAACATGGCGACGGTCATCTGGTTTCCTCCTCTGCCGAGAGCGTTTCGGTTGGTTCGTCACGGTTCTTTTGCCCGCCCATCGTCTGTCGGTCAATCGATGTGCTCTTGATGGCGGCATAAACCTCCCCGCCGGGGGCGAGGGCCAGCGTGTCCAGCGACCGGCGGGTGATGCGCACCCAGAGCGGGACCCCGACGTCGACGCGGATATCGACATAGGCGCTCTGCGTGCCCTCGGCGGGCAACGCAATTTCCGCAACAACGCCTTTGAGGATGTTGATTTCGCTGACGTTTTCCGGCTTCGTCAGGGAGAGCGAGACATCCCGGGCGCGAACCCGCAGCCGGACATCCGCGCCGACCCGTGCGTCTATCCTGGGAACGCTCAGCTCGCCGCCGGGAAAGGACAGGGTGGTCAGGGCATAGGCGTCGTCATGGCCGACGATCGTCGCCGAGATTGCCGAACCGGCTTCGTACCGGCCGGTCAACGGCCGCAGATCGAGCCGGCTGGTGATGTCCTCGACCGGGCCGACCGCGGCGACGCTGCCGTCATCGACGATTACCAGCGTATCGGCGAGCCGGATGATCTCGTCCATCGCGTGGCTGACATAGACGATGGGGATGCCGAACCGGTCGCGAAGCTGCTCGATGAAGGGAAGGACCTCGAACTTGCGGGCCGCGTCGAGCGATGCCAGCGGCTCGTCCATCAGCAGGGCGCGGGGATTGGACAGAACGGCGCGGCCGAGCGCGACGCGCTGGCGTTCTCCGCCCGACAGCGCCCGGGTGCGCCGTTCGAGCAGATGCGAAATGCCCAGAACGTGGGCGACATCGTCAAGGCCGATGGCTCGCTCGCCGGCGGGGGTACGGCGGTATCCGTAGAGCAGGTTGCCCCGGACGGAATAGTGCGGAAACAGACGGCTGTTCTGGAAAACGTATCCGAGACGGCGCCTGTGCGGCGGAACATCGATCCCGCGCGCCGCGTCGAACAGGGTTTCGCCGTTGATTTCGATCGATCCCGAGTCCGGCGCGACAAGCCCGGCGATCATGTTGACGATGGAACTCTTGCCGGCTCCCGAACGCCCGAAAAGCGCGGTAACGCCATCGGTTGCCGCTTCGAATTCAGCGTTCAGTTCGAAGGAGTCGAGCTTCTTTCTGATGCTGACCCGGATCATTCCCGTCCCTCCACCCGCGCGCGGGCCCGGCGGGCCAGAATTTCGGACGCGGCAAGGGCCAGCAGGGCCACTACGACGGATATGACGACCAGCCGGAACGCGGCCTCTTCCTGACCCGGCACCTGCGTCAGGTTGTAAAGCGCGATCGGCAAGGTGCGGGTTTCGCCGGGAATGTTGGAGACGAAGGTGATGGTGGCGCCGAATTCTCCGAGACTGCGGGCGAATCCGAGGATCGCGCCGGCGATGATGCCGGGCAGCGCGAGCGGCAGCGTGATCGTAAAAAACACGTTGCGTGCGCTGGCGCCGAGCGTTCGCGCAGCGGCTTCGAGCCGTTCATCTACTGATTCAAGAGAGAGTCGTATCGCTCTGACAATTAATGGAAAAGCGACGACAGCCGATGCGATCGCCGCGCCTTTCCAGGTGAAGGCCAGCGTGACGCCGAACAGGTCGAACAGCCATCCGCCGAGAGGGCCGTTCCGGCCCAGAAGCACCAGCAGCCCGTATCCGATGGCGACCGGCGGCAGCACCAGCGGCAGGTGGATGACGGCGTCGAGGATGCTCCGTCCCGGAAACCGGCAGCGGGCCAGGAGCCAGGCGCACAGGATCGCGAGTGGCAGGCTCCAGAAGATGGCCCAGAGCGAGACGCGGAGCGACAGGGCAATCGCCTCAAGCTCGACGGGGGTAAGCCAGTTGCTCATCGGCTGCCGGTCCCGGCGGGGGAATGAGGGCTGGCGGCGGGCTCGAACCCGAATTCGCGGTACCGCCCGCGGGCGGCGTCGGATTGCAGAAAGGCGAACAGTTCTGCCGCACCCCTGGCGCGCTGGTCGAGAAGCGTCAGCAGGTAGGCGATGGGCGCATGGCTGTCGAACGGGAACGTATCGACGATCCGCAGTCGCCGGTTTCGGTATGCGTCGGTAAAATAGACGATGCCGAGCGGCGCTTCGCCGCGCTCGACAAGGGCGAGGGCCGCCAGCACGCTGGGTGCGCGCGCCGTGCGCTCGGCGATACCGGCCCATAGTCCCAGACGGGTCAGGGCTTCCCTGGCATACAGCCCCGCCGGTACGTGGGCCGGATCGGCAATGGCGAGGCGCCCGCTGGCCAGCGCCGCGCGCAGCGGGAAACCCGGGGCGATTTTCAGCGACGGGGCGCGGCCGGCAGGCGCGACGAGGACGAGCCTGTTTCCGAACAGGGCGGCTTTCCGGCCCGGCCCGAGGCGGCCCTTTCCTTCAAGCCATCCGACCCATTTCTCGTTTGCGGACAGAAACAGGGCTGCCGGCGCTCCGGCATCGATCTGTCGCGCGAGTGCGCCCGAAGAGGCGTAGGATACCCGGACACGGATCCCGGGCGCCTTGAAACCGGCCAGCGTTGCGGTCAGAACGTTCGTCGTGCTGGCCGCCGCGAACATCAGCAGGTCAGCACCGCGCGCCGGCAGGGCAGCCAGAATGCCGAATAAAATCAACGCGATGTGGCGAACGGACAGCAAGAGCTGCGTCCCCGAATTGCTGGCCGAGAAGCGTTATATATGGCGGTATATAACGCTTTGTGTCAACGAGGCGGCTGAGGGCGATTCAGCCTTCCTGCGTTTCGGCGGCCCTGTTGAGCGCTTCGAGGCTGTCCTCGATGACCTTTCGGTCGAGATCGCGCGTGATGAACACGATTTTCGTGCGATGGTCGTCGCCCGGCCAGTCGGGCAGGCGCACCGGCGAATGAAACATGTGCTGGACGCCGTGAATGGCGATCGGCTTTTCTTCCCCCTCGATGTTGAGGATGCCCTTGATCCGCAGGATGTCCTCGCCCCGGTGATCGATCAGGGTCTGTATCCAGGTGACGAAGGTCGGCCAGTTGAGCGGCTCGTCGCGCGTCATGCAGAACGAGTCGATGCCGCCGCCATGGCGGTCCTCGTCATGACGGTGGCGATGATCGTGATCGTGATCGTGCCCGTGGTCATGATCATGATCGTGCGGTTCGCGATAGGCCTCTTCCTTGAGCCACTCCCGCACGTCGAAACTCTTGGTGTCCGGATCGTACAGCCCGCAGCCGAACAGGGCGGACGGCGGCACGTCTCCTTCCACCGACCGGATGATCGGGGCGGCGGGGTTGAGCGCGTGGATTCGTTCTTCCAGCTTCTTGATATCGGCTTCCGCCGCGAGGTCGCACTTGGTGAGGACGATCCGGTCGGCGACCGCCGTCTGCTTGCGCGGCTCCGGATGGCGGTCAAGCTGTCCCAGCCCCCACAGGGCGTCGACGGTTGCGATCACCCCGTCGAGGAAATAGCGCGTGGCGATGATCGGGTCATTGATCAGCGTATGCAGGATTGGGGCGGGATCGGCCAGCCCCGTGGTTTCGATCAGGACGCGTTTGAAACGAGGCACCTTGCCGCGCACGCGTTTGAGGAACAGCTCCTGCAGCGCGCGCGTCAGATCGCCCTGAACCGCGCAGCACAGGCAGCCGGTGGTAAGCTGCACCGTGTTCTCGTCGACGTTTTCAACCAGCGAATGATCGATTCCGATATCGCCGAACTCGTTGATAAGAACGGCGGTTTCCGACATGTCTTCGTGCCGCAGCAGACGGTTGAGAAGGGTGGTCTTGCCGCTGCCGAGAAAACCGGTCAGCAGGGAAACCTGTATCGGATCGTCTTCGGGCTGAACCGCGGCGTCTTCGGTCATTTGCCGTAGAGTTCCTTCGGATCGATTGCGACCGCTTCTATCTCTTCAAGAGCGTCGCCGCGCGGCGCGTTAAAGAAGCAGTTGCGCCGCCCGGTATGGCAGGCAACGCCTTTCTGGTCGACCTGCAGCAGGACCGTGTCACCGTCGCAGTCGATGCGGAAATCGATCAAGGTCTGCGTCTGGCCCGAGCTTTCACCCTTGCGCCAGAGCTTGCCGCGCGACCGCGAATAGTAGCAGGCCCTGCCGGTGCGCAGCGTTTCCTCGACCGCTTCGAGGTTCATCCACGCCATCATCAGCACTTCGCCGGTGTCGTGCTGCTGTGCGATGGCGGGCACCAGCCCGTCCGAATTGAAGGCGATCGCCTGGGTGGCGGCGACAATGCCGCGGTCGGTCCAGGAGTTTCCCGTCATGTCGGCCATCCCGTCAGCCTTTCCAGGCATTCATCCTCTCGAAGCCTTTGTCCAGATCGGCGATCAGGTCGTCGATGTCTTCCAGCCCGGCGTGAATTCGCAGCGTCGGCCCCGCCTTCGACCAGTAATCGTGCGTCGCGACTCTGATGGCGGCCGGGGAGGTCAGCAGGATCAGGCTTTCGAACCCGCCCCAGCTGGCGCCCATGCCGTACAGTTCCAGCCCGTCCAGCATGGCGGCTATGGCCGGTTCGGGAAACGGCTTGAGTTCGACCCCGAACAGCCCGCAGGCGCCGGTGAAATCGCGCTTCCACAGCTCATGGTCCTCATGGCTCGGCAGGCCGGGGTGCATGACCTTGACGACTTCGGGCCGGTTTTCCAGCCACTCCGCCAGCTTCAGCCCGTTCAGGTGATGCTGGCGCATCCTTACGCCGATGGTGCGGAGCCCGCGCAGCGCCAGATAGACGTCGTCCGGACCGGAATTCGCGCCCAGATCGGAGGCGGCCTGCCGCACGCGATGCCAGTGCTCGTCGGTGGTGGTGATGACGCCCATCATCACGTCCGAATGGCCGACGATGTATTTGGTGGCGGCGATGACGGAGACGTCCGCGCCGTTTTCGAACGGCTTGAAGAACACGCCGGACGACCAGGTGTCGTCGATGATCACCACGCAGCCGCGCTTGTGCGCCTCATCGGATATCGCCCGGATATCCTGCACTTCGAAGGTCAGCGAACCGGGGCTTTCGCAATAAACGATCCTGGTGTTGTCGCGGATCAGGTCCTTGATGCCGGCGCCGATCCGCGGGTCGTAATAGGTGGTCTCCACCCCGAACCGCTTGAGGAACTTCTCGCACAGCGACCTCGCCGGGCCGTATGCGGAATCCACCATCAGCAGGTGATCGCCCGCCTCGAGGAAGGCAAACACGGCGGCGTTGATGGCGGCGAGGCCGGAGGACATCGCCACTGCCCGGTCGCCGCCGAGCAGTTTCGACACCGCGATCTCGAACGCGTCGTGGGTCGGCGTGCCCTGCCGTCCGTAGGTGTAGTTGCCTAATTCCCAGCGGTGTTTGCGGCGTTCGCGGAACTCCGCGAGCGTCGATGCGACGATGGTCGAGGCGTGATAGACCGGCGGATTGACGAAGCCGTGATTGTTTTCCGGATCGCGCCCGGCGGTGGTGATCAGCGTGTCCTGTTTCATGATCCTGCTGCCCGTATGGGTTGGGCGCGCAATCCCGCGCTGCGCGCCGTGCGTTAAGACGAAAAGCGGCTTTTAGACGGTTTTGCCGCCCGTTTCCACAGGCGTATCCTGCGCCGTGCCCCATTCGGCCCAGGAACCGTCATAGACCGCAACGTCGCGCTTTCCGATCAGGTGCAGACCGAGCGCCAGCATGCAGGCCGTTACGCCGGAACCGCAAGAGGTGACGACCGGTCGATTCAGATCGAGACCGGACGCTTCGAACAGCGCCTTGAGCCTGTCGGGCGGCAGCACCGTTTTGTCGGCCGGATCGAGCAGCGTGTCGTAATGCGCATTCAGGCTGCCGGGGATGTGGCCGGCGCGGCAGCCGGGCCGCGGCTCGGGTTCGGATCCGGCGAACCTTGAGGGCGATCTGGCGTCCAGAATTTCTTTGTTTCGATTCTGAAGAATATTCTTTATTTCTTTGATATTATGAAAAAATTCGTTGCTGTATGAGGCGCGGAACCTGGTCTTGCGGGACACGGCGGCCTCCCGACTGACCGGGCGTTCCTCTGCTGTCCATTTCGGCAAGCCGCCGTCGAGAATGGCGACCCGGTGGTGACCCATGGCGCGCAGCATCCACCACGGGCGCGCCGCAGTGAACAGGCCGAGCGCGTCGTACAGCACGACGTCGGTGTCATTGCCGATTCCCAGCGCTTCCATTTGGCGTTCGAACTCTTCCGCCGACGGCATCATGTGCGGCAGGCCGCTCGTCTTGTCCGCGACTTCGTCGATGTCCCAGAACACCGCGCCGGGAATATGGCCTTCATCGTATTCGGCGCGACCGTCGCGGCCCACCCCGGGGAGGAACCAGGTTGCATCGACGATCCGGATATCCGGATCGTTCAGCCGGTCCGCCAGCCAGCCTGTCGAAACAAGCGGAGAGTCGCTCGATAAAGCCATGATCCTGTACCCTTATCCCTGTAGCCGTGGCTGATTTCTCAGCGTGTCGCGCCGCGTCGCCAGCCATCGGACCGCGAGCATGATCTTGGGGTCGTTATGGCGTCCGGCGTCGACATCTTCCAGCACCCGCGCCCAGGGAACGACGAACGCCTCGATGTCCTCGCCTTCATGGTCGAGACCGAAGACGCCGCCAGCACCTGTCGTATCGGTGATGCCGCAATAGAGATGGAGATATTCGGTCAGCAGCCCCTGGCTCGAATAATAGCCGCAGACGCGGTGCAGATCGCCGATCTCGCAGCCGGTTTCCTCGACCGCCTCCCGCCTTGCAACGTCTTCCGGGGATTCTCCGTCTTCGACGAGCCCCGCCACGGTCTCGACAAGCCATGGACGGTCGCCGCGCCGCCACGCACCGATGCGGAACTGGCGGATCAGCACGACTTCGTCGCGTTCGGGATCGTATGGAAGGACTGCGACGGCCGATCCCCGGTCGACCACTTCGCGGGAAATTTCCGCGCCCATGCCGCCCGCGAACAGCCTGTGACGCAGGCGGATCCGTTCGAGCCGCGTATGACCGCGCCACAGATCCTCGCGCGCGATGATTTCGATGTCGTCGTCGGAGCCGTCCATCAGCCTGTTTCCCCTTCGCGAGGCAATCTATCAGCATTGGATGGCAAAAAAAGTGACTTGTCGCGCCTTGCCCCGTCGTTCCATCGGCGCGAACATGTCCGAACAGGAAAGAAAAAATAACTGGAGGCGATCATGCATCCCGCACGGCTGTTCTGCTGGCATTTCATGGCTTATCCCAACCTGCCGGAGGATTTCGACGAGGATCACGAATCCGGCTGGGTGACCGTTCCCAATTCGCTGTGGGACGGCGATCGTACGCGGGGGCTGTACCAGGAATATCTCGACCAGCTGGTCTATGCCGACGAACTGGGGTTCGACGGGATGGTGCTGAACGAGCATCACCAGAACATTTACGGGCTGATGCCATCGCCCAACCTGCTGGCTGCAGCGCTGACCCAGAAGACGAAAAACGGCAAGATCGTCGTGCTCGGCAATTTACCGCCCATGTATCTCAACCCGCTGCGCGTCGCCGAGGAATACGCGATGCTCGACAACATGTCGAACGGACGGCTGATCGCCGGGTTTGCGGTCGGCGGCGGGCCGGAATCCTTCAATTACAACGTTCCGTCGCCGCATGGCCGCAGGCGCCTGTGGGAGGCGATAGACCTGATCGTCAAGAGCTGGACCGACGACGG
Organism: Rhodospirillales bacterium; assembly: GCA_038116945.1. Taxonomy (GTDB): domain Bacteria; phylum Pseudomonadota; class Alphaproteobacteria; order MPNO01; family UBA2964; genus JAYOEY01. Next base: position 103,699 of record JAYOEY010000009.1, read on the forward strand.
GCCTTTCCATCACGAAGGGCCGTGCTACCCGATGCGCTACGTCAATGTCTGGCCGCGTCCGTTGCAGCAACCGCATCCTGAAGTCTGGGTGCCTGGCTCGCGCTCTATCGAGTCGATGGAGGAGGTGGCCAAGCGCGGCTACCGCTATTTCCTGTCGTCGCGCAGCCATGGCGGCGGTACCCGCATGGCGGCGAAGGAGTTCGCCGGCGTGATGGAGAAACACGGCAAGACCTACACGCCGTTCCATATGGGCGTGCTGATGTCGGTCTACGTGTCGGAAACCGATGAGCAGGCCAAGGAAGAGTCGCGCGAAGGCATCTGGTACTTCCTCAAGAACTGCCTGAAAGGCCATCTGCGCAAGCAAGGGCGGTCGATGACGTTCGGTCCCGGCGTGCCGTCGCAGTCGCTGAGATCGTGGGAGGCGTTCCTCAACGCGCCGCGTTCGAGCGGGACCATGCTGGGCGATGCCGATACGTGGGAAGAGCTTGAGGAACGCAACTCCATCATCGTCGGCAGCCCGGAAACGGTACGCAAGAAGCTGTGGGATTTCATCGAGGACGCGCAGGTCGGCAATCTGCTGATCCAGTTCCAGTTCGGCAACATGAAGGACCATCTGGCGCGGAAATCGATGAAACTGTTCGCGGAACAGGTGGCGCCCGCGCTCCGGCGGGATTCGGCGGAGCTGTTCGGACAGGTGTTCCCGCAACTGAACGATGAAGAGCCGGTGGAGGCCGCCCAATGAGCATGCGCGATCTGGATGTCGCGGGCCGCAAGGTCCAGCTGTTCGAGGCGGGCGAGGGGAACCCGGTCCTTTATCTGCACGGCGTCGCCGACATGCATGGGGCGGCGGTGGGGCCGTTCGCGTTTCATGAGGCGCTGGCGAAGGAATGCCGCATACTCGCCCCGGCCCATCCCGGCTGCGTCGGCTCGGATGAGGACAACAGCATGGAGTCTGTCGAGGACCTGACCTTCCACACGCTGGAGGTGATGGACGCGCTGGGGCTCGACAAGGTCGATATCGTCGGCAATTGCGTCGGCGGCTGGGTGGCGGCGCAGATCGCGTCGCAAAATCCCGAACGGGTCGGAAAGCTGGCGCTGATCGGCGCGCCCGGCCTGTTCGTCTCCGGCTCGCCCATCGGCGACCTGTTCATGGCGGTACAGCCCAGGAATGGCGGCATCGCCGACCTGCGATCCATGCTGTTCGCGGACGGGGAAGGTGCGCTCGCGCAGGAATGGTTCCCCGACGATCACCGCGACAAGGAACAGGGCATGCTGCGCTATCAGATTTTCCGCTGCGTCGCCCGGTTCGGCTTCAAGCCGCCTTATTTCTATCACCAGAAGCTGCGCGACCGTCTGTACCGCTTCAAGGGCCCGGCGCTGGCGGTGCATGGCGCGAACGACGCGTTCGTGCCGCTGGATCACGCCAAGGCCTATGCAGACGGGTTCGCGAACGGATCGGTCGAGACGGTGGCCGGCGCCGGGCACGCGGTCATACTCGAACAGCCGGACGCGGTCGCGGCGAAGGTGGCGGCGTTTCTGAAGGGGTAGGGGAGAAAGTCGCTACCGCTCTATCTGTGCCGGTCGGTTTCGCGCCCCGTTTTATTCAGCCGCCGTTGCCACGGCGGTCTTGATACCGTTCCGGATGCTGGTTTCGATCAGTCGGTCGAAGATTTCCTGCTGTCCGGCGGGTATGAGCTCCGCGAGCGTCTCGTTCCGCTTTTCTGCATCGAACAAGGTCTCGACAACCCATCCGATGAGATAGACGGCCGACAGGCATCCGCCGGCGGTGGCGACGTTGCCGTTGCAGACCAGCGGTTCGTCGAGAACATCGTATCCCAGCGCCTCCAGCGCCGGTTTGGCGCCAGGGTGTGTTGTCGTCGGCTTGCTGTCGAGCAGCCCCAGCTCGGCGAGAATGAAGGCGCCGGCGCATATGGAGCCGATAATCTGGGTGTCTGGGTCCAGCGAAAAGGCGCTCAGAAAATCGGGGGCCTTTAGAGCGTTGGGTACGCCAGTCTTTCCGCTGATGAACAGGACGACATCGGCGCTGCCGGCTTCCGAAATGTGGCCGTTCGTGCGAACCGGCAGGCCGTGGGTGGAGTGGTGCTCTTCTTTCGTGCCGAGAATACTGACGCGCCAGTCTTCCCTGTTCCTGCCGAGGATGTCCCACATCAGGAACAGGTCGATATCGGTGAAATCGTCGAAGATGACGATGGCGATTGATTTCACGTCGTCTCCTTCGTTGTGTTGCGCGCCCGGCGTTTCGAGGGTGCGGAAGCCTTAAAGCTTCCCTTCGCGGATCATCCTGCAGACTTCGGTGTGATCTAGCAGCACCGAGTCCGGCACGCCGGATTCGTACAGCTCGACCATCTTGTCGGCGTCGAATGTCGGGTTGCCCATGGCCTGGAATTCCTCGGACCATTGGTAGTGGCGCTTGTATTCCTTCGTGTCCTCGGGCGTGTAGTTGTCCATCATGGTTTCGACCTCGTTGCCGTCCGGGTCGCGGTAGTAGAACGACGTCGAGTTGCCGTGATTGACGGTCCAGTGCGGGTGATAGCCCCATTCCTTCATCCGCTTGTAGACATAGATCAGCTCGCCGAGGCTGGCGTAGCAATAGGCCTGGTGCGACACGCCGATGAAATTGTCGGGTTTCTTCTGCGCGCCCGGCCGCTTGATGATGACCACGCGGTGATCGTGATCGTCATAGGTGATGAAGGTCAGCCCGTTCGGGTTTACCCGCACGATCTCGGCGTTGAACAGCCGGTGATAGAACTCCACCATCTTGTCGTAATTCTCGTCCGAGAAGATATGCAGATGATGCAGCTTGGTCGGCGACGGCATCGACCTGACGGTGCCGGGCGCGTCGCTGCGCATCGGGGCGACGTGATCGGGGCGAAAATCGGCAGGGTTTATCGTGTCCATGAGTGCCTCCATGAGAAACTGACCGTATGTGCGGAGATTTTGATGGCCTCGCCCGGATATGTCCATTGGGTTCTGTGGGGAGATGCCGGCAACTCCCGCGGCATGGCGGTGACAAGCACGGCCATGACGCACCCATTGAGTTCGAGCCGCCGGATCAGATCTCCATCCCGATGCCCGCCGCGACCGCCTTGTCGTGGGCAAGCTTGCCGAGCGCCATGTAGCCGACGCCCTGGTCTGAATTCTGCTTGAACAAGGTAATCTGGTCGCGGGAGGTGCGGCCTTCGGCCTGGCCGGTAAGGATTTCGCTGAGCTGGCACATGTCGTCCCACGAGACGAGGCCGCGCTCGACCGGCTCGAACAGGTCGCCATGCTCGTCGATGACCGCCTGTTCGGTCAGCACGGTCAGGATCACGTCGGACCGGTTCACCACCTCGTCGTCGAGCTCGCGGCGGCGGGCCTTCAGCCCGGCCTGTTCCTTTACCCCCTTGTTGGAGTTGACGATGGAGGTGACGTGCTGGCCGGGCTCCAGCCAGTCGCCTTTCAGGACCGGCACGTTGCTGCCCGTAGCGCAGCAGATGATGTCGGCCCCTGCGGCGACGTCTTCCGGTGCATCGACCGCTTTGAGACGTGCGCCGGTCAAAGGCTGCATCTGCGCCACGAAGGCTGCCCGGTTATCCTCGCTGCGGCTGTAGATGCGCACTTCCTCGATGGGACGGATGGCGCACATGGTAATCAGATGCCGCCGCGCCTGCCGGCCGGTGCCATAGAGCCCGAGAACGCGGCTGTCGGCGCGCGCCAGGATGTCGGTGCCGACCGCGCTGGTGATGGGCGTTTCGGTTCCGTACCAGTCTTCTTCCGGCTCGAAATCGAACAGAGGCAGCGACCCGACGATGATGGTCCGGAGCGCCGCTGTCTCGCTGTCATAGACGACATAGACGCGCTTGCCCGCCCCGGCATATTGCTGCGCGCCGCCGTGGAAGGTGAAGCGTTCGACATGGATGAAGGTGCCGGCGACCTCCAGGTTTTTGCAGCCGCCGGAATGGACCGTCACTCGGCGGTCCTCATGCTGCATCCGCGACCGCGGTACGGAGTAGCCCGGCGCCTCGCCCTGGTCGCGGTATCCCTGCCGGACCACCTCGATGGCTTCTTCGAGCGAAATCAGCCCGACGAGTTCGTTTGCCTTCAGCAGCAGCGCCATGAATTTCCTCCTAGCTCGGCTCGCGGCCGGCGCACGGGCATTTGAACGCGCGTCGGACCGAATTCAGGCTATTGTCTGTCAATGAAACGCTTTCTGCCAGTGCTGGCCCTTTTGCTGTTCGCCGCCCCCGGCTGGGCAGGCGAGGCCGCCTTGACCGCCGAGGTCCGATCGATGCTGGCCGCTCTGCCGTCCCTGACGGGCGAAAAGGCGACGGACGGAAACCTGAAGGGCAGGGTGGTGCTGGTGTCGTTCTTTGCCAGCTGGTGTCCGCCCTGCCACAAGGAATTCCGGCATCTGAACGAGCTTCACACGGAATTCGGACCCAAGGGGCTCCGGATCGTCTCGATAAACCAGTTCGAGGATTATGCCGGGCCGGATCCCGGCGGGGACAGGCTCAACAGGTTTCTCGACCGTTACGGGCCGCGCTTTTCGGTCGTGCGGGGCGGGGAGGCGATCGGCAGGGCGTTCGAGAATGTCGAAAGAATTCCGACGGTGTTCATTTTCGACGGAAAGGGCCGCAAGCGGTTCCACTTCATTCACAAACAGGGCGCGACCAAGATGAACCCGACGATTGCGGAACTGCGCGCCGCTCTCGTTGATCTGTTCCGGGCCGGTCAGCCCCAGTAGCGTCCGGCAACCCCGAAGCAGGTGTTGACCAGGCCGATCCACAAATTCGTCGTCACCAGAGTGCGGATGGTGTTGAGCTGCTTTCCGGCTTCCGGGATGTCTTCCGCCGCCAGCGCCCTGCGGAACCGGGCGTAGGGCGCGAACCACAGATGCAGGAAGACCAGGATCATGATCCAGCCGAGCCCGTGCATGATGTGAAGGGTGACCGGCAGATCGACGAAGCCCGCATAACCGACGAAGATCATGTAGTAGCCGGTTGCCGGAAGCACCGCGACCGCGATCCAGACCCAGGGAAAGAATTTCGGAAAGGCGCGGCCCCACAGCGCCACACGATCCGCCGGCTCCATGGCGCCGGCTGCGAGGCGCATGACGTAGACCGCGAAAAACATGCCGCCCACCCAGACGAGTGCGGCGAGCAGATGCAGGATAACGACGACGCCCATTGGATTTTCCCCCCGCTCTTGATCCGGTTTCGGGGCTGCTCTACGGTCGCGCGACGCCCCTGACGGGCATCAGTATAAACCTTTGCAGGGCAGCCCTCGCCATGAAGTTTACCGGAACCGATAGCTATGTCACGACCGACGATCTCAACATGGCGGTCAACGCCGCCGTTGCGCTTGAAAGGCCGCTGCTGATCAAGGGCGAGCCGGGAACCGGAAAAACCCTTCTGGCGGAAGAGGTTGCGCGGTCTCTGGAACTCAGGCTGTACCAGTGGCACATCAAATCCACCACCAAGGCGCGGCACGGACTCTACGAATACGATGCGGTCTCCAGGCTCCGCGATTCGCAGCTCGGCGAAGACCGGGTCGGCGATATCCGCAACTATATCGAGAAGGGGCCGCTCTGGCAGGCCTTCGATTCCGACGAGCAGGCCGTGATCTTGATCGACGAGATCGACAAGGCGGATATCGAGTTTCCCAACGATCTGCTGCAGGAACTCGACCGGATGGAATTCTATGTCCACGAGACACAGGAAACCGTCACGGCAAAAAGACGTCCCATCGTCATCATCACGTCCAACAACGAAAAGGAACTGCCCGACGCGTTTCTGCGCCGCTGCTTCTTTCACTACATCCGATTTCCCGACAACGAGACGATGGAGCAGATCGTCAAGGTGCATTTCCCGGACATCAAGCAGCGTCTGCTCAAAGAGGCTCTGGAGGTGTTCTATTCGCTGCGCGACGTCAACGGGATCAGGAAAAAACCGTCGACCTCCGAACTGCTCGACTGGATCAAGCTGCTGGTGATCGAGGACATCGACCCGGAAACCATTCGCGCGGATTCGAGCAAGGCGATACCGCAGCTTTACGGCGCGCTGCTGAAGAACGAACAGGACGTCCATATGTTCGAACGGCTGGCTTTCCTGTCGCGCCGACAGGGATAAACAGGGGTCTTGCCCTCGGCAGGATGGCGGTATCTAATCCCCGGCGAGGCCGATGTTCCGGCCGTTCAACTGGGAGATTTACATGAATTCAGTAATTTCGCGCGCCGTCCTGGCGGGCATTGCGGCGGTGGCGGTGAGCTCCGCGGCGGTCGCGGACGACAAGGCCGTGGCCGATTTCTACAAGAACAAGACCGTGACCGTCGTGATCGGTTCCGGCATGGGCGGCAGCTACGGCCTTTACGGCCAGCTGACGTCGCAGTTCCTCGGTCCGCATATCCCCGGACAGCCCCGGATGGTGATTCAGAGCATGCCCGGCGGCGGCGGCATGAAGGCGCTGGGCTATGCCTACAATGTTGCGCCGCAGGACGGATCGGTCGTTCTCGGGCTTCATCAGGAGGTCCTGCAGGAAACCGTTCTGAACCCGAAGGCGAAGTTCGATGTTCGTCATTTCCGCTGGCTGGGACGTTATGTCGGCGTCGAATATGTCGGGTTCGTTTCCGGTGCCAAGGGCGTCAAGACGCTCGACCAGGCTCGCAAGCAGCAGGTCATCTTCGGTGCGACCGGCGCTCGGGCTGCCAACGCGCTCGGCCCGCTGGCGTTCAACCGGTTCGCCGGGACCAACTTCAAGGTCGTCGCCGGCTACAAGGGAACGTCGGAAATGTTCACCGCGGTGCAGCGCGGTGAGCTGGACGCGGTCACCGCAACCTGGGTCGTGATGAAGGCGTTCCATATGCCGAAGATCAAGAGCGGCGCGCTGGTGCCGGTCTTTACATGGGCGCTGGAGCGTCTTCCGGAATATCCCGATGTGCCCGCCATCACGGAATTCGGCAGCAATGACGGGGAAAAGAAGTTCCTCAATTTCTGGGCCTCGGGAGGCATGATCGGGCGTTCGGTCTATATGCCGCCGAATGTCCCGGCCGACCGGCTTGCCGCGCTTCGCAAGGGTTGGGAAGAGATGGTCGCGTCCAAGAAGTTCCGCGAAGGAGCCGAGAAACGGCGCGCCTCGCTGAACATCATGCGTGGCGAGGAGATCGAGAAACGTATCGCCAAGGTGATGGAGATGTCGCAGACGGATATCGCAGCGGCCCGCCGGATTTACGGCGAACTGCTGAAGTCGGCGCGCGCCGCACCGAAGCGCACGAAGAAGTAGCAGCGGCGAAGGCCACTGTCGAAACGGCGGTCTCTTCGGAGACCGCCGTTTTCGTCTGTACGGGAAACCGTGTGCCGTTCCCGGGTGCGTGCTAAGAGTCGGGAGTAAAAAAAGGAACGACTGGCTTGTTTGTCGAATTCTTCTACGAGCTGCGCGACGCGCGGATTCCGGTGACGATCCGGGAGTATCTGATGATGCTCGAGGCCATGGAGTCGGGCGTCTGCGAGGCAAATGTCGACGATTTTTACTTCCTTGCCCGTTCCGCCCTGGTCAAGGACGAGAAATATTTCGACCGGTTCGACCAGGTCTTCGGCGAATTCTTTAACGGGCTGATGCGACAGAGTCGGGAGCTGTTCGAAGGCGGTATCCCCGAACGCTGGTTGCGGGCCATGACCCAGCGGGTCTTTTCCGAAGAGGAAATTGCGAAGCTCGAAAAGATGGATTTCGACCAGCTGATGGATGAGCTCCGCAAGCGTCTGGAGGAGCAGAAGGGCGAGCATGCCGGCGGCAACAAATGGATCGGCACGGGGGGCACGTCGCCGTTCGGCAATTCAGGTGTTAATCCGGCGGGCGTTCGCATCGGCGGCGAAGGGGGCGGCGGCAGCGCCACCAAGGTCTGGAAGAAACGCGAATTCCGCAGCCTGACCGGCGATGTCGAGATCGGCACCCGCAACATCAAGGTGGCTCTCCGGCGGCTGCGCAAGTTCCTGCGCGAGGGTGCGGAAGACGAGTTCGATCTCGACGGCACGATCGAGGGCACGGCGAAAAACGCCGGCCTGCTCGACATCCGCATGCGACCCGAGCGCAAGAACCGTGTGAAGGTTCTGCTGTTCATCGACATCGGCGGCACGATGGACAGCCATGTGAAGGTTTCCGAAGAGCTGTTCTCGGCGGCGAAGACCGAGTTCAAGCATCTCGAATATTACTATTTCCACAATTTCCTGTACGAACGGGTGTGGCGCGACAACCGGCGCGGGCGCGGCGATTACATTCCGACCTGGGACGTGCTCAATACCTACACGTCCGACTACAAGGTGATCTTCATCGGCGACGCGACCATGAGCCCCTATGAGGTTACGGAGGTGGGCGGCTCCGTCGAGCACTGGAACGAGGAGGCGGGCGCGGTCTGGATGCGCCGTCTGACCGACCATTTCCCCGACGTCGTCTGGCTCAACCCGGAAGACACGCAGCGCTGGCCGCAGACCATGTCGACCCAGCTCATCTTCCGGCTGATGGAAGGACGGATGTTCCCGATGACGCTGAACGGGCTCGACCGGGCGATGGATACGCTGCGGGGCCGCGGCAGCGCGGCGATCCGGCCGCTGCGGGTTCAGTAACGGCGGGCGCGGCGATGCCGATACTCGGTCCCGATGACGGCAGGTGTGAGCAATTCCGGGGCGGGGCGACGTACCGCACGCTGGTCGGAGACGATGAGGGCTCGACACCGCTTCGGGCAGGTATCCAGACGTCGCCGCCCGGCTACGATACCGGCGTGCACGCGCACCCCTATCTGGAAATCGTGACGGTGCTTGCCGGAGAAGGCGAAGCCTGGATCGACGGGGAAGGGGAGCCAAAGCCCATCGGAGCGGGCGATACAATGGTGTTTCCGCCGGAAGTCCGGCACCGGTTCCGCGCAACCGGCGATGCGGATCTCGTGACTTACGGCGTTCATGCCTCGCCGGAGCGCATCGTCCGGCGCGACGGGTAAACTCAGTCCTTCAGGACCGGCATGACGCGGTCTGCGAACAGCTCGACCGTGCGCAGCGTCTCCTCGACCGTCTGGTCGCCGAACGCGAACTGCCCCACCAGATAGTTTACCGCCGATGTATCGCAGGCGTTCTTGAGGAAGGCGGCGACCTGATCGGGCGTGCCTGCGACGGCGCGGCCTTCGGCGACGATACCGTCCCAGTCGGCGGGGCGCTGGTGGCGGGGCACCGTTCCGTTCCGGCGGAACAGATAGTTGAAGCTGTCGTGCCATACCGGATAGGAACGCCGGGCGACCGACAACGCCTCGTCCTCGTCCTCCGCGATGACGATGAAATAGCTGATGCCGATGCAGGGCTCGGGGGTGTCGCCATTGACGTCCCGCCACGCGGCGCGATAGGCGTCGACGTATTCGCGGGTCTCTTCCGCGCTGTCGAGACTGATGACGTTGAAGCCCTCGCGCGCGACGCGGGCGGCGCTTTCGACCGAGTGAATCCCGTACCACATCGGCGGATAGGGTTTCTGGCGCGGTTCCAGGCAGAGCGGCGTGTTTTCGAAGGAATAATACTCGCCCTTGAAATTGAGCTCGCCGGTCTGCAGGGCATCGAGAACGATGGCAATGGTTTCCTGATAGACCGGCTCCATCTCCTCGCGTTCCAGGTCCCAGAACGAGGCCTCGATGGGCGATGCGCCGCGCCCGAAGCCGAGCTCGAACCGGCCCCCGCTCATCTGGTCGATCATGCAGATTTCCTCGGCAAGACGGAGCGGGTGGTAGAGCGGTGCGGCGAAGATCATGGGGCCGAAACGCAGCTTCTTCGTGCGCTGGCTGACGGCGGCGAGATAGACGCTGGGTGACGCCGACATGCCGAGCGGCGTACCGTGATGTTCGGCGACGTGATAGCGATGTATGCCGATCCGGTCGTACTGTTCGACGATGCGCAGGCGGTCCTCGTAATAGGCGTAGAGATCGTCGCGCGCACGGTCTACATGGTCGAATACGCCGAATTCCATAGCTGATCCTTCGATAACCGGAGCTTCTGTTTTTCCGATGATCCCCGGTTATCGGTCAAAAGAAAACCCCGCCCGGACGGGCGGGGTCTCTATTGGGGACGCGGCAAAGTCAGGCAGTGCGTTTCCCTAATCGCCTCATGCCGATTGCGCCCAGAACAAGGGATGCAAACAGGGGCAGGGTAGACGGTTCGGGAATGCTTGCTTCGGCCACGGAAATCCGCAGGACGTCGCGCGCGCCACTTTCATCCAGCGATGTCTGCCATTCGAGCCCCGTGCCTAAAAGGGCGCCGCTGAAATCGAAGATCAGCCCACCCAGATCGGCGAGGGTGATGTCGTCCGACACCAGAATATCGAAGCTGTCGCCGAGACTTGCCACAAAGCCGCCGAAGAAATCGATGTCGAAAATCGATCCCGCGGCGATATCGGTAATGCCGACGACATCCAGCCGGTCGTAGCCGGTATCGACCACCAGTCCGCCAAGTTCTATGGCGAGTGTCGAGCCCGCCAGCAGGTCGACATTGCCGACCACCGACATCAGGCCAGGCGAGTTGCCGGGTCCGATCGTGCCGCTCGACTGGATGTTGGCGTTGATCGTACCGCCACCGCCCGAGATCGTGCCGGTTGCGCCGTTGATGATGTTATTGGCGAACAGGGCGCCGCCATTGGCGACATTCACCGTTCCGTTGCCGCCCGGTCCGGACGCCGTGCCGGTGCCGAAATCGACTTCTGTGCCGATGAACAGGTCGGTGGTGGTCCAGCTCGATCCCGCGCCCGTTATATTGACGCTGCCCGTGGCGCCCACCTTTCGGCCGACGATGGCAAAATTTTGCGTCGCGCCGCTGACCGTACCGCCGTTGGTAATGTTGAGGACCCCCGTTCCGTCACGCCCGACCTGGGTGAAGCCTGCCTGGCCGTTCGCCGACGTGAACGTGATGCTGCTGCCCGCACCGTCCACATTGACGGTACCGTTGCCGGTGGTGGGGTTTGAGGAGGAACCACCGATTGTGAGTCCGCCCGACAGGCCGGTGCCAGTGGGGATTCCTGGCGAAATCGTAACCGTACCGCCCGCATTGACGTTCAGGACGCCGGTACCCGCGCTGCCGACGCCGAGGAATGCACCATTCTGATCGACGCCGGTGGGCTCGATGCCGGTCAGGTTGAGTTGCGCGCCTGCGCCGCTGACGCTCATGATCCCGTTGCTGCCGGTATTCGAGCCGACAATTGTCGAACGCGCGTTGACGGTGCCGCCCGCACCGACAGTCATGGTGTTGGCGGTATTCGAATCCCTGCCCACCAGGACCGAGTTTGCGGCATTGATCGTACCGCCTGTGTTGACCGTAACCGTGCCGGTGGATGACGCATCGCGCCCGATCTGCAGGTTATTGGTCGAGAACTGGGACGACGTGCCGGTGACGTTGAGCGTGCCGGTGCCGCCGCCCCGGCCCACGCGTGTGAGACCGGTCAACGCTGTATTGTCCACAGTACCGCCGCCGGTGACGGACATGGTGCCCGTACCGCCGTCGCGACCGATACTGACGAAATCGCCTGCCGATACGGTCGATGCATCGATATTCATGAAGCCGGTCGTATTGTTGCGTCCCACATCGATGAAGGCCGATCCGGTGGAGGCTGCATTGTTGGTGATCGTAACGACCGAACCGTTATTGATGTTAAGCGTGCTTGTGCCGGCATTGCCGTCGCGGCCGACGCTGACGAAGGCGGACCCTGTCGTCGTGCTGTCGGAATTCACGGTCAGGGTCGAATTGTCGAAGGTCGCCGTGCCCTGAGACGTCACGAGCGGCCCTGAAGTGCCGGTACCGCCAAGGCTGAAGAATGCGGTGTCATCGGCCGCCTGGACCGTGACCGAACTGCCGGTGGCGTTGAGCGTACCGGTGCCGTCGCGTCCGACTCCGATGCGGGCGCTGCCGTTATTGGCGTTCGTTTCGACGAGCAGCGTGCCGTTCGTGATATCGACCCGTCCTGCTAGCGACGAGGTTCCGTCCACGCCGGGTACGTTGCTGATGCCCAAGGCTGCGCCGTCGATCCGCGGGCCGGGGTTGCCGGCCGAGGTTCCGAGATTCTGGATGTTGACGATGCCGCCCGACTGGATGGTCAGGCTGCCTTCGCCGAGGTCGGTGCCGACATGGATGCGCGCGCCATCGAAACCGCTGCCCGTGGGGGTCGTGTGCTCATCGACCTGCAGGGTCGAACCGATTTTCCACGGTAACGTTGTTGGTATTGATGGTACCCGCGCCGCCGCCAGTGCCAATCGTAACCTGACCATTATGCTGGAAAGTGCCTCCCGCGCCGGCGCTGATGCCCCCAGGCGTTACGTTGCCCGTCGAGGATACCTGAGCCTGTGCCGTGCCAAAACCAATGGCGGCGACGATGAAGGTGGTGCTGAGCAGTTTCGACTTGAACATCATCCTTTGGTTCTCCCCAGGATCTGATTTCTTAAGGAAAATTTTACTGGAAATCTTCCAATGGGGAAGCCTGGAAGGTCTTTTTTTTTCAATTAGTTATGGTTAATTCTCTGGCGCAAAGGTTTGCAAAATGCAGAAAAAAACACCGTATTTTGCCGAAAAAACGGTAAAAAAAACGGTTCTGGAAGTGTATCCGGAGCCGTTTTTCCTGTCAGGGGCGACGAAATCTACTGTGTCGCACGCCGTTGCAGCGCGATCCGTGCGTAGATCCCCTCGATGTTCAGCGGCAGCCAGTCCTTGTACTGGCTCCATTTTTCGTATTTCGGCAGTTTGATATCCGCCTTCAACTGGGCAAGCGACTGGCCCGCGCGAACACCCGCGTAAACGGCGTTGTACAGGTCTTCGACATACTGCGCGTGGTCGGCGGCGTCGGCGCGCGTGCCCGTTGCGCCATGTCCGGGCGCGAGGATGTCGTAATCCATGTCCGCAACCATACGGATCTGGTCGATCAGGTCGGGGATATAGGTGTCCGACAGGTTCTTGAAGGGCAGGCGCTTGACCGACACGAAATCGACCGCGAACAGGACCCGTTCGCGCGGAAAGCGGATGACGATGCTGTTGTCGGAATGGCCCTTCCCGACATAGGTCAGCTCGATCTCGCGACCGCCGAGATGGATCGTCATCTGATCGGAAAAGGTAAGCGTTGGCGGCGGCGTCGGGCGTTTTTCGCCGATCATCGCCGCGCGGGTATTTTCGTGCCCGACAATCGTCGCGCTGTCGGCGAAGACCTCGCCGCCCGAGCTGTGATCCTGATGGTCGTGGCTGTAGACTAGGTACTTGATCGGCTTGTTGAAACGCTTCGCAATTTCGGCCTTCAGCCATTTCGCGGCATTGGCATCGATCGGGTCGGTGACCAGCACGCCTTCGTCTGTCACGTAAAAGACCGAGAAATGGAAATTGTTCTGGAACCGGTAGACATCGCCCGCGATCTTGGAGATCGACCGCTTGGGAGCGTTCTGGGCGCTGGCCGCGCCGATGGAAAATGCCATAAGGATTGCCAGGCCGATGCCGCCCAGCCGTTTTGCCATGGTCATAACGGGTCTCCCCTGTTGTTGATTGCGATGGCGCAGTTTCGCCAATCGTTGCTGCGGGCTCAAATCACAAGCCCGTTATGCTAACAGCCGTGATGCGCCGAAAGTCCGGCGCGATCGTCCGAATCCGGCCCGAATTCCGTCAGGCGCTTATCTTGCGCGGGTGAGGATGGCCGCAGCTGGCGCAGTTTCCGTCAGCGACCGTTCCGTAATACTCCTCGAACACCGGCGGCAGGTCGGTAACGATATTGTCGACCCGGACCTCGCGCCGCCAGACGCGGGTGGCGCAGTTTTCGCAATACCATTCGAATGCGTCCATCACGCCTGCGGGACGCGCGCGCTCGACGACCAGGCCGATGCTTTCGGGATCGGGACGCTGCGGCGAATGCGGGACATGCGGCGGCAGCAAAAGCACGTTGCCCTCGCCGATCGGCACGTCCTTGAGCGCGCCGTCTTCGACCACCTTCAGGACCATGTCGCCCTTGAGCTGATAGAAAAACTCCTCGTACGGGTCGTCGTGATAGTCGGTTCGCACGTTGGGGCCGCCGACCACCATGACGATGAAGTCGCCGTCCCTGAAGATCGTCTGGTTCAGCACCGGCGGGCGCAGCAGGTCGCGATTGTCTTCGACCCATTGCATCAGGTTGAAAGAGGCGAGTCCGCTCATTCGGCTATCTCCATTACTCCAGGGCGATACATTCGATTTCGATGTCGAATTCCCACGGCCAGGACGCTACCGCGGCAAAGGTCCGGGCCGGCGGATCCGTGGGAAAATACTCGGCGTAGATTTCGTTGACTGCATCGTAATAGGCGATGTTGGTCACGTAGACGTTGCATTTGACGACCTTGTCCAGCGTGCTGCCGGCCGTCTCGAGGCACAGCTTCACATTGTCGAGGACGTAACGCGTCTGGGTCCGGATATCGCCTTTGACCAGTTCTCCGGTCGCGGCATCGAGCGGCGGCTGGCCGGAGACGAAGACGAAGCCGTTGGCCTTGACCACAGGCGAGAGCGGAACCTTTGCGGCGTCGAGCGCGTCGGAAAGCCTGCCCACCCGGAATGTCTGTTTTTGATCGTTCATGTCGAATACCTCCGCGTCATTCTGTCACTTGCGGGGTCGATGCAGCAAGTTGATGAAAAGTTGCAGGAAACTTGTCATGATGCCGGGGGAGTTGGATCGAATGGATGTAGAGACAGGGTATCTTGTCTACGCAGCCCTTTACCGGCTGGCGGTAATCGCCGCCGGGATTGTCTGCGTTGTGCTTGGCTACCGGCTTTTTCTGAGAGGGGTATCCGGCGGAGGAGAAGGAACCTCGGCGGAAGCGAAGGCCGGAAGCTTCGAGCTGTCGCTTTCGAATGCCGCGCCCGGTACCTGTTTTGCGCTGTTCGGCGCAGCGCTGATCGTCGCCATGGTGGTCGAGGCGCAGCCGTCCTTTTCGTCCAGCGCCGGCGAGGGCGGCGGCCGAACACTCGCGATGAAGGGGCGCGCGGCAAATCCGGACTGGCAGCGAGCCGAACGCCTGGCGGGCGGAGACAATCCGTCCGAAGCGATTGCCGTCTATGGCGGGCTGGCGGCGTCGAAAGACGCGACGGCGCGCGATATTGCCCGGGTCGCTGACGGTATGGCGAAAATCTACCTGAAGCTGGATCGCAAGCTGGAAGCTCTCGCCATGGCGCGGCTGGCGGTTCAGGTCGATGCCCAGAATCCCGGATTTCTTCGAACGCTTGCGAATGCGGCAGGCGCAAACGGATTGACCGAGGAAGAGGCTGTCGCGCGGAAGCGGGCGGCGCGCTGAGGAGCGGCAGGCATGCGGAGAATTCTGCTGACGGGGCTGTTCGCGGCGATGCTGGTCGGGACGGGCCTTCCGACGTCTGCCGGACGTGCAGAAAACCTCCCGTTTTACGGCAGAAGCTATGCTGTAGTCGTCGGGGTCGGCCGGTATCCGTCCTCTCAATGGAAAGATTTGGCCTATGCGCGCAAGGATGCCCAAGGCATGGCTGGCCTTCTGCGTCGGCAGGGTTTCGAGGTCATCGACCTCTACGACGAGAAGGCCACTCGCAAGGCGATCGTTTCTGTATTTGAGGACTATCTGGCGCCGCGCCTGAGCAAGCATGATCGGGTGCTGGTATTTTTTTCGGGTCATGGCGATACCCAGACGCTGGGCGGCAAGGATTTCGGCTATCTCGTGCCCCATGACGCGACGGGAAGCCGAGGCTCGATGATTTCGATGGAGACGCTCCGCAACCTGTCGGACAAGATGGGCGCCGCCAAGCACCATCTTTTCGTCATCGACGCCTGTTTCGGCGGACTGTTCGCGCCGACCAGGGCGCGCACCGACGGAATTCCGAAAACCCATCCGCGTTATATCCGCGATGTTACCAGCCGCGTCGCGCGGCAGTTTCTGACCGCGGGCGGAAAGGGACAGCAGGTGCTCGACGGCGGACCAAGCGGCTACTCCTATTTTACCGGCTACCTGATCGAGGCGCTGGAGAAGGGGTTCGGCGATCTCGACGGAGACGGTTACATCACCCTTGCCGAGCTCGCCGGCTATCTCGTGCCGAGGGCAACCAACGATTACCAGACGCCCGGAGACGGAACGCTGCCGGGGCATGGGCTCGGGCAGTTCGTGTTCGCCGCGCCGAAGGGCGTCAGGACATCGTCGACGGTGGCCGCGTCTCCCGGAAACGCGCCGGCGCTGGGCCTCAAGGGGAGCAGCGCATCCCCGGTCAACCAGGAGACCCTGTTCTGGCAGACCATCAAGGACAGCGGGAATGCCGCCGATTACCGCGCCTATCTGCAACAGTTCCCGAACGGCGTTTTTGCCGGGCTCGCCCGGAATCGCGTGGGAAAACCTTCGGCGACCCTCCCGGCAACCGAAACTGTCGAACGGGAGACGGCGAGCGAGGAGGCCTCATTGGCCCCGCCACCGGACAAGCGCGTCGGATCGATCCCGAGTTTCGGGGCCCTTCTGGAGGAAAATCCCGGTGACCTGATGCGTGAACTGGGCGGGTACCTCCGGGAAAAGGTCAACATTATAGGGGCCACTTTCGAGGTGTCGCAGATATGGAGCCACCGGCCGGCGGAGCAGGTGCCCGATGAATTTCGGGGCAGGTCTGAAGCTGCCGGAGACGGGGGGGCGCCAAACGCCAAGGATCAGGGCGTCGCCATTGACGCGGTCTGCATCAATTTCGATTTGCATCTGGGGCGCAACGAGACGGGCAATCGCGACGGCTGTTTCCTGTACAGGATGGAAGGCGGCCGCATTACCTTCCTTGAACACTGGAACCTTAACTTGTAGCCGTCGGGCGGATTATTTCGAACTGAAAAAATCATCCGGCAAGCGATTGAGGACATGGTCCATCGATCGTGCGGCGGCGAGGCATTCGCCGGATTTCTGGTCGTAAAGGCGGTATTCCCCGCTGCGGTCGCGTTCGATCCGGTAGGCCGCATAAGGCGTGCGGGTTCTGTCGCCGGAATAGATCAGATACTTGTCGAGTCCGGGTTGGGTGACGCGTTCCGAACGGAACCAGCGGTAAAGCAGTTTCAGCTTTTCGCCCAACGACTTGATGCGCGCGATGTCCGGCTTCGAGAAAGCCGAGAGATCCAGTTCGACGATATTGTCGGACGGAGGGGGCGGCGAGTTTTCCATTTCAAAATCATAGGCGCACAACGGACTTACGCCAATAAAAGACGGGCCGGAGCAATGCTCCGGCCCGCTGTTTCGCAATCGGTATTACGGTCGATTACTTGCCGAAAATGGCTTTGCGCGCCATGGCCACGGCCGCGGGCGACATGTTGAGGACCTTGTTGACGGTCTTCTGGATGTCGGCGCCCTTGAGCGGCGAATAATCGAGCTTGGTCCGCTCGACCTCAGCCTTGAAATCGGCCGACTGAACCGTATTCCAGAACGCCTCGCGCAGCGGGGCGATCAGATGGTTCGGCACGCCCGGCGGCAGGGCGAGCCCGCGTCCGAACAGCGACGAGGTGGCGATCAGGTCCGCCGCCGACTTGGCGTCAGCGTCGGTCACCAGCTCCTGGACGAGCGGGACATTCGCCAGATCCGGGTCCCGTTCGAAGCCGCTCTGAACCAGCGGAACGACATAGGATTTCTGGCCGCCGGTAAACCATGCGGCGCGGTCGCTCTTCCACGATGCCCAGGCGAGGGAAATTCCCTGCGTTTCGCCCTGCTCGACGGACAGCTTGGCCCGGTGGGAGCCCTTGTAGCCTTCGACGATCTTGAACTTGGTGCCGGCGAGGCCGTTGACCAGCGCTGTCACGATAAAGGTCGGCGATCCCTTGCCGGTGGAGGCCATCAGGATCTGCTTGCTCTTGACCTGATCGATGCTGGTCACGCCGGCGTCGCGGCGCACCGCAATCAGGTTGTTCGAACCGAACACGCGGCCCATCCAGGTGAAGTTCTTGGCGTTGTACTTGACCTTGGTCGGACGCAGAAGCTGCGAGACCATCGACATGTCCGGCGGCATCAGGATGTTCATGCCGCCCTTGGGCATCACGTTGTAGGCGTAGTTCGCGGACTTCAGGCCGCCGGCGCCCGGCATCGACTGGGTGATGACGTTGGGATTGCCGGGAATGAATTTTCCGAGATGACGGCTCAGGACCAGAGAGGTCTTGCCGTAGGTGCCGCCGACGCCATAGCCGAACAGGATGGTGACGGTCTTTCCCTTGTACATGTCCGCCAGGTCGGCGGCATTAGCCGGGGCGGCCATCGCGGCCAGACCGGCAAGCGCTGCTGCGCCAAAAAAAGTTTTCGTATTCATGAAATTCTCCTGATTGATGAGCATGTCTGTATGCGCCCAAAAGCGGCGCATTCTGTCGTTCCCCTCCGGTAATCGCAAGCCATTAACAGCTTGCGGCAAGAATGCATTCCAATTGCGCCCTGATTGTGGCGTGCGCTCCCGCCACGCAGAGATTACTCGCCGGTTTCGGCAACGAGCCCGGCGGCCTCGACGCCCGCAACGATGCAGATTTCGTCGTTTTCGCCTGTGTCGCCGCTTGCGCCAACCGCTCCGATCAGGTTTCCGTCCTTATCCCGCAGCAGCACACCGCCCGGATTGCACACCATGTTGCCGCCCGACAGGTCCGACAGAGCGCCGAAGAATGCCGGGTTCGCCGCCGCGCGGTCCCGCAGCTTGCGACCGGGAAGTCCCATGCCCAGCGCGCCCCAGGCCTTGCCGTGGGCGATCTGCGGGCGCAGAAGCGAGGAGTTGTCGTCGCGCTTCATCGCGACCTGATGACCGCCGGCGTCGAGAACGACGATGGTGATCGGTGCGAATCCTTTTTCGCGACCGGTCGCGATGGCCGTGTCGACGATGATCGAAGCCTGGTCGAGGGTGACGTTGCTCATGGGGAATCCTTTCCGTTTTCCATTGCGGTCCGTCCGCGAAAGGCGGCGCGGCGTTGTCGCCTGCCTTCTAACATGGGAAACTCCGACGGCGAAACGAGGAGGTTCGAATGAGCGTTACATCCATCGAAGCCAAGCGGAAAACGTCGGTCCGGGAGCAGGTAAGCGAGGAGGAGTGGGAGGCCCGGTGCGCGTTGGCGGCAGCGCATCGACTGGTGTCGCATTTCGTTTTCGTGGACATGACCTACAACCACATCTCTGTCCGCGTGCCGGGCGAGCCCGATCATTTCCTGGTCAAGGCGCAGGACAAGTTCATGGAGCAGGTAACGGCGTCTAACCTCGTCAAGTACGACGTTGACGGCAATCAGGTGACCGATTTCGGCTATTCGGCAAGCCCGGCCGCGTACAATCTGCATTCCGCGGTGCTGAAGGCGCGGCCCGAGATCATGGCGGCGGTTCACACCCATTCGCCCGCCAATCTGGCGGTCTCCGCGCAGCGCGGCGGTCTTCGTCCGATAACCCAGCAGGCGACCCGCTTCTACGGCCAGATTGCCTACTATCCCAACGAAGTGGACGATACGCAGCCCGAGGGCGCGGCGCATCTGGCGAACGCGCTGGGCGATCGCTGGTTCATGATCCTTGAAAATCACGGCGCGCTGATTTGCGGTACCTCGCTGGCCGAGGCCTATATCTACCATCACTTTTTTGAGCTGGCCTGCCGGGCACAGGACGGCGCGCTGTCGGGCGGCGGCGAGCTGATCGAGATGGCGCACGATGTGGCAGTCGAACGGCAGAAGAAATTCGGCCGCATCGGGCAGTACAACATGCAGAGCCGGGACTGGATCGCGAGCATGGAACTCGCGGAGACATTGTTTCCGGAGTTTAAGGAATAACCGAAAGGAACAGGGGGACGGCAATGGCCGATTTCAAACTGCTGAATTTTGCGGGTTTCGCGGGCGAACCGCGGCCCGGCATTCTTGTGGGCGACGATCAGGTGGTGGATGTCCAGTCGGCGAGCGGCGGGGCCATGTGGTCGGGCTCCACCCTGGCGATTATCGGCGCCTGGGATGTGGCTTGTCCGGCGCTCCACGAAATCGCCGACCGTTCTCCAGATGCCAGGCCCCTCGCAGATGTAGAACTTCTCGCGCCGCTCCTGTTCCCGCCGGCAATTTACTGCGCCGGCGCCAACTACAGGAAGCATGCGATGGAGATGTCGCCGGACGGCAAGACGTTTCCGGACAAGACCAAGGTGAAACCGTATTTCTTCCTCAAGAATCCGCGTCACTGCGTGATCGGGCCGGGCGCCGACATCCGGCTTCCCGCCATCTCGAAGATGGTCGACTGGGAGGCGGAGTTCGCCGTCGTCATCGGAAAAGAGGGAAAGAATATCTCTCTCGACGACGCGTTCGATTACGTCGCGGGCTACACGATCATGAACGACCTGTCGGCGCGCGATCTCGGTACACGCAAGGACTGGCCGCGTTTCGCGACGGACTGGTTTTCGCACAAGAATTTCGACGGCGCCGCGCCGATGGGACCGTGGATCACGCCGGCGGACCAGATCCCGGACCCTTACGCCTGTCGTATGAAGCTGTTCGTCAATGACGAGGAGATGCAGAACGAGTTGGTGTCCGATCTGATCTTCGATATTGCCGACCAGATCGCGTCCTTGAGCCAGAACATGACCCTGCTGCCGGGAGATGTGATTTCGACGGGAACGCCATCCGGTGTGGGAAGGCCGCGGGGCATATTCCTGCAGCCGGGAGACACGGTGCGAATTACCGTCGACGGGATCGGCGAACTCCGCAACCCGGTAGTGCAAGGAGATTAGGGGCTCAAAGCGAGGTCGGGATGGGTGCAGCGTATCCATCCGACAAGGTCGCCTGACCGTGACATGACCGCCGGTTCGAGCAGATTCAGGAGCCGGCCCCGTGCGCGTTCGGTCAGAACACCGAACTTGTCGAGCAGGCGGATCATCACCGCTTCCGCCGCGCGTCCTGCGCCGTCGTCGATTTTTATCGCCACGCCGAGACCGAGATCCGTCAGGGTCGCGCAGTAGACGCCTTCCGCGCCGGTCTTGACCAGGGCCGACTGGCCAAGCGCATCGATGACGCGGGTGCAGAACCGGTCCTTGCCTGCAACGAGGTAAGGTTCCGCCGCCATGCAACGGCGGATGCGGGCGCAGGCTTTCTGTCGTTCCTCCGGCTGATCGTGCGGATCGCCCAGCCGCGCCATGGCGAGCGCCAGATTGCCGAGTGGCACGCCGATCACAGGAATACCGCAACCGTCGAGGCCTTTCGGGGCGTCGAACAGATCCAGCCCGGTCATCTGTTCGAGGATGCCGAGCACGCGATGCTGTACCGGGTGGTCCATCCGGTTGTACCCCGCGACCGGGTGGCCCAGGTGCTTCGCGACGGTCAGGAAGCCCGTGTGCTTTCCTGAACAATTGTCGTGCAGGGTCGTAGGCTCGCCGCCCGCATCGTAGAGCGCCTTTCGGGCTTCTTCAGTCCAGGGCAGGGAAGGACCGCAGACAAGGTCGTCCGCCGTCAGCCCCAGCCGCTCGAGCCAGTTCTCGACGATCTCCACATGGGTCACGGAGCCGTTGTGGCTGGCGCAGGCAAGCGCGATATGGGCGTTGGCGAGATGAAAGGCATTGGCGGCGCCGGTTTCGATCAGCGCGAGCGCCTGAACGGGCTTTAGTCCCGAACGGGCGAACACCGGCGACTCCGTATCGCCGACTGCCAGCGCGACCCGGCCATGAGCATCGACCACCGCCACCGATCCCCGGTGGCGGCTTTCCGTCATGTCGCCACGGATGGCTTCGACGAGAACCGGATTCGACGCGGCTTCCGGCGCGGCGTTCGCCATTACCCGCGCTTGACGCCGAGCTTCTTGTGCACGCCCTTAAGGAAGGCGATGGCCTCGCGGTTGAATCGGCCTGCGTGCTCGATATGCGGGCAGTGGCAGGCCTTGTCGTAAACCGCAACCTTGGCGCCCTTGATCCGCTTTGCGAGTTTTGGCGCGTAGCCCGGTTCGCGCAGCCGGTCCTGCTTGCCGGCGATCATGAATACCGGAACGTCGATGTCCTCGTAGGGCGTTGCATCCGGATTGCCGAACTGGCCGCCGGCCTTCTTGATGGTCGGCCGACGAAACCGCACGGCGGCGGTGCATTCCCATGTGCCGGGGATCGTGGCGTATTGCTGGCGCTTGCGGATGTAGGCCGGGTTGTCGACCCATTTCTTCTTGTCATAGAACAGCCCGTCGAGCAGTGCCCTCATCGCTTTCGGCGAACCGTCGTAATCCAGAAGCTGCTGGCGCGCCTCGGTCGCCGGAGCGAATCCGCCGCCGGAGGCCAGCACGAGCGACCGGATGGGGAAAATCACCGGCCGCGCCGCGGCAATCCGGGCGAGATTGCTGCCGCCCATGGAGTTGCCGATGAAATCGGCTTCCTTGATGTCCATGATCTCGAAGAAACGGATCATGTGATTGAACACCCGGTCCCTTCCATTGGCGAAGTCGAACACCTTGTCGGTATGACCGAAGCCGAGCCAGTCGGGCGCGATGACCCGGAAATGCTTGGCGAAGGCCGGCAGGTTGAATTCCCATGACAGTTCCGCGCATCCGCCGAATTCGCCCGAATGCATGAACACTACGGTCGGACCTTCGCCGCCTTCGAGATAATGCGTCCGTATGCCGTCCACGTTGACGTAACGGCTTCTGATTCCCTTGATTGCCATGCTTCCTCCTGTCCTGACAGGGTCAGGCTGCTTTGCCTTTTTTCTTGTTGAGATTGGGGCCGCGCACGGTCAGACCGCCGGTCTTGGCGCGAGCAGCTTCCAGAGCCTCGGTCCTTCCTTTGAATTTGCCGGCGGGGATTGGCGTACCGCGGTCCTTGAGCGGTCCGACTTTTTCGCTGACCGTTCCGATATCCTTGATCTGCGGCACCACTTCCTCTGCAAAAAGCTTCATGCTTTTGGCGCAGTCCTTGAACGGCATGTCGCCGGAATGCAGCATGGCGATCAGGTGGCCGAAGCCGCCGATCTGGCCGTACATTTCCTTGAGCCTTGCTGCAACGACGTCTGGCGTTCCGTACACGGCGACACCGGTCTCGCGGAAATACTCCATGCCCTTGGTGCGGATCGCATCGGTTCGCCCGCCAGAGAACTTGCCCGACAGGAAGTTGGCATAGAGCTGTGTTTCAACGTACCCGGGCGGTGCGCGGAATTGCGGTTCGGCCTTGTTGTTTGTGACGTACCAGAAGACCTGTTTGACGAATTTGAGGGCTTCCTCTTCTGTCTCGCCAACGGCAACCAGTGGCATAAAGGCAAACAGATCGTCCGCCGGCTCGGGCAGCCCCTTTTTCTTCAGGTTGGCGCGCACCCCGTCGAACATCTTCTTCATGCCCTCTACCGGAGTCAGGAACATGGTGAAGGTGTAGCCGCTTTCGACCGAGCGTGTGGCGTGATTGACGTCCGATCCGCCCGTCATCCAGATCGGCGGGTGGGGCTCCTGATAGACGCGCGGCCAGACATTGACCTGTCGCTTGTGAACCCATCTGCCTTCGTAGTTGAAGGGGCCGTCATGCGTGGTCCAGGCTTTCTTCATCAGATCGATGGATTCCCAGAGCCGTTCGCTGGTTTCGGTCGGGTTGCAGTTCGACCCGAACAGCTCGTAGGGCACGCCGCGGACGAAGCCGCATTCGAGCCTGCCATGCGAGATATTGTCGATCATCGCCATTTCTTCGGCGTTGCGCACCGGGTCGCGCAGATTGGCCGCCGGATTGCCGAGAATGCAGATTCGCGCATTCTTGGTTTCCCGCGCGGTGATGGCTACCGAAAGCGGCGCGGCCGAATTCAGGCAGGTCGCCGTCTGGTGATGCTCGTTGATCATGCAGTTGAGGCCAAGCTCATCGGCGAGGACATGCTGATCCAGATACGAGTTGAACAGGTCGGCGCCGATATCCGGGTCGTACACGCTGCTGGGCAGGTTGACCCGCATTGACGTGAATTCGTCATCGGGCGGCAAATGCGGCCAGGGGAACTCGGTGAAGTGGTAGAATTCCATTTCGGTATCCTTGAATTCGATGTTGCTGGTTTGACGTCGGCTCTAGCGCAGGAACGGGCGCAACGCCTTCATGAAGGCGTCGGGCTGTTCCACATGCGGAAAATGGCCCGCCTTCGGGATGCTGATGAACTTCGATCCCTTGATCGCCTTGGCGTATTTGCGGCCATAGGACGGTTTGACGATCCCGTCATTCGCGCCCCAGATCAGCAGGGTTTTCTTTTGGACCCGGTTCAGCCGGTAGCGCAGGCTCGGGTTATGGAAATAGGGGTCCCAGCAGAGCCGCGCAGTGGCCTCCCGGGCCTTGGCTTCCAGAAGCGCTTCCCTGTCAGACATGTCCGTCAGGACTTTCGGATCTTTTTCGATGTCGTGGAATTTGAACTTCTTCACACGAGGGAACGTGTGGAAATAGATGTCTTCGATATCGCGGTCGTAGGCGCCGCCGAACTTGGTGCCGACAGGCGCGACAAGGGCGAGCTTGCCGAGACGCGTGTCGTTTTTGGTCGCCATTTCCAGCGCGAGCCACCCGCCGACCGAAAAGCCGAGAACATCAAGGCCGGTCAGCTTCAGCTGGTCGAGCAGGTCGAGATACAGGTACGAGATATCCTCGGGTTTCCTGATCGAGTCCGGCAGGGTCGAGCCATTGAAACCCGGCATCCAGGGCATGATGACCTGACGCGTTTTGGCGAGTTCCTCTACGAAGCCGGCGCCTCGTTCGTAGTAGTCTTCGCTGTGGAGCAGCAGAAGCGGTTTTCCCTTGCCCTGCGTTTCAACGACGATGTTCGCCTGCTGGAGCTTGTATTTCTTCCTGACAATCCCTGCGGGCTTGCCGACCGTCTTGTTCTTAGGCCTTGCGGCCTTCTTGCTCGCTGCCATTTACATCTTCCTGTTTGCCGCGGTTCCGGATGCAATTCGCTGTGGAAATTACTTAGTTAACTTATCAATTTCTGACGTCTTGGCGAAGGACAAATCGCCGGTCTTGACCCTTCCGGCTTCGATCCCGAGAGTATACCGCGAATTTCAGCAACAGGAGAATACCGATGCCCGTCGACCGCAAGACCGCGCTGAACGCTGACGCGGTCGCACCGCCCTTGAAGCCGTACTATTCGAATGCAGTTCGATCCGAGGCGGGGCCGCTGCTCTGGATATCCGGTCAGGTCGCGCTGGACCGGGAAGGACGGCTGGTCGGCGAAGGCGACCTGAGAGCTCAGGCTGAACAGGTGCTGAAAAACATCGAGGCGATCCTGTCGGATGCAGGCGCAGCAATGGCCGATATCGTCAAGGTCACGGTTTATGTCACCGATATCAGGGCGTTCAATGACATCGCAGACATTCGCGAGCGGTATTTTCCAAAGGACGGTCCTGCCAGCGTTATCTGCGAGGTGGCTGCACTGGCCTGGCCGGAATTTATGATCGAAATAGAAGCGGTCGCGGTGGTTCCGTGACGGATAACGGTGCACGGCCCGCTATCGAACAGGCGCTTGCCGCCGACAATCTGGCGCTTGCCCTGGCATTGTCGCAAAACATCGTTGCCGACGCCCCGCAAGACGGGTTCGCCTGCGCCGTCATTGCCCGAATTGCCGGCCTTGTCGGGCTGACTGAAGCGGAGACTCGTTGGGCCTCCAGAGCGGACCGGTCGGTTCTGCGTGATTTGCGGGAACCCGCCAACGGGAATGTTATCCGGCTGCTGGCCGGATGCGCTCCGGCGGGAACGGCAGAGTGCTTTCTTGTCGTCAGGGCGTGGGGATACGGGCTCTGGGCCGAGGCGCATAATGTTCTCGGCAACATTCTGCTGGCAGAGCTTTCCGGCCGTATTCCCATTGTTTATTGGGGCGACAATTCGCTGTTTCTGCCGGAAGGCGAGGCAAATGCGTTTCCTCTGATTTTCAACGGGATCGGGGGCGAGCATTTTGAGATGGCGTCGTCGGCGCCCGATGGCGATGTTTTTCCCGCAAAGTGGCACGGCGCCGGACTCGGCGGCGCCGCGCGGGATACCCGCCGGCCGCCGCATCGGGGCGGCGAAGGAAGCATGGCGGCGCTATGGCTCCTGAACCGCCCTGAAAAAATCGTTGTGAGCGATTATTTCATCGGGGTTGCGGAGCTGATGCCGTGGATTCCGGAAGACCACCGTTTTTTCGGCTGCTCCATCGAAGAGATCGTCAGGACCCTTTCGGAAGAGGCGCTGGCCCCTAACTGGCGGATACGGGATGCCGTGGCAGAGGCAGCTGAAAAGCTCGCCGGGGAAAAGACGGTAGCTGTCCATATCCGCGGCGGCGACAAGGGCGTGGAGGTCAGCAGGCTCGACGAGCTCAATTCGCATTATCCTTCTGTCGTGGAACAGGCTGTCGAACATGGCTACGTCGTCTGGCTGATGACGGACACGGAGCAGATCGCTCAGTCCATGAAGGCGCGTTTCGGCGAAGCTGTCCGCTGTCAGGATGCGTTGCGGACCGCCGACAGGGTCGGCGTACACTATTCCCGGGGCCCCGAAGACCGGGTGCGGCTGGCAGAGGAGGTCGTGACCGACGTGCTCGTGGGTGCGTCCTGCGATCGCTTCGTCGGGAACGGCGCTTCGGCGCCGTCATGCATGGTCGATTTCCTGATGGAGGGCGACGAGACGCGCAAGCACCTGTTTCTTCCCAACCAGTATCGCCGCCGCCTGATCAGCCTTTATCGTGATTGATCCCCCTCGGCGGTTGTCCGTTCAGTACACGGTTGAGCTCGTGCCTGTCGTCGCCGATCCTTCTGAGCGTATCCGGGCCGACGCGGCGGAGGTCGTTATAGGCCCGTATCAGGGACATTAGCCTGCCGATTCTATTGACGATCCGGCTGAGACCGGAAGTTGCTGGGCGTCCGGGCGTATTCGCCTGCGCGGGAAATTCGATCGGGTTCATGGGGCAGTCCTCCGGCGGTTTCCGATGGAAGGACGCTACCGATCCCTGTGAGATTAATCCAATATATTGAAAATCAAATTTTCATATGAAATAAGTATGATATGGACGTTCGTCATCTTCGCTATTTCGTCGCCGTCGCCGAAGAAAGACATGTAACTCGGGCAGCGGAGCGTCTCGGCATTCAGCAGCCGCCGCTCAGCCAGCAGATCCGGTCGCTGGAAGATGAACTTGGCGTCAGGCTGTTCCATCGAAAACCCCGGGGGGTTGAGCTGACGGATGCGGGTAAAGCGCTGCTACCCGATGCCCGGCGCATTCTGGCCGATGTCGAAAACGCCGTCGCCAGGGTGCACAGGACGGCGCGCGGCGAACAGGGGCGCGTTGCCGTCGGGTTTACGAGTTCGGTGCCGTTTCATCCGTTCTTTCCCGGCGCCCTTCGCGACTACCGTGAA
Source organism: Rhodospirillales bacterium (assembly GCA_038116945.1). GTDB lineage: Bacteria > Pseudomonadota > Alphaproteobacteria > MPNO01 > UBA2964 > JAYOEY01. Next base: position 130,971 of record JAYOEY010000009.1, read on the forward strand.
AGTTTCCCGATGGTTGCCCTGCCATTGGAGGAAGGCGGTACCGTCGATCTTGTCGCAGCCATCGTCAGCGAACGCCTTGACGTGGCCTTCATCCGCTCGCCCGCGCCCGAAGCGGACGGCATTGCGGTATACGATGTTCTGTCGGAGCCGATGGTAGCGGCGGTGCCGGCGGCGCATCCGCTCGGCACGAAACGACGGACCGGTCCGATCGATCTCGCTGATCTTTCGGAAGAACCGTTCGTCCTCTATCGGCGTTCGTCGGGCCCCGGTCTTTACGACGCGATTACCGCCGCCTGCCATGGCGCCGGATTTTCCCCCCGGCTGGAACAGGAGGCACCCCGCATCGTGGCGACGCTGAACCTTGTGGCGGCGGGGCTTGGCGTTACGCTCGTGCCGGAGTCTCTCGCCTCAATGCGAATGGCGGGAGTACGGTTCCGCACGCTTGCCGGAAAAGACGCGCCGAGGGCGCCGATCAGGCTCGCCTGCCGCCGGACGGACCATTCGACGGCCGCGCGTCTTTTCGTCGAAACCGTTCGCCGCAAGGCGAGCCGCTAGGCGGCGGCCTGTTCGTCGATTGCCAGCGTGTATTTGAGCATGTCGTCGTACATCAGGTGCTGCACGTCGAGCATCATCTTGGCGGTCTTGATGACGAGCTGCCGGTCGGCTTCCGTCGTTGCGAACTGATCGAGCAGGCGGACGCCGACATCCGAGTGCTCCTGGTCGGCCGAGTCGTGAATGACCCAGTAGGCGACGGCCTCGTCGTCGAGCCCGAACTTCTCCTGCAGCTTCCGCGCGATCTGGATATAGAGACCGGGAATCGCCGCTTCGCCCGCCAGCATGTGCGCGGCGACGCCTTCGAGGAAACTTTTCTTGCAGATCATCGTAAACCAGGCCTGGAATGCGGCCACGCCCGGGCAGTAGGGCGGGTCGTACATCTCTTCCGGTTTGAGCCCGAGACCCTTCGCAAAGTTGAGATATAGCCGGTGGTGCGAAACCCCGTCCGACATCAGCCTGCCGGTGGACTCCTCGTAGGCGACCTCCGCGATCATCTCGCGCCATTTTGGGTCGGGACAGATCACGTAGAGATTGCCGTGATAATTGTGGTTATGCAGCGGTATGCCGCCATGCTGTTTGCAAAGATATCGTGTCTGTTCGAAATTCCATTTCCCTTCCACCATGCCGGTCCAGAGCGGGTGACCATACATCGGCTGGTCCTTGTGCATCTGGTCGATGGCGTCGAGTACGTCCTGATTTGTGAGCGGCATGGCGGTCTCCCGTAAAACTTTCTCGTTGGTCTTGTCGTCATAAAGGTTATGGGACAGCCTAGCATCTTGTCCAGCGACGGAGGGCCGAAAGGGAGATGCAGGTTTACGCGAGGGGCGGCTGCCTGTGCGGCGCCGTCAGATACGAATGCGCGAATCCGCCGATCATGCAGGGAGCCTGCCATTGTCGTGACTGCCAGCGGCAGACCGGTGCGGCTTTCGCCGTGCTGGCGATTTTCAGAAAAGAGGATATGAAGGTCACCGGGGATGATTACGCCGTCTTCGTCCACAAGGGCGAAAGCGGCCAGGAGGTTCGGCGCGGTTTCTGCAGGAGCTGCGGGTCTTCCATCCTTGCCGAATACGACGTGACTCCGGATTTCGCCGTCGTCATGTCGGGCACGCTCGACGACCCGTCGCTTGTCAGGCCGGAATGGAATATCTACACCGCCGGGAAGCAGCCTTGGGTCGAGCTGCCGCACACCATGAAAAACATGGAGGGCGGTTTCCGCCAGCCCTGAAACCGGCGAGAAGGACAAACGGCATGCCCTACAGCGAACGAAACGGCGTCAGAACCTATTACGATGCGACGGGCGAGGGGACTCCCTTCGTCATGCTGCATGCCAACCCGTGCGATCACTGGATGTGGTCGTACCAGATCGCGAATTTTTCAAAGCGGTTCCGGGTGATCGCACCCGACATGCGCGGTTACGGCCGATCGGACAAGCCGCTCGAACGCTACCCGTTCGACGCGCTGATCGAAGACGTGCTCGGCGTCATCGATCAGGAAGGCGTTGAGAGCGGCATTCTGGCGGGGGCCAGCATGGGCTCCAAAATGGCGTTCAAGCTGGCCGCGGAGCGTCCGGGCCTGTTTCAGGCCCACATCCATGTTGGCGGCAATGCCTTTCGCGGCACGTCCTATGACGGGCGCATCGTGGGATACGAAAACGAGGAACTTCTGCCATACCGCGCCGGTCATCTGAGAGAGCTGTTCGCACCGGGCTTCGCCGATACCGACCGCGGACGCTACCTGTGCGAAACCATCCTGCAGGATACCGGACGGATGTCGGGAGCGGCGATCGCGACGCTGTTTCATTCGTTCGACGACGTCGATCTGGCGTCGCAGGTGACGGCGATCGCCGAGCCGGTCCTGATCGTCAACGGTGCGCACGACAACTCGCTGGAAGGCGGCCGGCGAACCGCGGGGCTTATCCCGGGGGCGCGGCACGAGGTTATCGAGAATGCCGGCCATCTCTGCATTCTCGAAGATCCGGCCCGTTTCGATGGCCTGGTGGAGCACTTCCTGTCGGAAAACGGGCTCTGGCCCGAAATCTGAAGCTTTAGCTCCGCTTTTTTTTGAGGGCGTCGAGTTTTGTCTGGACGTCCCGCAGCTGTTTCTCAAGCTCGTTTTCGAGCTCTTCCTCGTCCGTTTGCCCTTCCGCCGGCTGACCGGCGCTTGCCATGTTGCCGAACATGTTCACGAGGTTCTGCTGGAAAAGCTCCATGTTGCGGCGGCCGATTTCGCCGAACTGCTCGACCTGCTGCCAGTTGTCGGTGAACGCGTCCATCGATTTCTGGAGATAAGCGGAAACGCTTTCCGACATGCCTTTTTCGTAAAAGCTGATGATCTGTCGCAGGACCTCGTTCGGCAGCATGTTTTCGCCGCTGGATTCCTGATCCGCGACGATCTGCGCGAGTATCGACGAGGTGATGTCCTGATCGGTTTTCGCATCGACCACAAGAAACGGTTCATTGCGGATCACCATATGGCGAAGGTCGTCGAGCGTGACGAACTTGGCGGTATCGGTGTTATAGAGCCGCCTGTTGGCGTATTTCCGAATGATGACGGGCGGACGGCTGCCGTCGGTACTCGAGCCTGTTTCCGGTGGCGGAGCAGTGGCCTTCTTGGCCTTGTGTGTGGTTGGTTTCTTTTCCATGCCCCAATCTTTGTCGTTGCAGAATATTTTTGCAATGCAAAAATATTGATTGCAATCGGGAATCCGGATCCTTATATCTCTTTTTGCAACGCAAAAATGCGTTCCAGATTCTAACCTTGTCAGGAGGACGCCAGATGACCACCAAAGCCAAGACAACCACCGAGACCACGGCGAAGGCCGCGGAAGAGGTCTTCGAAGCCGTTATGGAGACCGGAGCGCAGACCTTCGATAACATCGTGAAGGCCAGCGTCGATGCCGCGACGAAGGGCTACGAGAAGGCGACCGCCTACAGCGCTGCCGAGCTCGGCAAGACCACCGATGCGCTCAAGAAGGCCGAGAAGTTCGGCAAGGAAAACGCCGCCACGTTCGACGCCGTCACCAAGGCGTTTACCGAAGGCATGGACGTCTACCGCGCCCGCATGCTCGCCAGCTGGAAGGATATGGCTGCTCTCAACATGGCCTGCATGGACCGGATGATGGGCATGCAGAACCCGCAGGAGATGGCGACCGTCCAGATGGAAACGATGGTCGAGGTTTCCCAGAAGTCCGTCGCTAACGCGATCGAGCTCAACAGGATCGCCTTCGACATGTTCACCAAGGCCGCCGCGCCGGCCAAGGCCCGCGCCGAAGAGGTCATGGAAATGACCATGAAGGCCGCCTGAGCCAAATAATTCCGATCCGGAATGAAGCGGGCGGGATCCTCGGATCCCGCCCGTTTTATTTTTTAGTTCCGATTTTCGTCGGCGTTACGACGTCAGCATCAGCTCCGCTTCGCCGTCGATCACGATCTTGTCGCCGACGGCGCAGGTCGTCGCCATCGTGACGCGCTTGCGGTCGCGGTCGAGCGCCTTGACGGTCGCGGTCGTCACGACCGTGTCGCCGATCCGCACCGGGGCACGGAATTTCAACGACTGGCTGATATAGATGCAGCCGTAACCCGGCAGTTTCGTCCCAACCGTGGTGGAAATGAAGCCCGCGCCGAGCATGCCGTGGGCGATCCTCCCCTTGAAAAGGGTCTTTGCCGCGAATTCTTCGTCCAGATGGACCGGGTTGTCGTCGCCCGATACTTCCGCAAACTTCACGATGTCGTCTTCCGTTACGGTCCGCTCATAGGTCGCGCTCTGGCCGACCTCCAGCTCGTCTATAGTCGCCACTTTCTGCTCCTGAATTTCGATCAGTCTTTCTTGCCGCCGGCAAACCCGCCGGCGACCTGGGCCATCTGTTCCATGAAGGCCTTCTGCATCTGCTGCATCGCGTCGGTGCCCGCCGGGTACCACAGCTTCATCATGTCTTCCGGGTTCATGCTTCCGAGCCGCTTGCGCATCTCATCGAGCATTTCCTTCTGCAGCGCCTCCGTATCGGGCAGCCCGAGAAAGGCGCGCGCTTCTGCCGGGGTGCAGTCGATATCGAAGGTGATTTTCACGTCTTCACCTTCACGTAGGAACCCGGCGCCGCCTCGATAATCTTGAGCAGGCCTTCGCCAGGCCGTCGCGCCGCGACCTTGGCGCCGGATTTCCGCAGGTTCCATTTGTGCCAGTACGGCCACCAGGACCCGGGATGCTCGGTGGCGTCGGCGAGCCACTCGTCGCCGTTCGCATACCGATTGCGCTTGGCGTTGGTCCAGTACTGGTATTTCTGCTTGGCCGGCGGGTTGACGATACCCGCGATATGGCCTGACCCCGCCAGCGCGAAGCGCTTCTCGCCGGCGAACAGGTTCATCGCCTTGAAGACCGAATTGTAGGGGGCGATGTGATCTTCCCTCGTTGCCTGGAAGAATGAAGGCGTCTCGATCATGCCGAGATCGATCGGCGTATCGAGGAGCTCAATGCCGCCCGGCTCGACCAGCAGGTTCTCCTGATACATGTTGCGCAGATATTCGAGCAGAAGGCGGCCGGGGAAGCGCGTCGAATCCGCGTTCCAGAACAGCAGGTCGAACGCCGCCGGATCGCGGCCCAGCAGGTAATTGTTCACCACGAACGACCAGATCAGATCGTTGGCGCGCAGCATGTTGAAGGTCCAGGCCATCTGCTTGCCGTCGAGATAGCCGTACTTTTCGACTTCGGCCTCGACGGCCTTTAGCTGGTTCGCATCCGTAAAGACGCGAAGCTCGCCGGCTTCCGTAAAATCGACCTGGGCGGCGAGGAAGGTCGCCGCCTTGACCCGGTCGTCGCCATGCGCCGCCATGTACGCGAGCGTCGCCGACAGCAGCGTGCCGCCGATGCAGTAGCCAATGGTCGTGACTTCTTTTTCGCCGGACGCCATTTCGACCGCCTGCAGGCCGGCCAGAATGCCGTCCCGGACGTAATCGTCAAAACCCTTGTCGCGCAGCGAAGCGTCGGGGTTCACCCAGGACATCAGGAAAACGGTGTAGCCCTGTTCCGACAGCCATCTGATAAAGGAATTTTCCGGCTGCAGATCGAGGATATAGAACTTGTTGATCCAGGGCGGCACGATCAGCAGTGGCCGTTTGTAGACCTTGTCGGTCAGCGGCTCGTACTGGATGAGCTGGAACAGCTCGTTCTGGAAGACCACCGACCCCGGAGAGACGGCGAGGTTTTCGCCGACCCGGAACGCGTCCATGTCGGTCTGCGAGATCATCGGCGCGCCTTTGCTGCGCTCCATGTCCGCCTGAAAATTCCGGGCGCCGCGGACGAGGTTTTCGCCCTTGCTTTCCTGCGTCTCCCGGATGACCTCCGGATTGGTCAGCGGAAAATTGGTCGGCGCAAATGCGTCGATCATCTGGCGTGTGTAGAAATCGAGCTTCTGTTCGGTGTCTGCGTCGAGACCCTCGGTCGCCGACAGGATTTCCTTCAGCCAGCGCGCATTCAGCAGGTAGGACTGCTTGATGAAATCGAAACAGGGGTTGGACGACCAGTCGGGATCGCGGAAGCGCCGGTCGCCGGGTTCGGGCTCGATCACCGGTTCGCCCGGTTCCGAATTCGCGTTCAGCATGCGCTGGGTGGTCGCGAGCCACAGCCTCTGATAGCCGTTCCACAGCTCGGTCTGGGCCTTCATCAGCGCGCTGTTGTCGAAGCTTGTTTTCGAGAGGGTTTTGACGAATTCGTCGGCCGACGGCATGTCCGGTGCGGGTGCGGCTTCGGGCATGGACGCGGCGAACCCTTTCATCCATTCCGTCATCAGCGCCTGCCCCTGCGTGGCGAGGTCCGCCATGCCCTGAAAGGCATCGGCGAAGGCCTTGTTCGGGTCGTTCCTGTCGTCTGATTTCCGCGTGTCGGTCATGCGTCGGGCTTTCCCTGGAATTACCAGCAGCCCTTACTTAGCGGAACGGCCGCGCCGTATCCAGCAAAGGGTTGCATGGCTGCCATGCAATGGCTGGGAGGCCGACTGATCGGGAAAATCGGATCACGGAACCAGGTCAGCCCGCATTTTCGCGTCCCACGGCGTCCGGTCGGCGATCTCCCGGATCATCTTGCGCAGGATACCCTCGGCAAAGCTTCGCCGGTCCTTGACCTGCATCACGAACGATCCCGGCCCGCCGGTGACCAGCCTTCGGAAATATTCGGGCAGGTCGGGCATGCTCGGGCGGTGGATGGCGAGCGCGTTGATGACAATGCGGTTCCTGACGATGGCGTCGCGGACGAGGTCGACGTTCTCGCCCATCGTGTTGGGGCCGTCGCCCGAAATATCGATGACGCGTCGCGTGCCTTCGAACGCGTTGGCGTCGATCGAGGCAGCCGCGAAGGTCAGGGCCTCGCTGACCGCGTTGCCGCCGAAACACATGTTGCGCGGTGCGGCGAGAACACGCCTGCCGAATTCCTCCGCGCTCGCCTTGTCGTGGATGCGGGTCCAGCCGACGGCCATCTGCGTGCATTCGAAACCGGCGAATTCGATATAGGAGACGGCAATGGAGCGCAGAAAGCCGTTGGTGATGGCCCGCTGCACCCGCTCATGCATCAGGGCGTCGGCGTAGCCCTGCCGTTGGAGCGCCATCTCTTCCTCGTCGATGCTGCCGGAAGCATCCACCACGAAGGCAAGTTCGAGATCGACGCCCGTCGGGCGCGGGACAGGCCTTTTTTGCGCAAAAACCGGGCCGGCAGCCAGCAAGGCTGCGGCGACGAGAAGAGCGCAGCGGGTCGCCATCAGGCGGCCTTTGCCTGCCTGATCGTGCGCCACAGCTTTTCCGGCGTGAGAGGCATGTCGACATGGGCGACGCCGAGCGGCTGCAGGGCGTTGATCACGGCATTCATCACCGCCGGCAGCCCGCCGACATTGCCGGCCTCGCCGCATCCCTTGACGCCCAGCGGGTTGGTTTCGGTCGGGACCGGGTTGGATTTCACTTCCATGAAGCTCATGTCCGAGGCGCGCGGCATGGCGTAATCCATGAAGGTGCCAGTGACCAGCTGCCCGTCCTCGTCATAGGCGATGACCTCCATCAACGCCTGACCCAGCCCCTGTGCGATGCCGCCATGGATCTGTCCCTTGAGCAGCAGGGGGTTCATGACCGTTCCGACATCGTCGACGACATTGTATTCGAGAACGTCGACGATCCCGGTATCCGGATCGATCTCTACCTCGCAGACATGACAGCCGTTCGGGTAGTTCATGATGTTGGCTGTGTAGGTCGCGTCCTCGTTCAGGCCGGGTTCCATCCCGTCGGGCAGGTTCCCCGGATTGGAGGCCGCCTTGGCGATTTCGGCAAAGGTGACCGTTCTGTCGGTCCCTGCGACGGAGAAAAGTCCCTCGGTGAAGACAATGTCCTCTTCGGCGGCTTCGAGGCGGTGCGCGGCGATCCTGGCAGCCTTTTCGATGACCTTGTCGGTCGCCATCAGGACCGCCGCGCCGCCCAGCGTTGCCGAGCGCGACCCGCCCGTACCGTGGCCGAACGCGACCTTTTCCGTATCGCCCCAGACGTAATGCACGTCTTCCGGCTTCAGCCCCAGCTTGTCGCAGACGATCTGCTTGAAGACGGTCTCGTGGCCCTGACCCTGCGTGCAGGAGCCTGCCATGATGGTCACGGTGCCGCTTCGGTCGACGCGGATCTCGGCGGCCTCGATGCCCGGCGCGGCGGCGCGTTCGATGGTGTTCGAGACGCCGATGCCGCGCAGCCTGCCGGAACGGGCCGCCTCCGCGCGGCGTGCTTCGAACCCGGCATAGTCCGCCATCTCCAGCGTCATATCCATGTTCTGTTCGAACGCGCCGCAATCGTATGTGAAGGTCAGGCCGGTCTTGAACGGCATCGCATCGGGCGGGATCGTGTTGATCCGGCGAAGTTCCACAGGGTCCATGCCGATTTCCTGTGCGGCCATATCGATGATCCGCTCGATCGCGTAGGCGGCTTCGGGGCGGCCGGCGCCGCGGTAAGGCGTGACCGGGTTGCAGTTGGTGATGACGCCCGTGACCTCCACGTATATCGCGGGCGTGGTGTAGACGCCTGCGATGGTGCCGAGATTGTTGATCGCGGGGTTCGGCGTGGCGGACCCGATATAGGCGCCGAGATTGGCGATCGATTTGACCCGGAGACCGAGGAACCGGTTGTCGTCGTCGAGCCCGAGCTCGATCTCGAAGATATTGTCCCGCCCGCCGTAATCCGACAGGAACGCTTCCGACCGGTCGCCGGTCCATCTGACCGGACGGCCGAGCAGCTTCGAGGCGAGAAGACAGATCGGCCCTTCGGGATAGATCGGCGATTTCATGCCGAAGCTGCCGCCGACATCGCCGGCGACGACGCGGACCTTGCTCTCCGGAACCTTGAGGATGCGTCCGGCCAGGGTCGCGCGGTAGGGATGAACGCCCTGCAGCGTGGTATAGAGCGTGTAGCTGTCTTCGAAACGGTTGTAGTCGCCGGTGCAGCCGCGCGGCTCCATGGTTGCCGCCATCACGCGGCTGACATCGAACCTGTGGCTGACGACACGGCTCGCCTTGGCAATGGCGGCGTCGGTGGCGTCCTTGTTGCCCACGCCGTGGACGAAACAGATATTGTCGGGGCAGTCGGGCCAGACGGCGGGCGCGCCCGGCTGCAACGCCTTTTCCTCGTCGGTGACCGACGGCAGCGGTTCGTAATCGACCGCGATCAGGTCGCATGCGTCCTTCGCCTGGTTCTCGGTCTCGGCGATGACGACGGCGACATAATCGCCGACCCGGCGCACGACCTCTCCCTGCAGGGGCTTCATCGGCGGAACGAACATCGGAGAACCGTCCGGACGCTTGCGGCCCGAGCCGACCGGCAGGTCGCCCCAGCCCGAAGCATCCCAGTCCTTCGCCGTCAGGACGAGCGCAACGCCCGGCGCTTTTTCGGCAGCGCCCGTGTCGATCGATCTGATCCTCGCGTGGGCGAACGGCGACCTGAGAATCCAGGCGCGGGCAGTGTTCGGCAGCCGCACATCGTCGACATACCGGCCGCCACCGCTAAGCAAACGAGGGTCTTCGGATCGCGGGACCGCCTGTCCCAACGCATATTCGCCCATTTTCCAGCTTTCTCCGTCAATGTGACTCGGTATTGTAAGTGTAATAGAAATTATTCAGGAGGGTAGGGCGCACGATGAAGATAAGCAGATATTTCACGATCCTCTCCGCCGGCATCGTCTGGAGCGCGGTTGCGTCGGCAGCGACGCTGGACACGGTGCGGGAAAGGGGCTGGCTCTCCTGCGGGGCGAGTGAAGGGCTGCCGGGCTTCAGTTCTCCGGACGCAAGGGGAGAGTGGCAGGGGATCGATGCCGATTTCTGCCGGGCGGTCGCGGCCGTCGTCCTCGGCGATCCGAAGAAGGCGCGGTTTACGGCGCTGTCCTCGAAGATCCGCTTTACCGCGCTACAGACCGGCAAGATCGATGTGCTTCCGCGCAATACGACGTGGACGCAGACACGGGATACGGCGCTCGGACTCAATTTCGTCGGGGTTTATTACTATGACGGACAGGGGATTCTGGTCCGTAAATCGCTCGGCGTGAAAAGCGCGAAGGAACTTGATGGCGCGGCGGTCTGCATCAATGCCGGGACCACCACCGAGCTCAATCTTGCGGATTATTTTCGCAAGAACGGGATGCGCTACTCGCCGGTGATTTTCGAGAAATCGGACGAGGTGGTGGCCGCCTACGCCGCCGGGCGATGCGACGTTTATACCACCGACAAGTCGGGTCTGTACGCGCAACGCCTCAAGCTGCGGGATGCTGCCAATCATGTGATCCTGCCGGAAATCCTGTCGAAGGAACCGCTTGGCCCGGTGGTCCGGCAGGGCGACGACGCCTGGTTCAACATTGTTCGCTGGACGCTGTTCGCGCTAGTCGGCGCCGAGGAGCTGGGGATTACGTCGAAAAATGTCATGGCGCTGAAAAAATCGGCCAAGGATCCCCGCGTACGCCGGTTCGTCGGCACAGAGGGCAAGGCGGGTGCCAATCTGGGGCTCGATCCCGACTGGGCGTTGCGCGCCATTGCGGCGGTCGGCAATTACGGCGAAATCTTCGCCCGCCATCTGGGGCCGCAAACCCGGCTGAAAATCGAGCGTGGCATCAACCGGCTGTGGTCGGACGGCGGTCTCCACTACGCGCCGCCTATCCGGTGAACGCCGCCTCCCATGTCTGACGGGCTGTGGCGCAGCAAGGCCGGGCATGCCGTCCTGTGGCAGGTCGCCACGGTCGGGCTCGTTGTCGCCCTCGGCTACGTCATGGTTTCGAACATGCTCGACAATCTGGCGAGCCGGGGGATCGCGTCCGGGTTCGACTTCATGTCGTCGACGGCAGGGTTCGGAATTGCGACCAGCCTGATCGATTACGACGAATCCAGCTCCATTGGCCGCGCTTTTCTCGTCGGGCTGCTCAACACGCTGATGGTCTCCGCCATCGGAATTGTCCTTGCGACCATTCTCGGCACGGCCATCGGGATTGCCCGGCTTTCGAGCAACTGGCTGCTGGCGCGCATCGCGGGCGCTTATGTGGAAGTGCTGCGGAACATACCTCTCCTGCTGCAGATTTTTTTCTGGTACTTCGCGGTCCTCCGGACGCTGCCCTCGCCGCGCGGCAGCCACGCTGTCGGCAATGCCGTCTTTCTCAACAATCGCGGGCTTTACCTGCCCGGAATGGAAACCGGCCCGGCGTTCTGGACAATGGTTGCCGTGGCCGTTCTCCTCGTTACGCTCCCGGTCGTTCGGCGCAGGCTAGGCGGAATTATCGCGTGGGGCGGGGGCGCGGCGCTGATTTTCGCGGCGTGTCTGACCGTCAAGTGGTCGCTTCCGGTCCTGACGGGTTTCAATTTCAGGGGCGGCATGGTCCTCAGCCCGGAATTCGTGTCGTTGCTCGTCGCGCTCTCAACGTATACCGCCGCGTTCGTCGCAGAGATCGTACGCGCCGGCATTCAGGCCGTGCCCAGGGGACAGGTGGAGGCCGCCCGCTCGCTCGGGCTTTCGCCGCGCGACGTGATGGGGAAGGTCGTTTTGCCGCAGGCGCTCCGCGTGATCGTGCCGCCGCTGACCAACCAGTATCTCAACCTCACCAAGAACTCGTCTCTGGCCGCCGCGATCGCCTATCCCGACCTGGTGTCGGTGTTCGCGGGCACCGCCCTCAGCATAACCGGTCAGGCGGTCGAGATGATCGCGCTGGTGATGGCGGTGTACCTTGCCATCAGCCTGTCCATTGCTCTCGGCATGAACCTTTATAACCGCGCCATCGCGCTGAAAGGCGGCTGACGGTGGCGGCGGCAGTCTGGATCAGGCGACATCTGTTTCCGTCCTGGGGAAACGCGTTTCTGACGATCGCGCTTGGCGCGGCTGTCGTGGCGGCTGCGTTTCCCATGCTCGACTGGGCGTTTGTCAGCGCGGACTGGAGCGGAACGAGCCGCGCCGACTGCCGCAGCGACGGGGCATGCTGGGTGTTTGTCGCGAGCAGGATGGACCAGTTCCTGTTCGGGTTCTATCCGGAGGCCGAACGCTGGCGCGTCGTTCTGGCGGTCGCGCTGAATTTCGGCGCCGTCGCGCTTCTGTTCGTTCCGGGCTTCGCCCTTCGCTACACCGCAGCATCGGCGGGAATCCTTACGGCGCTGCTGGCGGGTTGGCTCCTGCTGCACGGCGGCGCGCTCGGGCTTTCGGTCGTCGAGACGCGGCAATGGGGCGGGATGATGCTGACCCTCGTCATAACCGTCGGCGGGCTGTTTGCAGCATTTCCGCTCGGGCTGCTGCTGGCGCTGGGCCGGCGGTCTTCGATGCCGGCGATCCGGGCGCTTTGCATCCTCTTTATTGAGTTCTGGCGCGGCGTGCCGTTGATTACCGTTCTGTTCATGGCGTCGGTCATGCTGCCGTTCTTTCTGCCGGGCGGCGCCGATATCGACAAGCTGCTGGCGGCGATGATCGGCGTCGCGCTGTTTGCCGCCGCCTATCTTGCAGAGGTGGTGCGCGGCGGGTTGCAGGCCGTGCCGCGCGGCCAGTACGAGGCGGCGGCGGCGCTCGGGCTCGGCTACCGTGAGACGATGGTCCGCGTTGTTCTTCCGCAGGCGTTGCGTCATGTCATCCCTGGGCTCGCCAATACGGCGATTGCCCTATTCAAGGATACGACGCTGGTTCTGATCATTGGGCTGTTCGATTTTCTGGGCATCATCCAGGCCGCCCTGACCGATACGGAATGGCTGGGATTTGCCCTTGAAGGCTACGTCTTTGCCGCCGCCGTATACTGGGTCCTGTGCTTCGCGATGTCGCGGGCGAGCCGCGCTGTCGAGGGCCAGGGCGTTGGGGGTATTTCATGACGTCATCCGTCCCGGTTCAGGCGAGAAATGTCCATAAATGGTTCGGTTCTCTTCATGTCCTCGACGGAATCGACATGACGATCGCCGAAGGCGAACGGGTCGTTCTCTGCGGTCCATCGGGCTCGGGGAAATCCACGCTGGTTCGTTGCATCAACGGGCTTGAGACGATCGACAGCGGCGAAATCGCCGTCAACGGCGTGATCCTCTCCGACGACCGGACGACGCTGGAGAAAATCCGGCGATCGGTCGGCATGGTGTTTCAGCAGTTCAATCTTTTTCCGCACATGACGGTCCTGGAAAACCTGTGCCTCGCGCCGGTGCGGGCCGGGGGCGTCGCGGCGCCGGAAGCGGAAGAGCGCGCACGGCGCTATCTGGAGCGGGTCCACATTCCCGAACAGGCCGACAAATATCCCGCGCAGCTCTCGGGCGGACAGCAGCAGCGCGTCGCCATCGCGCGCGCGCTTTGCATGGAACCGGACATCATGCTGTTCGACGAGCCGACCTCGGCGCTCGATCCGGAAATGATCAAGGAGGTGCTCGACGTCATCGTCGAACTGGCGGAAGACGGGCGGACGATGATATGCGTAACCCACGAGATGGGGCTGGCCCGAGCCATGGCGGATCGCGTTGTTTTTCTGGACGAAGGACGCATCGTCGAGGCCGCGCCGCCTGAAAAATTCTTTACCCAGCCCGAGTCCGAGCGGACCCGGCAGTTTCTGAGCCGTATCCTTCACCATTGAGCAGACGATGACCGAAATTCCGACCTTCACCACCCACCTCGAATGCAGCGAAACCGGCAAACATTACGAGGCGGACACGCTTCATAACCTGTCCGATACCGGCAAGCCGCTGCTGGTCCGCTACGATCTCGAAGGGGTGGCCGGTGCGCTGACCAAGGAAAAGCTGGCGGCACGTGCCGAGGGCGGATTCTGGCGGTACCGCGAACTTCTGCCGGTGCGGAAAGAAGAGAACGTTCTTCGTCTTGGCGAGGTCATGACGCCCATCGTACGGGCGGTGAATACCGAGAAAAAATACGGCTGCGGCGAATTGCTGGTGAAGGAAGAAGGCCGCCTGCCGACCGGGTCCTTCAAGGCTCGCGGTCTGGCGCTTGCGGTGTCGATGGCGAAGGAACTCGGCGTAACGCGCATGGCAATGCCGACAAACGGAAACGCCGGCTCGGCGATGGCCGCCTATTGTTCGCGTGCCGGAATCGAAAGCTACGTGTTCTGCCCCGACGACACGCCGGAGGTGAACATTCGGGAAATCGCGCTGCAGGGGGCGAAGACCTTTCTCGTCAACGGTCTTATCAACGATTGCGGCCGGATCGTCGGCGAAGGCAAGGAGAAGATGGGCTGGTTCGACTGCTCGACGCTGAAGGAGCCCTATCGCATCGAAGGCAAGAAGACGATGGGACTGGAACTCGCCGAACAGCTCGGCTGGGACGTGCCGGACGTCATCTTCTATCCGACCGGAGGCGGCACGGGACTGATCGGCATGTGGAAGGCCTTCGACGAGCTCGAGAAGATCGGCTTTATCGGTTCGAAGAGGCCGCGCATGGTGGCGGTACAGGCGGAAGGCTGCGCGCCGATCGTCAAGGCATGGCAGGACGGTGAAAACCATGCGCCGCTTTGGGAGAATGCCCATACCTATGCGGCTGGTATACGCGTGCCTATCGCTATCGGGGACTTCATCATCCTGGATGCCGTTCGGAAATCCGACGGGTTCGCTATCGCGGTTGGCGATAAGGCCATCGCGGAGGCGGTCTCCGATATGGCGAAAGACGACGGGCTGATGCTGTGCCCGGAAGGCGGTGCGACCTATGCCGCGTTCAGAATCGCTCTCGCGGACGGCCGAATCAGCTCGACCGACCGTTGCGTGCTGTTCAACTGCGCGACGGGACTGAAATACCCGTTGCCCGAGGCGGGAAGACGACTTGATTTAAACAACGTAGATTATAATCAAATAGGTTGATTTTCATATATTTATTCGTGATTTTCGAACCTCGGTATGAGGTGCGGGAAACGCATTTCAGCAGCCGAATGTCCCGATATTTCCCGGTTGTGTGTTGCCCCTGAATTGCCATTTTTTGTTAATGCCTCGTTAATCCTTTTATTCGTACTTTAACGATGGTTAACGGAAATTTTCGGTGGAGGGTGTCATGCAGACATCCAACCGTGGACAGACAAAAGCAGAACTGTTCGCCGAGCTGGACAAGCTCAGGTCCCGCGTTGCGGAGCTTGAGGCGGATGTGTCCCGGAACGAGGGCGATAACCGCTATCGCGCGCTTCTCCGGAATTTGCCGGATGCGGTTCAGATCGTATGCGACGGCGTTCTCGTTTACGTGAATGATGCTGCGGTTGGCCTTTTCGCGGCGGCTCGTCCCGAAGACCTCATCGGGCGGAATGTTTCCGATCTGATCTGTCCGGAGGATGCCCGTTCGGGAGACGGTTTGCAGCAAATTGCTCCAGGCGGCGGGAAAAGCCGTTGGCAGGAACAGCTTCGGTTGACGGTAGAGGGCGACCGGGTTCATGTCGTTTTGTCCGATCTCGCGATCGACTGGAACGGCCGGCCGGCGGTCCTCACGGTTTTGAGGAACAACGACAGCGTTGTCCAGGCACGCGACGAGCTCCGCGCGGCCCGCGAGGCGGCCGAATTCGCCGATCGTACCAAGAGCGCGTTTCTGGCGAACATGAGTCATGAAATCCGGACGCCCCTCAACGCCATTATCGGGTTCGCCGATATCATGAAAGAGGAGATGTTCGGGCCTCTCGGGTCTGGTCATTATCGGGAATATGCCGGCGATATCGTCGAGAGCGGCCGCCATTTGCAGGCGCTGATCAACGACATTCTCGACCTGTCGAAGCTGGAGGCAGACCGGATGGAGCTTGAAGCTGGCCGGGTCGATATCGCACGGGTCATCGAGAGCAGCCTGGCGGTCCTGAAAACCCGGGCAGCCGCTGGCGATATCAAGCTCGCCGTTCGGGTCGCCCGGAAGCTGCCGGCGCTGCGCGGGGACGAACGGCGTATCCGCCAGGTTCTCTTCAACCTCCTTTCGAATGCTTCCAAATTCACCCCGGACGGCGGACGGATCAGCGTATCTGCGGAATCGAACGAACGTTCGGGGCTGCGTATCTCTGTCATCGATACGGGGGTCGGCATGCGTGAGACCGATCTTCAGACAGCCTTGACCCCGTTCGGTCAAGTGAGATCCGGTGGAGGATCGGAGGCCGTGCAGATGGGTACCGGTTTGGGGTTACCGCTCGCGAAATCCCTCGTGGAAAAGCACGGCGGCACACTCGACCTGAAAAGCAGACCCGGTAAGGGGACGCGCGTAACGCTTCGTTTCCCGCAGATGAGACTTGTCGCCTGACGCCCGACGTCCGTCGCCTGACGCCGGGTCTGCCTGGTCTTGCGCATACAGGCGATATCCCTGACACTGTGCGCGGATACCGCTTTCACAGGAATGAAGGGACAGGCCATGGCAAAGCCGGAAGAATTTGAGGATCACTGTTGGAAAGATGTCGTCCCGTCGGAGGATTTGACGACGTACAAGCCGTATGCGCGCGAGACCTATATCGGCGAAAGCCCGGCGCTGCTCGCGATCGATCTGTACAACCTGGTCTACAAGGGCGGCGACGGGTTGCCACACGAGCTTGATGCGGAGTACCCGAATTCCTGCGGAAAATACGCGAATGAAGCCATCGAGCCGACCAAGCGGCTGTTCGCTGCGGCAAGAGCTGCGGGCATTCCCATTTTTTATGTGACGGCGCAATATTCGCCACATCGGGTGCAGTCGACCAGACGGGGCTCGCTCCCCATCACAGAACATGACTGCGAAATACACGACGCGTTCGCGCCGCAGCCCGAGGACACCGTCTTTCGCAAGGAACGGCCGAGTGCGTTTTTCGGGACGCCGCTGATCGCGCATCTGAACCAGCGTCGGGTCGACAGCCTGATTGTCTGCGGCGAAAGCACGTCCGGCTGCGTTCGCGCCAGCGTTCTGGAAGCCCATATGTTCGGGCTGCATGTTTCAGTGGTTGAGGAATGCGTGTTTGATCGCAGCGAGATCATTCACAAGGTGAATCTGTTCGACATGCACCACAAATACGCCGATGTCATGAAGCTTGACGAAGTAGTGACCCATCTAAACCGTTTACATAACTAGCTTTTTTTGGTATTGTATTCTCTGAGGACGTCCATCGATACGTCCAAGGAGAGAACAGATGCCTAGGCAGAACCGCTATGGCCCCGGCATCACTAAGCAGAAGCACGGCTTCTATGCCACCAGACAGGTTCCGCCCCACCTACGGTACACCATAGGCAAGAAGCGCCTCATACAGACCCTTCAGACAGACTCTATCAGCGAAGCCAGACGACGGGCACCATTGGTCCTCGCCAAGTTTGACGCGATGCTACAGAAGCCCACAGAGCCCTTGGATGTCCATTGGTGGAGGGCGATGCTACAGGATGCCTCTGAGGAGGCGTTGGAGGTGTTCCATGATGAGGTGGACCCTATCGTCAGCCTTGAGGACCACGAGGAGCGGAACCGCATCAAGCAGCAAGTCCTGAGTCCACTGACCGAGAGTCATGTCGAAGCGTACTTACAGTCACTGGACCATAGAGTATAGAGGGGGGCCCATTTGTTAGGACAGTCTGAAGGCTTTTCTAAGGTGTATTCCGTTGACAAGGAAAGATGATGAAGTACGTTTCCATCGTGCAAAAGCTCTTGAAACTGGTCCTCAATCAGTTTCAGAATCTGTTAGTTGTTGTGGGTCGGATTGCAGGGATAATCAATTTTCCGGTGCCCCAAAATTCGGCGATGAGAAAAACCTCATCCAACAGCATCCGTCATTATTACCTTTCAGGTATCCAAACCTATCTCCCGATCGTCTCTTTTGCGCTCCAAAAAAAGGTCGCGTTTGACCAGCCTATCAAAGTACTCGACTTTGGATGCGGTGTTGGCCGTCAGTTGCATCATTTTACGTCGCATTTCCCGCGACCAGCCTATTTTGCCTGCGATATCGACGATACTTCGATCGCCTTTATTGCAGATAACTATCCGAAAGTTGAAACCTACGTAAATAGTTTCAGCCCGCCGCTAAAATATCCTGACGAGATGTTTGACATGGTGTATTCGGTGTCGATTTTTTCTCACTTGAGCATGGACGACCAGAAAGCCTGGCTCGAGGAACTGGCCAGGGTCACCAGGCCCGGAGGCTACTGCTTCTTAACGGTAGAGGGAGCCACTGCTTTATCGTCACTAAGCTATGCGTTTGGCGAAGATGAAGCCACGCGCAGCGCAAGACTTGATGAATGCGGTTGGCTTTACAAAGAATACGAAGGCTTGCAAGAGTATCTGAATAATCAAAATACCCTGAAGATCACTGCCCAAATGGTCGGTGTAGAGGGTAGCTACGGCAGCATGGTGCTTTCGTCAGCCTATATCCGGGAGAACTGGGACGGAGACCTGTTTGAGGTTACCGATATCATCGAAGGTATTATTGACCATCGGCAGGATCTGGTGGTGATGCGTCGCAAATAAGCGAGACAGGCTGCCGGGTTTCGGTGTCGGCTAACCACTGAATAGCCCCTGGATTTGTAGAGGCTGATGTGCTTCCCGGATTCTGACGAAGTCGCAGGCGTTCTGGAATCGCGTGCGAGCAATTCGGCGGCGGCGAGGATCGCCTAGCGCGAAAGCGCCGCTTCAGTACGGCAGCATCGTCGCGACGACCAGGCAGGTAAACATCGCTGCGGCGACGGAGCTTCCAATATTGACCTTGCGCCGGATACGGCGGGCGCGCTGACGCCGGGCGTCCAGCAGCCGTTGCGCTGCCATGGCTTCTTCAATTGCCGCGCGCCGTTCTTCGCGTTCGTTCAGTTCCGTTTCGAGCATTTGAACGCGGAGTGAGATCAGGTCTCTGAGTTCGTCTGGCCGCATCTGCAACAGGCGCGCAGCGCCCGCCCGGGCGTT
>JAYOEY010000010.1:0-56587 GCA_038116945.1 Rhodospirillales bacterium
CACAGGGCCAGACTCTCTCATAGAAACTGGACCACTTGGATCAAGCCGGTCACGCGCCGCCAGGGTTTTCCGTCCCGCATTTCCGGCTGTATCCCGGGGCGGTGCTGCTCCGGTGCCGTCACGATATCCGCTGCCTGCTTGAAGAAGACGAGTATCGCGATCCCGAGCCGCGCGAGGTATTCCTGCTGCTCAGGGTCGACGATGAAGGCCTGCCGCTCGTGACGGAAATAGGGGGCGCGCTCGCCGGCCTCCTCTCATCCGCGACGGGCTGGCGTCCGCTCGACGCCGCTGCCGAAATCCTTCACGGTCTGCGCGACCGTGGCTACGTCGAAATCGCCTGATGCCTATCTGCGTCATCGGAAAATATCCTCCGATTCAGGGAGGCGTCAGCGCGCGGACCTATCAGCTGGCCCACGGGCTGGCCCGTCGGGGGAATGACGTCCATGTCGTCACCAACGCCGCCGAAGTGGAGCTTCCCTGGCGCATCTTCATGCAGGAAGCCGACTGGGAGCTCTGCGAAGCCGATTACGAAAGCGAATCCGGAGGCGGACGGGTGCGCGTCAGCTGGACCGATCCGGTCGACTGGCGTCAGCGCTATATCCCGCGCAACAACCCGTCCGTCACGAAGCTGACTTCGCTGGTTCTGGAGGCGCACCGGGAACGCCCCTTCGATCTCATACACAGCTACTATCTCGAACCGTACGGCGTTGCCGGCCATATGGCGGCGAGCCTGCTCGGCCTGCCGCATGCCGTGAAAACGGCCGGGAGCGACGCCGGCAAGCTGTGGCGTCAGCCGCAATTCGAGCCGCTTTACGACGAGATCCTGCGATCGGCCGAGCTGTTCCTTGCCGGCGGAAAGGTGGCCGAGCGGGCGGTCGCGCACGGGGTCGATCCGGAGCGGGTGATCGCCAATCGCGGTTTCCAGCTATCGACGCGTCAGTTCTGTCCGGAAGGGCCCGCGCTCGACCTGCCCCAGCTTCTGGCGGACGTCGAACGGCAAGCGGATGACGCCGATCTGGTGTGGGGCGGGTTCCGAGGGGACATCCCCTTTATCGGGATTTACGGCAAGCTGGGCGAAAAGAAAGGCAGCTTCGCGCTGCTCGATGCGCTTGCCCGCGCCCGCCGGGACGGCGCGCGGATCGGCCTTGTCGCCATGGCTCACGGCCACCCGGATACCGAAGCGCGGTTCCGCTCCCGCGCGATCGAGAACGGCCTCGAGGAATATGTGCTGCAGATTCCGTTTCTGCCGCACTGGCGGGTGCCGGAATTCATTCGCGCCTGCGCCGCCGTCTGCTGTCTCGAACAGGATTTTCCGATCGCCATTCACAACCCGATCGTCGCGCAGGAGGTCATGTCCTGCGGCGGATGCCTGGTGGTGTCGACGGAACTGCTCGCCAAGCAAAGCCGCGGGCACAGGCTGGTCGACGGCGTCAACTGCGTCGCGGTTCCCGACAGTTTCGACACCGAAGCGCTGGCGGAAGCGCTCGTCCGGATCGCCGGCGACGCCGTCGCCTGCACCGAGATCGGGCGGCGCGCGCGCCAGCATGTCGAGCGGTTCTACGCCGACGACATGCATCTCGACCGTACCGTCGACCTGCTGGAACGAGCACGGAGGCGGGATCCGTCCGGCCGCGGGACCGGGAACGATGCCGGCGGTCCGGATACGGCCCTGTCGCTGACGCGCCTTGCGCTCGACGGGCTGTCCCCGGATGAGCGCGCCTTCTATGCGGATCTGCCCGGCGTCGAACCCGAATCGCCCGAATGGGTCTTTCAGGTTGCGGCGCGGATGTCGGACGCCGGAGCCGGAGCCTTGCCGCAGACGGTTCGCGCGGCGGTCCTCATCGATGCGCGAATTCGCAGCGCCCTTGCCGGCGAGATCGCGGACGATGGAGGGGACGGGTCTTTTTTCCGTCTTGGCGCGGGACGGATGGTCAGGAGGGCCGGCGATCTCGCCGGTCTGTGCCTTCTGCTGCATCCGGAGGCGCAACCGCTTGATTTCGATTTCGATGTGCTTCCTTTTTTGCGCGCGCAGGAGACGGGCGCGCTCCCGGAACGCCTGACACCCGGCGAATCGTATCTTGTCGTGCGGCCCGGAGACGAAGGGGAGGGCCGGGTCGCCTGTGTTCCGCCGTCGCTGGCCCGGCTGCTGGACAGGCTCGATGGCGAGACGCCGCTTGGCGAAATCGTCGATGCCGTCGAACTCGATGCTTTCTTCGATCAGATCGTAGGGCTGGTGCTGGACGAGTTTCTGGTCGTTCCGGCCTGACGTCCGTCAGCCGAGTATCGAAACGCGTGTCTGGAACGCGGCGAGGTCGTTGATCGTTATTTTTCCCGAACCTTTCGACAGCAGCCCGGCCCGGGCGAGGGCGTTGATCTCGCGGGTCACGGCTTCGCGGTGGGTTGCGATCCGGCTGGCGAACTCCGCATGCGTCGGAAAGGGGGAGACAGTGACGACATTCCCGGTCGGCTGGAACGACAGGGCAAGACGCAGCAGCTCCGCATGAATGCGGTTCTGCACCGACAGCGCGCTGAACTCGAAAATCCGTTCGGACAGCTTCCGCGTCTGACGCGTCAGCTGTTTCATGACGTCGAGGGATACGCCAGGGTGCTGCATCAACAGGTCGCGAAACGCTTTTCCCGTCAGCGAACCGTAATACGCACCGGTAACGGCGTACACGTTGGCCGATCTTTTCTCGCCGTCGATTGCCGCGTACTCGCCGAAAATCTCACCGGCATTTATGTCGCGATAGGCGACTTCCTTCCCTTCGGGCGAATAGCTGATCGCGCGTACCGTGCCCTCCGCCAGAAAAAAGACGTCGTCGGTCGTGTCTCCGTAGTGGATGATCTGGTGCCCTGCCGGAACGCGACGCCAGGTACAGGCGTCGGCAATGGCGCGCCGCTCCTGGTCGCTCAGCGAGACGAATATTCCGGCCGATTTCAGCGGGTCGTTCGATTTTTTCTGCGCCATCCGTAACCGTGGCAGGCAACGCGCGTCGCACGTTCCGGTGCCCCCTGTTTACTCGGCCGTTTCTGGCCGTCGTCGCCAATCTCCGCGGTGCAAGATTCGGCACCCGGCACTCGCCGCCTTCCGATTTTGCACCCGGCGGCAGTATGTTGCAATTTAGGGAAATATTGCACCGATCTTTGGGAGAAGATAATGCGTATCGCCGCCGTCGATCTTGTCAGCAACACCTGCTTTCCGGCGCTTGCCGCCGACGAGCTCGGGTTTTTCCGAAACGAAGGCGTCGATGCCCGTATCGAGCTGGTCTCGGCGATGGGCTCGACGCGGGCGCTGAAGAACGGCGAGGCGGACGCGATGATCGCCGGATCCGTCCATGACGTGCTGACCGAGTTCGATCACTGGGACGGGGTGAAAATCGCTGTCGCGCTGTCGCAGGGGACGCCCTGGCTGCTGACGGTGCGCGCCGACCTCGATGCGGAACGGGGCGATGCGCAGGCCCTGAAGGGGCTTACCTTTACTGCAGCGGAAGGGCCCGATCTTGCCTTCAAGCAGGTGCTGCGCGCCGCCGGGCTCGATCCGGACAACGATCTTTCCATCATCGATCTGCCCGGAGCGAAAGACCGTCATGTCTCGTTCGGTGTGTTCGCCGCCCAGGCGCTGCGGCACGGGCTGATCGACGGGTTCTGGGCCAATGCGATGGGGGCGGAAACGGCAACATCCTCGGGCGTCGGAAAGGTGCATATCGACGTGCGGCGCGGCGACGATCCCGCCGAAACCCGCTTCTTTACTTTCGCCGGGCTGGTGGTATCCGACGATTTCATCGCACGCGAACCCGAATCGGTGGACGCCGCCGTTCGCGCCATCGTGGGCGCGCAGAAGGCGCTGCGAAACGACCCGTCGCTCGCGCGGAAGGTGGGGGAGGGGAAGTTTCCCCCCGAGGCGACGGCGCTGATTGCGAACGTGGTGGCGCGCGATACGGCTTTCTATAACCCGGCGATATCGGAAGATGCCGTCGAAAAGCTGAACGCTTTCGCGCGTTCGATCGGCCATATCGACCGGCCGGTGCCCTACGATCGCGTCGTGGCGACGCGGTGCCGCGAGCTCTGGCGGTAATCATCGGCCCGTAACATCGACAGCCTGAACCCGTTCGCCATCTGACTGTTTCCGGACCGGCCCATCATGAAGGACATCAGCCTGTCACGACGCCTCGCCGCCGAATTTGCCGGCACGCTGTTTCTGCTGGCGACCGTGGTGGGGTCCGGCATCATGGCGGAGCGGCTGTCCGGCGGGAACGTCGCCATCGCTCTCCTCGGCAACACCATTCCGACCGGCGCCATTCTGGTGGTGCTGATTACGGCGCTCGGTCCGGTCTCGGGGGCGCATTTCAATCCGGCGGTGACCCTCGCGTTCGGAATGCGTCGTGAAATCGGGCTGTCGGCGGCATGCCTTTATGTAGCGGCGCAGGTTGCCGGCGGCATCGCCGGCACGCTTCTGGCCCATGGCATGTTCGAGGAAACGCTCTGGCAGCTTTCGGCCAGGACGCGCGCCGGCCCGGCTCAATGGCTGTCGGAGGTCGTTGCCACCTTCGGGCTCGTCGGGACGATCCTTGCGACAGTGCGCTGGCGGCCGGACAGCGTCGCCTGGATGGTCGGTCTTTATATAACGGCCGCCTACTGGTTCACCGCCTCGACCAGCTTCGCCAACCCGGCGGTGACGGTCGCGCGGGCGCTGACCGACACATTCTCGGGCATCCGGCCCGCCGACGCGCCGGCCTTTATTCTCGCGCAGCTGGCGGGCGCGGCGCTTGCCGCGCTGGCGCTCGGCTGGCTCCTGAATCCGAAGGCCAGTCCGACAGACGGTGGCGATTAACCGACCGGGACGACTTCGGCGTCGAGGCCGATCTGCCGATGCATCGTTTCAGTGAAGGGCACGCCGGTCGGCGCGAAATAACGGGACGAGCGGACCTGGTAGGTCATCGGATCGAGGCCGGGCGGCGTGCCGCCGTTCGCGTGGTCCTTCAGGGTCTGGAGCAGGAGCTTCCGGATGGCGATGATCGCCGTGTCGGCGACTCCGAGGCGTTCGCGCGTCCGGTCGGCGATCGGCCCCATTGATTCCTGGATGCCGTTGTCCTGGGTCCCGAGCCCCTTGATGCCGGTATAGGACTCGCCGCTGGCCTGCCAGTCACGGTCGATCAGGTAGTCGTTGCCGCGATTGCGGACCGGCATGTCGGTTCCGGGGATGTTTTCCGAGTGAATGCCGTTCCATGACGTTTCGCGCGCGATGTCCTCCGCGGTCAGCGGGCGGTGCGGCAGGAAATCGATGCAGTACTGCATGGTGTTTTCGTCGTCGATCGGCACCCACATGTGAACGCCAACCGGAACCGAGGCGATGATCTTGTGGAAGGGCATCACCATGACGTTGGCGGTCCAGAAGGTCGAGCCGTCGTCGTTGTCGCGGCCGGCCCCTGCGACAAAGCCGAACCCGGTCGGCTCTACATGATAGTCGTACGGGCAGATGGTGATGCTGCCTTCCGCCACCCCGCCATGCAGAAAGGCGAGATGACTCGCATCGAACCCGCCTTCGAGCCCCTGCAGCCAGTTGCACTGCATGATCTGGCGCGACGTATGAAGGTGCGATTCGGGGAGCCGCATCCATTCCAGGTCGGGCGGCGGCGGCTGGTGCGCAGGGTCGCCCATATAGGCCCATACAACCCCGCCGGCTTCATGGCAGGGATAGGCGGTAACACGCACCTTGTCCTGAAAATTGCTGCCGGGCGGCTCGGACGGCAGATCGACGCATTTGCCGGTGATGTCGAATTTCCAGCCGTGGTAGACGCAGCGCAGACCGCATTCCTCGTTGCGCCCGAAAAACAGCGATGCGGTACGGTGCGGACAGCGCTCGTCCAGCAGGCCGGCGCGTCCCGCCGTATCGCGGAAGGCGACGAGATTTTCGCCGAGAATGCGGACCCGTACCGGCGGGCAATCCGGCTCTGCGATCTGGCGGGCGAAAACGACCGGTATCCAGTAGCGCCGCATGAGGTCGCCCATCGGCGTCCCCCGGCCGACCCGTGTCAGCCGTTCGTTGTCTTCCCGCGATAGCATAGCAGACCCGGCGGTTGCGTGTTGTTCCGGCGAAAGCGTAACCCCGCTGTGGAACCGGTTTCAAGCGGCGTGTCAGGCTGGGGCAGGGCAAAATAAAACCGGCGGCCGGTCATCCGGCCGCCGGTCTTTGGCAATTTCCGTGCTGGAAGGCGGTCTTACTTGGCGACCGACTTCAGATAGGCCAGCAGGTTTTCGCGGTCATCGGCCTTTTTGAGCCCGTTGAACGCCATCTTGGTCTTGGCCTTCTTCTTGCCGATCTTGGAACCGAGATAGGCCTTCGGGTCGGCGATGTAGTCAACGAAGGTCTTGTCGTCCCAGACCAGGCCCTTTTCCCCGGCGGCTTTCATGTCGGCGGAGTATTTCTTGGCGTAGTCGTCCAGCGTACCCGCCTTACGGCCCAAAAAACTGCTCAGGTTGGGGCCGAGCCCCTTCTTGCCGGGGACGACCTGATGACAGGCCTTGCATTTGGCGAATACTTTCTTGCCCTTGTCGGCGTCGCCTGCGGCGTAGGCCGGCGCGGTGACGCTGCCCGCAGCGAATGTCAGCCCGATGGCCAGCATTGCGAATCTAACAAACTTCATTTTCTTGCTCCTCGTGCGAAGGGGGTAAAAAAAGCGGCCGGATTATGGTGCAGCGGCCCGCCGCATACAACCCGATTTCCACCATACAGCGCCGCATGTTGCGAAAAATAGGCGGTAATTACTCCGATTCGGTTAAGTCCATAATATGTTTACGTGTTCCGGGCTCCGTTTTTGAGAGGTTCCTTGGAAAAAAACCCATCATTAAGGTAAATTTATGACGGAATATGGTATGGACCCTGGCAAGGACATGGTCTAGTTTCTCGCAACTGTACAAAAGATCCTGGGGTGGAACAGGTATGATTGTCGCAATCGGTTTGATTCTCGTTGCCGTCGGGACGGTGGTTTTTCATTTCGTGAGTCCCTGGTGGTGGACTCCGATCGCATCCAACTGGGGCTATATCGACGATACGATCATCCTGACTTTCTGGATTACGGGCGTCGTGTTCGTCGCAGTCGTGCTGTTTTCGGCCTACTGCATCGTCAAGTTCAAATACCGAGAGGGCGTCCGCGCTCAATACAAGCCCGAAGATCACAAGCTCGAGTGGTGGCTGACGATCCTGACATCCGTCGGCGTTGCCGCAATGCTGATTCCCGGCCTGTTCGTGTGGAACCAGTATGTGACCGTGCCGGAAGGGGCCGCGCAGGTGGAGGCGATGGGCAAGCAGTGGTCCTGGCATTACCGTCTGCCCGGGGCCGACGGCAAGATGGGCAAGAGCAACGTCCGGCTGATCAACGATGACAACCCGTTCGGCATCGATCCGAAAGATCCCAACGGTCTCGACGATGTGCTGGTCGATGGCGCCAATCTGGCTCTGCCGATGAACAAGCCGGTCAAATTCCTGCTGCGCTCTGTCGACGTGCTGCATAATTTCTATGTCCCCGAATTCCGCGCCAAGATGGACATGGTGCCAGGCGCGATCACCTATTTCTGGGTTGAGCCGACGCGGGAAGGCACGTTCGACGTCCTTTGCTTCGAGCTTTGCGGCGTCGGACATCACGCGATGCGGAGCCAGGTCGAAGTCAAGAGTCAGGCCGATTACGATGCCTGGCTGAAGGAGCAGAAGACATTCAAGAAAGCGCTGGCCGACAACGAGGTCACTATCGAGCAGCTGATCAAGCGGGCCGACGACCAGACCAAGAAAATGAAGGACGCGTTGCCGAAGGGGCATCTGACCCACTAGGTGCGGCGTACGTGCACGAACACCCAATGATCCATGATCACAAAATATCGAAGAGGAAAATCTGATGGCTGAAGTCTATGTGCCGCCAGCAGAAGTCGAAGAGATGGAGCTGTACCACGCGAAGTCGTGGATAACGAAATACGTTTTCAGCCAGGACGCGAAGGTCATCGCCATCCAGTACTCGACGACGGCGATCGCCATCGGGCTGGTCGGTCTCGTCCTTTCCTGGATGATGCGCCTCCAGCTCGGCTTCCCCGAGAGCTTCTCCTTTATCGATCCATCGGACTATTACCAGTTCATCACCATGCACGGCATGATCATGGTGGTTTATCTGCTTACCGCCCTGTTCCTGGGAGGGTTCGGGAATTACCTGATCCCCCTGATGGTCGGCGCGAGGGACATGGTGTTCCCGTACGTGAACATGGTCAGCTACTGGGTGTTCCTGATCGCGGTTCTTGTCCTTGTGGCAAGCTTTTTCGTACCCGGCGGCCCGACAGGTGGTGGCTGGACGCTCTATCCGCCCCAGACGATTACGTCAGGGACACCTGGCTTCGGCGCCGGTATCCTGCTGATGATGGTGTCGCTCGCGCTGTTCATCGTCGGTTTCACGATGGGCGGTCTCAACTACGTGACGACCATCCTGCAGGCCCGGACCCGCGGCATGACGCTGATGCGCCTTCCGCTGACGATCTGGGGCATCTTCACCGCTACGGTTCTCGCGCTGTTCGCGTTCCCGGCGCTGTTCGTGGCCGCGATCATGACGACGCTCGACGCCACGCTCGGTACCAGCTTCTTCATGCCGGCGGCGCTCGATCAGGGCGTGCTGAACCAGCATGACGGCGGCAGCCCGCTGCTGTTCCAGCATCTGTTCTGGTTCTTCGGCCATCCCGAGGTGTATATCGTCGCGCTGCCCGCTTTCGGCATCGTGTCCGACCTGCTGAGTGTCCATGCCCGCCGCCATATCTTCGGCTACCGGATGATGGTCTGGGCCATCGTTATCATCGGCGCGCTGAGCTTTATCGTGTGGGCGCACCACATGTATGTCAGCGGCATGAACCCGTATTTCGGCTTCTTCTTCGCCACCACAACGCTGATCATCGCGGTTCCGACCGCGCTCAAGGTCTATAACTGGACCCTGACGCTGTGGAAGGCGAACATCAAGCTGACCCTGCCGATGCTGTTCGCGCTGGCCTTTATCGTGACTTTCGTCAATGGCGGCATCACCGGCCTGTTCCTTGGCAACGTGGTTGTCGACGTTCCGCTGTCGGATACGATGTTCGTGGTCGCCCACTTCCATATGGTGATGGGCGTTGCGCCGCTGCTGGTGATCTTTGGCGCGGTCTACCACTGGTATCCGCTGATGACGGGCCGCTTCCTGCATAAGGGCATGGGGCTGTTCCATTTCTGGACCACGTTCCTCGGCGCCTACACCATTTTCCTGCCGCTCCATTATCTGGGCCTGCTGGGCGTGCCGCGCCGCTATTTCGAGATGGGCCAGACGACGTTTATTCCCGACTCGGCGCAGGATCTGAATGCCTTCGTTACTGTCGTTACCCTGATGGTGGGCCTTGCGCAGGTGGTGTTCTTCTACAACGTGTTCTGGAGCGCCCGGAAAGGCGAGCCGGCGGGCCACAACCCCTGGAAGGCGGCGTCGCTCGAATGGCAGACGCCTGAAGTGCCGCCCGGACACGGCAATTTCGGACCCGAACTGCCGCTGGTCTATCGCTGGGCCTACGATTACGGCCTGCCAGGTGCGAAGGACGATTTCGTTCCGCAGAACGTGCCTCCCGGAGCGGAGGGTGCCGGAGGAGGAGACGCGAAGGCGTGAAAATCCTCGAAACCCTGATGCAGAAGCCGTGGACCGCGGAGCAGATCGCGGTCGATAACACGGAAGACGGTATCGCGGTCGCGATCCCGCCATCGAAGCTCGGGCTGAGGTTCTTCCTCGGCTCGATCGCGGTGCTGATGTCGCTGTTCGTCATCGGTTACAGCGACAGGATGGTGCTGTCGGACTGGCATCCGCTGTCCGAACCCTGGCTTCTCTGGGTCAATACGGTAGTTGTGATCGCGAGCAGTGTCCTGATGCACCTGTCGCTGGTGGCAGCTCGCGAGGGCCGGTTTGACGGTCTGAAAAGCAACTTCATGCTGGCCGGGGTCGCTGCGTTCGCTTTTCTGGTGGGGCAGGCGATCGCCTGCAATCAGCTGATCGCTGCCGGCTATTTCGCCGCCGACAACCCTGCCAACGCCTATTTCTACCTGCTGACCGTTACCCACGGCGTTCATCTGGCCGGCGGGCTGGTGGCCTGGGCGCGCGTCGCGCTCCGGATGCGGGCGGGCGAGCGGGAGATCGCAAAGCTGTACGAAAGCGTGGATCTGTGCACCGTGTACTGGCACTTCCTGCTGTTCGTCTGGCTGGTCTTTTTCACACTGATGTTGTTCACGTAAAAACAGGGCTGATCGCATATGGCTGAAGCAACAACGACACAAGCCGGACAACTGGCCGACGGAATGGCCGGATTCGTTTCCGACTGGAGTTCCGACCAGAGAACCTTCAAGAAGGTTCCCTGGGGCAAGGCCATGATGTGGATCTTCCTGCTGAGCGACACGTTCGTATTCAGCTGCTTCCTGATCTCCTACATGACGGTCCGGATGTCGACCACGGTCGACTGGCCGAATGCCAGCGAAGTGTTCGCGCTTTCGTTCGGCGGCGACCCGATCCCGCTGATCCTGATCGCGATCATGACCTTCATCCTGATCACCAGCAGCGGCACCATGGTGCTGGCGGTGAATTACGGGTATCGCAACGACCGCAAGAAGACCGCGCTCTTCCTGCTGATCACCGCCGTTTTCGGGGCCAGCTTCGTCGGCATGCAGGCGTTCGAATGGACCAAGCTGATCGTCGACGAAGGCATTCGTCCCTGGGCCAACCCGATGGGCGCCCCCCAGTTCGGCGCGATATTCTTTATGGTGACCGGTTTCCACGGGTTCCACGTGTCCATCGGCGTGATTTTCCTGTTTATCGTCATGCGCAAGGTGCTGCGCGGCGATTACGACGTGGGCCGAAAAGGCTTCTTCACCAGCCGAAGCGGCTCATACGAAGAGGTCGAGACGATGGGCCTGTACTGGCATTTCGTTGACCTTGTCTGGGTCTTCATCTTCGCTTTCTTCTATCTCTGGTAAGGTTTAGGTCATGGCAGACGCACACGTAGAAGGCCAGCAACATCCGCTCGGCATATACATCAAGATCTGGATCCTGCTTTTCGTCCTCAGCGGGTTCTCCTACGCGGTCGATTATCTCCAGATCCAGGGGTATTTGCGCTGGTCGCTGATCCTGCTCTTCATGTTCCTGAAGGCCGGCTACATCATGGCCGTGTTCATGCACATGAAGTGGGAGCGCATGTCGCTGGTTATGGCGATCCTGATCCCGCCTTTTGCGATTCTGGTCTTTATTGCGATCATGTCGCTGGAAGCGGACTGGACCTTCCTGACCCGCGAAACCTATTTCACGGAAGCGTTCTTCAAGCTTTTCGGTAAATAGACGCCACCGAACGCAATCCGGTTTCGACCGATCCAGCCGCCGCTCCGGGCAACCGGGGCGGCGGTTCAGTTTTGGGGGGCGGTCTTGGGCGCTTCGGGCGGCCCGTCGACGCGATATTGCAGGGGCGTTTCTGTCAGACCCCGGTTGAACCACATCATGCAATAGGCGCGATCCCCATCCGCCGTCACACCGGTGTTCAGATCGGTCACGCCGTTGACCCTGACCGGGAAGCGGACCGAGAATCCGTCATGGTAATGAATGTCGAACTCGACCGGCTGTTCGGCGCTGAAGTCGACTTTCATCGTCTGGCCTGTCTTCAACGGCACGCACAGCTCGCGAAACCCGAACGATGCCAGCGAAATCCGGTCGGACCGAAGATCGAGATTGATCAGGCTGGGCGCGCCGACGATGGGCTGCGACAGAATCCACAGGCTGACCATCGTATAGCCCACCATCAGGACCAGCATGGGGATCTGGCTGCGCAGAGCGCGTCGGGCGGGTTCGTATATCTTCAGCGCGACGAAATGCGCGACGCCGACCGCGAAGACATGGCCGGCAACGATGGCGATGGCGGCGCTGTTCCAGACGAACCTGGCGCTGACGATGCCGATATCTGTTTTATAACCGGCGGTGCCCAGCAAATTGCTGCCCGATCCGAACGGGTCCGACAGGAGGGGAATGATCCCCTGTCCCGCCGTCAGCAGGTAGGACAGGTAATGCGCCAGATGGTAGGCGATGGCGATCGGCACGATGGAATCGATGAAAAGGCCTGCGGTATCGATGACCGACGGACCTCCGCCTGCCGCCAGGCGCGTCAGCCAGCAGAACGCGAGATAGACACCAGCAAATCCGACCGGAAACAGGCACAGCATGACCGTATTGAGAACGGCAAAATAATCGAGCCCCAGATCGTGGATCAGCCGGACAAGCGGGTGAAAGACCGGCGACAGGGCGACGGCCTGCAACTGATTGGCCCAGAACGGCGTTTCCTTGAACCCGTCGAAGGTAACGGTCGACAGCATGACGATGATAAACAGCGTCATCGTCAACCGGCAGGGCTCTGTCGTAATCAGCGCGCTGGCGCAGGGCCGGAAACCCCAGCCGCCGGTGTCCGTGTCGGCATCGCTGTCGGCCCGTCCGCCGAGCGGCGCGAACCGGCCGAACACGGTAAAGACCAGCGTGAAGGCTTCGCCTCGGGAAAGCCAGACGTCGCGGCCGAAAATCGCCATGCCGATCCAGGTGATCGCCGAATAGACTGCGATTGCCGTTGCGAGCGATGCCGGTTCCTTCGCGCTTTCGGCGATCAGTTCGTACCAGGCGAACGCCATGAACAGAATGATCGCGGGCCAGGCGCCGACCCAGCGCGGTAAGGGAAGGTTCAGGCCGGGCTCGCGATTGAATCCGCACCGGCGCAGCGCCCATGCGATCGCATCGAAAAGGGTCGCCCACGGATTGCACAGGGGCCAGATATTGCCGATCAACGAGGCGATATAGGCGAAGCCCACCCACCAGATGATCCAGACGAAGGTCGGTCCGAAATTTTCCGCCGGGTCCTGACTGCCCCAGAATCCCGCCAGCAGGACGAGCGCAAACAGACCCGTGGAGATAAGCCGGAGCGTGAACGAAACCGCCTTGTGTCCCAGAACCCGGCCCGTCGTCGTGCCGGAAAGATCGCGCCAGTAGCGCCGTGCGTTGACATCCCGCCGGTCGAACGCCATCGCCATGATGACAAAGGACAGGGCCACCGCCGCGCCTGCCGATATCAGGTAGAGTTCCAGCGGCAGCGGCAGGTCGTATCGCGCGCCGAAGGCATGCGCCTCCGCCGTTCCCCCGGACAGCAGCGCCGGAAGCCCGGCAGTTCGGGACAGGTAACGTCTAGCGCGGGTAGACTTCAAGATAGCTTAGCGCGTGGTGGCCATGTCCGCCGGTGCCCCAGCCATGGCTGGTGATCGGAAAACGGCCCGTTGCCTTGCCGGTAAAGGGCATGACGACAGTTTTCTCCGGCTTGACGAGCACTTCCCGGTCATAGCCATGGAGATGCAGTTTGACCGTCTCGTCGGTTGACCAGTGCAGCTCAACCGTTTCGTTCTCATAGACCCGGATGCGGTTTTTCGGTGCGACGATTTTGCGTTTTCTGATCTCGATCTTAATGACGCGCGGTTTTTCAGTCCGGGCAAATGCCCCGCCGGCAACCGTCGTCGCCGTTGCGATCCCGGCGATCAGGGAAAACAGGAACGATCTGCGGTTTGGCGTCATGGTTTCGGCGGATAGGTCCGGTCGGCTTCGGGATCCCGCCGGCGACGCCACTTCTTGTATGACGCCCAGCCGAACCCGAATGTTATCGCGCTCGCAAGAATGACGAGCAGCGCGTACCCGCCGCCGGAACTGCCCCCGGCGGTGTCGGAAAAGCTGTTGATTGCGTACGCGCTTGAAATCAGCCCGAAATCTGCCATTTCGACTTCGTTTCCGGGGTGCGGTGTCCTGGCGGCTCTCGCCGCACGCCTTAGTTGGCGAGAGTAATGAACACCCCTGCCATGCCGATAACCAGAACAATTGCGGAGATGACCGTCGCAACCGTTCCTACGTGCCTGTGTTCGAAATCGTCGTGGTGTTCGTCTGACATTCTCAGTTAAACCTTTTCAATCCGGGTTCGTGGCGCATCATAAACAATTAATTTCAATATTCCAAAGTTTTAGGATCGCATTTCACCGGAACTGCGACGACGCCATGATCGTTGATTTTGAGGGCGGAATGCGCGAGCATGATCCGCTTTCGCGAAGCAGCCTCACAGGGGATATTGCTCTGAGAAACTGGATACTTGGGTCGCTCACGGCCATTCTCGGAATCGGCGGACTCTTCGTTGCCGCTCGCGCCGGATACGGCGTGCCGTATTATGGCGGGCTGGCCTTTTTCTGCTTCGCGGTCTTTTTCGTCATGCATCTGGTCAAGGTCGGCTACGACGAAGCCGGCGAGGTTTCTTCCTATGACGAGTTTTACGCTTTCCTGGAGCGGACGTTCGCGTTCCTGACGCCCCGGCCGCTGAGGCTTGAACACGGCGTTATCTCGATCCGGCCGCTTGCCGTCGTGGAGTTGAAGGAGATCCTGCGCAAGGGGTACGAGGATTATCGGGAAATGCCGACCCATGTCGTGTTCCTGATCGTTATCTATCCGCTGGTGACGCTGATCTTCGCCCGCATCTATGCGGACTACGACGTACTGCCCCTTCTGTTTCCTCTGATTGCCGGATATACGCTGGTTGGTCCGCTCGCCGCGACCGGCATGTACGAGCTGAGCCGCCGGCGCGAGGCCGGACTCGGCATTTCCCGCCGGCGCGCGTTTGACGTGTTCGTGTCGCCGCATATCCGCTCGATCGCTGTCCTCGGTCTGTTCCTCATGGCGGCCTATTACGCCTGGTTGAAGACGGCGACAGCCATTTACAACAAGATTTTTCAGGGGATCGTGCCCGAGTCCCTATTCGATTTCGCCAATCTGGTTTTTGCAACGCCGGCCGGCATGAAGCTGATCATGATCGGCAGTGCGGCCGGGTTCGTCTGCGCCACGGTGGTTTTTGCCCTCAGCGTCGTTTCGTTCCCGATGCTCCTCGACCGCAATGTTTCGATCGCGGTCGCGGTGCAGACTTCGATGCGGGCGGTCGTCGCCAACCCGGTGGCGATGGGCGCATGGGGGTTCATTATCGCCGGGACGCTGCTGCTCGGCGCTCTTCCGTTCTTCGTCGGGCTGGCCTTTGTCCTGCCCTTGCTTGGCCACGCGAGCTGGCATTTGTACAAGCGGGTGGTCGACGTCCAGGGCGCTTAGCGGGCGCTGAAGAATTATTTACCGGCCGGCTGTTTTCTGAATGCCGTCATCCAGTCGAGCGCGAGGCGCTCCGCTTCCGCGACCTGGTCTGTCGTCATCTTTTTCTGAACATAGCGCTTGTGCCGGGCGCCCATGGTGCTGCCCATCGATGACGACAGGTTGAACCATTTATGAGCCCGAATGTTGTCACGCTGGACGCCGACCCCGTGCTGGTAGAGGGCGCCCAGACTGTCCATCGCCGGAATGTATCCCCGGTTTGCCGCTCTGCGGTACCAGATCACGGCACGCGCGTAGCTCTTCGGTACGGCCCGGCCGTAGCGGTGCATGATGGCGATATTGAATTCCGCGGACGCAACGCCTTTTTCCGCAGCCCGTCGGAGCAGGTCCAGCGCCTTTGTATCGTTCCGTTTGACGCCGCGTCCCTGCAGGAAGTGGTTGCCGAGCTCCGCCATCGCGTCGGCATGTTCCTGCGCGGCGGCCCTGGTAAACCATTCCACGGCCTTTTCGTAATCCCGCGGCACCCCGCGCCCGTGGCGGTACAGCAGTCCGATATTGTACTGGGCGTCCGCGACGCCCTTGTCGCCGAGCGGACGCCATTCCTTGAGGGCTTTTTCGAAATCGCCGGCTTTCGCCGCTTTCAGCCCCTCATTCAGATCCTGCGCGAGAGCGCCAAGCGGGAGGCACAGGACAAGGGCGACGGCGACGATGCGGCGCATGGCAGGCTTAGTCGTCGCCACGCCTGACCGTGTTCCGGACCAGCCGGAAAAGGAACAGGACCGCATATCCGAAGAGGCCTCCGACGGCTGCCATGATCGCACCTTCTGCGATCCCGCCTTTGGGGAAGCCGAAGCCGATATCGATGATGCCGCGCGTATGCAGGAACGCGACGGCCATCATGCCGCCGAGAACGGCGAGAATCAGGGGTTGGCTGGGTCTGCTCATTCGTCCAACCGTCAGCGGGGCAGCGTCGTGCCGCCCATCAGGAATTCGTCCACCGCCCGGGCGCACTGGCGGCCTTCGCGGATGGCCCAGACCACCAGAGACTGGCCTCGCCGCATGTCGCCGGCGGAAAAGACCCTGTCGACCGACGTCCGGTAGTCGTCGGTATTCGCCAGCACGTTGCCGCGTCCGTCCAGAGCGACGCCCGACTGCTCGATCATGCCGTCCCGGCGCGGGCCGAGGAAGCCCATGGCCAGCAGAACGAGATCGGCCTTGAGCTGGAAACCGCTGTTCGCGATCTCCTGAAGCTGCATGCGGCCAGCCTCGTCCTTGACCCAGTCGACCCGGACGCAGTCCAGGGCGGTCACATGGCCATTGGATTCGACGACCCTCCGGGTCAGGACCGACCAGTCGCGCTCGCATCCTTCTTCCTGCGAGGAGGAGGTGCGGAATTTGAGCGGCCAGTTGGGCCACGTCAGCTCCTTGTTTTCCTTCTCGGGCGGGCGCGGCAGGATTTCCAGCTGCATGATCGACGCAGCACCCTGGCGAACCGAGGTTCCGATGCAGTCCGATCCCGTATCGCCGCCGCCGATGACGACGACATGTTTGTCCTTGGCCGAGATCGCGCCGCTCGGCGCGGCGATGTCCTCGCTGTCGCCCTCGACCCGCCTGTTCTGCTGGGTCAGAAACTCCATGGCGAAATGAATGCCTTCCACCTGTCGGTTCTCGACCTCCAGGTCGCGGGGCAGCTCCGCGCCGCCGGTCAACGCCACGGCGTCGAAGTCGGCCAGCAGCCTGTCGACCGGAATATCCACGCCTATTTCGGTGTTGGGACGGAATTCCACGCCTTCCGCGGCCATCTGGTCGATTCGCCGGTCGATCAGGCGCTTTTCCATCTTGAACTCGGGAATGCCGTAGCGCAGAAGTCCGCCGATCCGGTCGTTCTTCTCGAACAGGATCACATCGTGTCCGGCGCGGGCCAGCTGCTGGGAACAGGCGAGCCCGGCAGGGCCGGAGCCGACGACGGCGACCTTTCTGCCGGTCTTCGCCGGCGCCATGACCGGCACGATCCAGCCTTCCTCCCAGCCGCGGTCGATGATCGCGCATTCGATGGTCTTGATGGTGACCGGCCGGTCGTCGATGTTCAGCGTGCAGGCCGCTTCGCACGGCGCCGGGCAGATGCGGCCGGTGAATTCCGGAAAGTTGTTGGTGGAATGAAGCGTGGTCAGCGCCGCCCGCCACTGATCGCGATAGACCAGATCGTTCCAGTCCGGGATCATGTTGTTGACCGGGCAACCGTTATGGCAGAACGGAATCCCGCAATCCATGCAGCGCGCCGCCTGATCGTTCAGCGCCGCAGGCTCAAGCGGGCGGACGAATTCCTTCCAGCTCTTTTTGCGCGCTTCGACGGGGTCGTAACCGCGATCGTAGCGCTCATGTTCCAGAAAGCCGGTCGGCTTGGCCATGTTCCTTCCCCTGTCGCTTCTTGTCTACTCGGCGGCCGACTTGGCGCCTTCGGCTTCGTTCTTCATGTCGAGCAGGGCGCGCCGGTAATCCGTCGGCATGACCTTGACGAATTTCGCCCGGCTGGCGTCCCAGTTCTCCAGCAGTTCCGTCGCGCGTCGGCTTCCCGTGGTCAGCCGGTGACGCTCGATCAGAATGCGCAGCCGTTCGGCATCGAAGGCCAGCATGTCGCCCATGCCGGCGTCGTCCACGTTCACGGCGCGCTGCTGGGGTTTGCCGGGTGCATCCGGGTCCGGATCGATTTCCTCTCCGATGCGCTCCAGCTCTACCATCGCCATGTTGCATTTCGTTTCGAAACGGCCGTCCGGATCGTAAACGTAGGCGACGCCGCCCGACATGCCGGCGGCGAAATTGCGGCCCGTTTCGCCCAGAACCACGACGACTCCGCCGGTCATGTACTCGCAGCCGTGATCGCCGACGCCTTCCACCACCGTGACCGCGCCGGAATTGCGCACGGCGAAGCGTTCGCCGGCCACGCCCTCGAAATAGGCCTCTCCCGCGATGGCGCCGTACAGCACCGTGTTGCCGATGATGATGTTCCGGGTGGGTTCGCGGTCGGTGCCTGGCGGATGGCGTACCACGACATGACCGCCCGACAGGCCCTTGCCGACATAATCGTTCGCGTCGCCGGTCAGCTCCAGGCTGACGCCATGCGCAAGGAACGCGCCGAAGCTGCCGCCCGCAGTGCCGGTGAGCCGGATCGAGATGGTGTCGGCCGGCAGGCCGCCATGGCCGTAACGCTTCGCCACTTCGCCCGACAGCATGGCACCGACCGTGCGGTTGACGTTCTTTATTTCGCCTTCGATCCGCACCGGCTGTCCCGAGTCGAGGGCGGGTCTTGCCGCCTCGATCAGGTCCATGTCCATCGCCTCTTCGAGGTTATGATTCTGCGTTTCGCAGTTGAAGACGGCGACGCCGTCGTCGGCCGGCGCTCTGTAAAGCAGCCGCGACAGGTCGATGCCCCTGGCCTTCCAGTGTTCGACCGCCCGCGCCATCTCCAGCCGGTCGACCCGGCCGATCATGTCGCTGAAGTTACGGAAGCCCAGCTGCGCCATGAGCCGCCGCACTTCTTCGGCGACGAAGAAGAAATAGTTGATGACGTGCTCGGGCGTGCCGGTAAATTTCTTGCGCAACTCCGGATTCTGGGTGGCGATGCCGACCGGGCATGTGTTGAGGTGGCATTTGCGCATCATGATGCAGCCGGCGGCGATCAGGGGCGCTGTCGCGAAACCGAATTCGTCCGCGCCCAGCATGGCGCCGATCACCACGTCGCGTCCGGTGCGCAGCCCCCCGTCCACCTGTACGGCGATGCGGCCGCGCAGCTTGTTGAGGACCAGCGTCTGCTGGGTCTCTGCCAGGCCGATTTCCCAGGGCGATCCGGCATGGGTGACGGAAGTCAGCGGGCTCGCGCCCGTGCCGCCCTCGAAACCGGCGATGGTGACGTGATCGGCGCGCGCCTTGCTGACGCCCGCCGCGACCGTGCCCACGCCGACTTCGGACACCAGCTTGACCGAAATCCGGGCCTTGGGATTGGCATTCTTGAGGTCGTGGATCAGCTGCGCCAGATCCTCGATCGAATAGATGTCATGGTGCGGCGGCGGCGATATCAGCCCGACGCCGGGCGTCGAATGGCGCACCTTGGCGATGTTGCGGTCGACCTTGTGGCCAGGCAGCTGCCCGCCTTCGCCCGGTTTCGCCCCCTGCGCCATCTTGATCTGGATGTCGTCGGCATTGACCAGATACTCGGTGGTAACGCCAAACCGTCCCGACGCTACCTGCTTGATCGCGGAGCGCATCGAATCGCCGTTTTCCATCGGGGTAAAGCGGTCCGCTTCCTCCCCGCCCTCGCCGGTGTTGGACTTGCCGCCGATGCGGTTCATGGCGATGGCGAGCGTCGTATGCGCCTCGCGGCTGATCGAGCCGAAGCTCATCGCGCCGGTGGCGAACCGCTTGACGATCTCGCTCGCCGGTTCGACCTCGTCGAGCGGGATCGCCTGGTCGGCGAACTTGAATTCCATCAACCCGCGAATGGTCAGATGCCGCTCGCTCTGTTCGTTGATGCTCTTCGCGAATTCCTCATACCGGTCCGGCTGGTTGCCGCGTACGGCGTGCTGCAGATCGGCGACCGACTGCGGCGTCCATGCGTGGTCTTCGCCCCGCAGCCGGAACGCGTAATCGCCCCCGACATCCAGCATGTCGCGATAGACCGGGCTGTCGCCCCAGGCGTCCCGGTGCCGACGCACGCTTTCCTCGGCGACGCCCTCGATGCCGGTGCCTTCGATGGTGGTGGCCGTTCCGGTGAAATACTGCTCGATGAAATCGCTGGCGAGTCCCACAGCGTCGAAAATCTGGGCGCCGCAATAGGAGTGGTAGGTCGAAATGCCCATCTTGGACATCACCTTGAGAATGCCCTTGCCGACCGCCTTGATGTAGTTTTTCTGGACTTCCTTGGTGTTGAGTTCCAGCCCTTCGTCGCGGCGGATCTGCTCCAGCGTTTCGAACGCCATGTACGGGTTTACCGCTTCCGCGCCGTAGCCCGCCAGTACGCAGAAATGCTGGACCGCCCGCGCTTCTCCCGTCTCGACGACGAGGCCCGTCGAGGTGCGGAGCCCGCGCCCGATCAGGTGATGATGCACCGCCGCGGTCGCAAGCAGCGCCGGGATCGGAATGCGTTCGGCGGACACCGCGCGATCCGACAGGATCAGGATGTTGTCGCCGTCGATAACCGCGTCGGTCGCCTCGCGGCAAAGCCGGTCGATGGCCGGCGCCAGCCCTTCGACGCCTTCTTCCGCCGGCCAGGTGGCGTCGATCGTATGGGTCCGGAAGGCATCGCCCGCGAGCGACGAGATCGAACGGATTTTTTCAAGGTCCGAATTTGTCAGGATCGGCTGGTTGACCTCCAGCCGGTAATGCGTGCCGGCATGGTGGCCCAGCAGGTTGGGTCTCGGGCCGATCATCGATACCAGCGACATGACCAGCTCTTCCCGGATCGGGTCGATCGGCGGGTTGGTGACTTGCGCGAAATTCTGCTTGAAATAGTTGTAGAGCAGCTTCGGCCTGTCGGAGAGGACCGCGATCGGCGTGTCGGTGCCCATCGATCCCACCGGATCTTCGCCGAGACGCCCCATGGGGCCCAGGAAAATCTCCAGATCTTCCTGCGTATAGCCGAACGATTGCTGCAAATTCAGCCAGAGATCGGGGTCGATTTCCGGCGGCGGGTTTTCGTGCGCGGGTGGATCGTCGAGCTCTTCCAGCTGGAACTGCGTATCGTGCAGCCAGTCCTGGTACGGGTGTTCTTTTGCGAGCTGCTGCTTGATTTCCTCGTCGTCGATGATGCGGCCCTGCTCGAAATCGATCAGCAGCATCTTGCCCGGCTGCAGGCGCCATTTTTCGACGATATTCCTGTCATCGACCGGCAGGACGCCGACTTCGGATGCCATGATGATCCGGTCGTCGTCGGTGACGACATAGCGCGCCGGCCGCAACCCGTTGCGGTCGAGCGTCGCCCCGATCTGGCGGCCGTCCGTGAAGGCGATGGCGGCCGGGCCGTCCCACGGCTCCATCAGCGCGGCGTAGTATTCGTAGAACGCCCGCCGTTCCGGATCCATCAGCTCGTTTCCGGTCCAGGCTTCGGGGATCAGCATCATCATCGCGTGCGCCAGCGAGTAGCCGCCGGCGACCAGGATTTCCAGCGCGTTGTCGATGCAGGCGGTATCCGACTGACCGTGCGGGATCAGCGGCCACATCTTGTCGAGGCTGGGCCCGATCAGGGCCGACGACATCGAATGGCGCCGCGCGGCCATCCAGTTGACGTTGCCGCGCACCGTGTTGATTTCGCCGTTATGGGCCAGCATCCGGTAGGGGTGCGCGAGCCGCCATGACGGGAAGGTATTGGTCGAAAAGCGCTGATGCACCAGGGCCAGCGCGGATTCGCACAGAGGGTTGGTCAGGTCGCAATAGAAGGTCTTGACCTGCGGCGACAGCAGGAGGCCCTTGTAGACCGCGGTGCGGGTCGAGAAGGACGGCATGTAGAGTTCTTCGATACCGGCCGGCGCATCGCCGCTTTCGGCGAGTCCCCGCAGTGAATTCAATGCCTGCTTGCGGATCGCCAGAACCTTGCGTTCGAACGCGTCCTGGTCCTTTACGCGATCGCTGCGGGTCACGAAGATCTGCCGGATCACCGGCATCGACGCTATCACCTGCCTGCCGAGCCCGGTCAGGTCGGTGGGGACGTCCCGCCAGGCGAGAACATGCTGGCCTTCGGTCGCGACGAAACGCTCGATATGGGCGATGGCGAAGTCGCGCGCTTCCTCGGACTGGGGCAGAAAGCACATACCGACCGCATAGGCCCCTTCTTCGGGAAGATCATGACCTTCGCGCGCGGCCCAGTCCCGAAACAGCCTGTCCGGCAGCTGGATCAGGCAGCCCGCGCCGTCGCCCATCAGAGGGTCGGCGCCGACCGCGCCGCGGTGGTCCAGGTTGACCAGAATCTCCAGCCCCTGATCGATAATATCGTGGGATTTCAGACCTTTAATATTCGCCACAAAGCCAACGCCGCACGCGTCGTGCTCGTTTCTTGGGTCATACAGGCCTTGTCGCGAAACGGCGAACATGACTATCCGACTCTCCCCGATCCGCGCCTCTTCGGACGTCTGGACCGCTGGTTGGTTTTCGTTCCCATTGTGGCCCCGACCCGCCCGGAAGGCGACTTCCATTGGATTCGGCCACAGCCCCCCAGTATACCGCGTGACGCCGACGGATACAGCCGATTCAGCAAGAAATTTGCATCCGGGCGGCTCCGGAAGGTTTCATGGCGAGACGGCAAAAGCTATGATCCGCCATTAATATGTTCAAATAGAACGGTATTTTCAAATGGCAAGCGGTGACGGGGCGGCGGGACGGCCCGAAAATCAGGCGGTCGATCCGGTCGTCGTCGAACTCGTGCGGAGCGGCGTCATGGCCGTTACCGAGAACATGAAGACCAACCTCACGAGGACCGCCTACAATATCATCATTTACGAGGCGCTGGACTTCACGGTCGGGCTTTTTACCGCAGAAGGCGAGACGATCTCGATCGGGCTGGGCCTGCCGATGTTCATCCGCGGCATGGCGGCGACCTTGAAGGCGAAACTGGAGCATTTCGGCCCTGACGGGATTGAACCGGGCGATATTCTGGTCACCAACGATGCCTATATCACCGGCAGCCACCTGAACCACATCACGCTCAGCCTGCCGATCTTCCATGACGGGGAAATCGTCGCTTTTGCCTGCTGTATGGCCCACTGGCTCGATATCGGCGGTGCGCTGGGCGGGCTCACCACCGACATCTATTCCGAAGGGCTGCAGGTGCCGATCCTGAAGCTGCACAAGGCGGGCGAGGTCAACCAGGACCTGCTCGAAATCATCAAGATGAACGTCCATATCCCCGACCGGGCGATGGGCGACCTGCGCGCCCAGGTCACGGCGGTGAAAACGGGCGAGACCGGCTTCACCGAGCTGCTCGACCGCTACGGCAAGGATGCCGTGCTGGGCGCCATCGGCAACATCATGGACCAGTCGGAGGCGGCGGCCCGGGCGCGCACCCTGACCATCCCCGACGGCGTCTACGAGGCCGAATCCTTCATGGACGATGACGGGCTCGATATCGGCAAGCGCATCCCGATCCGCGTCAAGGTGACGGTCGCGGGCGACGAGATGACGGTCGATCTCTCCAACGTCTCCGATCAGGTGCGCGGGTTCTACAATTCCGGCATCACGACGGGCTACGGCTGCGCTCAGGTGGCCTATAAATGCCTGACATCGCCGACCGACTACCCGGTCAATGACGGCAGCCTGCGCCCGCTCCACGTCATCATCCCGCCGGGCCGCGTGGTCAGTGCGGTGAAGCCTGCGCCGATGCGGGTCTGGATGACCATCCCGATGACGGTAATCGACACCATCTTCAAGGCGCTCGCCCCCGTCATCCCCGACCGGGTGATCGCCGGGCATCACGCCGATCTCGGCATGGCGATGTTCCACGGCATCGACCGCAAGGAAAGGAAGCTGTTTCTCGGCTCTTCCGGCCCGCTCGGCGGCGGGTGGGGCGCGAAGCGGGACGAGGACGGCATGTCGGCCACGGTCTGTCTCAATGACGGCGACACCCACAACACGCCGATCGAACTCACCGAGAACCGCTTTCCGATGCTGATCCGCAACCATGCGCTGATCCCGGATTCCTGCGGCGCGGGGCGGAACCGCGGCGGGCTCGGCATCGAATATACCTGCGAGGCGCTGTCGGATTTCAACCTGACGACGCGCGGCGAGCGCGCCCATTGCCGCCCCTGGGGGCTCGAAGGCGGGATGGAGGCCCACGGCAACGAGGTCGGCATTGAGCTTGACGGCAAGTGGCAGGAAGACCTGCCCAACGCCAAGGTGTTCGCGGTGAACCTCAAACCCGGCGACGCCTACCGCATGCGCTCCGGCGGCGGCGGCGGGTTCGGCAACCCGTGGGAACGCCCGGTGGAAACCGTCGTCAACGACGTGCGCCAGGGCTACGTGTCGGTCGAGGCCGCGTCGTCCTGTTACGGCGTGGTGATCGACGAGGAGACGATGCAGGCGGATGCGGCCGCGACCGGGAAGGCAAGGGCGGCGTTGTCCACCGGGAGCGCATAGCGCTATCTCCTGTCATCCCGGGCGCGACTTTCCTCCAAATCCCCGATTTGGACAGGAAAGTCAGCGACCCGGGATCCAGACCATCGCTCGCCTCACACATTTTCTGGATCCCGGCTCAAGGCCGGGATGACAAACGAGCTAGGAGCTTATTGAAAGCGCCCTAAAACCCCGGCGCGGCGTCCGGTTTCAGGTTCAGGCTGAGAGACAGGCCGCCGGCGCCGCAGCAGGGGCAGGTGGCGGCGATCAGGAACTGCTGGCGCTGTTCCTCGGTGATGTCGGCCTGTTCCAGCAGTTCCGCGATCTGCTTCTGAAACGCCAGATGCGCGGCCTGCTCGCCGAACTGGATGCGGTCGTCTGTCATACTCGCAATCTAACAGAAATCGGCGGCAATTCCACGAACGCGATTGATGAATTAAGATTTGCCCGCGTGTCAATTTCTCTCCGGAGAACACAGGATGAACAGCGAACAGGCGGGCCGCCGGGCGGATCCCGTGATCACCGAAATCGTGCGCAGCGGGGTGATCGCGGTGACCGAGGAAATGAAGACCAACCTCATGCGCACCGCCTACAACCACATCATTTACGAGGCGCTGGATTTCACCACCGGGCTGTTCACGGCGAAGGGTGAGACGGTCTCCATCGGGCTCGGCCTGCCGATGTTCATCCGCGGCATGGCGGAAACGCTCAAGGCCAAGATCGCCCATTTCGGCTATGACGGCATCGAGCCGGGCGACATTCTGGTCACCAATGACGGCTATATCACCGGCAGCCACCTCAATCATGTCACGCTGAGCCTGCCGATCTTCCATGAGGGAAAGCTGGTCGCGTTTTCGGTGTGCATGGCGCACTGGCTGACCATCGGCGGCGCAATCGGCGGGGTGACGACCGACATCTATTCCGAAGGGCTGCAGATCCCCATCCTCAAGCTGCAGCGCAAGGGCGAGATCAACCAGGACCTGGTCGACATCATCATGATGAACGTCCACCTGCCCAAGCAGGCGATGGGCGATTTGAGGGCGCAGCTCACGGCCGTCAACACCGGCGGCAGGCTGTTCACCGAACTCTTGGACCGGTACGGGCAGGACGAGGTGCTGGCCGCCATCGAGGCGATCATGGACCAGTCGGAAAAGGCGGCGCGCGACCGCACGCTGACGATCCCCGACGGCGTCTACTCCGCGGAATCCTTCATGGACGACGACGGCGTCGATATCGGCAAGCATATTCCCATCGCCGTAAAGGTGATCGTCGAGGGCGACCGGA
Organism: Rhodospirillales bacterium; assembly: GCA_038116945.1. Taxonomy (GTDB): domain Bacteria; phylum Pseudomonadota; class Alphaproteobacteria; order MPNO01; family UBA2964; genus JAYOEY01. The sequence continues at coordinate 25,554 of JAYOEY010000010.1, forward strand.
TGACGGTCGATCTGACCGATGTCTCGCCGCAGGTGCGCGGGTTCTACAATTCGGGACCGACCACGGGCTACGGCGCGTCGCAGGTCGCCTATAAATGCATCACGTCGCCGACCGACTATCCGATCAACGAGGGCAGCTTCCGCTCGCTCGAGGTCGTCAACCCGCCGGGCCGCGTGGTTTCCGCCGTCCGTCCCGCGCCGATGCGCAGCTGGATGACCATCCCGATGACGGTGGTGGACACCATTTTCAAGGCGCTGGCGCCCGCCATCCCCGACCGGGTGATCGCCGGGCATTTCGCCGATCTGGGCAATGCGACCCTGTTCGGCTTCCTGCCCGACGAGGGACGCATGGTGATTACGTCGACCGGGCCGATCGGCGGCGGCTGGGGCGCCAAGTCGACCGAAGACGGTGTCAGCGCTACCGTCTGCATCAACGACGGAGACACCCATAACAGCCCGGTCGAGCTGATGGAGGTCAAATACCCCGTGATGTACGAGAATTACGGGCTGATCGCCGATTCCGGCGGCGCCGGACGTCAGCGCGGCGGGCTCGGCATCCGCTCCGACGTGCGGCTCCTCAAGCCGCTCAGCGTGTCGACCCGGATCGAGCGCATGAATTGCCGCCCCTGGGGGCTCGAAGGCGGGCGCGACGGCAACGGCAACCAGGTCGAGCTCGAGGTCGACGGCGTCGAGCGCAAGGATACGGTCAATGCCAAAGTGTTCACCGCGCGGCTGTCGGGTGGCGATCTGGTGCGCATCCGCGCGGGCGGCGGCGGCGGGTTCGGCCCGCCCTGGCAACGCCCGGCGGAGAAAGTCCGCGAAGACGTGCGGCAGGGCTATGTCACGCTGGAGGCCGCGCGCGACGATTACGGCGTGGCGCTCGACGCGGCGACGCTGGAAATCGACGCGGCGGAAACGGAGCGGCTGCGAAGGAATCTGGCAGCCGCGTAGAAATGGCGGGATTTTGTCGCTAGAAATAGCGCCGCGTCGAATTTTGCTAAGCTGAGTACAGGGAATTTCAATGGCCGACGGCGATACATCCCGGAAATCCGGAATCCGGCTGGCTGCCGATATCGGCGGCACCTTCACCGATGTCGCGGCGTTCGACGAGGAAACCGGCTCGCTGCTGCTCGGCAAGGTCCTGTCGACGCCCGACCGGCTGGTCGACGGGATCGAGGGCGGGGTGACCCGCGCCGGAACGGATTTCGCCTCCGCCGGGCTGTTCCTGCATGGCTCGACCATCGCCATCAACACCATCCTCGAGCGCACCGGCGCGAAGACGGCGCTGATTACGACGGAAGGATTCCGCGACGTTTACGAGATCGGCCGCATCAACCGGCCCGATTCCTACAATTTGTTCTTCCAGAAGCACGAGCCGCTGGTCGAGCGCGCGCTGCGCTTCGAGGCGAAGGAACGCATGCTGGCGTCGGGCGAGATCCGGACGCCGCTGGATGAAGCGCAGCTGGCCGAACTCGGCCGGCATATCGACGGGCTCGGCATCGAGGCGGTGGCGATCCTGTTCCTGCATTGCTACCGCAACCCGGATCACGAAATCCGGGCGAAGAAGTTTCTGGAAGAAACCTACCCGAACCTGTTCGTTTCCGCCTCGCACGAGCTGTCGCAGGAATATCGCGAGTTCGAGCGCACCTCGACGGTCGTCGCCAACGCCTATATCGGGCCGCGCGTCCGGACCTACATCCAGGGAATCGAGGATCATCTGCGCGAAGCCGGGTTCCACGGGTCGTTCCTGGTCGTGCAGTCGACCGGCGGTCTCTACGAGGCGGCGGAAGCGCGCAGCTACTGCATCCGCATGCTGGAATCCGGCCCCGCGGCGGGCGTTATCGGCACGCAGGCGCTGTGCAGCGCGCTGGGGCTGGAAAACGCCATCGCTTTCGATATGGGCGGAACCACGGCCAAGGCCGGCGTGATTTACAAGGGCGAGGCGCTGACCACCGGCACCGCCCTGCTCGGCGGTTACGAGAAGGCGCTGCCGGTGCAGATCGCCATGATGGACATTTTCGAGGTTTCCGCCGGCGGGGGCTCGATCGCCCGGGTCGACGAGAACGGCGCATTGCGCGTCGGGCCGCAGAGCGCGAGCGCCGTGCCCGGTCCCGCCTGCTACGGTCAGGGCGGCGAGAACCCGACCGTGACCGATGCCAACCTGCTGCTGGGCCGTCTCGGCGCCGACCGGTTCCTCGGCGGCGAAATGACGCTCGACGTCGCCGCCGCCGAGAAGGCGATGAAGGACAGGCTCGCCGATCCTCTGGGGATGGAAGTCACCGCGGCGGCCGACGGAATCCTGCGCATCGCCACCACTGCCATGTCCTACGCGGTCAAGGGCGTGACGACCGAGCGCGGGCTCGATGTCGGCGATTTCGCGCTGGTCGCCTATGGCGGCGCCGGGCCGCTGCATGCCTCCGCCGTGGCGCGGGAACTCGGCATCCGCAAGGTCATCATCCCGCGCGCGCCGGGCGTGTTCTCCGCCTTCGGCATGCTGTTTTCCGACCTCCGCTACGATTACGTCCGCACCTGGTTTACCGCGCTGGATGCCGCGCCGTTCGAGGAAATCGAGCGGGTTTACACGGAAATGGAAAACGAGGGCCGCGCCGCGATCGAGGCGGCGTCGGTGTCGCCCGAAGCGGTCACGGTGAAGCGCGCTGCCGACATGCGCTATGTCGGTCAGGAACATGCGGTGACGGTCGACCTGCCGGCCGAGCTGTTCGCCGCCGAGGATCGCGACGCCATCAAGAAGCTGTTCGACGACATGCATGAGCTGCGCTACGGCACGTCGGCCCCGGCGGAAAAGGCGGAAATCGTCAGCCTGCGTTCGACCGTGACCGGCGTGATGCGCAAGCCGCCGCAGGAAACCGTGGCGGCGGGCGAAGCAATGCCGCCGGAGGGCGCGGCCCGCGGCGACAGGCCGGTCTATTTCAACGATGTCGGCGACTTCGTCGACACGCCGACTTACGCCCGCGACGCGCTGCTGGCCGGAAACGTCATCGACGGCCCGGCGCTGATCGAGGAACATGCATCGACGACGGTGGCCATGCCGGGCGACCGCGTGACGGTCGATGCGTTCGGCAATCTGATGATCGAGGTCGGCGCCCGCAAATAACCTTTGGCGCAGCGGCCGTCGGTCCGGGGACTGGGACGATGCCCGACGACGGACCAGGGAAGAGGACAGGAACGCGCTTCTCGGGGCTGGTGCGCTGGGGCGCCCTCGGGTTGCTGGTCCCGATCGCTTCGATCGGCGCGGCGTTTCTGTTCCGGATCGACATTGCCGACGCCGTCGTCCGGCATCTGGTCGTCAAGGCCGGGTTTCCCGAGCCTGAATTCAGCATCGAACGTCTCGACCTTGACGGGCTGTCGGTGACCCGTATCTCCGCCGGCGAGTGGGGTTCGGTCGACCGGCTCGATCTCGACTATTCGCTGAACGGTCTCCTTGAGGGCCGCGTCGACCGCGTGAACATCGTCGCCCCGGTGGTTGATCTGGAGCGCCTGAAGGTCCGGAAAACCGGTGGAGGCGGCGGCGATTTCTCTCCGGACCGGCTGCCCCGCGTCGACATCCAGCGCGCCGATATACGCCTGTCTCAAGGGAGTTTCCGGGGCGACGCCAGCCTGCATCCGGCGAAGGACGACTCGGCGGCTGTGCGGCTTTCGGGCATGGCGGACGGGCGGTTCGGTACGGTGAAACTTTCGTTCGGCGGTGTCCTTCGCCGTAGCGCAGACGGCCGCTGGACCCTGTCCGGAAAGGCCGAGGCGGCCGCGGACAGGCTGTCGGCCGGCGAGGTCGCCGCGAACGGGCTTGCCGCATCGCTGCCGCTTTCGGCGACGGTCGCGGGCGCAGACGCCTCTGTCGATTTCGAAAAAGGCGCGCGCGTGGCGCTGGACGCGCTGGCGGTGGGCGACAAGGCGCGGGGCCGCAATCTCGAACTCTCCCTGAGCGGACGGTTCACCCCGGCGGGCGGGAAGGGAGTGGTTGGCCTCAGGGCGGAAGAAATCGCTGGCTTCGGCGGAGAGACCCGCGGGGCGCAGGCGGCTCTGCCGATCCGGCTGGAAGCGGATCCCGACCGGCTGATGATGATGTTCGATTCCGGGGCGCGCCTGAAAATTCAGGACCTCAAATACAACGAGGGGCAGATACAGGCCTCGGGGTTTGAACTGGGCGTAACCGGGCCTACGACGGCGTATCTTTTGCGCAAGCCGGGCCAGGCGCTTCCCCTGGTTGGTTTGTGGCACGAGCTGGAACTGCGATTGAGCGGCATTTCAACACAGACCGCCGGAACGGTACGGCTAAATCCGGGGCCTGCGACGTTCAGCGGAGAATATTCTCCGGACGATGGCTACAAGGGCCGTCTGAAGATCGAACGGGCCGGTCTTGCATCCGGGGAAGCGGAATTTCAGGGCGAGGATCTGGATATTCGCCTCTCGACCATGCAGTCGATCATGCCCGCGATGCCACGGCACATGCCCTCGGTCACCGTCGATATCGGAGCGTTTCATCGGGTGCGGCCCCGGTCCGGCTCCTACCGGTTCGAGTCCAACGTAACCTTTAAACCCGATGGAGGGCTGCTCCTGATCGGTGCGAATCTGGGGGTCGCGAAGGGGCAATTGCTGTCCCGGATCGTTGCCGTCCATGATCTTCGGAAGAAGCAGGCGACCGGCGATGTCATCGTGCCCGATATCCGGCTGGGGCCCGGCCATTTCTGGCCGTCAGGGCTTTTCCCGGCGATCGAGCCCTTTACGGATGTCGGGGGACGGGTCGGCGGACGGGCCCGGATCACCTGGCGGGACGGGAAATTCGGCGGTGAGGCGGCGGTTAGAATCCGGAATTTAGGTGGAGCCTATCAGGCTGCGCGCCTGGGTGGAGTCAACGGTACGGTCTCGTTGAAATCGCTGTTTCCCCCCGCAACAGACGGCTTTCAGACACTTCGCGTCGCCCGCATCGATGCCGGCGCGACGCTGACGGACGCGTCCGTGAAGTTTGCGCTCAGCCCCGCGGGAATCCTGTCGATCGACCCGGCGGTTGCGGCGATTGCCGGCGGCAGGATCGAACTGACGGGGCGAAACATGGATCTCGCCTCGGAGCAGGCCGATATCGAAATTGCGATCGACGGTGTCCGGTTCTCCGAGGTGCCGGGACTCACCGCGCTTCAGGAATTCGACGCCACCGGGCGGATCGACGGCAGGATACCGGTGCGTATCGAAGGCGTGCGAACGACGATCAAGGGCGGGTATCTGAAATCCCGCGAAGGCGGCGTGCTGCGTCTCAGGTCGGAAGGCGTCAACCGGGCGCTTTCGGCGGGCGGCCCCCAGGTCGCCCTGATGCTAAAGGCGCTCGAGAATTTCTCCTACGAGACGCTCAGCGCCGGCATCGAAAAATCGTCCGACGGCGCGGCGACCGTCACGCTGCAAACGCTCGGGAACAACCCCGCCGTCGCCAACGGGCGCAAGTTCGATATCAACCTCAATCTGGAGACGAATCTGGACCGGCTGCTGGCGGTGGCAGCCGACTGGTACCGGTTGTCAGGCCGGGTGCTGAAGGATATCGTCGGCAAAGAGAAATCCGGAGGGATTACCAGATAATGGCGGCATTTCCACGTATGCTGGTTCTGACATTTGCGGCGGCGCTCGCAGCCTGCGCGCCCGAGGTGACCGTCAAGCCGCCTGAAAAGCCCATTACCATCAATCTCAACATCAAGCTCGACGCCGAGGTAAAGGTGAAGCTTGAGGAAAGCGCTGCGAAGGACATCAGCGCCAACCCGGGTATTTTCTGACGATGCAAAGCCTCGATCTCATCATGCCGAAAATTTCGTTCCGGTTTCCTGCCGCCCTGTGGCGGTTTTCCGTCGCGGCATTCGTCGCGGCCTGCGTTCTGGTCTGCGGCGCAACCGACGTCTCCGCTCAGTCGCTCGATGCGGCCCGGGCATCCGGCGTGGTGGGCGAGCGGGCCGACGGCTATGCGGTGATCCGGGGTGATGCTTCCCCCGAAATCAGGAACCTGGTCGATCGCGTCAACGGCGAACGCCGGAGAATCTACACCGAACGGGCCCGTCAGCAGCGCGTCTCTCCCGCTCAGGTCGGCGCCGTCTATGCCGGAAGCATCGCGTCACGCGCGCCGAAGGGAACCTGGATACAGGATTCCTCGGGCGGCTGGCGGCGCAAGTAAGATCGCCGCCGTTTCCGGGACCTTCCCATAGAATTTCTCGACATCGTTCCCGGCGTCTCGCCGTGGACATTCATCGGGCTGACCGTCCTGAGCGGCTTTACCGGCGCGTTCGGCGTGGTCGCGGGGCTGGGGGGCGGCGTCCTGCTGATCGGCGTGCTGGCGACGATCTTTCCGCCGGCGGTGGTTGTGCCGCTGCATGGCGCGGTGCTGCTCGGCACCAATCTCGGCCGCGCGATCATGATGAGAAAGGAAGTCCTGCGTCATCTGCTGCCGGCCTTCATGTCGGGTGCGCTGCTGGGGGCGATTATCGGCGGCAACGTGGTCGTCTCGTTGCCCATCGGCATCCTGCAGACCATCCTCGGCGCGTTTATCCTCTACCTCTGCTGGTTTCAGCCGCCTGCGGCGATGACATACTCGCCGCGCAAGTTCTTTGCGCTCGGCGCGGGCGGCACGCTGCTGGGGTTTTTCGTCGGCGCCAGCGGATCGCTGATGGCGCCGTTCGTCGCCGCCGCCTGTCCCGACCGGCAGCAGTTCGTCGCCACCCATGCCTTCCTGATGACTTTTGTCCACGGGCTGAAGATTCTGGTCTTCGGCTTCCTCGGCTTCGCCGTGGCGGACTACCTGCCGCTGATCCTGCCGATGATCGCCATGTCGATCGTCGGTTCCTGGTTCGGCCGGATCGCGCTCCGACGCATGCCGGAACATCTGTTCCGCCGCATCTTCCAGATCGTGCTTTCGCTGCTGGCCGTCCGCCTGCTGTGGTCGGGCGCGGAAAAGTCCGGGTGGCTCAATTTCTGAGCGCCTGCCGCTTTACGGTTTCGGCAGTGCGTCGAGCCGCGCCTTGACGTCGGCATGTTGCGGCGACGATGGGTCGAGCAGCCCGAGCAGTCTGGTGAAGCGTTCCCGGGCACCCTTCACGTCGCCGGCTTTCGCCAGGGCGTTCGCGGTAAACCACAGCGCCGGTCCGTGGTTCGGCTGCATCTTCAATAGCCGGTCGGACACTTCCACGAGTTTTGGCGGGATCGGGTTTTCCGGGTTCGAGGCGCGCGCGATGGCCTCGGCGTACTGTCCGAGGATTTCCGCGTCGTCGGGCTTGAGCGCCGACGCGCGTTCGAACGCATCGCGCGCCTTTGCCCGCTCGCCGAGAACCCCGTAGGACCGTGCGAGGCGCAGCCAGCCGGCGAGATTGTCCGGGTCGGACTTCATCTTTTCGGCGAGCCCCTCGACCATGCCCCGGATCATCGCCTGCCGGTCGCCGGTCGACATCTGCTGTGCCGCCTGCATCTGTTCCGCCGTCGGGTTGCCGGGCGCGGCGCCGGACGGTTTCGGCTCGGCTGCCGCCGCCGGTCTGCCTGTCGCCTGTTGCGCTTCAGCGACCATCGTTGCCAGCCGTTCCGTGGAGATGCCGGCCTTGCGCGCGAACTCGGAAATTCGTGCGCCCAGCGTTCTCCGCCATTCGGCATCCGGCGGCGTTTCCGCTTCGAGCGCCAGCCACTGACGCAACGCCTCTTCCGTCTTGCCGGACTGATACTCCGCCAGCCCCGCATAGTACCGCGCGCGCGGTTCTTTCGGATCGAGCGCCAGCGCTTCCGACAGGGCGATCTTGGCAACCGGGACGACCTTGCCCCCTGCGGCGAAGATGATGGTCTCGGCGTAGCGGGCGCGGAGCCCCGCATCCCTGGGCGCGAGCATCACCACGCGCTGGAAGGCGGCGACAGCCTCTTTGTAACGGCCGGTGGTGGCGAGGCTGTTGGCGTAGAGCGACCAGCCGCGCAGATCGTCCGGGCGGGATTCGAGGGTCTTCGCCAGCCGCGCGATCAGCTCCGCTTCGGAGGCTTGCGGAGCCGTGCCACCCGGCGCCGGGTGCTCGGCGCGGACTTCCTGCGCGGGGCGGCCGGGCAGGGCGGGCGATCCGAGAACGGCGTAGAGGGCAAGCGCGCAGGCGGGTACAGCCAGCGCGACCGCGAGGCCCGAAAATTCAGCCGGTGCACTGCGGATTCTTTCTTCTTCCGCCTGCTCCTGCGCCGCCTTCTCCGCAGCGAGCAATCGCCTGGCGATCTCGGTGCGGGCGGTCTCTGCCTCGCCGGCGGAAATTTCGCCCCGCTCGATGTCCCGGTCGAGTTCGGAGAGCTGGTCGCGGTAGACCTGGCTGTCATAGGCGGCGCGCGACGGTTTGGGGCGTCCCGGCCTGAGCAGCGGCAGGGCAAGCGCAACGCCGGCTGCCAGCGCCAGCGCGCCGATGGCGATCCAAACGGTCATTTGCCGTCTTCCGCCTTGAGCAGCGCGTCGAGCCGCGCCCGTTCTTCCTCGGTCAGGCTGTCTTCCTTTTCGGGAGGCTCCCGCCGCCGGTACCAGATGGCGAGCCCGATGATGCCCAGCACCAGCAGCCCGACCGGCGCTCCCCACAGAACGAGAGTGGATGATTTCACCGGCGGCCGGAGCAGCACGAAATCGCCGTAGCGCGACACGACATACTTGAACACCTGCTCGTCGGTGTCGCCTGCCGACAACCGCTCGCGCACGATGACGCGCAGGTCGCGCGCCAGATCGGCGTTCGAGTCGTCGATCGACTGGTTCTGACAGACGAGACAGCGCAGTTCGCGGCTGATGTCGCGCGCGCGCGCCTCAAGAGCCGGGTCCTTGAGAATTTCGTTCGGTTCGACCGCGACCGCAGGCGCGGCCAGGATCAGACCGATCAGGATGAAAACAGCGCGCCTCATCCGTTCTCCGCCCCCAGCTTTTTCAGCAATGGATATATTTTCGCATCGAGGTCCCGCGGCATGATCGGGCCGACATGGCGGTAGCGCACGATACCTTTCTTATCGACCACGAAAGTTTCGGGATAGCCGTAGACGCCCCAGTCGATGGATGTCCGTCCGGCCTGATCGGCTCCCAGCGCCTGGAACGGATTGCCCAACTCGGCAAGGAAGGCGAGGGCGGCTTCCGGCCGATCCTTGTAGTTGACGCCGTAGAGCTTCACCCCTTCGCGGGCAAGCCGCATCAGCACCGGATGCTCAAGACGGCAGGGCGGGCACCATGACGCCCAGATATTGACCAGCGCGACCTTTCCCCTGATCTGTTCGCTTTTCAGACCGGGCCCGTTCCCCTCCACCGGCGGCAGATCGAGCGCCGGCGCGGGTTTGCCGATCAGCGCCGACGGCAGATCGGAAATGTTCTTGCCGCCGCTGATCTCCGACAGGTGGACGCCGAAGATCGTGGCGAGCACCAGAAAGGCCGCGACGGGGATAAGAAATCGTGGTTGAAGCGCTTTCAATTCAGGCGCTCTCGGTCGCCGTCGCTGCGGGGACCGCAGCACGCCTCGGCGCGCCGACCCGATGCCGCCGGTCGGTCAGAGAAACCAGTCCGCCGAGCGCCATGAACACCGCGCCGATCCAGATCCAGGCGACCAGCGGGTTAAAATAGATGCGGGTGCTCCAACCGCCGCCTTCGGCCCGCTCGCCGAGAACGGTATAGAGATCGCCGGCGGCCGTGTAGTGAATCCCGGCTTCTGTCGTTTGGTTGCGTTCTGCGGGGTAGTCGCGCTTCTCCGGATGCAGCGTTGTGACCAGCTTGCCGTCGCGCATCACTTTGAAGGTGCCGCGAATGCCGTCCCAGTTGGGGCCTTTCACCGGTCCGGCCCCTTCGAAGACGACCTCGTAGGGACCTACCGAAAGCCGGTCTCCCGCGCGCATGTGCTGGATATGCTCGTCCTGCCAGGCCGACGAGGCGGTGATGCCGGCGACGGTCAGCCCCAGCGCGCCATGGGCGATCACCATGCCCCAGGCCGAGCGCGGCAGACCCGCCGCGCGGCGTAGCGAGTTAGAGAGAGAGCCGCGGAACAGCGCGATGCGCTCGGCCAGCTCGACCGCCGAGCCCACCACCAGCCAGGCCGCGAGTCCCAGCCCGAGCGCCGCGAGGATATTCTTGATGCCCATGAACAGCGCGACCGCCACCGTGACGATCAGCGCCGCGGCAAAGGCCGCCCAGAGACGGCCGAGAACGCCCTTCAGGTCGCTGCGCTTCCAGCTCATCATTGCTCCTGCGACGCAGGCGATCAGCACCGGCGCCATCAGCGGCACGAAGGTCGCGTTGAAGAACGGCGCGCCGACCGACACCTTGCCGCCGCCGAACGCTTCGAGGATCAGCGGGTACAGCGTTCCCAGCGTCACCACGGCGGCGCCGGTGGTCAGCATTAAATTGTTGAACACCAGCGCACCCTCGCGCGAGATCGGCGCGAACAGCCCGCCGCCCTTGAGCTGGGGCGCGCGGACGGCGTAGAGCGTCAGCGATCCGCCGATGACGATGACCAGCAGGCCGAGGATGTAGACGCCGCGCTCCGGGTCGCTGGCAAAGGCGTGGACCGAGCTGAGAACGCCCGAGCGCACCAGGAAGGTTCCCAGCAGCGATGTCGAAAAGGCGAGGATGGCGAGCAGGACGGTCCAGCTTTTCAGCGCGTCGCGCTTTTCCACCACGATCGCGGAATGCAGCAGGGCGGTGCCGACCAGCCACGGGATGAAGGACGCGTTTTCAACCGGATCCCAGAACCACCAGCCGCCCCAGCCGAGTTCGTAATAGGCCCACCAGCTTCCCATCGCGATACCGACGGTAAGCGCGCACCAGGCGGCGAGCGTCCAGGGTCGGACCCATCTCGCCCACGCGGCGTCCACCCGTCCCTCGATCAGGGCGGCGACGGCGAAGGAAAACGCCATCGAGAAACCGACATAGCCGAGATAGAGGAACGGCGGATGGAAGGCGAGGCCCGGGTCCTGCAGGATCGGGTTGAGCCCGTTGCCTTCGAACGGCGCCGGCGACAGGCGCTCGAAGGGGTTTGACGTCCAGATTATGAAGGACAGGAATCCGGCGCCGATCAGCCCCTGAATGGCAAGCACTCGGGCGCGCAGCCCCGGCGGCAGATTGCCGCCCGAAACCGCGACGGCGAGCCCGAACAGCGCCAGGATCAGGACCCACAGCACCATCGAACCTTCGTGATTGCCCCACACGCCGGAGATCTTGTAGAGCATCGGCTTCAGCGTGTGCGAATTCGTGGCGACATTGACGACCGAGAAATCGGACACGACGTAGGAATGCATCAGTGCCGCAAACGCGATCAGTACCAGAACGAACTGGGCTGTCGCCGACGTGCGCGCCATCTCCATCATGCCCTGATGGCCGCGCGCGGCGCCGACCAGCGGCACCACGCCTTGCGCGCAGGAAACGATAAAGGCGAGAACCAGGGAAAACAGGCCGATTTCGGGGATCATTTTTTCTCGTTGCCTTTCCAGTGTCCGGCCTTTTTCAGCGCATCGGCTACTTCGGGCGGCATGTAGTTCTCGTCATGCTTGGCCAGCACCTCGTCAGCGCGAAACGTTCCGGTGTCCTGAAACCGGCCTTCCGCCACGACGCCCTGTCCTTCGCGAAACAGATCGGGCAGGACGCCCTTGTAGGAAACCTGAACGGTGTTGGCCGTGTCGGTGACGGAGAATACGGTCGTCACCCCGTCCTTGCTCTTCTCGACGCTGCCCTGCTTGACGATGCCGCCGACGCGAAGCCGCCGGTCGGTCGGCGCTTTCTTCTCCACCAGGTCGGTCGGGCTGTAAAAGAAGACGATGCTGTCCTCAAGCGCCGTCAGCACCAGCGCGGCGGCGACGCCGAGCGTCAGCAACCCCATGGCGATGACGCCCATGCGCCGCTGTTTCCGGTTCATGATGAGTTTCCTCCGCCGCGCCGGGGAGAGGTCTTTTCGAGTGCATCCACTTCGCGTTCCCTTGCTCTCAGCGACCGCAGGCTGACGAACAGAAAACCGCCGAGAACGACGGCGGCCATGCCGTAGACCGGCCAGATAAAGGCGGCATGTCCGCCCATTGCGAAAAATTCCGCCATCTCGTCAGCCCCGCGCCTCCTGCCCGGCGGCGGGCCGTCCCGCCGCCTGCGCCATCGCCATGCCGCGCGCGCGCCGCGCCAGCATCAGCGCCTTCATGCGGATCAGCAGGATCGCGCCGAAATAGAAACCGAACGCCGCCGCCATCAGCAGCAGCGGAAGCAGGATGGAGGAATGAATCGCGACCTTGGTCACGCCGAGGCTGGGCGGCTGGTGCAGCGTGTTCCACCAGTCGACGGAAAACTTGATGATGGGGACGTTGACCGACCCCACCAGCGCCAGAATCGCCGCCGCCTTTTCGCCGCGCGCCGGATCGTCGAACGCGTCCTTGAGGGCGATGTATCCCAGATACAGGAAGAACAGGATCAGCACCGAGGTGAGCCGCGCGTCCCACACCCACCATGTTCCCCACATCGGCTTGCCCCACAGCGAGCCGGTGAACAGGCACAGGAAGGTGAAGCCAGCGCCTACCGGCGCGGCAGCCTGGGCCGACAGATGCGCCAGCGGATGACGCCAGATCAGCCCTACGGCGCTTGCCACCGCCATCAGGACGAAAATTCCTTCGGCCATGATGGCGGAGGGAACGTGGATGTACATGATCCGCACCGTTTCGCCCTGCTGGTAGTCGGGAGGCGAATCGAACAGCCCGAAATACAGCCCGGCGGCCATCAGCAGGCCTGCCGGCCAGGCAAGATACGGCATCAGCCGGTCTGCAAGCCGGTTGAACCGGGCGGGATTGGCGTACTGCTGCAAAATCATGTCGTTGTCGGCGCTCTTTCCGGCCTGCCAGCTCTTATTTAGGTGGTTTCGTCGAATCTTGAACCCGCGGCAGCGGACCTTATTCCGCCGACCCGCTTCTTTCCAGCTTCAAATTCCCGTCGCTGCCGTCATTCGACCCCTCATTCCAGGGCCTGGCGCAGCGAAGCCGCCGCCGCCCAGGGGCACAGGACGAGCGCCGCCAGCAGCATGCCGCCCATCAGCAACAGGTGGGGCGCGACGGCCAGACCGCCGATCGCCGCTTCGATCGACGCCGCGCCGAAAATCAGCACCGGGATAACCAGCGGCAGCACCAGCAGTGCGAGCAGCACGCCGCCGCGCCGGGCCCCCAGCGTCAGGGCCGCCCCTACCGTGCCGATCAGGCTCAGCACCGGTGTGCCCAGCGCCATCGACGCCATCAGCGCGCCGTAACCGTGTTCCGGCATGCCGAACATCACGGCGATCACCGGCGCGGCCGCCATCAGCGGCAGGCCGGTTGTGAGCCAGTGGGCGGTCGCCTTGGCGAGGACCGTAAATTCCAGCGGAATCGGCGCGAGCGCGAGCTGTTCCAGACTGCCGTCCTCGTAATCCGGGACGAACAGCCGCTCGAACGACAGCATCGCCGCGAGAAGGGCGGTCACCCACACGGTACCGGCCGCCATACGGGACAGTATGTTTGGCTCGGGACCGATTCCGAACGGGAACAGGACGGCGGCGAGGACGAAGAACAGGACGATCACGACGCTGTCGCCGGCCTGTCTGAGCGCGAGGCCGAGTTCGCGGCGGACGATGCGCGCGAAACCGTTCATGCGCCCGCTCCGGCCGTCATGTCGAGCCGGCGGGCGTCTTCGATGTCCAGCGAGACGTTGGTTGCAATGACCGCCATGCCGCCTGAATCGCGATGAGCCGCGATGGCGCGATTGAGGGCAACCACCGAGTCCGCGTCAAGCGCAACCGTGGGCTCGTCCATCAGCCACAGGGTCGCGGGCCGGGCTGGCAGGCGTGCGAGCGACAGCCGGTGCCGCTGGCCTGCAGACAGATAGCGCGCCGGCATGTCCGCCAGATCGGAAAGACCGAATATCTCGAGCGCCGCCATGGCGCTGGCCTCGTCTCCGCCGTTGAGCTGCGCCCACCCCAAGGCGTTTTCGCGGACCGTGAGCACCGGTTTTACGGCGTCCAGATGTCCGGCATAGGCGGTGCGCGCGCAATGGCGCTCGGGGTCGTCGCGGATGGTGCCGTCCTCCCAGCCGACGGTTCCTTCCGCGCAGCGCGAGAGCCCCGCCATGACGCGAAGCATGCTGGTCTTGCCCGAACCGTTGCGCCCGGTCAGCACCAGCGCGTCGCCAGGCTCGACCGAAAAATCGAGGCCGCTGAAAACCAGCCGTTCGCCGCGCACGCAGGACAGCGCTTCACCAAAGAAACGCATGATTCGCCAGTGGGTTATCTTTCATGGGGCGGCACCATACCAGAGCGTATGGTTTTGGGCGCGGATAATTGTCGGCGTCCGGATCAAAAAAAATCGGCCGCTGGTTCTCACCAGCGGCCGAAGGGAGGCCGGTCCGGTTGCCGGACCGGGGAACGTCCGGGGGGACGGACGCTCCATGGGGGGCTAGGAATTATAGATTGGCCTGCCAATGTGTCCGGGCAAGGCCCGAATTGTGGCATTTTTGCGATTTCTTAGCCGGCCGGCAGCCTGCCGCCGCCGATCCGTCGCCGCCTGCAAAATTGCATCTTTCCCTTGAGGCGGCGGGATTCCCGGCGTAATTTCCGCGCGCGTATGACTGCCTCGAAAAAACACAGACAAGGAGAAGCGCCGTGACCGTTATCGGCAAGGATTCCCTCGGTGTGCGCCGCACGCTGACCGTCAATGGCAAATCGTTCGATTATTTCAGCCTTCCCGCGGCCGTCGAAGCCGGGCTGGGCGATTCCTCGCGGCTGCCCTACTCGATGAAGGTGCTGCTGGAAAACCTGCTGCGCTACGAAGACGGGCGCACCGTCAAGGTCGACGACGTCAAAGCGGCGGCGAACTGGGACGGAACGCCCGGCAACGACGAAATCGCGTTCCGGCCGGCCCGCGTTCTGCTGCAGGATCTGACGGGCGTGCCGGCGGTCGTCGATCTCGCCGCAATGCGCGAGGCGATGATCAACATGGGCGGCGACCCGATGAAGATCAACCCGCTCTCGGCGGTGGACCTTGTCATCGATCACTCGGTCATGGTCGACAATTTCGGCAGCGCCGCCGCGTTCGACGAGAACGTGAAGATCGAATTCGCCCGTAACAAGGAACGCTACGAATTCCTGCGCTGGGGCGCGAACTCTTTCCAGAATTTCCGCGTGGTCCCGCCCGGCACCGGCATCTGCCACCAGGTGAACCTCGAGTACCTGTCCAAGGTGGTGTGGACCTCCGAAGACGGCGGCACGACGATCGCCTACCCGGACACGCTGGTCGGCACAGACAGTCACACCACGATGGTGAACGGCCTGGCGGCGCTCGGCTGGGGCGTTGGCGGGATCGAGGCCGAGGCCGCGATGCTCGGACAGCCGATCTCGATGCTGCTGCCCGAGGTCATCGGCTTCCGCCTGACCGGATCGCTCAAGGAAGGCACCACGGCGACCGACCTGGTCCTGACCGTGACCCAGATGCTGCGCGCCAAGGGCGTGGTCTCCAAGTTCGTGGAATTCTACGGGCCGGGCCTCGACAATCTGAGCCTGCCCGACCGCGCGACCATCGCCAACATGGCTCCCGAATACGGCGCGACCTGCGGGTTCTTCCCGATCGACGCGGAAACCATCCGCTACATGAAGCTGACGGGCCGCGACGACGATCTGATCGCGCTGGTAGAGGCTTACGCGAAAGAGCAGGGCATGTGGCGCGACGCGTCCTCGCCCGATCCGGTCTTCACCGATACGCTGTCGCTCGACATTTCGACCGTCGAGGCGTCGCTGGCCGGTCCGCGCCGTCCGCAGGACCGGGTATCGCTGTCGGGCCTGCCCGCCGCGTTTGCGGAAGCGCTGCCGAGCTGGCAGGGCAGCAAGGGCGAAGTGCCGGTCGAAGGTGCCGACTATTCGCTCAAGGACGGCGATGTGGTGATCGCCGCGATCACCTCCTGCACCAATACCTCGAACCCGTCGGTGCTGGTGGGCGCCGGGCTTCTGGCCCGCAATGCGGTTGCCAAAGGGATGAAATCGAAACCCTGGGTCAAGACGTCGCTGGCGCCGGGAAGCCAGGTCGTGACCGATTACCTCGAGGCCGCAGGTCTCAACGACGACCTGGATGCGCTGGGATTTCAGCTGGTCGGCTATGGCTGCACCACCTGCATCGGCAACTCCGGTCCGCTGCCCGATCCGATCGCCGATGCCATCGATGACGGCAATCTGGTGGCCGGCGCCGTGATTTCGGGAAACCGGAATTTCGAGGGCCGGGTCCATCAGCAGGTCAAGGCGAACTATCTGGCGTCGCCGATGCTGGTGGTGGCCTACGCCCTTGCCGGCTCCCTCCACGTCAACGTGGCGACCGACGCGCTGGGCGAGGATTCCGACGGCAACCCTGTCTATCTCAAGGATATCTGGCCGTCGAACAAGGAAATCCAGGACACCATCGCCAAGGCGGTTACGCCGGAAATGTTCCGGGCGCGCTACGGCAACGTGTCGGAAGGCCCCGCCGAATGGAAGAACATGGGCGTGCCCGAAGGCAATACCTATGACTGGCAGGAGAGCTCCACCTACGTGAAGTATCCGACCTTCTTCCAGGGCATGGAGCGCGAGCCGGCGCCGATTAACGACATCAACGGCGCCCGCGTGCTGCTGGTGCTCGGCGATTCGGTGACCACCGACCATATCTCTCCGGCCGGCGGGATCGCGCGGTCCGCTCCGGCGGGCGAGTATCTGCTCGAACGCCAGATCCGTCCCGAGGAGTTCAACTCCTACGGCGCCCGGCGCGGCAATTTCGAGGTGATGACACGAGGCACGTTCGCCAACATCCGCATCCGGAACGAGATGGTGCCGGGCGTCGAGGGCGGTTTCACCAAATACATGCCCGACGGCGAACAGATGTCGGTTTACGACGCGTCGATGAAGTACCAGGCCGCGGGCATTCCGCTGGTCGTGTTCGGCGGCAAGGAATACGGCATGGGGTCTTCGCGCGACTGGGCGGCCAAGGGGCCCTGCCTGCTCGGCATCCGCGCCGCCATCGTCGAGAGCTTCGAGCGCATCCACCGGTCGAACCTGATCGGGATGGGCGTGATGCCGCTCGAGTTCGAGCCGGGCATGACCCGCAAGACGCTGGGCATCGACGGCACCGAAGTGGTGGATGTTCTGGGTCTCGCGGACGGCATCACCCCCGGCATGACGGTCAAGGTGCGGATCACCCGCGCCGACGGCTCGTCGGAGGAGATCAATACGCGGTGCCGGATCGATACGCTGGACGAGGTCGAGTATTACCGTAACGGCGGCATTCTCCAGTACGTGATCCGCAACATGCTGGACGAGGCGGCCTGAACGCCCCTGTCCTGAATCTGCCGGTCAGTGAGGCCGACCGCCGGGCTCAACAAAACGTCACGCTTTGTTGACTGGCGGTCGGCGATCCGGCTGCTTAGGTTGCCGTCATGACTGGTATTTACTTTGGAATTTTCCGATGGCTCGCGGCACCGGCCGCGCTGGCGGCGTGGCTCGTTATGGGGTCGGCGTCCAACGCTCTGGCGGGCGGCAACAAGGTGGTTGTCGAGCTGTTCACATCGCAGGGATGTTCGTCCTGTCCGCCGGCGGACAGGCTGGCCGGCGAACTGGCAAAGCGCGACGACGTGCTGCCGCTCTCGTTCCACGTCGATTACTGGGATTATCTTGGCTGGAAGGATCCCTTTTCCAGCGCGCATAGCACGCTTCGCCAGCGCAATTATCGCGGCCGGTTCGGGTTGCGCTACATTTACACGCCGCAGATGGTGGTCGGCGGCGTGAGCGAAGGCGTCGGCTCCCACCGCGGCAAGATTCTCAAATTCATCGAGCGGGCGCGCAACCGGCCCCAGGTACCGGTGGCGGTGGCGCACCCCGACAGGAAGACAGCGCTGATCACCATCGCCAGCGGCCGCAAGCCCGAACGCGAAGCGGCGGTATGGCTGTTCGCCTACGACCGCAAGCACACAACGCCGATCCGGCGCGGCGAAAACGAGGGCGTAACGCTGACCAATACCAACGTGGTCCGCGCCATTCGCCGGATCGGCACGTGGAAAGGCGAAAAGACCGAGATCAAGGTGCCGATCGCGATGCTCGGCATCGACGGCCAGGACGGCTGCGCCATCGTCGTTCAGGAAGGCGGCAATGGCCCGATTCTGGGCGCGGCGGACTTTCCCCTGATGAAAAAGGGAAGCTGACGCCCGCCAATGGCGCCCGTGACACCGGCGATGTAGGGTGAGGCTTCGCTCTCCGGGAGGCCGCGCTTGCTTACGCTTTACGATTTCGGAAATTCCGTCTGCTGTCAGAAGGTACGCATCACCCTTTGCGCCAAGGGGCTCGACTGGGACGCGGTTTCGGTCGATTTGTTCAAGGGCGAACAGTATGACCGGAAATATCTCGACCTGAACCCCAAGGGGGTCGTGCCGACGCTGGTTCACGACGGCAAACCGGTCATCGAATCCACGCTGATCTGCGAGTATATCGACGAGGTCTTTCCCGACCCGCCGCTCAGCCCGCGCGACCCCTGGGCACGCAGCCGCATGCGGATATGGAGCAAGACGGTCGACGAAGGTCTGTTCGAGGGCGTCGCCGAGATCAGCTTCTCGGCCATGTTCCGCGAACGCATGAAAAACATGCCTGAAGAAATGCGACAGGCCCGGTTCCGCAATGTCGGCGATCCGCGCCGCCGCGATCGCGTGAAGTCGACGCTGGAGCAGGGGACGGACTCACCCTTCGTCCTGCATGCCGTCTACGCGTACGAGAAGGCGTTCAAGCTGCTGGAAGAGACGCTGGTCGAGAGCGGGCCGTGGATCATGGGCGACAGCCCGACGCTTGCCGATATCGCCCTGATGCCTTTCGCGGCCCGGCTACATTATCTGGGACTGCTCGATGTGTGGCTGACCGACCGGCCGCGCATACGCGACTGGTGGGCGCTGACACAGGAATGGCCGAGCTACCGGCGCGGCCTTGCCGATCTGATTACCGACGCGGAGATCGCCGAAATGCATGAACACGGGCCAGGGATCCGGGGCGAGATCGCCGCTCTGCTTGCGCGCCTGCGCGATGGCAGCTGGCACAGCTGAGGCGCGGCCAAAGCAGCAGGTTCGTCGTCCGGTCAGAAGCCGAATATTGTCGGGGCCAGGAAATACATCGCACTGTACGACACGGCGATGGCGGCGATATTCAGCCAGAAACCTGCCCTGACCATGTCGCGGAGATGCATTTCTTCGTAGGCGAACACGATGGCGTTCGGCGGCGTCGCGACCGGCATCATGAAGGCCATCGAAGCGCCGAGCGCGACCGGCACGGTCAGGAGACGCGGATCGAGCGCCAGCCCCGCTGCGACCGCGCCGAGGATCGGCAGAAAAGTCGCGGTCGACGCCGTATTGGAGGTTATCTCCGTCAGAAAGACGATGGCCGCCAGAACGCAGAATACCAGCACCCAGCTTGAAACATCGGCGCCGGAGACGCCTTCGCCGATCCACCGGTCGAGTCCGGTCGTCCTGAACCCGTCCGCCAGCGCCAGCCCGCCGCCGAACAGGAGAAGGATGCCCCACGGCACGTTTCGCGCGCATTCCCAGTCGACGGCGAAATGACCTTTTTCGCGGGATATCGGCAAGGCGAACAGCACGATTGCGGAAACGAGCGCGATCGCGGTGTCGCTGATCGGCAGGCCGCTCCAGGACGCCAGGGGTCCCCGGAATATCCAGCCGAGCGCAGCGCAAAGAAAAACCGCCGCGACGGTCTTTTCGCCGCGGGACATCGGACCGAGCCGGTCTATCTCTTCTCCGATGACGCGCCCCGCATCGTTCAGGGCGAATTGCCCGACCGGAAACGTCACCCTGGTCAGCAGGATAAAGGCGGCGGGCAGCATGAGCGCGACCACGGGGACGCCGAACGTCATCCAGGTGAAGAAATCGATTTCAATCCGGTAGCTCTCCTGCAGGAAACTTGCCAGCAGGGCGTTCGACGGGGTGCCGATCAGCGTGCCCACGCCGCCGATCGATGCCGAGTAGGCGATGGCCAGCATCAGCGCGACGCCGAAATTCCGCGTGCCGGCCGGGTCGGACGAATTCTTTCCGACGAATTCGATGACCGACAGACCGACCGCATACATCATGATCGTTGTCGCGGTATTGGAAATCCACATCGACAGGAAAGCGGTGGCCAGCATGAAGCCGGCGATGATTCCGCCCGGCCCGGTCCCTACGACGGCAACAATCCGGAGCGCGATCCGCCGGTGCAGCCCCCAGCGCTGCATGGCGGCCGCCAGCAGAAACCCGCCGAGGAAAAGAAAGATCAGCGGATGGGCGTAGTTGGCGGACACGGAATCGATTTCGCCGATGCCCAGCAATGGCATCGCGGCGATCGGCAGCAGCGCCGTCGCGGGGATCGGCACCGCCTCGCCCAGCCACCAGACGATCATCCAGGACGCAAGGGCAACCAGTCGCCAGGCCTCTGGGGACATGGCCGCCGGCGCAGGCAGAACCAGCACCAGAATCCCGAGCGCCGGCCCGGCAATCAGGGCGATCAGTCGTTTCTGGGAAACCGGTTCGTCCGGGATCTTCTCGTGCTCCTTGCCTCGCGGGCCCGGTCAGCCGGGCCTGATCCTGCCGTTTCTTCGAACGGTAGCAGAAACACCGCCCCCGCGGGGCGGTCAATTCGCACGGTCGTATTCAGGCGGCCAGCCCCTTCGACATGATCTCCGACATGCGCCGCACGAAACCGGTGGGGTCGGGCAGCGTCTCGCCTTCAAGGATGCGCGCCTGGTCGAGCAGCAGCCAGGCCGCGTCGCCGAGCTTCGATCCCGCGCCGTCCGCCCCCACCAGCCCGGCAAGAGTCGTCACCAGCGCGTGGTTCGGGTTGATCTCCAGCACGCGGGGAATGGATTCGTCGAGCTGCTGGTTGGCCTTCAGCAGGCGCGCCAGCCGGATATCGATGTCGCCCTCGTCGGACACCAGACAGACCGGGCTGTCGGTCAGCCGGTCCGAAACGCGCACGTCCTTGACCGCCTCGCCGAGCTCCAGCTTGACCATGGCGACCAGCGCATCGACGCCGGCGGGCGTTTCCGGCCTGGCATCGTCGCCTGTTTTCTCCGATTCGCCGTCCTTGCCGATGCCGGACAGGTCCGCCCCGGCGCGGGTCGCTGACTTGAACGTCTTGCCGTCGAACTCGCCGATGGCGGGCACCCAGAACTCGTCGACCGGATCGGTCATCAGCAGGACTTCGACACCGCGCGCGCGGAACCCCTCGAGTTGCGGGCTCTTGGCCAGCTTGTCGAAATCGTCCCCGGTTATGTAGTAAATCGCGTCCTGGCCCTCCTTCATCCGTGCCACGTAGCCGGCAAGATCGACCAGGCCGTCTTCGGTTGTGGAACGGAACCGCGCGAGCCCCAGTAGCGCCTCGCGATTTTCGAAATCCTCGTACAGGCCTTCCTTGAGGACCGGGCCGAAATTGTCCCAGAAGGCCGCATAGTCGTCGGGCTTCTTTTCGGCCTTCTTCTTCAGCTCGCCCAGCACGCGGCGGACAAGCGCGGTACGGATACGGGTCAGCGTCGGGTTGGACTGCAGCATCTCGCGGCTGACATTGAGCGGCAGGTCTTCGGAATCGATCAGCCCGCGCAGGAAGCGCAGCCAGCGCGGCGCGAGCTCCTCGCACTTGTCGGTGATGAACACCCGCCGGACGTAGAGCTTGAGGTGCTGTTCGCGGTCGGGAGTGAAGATGTCCATCGGCCGCTGGCTCGGGATGAACAGCAGGCCGGTATATTCGATATTTCCCTCGGCGCGCCAGTGAAGCGTCATCCAGGGTTCGTCGTACATCCGACCGACATCGCGGTAGAACTCCGCATACTGCTCGTCCGTGACGTCCTTCCTCTGGCGCGTCCAGATGGCGGACGCCTTGTTGACGGTTTCCGCCTTGCCGTCTTCCTCGATCTGGATGGGCAGCGAGATATGGTCGGAATACGTCGAGACGATATGGCGCAGGCGCGGGGTCTCGAGAAATTCCGCGGCGTCCTTTTTCAGGTGCAGGGTGATGGATGTGCCGCGCGACTCCTTCTCCGCCTCGCCGATGGTGTATTCCCCGGCGCCGTCCGAAATCCAGCGCCATGCCTGGTCTTCGCCGGCCCGCCGGCTTACCACTTCGACCTTGTCGGCCACCATGAAGCATGAATAGAAGCCGACGCCGAACTGGCCGATCAGCGCCAGATCCTTCTTGTCGTCGCCGGTAAGCTGTTCGAAGAAAGCGGTGGACCCCGACCGTGCGATGGTGCCGAGATCCTCGATCAGCGCATCGCGGTTCATGCCGACGCCGTTATCGGCGATGGTCAGCGTCTTCGCCTTTTTGTCGGCGGACAGGACGACGCGGAACTCGGGATCGTCCCTGGTCAGGTCGGGATCGGTGATTGCCAGATAGCGCAGCCGGTCGCAGGCGTCCGACGCGTTCGATATCAGCTCGCGCAGGAAAATCTGTCTGTCGCTGTAAAGCGAGCGGGCGACGATGTTGAGGATCTTGCCGACCTCTGTTTCGAATCGCAGCGTTTCTTCGGCCATCGGAATTTTCTCCCTTCCAGAATGCCCCTTGCGAGCAAGTGGTTGTGATCACGAACGAATATGGTTTCGCGCCGCCTGTTTCGCAACCCTTGGCCCGCCGTGCCCGGGCGCTTGAAACCGCCGCGCGGTCGGGCGATGCTCATGCCATGGCCGCTCCGGAAAACAGGCCCCGCGTAACGGCGGTTCTGGGCCCCACGAACACCGGCAAGACCTATCTCGCCATCGAGCGCATGCTGGGTCATCGCACCGGCATGATCGGATTCCCGCTGCGTCTCCTGGCCCGCGAAAACTACGACCGGGTGGTCGGGCTTGTCGGCGCGCGCAACGTCGCGCTGGTGACCGGCGAGGAAAAAATCATCCCGCCGACCGCGCGGTATTTCCTCTGCACCGTCGAATCGATGCCGCTGGGCCGCCCGGTCGATTTCCTCGCCATCGATGAGATACAGCTCGCCGCCGACCCGGAGCGCGGGCATATCTTTACCGATCGCCTGCTGCACGCGCGGGGCGCCGTGGAAACCATGTTTCTCGGCGCGGATACGATCCGCCCGGTGATACTGGCGCTGATCCGCGATGCCGACTTTATCTCGCGTCCGCGATTTTCCAGGCTTTCCTATACCGGTCCGGCCAAGCTGACGCGGCTCAAACGGCGCTCCGCCATCGTCGCGTTCTCCGCCAACGACGTGTACGAGATCGCCGAGCAGGTGCGGCGCACGCGCGGCGGCACGGCGGTCGTGCTCGGCGCGCTCAGCCCCCGCACCCGAAACGCGCAGGTCGAGCTCTACCAGAACGGCGAGGTCGATTATCTGGTTGCGACCGACGCGATCGGCATGGGGCTCAACATGGATATCGGCCATGTCGCGTTTGCCCGGCTGCGCAAGTTCGACGGCGCGCGCAACCGCCCGCTCAGCGGGCAGGAAATCGCTCAGATCGCGGGGCGCGCCGGGCGCCATATGAGCGACGGCACGTTCGGCACGCTGGCCGAGATCGGTCCGATCTCGCCCGAGATCGTCGAGGCGGTGGAGAACCATCAGTTCGAGGTGCTCAGGACCGTCTGGTGGCGCAACAGCGATCTGGATTTCAGCACCGTCAAGGCGCTGCTCAAGAGCCTCAACGCGCCGCCGCCGCGCGCCGTGCTGCGCCGCGCGCGCGAGGCGGAGGACCATGCCGCGTTGCGCCATCTTGCGAACGATGCGGAGATCGCCGGTCTGGCCGGCGATCCCGGGGGCGTGCGGCTCCTGTGGGAGGTCTGCCAGATTCCCGATTTCCGCAAGACCATGCCGGACGCGCACCAGCGGCTGCTGGCGCATGTCTTTCGCCAGCTGCGCAGGCTCGACGGACGGTTGCCGGTCGACTGGGTGGCGAACCAGATCGCCCGGCTCGACCGCGTCGACGGCGATATCGATACCTTGATGGCCCGTATCGCCCACACGCGAACCTGGACCTATATCTCGCACCGCGCCGACTGGCTCGACGACACGGCGCACTGGCAGGACCGGACGCGCGCCATCGAGGACCGCCTGTCGGATGCGCTGCATGACCGGCTGTCGCAGCGATTTATCGACCGCCGCAACGCGGCGCTGACCCGGTCGCGCGGCAAGGCCGATCTCGAAGCGACGCTGGACGCGGACAGCGGCGTCTATATCGAGGGAGAGCGGGTCGGCGTGCTGGACGGGCTGTGTTTCGTGGCCGCCGAAGACGCCAGCAGCGAGATGCGCCGGCTGATGTCGGTCGCCGCGCAGCGCGCCCTGCAGACCGAAATCGCGCGCCGCGTCTCTGCCTTGGCGGCGTCGCCCGACGATGCTTTCGAGCTCGACGGGTCCGGCGCGATCCACTGGGAGGGGACGCGGATAGCGGCGCTTTCGAGGGGGCGCGATGTCCTTGCGCCCGCGATCGGCGTCCGGAGCGGGGCGCTGCTGACGTCCGGGCTGCGCGACCGTGTCGAAGCGCGGCTGCAGCGCTGGTTCGATGAACATGCATCGCGGCCGATCGAAGCGCTGCGAAAACTCCGTTCGTCGGAGATGTCCTCCCCCGCGCGCGGCATCGCCTTTCAGCTCGGCGAGGGGCTCGGTTCCATCCCGCGCGCGGGGGCGCGGGCCCAGATCGCCGCGCTGCAGCCCGACGACAGGCGGGCGCTCCGGCGGGCGGGCGTCCGGCTCGGGCCCGACACGATATACCTTCCGGCGCTGGTAAAGCCGGCGGCGGTGCGCCTGCGCGCCATATTATGGGCGGTCTGGACCGGCGCGGCGCCGATGACGCCGCCGGCCCCGGGGCTGGTGACGGTTCCTCTGGACGGCGAGGCGCCCGACGGGTTCTACCAAGCGCTCGGTTTCACGCCGATGGCCGGGCGGGCGATCCGCATCGACATTGTCGACCGGCTGATCGTGATGCTGAAAAGCCTCTCGAAGGACGGGCCGTTCCCGCTTTCGCCCGAGATGCCGACCCTGCTCGGGCTGGGCAACGAGGAGGCGGCTGCGATAATCGAGGCGCTGGGCTATCGCAGGAACGGGGGCGACGTCGCGACCTTCGAATCGAGGCCGCGACGGCGGCACGCCCGGCATCGAGACGGAAATTCGCAGGATGCCGACGGTTCTGCGCGCCGTAATCGGCCCAAGAAGTCCCGCAAATCCGCGAAACGTCCCGCGACCGCACCTGCCGATTCGCCGTTTGCGGCGCTCGCCGCGCTGAGGTTGCCGCGTTGAACGACGCAGAGGCAACCGTTGCGATCCGGCTCGACAAATGGCTGTGGCAGGCGCGTTTCTTTCGCTCCCGTTCGCTGGCGTCGCAGCTGTGCAACGCCGGGCGGGTCCGGGTCGATGGCGCCAAGGTCGAGAAGGCGCATTTTTCGGTCCGCGTCGGGCAGGTTCTGACCTTCCCGCAGGCGCGCCGCGTCCGCGTCGTCCGCGTGCTGGCGCTCGGCAGCAGGCGCGGTCCTGCATCGGAGGCGCAAACGCTGTATGAAGACCTGTCCGATCCGGAGCCGGTGCCCCGTATCGCCGCTGTGCGCGGTTACCAGCGCGGCCTGAAAGACAAATGGTAGGGAACCGATGCTGAACAGAATTCGAAGCCTGCTGGGCACCGGGCTGTCGCCTGCACATGACGACCCGGCCGACGAGCGGCGCCTGGCGGCGGCCGCGCTTCTCGTTGAAGTCGCGACGGTCGACCGCAATTTCGACGACAGGGAGCGCCACAGGATCGAAGCCTATGTCGCAGAGCGATTCTCGCTCTCGCGGCAGGATTCCGCGAAACTCATCGAGGCCGCCGAGCGGGAGGTCGACGGCAGCGTACAGCTCTACGCGTTCACGATGGCGATCCGGAACGGCTTCACCTACGACGAGCGGGTCGAGCTGATGGAAACGCTCTGGCGGGTGGTGCTCGCCGACGGACATGTCGATGCGTACGAGGATCAACTGCTTCGGCGAATCGCCGGACTGATCTACGTTACCGACCGGGACAGGGGGCTTGCGCGCAAGCGGGCGGTGGGTCGTCCCTGACGTCCGATTTGCCGCTGCGCTTTTTCTGGCAGAACGCCATTGCAGAGCGCGTGTTGAGATAGTACAGCTTTGTCATGAGTACAGCCCGCTTCCGGATGGAGTCCGGCGGCGGGGAGAAAATAAGCGGAGACAGGAATGACCTACGTCGTTACGGAAAACTGCATCAAATGCAAATTCATGGATTGCGTTGAAGTATGCCCGGTGGACTGCTTCTACGAGGGCGAAAACATGCTGGTGATCCATCCCGACGAATGCATCGATTGCGGCGTCTGCGAACCCGAATGCCCGGCCGAGGCGATCCAGCCCGATACCGAGGGCGACGTGGCGAAGTTCCTTGAAATCAACGCGGAATACGCCGAGAAATGGCCGAATATTACCCGCAAGGGCGATGCGCCGGCCGATGCGGACGACTGGAAGGACAAGGCGAACAAGTTCGAAGAGCATTTCAGCCCCAATCCGGCCGCGCGCGACTGACCTTTTGCGCCCATCACGGGCGGGGCCGGCCCGGACCACGGACCAGCCCCCGCCCGTACGCTCAGAACCACTTGATTTTTCTGGCAAAGCGGCATTTCGGTACGAAATGCTGTCCTTTTGCGCAATTTTGTGATATCGTGTCGATATCGGTCGGAATTCAGGGGGGATCCGGCCGTTCAGGCTAAGCGGATGGCGCAGGATGAGCCACCGGGGGCAGTTTCCCGGTCGTTGTTTTCTGCGGCCTGACCGGAATTCGAGCGAAAAACGCCCTTCCGGAACGCGGAGGCCACCGTGCAATGGATGAGATTGGAAAACATGGCTGAGAAAGCGAAAACCAAACCCCGTGTGAAGAAAAAGCTCCCCTTCGCGGTCAACGATTACGTGGTTTACCCGACCCATGGAGTCGGGCGGGTGACCGATATCGTGACCGAGGAAATCGCCGGGTTCGAGCTGCAGCTGTTCGTGATCAGTTTTGCGGCGGAAAAGATGACGCTGCGCGTACCGGTCGGCAAGGCCGAGGATTCCGGGCTGCGCAAGATTTCGAGCCGCGAAAAGATGCAGACGGCGATCGGCACGCTGCGCGGCAAGGCGCGCGTCAAGCGCACCATGTGGAGCCGCCGCGCCCAGGAGTACGAAGCAAAGATCAACAGCGGCGATCCGGTCGCCATCGCCGAGGTCGTCCGAGACCTGCACCGGCCGCCGGATCAGCCCGACCAGTCCTACAGCGAGCGGCAGATGTACGAGGCGGCGCTCGGCCGGCTCGCGCTCGAGCTGGCGCTGGTCGAGAAGATCGAGCCCGAAGCGGCGACCGAGAAGCTCGAAACGCTGCTGCTGAAAGCCGCCTGACCGGTTTTCGCATGTTATGTTCCGGAAACGCCGTTCGCGCTCGCGAGCGGCGTTTTTCGTTCCGGGGGGGAGACGATGGCTGAAGGGCTGAAGATCATATCCGGCGGACAGACAGGGGTGGACCGGGCCGCGCTCGATGCCGCGATCGACGCGGGACTTCCCCATGGCGGGACCTGCCCCGCCGGCCGCGCCGCCGAGGACGGCGTCATCGATTCGCGTTACGACCTGACGGAAACGGAGAGCGCGGATCCGGTTATCCGGACGCGGCTCAATATCGCCGACGCCGACGCGACGCTGATCCTGGCGAAGGGCGCGCTTGCCGGCGGTACCAGGCAGGCGGCGGATTACGCGGAACATCTGGGGCGCGCGCTGCTGGTCGTCGATCCGTTTGAAGCGAAGGCGGCGGACGAGATCGCGTCCTGGCTCGAGAACAGGCGCTGGCGCATTCTCGGAATCGGCGGGCCGCGCGAGAGCGAATGCCCCGGCATTTACGAAAAGACCCGCGAGTTGCTCGGCAAGGTATTCGAAAACCTCGCCTGATTCCGGGTGCAATCCGGTTCCATCGCTGGTTGCATATTTTATCGTTCGTTAATCTCCTGAGGGTTTAATAAGCCGATAAGCAGTCCGGTTTTCGGGGCCGCGGGCGCAAGGATCGGCAATGACACTGGCTACGACCGACTCTTCGGAAATCCTTTTGATCGAAGATGACGATCTCGATGCGAGTCACATTCGGCGCTGTCTCATGCGGGCGACCGACGAACCCTATCGGCTTACCCGCGCGAACACGCTTTCGATGGGCGTGGAATGTCTGGGCACGGCGAAGTTCGACGTCGTTCTGACCGATCTCAACCTTCCCTACTCGACGCGGAGGGAAACCGTCGCCAGCGTCGCCCAGTTCGTCGATGACGTGCCCATCGTCATTCTCAGCGGGTCCGAGGACCGGGAGGTTGCGGCGCTTGCCCTGCGCAACGGGATTCAGGATTACCTGCCGAAAAACGAAGTCACGGGACTGACACTCAACCGCGCCATCCGGTACGCGATCGATCGTTACAAGACCCGCCTTCATTTGTCCTGGCTCGCCAACCACGATCCCGTAACGAGTCTTCACAACAGGCATTATTTCAACGAACGCCTCGAGAAATTGCTGAACTCCTCGAAGCGCGCCCCGGGGCATCTGGGGCTGGCGGTTCTCGACCTGGACAATTTCAAGAACGTCAACGACAGCTATGGCCACGACGTCGGCGGCCTCCTGCTGATCGCGGTCAGCAAGCGGCTCGGTTCGGTGATCCGGGCCGGCGACACGCTGGCGCGTCTCGGCGGAGACGAATTTGCCGTGATATTTTCCCGTTTCAACAATACTGGCGAGCTGATACCCGCCCTTGAGCGCATTTCGGGGTCTCTCGACGACCGTTTCCTGATCAACGGGGCCCGGATCGGAACCAGCTGCAGTATCGGCGTTTCGATCTGCGATACGGAGGACATCGACCCCAACACGCTCCTCAAGCGCGCCGACATGGCGCTCTACGACGCCAAACGCGATGGCCGCAACCGGTTTCATTTCTACGAGGACCAGCTGCAGCAGGAGATGATCGAAAAGACCCGGACGCTGGAGGACCTGCGAGGCTGCCTCTTCGACCGGGACGAGGGGCTGAGCATGCATTTTCAGCCGATCTTCGATCTTCGTTCCGGCGATCTCGTCAGCGTGGAAGCGCTCGCCCGGTGGGATCACCCGGTACAGGGCCCGATTCCCCCCGGACGGTTCATCGCCGTGGCCGAACAGTTCAACGTCATGCGGGACCTGGGACGCTGGATTTTTTCAGAAACCTGCCGGGTCATTCAGTCGTGGCGCTTGACGGGTTTCGACGTTCCGGTTTCGATAAATCTTTCGGGGCACCAGTTCTATTCCGAGAACCTGCTCGATTTTCTCCTCGAAACGACCAAGGAATTCGGTATCGAGCCTGATTCCCTGACACTGGAAGTCACCGAATCCATGCTGCTGACCAAGGTGGACTCCAGCATTCAGCTGGTCGACCGTCTTCGCCAGCACGGATTCAAGGTGGCGATCGACGACTTCGGAACCGGTTATTCCTCTTTAAGCTATCTGACGCAGTTTTCCGTCAGCAGCCTGAAGATCGACCAGTCGTTTCTGTCCGACATCAATGCGGATACGCGTCGCAGGGCGGTGATTTGCGCGGTCCTGCAGCTGGCCCGGGACCTTGGGCTCGACGTCGTCGCGGAAGGCATCGAAACCGCGCAGCAGCTGAAGTTCCTGCGCGAGATCGGATGCCCCAACGGCCAGGGCTACCTGCTCGGTCGTCCGGAGACCGGCGACAAGCTGCTGGAATCGGGCGTGAACGCGCGAAACTGACCGCCCGGTCCCGCCGGACAGGCCCTGTCGGGAATGCAGGGAAGCCGGGAACGCCGGGATGGGCCGGCGGAATCCCGGGACTAGGTCTTTTTGTGAAACCGCACCATCAGCGAGAAATTGCTGAGCGTCGCAATCAGGTTGATGAAATCCGGCCCGACATTGGTCTTCAGCAGGTATCCCGCAATCTGATGGGAATACGCGGCGACCATGTCGCGGTCGTCATCGGAGGTCGTCAGCACGAAGACGACGGTATCCGACAGATTCGGATCCGATCTCAACTCCTTGAGAAATTCTATCCCGTTCATTCTCGGCATGTTGATGTCCGGCAGAACGAGGTAGGGCCAGGCGATTTTTTTCTCGCCGGCGCCGCGCAGCAGTTCGAGCGCCTCGATGCCGTCCTGCGCCGAGAATATCTCGTTCTCGATACCGTTCCTGGCAAACGTCCGCGTGATGGCGCGTCGGGCCACGCTGTCGTCATCGACGATCAGGATGCTCATATCGGATATTTCTGCGGACATGTTCGGCGGGCCTTTACTGTTGCTGAAAAAATGGCGTGCGTCCCGGATATCAGGACGCCGCTTTCATCGGTTGCGGTTGATCGAACCAGGTCAGTTTGAAGGATGTGCCTCTGCCCTCGTTCGGCAGTATCTCGACGGTTCCCGACATCGTCTCCATGGTCTTCTTGACGAGGGCGAGGCCCATCCCGCTGCCCTCGACGTCGTCGCGGGGTTTGAGTGTCTGGAAGATCTCGAAGACCCGCTGCCTGTACCGTTCGGGAATGCCCGGTCCGTCGTCCGAAACGATGATCGACGCTGTGCAGCCGGTTCGTTCGCCCGAAACCCTGATCCACCCCCTCTCGCGATCGTGGTGCTTGACCGCATTCATCAGGAGGTTCCGGATGATCAGTTCGGCGGCGGGACGAGGTGCGACGATCTCGGGCAGGTTCAGGGTGATTTCCACCGTAAACCGGTCCGTAGGGACGTACAGCTCCACGATTTCCTCGGCCATGGCGGCGACGTCTATCGGAACGGCAACGCTTTCGTCGCGGCCGACGCGGGAATAGTCGAGAAGCGATTTGAGCAGGGCTTCCAGCCGGAACACGCGCTTGCGAAGCTGGCCAAGGTCCTCGCGCGAGTCCTCTGACAGGGCATCGGCGGCGTCCTCTTCAATGAACTGCGCCAGCTGGTCGATCGCCCGAAGCGGCGCGCGCAGGTCGTGCGACGCCACATAGGCGAACTGGTCAAGCTCGCGGTTGCTGCGGGCCAGGGCTTCCGCGCGGGCGTGCAGCGCCGCTTCCGCTTCCTTTATCGCCGTCAGATCGACCAGCGCGGCGA
>JAYOEY010000010.1:56687-122117 GCA_038116945.1 Rhodospirillales bacterium
TGACCATGGGCCCGTCATCGGTATCGATGGGCGTCAGCCCGATCTCGACGGGAAACTCGCTGCCGTCCCGCCTGCGGGCGTGGAGCTCGATGTTCTTCCCCATCGCGCGGGGCGTCGGGTTCTCCGAATAGCCTTCGCGCAGGGCCCGGTGCGAACTGCGCACCGAATCCGGCACCAGCGTGTCCACCGACGTTCCGTGCAGGGCGTCCCCGTCATAGCCGAGAAGCCCGGTCGCCTGTTCGTTGGCGAGCGCGATCCTGCCCTCCGAATCGACCAGAAGCATCGCAATGGGCGCAGAGGCGAATAGCTGGTCGAACTTTCTCTCCGCGGACTTGCGCGCCGTCAGATCGACCAGCGCGGCGATGACCATGGGCCCGTCATCGGTATCGATGGGCGTCAGCCCGATCTCGACGGGAAATTCGCTGCCGTCCCGCCGGATGGCGAAAAGATCGGCGTTCCGCCCCATTGCGCGCGCGGTGGGGTCTTTCGCATAGTTTTCCCGCAGGTGCCGGTGTTTGCCGCGAATGTCGCGAGGAACCAGGGAATCCACGTCCAGGCCCGAAAGGGCATCCTCTTCGTATCCGAACAGCGTTGCCGCCTGCCCGTTCGCCATTGCGATCGTGCCGTCCTGCCGAACAAGCAGGATTGCGATCGGTGCGGCCGAAAATATCTCCAGCTGCGCTCTTCCCGGTATTTGCATGGTTCCCCCGCCCCCCGCTTCGGCTCCCGGAATCCGGCATTTCTGCACGGTTTCGGCCGGTTCCCCCGTGGCCGAACTGTTCGGCAGGAAAGTGACATCCAATTCTTAACAGAAGGTTGCCGGGTGTTTGAAAAAACGCGAGGCCCTGCCGGGCCGCTCCCGTATAGGTTTCTCGCGTCGAACGGTTCAGGGGAGGATTTCGATCTGCTCCGGATGGGTCGCGTCGATCAGCGGTCCCCGGTACGATTTGAG
Source organism: Rhodospirillales bacterium (assembly GCA_038116945.1). Lineage (GTDB taxonomy): Bacteria > Pseudomonadota > Alphaproteobacteria > MPNO01 > UBA2964 > JAYOEY01. Next base: position 57,640 of record JAYOEY010000010.1, read on the forward strand.
CCAGCCGCGCACCCGGACGCGCCGGCCCTCCAGCGCCGTGACGGGCGGCAGGCCCCGCCAGAACCGGCGCAGCGCGCGCGGCGCGATGGCGACAGTGAAATCGGTTTTCCAGTTCTTGCCGAAATTCAGATAGCCCCGACCGCGCACGATGGCCGCGCTGACGACGGTTCCTTCCACGAGCTGGAACGTACCGATGTGCCGGCCCGCGTCGTCGGGCGTGCGGATGGCGTAGAACGGGTGGCTCCATATGCCGCGCCGGGCAGCGCGCGCCGTCCGTTCGCGGGCCAGCATTTCCTCGACGCGGCTGCGATTGTCGGGAAAGCTGTAGACCCTCGCCATGCCCGCTTCCAGCAGCGCACCCTGGATCCAGACGCCCGTCGCGGTATGGAGGTGCGCGAGCAGGCGGCCGTGCCGGTCGGTCTTCCGGCCCCCATAGCTCAGCTTCAGCTTTTTCCCCGCGGCGAGGTCCGCGAGCGTCCGCTTCGCCTCTTCCGCCAGCGGCCAGGTACGGAAATTGCGCCGGCCCAGCGGAAGCTTGGGCGCCTGAATGCCGACCAGCCGCACCTCCGCGCCGGTCTCGAGCACAAGCGTGTCGCCATCGACGATCGCTCGCGTCGATCCCTCCAGAACGGGCTCCGGGCCGGGCGCGGCGTGTCGGGTTTCCGCCATCGCCATGCCGGCAAAGGAAGTCGCCAGCGCAACCGCGATGCCGAACGGCAGGCGCGCCCGTCCGCGCGGTCCGCGATGGCGGAAAATAAGGGTTGCTGCGCTTTTCATCGTCATCTCTCTCCTTTATAGAGGAGCGTTCAAGGCTGCAATGACATACCCCGCCCGTCGTCCGCCGGCTCTTCGCGCGCTGCGTTCCGGATAGCGGGCACTTCTTCCGGTACGGATCCCTTCATGAACCGAGAACAGCTTTTTCCGCCCATCGAACCGTTCGACAGCGGTCACCTTGCGCTCGACAGCGGCCACTCGATGTACTGGGAACAGTCCGGCAATCCGCGCGGCAAGCCGGTGCTTTTCCTGCATGGCGGGCCAGGGGCGGGCGCGACGCCCGTGCACCGGCGTTTTTTCGATCCCACCTTCTGGCGGATCGTCGTTTACGACCAGCGCGGTTCAGGCCGGTCGCGGCCGCAGGGCGGGCTGGAAAACAATACGACGCGCCACCTGATCGACGATATCGAAACCCTGCGCGGGCATCTCGGAATCGAAAGGTGGATGGTGTTCGGCGGGTCCTGGGGCAGCACGCTGGCGATCGCCTATGGCGAGGCGCATCCCGACGCCTGCACCGCCTTCGTCCTGCGCGGCATCTTTCTCGGCCGTCAGCAGGAGCTCGACTGGTTTCTGTACGGCATGAAGACGGTGTTCCCGGAAAGCTGGGACCGGCTGGTGGAAATTCTCGACGAGGAAGAGCGCAAGGACATTCTCGCCGCCTATCACCGTCGCCTGATGAGCCCCGACCCCGCCATTCACGGGCCCGCGGCGCGCCTCTGGAGCGCCTATGAGGGCGCCTGTTCGACCCTGATGCCGAGCCCGGAGACGGTCGCGGCGTTCAGCGGAGACCACCTGGCGTACGCCCTGGCGCGCATCGAGGCGCATTACTTCGTGAACGACCTGTTCATGGAAGAAAACCAGCTGCTCAGGAATATCGACAGGATCCGCCATCTGCCCGGCGTCATCGTGCAGGGCCGCTACGACATGGTGTGTCCGATCTATACCGCGAACGACCTGCACCGCTCCTGGCCGGAAGCCGAGTATGTCGTCGTGCCCGATGCAGGCCATTCGGCGATGGAGCCGGGTATCCGCACGGCGCTGATCCGCGCCACCGAGCGTCTCAGGACGCGGGTCTGAGCGCGCTTCCCTCCCGTCGCGAACGACGGTGCGATTTCCCGCGGTTGCGCCGCCGGTCGCGATCCTTACAATCGGTCAATCGACGGAAAGCCACGGTGCAATCGAATGCAGAAGCTCCCGACAGGTCCCAAGAGCCGCCTCGTGGTTGTTTTGACCGTTTGCATGGCTGCCGGAATTTCCGTCGCCAAAGCCGGCACCAGCGCCTACGACATGAGCGGTTTGATCGACGAACCGCATCCGTTCGCCGCGGATCCCTACGTTGCGCATTCGCCGGCGCAGTATGCTCCGGTGCGTCCGGCCTACGCGCCGCGAACGGCAGCGACGCTGCGTCCGGCGCCGGTTCAGACGGCGCAGGCAGCGCTGCCGCCCGCCGGAGAGAAGGAGCCGTCGTTCCTGACGCTGGCCAGCGGGTTCTACGATATCAACGACAACCGGGAAGCCGTGGAACTTCGCATCGAATGGAAAGGCCGCAAGCAGATCTGGGCGATCAAGCCCCTGCTGGGGGTGATGGCGACAACCGACGGAGGCGTCTACGGCTATGGCGGCATCGGCTGGGATCTGTATTTCGGCAAGCGGGTCGTGGTTACGCCTTCCTTCGCCGTCGGCGCCTACCGGGACGGCAACGGCAAGGACTTGGGCTCGGCGATCGAATTCCGCTCCGCGCTGGAGCTGGCGTACCGGTTCGACAACGACATGCGGCTCGGGCTGATGTTCTATCACCTGTCGAACGCCGGCATCGACGACAACAATCCCGGCACCGAGGTGCTCAGCCTCGGGTTGTCGGTTCCCCTGAGGTAGCTGTCCGGCGGGCGTCGCGGTTAACGCCGCGCTCATCTTTTCCTGCCACGATGATCCCATGCGGTTCATCGATCCTTTCCGACCGGCGATCTGCGCTTTTCTGGTCGCCTTTCTGACGCTGCCTGCCGTCGCGCAGACGCCGGCGCGGCCCGCCGGCTCCGGGCCGGATGGGGCGCCTCCGACGCTGGAGGAACGCCGCCAGATTTCCCGCGACCGGGCGATCCGCTCCGGCGTTACGCGCTGCCGCGCCGTTTCGCAGAGGGTGTCCGCGCTGAAGAACCGGCCCTGCGCCGACGACGATTTTCTGGATACGCGGCGCAATTTGTGCCTGCCCCGCAAGAACCGCTACCCCGCCTATCTGCGCTGGGACCCGGCCGCCGGCCGCTGCCGCCCGCGCGACGTCTACGAGCAGGGCTCCTGCGCCGGACAGAAAGGCCGTTATGCTCCCGGCCGCCGCCATGCGCATGCGGCGGTCGCTTCGTTTCGCATGTACGGGGCCGCAACGAAGCGCGCGGAGGCGGCGCTCAGCCGCTGCGAAGGCAGGCTGAACGGTTTGCGCGAAGCGGCCGCGGAGCGTTACCGCATCGCCGCGCAGAACTGTGCCATATCGAAACGGCTGAACCGCCGCGATCTTGTCGCACTGCACTGCAAATAACGAAAAAACCGTGCTATAGGGGACCGTGTCGCCAGCGCGACGCGGCACTGGTCCAGTAAGCGCCCGTAGCTCAGCAGGATAGAGCACAGGATTCCTAATCCTGGGGTCGCAGGTTCGAATCCTGCCGGGCGCACCATTTCCTTTATCCCGCCCTATCCCCCGATACCGCCCGCCGCTACACTCGTCGTCATAAACGCACGGTCACAACCGCATCAGGGAGTCACTCATGATCGATCTTTACACGTGGAATACCGACAACGGCCACAAGGCGCGGCAGGCGGCGGAGGAATCCGGGCTCGAATTCACGCTGCGGCCGGTCAATCTGCAGAAGAAGGAACAGATGGACCCGGAATACCGCAAGATCAGCCCGGGCCACAAGATCCCCGCGCTGGTCGACGATGACGGGCCCGGCGGACAGCGCATCTCGCTCTGCGAATCGGGCGCGATTCTCGCCTATCTCGCCACCAAGGCGGGCGGCGCGCTCTATCCGGCCGATCCGATCCAGCGGCTCAAGGTCGATCAGTGGTTCTTCTACGGCACCTCGACCTTTACCCCGCTGGCGCAGCAGTACGGGCTGTTCACCCACCGCTTCCCGGAGGACGTGCCCGCCGCCAAGGCGCATTACAAGGCGACGCTGCTCGACATGTTCGAGACCTACAACAACCACCTGGCGGACAACGAATATCTGGCGGGCGATTATTCGATCGCCGATATCTCCTGCTATCCGGACGTGCATGTGCACGGCGCAAAAGGTGTGGGGCTCGACGATTACCCCAACCTCAAGCGCTGGCACGACGCGATCGAAGCGCGTCCCGCGGTGCAGCGCGCCTGGGTGCCCATCAAGCCGTGATGTAAGCGTTAGGGTTTCCGCGACGTATCTTCGCCGCCCGGTTCAGGACGCTTCGTCCCGGATCGCGCGTTGGCAGTCCGCGACGATGGCCGCGAGCGGTCGCGCGGCGTCGACGGCCCGCCACTCGGGCAGGCCGAAGGTCGCGGTGAGCTGGCCGCGCAGAACCGCTTCCGTGGCGTCCGACGGGTCGCTGGTTCGCGCCCGCACGCGGGTGAGCAGCGTGTCCGCGTCCGCCGCGAGCCGGATGCCCGCGAACGGCACGCCTGCCTGCCGGGCGATCCTTTCCGCCGCCTCCCGGTGGGGCGCGCGGATGAAGGTCGCATCCAGCACGGCGGCATGGCCCGAGGCGAGGGCGCGCTCCGCCGTCTCCAGCATCTCCGCGTAGACGGCTTCATCCATGTCTCGCGTATAGCCGTCCGGTCCCAGGCGGGTCAGCGGTTCGACGCCCATGCGGCGCTTGCGGATCGGGTCGGAGCCGAGGATCGCGGCTCCCGGCGGCGGGCCCAGCGCGGGCGCCAGCGCCGCCGCCACGGAGGACTTGCCGGACCCCGACAGCCCGCTGACCGCGACGAGAACCGGCGGCCGGGGCTCCAGCATCGACAGCGCGGTCGAAACGTAGCCGCGGCAATCGTCCGCCTTGCCGGCCATCGCCGAAACATGCGCCCGAATGCCCGCGCGAAGGGCGAGAAACAGCGGCATCAGTCCGAGATCGCCGTCGTCCCTCGTGCGGTACAGATAGCGGTTGAAAACCGCGTTCGCCGCCCCTGCCTGTCCGCGATGGATCAGGTCCATCAGCGGGAAGGCCAGATCGAACAGCACGTCGATATGGCTGATCGCCTCGCTGAACTCGATGGCGTCGAACAGCACCGGTTCGCCGTCCATGACGCAGATATTGGCGAGATGCAGGTCGCCATGGCAGTGGCGGACGAAACCGTTCGCGCCGCGGCGGTCGAGGGCGGGGGCGAGACGGTCGAGCGCGGCGCGGCAGGCGTCATCGAGCCTGTCTGCCGCGCCCGGTTCCGCAAGATCGCCGGCGTGGCGCGCCAGCTCGTCCCGGTTCTCGTCAAGGACGTATCCGATCCTGTCCTGCGCCGAACGATCGGTCACGCGGGCGGCGGCAGCATGAAACCGCGCAACCGCATCGCCGATGGCGAAACAGAGATCGCGTCCGAGCGGTTCCCTCTCCGCCATCCGGCTCAGAAGGAGGTTCTCGTCGAAACGCCGCATGCAGACCAGCCATTCGACGATCTCGCCGTCTCCGCCATCGACCGTAGATAACGAGCCGTCCCTGCGACGCCGGACCGGGACCGCGCCGAGATAGAGATCGGGCGCGGTGCGTCGGTTGATCTCGACCTCGAGCTCGCAGAATTTCCGGCGCCGATCGACGGTTCGGTAATCGAGGTAAGAGGTTTTCAACGCCCGCTTCAGCTTCCATGCCCGGTCGGCCGTCAGGAAAATCACCGAGATATGCGTGTCGATCCGCTGCGGTCGGATGCCGCCGAATCCCTCTCCCGCAGCCAGACGTTCGATGAGGGCGTCCTGATCCATGCGCACCTCCTACTGTTCGGTTCTGAGCCGGCTGCGCTGTACGATCCAGACGGTGAGCAGCGGCAGGGCGACGCCGACGAATGTCACCGAGATCAGCAGCCAGCCCAGCTCGGAATAGTCCGCCGGCACCGTCACGACGCCGGTCGCGCGATCCCTGATCTCGCGGGTCACGACATGGAGCTGGTTCAGGTACTTGGTGCCGAGCGCGCTGGCCGACAGGGCAAGGTTGGAGAACGACGCCATCACGGCGAAGAAGGTCGCCTTGAGATGCGCCGGCGCGTTGCGCGCGATCCAGGCCAGCATCGGGATCATCGCGACCTGGCCCAGAGGCGATTCAAGCGCGGTGTCGATGATTGCGATGAACCGGGCGTCGATCACGCCCGCGCTGTGCGCGGCGGTCCATTCATGCAGGCCGTAATACAGCCCGATATTGGGCAAAGACAGCACGCCGCCGATGACGGTCAGCAGCGCGACGATCCAGGCGATGGACCGGCGCGCCATCAGCGGGCGCAGCACAACCAGACCGAACAGCGCGAGCGCCGAGGTGATCAGCGACAGGACGGAGATGAACTGCTGGTCGAAGTTCAGCACGTCGATCTCGAACCAGGTCGCGCCCGGCCCCGGCCCCGGGATGGCCCGGAAAACGAAGATGATGGTCGCCGTGCCGATCAGCGCGCCGCGCAGGGCCGGGTCGATCTCCGCGACCAGCCGCCGAAGCAGGAACAGCACGATCGCCAGAGATCCGCCAAAGATGATTTCCTGCGCGAAGGGAATGTCCGACAGCCCCATGGTCAGCGTAAAGACGACGAAGACGGCGCTGCCGCCGAGAATCCACCAGTTGGGCGCCGTGTCTTCTTCGGGCAGGAACATCGCCTTTTCGATCACGGATTCGTCGACGCCCTGCGCGCGCATTGCCGCGGCCCGTCGGCGGAGGCTGATCCCGCCGAAAATCACGCCGAGCACCGACACCGCCGGTATGATCAGCGCCATCAGGTAGATGTCGGCGTAAATCGCGGCCTTCTGCGTCTCCGACATGGCGGCGACGCCGTCGAACGCAACGATATTGACGACCGCCACCATGACGGTGCCGCCGATGATCGCGAAACGCCCCAGCGTCTGCATGGTCGTGTGCATCGCCTTGATCGTGCTGTCGGAGAAGGCCTGTCCTTCGGTGTCGACGGCAGGCACGGCCTCGACCGTCATCGCGTCCGCCACGACGTCCTGGACCACGTAGCCTGTCGGCGCCAGCAGGGCGGCTGCGACGTACCAGGCGGCGGCCGGCGCCATCGCGGTCATCGCGCCGGTATGCGCGATCAGCGCGTACATGATGGAAACGCTCGCCGCGATCAGCGCCGCGCCGATCCAGACGAGAATCGCTTTCCACCGCCAGATCAGGTCGACCAGATGGCCGAGCGGCATCTTGAGCGCCCACGGTATGCCCGCCCAGAACGACAGAGCCGCCAGGAACTCGGCGCTGAGCCCCAGGTAATCCTTGACGAAGAAGGTGCCGACGATGGCCGTAAGCCCGGAAACGCCCGCGGCCACGTAGACCATCAGCGGCGGCAGGTACGACCAGCGGAACTGCCGCGCCAGATCGACGAAGACGTCATCGATCCAGCGGCCGACGGCGTTTCCCTTTGTCGTTTCGCCCGTATCCGCCATGCGCGCAGCATAGCGCAGGCGGCGGGGAATTGCGCGCACCGGCTGGCTCCTTGCCGCCTCCATTGCTACATTGCCCGGCGCAGGAGGAATTCACATGGCCGATCTCAATCTGACGCTGGGCATCAACGATTACGACCACGTGCGCGATCTGCAGATCGGCGCCGTCAAGCCGGTCGGGATCGATCTGACCTTTCTCACCATGTCGGTGTGGGAGACGTTTCAGCGGTTCTTCCGCGATCAGGAATGGGACGTGTCCGAAATGTCGTTTGCGGGCGCGGTGCAGGCGATCGACCGGGGCGACGCGCCGTTCGTCCTGATCCCCGTCTTTCCGTCGCGCCTGTTCCGCCATTCGGGCATCTATGTCCGCGCCGGCGGGCGGGTGAAGACAGCGGAGGATTTACGCGGCAGCAAAATCGGCATCGCGCAATGGGCGCAGACGGCTACGACCTATATCCGCGGCTGGATGACCGATACGGTCGGCATTCCCCTGTCCGAAGTCGACTGGTACCAGCATGCGCCCGATGCGCCGGGACGGCTTATCGCCACGGCGGAGACCCCGCCGGAGGGCGTGCGGCTGCACAACCTGCCCGGCGGGTCTCTGGCGGACATGGTGGCGGAGGGCGAACTCGATGCGTTTCTGTCGGCCGCGCCGCCGCAGATCTTTCTCAACGGCGATCAGCGCATTGTCCGGCTGTACCCGGATTACGAGCCGGTCGAACGGGACTATTTCAGGGAAACAGGCGTCTATCCGATCATGCATGTGGTCGGTATCAAGCGGAGTACATGGGAGAAGAACCCGTGGATCGCGCGCAACCTGTTCAACGCGTTCCATGCGGCCAAGAACAACTCGATCGAACGGATGCATGACATGGACGTGTCCCGCATCGGTATCCCATGGATTCAGGCGATCACCGAACGCAACACGGACGAGCTGTTTCCCGACGGCGATTACTGGCCTTACGGCGTCAAGCGCAACCAGGCGACGCTGGATGCGTTCCTGCGCTGGTGCTTCGAGCAGGGCATTACGCAGAGGCACCTGACGCCCGAGGACATTTTCGTAAAAGAGGCGCTTGAACCTTTCTACATGCTGCATGTGTGAGTGGTCGAAAGCCCCCCTCCCAACCTCCCCCCGAATCGGGGGAGGGGCTGGTTTGGGCATGATTGCACGCGCGATCCATGCCTTCGCTTGTGGAACCGGGCGAGGGAAGAGATAAACTATTCACACATGCCCGAAGCCCCCTCCCCCGGGACGGGGGAGGTTTGGAGGGGGCATCCGATCTGGAAGAAGGACAGAGACATCAATCATGACCCTCGAAGTCGGCTATCTGCTTCCCACGCGGGAGCGCATCGTCAAGGACATCCATGAAACCGGCGAGATCCTCGAGCTTGCCGATCACGCCGAGGCGGTCGGGATCGACACGGTCTGGATCGGCGATTCCCTGCTCGCCAAGCCGCGTCACGACCCGATCACGCTGATGGCGGCGATCGCCGGGCGCACGAAACGGGTGAAGATGGGCACGGCGGTGATGCTGCCGATGCTGCGCAACCCGGTGGTGCTGGCGCAGCAGCTCGCAACGCTCGACCAGATCGCCGAGGGGCGCGCGGTGCTTGGGCTCGGTACGGCGCGCGATATCCAGCCGATCCGCGACGAATTCATGGCCGCCGGCGTGCCGTTCGAAAAGCGCATCCGCCGCATGCTTGAGCTGATGGAGCTGTGCCGCGCGCTGTGGACCGGCGAAAAGGTGGACTGGGACGGGCTGTGGAAAGTGAAGGGCGGGCAGCTCGCGCCGCGCCCCTTTACGCCGGGCGGCCCGAAGCTGTGGGGCGGTGGCGGGGTGCCGGCCGCGCTCAACCGCGCCGGCCGCTATTTCGACGGCTGGTTCCCGTCGGGTGCGGGCGGGCCCGCCGAATGGACCGAAGGTTGGAACGGGGTGAAGCAAGCGGCGGTCGAGGCCGGTCGCAACCCGGCCGATATCACCGGCGCGGTCTATACCACCATCGCCGTCCATGACGACCCGGCGGTGGCCAACGCCGAGCTCGATGCGTATCTCGAAGGCTACTACATGCAGCCGGCCGAGCTGATCCGGAAACAGCAATACTGCTTCGCCGGCAATCTTGAGGAAGTCACCGGCTGGATCTCCCAGTTCGTCGAGGGCGGCTGCACCCATTTCTCCGCCCGCTTCACCGGGTCGGAAGACAGGGCGCAGATGGAAACGCTGGTTGCGATGCGGGAGAAGCTGGCGGGGTAGGGCGGTTACGGAATTTTCAGCTCTGCATCAACCAGCGGTCTATCTGTAGCCTCAGTTGGGCTTCTTCCTCGCTTCCGCCGACAACCATGGGGTGGGCCGGTCTCCCGGTTTTTTCCAGAAAGAAGCGCCAGGAAGCTGTCGCGGCATCCGGTCCATCGTAGGAAAGGCCGTCGAAGAAAGAGCGCGGCACGGAACCGGGAATGACGGGGCTGATCCGGTCGTTGTCGTAAATTGCAGTCCAGTAGGCTACTTTCCACGAACCGTTTCTTTTTTCGAACCGGTCGAAGAACCGGCATTCGAACACGATATCGAAGAGATGAACGTCGATGTAGTCACGAATGCGGCCCTCCACATCAAATTCGAGGAAGGCGCGATCCTTGTTTATCGTGACCCGGTGGTTTCCGAACCAGTGTTTCGCCCGCGTTCCGGGTCGCCGCATGCTGAAGAGTTTCTTTGAGCCTTCAATGAACCCATCTACATCTCCCTCATACCAGGAAATGTTGATTTTTGCGTCGTGGTGATAAACGGTTCGCATCGTTTCCCAGTCGGCCTGATCGCGAGCAAATCCCCATAAGCGGCGAACACGGAGGATTTCGAATTCATCCGCAAATTGCTTGTTCGTATTCATCGTGTCGTCCTGTCCCCAGATTCCTGTTTGATGAACCTTAATCCACAACACATCAGAGGATATAGACTTGGGTAAAACTACAGAACGGACGGCAGGCAGCGCCGGATAGTCGCTAACCTCTCGGCGGCGGCATGCCGTCCGGATCTGTCGGGTGCACGCGGCGCGTCATGAAGGTGCCGAGGCCGGTCGCGCACAGCTCCCCGTCGCCGCGAAACACGTCGCATTTGACGACGATGGCGCGCGATCCCATGCGGATCACGTCGGCCGTGGCCGACATGCGGTCGCCGGTGGCAGGGGCCAGATAGTTGACCTTGAGCTCCAGCGTCGCCAGCGGGCGCTTGCGCGTGTCGTAATTGCCGCCGCCCGCCGCCGTGCCCATCGCGACATCGATGACGGATGCGATCACGCCGCCCTGCACCACGTCGCGCTGGTTCCGCATGTCTTCGGTGATGGCGAGGGAGATTTCGGCGTGGCCGTCTTCCATCGCGTCGTAACTGATGCCGAGCCATTTGCGAAAGCCGACGTCGGGCATGATGCTTTTTCCTTTCCAGTGGGCGTCCCGGTGGGGGAGAGGGCCGGTGCGATCACATCAAAGAATAATACTCGGGTTGCGCAGGTTCATGTCGCAATCGATCAGATTGACCTGCTTGGCGAGGATCTCCCAGCCGTCTCCCTTGCGCCGCACGCGGTGGCCATACCAGCCGGTATAGGTCCGCTTGTCGCCGGCCTGCAGTTCGGTGGTGAGGAAGGTCGAGCGGATCATCGCCTCGTTCTGCCGGCGGCCGCCGAACACGGTTACGTTGGAAACCAGCCGCGCGGTGCGGGATCGCGGCATCTGCGACCAGGCGAAATCGTTCTTCAGTCGAAAGATGCGGTCTTCCAGACGCCGCCGGTCGTCGAACGAGACCGCGATTTCACGCCTCGGGTCGCCTCCATTCGGCGTCGCGGGTACCCAGTAGACGCATTCCGGCGCATACAGGGCGAGCCAGCGGTCCAGCACCTTTACGTCCAGCGCAGCGGCGTCGAGCAGGCGGGCTTCCCGTTCCACCAGCCGGCGGCATGAATCGCGTGTCCCGATATCGGCAATTTCGCTTCTGTCCGACTGCCAGTCCGCGAAGGCGTCCACCAGGTCCTGGTAGAAATCGTCCCCGACATAGTACGAGCTGAGCGACGGGTTCCTGTCGGCGGCGCCGGACACGTCAGACCTCCCGCGAAATCGCGATGGCGGGCTCGGCCTTCATCAGCGATTTGTAGAACTTGTAGGTCTCGCGCAGGAATACCTCGTCGGTCGACGGTCCGGTGATGACTCCGTTCTCGTCCGTGCTGATGCGTCCCGGCACGTCCAGCCCGCGATGCATATAGACCCATTCGTCCTCTTCGGCGGCGAGCCCGGCCTGGATTTCCTCGAAATTCATCAGATCGTCGACTTCGCCGAAATTGGGGAAGCTCTCCTGCGTACGCATGCGGAGCGCGTTGACGTCATCGACCGCGCCGTGAAGCTCGTCGTTCTCGTCGATCACCGCGGTGCCCCACCAGGTGGTGTCGGTCTCGGTCATCGAGACCGGCTGGCAGACCTGTACGTGGTTGCCGAGGATGTGCAGATTGGGAAAGACGTTGATGTTGACGGGCTCGGACGAGGCAAGGTCAAGCACGGCATCGGCCTTTTCGCCGAGTCGCGCGCGCAGCGCGGCCTCGTAATGCTCCATGCCCGGGTGCGGCCCCTCGATCTCCCACAGCGCGCCCGGCCGTTTCTCGACCGTCATCCGCTTGTCCTTGAAGTGATGGCCGTTGCCGAAATATTTGAGATGGATCGGGCCGGTATCCGGGCTGTTCTTGTAGAACGCCATGCCCTTTTCCCGCTCGTTGCCCGACACCAGCCGGTTTTCCATCGCCAGCAGCGAGCGGTGGGAAAAGATCACGTGATAGCCGTCGCAGCTATTGTCGTAGAGCAGTTTCCAGTTGCCCTTGAACTTCAGACGGTTGGCGTCGCAGAACGCGACCTTGCCGCCCGGATGCCGGTCGAGCCATTCGTCAAGCGGGGTGCGTACCGGGCCGAGATAGTCTTCGAGCGACGGCGCATCCCTGTTCAGCGTACCGAAGATAAAACCCCGATAGGATGCGACGCGCGGTACCTGGGCGAGGTTGTATTTCGGGTCCGAAAAATCGCACCCGTAGCCTTCCGGCCAGGGCACGCCTGACAGTTTTCCGGAGTTAAAGTAGCTCCAGCCATGATAGGGGCAGGAAAAGGAGCGCGCCGATCCTTTCGGCTGACGGCAGACGGTTGCTCCGCGATGGGTGCAGCGGTTGTAGAGCGCCCGGATCACGCCGTCGTGGTCGCGGACCACGATGATGGGGCGGAGGCCGAGTCTGGACAGGACGTAATCGTCGCGCCGCGGGATCTGGCTTTCATGCGCCAGGTAGACCCAGACCGCCCCGAATATCCTGCGCATTTCCTCGCGGAAAATACCGGGATCGGTATAGATCGACTGGTGGACCCGGTCCTCGTGGATCAGCGAGTCCCAGTCGTACGCGGCCGTGTTGTGCGGCGGCGAGATCGGGGAACAGGGGGTTTCGTCCGGTGCCATATCCATTCAACCTGCCGATCTCTCAGAAGAAATCGAAATATTCGTGCTGCTCCCAGGCGGTGACGCCGTTGACGTCCTCGCGCTCGGGGTTCTCATCAAGATACCGAGTGTAACGCGAAAGCTCGGCCTTTTTGAGGGCGATGAAGTAATCGCGATAGATCGGCCCGAGCGCCTCTTCGTAGAGCTTGCTGCCGCCCAGCGCGACCAGCGCGTCGCCGAGGCTCTTCGGCAAGGGCGGCCGCTCCGATTCGTAGGGCTCGTCGTCGGCCGGCCATGGCTCGGCCTGCCGCTCCACCCCGTCGAGCCCGGCGATGATCTGAGACGCGATGTAGAGGTACGGGTTCGCCGCAGGTTCGCCGATCCGGTTTTCATAGCGCGTCGCAGGGTCGCCGTTGCCGCCAAGCAGGCGGACCATCACGCCGCGATGGTCATGGCTCCAGGTCGCGCGGTCGGGCGCCAGCGAGTTGGGCTGGAACCGGCGATAGCCGTTGACGGTCGGCGTCGCGAACACGGCGGACGGCGCTGCGTGTTCGAGCAGCCCGGCGAGCCAGCTCATGCCTGCCGGCGACATGTAGTCCGCATCGTCGTCGGGCGTGCAGAGATTCTCGCCGCTGGCGGGATCTGTCAGGGACTGATGCAGATGCCAGCCGCTGGCGTAAAAGCCCGGAAAGGCAGGGCGGCACATGAACGTCGCGATATGGCCGAGCCGCCGGCAGACCTGCCGGGTGGCGCTGCGGAACAGGAGCATGTTGTCGGCGGCGCGGAGCGCATCGTCCGCCGAAAAGGTGCATTCGAGCTGGCCCGGCCCGTACTCGTTCTCGATCGAGCGCAGCGGGAGCCCCAGCTCCTCATAGGCAACGGCGAGCTCCGACAGGACCGGCTGCATCAGATCCATGTTGGATTCCGAATGATAGGAATAGCCCGGTTCGACCGGCGCGGTCGCGATCGGCGTGCCCCGCATGCCGGGCGTTGCGGTGTGGCCGTCCGTCAGGTTCGGGTCATCGACCCGCCGCATGTACCATTCCACCTCGAGCCCGATCCTGAGCGACAGGTTCCATTCCGCGAGCCGGGCGATCTGCCGGCGCAGGACCTGGCGCGCCGAAAAATGGAACGGTTTTCCGTCCGTGAAGTATTCGTCGCAGATCACCCAGGCGACATCCGGCGACCAGGGCAGCACGCGGAAGGTCTCCGGGTCTGGGACGATCGTGAGGTTGGGAGAACCCGTCATCTCGTCGAGGCCCATCCCGCCGCCGCGCACGAAGGAGCGGAAGACCCGCCCGCCCGATGCATCCAGCGTGAAGGTCGCGACGTTGATCACGTAGCCCTGCGCCAGGGAGTCGAGAAAGACAGGGACCGACACCATTTTCGCGCGGGCATGGCCATGCGTATCCGACCAGACCATGCGCACCAGCCGGACGCCCGAATCCGCGATCCGGCGCCTTATCTTGTCCGCCGCTTCCGCCTGCCGGTCGGTCCAGACGCCATACCGTTCGATGAAGCCTCCGCTCATGCGGTGCGATTCCCCCTTGGATGCCTGACTCTTCCGCCAGAATAGGGCGAAAGCCCGGATACCGCCAATATCCTCAATTTCCGGAATCAAAAACCGTCATTTCTGCTCCTTGAACTGAGAATTAGAATTATTAAATATAATGGGAGCGGCGCGGACCGCTCCTTTTTCGGACGCAGAACCAAGGAGAATTTTCGATGCGCACCCACGTTCCGGCGGTAACCTTTAAAACCAGAGTTCGCAATGAGGAAATCGGCGGCCCCAATCCCTTCGAATGGAAGGACCTGACGACCGCCGAAATTTTCAAGGGCCGAAAGGTCGTTCTTTTCGCATTGCCCGGTGCTTTCACCCCGACCTGTTCCACCAGCCACCTTCCCCGATACGAGGAACTTTTCGACCAGTTCAAGGCGCAGGGAGTCGATTCCGTGGTCTGCCTCTCGGTGAACGATGCGTTCGTCATGTACCAGTGGGGCAAAGCCCAGGGCGCCGACAAGGTTTTCCTGCTGCCCGACGGCAACGGTGAATTCAGCCGCAAGATGGGGATGCTGGTCGACAAGTCGAATCTCGGCTTCGGCATGCGAAGCTGGCGCTACTCGATGTTCGTCGACGACGGCGAAATCAAAAAGATGTTCATCGAACCGGAGTACGAGGACAACTGCCCGCTCGACCCGTTCGAGGTCTCCGATGCCGATACCATGCTGGCCTGGATCAAGGGCAGCAAAATCGCCGAAGCCGCCTGATCGACGGCGTCTGAAGCCGGAAGGGGGCGGGCGCGGAACCCGCCCCTTTTTTGACACCCTCCGGGCTGGCGCAATCTCCGCCTTGCGGATATTCCTGTATGCATTCTTCAACCACGGGACCGCATTCGATGGCCAGATTTGTCCTGAAGGTGAACGGCGGCACGCACGAGGTCGAGGCCGACCCGGCGACGCCGCTGATCTATGTGCTGCGCAACCATCTCGGCCTGACCGGGCCCAAGATCGGTTGTGCACAGGAACAGTGCGGCGCCTGTACTGTTCTGGTCGACGGCGAGGCGACGCAATGCTGCGTGCGCGTGGTGGCGGAATTCGAAGGTGCCGAAATCCGTACGGTCGAGGGGCTCGCCGAGGACGAAACCGGAAAACGGGTCCAGGAAGCCTTCGTCGCCCTCAACGCTGCGCAGTGCGGTTACTGCACGCCCGGTCTGGTGACCGCGGCGACGGCGCTGCTGCGCAGGAACGCGCGTCCCGACCGGAAAGAAATCCAGGCCGCGCTGGAAACCAACCTGTGCCGCTGCGGTTCTCATGCGCGGGTGCTGGCCGCCGTCGAACGCGCCGCCGAAGGAGGCCGTCATGGCTGACAATCTTTCCCTCTCCAAGACCCCTGCGCTCGATGACTGGATCAGGCTGAAGGACGAGGGGCGCATCACTGTCGCCAACGGCAAGGTCGATATCGGTCAGCGAATTTCCACAGCCGTTGCCCTGATCGCCGCCGAAGAACTCGATGTCGATCCTTCGCGAATCGATGTTGCCGCGCCCGAGACCGGCGCCGCCCCCGACGAAGGGATCACGTCGGGCAGCAACTCGATGGAGGAATCCGGCAACGCCGTGCGCCATGCGGCCGCGACGGCGCGCCGGCATCTGCTTTCGCTCGCTGCCGAGACGCTCGACGTGCCCGCCGACATGCTGGAAGTCGATGACGGGCTGGTTGTCGCGCGTGCCACCAACCGGTCCGTGACCTACTGGGACCTGATGCCCGAGGGCAGCTCCTTCGGCGTCGATGTCGATGAGACCGCGCCTACCAAGCCGGTTGCGTCGTTCCGCTATGTCGGGCATTTCGCGACCGCCCGCGGGATGGAAAAACTCGCGGGGGGCACCGCACGTTTCGTTCATGACATGGTGCTGCCCGGCATGCTGCATGCCCGTCCTGTCCGACCGCCGCATTACCATGCGACGCTGACCGCACTCGACGAGACGGTGGTCGGGCGGCTGGAATCCGAAGGCGTGACGATTGTCCGGGACGGTTCGTACCTAGCGGTCGCGGCGGAAGACGAGTACCAGGCTGTCCGCGCCGCCGAACGGCTGTCGAACGCGGCAAGCTGGGATACGGGCGACGGCCTCGCGGAAGGCGACATGTTCGAACGGCTGCTGACCGAGCCGCGCCAGAGTTTTCGCGTGGTCGACGGCAGGCCGGTCGATGAGGACGTGCCGCCCCTGGGGAGCGCACCGGCGAATGCTGCCGCTACGATTTCCGCACGCTACGACCGGCCCTATCACATGCATGGCTCGGTCGGTCCGTCCGCCGCGATGGCGATCTCCGAGAACGGAAAGCTCACCATCTGGAGCCATAGCCAGGGCATCTATCTGCTGCGCGCCGCGATGGCCGACGGGCTGGAGATTGACCCCGACGACATCCGTATCATCCACACACCCGGCGCGGGCTGCTACGGCCATAACGGAGCGGACGATGCGGCGACCGACGCCGCGCTGATCGCCCGGGCGATCCCCGGCCGGCCGGTGCTGCTCAAATGGACGCGCGATGACGAACACGCGTGGGAGCCCTACGGCCCGGCAATGACGATGGAGCTGCGCGCCAGCCTGAACGAAGCCGGAAAGGTGATCGACTGGTCGCAGGAAACCTGCAGCGACACGCATATGAACCGGCCGCGCGCAGGCGCGAACCGTGCCGGTCCAGGCCGTCTTCTGCCGCTCAACTACCTGGCCGATCCGCTGCCCAAGCCGCGCGCCAACCCGAACATGGGCAGGCACGCGGGAATCCACCGAAATCTCGATCCGCTCTACAATTTTCCGCAGCGGCGGCTGGTCAAGAGCCTGGTGCGGTCGATGCCGCTCCGTACCTCTTCGCTCAGGACGCTCGGCGCCTACGCCAACGTGTTCGCCATCGAATCCTTTATGGATGAGCTGGCGCACGAGGGGGGCATCGACCCTGTTGAGTTCCGCCTCACTCATCTCGAAGACGACCGGGCAATCGCCGTGCTTCGGGCCGCAGCGGAGCGTCTATATGCGGGCGAAAAGCCCGCCGGAACCGGGCGCGGAATCGCCTTTGCCCAGTACAAGAACAACAAGACCTATGCCGCTGTCGGGGTTGAGCTCGAGGTGACCGACGAGGCGGAGGTGAGACTGCTGCGCGCGGTGGCCGCAGCCGATTCCGGTCAGGTGGTCGACCCCGACGGGCTCGCCTCCCAGCTCGAAGGCGGTATCCTGCAGGCGGCGAGCTGGACCCTGTACGAGGCCGTCACACACGACCGGGACGGTATCACCAGCCGCGACTGGGAGACCTATCCCATCCTGCGATTTGGCAACGTGCCGCGGGTTGAAACGGTGATCATGGAAAGGCCGAACGATCCGTTCCTCGGTGCGGGCGAGGCCACGGCGGGCCCCACCGCAGCGGCGATTGCCAATGCGATCTTCGACGCGACCGGGCTGCGTCTCAGGCGGCTGCCCTTTACCCCGGAGGCCCTTAGGCTCGCCGCGATGGCATAGGCAGAATTCGTACCGCCTGCTCGAACGCTGCGCGGCGACCCGCCGTTCCATTCCGGTTGCCCGGACCCGTCGATTTTCCCATCGAATTGCGAATCGTGCCGTGACATTGTTTGCATTCGGCGAGAAGCCGGATCATCGGACAGTCAGGTGGAACGATGTTGCAACAGACACAGCCTCTTCTCTCGGATTTTTCGCGAATAACCTCGGAAATCATCGGCTTCTTGCCGGAAATCGGCGCGGCGCTCCTGCTGTTGCTGGCCGGCTGGATACTGGCGCGTCTGCTGCGGGCGCTTGTCGTGCGTTCGGCCGGTCTCTTCGGTCGCCTGCTTCAGAGAATCGGGCTGGCCCGCCGGGCCGAAAGCGGGCGGCTCAAGGACGCGACAGTCCGGACGATTGGAGAAATCGTCTTCTGGCTCGTGGTCCTGTTTTTCCTTGCCGCCGCCACGAGCGTTCTCGGACTGCAGATGTTCGCCAACTGGCTGGATCAGGTGGTGGGGTATCTGCCCCAGATCATTTCAGGCCTGCTGATCATTTTTGCGGGCGTCGTGCTCTCGAATATCGCCCGCGACGGGGCGCTTGCCGCGTTTGCCTCCGCCAATGCCCAGCAGCGGACCTTTATTGCACGCGGGGCGCAGGTCTTTACGCTCGGCCTTCTGGTCGTTGTGGGGCTCGACCAGATCGGCATCGACATTACCGTGGTGGTCACCGTATTCGCGATCGTGCTCGGCAGCGTGCTGGGCGGTCTCGCAATAGCCTTCAGCCTCGGCGCGCGGGTTTTCGTCAGTAACCTGATTGGCGTTCACTATCTTTCGCCGGACTACCGAATCGGCGTGCGAATAGGGATCGACGGAGCGGTCGGCACCATCGTCGAGATCACCAGGATCGCCGTCGTGCTGGAAACGGACGAGGGCCGTCTGACTGTTCCCGCCCGGCTGTTCTCGGAACAGGCGAGCGTGGTCTTCACAAAGGAGCAGGACGATGCCGCCGGCTCTTGATCTCGCACTGTCCTTTGTCCGCAATCATCCGTCTGCCGCTGCCGAGAGTCTTGAGGCTCTCGAGCCGGCTGCCGTTGCGGAATTGCTGAAGGAAGTACCCGCGGCGGACGCGGCGATGGTGGTGTCGAACCTGCTGCCCGCGTATTCCGCTTCGGTTCTGACATTGATGTCCGACGCGACGGCCGCAGATCTTGTGCACTATATGTCCGCCAGGGCGGCTGCGTCGGTGCTGCGGCTGATGGAACGGCGCAAGCGCGAGACGATCCTCGGTGCGCTTGGGCCGACGAGGCGCGCCCATGTCGCCCTGATACTCCGTCAGCCGACCCAGACAGTCGGGGCCTGGACGGAGACCAACGTACCGGTGCTGCGCGGGGAAGATACGGTCCTTGCGGCGCGCGACCGCCTGGCCGGACTCGAAGCACCGTTCGACAGCGTTTTCGTTGTCGACGCCCAGAACAGGCTTTTAGGGGTCGTACCGGTCGCCGGATTGCTGGAGAGGGAGGCGGGCAGCACTCTCGCGCAATTGCAGCAGCCTCGACCGGATCGCATCCTCGCCAGCATGAGCGTGACGGCAGCGCTCGATCTTCCCTGCTGGGATCGAAGCGATATACAGCCTGTCGTCGATATCGCCGGCAGCCTTCTGGGTGTCATTCGATACGCCGATCTGCGTCGGGCCAACATTCCCGCATCCCCGTTGTCGAAGGCTGCCGAAAGCGACAGCGCCGCAATCCAGATGTCTCACGAATTCTATCTCGGAATGGCGGAGGCGATGAATATCGGAATCGGGGATCTGATCGGCGGTGGCGCGAAAAAAATGACGGAGGCGCGCGATGAATGAGATCGAATCGGTCGCGCGTGCCGCCGACATCCTGACCGAGCGCTACCTCGCGCTTCATCCACGGGAGGCGGTCAGGGACCTGGAGGCGCTCGCGCCGTCGGTCGCGTCCGAAATTTTGACCCGGGCGCCGGTCCGGCAGGCAGCGCTATTGTGGCCCTTGTTCGCGGTCGGGTCGGCGGCGGCAATATTCGTCGGCATGCCCGAGGACCGGCGGATCGAGCTGCTCGAGGCCCTCGACCGGAGCGACGCGGTGACGCTGCTGGGCGTCATGGACTCCGACGACCGGGAAAGGCTGATCGGCCAGCTTGGAAAGGACACGGCGGCCGATATCCGGATGCTTCTGTCCTATCCGCCGGATACGGCCGGTCGCCTGATGGACACAGATTTCTTCGCACTGCACGACAGCATTTCCGTGGGCAATGCGCTGGAAATGCTGCGCAACAGGCGCGGATCCAAGATCTCGTACATAAAGCTGGTCGACGGCCAGAATCGTCTGACACGGCTGGTCGATCTCCGGGATCTGGCGTTTGCCGCGGAGAATGCCACCCTGGCCGACATTTCCCTGTCCGTGCCGCAGATCGTTTCTCCGACCGATCCGCGAGAGCTGGTGGCCGAAAAGTTCGAAGATACCGACCTCCAGGAACTCCCCGTCATCGACAGTGACGGCCGCGTCGTCGGGATCATCCGGCATAGCCGCATGGTCGATGCCCTGCGGGACGCGGCCAGCGTCGATCTGCAGACGATGGTGGGCGCGAGCCCGGACGAGCGCGCCCTGTCGTCGAGCTGGTTCGCGATCCGCAAGCGGATGCCCTGGCTCCAGATCAATCTGCTGACGGCGTTTCTCGCGGCATCCGTCGTGGGGCTGTTCGAGGGAACCATCGCGAAATTCACCGCCCTGGCTGTCCTGCTGCCCGTGGTTGCCGGGCAGTCGGGAAACGCCGGCGCCCAGGCTCTCGCCGTCACCATGCGCGGGCTGGCGCTGCGCGAGATCCGCATCCAGCAGTGGCTGCGGGTTACCCGCAAGGAGATCAACGCCGGATTCTGGAACGGAATCGCGATTGCAGTGACATGTTCGATCGGGGTTTACATATGGAGCGGCAGTCTCGGGCTGGTCATCGTGCTTGCCGTGTCGATGGTGATTTCGATGGTCATGGCCGGAATTGCGGGCGCGCTGGTGCCGATTACCCTGTCCCGGCTCGGGCAGGACCCGGCGGTGGCGTCCTCGATCATTCTGACGACGGTTACCGATGTCGCGGGCTTTTTATCGTTTCTCGGGATTGCGACGCTGCTTTCCGGAATGCTGGGGCCTGCCGTCTGAGAGCGGGTTCTCGGTCGGATGCCGGCCATCGCCTGCGATGCGGGCGAGGTGTAGATTTCCGGAATGACGACAGCGGAAACATCTTCCACGCCGACATCGGTGCCCTGGCGCGTGCAGGCGGCGGTGTACGGTACGGGCCTGTTCGCCAACTCGTCGTTACAGCTCTACAACGTGATCGTGCCGCTCTGGGTCGGGCTGCTGACGGAATCCGCCTTTCTGATCGGGGTGGTTCTGGGCGCGCGGCAGGTGCTGCCCATGTTGTTCTCTATCCATGCGGGCGCGCTGATGGACCGGTTGGGCGCGCGACGGGTGACGCTGTGGCTGGCCGGCATGTCGGTCTGCATTCCGCCGCTCTATCCGCTGCTGCCCTGGATACCGACAACCACAATTCTGCAGATGCTGGGCGGATTCTCGGTGATGCTGTGCTGGGTCGGGGTGCAGTCCTTCGTCGGGCACGCCATGAAGGGTCAGCCGCTCTATGCCGGCAGGCTGACTTTTTCTACCCGCATCGGCGTGTTCGCGGGGCCGCCGCTGGTCGGCGCGTGCTGGGACATTGCCGGCCACTGGGGCGCGTTCGGGTTCATGACGTTCTGGGCGGCCGGCATGTTCGCTGCCGCCTTGTGCCTTCCGCCCGGTGAGAGCGAGCCCGATGCCGGACGCGATACGGCGCCCCGCCGGACGGGGGCCGCCGGGCTGTTGCCGGACTGGCGCGATTACGCGGCCGCCTTTTCGCTGCTTGCGATACCTGCGGTGGCGCTGGTCATGGGCGTGACCACCATGCGCCATGCGGGCACCGGCATTCAGGGCAGCTTCTACGTCTATTACCTCAACCAGATCGGCATCGCCGGCACGTCGATCGGCACGCTGTTTTCGTTGATCGGCGTATTCGGGGCGCTTGGTTCTCTTTTTGTCGGACGGCTGACCCGCATCATGTCGCCAAGGATGGTGCTGCTGATCGCCGTGACCGGTTCCGTGGTTCTGGTTTCCATCGTCCCGCTGCTCGGCACTTTCGTCGCGCTTGCCGTCGCGATCAGCCTGCGCGGCGTGGCGACCGGCATCGCGCAGTCGATGGAAATCGCGCTTACCTCGCAAGGGGTCGGGCCCGGCGCGCAGGGGCGCGGTGCCGCGCTCCGGCTCACCATCGGCCGGATCGCGGCGGTGATCGTCCCCATCATCATGGGAGCGCTGGTCGACCTGATCGGGCTGGCGCCTGCGTTCTACGTCCTTGGCGGCGTGATCGTCTTCGGCATCGCCGTGTTCGCGGTCATGATGCCCGACAGGACAAAGGCGAGTCCCTAGTTCAGATAATTGTGGGGCAACCAGAGCGCGATGGCGGGGAAGGCCGCGACCAGCGCGAGCGCGACGAGCTGGAGGACGACGAACGGCACGCTGCCGCGCCAGATCGACTGCATGGCGAGTTCGGGCGGCGCTGCCCCCTTCACGTAGAACAGCGCGAAACCGAAGGGCGGGGTGAGGAAGCTTGTCTGCAGATTGATCGCCATCAGGATGGCGAACCAGTAAAGCAGGTCGCCGCGCGCCACATGGTCGCCGAAATCCAGCCCTTCGAGGATGGGCACGAAGATCGGCAGGACGATCAGCGTGATCTCGATCCAGTCGAAGAAGAATCCGAGCAGGAACACGATCAGCATCAGCAGTGCGAGCAGGCTCCATGGCGCCAGACCCGCGTTCTCGATGAGCCCGTTGACCGCGTCGTCTCCGCCGAGCGCGCGAAACACCAGCGAAAAAGCCGTTGCCCCGATAAAGATGCCGAACAGCATGCCGCCGGTCAGCGCGCTTCTTTCCGCGACATCGCGCAACAGGGACGGAAAGGCGCGGACCCAGCCGCCCGTCGGATTGCGGTCGATCAGCGGCGGCAGCAAGAGGCCCAGCACGATTGCGCCGAACGCCCCGACGCCGGCGGCCTCGGTCGGCGACGCCCAGCCGGCCAGGATCGATCCCAGCACGAGGGCGATCAGCCCCGCTGGCGGCAACAGCCCGGCCACGATCAGCCGGAGAAGGGGCTCGGAATGGGCGGCAGGCGGCCGTTTCGGCGCAAGGTCGGGTCTGAGCGCCGCGCGCAGCGTGACATAGACTGCATAGAATCCGGCCAGCATCAGGCCTGGAATCAAAGCGGCAAAGAACAGGGTGCCGACCGATTTGTTGAGCATCTCCGCCATCAGCACCAGCATGATGGAGGGCGGAATCAGGATGCCGAGCGTGCCGGATGCGGCGACCGCACCGCTGGCGAACCCGTGATCGTAGCGCGCCGCCAGCATCGGCGGCAGCGCCAGAAGCGTGATCATCACGACAGACGCGCCGATGATGCCGGTGGTGGCCGCCATGATCGTGCCCATCAGCGTCACCGCGAGCGCGAGGCCACCCGGGACGCCCGCGAGGAGCCGTTCGAGACAGCGCAGCAGCGCGCCCGCGATACCCGATCGTTCCAGCATCGTCCCCATGAAAATGAACATCGGCACCGAGACGAGAATCAGGTTTTCGGCGATCCAGCCCCAGATGCGCGGAACGACGTTGTAGAACTGCACCAGGGTAAACTCGCCCGCGGCGATGCCGATTGCGGCGAACCCCAGCGCGAGCCCGCCCAGCACGAATGCCACCGGGAACCCGCTGAACAGAAAGACGGCCAGCCCCGCGAACATCCAGAGCGGAAGCGTTTCGGCGAAACTCATGCGTCGATGTTCCGCCCGCCGGACAGTCGCGCAATGCAGGCGATAAGTCTGGATGCGCCCGCCAGCAACAGCAGCGCGAGGCCGAGCGGCAGCACTGCCTTGATTATCCAGCGGTGGCCGAGCCCGGCGCCGGAGGCCGATGCCTCGCCCTGGGAGAAGGATACGCCCGCAAAATCGATTCCGTACCACAGGACCAGGCCGGTAAAAGGCAGCAGAAACAGGACGATCCCCGCCGCCTCGATCCAGTCGCGCGTCCGGTCGCTCAGCCGTTCCCGCACCACGTCGATCCGCACATGCGCGCCCGCCGCATAGGCCCAGCCGAGACACAGCATGAACAGGAGCGTGTGCAGGTGCCATTCGAGCTCCTGCAGCACGGTCGATCCGAAACGGGCCTGCTGCCATTCGCTGAAGGCGCGCAGGACGGGCAATGGCGATTGCGTGAATTCGCGGGTGACGACATCGAAGATCGTCACCAGCACCAGAGCGACGCCGGCCCATGCGGCCAGCCGGCCGCACGCGCATACGAACCGGTCGAGGCGTTCGGCGAGGCGGATCATGTTGTTAATGCGTTGCCGGTACAGACAGCATTTCAGCGAAGATAGCCGATATCCTTCCACACGCGGTAATCGGCGCGGAACCCGGAATAGGATTTCCAGACCTTTGCGAAGGTGGGGTCGGCGGCGGAGTCCTCGGCGGCGACCTCGTGCCAGGCCTTTTCGAACGCGGCGAGAATGCTGTCAGGCCAGCGGTGGATCTGAACGCCCTTCTTCTTCAGTTCGCGCAGCGCCTTCGACTGGATCGCCTCGCCTTCGGCGAACCCTTCGCGAACGTTGTCGCCGCAGGCGATGCGGAACTGCGCCTGCCGGGTTTTCGACAGCGCGTCCCATTTCTTGCGGTTGATCAGAAGCTCCAGCAGCGTCGATTGCTGGTGCCAGCCCGGGAAATAGTAATGCTTGGCAATCTGGTGAAAGCCGAGGTCCAGATCGATTGCCGGCATCGAGTATTCGGTGGCGTCGATGGTGCCGCGTTCCAGCGCCGGATAGATGTCGCCGCCGGCGAGAAGCTGTGTCGCCACGCCCATTTTCTGCATGACCCGCCCGCCGAGACCGAAGAACCGCATCTTGAGCCCCTTGAGGTCCTCGACGGTCCTGATTTCGCGGCGGAACCAGCCGGATGCTTCCGGCGCAATCAGGCCGCAGATGATCGATTTCAGCCCGTGCTTTTTGTAAATGCCGTCCATCAGCTGTTCGCCGCCGCCGTGATAGAACCAGGCGAGGTACTCGCCCGCCGACGGGCCGAACGGCACGGACGAAAACAGCACCAGCGCCTTTTCCTTGCCGTACCAGTAGCCCGGCGTGGTCCAGCCCGCATCGATGGCGCCCTTGGCGATGGCGTCGAAATATTCGAGCGGCGGGGCCAGCGCCTTGGGCTCGTAAAAGCGCAGCCTGATCTTTCCGTCCGAAATCGCCCGCAGCTTCTTCGGCAGGTTCTTTCCCAGCAGGCCGAGCTGCACCATCCGTCCCGGATACGCGCTCGCCAGCTTCCAGCGCACCGTATCATCGGCGGAACGCGCCGGCTGTGGCGAGAACGCCCAAACGGCAATGACGGCGAAGAGTGCAAGAAAGCTGCGTTTCATGATCGCCCTCCCTTCTGGCTGGTTTCTGGTTAACCCCCGTGAGACAGGCGGTCAACGCGGGAGACCGGGGAACTGGCAAAATCGATTTGTATGGCAGCTTGTAAACGTCGATGTCAGATCGAACCGATGTTCAGTAAAATTTGACCGTGCGTCTGGGTTTCGGGATGTTTGTCGGCTGGTACTCTTCGCCGTTTCAAGCCACCTGCCTCCTTAACATCTGAAAGACAAGGTGATCCCCGAAAATGAGCAAAAGAAAATTCGCTGTTTTTGCATCGATTATTTTGGTTGCGTCCGGCTGCGCATCGAATCCGGAAGTTTTCATGGCCGAAAACATGGAACGCAAGACCGTGGAACGGGATCTGAAGGAATGCGCAGGTATCGCTGATCGCACTGTAGCGAAACAGCGAGCCGAGGATGAGAAGGCCGGGCGACGCCCGCAACTGACTAGCGGAGAAATTGTCGCTCTCCGCGTTTTTGTACTCCTTCTCGCCGGGAACCCCGGCCGTTCCGGGGTCAAGGGCGCAGACGAAATTGCAATACAGAATTGCATGTATGACAGGGGTTATGTGTCCCGGGTTCTGGATGATTCGGATGCGGAGGGGTTCGCTGCCGCTCAGGACGCCGGCAAGGAAATGGAATTTCTTCAGCGGCTATACCGAAGAGATTTCAGGACCTCCAAGGATGCGCCACTTCCGAACTGATTTTTTGGAACGTGAAATATTATTTGACAATAATATTGTCAAATAATATGACATGTATGTTGTCAAATATGAAGACGCGATGTCCGGCCAACCTGTCGATCCGCGAACGCTCTACGCCGTCATCCGCGCTGTCCGGCTCGGCGTCAACCGGCTGAAGGCTGTCGGCGACGCGCTGCATCGCGACATTGGCGTGACAGCATCCACGCGGACGGTGATGGAGCACCTGTTCGAAATCGGTCCACAGACCGTGCCTGAGATTGCCCGGGCCAGGAACGTCACGCGTCAGCACATCCAGATCATCGCCGATCAACTTGCAGAGGCCGGGCTGGCGGCGTTTCAGGCCAACCCGGCGCATCGCCGGTCGCGTCTGCTCGCGCTTTCCCGCGAAGGTCATGACGCTTTCGCCGAGATGAAACGGAAGGAAAGGGCCGTCCTGGCCGAGCTGGCAACGAGGCTCGCCGGCCAGGATGTGGAAGCCGCCCGATCGGCCCTCGACGCGCTCAACCGCGAACTGGAAACCGTGCTCGAAGGCGGTGTCGACGAGCGCTGATTCAGAATATGTGCGACAAATTCCGCAACGTACGGCGGCGCGGCGCCAGGGCAGGTGGCTATGCGCAGCTGTTCGTTTTCGCCGCCATCGCCCCGCTGCGGGGCTGGAACACGGCCGTGGCCGATCTGCCCGGCGCACCTGTCGCACGGTTCGACCATGCGGCGTCATTCGAACCGGCCCTGCCGGCGGCTGGTGCGCTGCCCGTTCTGAACCGGCATAGCGACCGTTCCGAATGACGCTGGCGCTTCTGCGATTATAACCCGGGGCGCGTGTTCCCAATGCGGCCCGGGTCATGCATTCTGTCGCCCGGAGAAAATTCGAGAGACAGAGAAACATGTCCATCATTGTCGATTTCCAGCATCACTACACGCCGAAGGAGCTGGCGGAGAAGAAGGGAGAGTCCGGCCAGCTTGGCGCGAGCCTGGACGAGCGCGGCAACCCCGCCTACCTGTTCAATCCGCTGCTGTCGGACCTCGACGCCCATATCCGGATGATGAATTTTTCCGGGATCGACATGGCCGTGCTGTCCTGCGCGGACGGGTACGACAACCCCGACCGCGCGGCCTGCGCTTTCATCAACGACAAGATGAAGCAGGCGGAAGAGGATTATCCGGGACGGTTCATCGGGCTCGCCCACCTGCCGGCGCTCGATGCTCCGGAGATGGAGGCGGAGCTTGCCCGCTGCGTCGACGAGCTCGGATTTCCCGGCGTCGTGATCGGGTCGGAGCTGCAGGACCGGCCGCTCGACGATCCGGGACTCGACCCGCTCTGGGCAGCGATCCAGGAACGCGGGCTTTACGTCTTCGTCCATCCGCTCGCCAGGGTCATCAACTGGAACCGGATGGACGCCGACGATCTCGGTCGCGTGCTCGGCTGGGAATTTTCCCTCGCCGTCGCGGCGCTCCGCATCATGAACGGCGGCGTGCTCGACCGGTTCCCCGATCTCAAGATCCAGTTCGCCCATTTCGCCGGCGGGCTGGGGCGTTACATGTCGCGCGCGCGCGGTTTCGGAACCCGCACACAATGGGGCACCGAAGGAAACGAACGCCACGGCCGCAAGCCGCATAACGAATACGACTGGTATCTCAACAACCGGCTGTTCTACGACAACGCCGGCTGGGTCAGCCCGATCGACACGGCGCGCCAGGGCGTCGAATGGACCGAATTCGGACTCAGGGAAGTGTCGGTGACGCAGGTCGTGTTCGCCACCGATTATCCGCAGGCAATCCGTACCGACGACGACTGCAAGGAATATGTCGATGCGATCCGCTTTCTGGGCGTGGCCGGCGAAAAAATCCTGCACGGCAATGCCGAAAAGCTGATCCCGGACCTCGCCGAGCGCCGCAGGCGATGAGCCGTTCCTTTCCCGCCAGCGTGCCCGTGCTGATCGCCGGCGGCGGTCCCGTCGGCATGGCGGTAGCGGCGGAGCTCGGCCGTTACGGCGTCGAATGCCTGATCGCCGAGGCGACCGACGGGACGGTGGACCATCCGAGGGCAAGCGCCCTCAATTCACGCACCATGGAGTTCTGCCGCCGCTGGGGAATTTCGCAGGAGGTTCAGCGCGTCGGCACGCCGCCGGATTTTCCGCACGACGTCACCTACGTGACAACGCTGACGGGATACTGGCTGGCGACCGTCGAACGCTCGCATCACGGCGGCGGATCGGAGCCGCTGCCCGAGACGCCGGAACGCCCGCAGCGCTGCAACCAGATCTGGTTCAACCCGGTGCTGCGCGCGCATGTCGAAAGCCTGCCGGGCGTGAGCTACTTGCCGCTCTGCCGTTTCGAGTCGTTCGAGCGCGACGGGGACGGGTTCGTGGCCACGCTGCGCGATCTGGAGGACGGCAGCGAACACCGCGTCGCGGCCCGCTATCTCGTCGCCGGCTGTGGCGGGAAAAGCGTGCTGCCCGCTTCCATCGGCGTCGAGATGGGACCGGAATCGCTGCTCAGCCATTCGATCAATATCTTCATCCGTGCGCCGGAGCTCTGGAAACAGAACGACAAGGGCAAGGCGGCGCTCTATTTCATGGTCGACGAGGAGGGAACGTGGGGCAACCTGACCGCACAGGACGGGCGGGATTTCTGGCGGCTCACGATCAACGGATCGAAGAAATTTGTCGATCCCGCGACAATCGATCCGCATGAGCGGCTGCGCCACGCATTCGGCGGCGATTTCGACTACGAGTTCCTCAACATGGTGGCCTGGGCGCGGCGCGAATGGACGGCGAAGAAATTCGCCGAAGACGGCATCTTCCTGGTCGGCGACGCCGCACACCAGAATTCGCCTTCCGGCGGGTTCGGGCTCAATACCGGGATGGGCGATGCGGTCGATCTCGGCTGGAAGCTGGCCGCCGCGATCAACGGCTGGGGCGGACCCGGGCTGCTCGATTCCTACGAAGTCGAACGCCGGCCTGTGGCGATCCGGAATGTGACGGAGGCGGCCGACAATTTTCGCCGCTACCGCTTGCCGAGCACGGCCATGATCTCGGACCCCGGCCCCGAAGGAGAAGCGCTTCGGGCGGAAATCGGCCCTAACCTCGCCGAGACGCAGCGGCGTCAGATGGTCACCGACGGGATCGCGCTCGGATACCGTTACGATCCGTCGCCGATCTGCGTGCCCGACGGAACGCCCATGCCGCCGGACGATTTCGGTGTCTATACGCCGGTCGCCCGGCCTGGCTCGCGCGCGCCTCACGGCTGGGTCGCGCCCGGAAAATCCGTCATCGATCTGTTCGGCGACGGCTTCGTTCTGCTGCGCTTCGACACGGCTGCCGACGCCGAACCGATAGCTCGCGCGGCTGCCGAGCGGGGCGTGCCGCTGGCGGTGGAGACCATAGGCGACGCGGATCTAGCGGCGCTTTACGAACGGAAGCTCGTGCTGGTCCGTCCCGACGGGCATGTGGCGTGGAGAGGCGATGCCGCGCCTGCGGATTCGTCGACGGTGATCGATACGGTGCGCGGCGCGGCGTAATCGGAAAAACAGGAGGTAGAAATGGGACAGGATATCAGGCTGACGGCGGCAGACGGTCACGAGCTGGGGGCCTATCTGGCGGAGCCCGCCAGCCCGCCGCGTGGCGCCATTCTGGTTGCGATGGAAATGTACGGCGTGAACGGTTATCTCCGGCAGGTGTGCGACAACTACGCCGCCGATGGTTATCTCGCCATCGCGCCGCAGTTTTTCGACCGGTTCGCGCCGGACGTGAATTTCCCCTACGACGGCAGCAGATACGATCTCGCAAAGCGCTATTCGGCCGACGCCGTGCCCCATATCGTCGCCGATGCCGAGGCCGCGCGAGATTACGTCAGGAGCGCCGGCAAGGTCGCGGTCAGCGGCTACTGTTTCGGCGGCACCGTCACCTGGCTGTGCGCCGCGCGGTCGGATTTCGATGCCGCCATCGCCTATTACGGATCCGACATGTGCGATTACCCGGACGAGCCCGCGCGCTGCCCGACGATCTGCCATGTCGGCGACATGGATACCGCGGTGCCGCCCGCGGACGTCGCCATGTTCCAGGCGAAGCGGCCGGAGGTGGTCTGGAATATTTACCCGGGCGTGCTGCACGGTTTCGACAACTGGACGAGGGACGAGCGCTACAATGCGGAAGCCTCGAAACTCGCCCGCGAACGCACCATGGCGTTTCTCGCGGAGCATATAGGCTAAACGCTGCGTTTCCGTTCCTTGTCTGCGTACATTGCCGCGTCCGCCTCGGCGAGCGCCTGCTCGGCGGCCATGCCGGCAGCGACTTCGGCGATGCCGAACGATGCCGAGAGCGCAATCCCGTCGACGAGGTCCGGCAGTCGCAACATTCCGATCAGGGTAGAGAGCGCCTTTACTTTTTCCTCGGCCTCCGGCCTGCCCGCCCGGTCCAGCAGGACGCCGAGCTCGTCGCCGCCGAGGCGTCCTACCGTGTCCGACGACCTGACGTTTTCGACCAGCAGCGTCGCGACCGCGACCAGGGCAGCGTCGCCCGCCGCGTGCCCATGCCCGTCGTTGACGGCTTTCAGCCCGTCGATGTCGAGATAGATCAGGGTCGCCGTTCCGCCGTAGCGTTCCAGATAGGCGCGCGCCCGGTCGATCTCGCGCACGAAGGCGCGGCGGTTGGCGACCGGCGTCAGCGGATCGGTATCCGCGAGGCATTCGAGTTCCGCGATCCGGGCGTTGCCGGATTCGATTTCGACGCGCAGCGCCTCGATCTCGTCGATCAGGGCGAGGATGGCCCGGCGCGCTTCCTCCGGCAGCGAATCGTCTGCAATGTCCGAGGCGATATCGGTGTCGGTCGGGTCGTTGCGGTCGGATCCGTTCATGCCGGCATTCTATAACGACCGGTCCGCGTTTTTAAAATAACGGGTAGCGATCGGCGATGCGGGACAGATCGTCCGGCGCATCCAGATCGAAGGCGAGTCCGGGACGTTCGACGGCCACCGGGTCGACGCCCGCTTTCCGCGCTGCGGCGCAATGGATGCCGTAACTGCCCGGCCCGAACGCGAATTCGATCAGGGGGGCGGGCGTTATCAACAGCGCGTTGGTGCCTTCGCCGTCTTCGTCCGGCGCGATCACGACGGACGGCGATTCCCGGGCGTCGATCAGCGCACCGATTTCGGCGGCCGTGACGAACGGCAGGTCGGCGGGCAGAACGAGGACCGACGAGGCAGCCCGGTTGATCGCGCAGGCGCGGGCCTGCGACAGGGCGGCGTTCAGCCCGGTCTGGTCCGTCTCCTCCAGATAGGCGACGCCGCGGCTTTCGGCGATAACGCGGACTTTGTCGTCGCGGCTGACGACGATTACGCCATCGACTCCGCGGGCGGCGCAGGCAATATCCAGCACGTGTTCGAAGAGCCGTCTGCACAGCGCGGCGCGCGCTTCGCGCGACAGGAATCCGGCGAGGCGGGCCTTGCCGGCCTCGAACGGTTTTACCGGTATGACGGCGATCAGGCTCATGCGCCCTTCGATATCCCGTTCCGCCGATGGATGCCAGCGTTCGCCCCTCGAAACATCGCGGCCGAGCGGTTAAACTGCGCGGCCCTGACAGTTTCCTCCGCGCGTCCGCGCGCAAGCCGAGAGCCCCCGTATGAGCAAGGCGCCGTCATCCCCGTCGCCCGTCCCGTCGTCTTTCCGGGGCGTCGCCTGGATGATCGCCCAGACGACCTCGATGTGCGCGGCGATGACGGCAGCGCGCTATCTCGCCCATGAAGGGTTCGACGGGCCGCAGGCAATGTTCATGCGGGGATTCTTCGGGCTGGTCTGGCTGCTGCCGTGGTTTCTGCACACGCTTCGCACCGAGCCCCGGACGCTGGCGCCGCCCGAGCTGAAGCTGATCCTGCTGCGCGGTCTGGTTGCGGCGGTGGGCGTGCTGGGCTGGTTCATCGCCCTGACGGGGATGAGCGTCAGCGACGTCGTCGCCGTGCAGTTCAGCCATCCGGTCTATGTCGTGATCGGCGCCGCGATCTTCCTGCGCGAGCCGGTCGGCGCATGGCGCTGGTCGGCGGTGATCATCGGGTTTCTCGGCGTGCTGATCATCATCCGGCCGGGCTATGGTGCGTTCAATCCGCTGATAATCGGCGTGCTGATTTCCGCCCTGTCGAACGCCATCGTGCAGCTGATGACCAAGCATATGGCAATGCGGGTGTCGGGCGCGGTGCTGATCTTCCACATGAACATTATCATGACGCTGCTGGCGCTCGCCTTTGCCTGGCAGAACTGGATCTGGCCGGAGTGGCGCCAGATGCCCGGCGTCCTCGCGGTCGGTCTGTTCGGCGTGCTCGCGCATATCTGCCTCGCCCGCGCCATGCGCCATTCGGACGCGAGCTTCCTGGGGCCGATCGATTTTCTGCGCCTGCCCATCGCATCCGCGTTCGGCTGGGTGCTGTTCGGCGAATATTCGGACCTCGAGACCTGGATCGGGGCGGGCATCATCTTCGTCGCCGTCCTCGTCATCACGCGGCGCGAGGCGCTGGCGGAAAGACGGCGGCAACAGGGGGAGCCGCCTTGACGTTTCAGCCGGACTGAACGACTCTGGCGCTCGACAGAACCAACCCGACGGAGACACCCGTGTCACAGGAATATCTTTACATCTCGGCCGACAATCACCTCGACACTCACTGGTGTCCCAAGAACCTGTGGCAGGACCGCCTGCCGCAGAAATTCAAGGAGCTGGGCCCGAAGGTGATCGAGGGCGAGAACGGCTCGCAATGGACCTGGGAAGGAAAATTGTGGGACAAATCGGCCGATGGCTCCAACTCGGCGCAGTTTCTGAAGCCGTTCCGCGATCACGGCGTCGATCTGCCCGACGGCGCGCTGCCTCCTGCCGATCCGAAAATCCTGCTCGACCACATGGATCAGTCGAAGGTCTGGTCCAGCGTTGTGTTCGCCAGCGTCCGCAAATGGAACGTTTCGGACCCCGAACTGCTGTTCGCGGTGTATCGCGCGTTCAACGATTACGCGATGGAAATGAACAAGGTCGATCCCGACCGGATTTTCATCCTGCCCGCGCTGCCCACCAAATATCCGGAAGAATGCGTGCGCGAACTCGACCGCATGATCAAGGCCGGCGCCAAGGCGGTCGAGTTTCCGCCGTTCGACGTCGCCAAACCGGTTTACGACGAAATCTGGGAGCCGGTCTGGAAAATGGCGAGCGATGCCAGGGTACCGCTCTGCATCCATATCGGCGGCGCGGCGGATGCGCCCCTGCCGCCCTATCATCGCGGCGCGCAGATCGCCTTTCTTGCCACGGCCCCGTTCAATTTGTGCAATACGTTCGCCCAGCTTGTCTTCTGCGGCGCGTTCGAGCGCAATCCCGACCTCAAGGTCCTGTTCTCCGAATGCCGCATCGGCTGGGTGCCGTTCGCCGTCGAGTGGTGCGACCGTCAGGTGGAGGAACGCGCGCCGGATCCGTCCGCGCCGCTGTCGATGCTGCCCAGCGAATACGCCAAGCGGAACTGCGCCTTTACCTTCGAGGAAGACTATGTCGGCTGCGAGATGATGAAGCTCGACTGGTGCAATCTCGGCGATCTGGCGATGTGGGGATCGGACTATCCGCATCCGCAGGGCACCTGGCCGGACGTGTCGATTCCGATCGACAAGATGTTCGACGGCGTCGATCCCGCGGTAAAGCAGCGCGTCGTCTGGGATCACGCGGCGGAGATGTTCCGTATCAACGGGCCTAAGTAACGCGCGCCGCCGCGAAATCAGGGAGGTTCTCATGGCAAACGGAAAACTTCGTCACCTGGCGATCTCGGTTCAGGATCCCGAGAAAACCGCGGAGTTTTACATGTCCGTGTTCGGCATGGAGAAGGTGACCTCGGTCAAGGCGCCGCTGGCCGACGGGGTGTATCTGACGGACGGCACCATCAATCTGGCGATTCTCCGTTACAAGGAAGACGAGCCGGTCGGCCCGGGCAAGGACAAGGATTTCGTCGGCGCGCACCATCTCGGTTTCTGGGTGGACGATGTCGAGAAAACGCGGGCCGATATCGAGAATAACGGCGGCGAATGGTTCATGGGCGAGATGGAGGGCGACAATGTCTTCTACGAGCTCAAATTCTGCGACCCCAATGGCCAGATCTTCGATATCACCCATAATGGCTGGGGCGGCGCGAAGAAGGATCCCTAGGCCCTGACGCGCGGTTTTCCCGTATTTCTGACGGCTTTTTTCGTTGCCGCAGCAGCGTCCGCCGGCCCGGTCGGCGAGATGCAGCGCATCGGCGCCTTTTCCATAGACCGGACGGAAGTCACCATCGGCCAGTTCCGTAACCATGTTCAGGCGACCGGAGCCGTGACCCGGGCGGAACGGGCCGGCGGCGGTCTGGTTTACGGGGCCGGCTGGGAACGCAAGCCCGGCTGGACGTGGAAAGCGCCGTTCGGCGGGCCTGCCTCCGACGACGAACCTGCGGTCCATGTCACGTTCGACGAGGCGGCGGCCTATTGCC
Organism: Rhodospirillales bacterium; assembly: GCA_038116945.1. GTDB lineage: Bacteria > Pseudomonadota > Alphaproteobacteria > MPNO01 > UBA2964 > JAYOEY01. Next base: position 92,105 of record JAYOEY010000010.1, read on the forward strand.
GCTGGGCCGGCAAACGTCTGCCGACCGACGCGGAATGGGAAGAGGCGGCTTACACGGAAAGGCGCACGGCGCCCCCCGCGCCGTTCGAGCGCGGCAGGACATACGACTATCCCACCGGCGGTGCGCCGGCCGGCGCGAACTGCCTTGACGATTGCGGTCCTTCGCCGGTCGTCGACCGTTCCGCCGTGCTGGATCGCGGGCGCGGGTCGGCCCGGGCCGGTACGACGAAGCCGGGCGTGAACGGGCTCTACGATATGGGCGCCAATGTCTGGGAGTGGACCGAGTCCGGCGGGGCGGCGGAAAAGCGCACGCGCGGCGGATCCTGGTGGTACGGCGCGGCCCAGATGCATCGCGCCTATCGCGCCTTCAAGCCGCGCGACATGGCGGTGGTCTATATCGGTTTCCGCTGCGCGCGGGATTCTTCGAACTGAGCCGCGACGCGGCTTATTCCGGCATCTCCACGCCGTTCTGGCGGCAGCAGGCGATCAGCGTGTTGTTGAGCAGACACGCGATGGTCATCGGTCCGACGCCGCCCGGCACCGGCGTGATCGCGCCGGCCACCTGAGCCGCCGCGTCGTAATCGACATCGCCGACGAGGCGCGTTTTGCCTTCCGCCGTTTCGATGCGGTTGATCCCGACATCGATCACGGTTGCGCCCGGCTTGATCCAGCCGCCTTCGATCATGCGCGCGCGCCCTACGGCGGCGATCAGGATATCGGCCTCGCGACAGACGGCGGGCAGGTCGCGGGTGCGCGAATGCGCAACCGTCACGGTGCAGTTGGCGGCCAGCAGAAGCTGCGCCATCGGCTTGCCGACGATGTTGGACCGTCCGACCACGACGGCATTGGCGCCGGAAAGATCGCCAAGCGCGTCCTCAAGCAGCATCATGCAGCCCTGCGGTGTGCAGGGGACGAGACTGTCCTCGCCCGACGACAGGCGGCCGACATTGACCGGGTGGAACCCGTCGACGTCCTTGGCGGGATCGATGGCCTCGATCACCGCGCGGGAATCGATCTGGGCGGGGAGCGGCAGCTGAACCAGGATGCCGTGTACCGAAGGGTCGTTGTTAAGCTCGTCGACGACCGCCAGCAGCTCCTGCTGCGAGGTCGACACATCCATGCGCCTTCCGACCGAATTCATGCCGGCCTCGACGCACTGCTTTTCCTTGTTGCGGACATAGACCTGGCTGGCCGGGTCCTCGCCCACCAGCACGGCGGCAAGGCCGGGGACCAGCCCGTGCGCCGCTTTCAGCGCGGTGGTTTTCGAGCCGATTGTCGCGCGCAGCCCTTCCGCGAACGCCTTTCCGTCTATTTTCCGTGCCTCAGCCATGATCCGCGCCAGTTCGCCTTTCGAGAGTCTTCGCAAGTTCTTCCGGGTCCCCGGAAATCAGGAGCCTCTTATTCCGGCTGGCCGCGCCCGAAACAAGGGAAAAACGCCCCCTGGGCAATTTCCGGCTTCTGGACAGCAGGTATATCAGCGCCCGGTTCGTCTTTCCGCCTTCCGGCGGGGCGGTCACTGGCGCCTTGAGAACCGACCCGCCGTCGACGCCCTCCGCGAGCCCGGCGATTGCTTCGTTGCGGGCCCCGGGCGCGAGGCGGATGGACACGACGACACCGTCCCCGGTTTTCCCGACCGGTCCGGCCATTGCCGCGGCGCCCGGTCAGGCGGTCAGGATCGCGCGGTGGAGATTGCCGAGCACCCGGTCGAGGAAGACCAGGATCAGGATCAGCACGATGGGCGTGACATCGATTCCGCCGAGGTTGGGAATAAACCGGCGCAAAGGGCGCAGCGCGGGTTCGGTGATGCGATACAGGAAATCGGCGATGGTATAGACGAGCTGGTTCGAGGTGTTGAGCACGTTGAAGGCGATCAGCCAGCTCAGCACCGCGCCGATGATGACCATCCAGATGTAGAGGTCGATTGCGATCCTCGCGATGAAAAACAGCGGGTCGATGATGATCATGGCGCCTGTCCCCCGATTCCGGTCCGGTTCCGATTGTGCCGCGGCAACCGTTAATTTCTAATGTTCGCGCCGCGCCGGTTCAAGCGCCGGAAAATAGGCCGGATCAGGGGACGGAGCCTGTCACACGGCGCTTGACAAGACCGCGCCGCCGCAACACATTGTGCGCCGCTTATCGCCCCGGAATTTTCGTCTGAATTCCCATCCCGGGGCCCGGTCGGGGCCGTAGCTCAGTTGGGAGAGCGCAGCGTTCGCAATGCTGAGGTCAGGGGTTCGATTCCCCTCGGCTCCACCATCCTACGCCTTTACCCCTGAAAGCCCTGTTTCTTCGATAATCCGCCTGAGCAGCCCGGATCTCCGCGCTTCCATGACGAATGCCGCGACCGACGAGAGCAGCGCCCCTTGGCCTTTCGCTACCGCGAAGGCCAGCACGTTCTCGCCGTACCGTTCTTCCAGAACGCGCGAGCCGGGCAGAAGATCGGCATAGCGCAGCAGGCCGGGGCGGATTCCGGCCAGATAATCCGCCTGCCCGGCGCGGACCATCGCTAACGCTTCGTCCGGCGTGGCGGCGAACACGCGTTCGGCAGACGGCAGTTGTCCCTCCAGCGCGAAATCCATGGCGTGGTTGCGCACAACGGCGATCCGCCTGCCGGGACGGTCGAGTTCAGTGATCCGCCCGATGTCGGAGCCGGCCGGGACGAGGAAGGTGAAGTCGGCCCGCAGCCAGGGCGGCGAAAAATCGACCTCGAGCCCGCGTCCGGGATCGATCCCCATGGCCGCGACGTCGCACCCGCCGTTCCGGAGGGCGGCCGCCACCGCGGGGGGCGCGGCGTATTCCCTGAATTCAAGTGGCCGCGCAAGGGCCTCCGCGAGGCGCCGCGCCAGCTCGACGCCGAAACCGGCGAGTTCGCCGGAGCCGTCGTCCTTCGTATAGAAGAACGAGGGAAACAGTCCGAAACGGAGCGGGGTTTGGGGGGCGCTCATGTGGGCCTCAAAGAAAGTCCTTCGGTCATTATGACAGGATAACCCGTTGGATTCCGATACCGATCGGACGCGCGACAAAACCTCCGGTTTACCTCCGCGCTTCAACTCGCCTAATGTTCCGTCACAGGGGCGCAGTGACTTGTCCCGCATTCGGCAGGAACCGGAGGCCCGATGACGCCCGAAAGAGGCGACGACGACGCAGGCACCGCACCCGAAGCGCCCGAGGCGGCTTCGGGGCCCGATACGGGCATTTTGTGCATGGCAATGATCCTGCAGTTCCACAAGATGGCGGCGGACCCGGCGCAGCTGCGCCACCAGTTCGCGCCCGCCGGCGGACGGATCGACATGCTCGGCATGCTGCGGGCGGCCAAACAGCTCGGGCTCAAGGCGCGGTCCTCGACGATCAGCCCCAAACGTCTCGCAAAGGCGACGCTGCCGGCCATAGCCGAAGGCACGAACGGCGGGTTCTTCATTCTCGCCCGGGCGAACGAGGACAAGGCGCTGGTGCAGGCGCCCGGCTCGCCGCCCGAGACCATCGATCACGCCGTGCTGTGGGAACGGTGGACCGGGCGCGCCATGTTCACCACGCGGCGCTCGCAACTCGCCGGTGAAGACCGGAGGTTCGACATCACCTGGTTCATTCCGGCGGTGGTCAAGTATCGCCGCCTGTTCGGCGAGGTGCTGACGGCGACTTTCTTTCTGCAGCTCTTCGGTCTTATCTCGCCGCTGTTCTTCCAGGTCATCATCGACAAGGTGCTGGTGCATCGCGGGCTGACCACGCTCGACGTGCTGGTGATCGGGCTGATCCTGATCACCCTGTTCGAAATCGTTCTCGGCGGGCTGCGTACCTACATCTTCTCGCACACCACGAGCCGCATCGATGTCGAGCTCGGCGCGCGGCTGTTCCGTCACCTGACGGCGCTCCCCATCGCCTATTTCGGCGCGCGCCAGGTAGGGCAGACGGTCGCCCGGGTGCGCGAGCTGGAAAACGTGCGCAACTTTCTGACCGGCTCCGCGCTGACCCTGGTGATGGATCTGCTGTTCACCTTCGTATTCTTCGCGGTCATGTATCATTTCAGCCCCACGCTGACCTGGATCGTGCTGGGCTCCCTGCCGTTCTACGTCGCGCTGTCGGCGGGCATCACGCCGAGCCTGCGCCGCCGCATCGAGGAAAAATTCCATCGCGGCGCCGCCAACCAGACGTTTCTGGTCGAAAGCGTCTCCGGAATCGAAACGCTCAAGGCGATGGCGGTCGAGCCGCAGATGCGCGAGCGCTGGGAGGAACAGCTCGCCGCCTACGTCCGGGCGTCGTTCCGCACCATCGTCCTCGCCACGTTCGGCAGCCAGACGGTGATGCTGATCAACAAAATCGTCATGGCTCTGGTGCTGTGGTTCGGCGCCAAGGCGGTGATCGCCGGGGACCTGACCGTCGGGCAGCTCGTCGCCTTCAACATGCTGTCGGGCCAGGTCAGTCAGCCGATCATCCGGCTGGCCCAGCTGTGGCAGGATTTCCAGCAGTTCCGCATTTCGCTCGCGCGGCTTGGCGACGTGCTCAACAACGAGCCCGAACCGGCGCAAAACCCCAATCGGCCGGCCCTGCCCGCGATCAGGGGACGCATCACCTACGATCACGTGACCTTTCGCTATCGCGAGGGCACGGCGGAAGTTCTGGCCGACCTGTCGCTCGACATTTCCGCCGGGCAGGTGGTCGGGATCGTCGGGAGATCCGGGTCCGGCAAATCGACGCTGGTGAAGCTCGCGCAGCGGCTCTACGTGCCCGAACGCGGCCGCGTTCTGGTCGACGGCACCGATCTCGCCATGGTCGATCCGGCCTGGCTGCGCCGTCAGATCGGCGTGGTGCTGCAGGAGAACGTCCTGTTCAACCGGTCGGTGCGCGACAATATCGCGCTCGCCGATCCCGCCATGCCGATGGAGCGCGTGGTGCAGGCGGCGCAACTCGCCGGCGCGCACGAATTCATCCTCGAACTGCCCGAGGGTTACGACACCGAGCTCGGCGAGCGCGGCGCGTCGCTGTCGGGAGGCCAGCGCCAGCGCATTGCCATCGCCCTCGCCCTGATCGGCAATCCGCGCATCCTCATTTTCGACGAGGCGACCAGCGCGCTCGACTATGAATCCGAGAGCATCATCCAGGACAACATGCGGCGCATCTGCGAGGGGCGCACCGTGCTGGTCATCGCCCACCGGCTTTCCACCGTGCGCCACGCCGATCGGATCGTGGTGATCGAACGCGGCCGGCTCGCCGAGGACGGAACGCACGACCAGCTTGTCGCGAAACCGGACGGGATCTACGCGGCGCTGCACCGGCACCAGTCGGGGGAGGCCGTCTGATGGGGCTGCTGTGGAAAAGCCTGGCGGTGTGGCGCGCTGCCGGGAAGGCCGAGAAAGCGCGGCCCCGGACCAGCCGGTCCGGCGACGAGCTCGAATTTCTGCCGGCGGCGATTGAGGTGCTGGAGACGCCGGCGTCGCCTGTCGGCCGGGCCATGGCGCTCCTGATCGCCGTCCTGTTTGCCACCGCCATCGGCTGGGCCTGGTTCGGCGAAATAGACACCGTGGCCGTCGCCCAGGGGCGCATCATTCCTGGCGACCGGATCAAGCTGATCCAGCCGCTGGAGGCCGGGGTGGTGCGCGCGATCAAGGTGGAGGAAGGACGGCGTGTGTCGGCCAGTCAGGAGCTGGTCGAGCTTGATCCCACGGAAACGGGCGCGGACGAAGACCGGCTGTCGCTCGACCTGATGGTGGCCAAGCTGGACCGGGCGAGGCTGTCGGCCCTGATCGCCAACCCGTCGGAGCCGGAGAAAGCCTTTGCGGTCGAGGACGAGGTCGCTGCCAACATGCGTGCCGCGGCGCGGTCGCTGATGCAGGCGCAGGCGCTCGAATACCGGGAGTCGCTGGCGACGCTTGAAGCCCAGATTCGGCAACGCGAGGCGGAGTTGCGGGCCACCCGCGCGCGCATCGCCAAGTTCCGCGATACAGCGCCCCTTCTCAAGAAGCGGGTCGATGCCTGGGCCAAGCTTGCCCGGCAGGGAAACGCCTCGCGCTTGCGCCTGACCGAACTGGAGGAACAGCTCGTGGCGCGCGAGCGCGATATCTCCATCGAGGAACGCCAGATCGGCGTCGTACAGGAGGCCATCGGCGTGCTGCGTCGTCAGATGGCGGAAGCGCGCGCCGCCTTCGTATCGCGCAACAATGCGGAGCTGGCCGATGCGGAACGGCGCATCAATGCGCTGGAAAACGAGCTGATCAAGGCGAAGGAAAGGGGCGCCCGCCGCGTCCTGCGCGCGCCTGTCGACGGCATCGTGCAACAGCTCGCCGTCACGACCATAGGCGGGGTGGTGCAGCCGGCGCAGCAGCTCATGGTCATCGTTCCTGAAGGCAGCCGGCTGGAGGTCGAGGCCAGCGTGCTGAACAAGGACGTGGGCTTCGTCGAAGCAGGGCAGGACGTCGTCCTCAAGATCGAGAGCTTTCCCTTCACCAAGTTCGGCCTGATCGAGGGACGCGTACGCCACCTTTCCGCCGATTCGGCGCAGGATGAAAAGCTCGGGCTGGTGTTCCCCGCCCGTATCGAGATGCTGCAGAACCGCATTCTGGTCGGCGACCGGTGGGTGCCGCTCGCACCGGGCATGGCGGTCACCGCCGAAGTGAAGACCGGCAGGCGCCGCGCGATCGAATTCTTCCTGTCGCCCTTGATGAAATACCAGGACGAGGCGCTGAGGGAGCGGTGAGGGATAGAATCCCCGGGAAACGTTCGGACAGGAACAAACAAGGCGAATGAAGGGAAGACGCGGTGGGTGAACTAACACTGGTATACGCCGTCGGATTTGTCATCGCTGTCCTTGCCTTTCTCATTGTCAGGGCGGTCGTGAACCAATTGGTGAAATGGGCCGGGCGGTCCTGGCTGAAACCTGCGGTCTATGGCGTCCTGCTGATCGTCCTGTTTGGCGAATGGGCGGTGCTGCAGGCTAGGCTGCTTTATCTCTGTCACGTTGCAGAGTATGGCGTGAAATTCGACCGCACCGTGCCGGTCCTGACCTGGGATATCGCGGAAAACAACGGCTGCGGCCGGCTCTGCGTGAAGGCGCTTACCGAATATCCCATCGAAAAGGTGAAGCTGAATATTTCCCGAGATCGAATCGTGTTGCTGACGGACGAACAGAGGGAATCGATTTCGTCCTATCGTACAAGCGAGGTCGGAAACTGGGATGCCAGCGTAGCGCTTTCCCTTGAAAGCAGGGAGTCTCCGCTATGCCGGGAATTCGGGAAAATCATGACTGCGCTCAATGCGCCTCTACCGGATTTGCCGGACCCCAAAACATGCGTCGGTGCCGAAAAATACGACCGTTTTTCAAGGCAGCAGACCTATCGCAGCACGGAAACGGACGCATCCTTCCTGTATTTCGAAATAGAGGAAAGACGGGGAATCCGGACGGATCTGAAGGGCAATATCCTGACCGAGAGCGTCTGGTACAACACGCAACGGCCCTACTCGGCGTTTTCGAGACTGCTTGCCGAACTTGCGCCCCGCTGGAGTTTCGACGACGATCGGTGCCGGGGCGATTCCGTCTATTACCGGTTTCCGGAACTGGTGCCGGCGACGAAGCGGGATTAGCCGTAAATCCCCTCTTTTTTATGCGTCAGCCCTTTTTCTCTCCGTTCGCGGCCGCTGCCTTCTCCTGCGCTTCGGCGATGCGGTTGAGGGCCGTATTGGCGCGGTCCAGCTCTTCGAACTGCTCGCGGATGCGCTTCAGGTCGTCGAAATTTCCCGCCGTAACCGGCGTGTTCTCGGTCATCGCCTTGGCGATTCGCACGGCGTTCTGCAGCCAGTGGCGCTGCAGGAGAGCGGCGGCCGTCATCAGCAGGCGGGAAGCTTCCGCCGGCGCGATTTCCGTTTCCTGAGGTGCGGCCGGCTTCGATCCGTCGGTCGGAGGCGTGGTTTCTGCCATGTCGGTCTCTCCCGGGCTGGATTTCGGTTCTTGGGCGTCCTCTGACCTATCGCATTCGGGCCGGACTGTCATGTGCGTTCTTGCGGTGCATTTTTCCGTTGACCTGCGCCCTGTGTTCCCCCGACTCCCCCGAAAACGCGCTTAACGGACGCCATGCGATGGCACGAAAATATCCAACATTTTCCTTGCTGGAATATGCCGTAATTGAGACAATTTTTACGGAAATGCTATACTGGTCGCAGCACGTTTTCGTTGAGGCGGAATGGACGGTTCGGGAATCATAACCGATGACGTGTTTGCGGCGGGGCTGATCGCCTTCGCCGGCGATCACGTGCATGGTTGCCTGTGCCGCGCCTGTCTGGAGCGCGTGTCCGCCGCGGGCGACGATTCGGAATCCGGGGACCAGTCCTCGTCTGTCGTCAGCGAACCCTTGTCCTCTCCCGAAATCGATCCAACCGTGGCCGCGACCGGCCCCGTCGGCGTAGCACTTTCGAGCCTTCGTCCGATCGTCAACGAAAGCCAGCTGTCGTCTTTCGCCGCGGGTCTGACGCGGGGCAACATCCTGCCGACGAATACTGTTTCCTACTCGTTTCTCGGACTTGGCAGTGCCGGATTCTGGTCGCGCTTCTCGGACGTCGACGGCCCCTACGCCTGGAGCAATACGGAAAAGGCGCAGATCCGGCTTGCGCTGGCACAGGTCAGCAACGTCGCCAATCTTAACTTCGTCGAGTCGTCGGACAACAATCTGAACGCCGCCTTTACCTTCGAGCATTTCTTTCACAACAGCGGCCTGGTCGGGATTTCCGGTTTTCCCGGCACGAGCACCGCGGGCCATATGGGGCTCAATATCCGGTTTCTCGGATCGGAAATGAGGCTTGACCAGAGCAGCTTCGGTTTTTCCGTGACGCTGCATGAGATCGGCCACGCGCTCGGGCTGAAACACACGCACGACAATGGCGGAACGGGCGCGCCCACATTCGGCGAGCTCGGGTTCAACGTATACGACAAGCAGGCCTACACGGTCATGTCGTACAACGACCCGTACCCGTCGACGACCGGTTTTGCGGGCAATCTCGGCATCCTCGATATCTACACGCTGCACCGGCTGTACGGCGCGCGGGCGGCGAATACGGGCGACGACGTCTACCGTTCGAGGAGCTATCAACAGACGATCTGGGATACCGGCGGGACCGACACGATCGACATGTCGGCCGGCGGCGGGCTGCTCTCGACCGAAGGCACTGTGATCGATCTGCGCGAGGGCGCTCTGTCCTACGGCCGGTTCGAGCACAGCACGGCGGCCCTGTTCGGCATCGCGTTCGGAGCCGTGGTCGAGAACGCCGTCGGCACGCGCAACGCCGACACGATCATCGGCAACGCCGCCGATAACGTGCTCGACGGCGGCATCAACAACGGCGCGTTCAGCGACCGGCTCGTCGGCGGCGCGGGCAACGACACCTATATCGTCGATGCAGGAACCAACGGGCAGTTCGACCGGGTCGAAGAAAATGCCGGCGAGGGATTCGATACGGTTCGCACGAATGTCTCCGGCTATATAGCCGACGCCAATGTGGAAGCGGTCGTTTTTACCGGATCGGGCAATGCCGATCTGTCGATCGGCGCCGGCAATCTGACCGGCGGCGCCGGCGACGACGTTCTCTCGGTTGCAGGGTCTGCGTCTCTGGTATCGAACCTCGACGGCGGCGACGGAATCGATATGGCGCTGATCGCCCGGAAGCGGAGCGATTTTTCGTTCGCCATCGCGGTGAATGGTTTTTCCGCGGAGACCCTTCTGGTGGCCGAATCGGGGGAAACGGCAGGCGCGGTGCAGAGCGCCGGCGGCATCCTTGCCCAGCCGCCTCCGGTTGCGCCCTCGTCAGAGGTGAATATCGTCAATCTGAGCGCCGCGGACGGAACCGAGATCACGCTGACCGATATCGAGGGCCGGGCGTTCCAGGACAACAGTCTTTTCGTCTCGCTGGGCCTCGGGGCGCTTAACCCGACCCTGATCGATTTCGACGGCGACGGGCGCGGCGACACGCAGCTCGCCGACATCAATCTGGACGGGATTGCGGACAGGCTGTTCCACGGCGTCGGCAACGATTTCTGGGTGTCGATGGGGACCGGAAACGGGTTCGCCGCTGCGGAACTCATTCTCGATTTCGGAGGCCCGACGGTTACCGGAGGCGCGCATCTGATTACTGCCGGCGGATCGGCCGCGCTCGACCTTGTGTTCGTCGATGGGGCGGGCCATGTCTGGTATTCGCAAAGCGGCGACGACTGGGCGGTGTCTCCGGAAGTCGTCGAGCCGCCGCCAAATTCCGCCCCCGTAATCGGCGTATCCGATCTGTCCGGCGCCGTCACGGAGCTCCCCGACGGCGCTGTGGGCGAAGGCACGGCGACGCTTGGCGACAGCGGGACGATCTCGTTTAGCGATGTCGACCTGACGGACGCGCATACGGTTTCCGTGACGCCGCAGGCCGGCGGATATCGCGGCGCGCTGACGGCGGCGATCACGAACGCGGCGACGGGCGACGGGTCGGGCGTTGTTACCTGGTCGTATAATGTCGCGGACAGCGCGCTTGAGGATCTGGCCGCCGGGCAGAGCCTGACGCAGCTCTATGACGTTACCATCGACGACGGTGCTGGCGGCATGGTGACGCAGACCGTGACCGTCTTCGTGACAGGCACGAACGACGCACCGGTCTTCAGGATCGGCACTTTGGGCGGTTCGGTTACGGAGCTCCCCAACGGGGATGCGAACGAGGGGACGGCGACGCTGAGCACCGCCGGGTTTATTTCGTTCAGCGACGACGACAGCGTTGCGCATACAGTCAGGGTCACGCCCCAGGGGGCCGGCTATCTCGGCTCGTTTGACACGACGATCCTGAATATTCCCGATACCATACTGGGCCGGGTCAACTGGAATTTTTCGGTTGCGGACAGTGCGCTGGAGAATCTGGCGGCCGGCCAAAGCCTGACGCAGCTCTACGACATCACGATCGACGACGGCAGCGGCGGCACGCTGACGCGCACCGCGACGATTACGCTCAACGGTGCGGACGATTCGAACAATCGCGCGCCGGTCGTGGTGACGGCCGACGAGGCCGGTTCGGTCACCGAGCTCCCCGACGGCGCGACGGGTGAAGGCACGGCGATTCTGACCGACAGCGGGACGATTTCGTTCACCGACCTCGACCTGACCGATGCGCACACGGTTTCCGTGACGCATCAGGGTGGAGGCACTCTTGGCACGCTGGCGGCGTCGATCACCGACGCGGCGACGGGCGACGGTTCGGGCATTGTTACCTGGAGCTACTCTGTTGCGGACAGTGCGCTGGAAGATCTGAATTCGGGTCAAAGCCTGACTCAGCTCTATGACATCACGATCGACGACGGCAGCGGCGGCTCCGTGACGCGAGCCCTGACGATCTCGCTCAATGGCGCCGATGACGCCCCGGCTCCGGTCGGAAACGTCGCACCCATACTTGTGCTCGGCACTTTGGGCGGTTCGGTTACGGAACTCCCCAATGGGGATGCGAACGAGGGGACGGCGACGCTGAGCGCCACCGGGTTTATTTCGTTCAGGGACGACGACAGCTTTGCGCATACCGTCAGCGTCACGCCCCAGGGAAATGGCTATCTTGGCTCGTTTGACACGACGATCCTGAATATTCCCGACACGGTGTTCGGCCGGGTCAACTGGAATTTTTCGGTTGCGGACAGTGCGCTGGAGAATCTGGCGGCCGGCCAAAGCCTGACGCAGCGCTACGACATCACGATCAACGACGGCAGCGGCGGCACGCTGACGCAAACCGCGACGATTACGCTCAACGGCGCGGACGATTCGAACAATAGCGCGCCGGTCGTCGTGACGGCCGACGAGGCCGGTTCCGTCACAGAGCTCCCCGACGGCGCGGCGGGTGAAGGCACGGCGATTCTGACCGACAGCGGGACGATCTCGTTTACCGATGTCGACCTGACCGATGCCCATACGGTGTCGGTGACGCCGCAGGCGGGTGGTTATCGCGGCGCGCTGACGGCGTCGATCACGAATGCGGCGACGGGCGACGGGGCTGGCGCGGTCACCTGGACCTACAACGTTGCCGATGCCGCGCTCGACAACCTTGCCGACGGGCAGAGCCTGACGCAGCTCTATGACGTCACCATAGACGACGGCAATGGCGGCACCGTGACGCGGACCGTGACGGTCACGCTCAACGGCGCCGACGACGCGGTGCCAAACATTGCGCCGACGATCTCCATCTCCAGCGGCGCGGAAGAACTCTATTTCGCGGGATCGCGCGCCGGTGCAGGCGTCGAGATATTCAAGCTTTCCGCGGACGGTGTCACCTCTCAGGTAACCGATATCAACCCGGGCGATGGGAACGCCTATCCCACGCAGTTCGCCGTCTTCGGCGATGCGCTCTATTTCCAGGCGCGGGAAGCCTCCTTCGGCGCCGAACTCTACAAGGTCACAAAAGACGGCACGGTGAGCCTGGTTTCGGATATTGTTGCCGGGCCGGATGACAGCCGTCCTGGAAACCTGTTTGCGTTCGGCGATTCCCTTTATTTCTCCGCGTGGCAGGTGCCTTTGAGCCAGGGCGCTAATCAGGAACTCTTCCGCGTTCGGCCCGATGGCGAAGTCGAGCTGTTCGCTGAAATCGACCCGGGAACCGGCTGGGGCGGCGGGTCGTTCCCCGGCGGCTTTACCGAGTTCAACGGCGATCTGTATTTCAGAGCTGACGACGGAACGTCCGGAGCAAATCTCTTCCGGCTTACGTCCGACGGGGTCATCGAACGGGCGGCAACGTCGGCCCCATCCACCCTGTTTTCTGTCTACGATCTGACCGAATTTAACGGCGCCCTTTATTTCAGGGGGATAGACAGCGAAATCGGTCAGGAACTGTTCCGATATAATATCGACGGCACGATAGAGCTCGTCGCCGACATTCTGCCGGGCGACGAGGTTCTGTCGAACGGGATAACACGCCCCCGATCCTCGGCGCCGACAGAAATATATGCGTTCAACGGTTCGCTTTATTTCCAGGCCCGCGGCGTGGACGAATTATTCAGGGGGCTCTGGCGGCTGGATTCCAGCGGTGAGATCACAGAGGTCCTCGCGAATTCGGGAAGTCTGGACCAGCCCAAATCATTTACCGAATTCAACGGCGAGCTCTACTTCAAGGCTTCGTCGTCGCTTTACAAGATTACTGCGGACGGAACCGTTGAAACGGTTGCCGGTGCCTCGCCCGGTGCCGTGGCCCATCTGCAACTCTTCGACAATGCGCTCTATTTCTATGATACGAGCGGTATGCGCCGGATTGAGGCGGACGGCACCATTACAAATGTGGCGCTGGGTGCGTCGCCATATCACTTCGGCCCGAATTTCACACTGTTCCGCAGCGGAGCAGCGCAAAAATCTACCGATGAAGACTCGCCGCTCACGATTACCGGCGTTTCGCTTTCGGACCCGGACGCCGGCTCCAGCCCTCTTACGGTCGGTCTGTCGGTCGTCAACGGGACGCTCGCTTTTGCGAATGCTTCCGGCCTTGTCTTTACCGATGCAGACGGCAGCGACGGGAGGCTGTCCTTCAGCGGTACGCTTTCGGCGCTGAACGCGGCGTTTGCGGCAGGACTGGTCTACACGCCGGATGCGAATTTCTTCGGCAGCGATACCCTTTCCATCTCGGTCGACGACGGCGCGGGCGGCACGGCAACGGCGACCGAGTCGATCACCGTCGTCAGCGACGGGATCGATGAGCCGGTTGGCGGAAGCAACAGCGCCCCTGTTGTGGGCGCGGCCGACCTCTCTGGCGCCGTCACGGAGCTCCCCGACGGCGCGGCGGGCGAGGGGACGGCGACGCTGTCCGACAGCGGGACGATCTCGTTTAGCGATGTCGACCTGACCGACGCGCATACGGTTTCCGTGACTCCGCAGGCCGGAGGCTATCGCGGCACGCTGACGGCGTCGGTCACGAATGCGTCGACGGGCGACGGGGCTGGCGCGGTCACCTGGACCTACAACGTTGCCGATGCCGCGCTCGACAACCTTGCCGACGGGCAGAGCCTGACGCAGCTCTATGACGTCACCATAGACGACGGCAATGGCGGCACCGTGACGCGGACCGTGACGGTTACGCTCAACGGCGCCGACGATGCCGCTGCCAACGTTGCGCCGACGATTTCGATCAGCGGTGGCGCCACGCCCGATGCTGAGTTGTATTTTTCGGCGCAGATTCCTGAGAGTGGCGTCGGAACCGGTAGTAAGTTCGAACTTTTCAAGATGACTGCCGATGAGGAATTCATCCAGGTTACCGATCTGTATGAGAGTGGTTCCTTTCCCTCCGACATCACGGCCTTCGGAGACGCCCTCTATTTCCGGGCGCGCGACGAATTCGGCAAGCACGATCTGTTCAGGGTCGGCGCTGACGGCATTGTTACCAAACCGGTCGATCTGAATCCAGGCGAGGCGGACAGTCCGTCGGGATTTACCGAGTTTAACGGGGCTCTTTATTTCACCGCGAGAGGCCCAGAAACGGGCACGGAATTATACCGCGTTACGTCAAACGGCAGGGTTGAACTAGTTGTCGACCTCAATGCAGGTACCGGTCGCGGAGCGAACGGACACTTCGGTCTTTATGACGGTTCCCTCTATTTTGCCGGCGATAATGGCCAGTCGGGCGGAGAATTGTTCCGAATTGATGCAAACGATTCAATTGAGCTGGTCGCAGATATTAATTCGTCAGGGCATAGCGCTCCAGCTTGGATTACGGAATTTAACGGGGAGCTTTATTTTTCAGCAGACGACGGCATCCTTGGCCGCGAGCTGTACAAGCTTAACGCAGACGGAAACGTCGAGTTGGTCCTCGATCTTCATGCCGGAGCATCGGATTCCTATATTCACGATCTGACTGTATTCAACGGTTCGCTTTATTTTTCTTCGGGGTTAAGCGAACAACCTCGTGAATTCTGGCGGTTGGATTCAGACGGTACGCTTACTGAAATTCTCGACGGAGTCAGCAGTTCTTACCCTCGTTTCACTTCATGGAGCCTGGCTGGCGATAAACTGTTTCTCGGCATAGGTCCGGCTGTTTACCAAATTAACTCCAATCATGAGATCGAAAATATTATCGCAGACAGCGGCGAACATGGCTGGTCCGCGGTTACCGAACTTGCGGGTCGGAAATACGTCCAGTCGGGCGACAGCTTCTACAGAATCGAGACCAACGGGAACATTTCGCTTGTCGATAAGGGCAATGTCGAAATGCATCAGTTTGCTCGTTTCGCAAAGCTCGAGGACAGTTCGGGAGCAACAGGCCTGACGACCGACGAAGACGCAGCGATCACAATCACCGGTATTTCGCTTGCCGACCCGGATGCCGGCGCGAGCCCGCTAACTGTCGATCTCTCGGTTGCGAAAGGTGCTCTGTCGTTCGCAGACATCAGTGGCCTGTCCTTTACCGATGCCGACGGCAGCGATGGTACGTTGTCGTTCAGCGGCAAGCTGTCCGCGCTGAATGCAGCGTTCGCGTCCGGTCTGGTCTATACGCCGGATGCCAATTTCTTCGGCGAAGATAATCTCGTCATCGCGGTCGATGATGGCGCCGGCGGCACGGTGACAGCGACAGAGACGATCACCGTCGTCAGCGATGGGATCGATGAATCGGTCGGCGAACCCGTCATCGGAACAGCCGACCTTACCGGCGCGGTCAGCGAGATTGCCGACGGGGCGGTCGGAGAAGGAACCGCGACGGTCTCCGACAGCGGTGCCATTGAATTTTCGAATGTCAATTTCGGCGCGTCGCACACGGTCAGCGTCGCGCCGAACGCGTCGGGCTATCGCGGCGCGCTGACGGCGTCGATCACCGACCCGGCCGCCGGCGACGGCGCGGGCGTTGTGACCTGGACATACAATGTCGCCGACGCGGCGCTCGACGATCTGGCGGCCGGCGCAGTGGTCTCCGAGCTGTTTACTGTCACGATTACCGATGCGAACGGCGTCTCCGACCAGCGCACCGTAGCGGTGCAGATCACGGGCAGCAACGATGCCCCCATCCTGCAGGCGGATGTCTTCTCGACCGCCGCCGACAAGGCGTTCACCGGCAATTTGTTCGCCGATAACGGCAACGGGATCGATTCGGATCCCGACGGGGATACGCTGGCCGTGACCAATATCGGCATTCAGGCGACGACGCTCGGCGGGGTCGTGACGGTCGTTTCGAACGGCGATTTCGCCTATATTCCACCCGTCGGGCTGAGCGGCGACGACAGCTTCACCTATACCGTGTCCGACGGCAATGGCGGCACGGCGACCCGGACCGTTTCGATCACTGTCACATCCGCCGACGAAATGCTCGTCGGCGACGGTTCGGACGACATTCTCGAAGGCGGCAGCGGCGACGACACGCTGGATGGCGGCGACGGCAACGATACGCTGTTCGGTGACGAGAATTCCATCTTCGATACGGCGTTCGGGCTTCATGACGCCCTGTCCGAGGAAGCCGGCGTCGCCAGCGCCGCGACGCCCGCCGGCAATGACCGCCTCTATGGCCGCGCGGGAGACGATCGCCTGTTCGGCGGTGGCGGTTCCGATATGCTGTACGGCGATACCGGCCTGGATACTCTGGACGGCGGCGCCGGCGACGACACGCTGGACGGCGGTACGGGCGACGATACGCTCGATGGCGGCGACGGCGACGATACGGCGAGCTATGCGGGCGATGCGGGGAGCGTAAGAGCCAACCTGTTGCAGGGCTGGGCGGTTGACGGTTCCGGCGGCGCGGACAGGCTCTGGAACATTGAGAACATTACCGGGTCTGCGCAGGCGGATCATTTTTACGGCAGCGCCGGGTCGAACACGCTTTCGGGCGGCGACGGCAACGACATGCTGCAGGGCGGTGCGGGGGACGACACGCTCCGGGGCGACGCGGGCAACGATTTTCTCGATGGCGGCGCGGGTGCCGACACGCTCGACGGCGGCGAGGGATCGGACTGGGCGGATTACCGCTACGCGGGCGAGGGCGTGACGGCGGACCTTTCGACCGGGCTGGGTACGGGTGGCGAGGCGCTTGGGGACAGGTACAGCAGCATCGAGAACCTTCAGGGCTCGGGGCATGGGGACAGGTTAACCGGCAACGACGACGTAAATACCTTCTGGGCGGAAGGGGGCGACGACGAGGTCCATGGTCTGGGCGGCAACGACTGGATCAGCGGCGGCGCGGGGGACGACAGGCTTTACGGCGACGGCGGCTCGGATGTCCTGAACGGCGGTATCGGCAACGACACGCTCGACGGCGGCTCGGATGTCCTGAACGGCGGTATCGGCAACGACACGCTCGACGGCGGCTCCGGCGGGGATTTGCTTAATGGCGGTGCGGGTAACGATACCTACGCCATCGCGCGGGGAGGCGGAGCCGATATCATCAATAACCATCGCGAATCTTCTTTGGACGATACCGTTCTCTACGGTGCCACGGTTGAGTCCGGACAGCTCTGGTTTGCGGCGGCTGGCAACGACCTGGTCGTGCGTATTATCGGCACGGAAGACAGCGTCACAGTCGAGGATTGGTTCGTCGGAGCGGACAACAGGGTGGACTTTGAAGTCGCCAGCGGCGAGAGGCTGATAGCGGCCGATGTTCAGAATCTGGTCGATGCCATGGTGTCGTTCAACCCGCCCGCGGTGGGCACGACCAGCCTCGCCGACGCCGGTTTCGAAGACAGCGCGCTGAGCACGCTCGCCGCAGCCATCGGAAACGCCTGGAAATAGCAGCGCGCCGTCGTCCCGAAAGCCCCTGCCGTCCCAACTTGGCGGAACCTCATCGGTAAAGTATGACTCTTTCCTCCGGCGATCGCCGGAACTGGGATGGTTCGAAAGGGAGTGACGGTATGGCGGTGCGGCTCGGAATGCGGTTCGACGGATTCGACGACGTGCGCGAAACCATCGAAGTCGCCGAGGCGGCGGAGAAAGCGGGCGCGAACTCGATCTGGATGGCGGAGCATCTCGGCTATCGCGAGGCGGCGGTATCCTGCACGGGTTTCCTGATGAAGACGCAGCGCGCCATGGTTCTGCCGACCGCGGTGATGCCTTACCTGTGGCATCCGACACCGACGGCGATGCAGTTCGCAACCATGGCGGAGCTCGCACCGGGCAGGGTCGGCATCGCGGTGTCGGTCGGCAACCTCCTGAACCTTCGGGAATCGGGCGTGCCGAAACCGGAGAAACCCGTCCGCGTGATCCGCGAATATGTCGAGGCGTTGCGAGGCCTGTGGGCGGGCGAGACGATGAACCAGGACGGTGCGGTCTGGAAGCTCGACGGCGCGCGGCTTGCCTTCACGCCAAAGGAGCCGATCCCTGTTTTTGTCGCCTCGACGGGGCCGCAGGTCCTCAGGCTTGCCGGCCGGATTGCCGACGGGGTGCTTTTCTCCGGCGGGCTGTCGCTCGAATTCACGAAACAGTGCGCGGCGCTCGCCGACGAAGGCGTGGCGGCGGCCGGACGCCGGCCCGAGGACGTGCGCAAGGCCGGTTTCGTCTATTTCTCCTGTTCCGAAGACGGCACCACGGCGATCGAGGCCAACCGGCGCAAGATCGCTTTCCTGTTCCGTAACCCGGCGCAGGCCGAGAACGTTCATTCGGTCGATATTCCGATCGACCATCAGGCAATCATGGACAAGGTGCGCGACCGGGATATCGAGGGCGCGGCGCGGCTGATACCGCCCGAAGCGGTGCAGCAGTTCACCGTTGCCGGTACGCCCGACGAATGCCGCGCCGGTCTTCAGGCCTATATCGATGCCGGCGTCGATGAGCCGGTCATCGAGGTCTCGGGCACCGCGGAAGAAAAGCGGCTCGCGCTTGAGGTCATCCGCGAATTCACATCGTCGTGAAATCATCGCTTCGGCCCTCAAGGGCCCGGGCGTCAGGAAAGGGATTAACATGACCGCGAAAATCGGCATCCGGTTCGACGGGTTCGAGGACGTCGGCGAAACCATTCGGGTCTCCAAACTGGCGGAGGAAGCCGGGGCCGGCGGGCTCTGGATGACCGAGCATATCGGCTACCGAGAATCGATGGTGTCCTGCATGGCGTTCGCGATGGCCACCGAGCGTGCCATGGTGGTGCCCGCTGCGGTCACGCCCTACCTGTTTCATCCGACGCCGACGGCGATGGCGCTGGCCACCATGGCGGAAGCGTTTCCCGGACGCGTCGGCGTGTCGGTCGCCATCGGCAATACGCTGGATCTGAAGGAATCGGGAAAGAGTCCCGAAAATCCGGTGCAGGCAGTGGACGATTTCGTGGCGGATCTTCGCGCCCTCTGGACGATGGAGCCGGTTTCGCGCGCGGGCGGCGAGGCCTACGGCCTCGATGGCGCGCGTATGGCGTTTCCCTGCCCGGAACCTGTGCCGGTTTACGTCATGGCTCTCGGCAGCGATGTCGCGGAAAAGGCCGGCCGCATCGCCGACGGGGTGCTGATGTCGGCCGGTTTCTCGGTGCCGTTCGTGCGCCGCTGCCTGGGGCTTGCGTCGAAGGCGGCCGCGGATGAAGGGCGCGACCCGGCCGATTTGCGGACCGCTGCCTTTATCCATTTCGCGGTATCGGAGGACGGTAAGGCGGCGCGCGAGTCGGTGCGGAAAAAGCTCGCCTTCCTGTTCCGCAACCGGCTGATGGCAGAGAACATCGCATCGTCCGGCATTCCCATCGACCAGGATGCGATTGTCGAGGCGGTGGCGGCCCGCGATCTGGACAGGGCCGCGACCTTCGTACCGGACGATGCGATCGATGCGTTCGGCGTCGCCGGCACGGTGGAGGAATGCGCGCGCAGCCTCGAATCCTATGTCGAGACCGGCCTGCAGGAACCGGTGATCCAGGTCTCGGGCAGCGAAGAGGAAAAGACGCTCGCCCTTCGGGTGATCCGCGAATTCACGGGCTGAGAGGCGAGCGTTGTTTTCGGGTTCGGGGCCGCCCTGGTTCCGGGCGGCCCCGCGTCAACGGGAACAGGCTATTTCGACCCGGCTGCGAAACGCACCTGCTCGAACGGGACTTTCTGCCCGTGGATCGGCAGGACGGTATCGATATCGAGTTTCAGCCGTTGCAGGTTCTCCCACAGATTGGCGGTGAAGACGTTGACTGATTTGGGGGCGGCCGGTTCCTTGAGAAGCGCACGGCCGCTATAGACATCCGCCACGACCATAATCTTCTCCGCCGGCAGATAGGCAATCAGGATGCCTGAATTATGCAGATTGCCCTTCACCAGATGGAGTTCGACGTTGCGGCTGCCGTCGGTCATGACGCGCCTGTCGCCGACGCCCAGGAACTTTGCCCGCTTGCCCGATTTCGCCAGCGCGTCGGGTCTCAGGCTGTGTTTGTCGGCGTAGATGCGTTTGTAGAACGGCACGTTGATGTCGTGGGTAACGATGGTCGCACCGGCCGCGGCAAAGGCCCGCAACCCGCCCGAATGGTCGAAATGATGGTGCGTGTTGACCACGTAGCGGATCGGCTTTGACGGAACCAGCTCCCGTGTGGCCTTCATCACCGCATTGGCGCGCCCGTCGCTGAGCGGACCTTCGATGACGATTACATGGTCTTTCATCTCGATTGCGACCGAATGGTGCGAGCCGCCCGTGATATACCAGACGCCGTCGGCGATCTTGTCGGTCTTCACGCGTCCGCCGCCGCGGCGCATGCCTTCCGGCGGGGCGATGTCGGCTGCGGCGTTCGGGGCCACCTTGTCGACCGTCAGGTCGAACGACGGGAAGCCTTCAGTCTTCGATGAAATCTTCATAGGAAACGGTATGCCGCCAACCTTCTTGTAGTTCGAATAGACGGTTGCGACATGCATGTCGCCGAAGACCGGGTTCGCGACCCAGGCATCGACCCCGTGCAGGCGGTTATCCTTGCCGAACCAGGCCGTGGCGCGGAAGGCTCCCTTTTTGCCGAACGATGCGACCCGGTAGGTCTTGCCGCCGGCAGTCTTCGTCGATAGCGTCGCATTGGCTGCCTGGAGCGCCTTCACCACACCGTGGGGGCTGGTCCAGAGTTCGTGATGCAGACCGGCAGTGCCCCGCGCCGCGCTCGCGGTCTTGCCGCGCCAGCTCCAGCCGACCTCGCCGGCGAGACCGGCATTGCGCTTCTGCGTGCCCGCGACAGGCTGTCGGCCGCCGCCCCGCGGCGGGTTTTCGCCTTGCGTGACGCTGCGTTCCAGTGTCATCGCGCCGGTACCGTAATTGGCGGTCAGCGCGTAATGGGTCAGGTTGAAGCGCGGCCACGGTTCGTTCGGGTGGATGCTCTGACCCACCGCGTAGAACGACCCCTTGCCGGAGTAGCCGATCGACTTGACCTTGTCGGCGCCCATCGCTTTTGCGATATCGTCGAGATTCTGGGCATACGCGATGCCCGGCGCCAGCAGAATGACGCCTAACAGACTGGAAATCTTCATTTTTCTGGTTCCTCCCGATTGCCCGCCGGATGGCGAGGCGTCCTGTAACCGGAGTAAAACAGTCGGGTTTCGGGTATTATTCCCGGCTTCAGCCGATGCGGTAGAGCGTGTCCGTATCTGTCGTGTCCGACAGCAGCTCGCAGCCCGTCGCGGTCACCGCCACCATGTCCTTTAGCTGCAGCCCGAACCCGTGGCCGGTGCGATAGACCAGTGGCTCCATGCCGAGCACCATGTTTTCCTCGATCGCGTAGTCGCGATATTTCCCGAGATACGGATCCTCGTGCAGATGCAGCCCGATTCCGTGCCCGACGAAGGAAATCGGCGGCAGGCCGAGCTCGCCGAACTTTTCGAGGAAGATTTCATAGACCCGCTTCGCGCTTGCCCCCGGGCGGATGGCATCCATGACGCGGTACTTGCAGTCGACCAGGTTCTCCCAGATGCGGACCGCCTCCGGCGGCGGATCGCCGACAGACGCCGTGCGGCAGACGCCCGCATGATAGCCGCCGATGATCGAGAAGATTTCCACGCGGCAGATATCGCCGGACTGAAGGATGCGTTCCGACGGGCCGACATTGGGCAGTTCCGACCGCGGGCCGGTGGCCACGATCATCAGCTTGAAATGCTCGGCGCCCTGTTCGTAGACCGACCGGGTCAGCGCCGACGCCAGGTCCATCTCGCTCGACCCCGGCCCCACCGCATCGAACGCGGCGGCGATGGCGGTATCTGATATGCGCGACAGGCGTCGCAGCAGCTCGATCTCCTCTTTCGTCTTGATCTGGCGCAGCCGGTCGAAAATGTCGTCGGCAGGCTCGAAATCGGCGTCCGGCAGGTAACCGGAGAGCCGGGCCATGTCGCCCGCCGGCAGGTAGGCCATCTCGATCCCGATCCGGCCCTTGCCGACGCCGAGCCCGCCCAGCATGTCGGCCAGGATTTTCATCGCGTCGTCGGTGAACTCTCCCCACACATGGATGTCCGCGTCGGGCAGGCGGCCGCGTACGGTGGTCTCCTCCATGTCGACGCTGAGCACCGAGGCGCGCCCGTCGGCGGTCACCGCCAGCGCTGCGTGCCGCCACCGCATCAGGGGCTGCGACGGCACCACGAACCCTGCGCCATAGGCGAAGTTTTCCGGCGAGACCGCGACCAGCGCGTCCAGCCCCTTGGCAGTCATCGCTGCCTGCTGCTTTTCGATAACGTCTTTTCTCATGGATGAAGTCAGCCTCTTTCCTCGCGCAGCAGGTCGAGCCTGCGCATGATTTCCCGGTCGGTTGCAAAAAACAGTTTCGCCCCGTCGCCGTCCGCCCGGTGCACATAGCGGTTCCAGTGGGGCAGGGTGAAGATATCGTGCTTTTCCCAGCGGATCTCGGTGTCCCCGATGGTGCTGGTTCCCGCGCCGTCGGCGACCAGACAGAACGCGTTCGCCGTTGTCCGGAACGGGCTCGTCGTTTCGCCGCCCGTCAGCGCGACCATGTAGACGTCGAAGATGTTCACGGCCGGCCCGCCCGTCGCCGGGTCGACGTAGCGCAACGTCTTCGATCCGTCCTGTGCAGGGGGCATCGCGTCCAGCGCAGCGCTGACCTCGTCCCAGCCATAGCGGAACCGGGGCGAACAGGCGGGCGCTTCCAGTCCCGGTCCGGGTTGCGGCACAAGACCGCCATGGGCGTAGGCGGCATCCGGCGGCAGGGGCGGAAAATTACCCGCCGGTCCCGGGTCGTAGAACTGCGTGTGCATGGCGCGGTGGAACGGTACGTCGAGCGCATCCATCCAGACGATGCGTCCGTCGCCCGAATGGGTGTGTTCGTGCCATGCGCCGCCCGGCGTGACGATCAGATCGCCCTCGTTCATCGGGCAGGCCTTGCCGTCTACCGTGGTCGTCCCGTTGCCGCCTTCGAGCACGAAACGCAGCGCATTGGCGGTATGGCGATGGACCCGCGCGGTCTCGCCCGGCATCAGGACCTGGATCCCGACATTCAGGTTGGTCGTGACGCAGTTGCCGGACGGGTTGGCGAGGTCGGGGTTGTGCAGCGACAGCACGCGGCGTTCGGCGACGTCCATGCCGGTCGCCCCCACGGCCAGATCGAGCAGAGGTTCGATCTCCTTCCATCGCCAGATGCGGGGCGGCTCCGACTGCGGTTCGCGCGGATTGTGAACCGTACGCTCCCAGAGCGGTTTGACGCCTGCATCCGCCATCCGGCGGTGGAAATCGTCCTGCGGGGCGCCGTCCGTCACGGTCAGGCCTCTGCCCCGCGTACGCGGTCGATCAGGAGTCCGGCATCCGCGGGCGGCGTGTCGCCGCGCCATGCGACGGCACCGTCGGGACGGACGAGAACCAGCCTGCGCTCGTAAATCGCCGCAATGTCGGGATCGTCGATCTCCACCGTGCGGAACGGAACGTCGCGCGCATCTGCCGCTACGCCCAGGGCCGCGACATCGCTGCCGCCCGGAAAGCGCAGCAGCACGAACCCTTCGCCGAACAGGTCGAGCGTCGATTGCCCGTTGGGCAAAGGAGCGTGCGGCGCCCGGCTGCCCGGGTAGCTTGTCTGGAAGAAATCGTGAACCGTGTCAGGCGCGTCGTCCTCGCCGTCATAGACGCAGATCGGGGATGCCGAATAGATGTGACCCAGCGCGATCCCGTGCCCGCGATGCTGACGTTCGTTGGCTTCCGACAGCTGTGCGCCGAGCCGCTCCCGGATCGTACGGCCTTCGTCGGTGTCTTCCGTAACCGCCTCCGACGTCGCCAGGTTGCGGCGGCGGTAGTTTGCGGTGGCTTCGGTGACGTTGCGAACGGCGACCGGCCGTCGCTCGGCCTCGTACGAATCGAGCAGCCTGTCGTCCGCCCATCCGGTGAGAACCGCATCGAGTTTCCAGCCCAGATCGACCGCGTCGCCGATTCCGGTGTTCATGCCGTATCCGCCGGTCGGCGTGTTCTGGTGGGCGCAGTCGCCGGCCAGCAGCACGCGACCTTCACGGTACCGGTCCGCCACCATTTCGCGCCGTGTCCAGTTGCCGCATGACAGAAGCTCGTAGTCGAAATCGAAACCCACCGTACGGCGGATGATCGCATGGGCGTCGATGTCCTTCGGATCGACATAGTCCTTCGACCCGTGCAGCGTGATGCGCCACAGCTCCCGCCCGTCCAGCGGGATCATGGTGGCCCAGACGCCGCCCGCGTCGATCATGAAGTTGAGCGCGGTTTTGCCCTTGTCGTGATGCTCCCAGAGCCTTTCCGCACGGAAGAAGATGCTGACCGGATAGCCGAGAATCCCCTGATTTCCGAGGGGAATGCCGAGCGTGTCGCGGATCGAGCTGCGCCCGCCGCAGCAGGCGACGAGATATTGCGCCCGGATGTCGCAGGCGCGGTCGCCGTCGAGATCGGTCACCTGCGCCGTGACGCCGTCTTTGTCCTGGGCGAAACCGTCGAACCGGGTCCGGAACCGGATGTCGGTCGTTGGTTGAGCGCGCGCCTTCGCGCGCAGGATCGGATCGAGGAAAAGCTGGTTGCAGCGTTGAGGCCGTTCGGGGCTGACCTCGAGCGGTCCGGCTCCGCCATGGTCGCCGCGCTCGAACCGGGCGATCTCGAACCCGCCGAGGCTGGTCGCGTAGAGGGCGGTATGCGGAAAATCGCGCGGAATGCCCGCCTGCCTGATGTCTTCGGCGATGCCCCAGCGGCGGGCGAACTCCATGGTGCGGAGATCGACCGAATTGGCGCGCGGCAGATCGATCGTACCGTCGGTCTGTTCGACCAGAATGCACGCGATGCCGCGCCAGCCGAGATCGACGGCGAGCGCGAGACCAATGGGGCCTCCGCCGACGATCAGGACCGGCGTATCGAATTTTTCGTTCGTCATGCGGGAGAGTATAGGCCGGTAAATCCGTCCCGGTCAGCCGTCCCCGGTTAAAAAGCCGAGGGCTTTGACGCGGCGGGCGCGGCGACCCAAGATGGTCCCTTATCCGGACCGAGATTCAGAAAGCGTGATCGCCCATGTCGAAAACCGTCGCCCGCCTGCTCGCGGAAAGTCTCGAAGCGCACGATGTCGACCGGCTGTACTGCGTGCCGGGCGAATCCTATGTCGGCCTCACCAGCGTACTGGTCGAGCGCAACTCGCTCCAGCTCGTGGTCTGCCGTCACGAATCGGGCGCCGCGTTCATGGCCGCCGCCGACGGCCGACTGAGGACCCGCGCGGGCGCCGCCGTGGTGTCGCGCGGTCCCGGGCTCGCCAACGCGATGGTCGCGCTGCATTCGGCGTTCCACGACTGCACGCCGATGGTGCTGCTGGTCGGCCATGTCGAGCGGCGCGATGTCGGGCGTCAGGCGCTGCAGGAACAGAACTATTCTGTGCTGCTGTCCGACGTCACCAAGAGCGTGATCGAGGTGATCGATCCGGATCAGGCGTCCGAGGCCATTGCCCGGGCCTTCCACACCGCGGAAAGCGGAACGCCTGGACCGGTCGCCGTGGTGCTGCCCGAAGATATTTTCGATTCCGAGACCGATGCGCCGGTGGATCTGCCGCGCGCCCGCGTTGCATCAGCGCCCCGCGCCGGCGATCTCGACCGGTTGGCCGCCATGCTGGCGGCCTCCGAACGGCCCGTGATTCTGACCGGCGGCGCGATGCTGGCCGACGCGGTGGCGGAGCCTGAAACCTTCGCGGAACTGCGGCGGCTCGCCGAGGAATGGGTGCTGCCGATCAGCCCGACGCATCGCAGGCCTCAGCTTTTCAGCGCCGATCACCCCAACTATGGCGGCTATGTCGGCATCCGCGTGCCGCCCGAGCAGATCGCCGAGATGAAGCGCGCCGACATGATGGTGGCGCTCGGCGAGCGACTGACGGATTCGGTCAGCCAGTCCTACAGCTTCCCGAAACCGCCGGAGCCGCAACTGCCGCTGGTCCATGTGTGGCCGGATGCGAACGAGGTGGGGCGCGTCTGGCGGCCGGCGCTCGGCATGGCCTGCAATCCGGTTGAGGTTGTGCGCGCGCTGCTGGCCCGGGGCGCGCCGGCAGATGCTGAAAAGCGCCGCGGCTGGGTCGACGGGCTCAATGCCATCCACCGCAGGCTGATGGCGAAGGAATGGGAGAGGCAGCCCGACGGGGTCAATTTCGCTGCCATCGTGTGCGAGGTCGACAGGCATCTTGCGGATGACGCCACGGTCACGACGGACGCCGGCAATTTCGCGTCCTACATCCACCGTTATATCGGCTTCCGGCAGGGACAGGTGTTCCTGTCGTCGGTGGTCGGCGCCATGGGGTCCGGCATGCCGATGGCGGTCGCCGCCGCCCTGCGCCGCCCCGATACCCAGGTGGTCGCCTTCCTTGGCGATGGCGGCGCGTTGATGACCGGCAACGAGATCGCCACCGCCTGTCAGTACGGCGTCAACCCGATCGTGATCATTTCGGACAATTCGATGTACGGCACGATCGGCATGCACTCTTACGTGCGCTATCCCGAGAGGCCCTTCCTCGACGGAACGCGGCTGACCAACCCGGATTTCGCCGCCTGGGCGCGGGCGTTCGGAGCGGAGGCGATCACGATTTCGTCGGAGGAAGAGGTCGCCGACGGAATCGCGCAGGCCTTCGCAGTGAAGACGAAGCCTGTCGTCGTGCACTGCCTGACATCGGCGCTGCAGATGAGCGCCTGGCGGCGTTATGAGGGGGACGCGCTGCCCTGAGTACCGATCAGCCCGCCAGCTTTGCGGTCAGCCGCCTTGCAAGCGCGCCGACGACGCGTCGGCGGTACCACGGTTTGACGGTGGTGGTGCGCATCGGGCGGGCCTGGTGCTGGACGATCCCGGCGATCTCGTCGAGCGCCGCGTCGTCGAGCGGCGCGCCTGAGAATTTTTCGAGGCCGGTGACGTTCTGCGGGCAGGGATTCACGGCGGTGAGCGCGATGCGCAGCTCGCCGACAACGTTTCCGTCCAACCGGAGCCATACGGCGGCGCCGGCCAGCGGGAAGTCGATGGAACCGCGGATGCGGGCCTTTTCGTATGCGCTGTTCGCGCCTGCATCCGGTTTGGGCAGGTGAATCGTCGTCAGCAACTCACCGGGGTCGAGCGTCAGATGGTTCATGCCGTCGTTTGTGTACAGATCGGAAAGCGGGATGCGGCGCGCGCCATTGGGGCCGACCAGATCGATTTCCGCGCCGTGAACCAGCGTCGCCGGTGCGACATCACCCGAGAAGGCGGCGAAGCATTTCTTGCCGCCGGGCGCGACATGGCACGTATCGCCGCGCTCCTTGAGGCAGTAATCGTTCGATTTCCGCCACCATTCCGACTGGTTGTAGAACAGGCAGCGCGTGTCGAGGCACAGATTGCCGCCGAGCGTGCCGTAATTCTGATGGGTCGGGCCGGCCACCGAAGCGGCGGCGTCGGCGACAGCGGGGTAGTTTTTCGCGATCCGTTCATCGCGCGCGACGGTATCGAGCGTGACGCCCGCGCCGATATGCAGCCCGTCCCCGTCCTCGACGATTTCCCGCATTGATGCGATATCGGTCAGGTCGACCAGCGCGTCCGGCTGTTCGATGCCGCGCCTGACATTGACGAGCATGTCGGTGCCGCCCGCGACATAGAGCGCGCCTTCGGACCCGGCGCGCAGCTTGACCGCTTCTTCGATCTCCGTAGGACGGTGCAGTCTGAAATCGGGCATGAATTCCATTACGCGTCCGCCTCTTCCTTTGCGCCGGCCGTTTTCGATTGGCGCGCCTTTTTGTCGATCAGCTCGGCCAGCCGGTCCTGGGTGATCGGCAGTTCGGTGACGCGGATATCCAGCGCATCCGCAATGGCGTTGGTCAGCGCGGGCAGGAAGCCCGCCAGCGAGGCTTCGCCTGCTTCCTTGGCGCCGAACGGGCCGTGCGGGTCGTTCGATTCCACGATATGCGCTTCGATCGGCGGGGATTCGATAATCGTCGGCACGCGGTAGTCCAGCATCGAGTTGGAGATGCCAAGACCGTTATGGAAGCGCGTTTCCTCCATCATCGCCTGGCCCATCCCCATCCAGACGGATCCTTCAATCTGGCCCTCGACGGAAAGCGGATTGAGCGCCTTGCCGCAATCGTGCGCGACCCAGACCTTCCTGACGTGGATGTCGGCGGTGTCCGGGTCGATCTCGATCTCCACCACCTGGGCGGCGTAGGAAAACGCCATCGTGCCGCCGATCGCCGCACCGCGATATTTGTCGCCGCCCCAGCTTGCCGGGATGGTGTCGAAATTGCCGCGCGCCGTGATGGTGCCGGTGCCTTCGAGCGCGGCCATCACGACCTCGTCGAAGGTCAGCCCCTGATCCTGCGACCCGGCGCGGTAGATTTCGCCCAGGCATTCGATGTCGGACGGCTCGACATCCAGCTTGCGGGCCGCCGCTTCGGTCAGGATGGCCTTCAGGTTGGTCGCGGCGTCGATGGCGGCGTTGCCGACCATATAGGTGACGCGCGACGAATAGGCCCCGTTATCCTTGGGCGTGATCGCGCTGTCGCCGGCGACGATGCGGATGCGGCCCATGTCGATGCCCAGCACCTCGGCGACGCACTGGGTCAGGATGGTGCTGGAGCCTTGGCCGATTTCCGGCGCACCGGTCAGGATCGTCAGACAGCCGTCGAAATCCAGCTTGATATTGACGGTGGCATGCGGCTCTCCCGTCCAGTTGACGGGCTTGGATGCGCCGCTGACATAATGCGAGCACGCCATGCCCATCCCCTTGAGCGGGCCGAGCCTGCCGCGCCGTTCCTTCCAGCCGCTCGCCTTCTCGACGATGTCGAGACAGTCCGGCAACCCGTAGGAATTCACCATCAGGTCGTTGAGGGTAAAGGTCGGGGCCTTCAGCAGGTTTTTCCGCCTGACCTCGAACGGATCGAGGCCGAGCTCGCGCGCCATTTCGTCCAGCAGGGATTCGAAGGCAAACCGCACATTGACCGTGCCGTGGCCGCGGAACGCGCCGCAGGGCGGCGTGTTGGTCAGCACGCGATAGCCGTTATAGCGCGCGTTCTGGATGTCGTAGAGCGCGAAGATCATCGAGCCCGAATAGAGGATCGTCACCGTGCCGTACCCGGCATAGGCGCCGCCGCGCTGGGTGGTGGTGGCCTCGACCGCGGTAATGCACCCGTCCTTCGTCAGCCCGATTTTCATCGTTGTCTTCTGTTCGGGGCGGCCGCGATGGGTGATAAAGGTTTCCTCGCGGCTGGCGACGATACGCACCGTGCCGCACGCCTTGCGCGCCAGCGCGCCGGCGATGAATTCGAAATGCAGCGCCTCGGTGCGGCAGCCGAAACCGCCGCCGATATGCGGCTTGATCACCCGGATTTTCGATTTCGGCATGCCGAGCGTCTGCTCCAGCATGATGTGGACGTAGTAGGGCACCTGGGTAGACGGCCTGACCGTCAGCCGGTCGCGCACCGCGTCGTACTGGGCGATGGCTGCGTGCGGTTCTGTCTGGACCTGACAGACCTCGGCGCAGTCGAACGTATCCTCGCGAACCAGGTCGGCATCCTCGAACCCCTTGTCGACTTCTCCCAGATCGTACTCGACATGGCGTTCGACATTGTTGGGACGCTTCTCGTGCAGCGGCGTCACACCTTCGGCCATGGCGTCGTCGGCGGTGAAGTAGGCCGGCAGCTCTTCGTAAACGACTTCAATCAGGTCGAGCGCCTTCTGGGCCGTGGCGACGTCGATGGCGGCGACGGCGGCGACCGCTTCGCC
>JAYOEY010000011.1:0-118544 GCA_038116945.1 Rhodospirillales bacterium
ACGCTTCTTGCCCGCTTCCAGGAACTCCTTCGACCAGCTGTAATATAGGCTCTCGGCGATCCCCTCGCGGCGGCACAGCGCGGCGATGCTTTCCTCGCCACGCAGTCCCTCCAGAACAATGCGGATCTTCTCTTCGGCCGAATACTGCTTGCGCGTCTTACGGCGGATATCCCGAACCGCCTGCTCGGCGGTGTCTTTCGTCGTCATCGATTTTTGTCTCATCTTCCTTCCCCTACGGGTCTCTACGATGAGCCAAAAATCCTCCCTTATGCAAACTCCTCAATCTGCCCCATGAGCGCTGACGTCAAACAACGCATGATGCAGTCGGTGCCGGAAGCTTCCGTCGTCATCACCAACCCGACCCATTACGCCGTGGCGCTGAAATACGAGATGGGCGACATGAACGCGCCCACCATGCTGGCGAAGGGCGCCGATCACATGGCCGCAAAAATCAGGGAAATCGCCGCCGAGAACGACATTCCCGTACTCAGCAATCCGCCTTTGGCCCGCGCGCTCTATGCCGGCGTCGAGATCGGCGAGGAAGTCCCCGCCGAACACTACAAGGCGGTGGCTGAAATCATCGGCTACGTGCTGCGCCTCAAGGGCAGGCTACAGGGGGCGCCCAAGCCTCCGCCGGGGACAAGGCTTCACTGATTCCGGATCAGTACTTGAAGTGGTGTTTGACCTCGTCTGGGTAAAGCTCGTCGACCGTCAGCCGCCGGTGCAGCGTGCCCTGCTCGTAGGCGAACTGGAGGAATGCTTCCAGCGTGACCCGGTTGGCTTCGATGCCGTAGGGCCAGAAATCGTTGCCGAAGATCTGCCGGTTGATCTCGACGCCGTCCGAATAAAGCCACGGCACGGCGATCTGCGACGCGGTGAAGTTCTCGATCCGGCTCTGGCTGCGGCGCTTGGCCTGCTCGAATGCCGTCATCATGTTCATCGCGACCCAGGGATTTTCCTCGAACACGTCGCGGCGCAGCGCCACGGTGTGCATGATCGGGAAGATGCCGGTTTTCTTGTAGTATTCCGCTTCGGCCTTGCGGTAGTCCGGGAACAGCCGGACGATCCGGGGATCGCCCTCCAGAAAGGCCTTGGGCGGACGCGCGGCGAAGGCGCCGTCGAGGTCGCCGTCGAACATCATCTGGGTCAGCGAGCGGTCGGTGACGACGGTGAGATTTACTCCCTCCGGCAGGTCGAGATTGGCGGCTTCCTTGCGGCCCGCCTGGTCGATGCCCGACTGGAACCATTCGACCTCTTTCAGCTTGACGCCGACATCGTGCTCCATCCAGCCCCGTATGTAGATCGTCGCGGTCTGTCCCCATTCCGGGCAGCCGATGCGTTTGCCTTTCAGGTCCTCCGCGGTTTTGATCGGCCCGTCCGCCCGGACGTAGATGCCGGAATGGCGGAAGACGCGCGACGGGAAGATCGGCAGATAGACGAACGGCGCGTCGCCCTCCGAAAAGCGCGAGGTGCTCATCCCCATCGAGATTTCCGAGACATGCCATTCCTGGCCGAACATGAAGCGGTGGAAAATTTCCTCCACGTCATGATTGATGACGGTGAGGTCGATGCCCTCGGGCTTGACTCGCCCGGTAGACATGTCGCGCACATGGTCGTAATCGAAAATCGCCATCGTCAGGGGAATGTCGGCCATTCTGGTCTCCAGCTGTTCTGAAATTCTGTCTTTGCGATGGGCGCGGTTTTAAGGACACGCCCTGCGCTATGCAAGGGTGGCCTTTCGCCGACCGGCATTGCGGATAGCGTTCCAGACCGTGTGCGGGCTGGCCGGCATAGCCATGTCGTCGACGCCGAGCGGCGCCAGCGCGTCGATGACAGCGTTGATCACCGTCGGCGTTGCGCCCACCGTGCCGCCTTCGCCGCAGCCCTTGACGCCGATCGGGTTGGTCCGGCACGGCACTTCGTGGAATTCGGATACGAAGGACGGCATGTCGTCCGCCTTCGGCATGTTGTAGTCCATGTAGCTGCCGGTCACGAGCTGGCCGTCGCCGTCATAGATGAGCTCCTCGCACAGCGCCTGGCCGATTCCCTGGACGATGCCGCCATGAATCTGCCCGTCGGCCAGAAGGGGGTTCAGCACCACCCCGATATCGTCGATGACGGTGTACCGGTCGATCTCGACAGTGCCGGTATCGGGGTCCACTTCGACTTCGCAGACATGGCAGCCGTTGGGGAAGCTCGGGCTGCTGACCCCGAACGCGCCGATGCCTTCCAGCCCGATGCCGAGCTCGATCGGAATGCCGTGTGGCCGGAACGAGGCGCGCGCGACATCGGTCAGGGGCATCGACCGGTCGGTGCCGGCGACCGTGAAAGTTCCGTCCCTGAACTCGATATCGTCGGCCGCCGCCTCCAGCAGATGGGCGGCGAGCTTTTTTCCCTTTTCGATCACGTCGTCGGCCGCCTTGCGCAGCGCGCTGCCGCCGACCGTCATCGAGCGCGAGGCATAGGTGCCGCGGCCGAAGGCGATTTGCGCGGTATCGCCCTGTTCGAGCCTGATCTGGTCGAAGTCCACGCCGAGCCAGTCCGACACCATCTGGGCGTAGACCGTCTGGTGCCCCTGGCCGTGCGAAAACGTGCCGGCATGGATGGTCAGCGACCCGGAGGGATCGAATTTCAGCACCATGCGCTCGTTAAAATTGCCGCTGTCCTCGATGTAGTAGGAAAGCCCCAGCCCGCGCCTCTTGCCGGCTTTTTCGCTTGCCGCTTTACGTCCTTCGAATCCCGCGATATCGGCCAGGCCGACGGTGTTGTCGAGCGTGGCTTCGAACTCCCCCGAATCGTAGGTGAAATGGCCCTGTGTGGTGTAGGGCAGGGCGTCCGGCCGAATGAAGTTGCGCCGCCGCAACTCTATCCGGTCGTGTCCCGTTTCCCGCGCCGCCTTGTCGATCAGCCGTTCGATCAGATAGATCGCCTCCGGCCTTCCCGCGCCACGGTAGGGAACGGTCGGCGGGGTGTTGGTGAAGACCATCTTCGACAGCGCGTCGACGGCCGGTATGGCATAGGCGTTGGGCGCAAGACGCAGCGAAAAGATGATCGGCACGCAGGCGGAACCCACGACATAGGCCCCCGCGTTATAGAGCCCGCGCACGCGAAGCCCGACGAACCTGCCGTCCCTATCCAGCGCCAGCTCGCCGGTTACGGTCTGGTCGCGCGCCTGATCGTCGCCGAGGAACGACAGAGACCGGTCGCCGGTCCACTTGACCGGGCGGCCCGACCGCTTCGAAGCCCAAAGTACCAGCGCGTCTTCCGGGTGCGTGCCGCCCTTGAGCCCGAACCCGCCGCCGACATCTTTTGCAACGACGCGGAATTTCGCTTCCGGCTCGCCGAAAATATCCTGCGCCAGCGTCGATCGCGTGCCGTGCGGGTTCTGCAGGCTGGCGTAAAGCGTGTAGCTGTCGTCGACGCGGCTGTAATGGCCGATCGACGTGCGGGGCTCCATCGCGTTGGTGGTGAGCCGGGTGTTGTAGAGCGACAGCGTCGTCACATGGTGCGCGCCCGCAATCGCCGCATCCGTCGTCGCCTCGTCGCCGAAGCGCAGCGTAAACGACGTGTTGTTCTTCGCGCCGTCGTAAAGCTGTGGCGCATCGGGCTCGACCGCGTCGGCAGCCTGTATGACGGCAGGCAGGTTCCTGTACTCGACCACGATCAGGTCGGCGGCCTCGGCGGCCTGTTCGGGCGTTTCCGCCACCACGACGGCAATGCGTTCGCCGACATGTCTGACCCGGTCGCGCGCGATGACCGGGCGGACGGTCCGGAAACAGGGCGGGCCGCCCATGTCTTCCGGCATGAACAGCGCGGGCAGTCCGCCCAGCCCGTCCTCGTCTGCGTCGCGGCCGGTCAGGACGGCGATGACGCCCGGCGCCTCCTCCGCGGCTGCCGTGTCGATCGACAGGATATCGGCATGCGCCGCCGTCGAGTAGACGATGGCGGCATGGGCCATGTGGGGCAGGGAAATGTCATCGGCGAACGTGCCGCGCCCGGTGAGAAGCCGTGGATCCTCGGTCCGAAGGACAGGCTGGCCGATGCCGTTGCTCATGGTCGGATGTTCCTTTGCAGGTTCTGTCAGGACGTCTCATAAAACCATGAAAGGCGGGTCGTCGCTATCCCGTTTGCCCGCCTGAAGCGCTTTCCAGAAGACGCCGGAAAAACGGGTTGCGGCGGATCGCTTCCTCCTCCGTCACGAATACCGCGTCGATGATTTCCCGGTTGTCGATGGCGATGTCGGGAACCGAGTCGAGCCGGAGCTCCATAAGGTGCGTATTGCGGAGCTGCCTTATATAGGTCAGCTCGTCCGGTGCGACCGAAAGCGACAGTTCCTCGGCGAGTTCGCGGGCGGCCGCCACGGCGGGCGTTTCGTTGCGGCCTATGCCGCCTCCCGGAATGGTGTATTCCGGACGATAGGAGTGCCGGACCGCGAGGACGCGGTCGCCGTGGCGTATCAGGACGCCGACGCCGATACGACGAACGCCGCGTTTTCGCCAGTAGACCCGCATTACGCGATATCCCGCCCGGATGCAGACTCTGGCAAGGGCGTTGGTCAGTCGCCGGTGAGGAGCGGCGAGGCGGGAGGATGGACGGGCCATGGCGGCACCCTAAGGGGCCGTCCGGTGGCTGAAAAGAAAAACCGGGCCGCCCTTGCGAGCGGCCCGGAAGGCATTAGGGGGATGCTGTGGACCCCCTCAGGGCCCGAAGGCGGTCTTAGCCGCCAGATCCGCCCTGAGTCTGTCCCTCACCGGATTCGGGCTGCGGCTGCGGCTGCTCGGTTTCCGGCGCGCTCTGCGCGTAGGACGAGGTGGCGGCGACGACCGGCCCGAAGGCGAGGATCGAGACCATCAGAGCGGAGCGAAGAAGTTCGTTCATTTTCCAGTTCCTTTCGAACCAGGTTCAGGGTTTCGACGCGGTCGAAAGACCGTGCCGAAGCGGTCGTTTTCCTGCGCCGGCGGATGTTCGCTGTTGGCGACCTATCCTGCTTTCCTGCGCGGTTATCGACAGGTCAGCGCATACATGGGACGGTTGCGGTCACAGTTAAAATGAAAGTTTTTCGCTCTTGATATCGGTATTTCCGATAGCCAGTTCTTTATCGCCATATCGTGTTTCGAAGGCTGCCGGGCCATGGACAGCGAACTCGCGCGTACCTTTCTGACGGTGCTGGATTGCGGCAGTTTCATCCGCGCGGCCGGCCGGCTCTATGTCACGCAATCGACCGTCAGCGCGCGGATCAGGCTGCTCGAAGAACAGCTCGGGACAAGCCTGTTCGTCCGCACCCGCGAAGGGGTGTCGCCCACGCCGGCGGCATTACGATTTCAGGGCGCTGCCACGACGATCGTTCGCGCCTGGGCCCAGGCGCGGCACGATGCGGCGCTTCCGGATTCCGTTTCGGTCGGCTTGACGCTGGGCGCCCAGGTCACCCATTGGGACGGCGCGCTGGTCGACTGGGTCGCCTGGCTGCGGCGAACCTATCCCCATGTCGCCCTGAACGCGGAGGTGGCGGGCAACGATTCGCTGCTACGCCAGCTCGAGGACGGGCTTCTCGACGCGGCGATCGTCTATCGTCCGCGGCAGTGCGACGGGCTGGTCGCAGAAGAGCTTTTCCGGGACGACCTGGTCCTGGTTTCGACCCGGCCGGATGCCGCCGGTCCGGGCGATGCGGATTACGTTCTTGTCGACTGGGGGGCGGATTACCGGGCCGCTCACGCGATGTCGTTCGGAGGGCGCCCTCGGCCTGCGCTGCGCTTTTCCGTTGGAACGCCGGCGCTGGACGTCATATTGCGCTGCGGCGGTTCGGGCTATTTTCCGTACCGGATGGTCCAGCGCCATCTGGAAACAGGTACCCTCGCTCCGGTACGGGATGCCCCCCGTTTCGAACGCCCGGTGTTCCTGCTGAGACCGGAACAGGTTGCGGATGCCGGCATGGCGGAGGCCCTGAACGGGCTGCACGGTTTCTTCGCGCCGGCGCTGGCGGCGACCGCCTGACCGTCGCCGGAAAAGTCCGGCTTGCGCCCGGAGCACCGGCGTTCCATCCTTCGCGGAACCGTTTCCGAACTGGGAGATTTCATTATGGCCACTGCCGCCGTCGCGCCCGGACCCGCCCCCGGTTTCGCCAAGAATCCCGACAAGCTTCTCGATTTCGAGCCTTGTCCGCGCCGTGTCCGGGTCCGGTTCAGCGGAGAAACCATCGCCGATTCGACGGGCGTCATGCTGATGCGGGAAGGCGGTCATCTGCCGGTCTATTACTTTCCCATGTCCGACGTTCGCATGGACCTGTTTGCGCCGACCGATAACGAGACCCATTGCGGCTACAAGGGACACGCCTCCTACTGGACGCTGACCGTCGGCGACCGGGTGGAAGAGAACGTCATGTGGTCGTACCGCAACCCGTATGACGAGATGCTCGATATCAGGGATTACGTCGCGTTCTACTGGAACCGGGTCGACAGCTGGTGGGAAGAGGACGAGGAAATCTTCAAGCATCCGCGCGACCCGAAACACCGCGTCGACGCCATCCTGTCGCACCGTCCCGTTGCGGTGACGCTCGGCGGCGAACAGGTGGCGCGATCGGAAAACGCGGTATTCGTGTTCGAGACCGGTCACCCGGTGAGGCATTACATCCCGCGGGAAGACGTGCGCATGGATTTGCTGACCCGGACAGAGACGTCGTCGACCTGTCCCTACAAGGGCGATGCCTCCTATTTCAGCGCGGCCGTGGGTGGCGAAATGTTTGAGGACATCGCGTGGTCGTACGAGACCCCGCTGGCGGAATGCCCCAAGATCAGGGGGCTGATCTGCTTTTTCCACGAAAACGTCGACGCGGTTTCAGTCGACGGGAAACCGCTGGAAAAGCCCGTTACGAAATGGTCGAAATAGGAAAACGGCCTATTTCTCGACCGGAACCGTCGGGTAATCGGCGGGCAGGGTGATTTCCAGCAGCTCGTAGTCCTCCGTGTACCAGAGCACGTTGTGCCTGATCGACGGCGGCTGGATCCATGCATCGCCTTCCTCGATTTCGACTTCTCCCTGGCCCTCGAACCAGACGCGCGAGCGGCCTTTCAGGCAATAGACCATCTGGAAATCCAGATCGTGATAATGCATGCCGGTGCCCCCTTCCGGGGCGAGCGCGGTGGTGCGGATGATATGGGCGTGGACCTTGCCGCCGGTCGCCTCGGCGAATCCGAAATCGCGGTATTCGCGATAGGTGCGCAGCCCGCCGCTCTTGAACGGGTTGTCCTTCGCCTTGTGAATGACGAAGGGGGAGTCGATCTTGCCGGTCGATGCCATTTTGGGTCTCCGCTTGCGGTTTTCGGTTCCGCACATATTGACAGACCGGGCCGGGACGGCAAGGAAAGGGCCTCCGAATTTGCAATGTCAGCGCCGAGAGCCCGTATCCGATGAAGCCATTCGTTTATTCCGCCCTGCCATGGCGCGTCGTGTTCGGCGCCGGACGTGTGAGCGAGCTTGGCGAGGAGCTGGAGGCGCTGGGCGCGGAGCGGGCGCTGTTCTGCGTCTCGCCGGGCCGGTCGAACGATGTCCGGTCGATCAGCGACGCGCTGGAGGAAAGATGTGTCGGGATCGCCGACAACGCCCTGCCCTTTTCGCCCGTCGAGTGCGTGCGGGAAGCGCTGGATCATGCCCGCGACGTCGGAGTGGACAGCGTCGTTTCCTATGGCGGCGGCAATGCGACCGGGCTCGCCAAGGTGCTGGCCGACGAGCTCGACATTCCTTTCGTGGCGATTCCCACGACCTATTCAGGCTCCGAGACGACGACGCTGCAGGCGGTACGCGAGGACGGCAGGCGCGTGCAGCTTCGTTCGCCGAAAATGCTGCCGAAATCGATCATCTACGACGCCGAGCTGACTGTCGGGCTGCCGCCCGATATCGCGATCCCGAGCGGCTTCAACTCGATGGCGCAGTCGGTCTCGTCCTTTTTTGCAAAGGACACCAGCCCGGTTTCGGCGCTCAATGCGGAGGCGGGAATCCGCGCCATGTCGTCGGCGCTGGAGCGGATCGCGAAGGATCCCGCCGATATCGAGGCGCGCAGCGACGCGCTCTATGGCGCGTTCCTGTGCGGTTCCACCATCATGGCGTCGGGCACGACGCTGCAGCACCGAGTCTGTCACGTGCTGGCGGGCGATCTCGGCCTGACGCACGCGAAGACCCACACCATCATGCTGCCGCATGTGGTCAACTATAACCGTCCGGCGCGGCCCGAGGCCGAGGCGGTCATCGCACGCGCCTTCGGCGCGACCGACGGGGACGGGGCGGGAGCCGTGTATGATGCGCTGCTGCGCTGCGGCGCGCCCACGGCGCTGAAGGATATCGGCATGAAGGAAGACGATATCGGTCGCGCCGCCGATCTTGCGATGGAAAGCACGCTGCATTTCAACACGCGTCCGCTCGACCGCGCCGGGATCGGCAGGATGATCGAGGACGCGTATTTCGGAAGGCGGCCTTCCTAGCCGCCAACGCGGGGTCGCGCCGGCGCGGTCTTATCCGGAAACATGTTTCCCGGCGTTCCAGCCCGACTGAGCGAGATGCGCCTCGCCGAAGGCGCGGGGTCCGGGCTCCAGATCGGTCGCCATGGTGTCGTTGAAGCGGTTGAGCCAGCCGAACAGGCAGATGACGCCGACGATCTCGACGATCTGGTCCTCGTCGAAATGCTCCTTCAGCGAGTCCATGT
Organism: Rhodospirillales bacterium; assembly: GCA_038116945.1. Classification (GTDB taxonomy): domain Bacteria; phylum Pseudomonadota; class Alphaproteobacteria; order MPNO01; family UBA2964; genus JAYOEY01. The sequence goes on from JAYOEY010000011.1 coordinate 8,693, forward strand.
CGGCGTCGCTCACCATGTTGGGAACCTGGCCGGCCCCCTGTGCGACTGTGAGCGCCGCCTTTTCCGCCGCGCTGAACAGGTTGCTGCGTTCGTAATCGAATATCGCCTCGATCTTCGCCGGGTCCACGCCCGTCGCCGTCGCCGCCGTGTCGCCTGTGTGTGCTGCACAGTACTGGCAGCCGGCCGACCGGCTCGCGATGTGAGCGATCATCCATTTCAGGTCCGCCGGCACGCGGCCGGGGACGCCGAGCACTTCCCGCGAGAGACGGGAGAACGCCTGCAGCATTGCGGGTCTTCGCGCCATGATGAAAAAGCTGTTGGGGACGAAACCGAGAGCCTTTTCGGCGCGGGTAAAGACTTCTTCCAGCTCGCCAAGATCTTCGCGGGGCAGGGGGGTGATGCGTGACATGAGATGCTCCTTCCGTCGGGAATCTAACAGACGGGTGCGCTGCGTTCTTGCACTTTTGACCCACCCCGCCACAATGCCCGAATGAAAATCCGATTTTCCTGCCCGCCCGATCTCCGGGAGCTTCTGCCGGAGCCGATCCTTGCCCGCCGAACGACCCCCGACTGGTACAAGCGGCTGCCGATGGAGCAGCCGACGGGCGAAGGGCCGGACGACCTCACCGTCAAGCACTGCATGCCGTTCATCGATGCGCTGACGCTCGGCTTTGTCATTCCGCTGCAGGCGGACATCACGGTGAAGGACGGCGAGTTCGCCTGGGACTGGCCGCATGACGAAAGTCCCGTCGGATTTCACTACCCGACCCAGGCGCCCGGCGTGCCGTTTGTCGATCCGGACATGGTGGTGATGAAGTTCCATAATTTCTGGGCGATCCATACCGAGCCCGGCTATGCAACGCTGTTCACCCATCCGCTCAACCGTCACGACCTGCCGTTCCGCACTCTGTCGGGGCTGGTCGATACGGACGGGTTCGATGCGCTGCCTGTGCATTTTCCGTCGGTCTGGATCGATCCGGATTTCGAGGGCGTGCTTCCGGCGGGAACGCCTGTGGCGCAGTGTTTCCCGATCGAGCGGGCGCGGCTCGAACTCGAGATCGAAACGATGAGCCGGGAGGAATACGACGCCGCCCGGACGCTCAAGGACAGGGTCAAGAACGAGCGGGGGTACTACAAGAACCATATCCGCCGCGACAGGCCGTAACCGCATGCCATTCCTGAAAGACGAAGATATCCGCCGGCTGACCGGTTTCCACGAGGACGCGGAATACGAACTGGACCTGTGCGGTCTCGACCGGGCCCACGCCGAGGCCAGCGTCGACCGCATGCTGGAGCGCAGCCGCTTTCGTCCGCCCCGGACGGTCGTGATCCGCATCGACAAGGCGAGCGCGACCAGCGGCACGACGCTGTTCCAGCCGGTCGGCCGCATGCTGGTCGACGCCATGAAAACCGGTCTGGTCACGCGCTGCAATCCGCTGCCCGAGGTCGGCGGCGGGTTCTGGGTCTTGCTTTCCGGAAATCCCGACGCCCGCGATGAGGACGAGGAGGACGAGGAAAATTCAGGCGATGTGGACGGTTGAATCCGTTCTCACCGTCTGTCTGACCTTTATCCTCGCCGGTGCGGTCAAGGGCGTGGTCGGGCTGGGCCTGCCCTCCGTCTCGCTCGGAATCCTGACGGTGTTTTTCGGTCTGCAGCCCGCCATGGTACTGCTATTGGTGCCGTCCATCGCGACCAATGTCTGGCAGGCCTGCGTCGGCGGGCGTCTGGTGGAATTGCTGAAACGGTTCTGGCTGTTCCTGCTGTGCGCGGCGGCGGGGATCTGGGTCGGGGTGGAGATTCTCGCCGGCGCGGATACGGCGCTGCTGGCCCGGCTGCTGGGCCTGCTGCTGGCGTCTTACGCGCTGCTTGGGCTGACCACGCCGAAACTGTCCCTGCCTCAATCCTGTGAAGGCTGGGCCGGGCCGCTGGCGGGCATCGTCAACGGCGTGCTGACGGGGCTCACCGGATCCTTCGCCGTTCCCGGCGTGCCCTATTTGCAGGCGCTCGGGCTTGGGCGCGACGCGCTGGTGCAGGCGATGGGAATCCTGTTCTCGGTTTCAACGCTGGCGCTCGGCATCGCGCTCGGCGGCAAGAGGCTGATTGCCGGGGATGAACTTCTGATGTCCGCCGCCGCCGTCATTCCGGCGGCCATCGGCATGGTCGCCGGACAGCGCATCCGCGTGCATCTCTCCGAGGCGGTCTTTCGCAAGACGCTGTTCTGGGCGCTGCTGCTTCTCGGCCTTTACATCATGATCAGGTAAGCCGCCGCGACGACGGCTGTTCGGCGAGTTTCTTTCGCGCTTCGGACAGCCGCAGCCAGATGCGGCCCTGTCCCATGCTGGCGATATTGCTGGCGGCCTGGCGGAAGAATTCCGGCCGGATCGCGACGGCGGCGCGGTAATTCTCGACGGCCTCGTCCAGCCTGCGCTGTTTTTGCAGAACGTTGGCGAGGTTGCCATGCGCTTCCGCGTAGCCGGGGCGAAGTTCGAGCGCCTTGCGGTTGGCCTGTTCCGCCGCATCGAGATCGCCGGCATCCCTGAGCGCGACCCCCAGCATCAGATGCAGCTCGGCGCTGCCCGGCGATTGCGCGACCGCCGCCCGAAGAACCGGCACGGCGTCCCGCTGCCGCCCCAGGACGTTGAGCGCGCCGAGCAGATGGTAATGGGCTTCCATATCGGACGGAGCCAGCCGGCAGGCCTCCCTGAACGCACCCGCTGCTTCCTCGATCCTGCCGCAGGCGCGAAGCGCGGCGCCGAGATGGACCCGCATGTTGGGGTTGCCGGCATCCTTTGCAACGGCGCGACCGATCAGGCCGGCGGCTTCCTCGTTCCGTCCCGCGTCCATCGCGCATACGCCGAGCAGATGCAGCCCGTTCGGGTTGTCCGGTTCCGCCGCGAGCGCCTGGCGATAGAAATCTTCCGCTTCCGTCCGGCGCCCGGCCCGGTGGTGGGCCAGCCCCCGTTCCAGAAGAGACCGGACATCCGCCATGTCGAAGATTGCGGTCAGGCCAGGACGAACGGGATCTGGCGCGGCCCGTTATAGGACGAGACGCCGCCGGTAGCGGGGTCGAACCGGTACTGGACGAAGGTGCCCGACCGCTGGCTGCGGACGATGAACCCGATGGTGCGGTCGTCGCCGTTGCGTTCCTGGTGAATTTGCCAGGGCGGCACCACGTCGATATAGCCGGGCGTCACGTCGAAATCGCCGTTCTTTTCAACGGTTGCCGGCGCGTCTCCCGGCGCACCGCCATCTTTCCGCTCGTAGCGCTCGATATGTTCGCCGCCTTCCAGCACGCCATAGAGCGTCCAGCTCGGCCCGTGATCGTGAATGTTGGTGGTCGAATGCGGCGCCTTGACCAGCGCGTTGAGGACGAACCCGTAATCGGGATCCTCGTAGAACAGCAGGTTGCCCGGCGCGCCGTCGCCCTGCTTGGTGTCGGGCCAGGTCCTGGTGTGCGCCTGAAGCTCCGGATCGGCGAGCAGGTCGCGCAGATGCGAGGCGACTTCGGGCCACAGCGTTTCCCCCTCGCGCCCTTCGGCGCAAAGACCGCGGACCGTGTCGACGAACTTCCGCACGGGCGGGAGAAGGGGCTGGTCGGTCATGGCTTGCTCCGGTTTCCGATGATCCATGATTGAGTCATGCGGGGGAACGGCCCTTGCGTCAAGATTCTGTCTAAGAAGTGCGATATCGACAGTCTCCGAAAAATACATAGAAATCTAAGTATTTAGCGCCCAACAATCGGTTTTTTCCCTGTTTTTCGGGGGTTTGCGGATAAATGCCGACGAGTCCGGGTTGCATTCCGTCTGCGATACCCGTACAAATCGCGGCTATCGGTTTAACGAATTTCGTTTCGGCAAATCAAAAAAGACGGAGTCAGGAGACAGAGATGAGCACAGCCAGAAAAGAAGCAGTCGGCGATCCGCAGACGGATGCGCTGCGGGACCTTCGGTCGACGATCGATTTTCTGCGGGCCGAAGGCGACCTGATCGAGACCGACGTCGAGGTGGATCCCGATCTGGAGATCACCGGCGTTCAGAAGCATCTCGACGGCGCCTGCCCGATCCTGTTCAACAATGTGAAGGGCAAGCCCTTCCATCGCGCGATCACCAACCTGTTCGCCGATCACGGCGTCATGCACAAGCTGTTCGGTTTCAAGGACAGCCGCGATCGGACGGTGAAGATCGCCGAGGCGATCCGCAATCCGCTGAAGCCGGTCATCGTCGATTCCAAGGACGCGCCGAGCCACGAGGAAGTCATCCTGAACCCGACCGAGGTCAACGAGTTCATGGTGCCGATCCGGCACACGACCTATGAATCGGAACTGACCGTCGGGTCCGGCCAGCGCCTGTTCGCCGGCGAGTATTTCGATGGCGGCACGGACATGGCCTACAACCGGATGAATTTCCGCTGGGGCAATGTCGGCACCTTCCAGATTTCGCCGGGCAGCCATGGCTGGCAGCTGATGGCCAACCATTACCGTGACGACAAGCCGATCCCGCTGACCATGAATTTCGGCATCCCGTACGGCCCGAACCTGCTGGCGGGCGCCGGTTTCGACTACGTCATCCTGCCGGTCGGCTGCGATGAGCTGGGCGTCGCCGGCCGTCTGGCGGGCGAGCCGGTCCGCATGGTCGAAGCCAAGACGGTTCCCGGCGCCTATGCGCTGGCTGATGCCGAGATCACGCTGGAGGGCTATCTTCACCCGCGCGACCGACGCTATGAGACGGCGGAATCGGAAGAGGCCGGCGTTCAGGGCCGGTTCCATTTCCATCCCGAATGGGCCGGTTACATGGGCAAGGCGTACAAGGCGCCGACCTTCCATGTCACCGCGGTTACCATGCGGGCGCGCGAATCCAAGCCGATCGTGTTCCCGCTCGGCGTTCACACGATGGACTGTCAGAACATCGACACCACCGTGCGCGAATCCGCGATGTACGAGCTGTGCCACCGCATGCAGCCCGGCATCTGCACGGACGTCAACATTCCGTACCCGATGACCGACTGGGGCGGGGCGATCATCCAGGTCAAGAAGCGCAGCCAGATCGACGAAGGCTGGCAGCGCAACTTCCTCGCCGCGATCCTCGCCACCTCGCAGGGTTCGCGTCTCGCCATCGCGATGAGCGAAGACACCGACATCTATGACATGGACGACGTGATCTGGAACCTGACCACCCGCGTCAATCCCAAGACCGACATCCTCAACCCGCTGCCCGGCGGGCGCGGCCAGACCTTTATGCCGGCCGAGCGGATGACGGCGGGCGACCGCGAGTGGACGGCGTCCAACACCGTGTTCGAAGGCGGCATGGGCATCGACGCCACCGTCCCGTTCGGTTACGAGAACGACTTCCTGCGTCCGGTCTACCCGGTCGACCGGGTGTTCCCCGACAAGTTCTTCTCCGACGCCGATATCGCCAAGGCGAAGAAATACATGGAAGGCAAGGGCTGGGTCCTGTCCCTCGCCAAATCCGGCCGGTAAGCCGGGTTTCCATATTCCACGCAAGAGGGCGGCCCATTGGGGCCGCCCTTTTTCTTGCCGGTTTCTTCGTCTCGCGGCATCATCCTGTCGAAGACGGGACGGGGAGACACCGATGTATCTCAAAAATGCGTGGTACGTGGCCGGGTGGAGCCATGATGTCGGCAACGACCTGCTGGCGCGGACCATCTGCGACGAGCCCATCGTGTTCTTCCGCACCGAGGACGGCCAAGTCGCCGCGCTGGAGGACCGCTGCTGTCATCGCAGCGCGCCGCTTTCCATCGGCCGGCACAAGGGGAACGAGATCGAGTGCGGCTATCACGGGCTGCGGTTCGACCGCACCGGGCAGTGCATCGCGGTGCCGAGCCAGGACCTGGTGCCGCCGGGCGCCCGCGTGCGGTCCTATCCGCTGGTCGAGAAGAACCGCTGGCTGTGGATCTGGATGGGCGACCCGGCGAAGGCCGACGAGGCGCTGATCCCGGATTATTTCTGGCTGGACAGCCCCGACTGGGCGTCGATCGAGGATACGTTCCATGTCAGGTGCAACTACCAGGCCTATATAGATATCCAGCTCGACCAGACTCATTCGCCGTTCGTTCATCCCGATACGCTCGGCAACGCGGCGAAGCTCCGCATCAAGCCCAGGGTCACGCGGGAAGAGCGCGCGGTGCGCTGCGAAAGGCTCATGCCGAACGACGATCCGCCGCCCTTGTGGGCCAAGGCGGCCAGGATCGTGGGCAAGGGCGATTCATGGAACCGCTGGGTCTATACCCCGCCCGCCACCATCATGTTCGATGTCGGCGCGGCCCAGGCCGGCACCGGCGCGTTCGAGGGCAACCGCGAGTTCGGCATCACGGTCCATAACGCCCATGCCATCACGCCGGAGACGTCCGGTTCGCTGCATCATTTCTGGGCGAGCTCGCGCGATTTCGACATCGACGATGCGGCGACGACCGAGAAACTTTCCGTCATCCGCAAGGTGTTCCGGGAAGACGTTGCCATGTGCGAGGCGCAGCAGGCCTGCCGCGACCGTTTCCCCGGCGCGCCCGAAATCGACGTGGCGATGGATGCGCCGTCGCTACAGGCGCGGAACCTGCTCGCCAGGATGATCGAGGAGGAGCGGGGAGCGGCCTAGGCGTCAGGCCGGAAGCCGGCAAAACGGTTCGAGCCATCCCGTCGCGCGGGCTTCGATGGTCCGGCGGCAAAGGCGCGTTTCCCGGTCCCGGCCGCCTGGGAGGGGCTGCATCCTGATGGCGCAGCGTCGCTCGTCGCCGAGAACGATTGGAATGCATCCGCTTCCGCGTCCGGGAGAGGCGGAAAACCCTGAATCAGCGGATCGGTAACGGCAGCGACGGCGCGATCGCGCTTGCCGCCCTCGTTCGGGGGGCTGCGGGTGCCGCGAGCCGGAGGCGTCAGGGACACTCGGGACTATTCAGCCCCCGGATATCAATTTATGATATTTCCGACGCTTCATATTGATATCGCGGGCATTTTGCGAACGGACCGGAGTTTCTGCGATCGCCGTCGATTTTGAGAGGTTTGCGTGAAGCTCATGCGTCTGATGAAGGACATTGTCCGACCGCTGGTGTATTTCCTGCCGGACCATATCCACCGTCAAAGGCGCAATGCCGCGTTGAAATCCAGCCTTCCGCCGGTTTCGAAGACGCAGCTTGCCGATCAGCTCCTGAAACTGGAGATTCCGCCGCGCTCCGTCGTTCTGGTCCATAGTTCTCTCAAGGCGTTCGGGTATGTCGAGGGCGGGCCAGCGGCGGTCGTGGACGCGCTCGTCGATGCGTTCGTCACCCGAAACCGGGGCACGGTCATGCTGCCGACTTTTTCGATCAAGGGGACGATGCATGGCGCGCTATCGTCCGGAGAGGTCTTCGACGTCGTTTCGACGCCCTCCAACCTTGGCGCCATTCCCGAAACGTTTCGGCGGCATCCCCAGGCGCGAAGAAGCCTGCATCCGACCCATTCCTTCGCAGCGATCGGCCCGGATGCGGATCGTTTGGTCGAAAGCCACCACACCTGCGGCACGAGTTTCGGGGCGGATTCGCCGATGGCCAGAATGCTCGAGTTTCCCAGCTATATCCTGGGGCTCGGCACAAACCTCGGAACCGTCACATTTTATCATTGCCTCGAGGAGATCGAGAGCGGTTTTCCGATCGACGTGTTTACGGCGGATTCACCTGTTTCGGCGGAATGCCGCGGGTATGACGGGAAAGTGTATCGTCTTTCCTTGAACGCCCATGACAGCTCAATTGCGCGGACCCGGATAGACCGGCTGGAAAACAGCGAAATTCGGGACTTCTTTACGCGGCGGCTCGAACGAAATGCGGGTCTCAGCTGGCATCGGGTCGGCGAGGCCCGGTCATGGCTGGTGGAGGCGGCCGCGTTCTATGACGAGATCCGAGGCCTGATGTTGCGCGGCATGACGATCTACAGCCGTCCTTCGCAGATTGAGGCATTCGAACGAAACGATGAAACTGCGGTTCGCTGCTGAACCCGGCTGGAGCGACGATGAGTTTCAAGAACAACGTTAAAAGGCTGGTTCCGGATAGTCTGCTCGAGAAATATTACGCCTTCCAGCTGGACCGCCGGCTTCCCGATTCTGCGCGCCGGCAGGACAGGCTCGACCGCCGGGGGCCGCCAAGCGAGGACCCGGGATGCCAAGCGGCGATTTCGGTGATCCTCGCATGGCTGTGCCGCGCGCAGGATTTTTCCGCTACGGGCGACGGCGGCGTCGCCAGACAGTTTTGCTATCTGAACGGTTGGGGAGATTCCTATCCGGAAACAACCGGTTACATTGTCCCGACGTTTCTGTCAGAAGCCGAGATACAGGCCGACGACTCGCTGTACAGGCGCGCCGAGCGGATGCTGGACTGGCTCGTCGCCATTCAGTTGCCGCAAGGCGCCTTTCAGGGGGGGCTGGTGACGCACCGGCCCGTGGTCCCGGTCACTTTCAACACGGGACAAATTCTTCTTGGCCTTGCCGCAGGGGCAGGGACGTCCGGGAAAGAGGAATATCTGTCGGCAATGCATCGAGCGGCGTCCTGGCTTGTCGAGACCCAGGATGCGGACGGGGCCTGGCGCCGTTTTCCGACGCCGTTCGCAGCGCCCGGCGAGAAAGTCTACGAGACTCACGTATCCTGGGGCCTCTTTGAAGCGGAGAGGGTCGCCCCTGGCAACGGCTACGGCGATGCGGGGCTCAGACAGGTCCGGTGGGCCCTTTCGAAACAGGCGCCGAACGGCTGGTTCCAGGATTGCTGTCTCGATGCGCCTCAACGCCCGCTGACCCATACGATCGCCTATGCGCTGCGAGGAGTCCTGGAAGCCTACCGGCTTTGCGAAGACCGGATATTTCTTGACGCGGGCATTCGGACCGCGGATTCCCTGGTCGAATGCGTCCGGGACGACGGGTTCCTGTCGGGCAGGTTTGACAGCCAGTGGCGCCCCATGGCCGCATGGGACTGCCTTACGGGGGCGGCTCAGCTGGCCTTTTGCTGGTTCCAGCTTTATCGCTGGACCGGAAACCCGCGATATCTGGAGGCCGGGTGCAGGGTGAACTCCTATGTCCGGCGCACGATCAGGACCGAAGGCGACCCCGACCTTGTCGGCGGCGTCGGCGGCTCGTTCCCGATTTCCGGAGATTACGGGAGATACCAGTACCTCAACTGGGCCGCAAAGTTTTGCATCGACGCCTTTCGGCAGGAACTTGCCGTTGCGCGGACGTGACGCGCTGTCCGCAGATGCCCTCGGCTTGACTTCAGACTCCGGCTCTCCCCGTCTTACGCCACCGCGGCATTGGCCTTCTTCCATGCGTCGGCGAGGCTCTTGCGGTCGAGCTTGCCGCGATCGTTCTTGGGAAGCGACTCCACGAAAATCACCTGCTTCGGCGTCTTGAACGGGGCCAGCGTTTCGCCGCAATGGGCGATCACGGCCTCGGCCGTCAGGCCGCTGTCCGCGCGCGGGACGACGTAGGCGACGACTTCCTCCCCATAGACCCTGTCGGGCACGCCGCAGGCGGCGCCATCCTCGATATCCGGGTGGCGGGCGAGGATATTGTCGATCTCGACCGGCGAGATATTGACCCCGCCGCGGATGATCAGGTCCTTGAGGCGTCCTACCACCGTTAGATGCCCGTCCTCGTCGAACTGGCCCAGATCGCCGGTCCGGTGCTCGTCGGGCAGCTTCTCCACCCGCCCGTCGAAATGCAGATAGCCCCATGATTTCTGCGGGCCGGAGACGACGATCTCGCCCGGCTCGCCATTGGGGACTTCGCTGTCGCCGTCCATCAGCCGGATGTTCTGGTATTTGAGCGGCAGCCCGATGGTGCCGATCTTGCGGTCCGTGCCGCGGTGACTGCACATCAGCCCGCCCTCCGAACAGCCTGCCGACTGGCAGATTCGGATGCCGTATCGTTCCTCGAACCGGACCCAGTTTTCCGGCAGCATCGGCGCCGACGACGTCATCATCAGACGCAGGTGCGGGATGTCGCGCGCGTGGATATCGACCGGCTCAACGAGGAACATGTTGAGGATGGTCGGTACCGCAACGCCGATATCGATCTCGTATTTCCGCACCCAGTCGAAATAGCGGCTGCGCGAAAACCGTTTCGCCATATAGACAGTCGCCCCGCGCGACAGCGGCCCGCCGAGGCTCATGTTCTGCGACGACAGCCAGGTCCAGGACCGGCTGTCGAGGATATGGTCTTTGTCCGTCATGCCGACCGCATCGGCTGTGGCATCGTAATTCGGCCAGATCGCCGAATGGGCCTGCAGCACGCCCTTGGGTTTCGCCTCTGTCCCGGAGGTATAAAAGATCACCGCGATATCGCCCGGGCCGCACACCTCGTCGATGTCGTCTTTGTCGGAACAGTCTTCGATGGCGCCGAAGAAGCCGGTAGAGCCGCCGTCTTCGCGCCACTCGCCGAGCGCCATCCACTCGGCATCGCCGGCATGGTCGCGCAACTCCTCGAGCCCGATCCCCTCCTGCACCAGCAGCAGTTTCGGGGCGATGGCGGAAATGATCTCCGCAATATGAGAGCGGTTCATCTCGACATTCGCGGTGGCGATGGTGGCGCCGTAGCGCTGCACCCCGAGGAACACGGCGAGAAACTCAGCCGAGTTTTCCGACAGCATCAGCACGCGGTCGTTTGCCCCGATTTCCCGGTCGCGGAAGAAATGCGCCATCCGGTTGCCGAGCCGCCACAAATTGCGGTAGCTCAGGATTTTCCCGTCCTGGTCGATTGACACCATGTAGGGCTTGTCGCCGAACGCTTTCGCCTGATCGGCGAGGATGCGGCGAACCGGCCTGTATTCCGTTTCTTTTGCGCTCCCCATGAACAAACGCTATCACGCGGTCCGCAAAACAGACAATCGCGCATGGCGCGGTTGGCAGCGGGGATTTTCCCGCTAAAGTGCCGCGCGGTTTCCAGAGAAGGAAGAATTTTGTCCGATCAGCCCGATACGCGGTCCGGTCCGATGGCGCTGCTCACCTCGCCGGTCACGGCGGCGATCGCCACGGCTTTCCTGTGGGCCAGCACGACGGTGGTGGTGCGTTATTTTCACGAGGAAATCCCGCCGCTCAGCCTGTCCTTCTGGCGGACGACGGTGGCGTTCCTCATCCTGCTGCCGTTCGCCGCGCCGGCGCTGCGAACCCAGTGGCCGATCGTCGTCGCCAACCTGAAATGGCTGGCGCTGCTCGCGCTGCTGCTGTGGGTCGGCGGCAACGCTTTGCTGTTTCTCTCGCTGCAATACACCATCGCGCTCAACGCCGCGGTCATCAACTCTACCGAGCCGATCTTCATCGTGCTGTTCGCCGCGCTGATCTTTCGCGACCCGTTTACCTGGCGGCAGGGGGCGGGACTCGCGCTATCGCTTGCCGGCGTTCTGACGCTGGTCGCGCAGGGGTCGCTGGGCCGTCTCGCGTCGCTCGAATTCAACATCGGCGACCTGATCGTGACCTGCGCCTATCTGTCCTGGGGGCTTTATGTCGTGTTCCTGAGAAAGGCGCCGCACCAGCTCGATCACAAGCTGCTGCTATGTGCGCTCCTGGGGATCGGCGCGGTGTTCATGCTGCCGCTGCACCTGGCGGAGATCGCCTTTGTGCGCCCGATGCCGGTAAACGGCACCGTCGCGCTGACCGTGATCGGACTCGCCATCGGACCCGGCGTCCTCTCGATGCTGATGTGGAACTACACCATCCGCCAGATCGGCCCGGCGCGGGCGGGACAGTTCATTCACACCATTCCGGCCTTTACCGTGGTCATGGCGCTGGTCTTCCTCGACGAAACGCTCCGGGCGTTTCACATCGTCGGAATCGTGCTGATCGCGATCGGGCTGGTGGTGGCGTCGCGGAAATAGTTTGGTTGTGCCGCAGTTCGGAAACTACTTCCCGAACTCTTCCTTCCACTCTTCCAGCAATTGAAGCCGGTGCATCTTGCCGCGTTCGGTCTTGGGCAGGCGGTCGCGGACAACTACCTGCTTCGGCATGCGGAACTCGGGCAGCCTGCCGGCGCAGTGGGCCAGCACCGCCTCCGCCGTGGTCGACCGCCCGTCCTTCGGCGCGACATAGCACACGACCTCTTCGCCGTAGATCGGGTCCGGCACGCCGATGGTGGCGGCCTCGGCAAGATCGGACATCTGCAGCAGGATATTGTCGATCTCGGCCGGCGAGATATTGACCCCGCCGCGGATGATCAGGTCCTTGGCGCGGCCGGTGATCCGCACGTAGCCTTCCTCGTCCATGACGCCGAGGTCGCCGGTGCGCAGCCGGTCGCGGGCGTGGATCTGCTCGTCGCCGTTCTCGTCGAGATAGCGGTACAGGTTGGTTTCGAATCCGCCCAGCTCGACCTCGCCCATCTCGCCGCGCGGCAGCTCGTTTCCGTTCTCGTCGACGATGGCGAGTTCCAGATAGTCCAGCGGGCGGCCGACCGTGCCGAACTTGCGGGAATGCTCGTTCGACACTCCGATCCAGCCGACCTCGGAACAGCCGTAACCCTGCGCTACGGGGACGCCGTATTTCTCCTCGAACTGTTTCCATGTCTCCGGCATCAGGGGCGCGGACGACGAGGTCATGAAGCGCAGATGCGGGATGTCGCGATGATGGATATCGATCGGCCGGTTCAGGAACATGGCGAGACCGGTCGGGTTGCAGACGCCGATGGTCGCCCGGTTGTCGCGTACCCAGTTGAAATAGCGGCTCTGCGAAAAATGGCGGGCGAGGATCAGCGTCGCGCCCTTGTAGAGCGAACTCAGCCCCGACAGCACCTGCGCCGAAATCCAGTTAAAGGCCCTGAATTCCAGAATCCGGTCGTCTTCCGTCATGCCGAGCGCCTCCGCCGTCGGCGGGGTGTTCGAGATCAGCTCGCGGAAGGTGACGATCACGCCCTTGGGCGCCGACGCGGTGCCGGAGGTATAGTAGATCGAAGCGTCGTCCTCCCACCGGCTGACCGGTTCGACCGGGTCGGGCGGGAACAGCTCAAGCTCGCCGTAAAAGCCGGTGCTGGCGAATTCCGAATGCCATTCGCCGAGCGGCATCCAGTCGCCCGGGGTCACGGCGGCGAGCCGGTCGGCGTCGATGCGCGTTTCGGAATCTTCGAACAGGGTGAGTTTCGGCTTGAGTGCGCTGAGAATGCGCTCGAAATAGACCGCGTTCATCTCCACATGGATGGTGCAGACGGTCGCGCCGTATGCCATGACGCCGATATAGACGGCGAGATGCTCGATGCGGTTGTTCGACAACATCGCGACCCGGTCGTTCGGGCCGATCCCTTCCGATTTCAGGAACTGCGCCATGCGGTTCGCGATATCGCGAAACTGGCCGTATGTAATCGATTTGTTCTGGTCGACGCTGTGGATGAAGGTTTTGTCCGGGAACCGGTCCGCGTTCCGGTCGATCCAGTCGCGCAGGCTCGTCTCGGGGGCGTTTGTGCCGCTGGTTCGTTGATCCGCAGGCTGATTCATCTCATTACATGCCCGGCAGGGAAATCTGACGCGCCAAGGCGGCCCCGGCGCAGCGTCGGCGCGAGCGTTGACCCGCGGAAACCGAGTCTCTAAAATATGATTGATTAGTCAACAATTAGCTATCGAAGGTTTTGTCAGCGTTGGAATTCTGCCAAAAATCTATATAGTCCGCGGTACATTTAGGCAAGCGAACGCGCCCGCTGGGAGGCGAAAGCCGGGGTCCGGAACGGGCGCCGGCGAATGGAGGAAGACAGGAAATGGCTGCACAGGACGCTGCGGCGGCGGACGCCGGCAACGAGCCGGTCCGTTTCGATACCAGCCCGGAAAAATACCGGCACTGGAAGCTGACGATCGACGGCAATGTCGCCACGCTGGCGATGGACGTCGACGAGAGCGCGACGCTGAAGCCGGGCTACGAGCTCAAGCTCAACTCCTACGATCTCGGCGTCGATATCGAGCTTTACGACGCGATCCAGCGGCTGCGGTTCGAGCATCCGGAAGTCGGTGCGGTGATCCTGCGGTCGGCCAAGCCGAACGTGTTCTGCGCCGGCGCCAATATCAGGATGCTGGGACAGTCGACCCACGACCATAAGGTCAATTTCTGCAAATTCACCAACGAGACCCGAAACGGGATCGAGGACGCGACCGAGAACTCGCACCAGACCTACCTGTGCGCGATCAACGGGGCGGCCGCCGGCGGCGGGTACGAGCTGGCGCTGGCGACCGACCACATCATGCTGATCGATGACGGCTCCTCGACCGTATCGCTGCCCGAACTGCCGCTGCTCGCCGTGCTGCCCGGGACCGGCGGGCTGACGCGCCTGGTCGACAAGCGCAAGGTTCGGCATGACCGCGCCGATTTCTTCTGCACCACCTCCGAAGGCATGCGCGGCAAGCGCGCGGTCGACTGGAACATCATCGACGAGAGCGTGCCCAAATCCCGCTTCGAGGAAACCGTTGCCGAACGGGCGCAGGAATTCGCCGCAAGGTCGGACCGGCCGGCCGGCGCGAAAGGCGTCACGCTGACGCCGCTCAATGTCCGGATCGACGGAGATTCCATCGAATACGACCATGTTTCCATCGCGATCGACCGGAGCCGGAATCTCGCCGAATTCACGATTGCGGGTCCTGCCGGTGCGCCGCCTGCCGATGCCGTCGATGTGGCCGGGCTGGGCGTTGCCTTCTGGCCGTTCGCCCTGGCGCGCGAGCTTGACGCCGCGATCATGCATCTGCGTCTCAACGAGGGGGAGATCGGCACGTGGGTGTTCCGGACGAAGGGCGACGGGGCGCTGGTGGCGGCCTACGACGATCTGCTGGAACGCGAAGCCGCGGACTGGCTGGTGCGCGAGATTACGCTCTACCTCAAACGCACGCTCAAGCGCGTCGATGTTTCCTCGCGCAGCCTGATCGCGCTGGTCGAACCGGGCAGCTGCTTTGCCGGTACGCTGCTCGAACTCGTTCTGATCGCCGACCGCTCCTATATGCTGGACGGGCCGCTGGAGGGGTCGAACCTGCCGGATGCGACCGTCACGCTGACCGGCATGAATTTCGGACCTTACCCGATGGGCAACGGGCTGACGCGGCTGGAAACCCGCCTGCTGGGCGAGCCAGACAGGGTCGAGGACGCGAAAAATTCCGTCGGCGACGTGCTGGATGCGCAGGCCGCCGACGCGCTCGGTCTCGTGACCTTCATTCCCGACGATATCGACTGGGAAGACGAGGTGCGTATCGCCATCGAGGAACGCGCGTCGTTCTCGCCCGACGGGCTGATCGGCATGGAAGCCAATCTCCGCTTTGCCGGTCCCGAAACGATGGAAACCAAGATTTTCGGCCGTTTGAGCGCGTGGCAGAACTGGATTTTCCAGCGTCCCAACGCTGCCGGCGCAGAGGGCGCGCTCAAGCTCTACGGCACCGGCCAGCGCAGCCAGTTTGACAAGAAGAGAGTATAGCCATGTCGATCGATCTCACGGCCCGCATTCCGAACAACGTCGATCTGGGAGAGGACCGCCGCCTGCAGCGTGCGCTTGAAGGCTGGCAGCCCAGCTTTCTCGACTGGTGGAAGGATCTCGGACCCGAGGGCACGCTCGATTACGACGTCTATCTGCGTACCGCGATCAGCGTCGATGCCGACGGGTGGGCAAATTTCGGCTACGTCAAAATGCCCGAATACCGCTGGGGCATCTTTCTCGCGGAACCGGTCGAGGGACGAACCATCGCGTTCGGCGAAAACAGGGGACAGCCGGTCTGGAACGAGGTTCCCGGCGAGCATCGCTCGACGCTGCGCCGGCTGATCGTGACGCAGGGCGATACCGAGCCCGCCTCGGTCGAGCAGCAGCGCCTTCTCGGCCTGACCTGCCCGTCGCTTTACGATCTGCGCAACCTGTTCCAGGTGAACGTGGAAGAGGGGCGGCATCTGTGGGCGATGGTCTACCTGCTGCACGCCTATTTCGGGCGCGACGGGCGCGAGGAAGCCGAGGCGATGCTGGAGCGCCATTCGGGCGATCCCGACAAGCCGCGCATTCTCGGCGCGTTCAACGAAAAGACGCCGGACTGGCTGGCCTATTTCATGTTCACCTACTTCACCGACCGCGACGGCAAGTACCAGCTCGGCTCGCTGGCCGAATCCGGCTTCGATCCGCTGGCGCGCACCTGCCGCTTCATGCTGACCGAGGAAGGCCACCACATGTTCATCGGCACGACCGGCATCCAGCGCGTCGTGACCCGGACGCTGGAGGTGATGAAGGAAATCAAGTCGGAGGATCCCGACAAGGTGCGTGCGGCGGGCGCGATCGATCTGCCGACCATCCAGCGCTATCTCAACTTCCATTTCAGCGTGTCGCTCGACCTGTTCGGTCAGGAGCTCTCGACCAACGCGGCCAACTACTACACCGCAGGCCTGAAAGGCCGGTTCGAGGAAAGCAAGAACGAGGACGATCACGTTCTTTCCAACGGCACCTACAACGTGACGCTGCTGGAAAACAACGAGGTCCGCGAAACCACGCAGAACCAGCTGCTCGCTGTCAACGAACGGCTGCGCGACGATTACATCGCCGACTGCCAGCTCGGGGTGACCCGCTGGAGCAAGATCATCAAGAAGGCCGGGGTCGAATTCGAGCTGAAGCTGCCGCATCGCGGATTCAACCGCCATATCGGCTCGTTCGCAGGGGCGAGGATTTCACCGCAGGGCAAGGTGCTGACCGAGGCCGAATGGACGCACCATTCCGCCGACTGGCTGCCGTCGACCGCCGACCGCGAATTCGTCCGTTCGCTGATGACGAAGCCGGTCACCGAGCCCGGCAAGTTCGCCGGCTGGGTCGCCCCTCCGGGACGCGGCATCGACGGCAAGCCGCTCGATTTCGAGTATGTGAAGTTCCACTGATCCAGAGCGGATCGGAAACGAAAAGGGCGGCCTGGTGCCGCCCTTTTTCGTTGCCGCGGTTGGCTGGCGTCGGTTCCCTAGAGTGTTAAATGCCTGATCCAGTCTTCGTATCGACGATCGAGGCTGTTCGCATCTTCTCCGTCTCTTTCCAGCCGGGACCGGCCGTTTCGAACGTCTGTTGGCGATATCCCGAACCGTTTCCGGAACGCCCGGCTGAAGGCGGTATCGCTGGCATATCCGCAGCGCATGGCGATATCGAATACCGGCAGGTGAAAACGGTTTCTGTCTGCCAGCATGAACAGCGCCGACCGCAATCGTCGTTCCCGGATATAGCTTGCGATCCCGTCCTGGGATTCAAACATCCTGTAAAGCCTGGAACGCGAGATTCCGGCCTGGCGCGACACAAAGGCGACCGAAAGGTCGGGGCGCGACAGGTTCTGTTCGATGACCCGTTTTGCGACGGTGATCTGGGCCAGTCGTATTCCCTCGCTCTGACCGGGACTGTCCCCGACCGCACCGTTGAGACAGGCCGCGACAAGGCCGGTGGTGGCAGGGCCAAGCTGCTGCGCCCGTTCCGCCGTCAGGTTATGTGAGCTCTTTTCAAGAGAAACCATATGATCTTTCAGAAGACCGGTCATCGGGTCCCCGGCGGACAGCACGCGGCCATGTTGATCGTCTTCCGAACGCAGCAGCGGCGCGAGCTGGTCCCGGGGGACGATCAGGGACAGGTTCGTGAAATCGGAGGTTCTCGTGGTTACGTCGCGCGCCAGATCGTAAATGATGATGCTGCCTTCGGGACAGTCGATTTCGACATCGTCGATGCTCATCGTCTGGCCGCCCTCGAGGAAGAACTGGACCATGTAATGATCCATGCCGTCCTGCCCGATGACCAGGGGCGTTCGCCGCCATTCCTGCGCGCGGGTGGTTGTTCTGGCGAGCATCAGGTTGCCGAACATCGCGGCATCGACTTCTGCCAAAAACGGTCGGCCCCTGGCCGGGTCGAGAAGCTCCACGTCGAAGATGCAGGCGATGCTTTCGCGCCAGGCATCGAACCGTTCGGTTGCCGGCAGGTCCTCGACGGAGAAAACGGCGCGCGAAGCTCGTTCCGGGGCGTCCCGTCCCTCGTCGGACGTCATACCATCCCGCTTTCCGCAGTCGGGCCTTTTCGTTGCATTCGAGCCGTCTCCCGGCAGAAAAACCATAATGACTGTATTGCATTATGCTGGGCAGGGCAATTTAGCGGGTTTATCCGTCGAATCCCGGGTTCTGATGCCGGATTTCGGCAAAATGGACGAATGGCGCGTGTTTTGGGACGAACGGCGCGGCACGCGGCGCGGGGCCGCTATACAGTGTAACCGGTTCGAAAGGGTTCGCGGTTTCTGCGCAATGCTCCGTTGGACTCAAAAGAATAAGGGGCACGGCCCGAACCGTGCTGACTGGAGGTCCGTCGATGAACAAGTTTGGGTATTTCGCGTTATCCGTCTGTCTCGGCATCGCCGCAATCGGCGGACAGGTCCGGCCTGTCGGCGCGACGCCGATCAACGGCGCGGCGACGGGGCTGGTATCGCCGACTGTGTCGATCGATTTCGAGACGCCGTCGCTCGCGCTCGGCACCGTCGCAACCAACCAGTTTGCCGGCGTGACGTTCGGCACCAATTTCGAGATCCGCGACAGCGTCGAATTCGCCAACATCACCGGGAAATATCTCGATGACATCAGTTCGGGGAACCCCGGCCCGATCGTCTTCGATCAGGTTTTGACGGCTGTCTCGTTCAATCTGCGTTCCGACCCCGGGTCCACGACTTTTCAGGCCTTTCTGAGCGGCGCCCTGGTCGAGAGCTTCTCGGCAGCGACAAACCTCACCAATACCAGCAATTTCTACGGGTTCGAGAATATCCTGTTCGACGAGATTCGCCTGTCCGGTGCGGTGAGCAACGGCTTCAATCTCGACAATCTCGAATTCATCACAGTGCCGGAGCCGTCCTCCATCGCCCTTCTCGGGCTGGGCGTGATCGGCCTCGGCGCGATCCGGCGGCGCAGGAACGCCTGATTTTCCGGAATGGCTGAACTGAAAACGGCGGTCCCGTGGGGCCGCCGTTTCAGTTTCGTGCACGGTGCCTGAGGGCAACTGTTAGGGAAGTGAGTGCTCAATCCGGGTATTTATACAGCCACGCCATGCCCTGATACGCCGCTTCCGGGTCGCGACCGGATAGCGCCATGTTGCGCAGCTCCCGGACCACGCCGGCGGCGTGATAGATATCGCCGTAATAGCGCGCCGTGGTCTGAACCCGGCCGGTCCGCAGATAGCGCGCTTCCGGATATTCGAGAAACGTCTTTTCGATGTCGCCGTCATTGGCCTTGAGCGTGTCGGCGATACAGACCGCATCCTCCATCGCCATGCCGGCGCCGGCGGCGAGGTACTGGAGCATCGGGTGCGCGGCGTCGCCCAGCAGCGTCACGCGGCCCTTCGACCATTCCCGCACCGGCAGCCGGTCGCACAGCACCCACATGCGCCAGGTCTCGATCTTGTCGAGCAGCGCCTGAACCTCGGGCGCGGTGCCTGCAAACCGTTTGAACAGCTCCTCGGGGTCGCCGTGGCTGTCCCAGCCCTCGACATATCGGTCGCTGTGGAATACCGCGACGATATTGAACAGCTCGCCCCGGCGAAGCTTGTAATGCACCAGATGGTTCTTGGGACCGGCCCAGAGAACGACTTGGTTCATGTACCGTTCGAGAATTTCGGGGACGTCGTCGATCGGCAGCACGGCGCGATAGGCGATATGGCCGGACACGATGGGGTCGCCGTCGTCGACGATTGTCGGGCGGATCTTCGACCACAACCCGTCGGCGCCGACCAAAGCGGTTCCCTCGATGGCGCCGGCGGATTCGGTCTCGACCGAAACCGAGCCGCCATTGTCGGTGTAGCCCGTTACCCGCGTGCCGGCGCGAAGATCGATCAGGTCAGGCATCGACCGGCAGGCCTCCAGCAGAACGGTATGGAGATCGGCGCGGTGGATGACGCCGTAGGGCCCGCCGTAAAAGGCGCGGTAGCCGTCGCCCAGCGGCAGGCGCGTGACCTCCTCGCCGGTCACGCTGTCCATCATGATCAGGTTTTCGGGATAGTAGGCGATGTCGCGCATTTCAGGCCGCACCTGAAGCCGCTCGAACATCCGGTCCACATTGGGGCCGAGCTGAATGCCGGCGCCGATCTCGCCGAATTCGGGCGCCTGCTCCAGGACGATGCTGGACAGGCCGTTCAGCGCCAGCGCGCGCGCCATGGCAAGCCCGCCGATGCCGCCGCCGGCGATGACGAAGGGGAGTTTAGGATCGTTATTGCTCATGGTTCTATTAAACTGTCCTGTGTTCCTGAGCCGTGTGGCACGGCATAATAGGGGAAACCGGCGCCGTATCGAAGCGTCGAGACAATTGCAGCTCGTTCAGGGGGTTAAGATGACGAAGAATACGATATCGGTCGATTCGTCGGTTCGCCCTGCGACAATAGGGTTTTCGTCTTCGTTCAACGTCGCGGTTCCCTTTGTCGACCGTCACATCGAAGAGGGACGCGGCGCCAAGGCGGCCATCGTCGGCGCGTTCGGTGAGGTCACCTATGCCGAGCTGGCCGCGCGTGTTAATCGCTGCGGCAACGCGCTCGCGGGGCTCGGGCTTGGCCCGGGCGCGCGGGTGGTCATGATCGTCAAGGACTGTCCGGAATTCTTTTATGTGTTCTGGGGGGCGATCAAGGCGGGCTTCGTGCCGGTGCCGCTCAACACGCTGCTGCGGCAGGGCGATTACACCTACATGATGGAAGATTCCGCCTGCGAGGCGGTGATCTATTCCGCAGAATTTGCCGGCGAGGTCGAACCGGCCGCCAAAGCCGCGTCGCCCGGCCCGGCGCATGTTCTGCTGACCGAGGGCGAAGGCTCGATTTCCGCGCTGATGGAAAGCGCGTCCGATGCGCTCGACGCCGCGCCGGCGACACCGGACCGGGACTGTTTCTGGCTCTATTCCTCCGGTTCCACCGGGCGGCCCAAGGGCACGGTCCATTCGCACCGGGATATTCCGGTGACGGCTGTCCATTACGCGGTGGGCGTGCTGGGCCTGACCGAGGACGATGTCTGTTTTTCGGCCGCCAAGCTGTTCTTCGCCTACGGGCTCGGCAACGCGATGACGTTTACGCTCTGGGTCGGCGCGACGGCGGTACTTGATGCGCGGCCGCCAAGCCCGGCCATGACGTTCGAGGTGATAGAGGCGCGCCGCCCGACTTTCTATTATGGTGTGCCCACGCTCTATGCCGCGCAGCTGAGGGCGATGGAGGAGTCCATGCCCGACATGTCGTCGCTGCGCTGCTACGTGTCCGCCGGCGAGGCGCTGCCGCCTGACATCTTCCGCCGCTGGCAGGAAAAGACCGGCGGCCGGATACTCGACGGCATCGGCTCGACCGAGATCCTGCATATCTTCATTTCCAACGCCGAGAACGACCACAAGCCGGGCGCCAGCGGACGCATCGTGCCCGGCTACGAGGCAAAGATTCTCGACGAGGAGGGCAACGAGGTCGCCCGGGGCGAATCCGGCGCGCTGATGATCAAGGGCGACTCGATCGCCAAATATTACTGGAACAATCCCGAAAAGACCGCCGCCACCATGCAGGGCGACTGGATCAACACCGGCGACACCTATTACCAGGACGAGGACGGGTTCTTTGTCTATTGCGGCCGCAACGACGACATGATGAAGGTCGGCGGCATCTGGTGTTCGCCGTTCGAGATCGAGGCCAAGCTGATCGAGCACCCCAAGGTGCTGGAAGCCGCCGTGGTGGCGCGCGCCGACGACGACGAGCTGATCAAGCCGGAAGCGTTCATCGTGCTCAACGACGCGTCCGACGCTGGCGACGCCATGGCCGCCGAACTGCTGGAACACTGCAAGAACGGGCTCGCGCGCTACAAATATCCGCGCTGGTTCAACTTCGTCGAGGAACTGCCCAAGACGGCGACCGGCAAGATCCAGCGGTTTCAGTTGAGGCAGTAGACGGAAATACGGAATTAAAGAACCGGTGGCGCCGAGAACGCCACCGGTTCCCTCAACCCGGCTGGAGGGGATCCGATACCGGGTCTCGGCTCAGCAGTGCATGCCGCACCGAAGCCTGAATTCGAATTGCACGTGAGGGAAAATCCCCTGTCCGTATGAACAGCGTTTAATCCCCTCCCATTCCGTCGTTAAATAGGCGCGTTCGAAAAATAAATCCACAGGGAAAACGATGGCTGATCTTGGACAAAAAGGACCGATGGGGCTGAATGCGCTTACCGCGTCGGAAGCGGCGGAAAAGCTGGCGTCGGGGGCAATTACGTCGGAGGCGCTGGTACGCGACTGTCTGGAACGGATCGAGGCGCGCGAGGGTGCGGTGAAGGCCTGGGCCTTCCTCGATCCGGATCTGGCGCTCGCCCAGGCGCGGGCGCGCGATGCGGAGCCCCGGCGCGGACCGCTGCATGGCGTGCCGATCGGCATCAAGGACATTTTCGATACGGCCGACATGCCGACGGGGCACGGGTTTCCGGCCTATGAAGGCAAGGGCTGGGGTGTCGATTCGGCCTGTGTTGCCGCGTTCAGGAACGCCGGCATGGTGATCCTCGGCAAGACGGTGACGACCGAGTTTGCTTGTCCGCAGCCGCTCCGCACGACGAATCCGCACGATCCGACGCGGACGCCCGGCGTGTCGTCGAGCGGGTCGGCTGCTTCGGTTGCGGATTTCATGACGCCGCTTGCCAACGGCACCCAGACCGGCGGGTCAGTGATCGGCCCATCCGCCAATTGCGGCGTCTACGGGTACAAGGCGAGCCTCGACGGGCTGGACCGGACAGGGCTGAGGCACTGCAAGAAATCGATCGATACGCTGGGGCTGATGGGGCGTTGCATGGACGACCTGTTGCTGGCGCGCGGAGCGAGCGTCGGCGGAGAGGCCTCGACGCCCGCCGGGACTGCGCCCCGGGTGGCGCTGGTGCGCACGGCCTACTGGGATCAGGCCGAGCCTTGCATGCAGAAGGCGATAGAGGACTCGGCGGACATGCTTCGCGAGGCCGGCGCGATGGTGACGGAGCTGGACCTGCCCGGCCTGTTCGTCGATATCGAGGATCATTTCGGGGTGGTAAACGGATGGGAGGGATGCCAGGTCCTGGCCGACGAAATCCGGCAGTACCGGGGACAGTTCAACGCCCATAACGCGGAACGGATCGATTATGTCGACGGGCTGACCGAGGCGGACTACATCGCGTCGGGCCGCATCCTCGATGGCGCGAGGGCGGAGATGGATGCGCTGTTCGACGGCATCGACCTGTTCCTGACGCCGAGCCTGACCGGGGAAGCACCGGTCGGGCTGGCGGAGGTGCGGTCCGCGGTCTTTGCCCGGCTGTGGACCCAGATGTACACGCCTTCGGTCAACTTGCCATTGTTCGAGGGGCCGAACGGAATGCCGGTCTGCGTTCAGCTGGTCGGGAAACGGGATGCCGACGATGCGACGCTTGCCAACGCCGCCTGGGCGGACGCCGCGCTCAGGAAGGCGCTGGGGACCGTTCCGAAAAAGACCTGAATCCCGTTATTCGAACAGCCAGTAATAGCCGTAGGCGACGATGACAGCGGGAATCGCGCTGTAGAGGGTTGCGATGACCGCGGCCCTGGGCGCCATGGCGATGGCCGGGAACAGGGCGTCGCCGTCGTTGCTGATCGCGTTGCCAAGCTCGGCGGAGAGCGGCACCAGACCGTTGAGATACATCGCGGCGACCACCACCTGCGGGCCGCAGCCGGGGATAAAGCCGACCAGGATCGCCATGAGCGGCACCAGCGGTGCCCACACCTGGAACAGGTATTTCAGATCGACGCCGGTGAAGTAGACGCCCAGCTCGTAGATCAGATAGGCGAACACCACCCAGACCGTGACGAAGCAGGTATCGCCGACGACGCGCGCCGGCGCATCGCCCAGCCTGCCCTCGCTCGCCGACGCCCAGCCGAGCGTCTCCGATTTCGCGTCGATGCTGGCGCGCGTCGGCGCGACCGTTCCCCACAGCAGCAGCGAGATCACCGCGCCGATCACGCCAACCCAGACGACTGTCTCGACACCCATGAAGGTTCCGAACAGGGCCTCGGTATCGGCCTGGAATGCGACGAACCCGCCGAACACCAGTCCCGGCAAAAGGAACACGGCCCAGACGCGCCGCCACAGCTTCGAATCGACGCGCCGGACGCAGGGGCTGCAGGACGGGTCCAGCCCGTCTCCCTTGTAGCGCAGGAAGTCGGTTCCGTGGATCGCATCGACGGCGTAGCCCGAAACGGTGCCGACCACGAATCCGACGGCGAAGATCGCGAGCCCGGTCATCGGCTCCTGCGCCAGCAGCAGGAAAGCGGCGTCGCCCATTGTCGCCGTCAGGACGGAGACCACCGAGCCGAAGCTGATGCCGCCGCGGATATATTGCGTGATCACCATGATCGCGCCGCCGCAGCCCGGAAGCGCGCCAAGCGCCGCGGCGATGGGGACCTGCCATGCGGCGTGCCGCGCCAGCAGCTCCGCCGGGTCGACCCGGAACCAGGCCTCCAGCGTGTAGAAAATCGCCAGAGTCGCTGCGACAAAAACCGTGACCTGCAGATAGGCGTCCGAAATGCTCGTCGCGATGATCGAGCCGGCTTCCGGCGACATCACCGCCAGCAGCGCGAGGGCCGCCAGAATGCCAAGCCGGACCGCGCCGAAACGGTTTGCCCAGCGCGCCGTGCTTTCAATACCCCGACGTGTCACCATACCGATGGTGGTCATGTGCCTGTATCCGTTTTCATCCCTCGCGAAAACCGGCCGCATGGGCCAGCTTCGGATTAATTCTTAGCCTTGGCTAAGATTATCAGTATCCGCAATCTTGTTGTCAACGGAATCTGCTGTGCCATACTCCGCGACCATGACGGATTTCAATTCGAGCGATCGACTGTCTCCACCGCCGACCGGCACCGGCGCGATCTCGGCGCACATGACGCCGGACCGCCAGGCGAGCCATTTTCGCCGGGCTCGCCAGGCACGGGAGACCGAAATCATTGAGGATTACGTCGAACTGGTCGCCGACCTGATCGACGAGCAGGGCGAGGCACGGTCGGTCGACGTTGCAAAACGCCTCGGCGTGACCGGCGCGACGGTCAACAAGATGGTCGCCCGGCTCAAGCAGATGGGGCTGGTGACGACCGAACCCTACCGCTCGATCTTTCTGACCGACGAAGGCCGTCAAATGGCCGAGGCCTCGCGGGCGCGCCATCATATCGTGGTGCAGTTCCTGTGCGCGGTCGGTGTCGACGAGGCCACCGCCTGGGCCGACGCGGAGGGCATGGAGCATCGCTGCAGCCCGGAAACGCTGGCCGCGTTCGAAAAATTCGTCAGGAAGAACGGCCGCTAGGCCCGGGGGCAGGCGTCAGGGTTCGATATCGCCCGGCCGATGCTCCTTGCGGCCGTCGATCATCGATACGACCAGGTTTTCACGCTGACTCCATGATGTGAACGCGACGCCGGCGACATGGCCGGCGATCAGCAAAAGGAGCAGGTTTGCGAAGCCCTCGTGGATCGCCTCCATCCACTTCAGCCCCCAGAACGCATCGGTCGTATAGAGCCAGCCTGTGACGCCTGCCCCGGCGGCGGTGGCGATCAGGCAGGCGATCATCCATCCGCCGAGCGGGTTATGGCCGAGATAGCGAGGTTCGCTGTGGGTTGCCAGGGCAAGCGCGTAGCCCAGCGTCTCGTCGCGGGAACGCATGAACCGGGAAAAGCGGGCGCTGCGCGGGCCGACGAAACCCCATGCCAGACGGACCGCCAGAACGGCGAGGGCGACATAGCCAGCACCGT
This sequence comes from Rhodospirillales bacterium, assembly GCA_038116945.1. Taxonomy (GTDB): domain Bacteria; phylum Pseudomonadota; class Alphaproteobacteria; order MPNO01; family UBA2964; genus JAYOEY01. The sequence continues at coordinate 34,373 of JAYOEY010000011.1, forward strand.
CATGCAGGGAGGCGGGACCGTCCTCGGTCAGCCAGGCGACAGCGATCGCGGCGACCAGCGTCCAGTGCAGCACCCTGACAAGGATGTCCCAGACGCGGGTCTCAGGGAAAAATCTATCGCTTGCTGGTAAGGACATGATCGAAGGTGACAGGGTGGAAATAGGATTCCACGAGTTCGCCCTTGTCGTTGATGGCGTACACTTCGTAGCACCCGCCGTCGATCTTGATCCGGCGGATTTTCCATCCCTTCGCGGAGAGCTGCGCTTTGAGGTCCTCCTGGGATTTCCAGCCGGACCGGTCTCCGGAATCGCAGGTTGCCAGACCGGTGGCAGCAGCCGGAAGAGCGGCGCCGATCAGGACCGCGGAAACGAATGCATAAAGGGCCGATTTCATGTTGGTGGCTCCGGAATTCAGATGGTGGTGTACGGCACATGCCGTTACAGGCTTTCACGAACCGTGCGCCTAGATTCCGTTGCCGCTGCTTGTTGGATTTCGGGCGGACGGCTAGAATTGCATCATGAAATACTGTCAGGGGCCGGATCCCGATACCAGGCAACCGAATTTTACCGCACCGGCGGGCGCCTGCGATGCGCACTGTCACGTTTTCGGGCCAGCCGCCGTATTTCCGTTCGCCGAAGGACGCTCCTACACGCCGCCGGATTCTCCTTTCGAGGCGTTTCAGGAGCTGCAGAGAACGCTCGGCCTCGAACGTGCGGTGATCGTGCAGGCAACCTGTCACGGCACGGACAATACGGTGACGCTTGACGCTATCGCGCGCTCCGACGGGCGGTACAGGGGCGTGGCGCTGGTCGACGAGAGCTTCACGGACGATGACTACAAACGGCTGAACGACGGCGGGATTCGCGGGATACGCTTTTCCTTTGCCCGTCATATCGGCAATGCGCCGGATTTTTCGAAGGTCCTGCCGCTGGTCGAGAAGGTCGCACCGATGGGCTGGCATGTGGTGCTGTATATGGAGGCGCCCGACATCGTCGAGAACGTAAAGGTGCTCGAGGATATGCCGGCGCCGGTCGTGATCGACCATATGGGGCGGGTAAAAACAAAAGACGGCGTCGGCCAGGAGGCTTTCCAGCTTCTTCTCGGGCTGCTGCGGGACAAGGACGATTTCTGGATCAAGATTTGCGGCGCGGAGCGGATTTCTTCCGGCGGCGCACCCTATGCCGATGCCGTGCCATTCGCGCAGGCCTGTATCGGAGCGGCGCCGGATCGTGTGCTGTGGGGAACCGACTGGCCCCACCCGAACATCGACGGCGTGATGCCGAACGATGGCGACCTGATGAACCTGCTGGCGCTGTACGCGCCGGACGAGGCCCAGCGAAACCGGATTCTGGTGGATAACCCCGCCCGCCTGTACGGGTTCTGAATAAATCGCACTGATTCCGTGAATCGGCACGCCGACGGGTTGTGGTTCGATCCGATCCATCACCCAATATGTTGGGGATGAAAAAAATTCTCAGGATGCGAGCCGGTCGCCCGCCTGTGAGTTATCCACAGCTTATCCACAGGATTTCCGCCATTTTTCCGACTCCGATCAGGGGGTTGTACAGGCCTTTCCCCAGCCTCCTGTGCACAAAATCTTGTATATATATGTCCCCAGTACACCAATTGTTGTTGACGATCCGTTAATCCTTCGCCAAACTTCCCGTGTTCCGTCAGGCGAGAGTCAGGAAGGTCTTTTCAGCATCTGCCCCGTGTGACCCGATCGGGTCGGCAGATGACGGCTCTCCGACTCCGAATCGGTCAAAAATCGCCGGCGGGTTCGGGGTTCGTACAGTAAGCGTATGGGAGGTTTTGGGGTGTTAGATAACGTAAGTACCGACGAAATTGCGGAAATCTATCAGAACGAGCGCGGCATTCGCATTACCATTGATCGGAGCCGGGATGCGAAGCTCACCGAATTCGGCAAGGAGACCCTGTCCGACCGGTATCTGATGCCGGACGAGAGCTTTCAGGATCTGTTCGCCCGCGTGACCGCCCATTATGCCGACGATTCCAGGCACGCCCAGCGGCTTTACGACTATGCCAGCAATCTCTGGTTCATGCCGGCGACACCCGTTCTGTCAAACGGGGGCACCAGGCGCGGCCTGCCGATTTCCTGCTTCCTGAACGAAGCGACGGATTCTCTTGAGGGCATCGTCGGGCTGTGGAACGAAAACGTCTGGCTGGCGGCCAAGGGCGGCGGTATCGGCAGCTACTGGGGCAATCTGCGCTCGATCGGCGAGAAAGTCGGCGCCAACGGCAAGACCTCCGGCATTATCCCCTTCATCCGCGTCATGGATTCCCTGACGCTGGCAATCAGCCAGGGCAGCCTGCGCCGCGGGTCGGCGGCAATCTATCTGCCGATCGACCATCCGGAGATCGAGGAATTCATCGAGCTGCGCCGCCCGACCGGCGGCGATCCGAACCGCAAGGCGCTCAACCTGCATCACGGCATCCTGCTGACCGACGAGTTCATGCGTCTGGTCGAATCGAACGGCGAACTGCCGCTCAGGAGCCCCAAGGACCGTCATGTGGTGCGCACGGTGTCCGCCCGCGCGCTGTGGGTCCGGCTTCTGACCTGCCGGGTCGAAACGGGCGAGCCCTATTTCATCTATATCGACCACGTCAACAAGGCGATCCCCGAGCATCACAAGCTGGCCGGTCTTGACGTCAAGATGTCGAACCTGTGCAGCGAGATCACGCTGCCGACCGGGGTCGACAAGGACGGCAACCAGCGGACCGCGGTGTGCTGCCTGTCGTCGCTCAATCTCGAGACCTGGGACGAATGGAACGAGGATCCGCGCTTTATCCCGGACGTGATGCGGTTCCTCGACAACGTGCTACAGGACTTCATCGACAATGCGCCGGACGAAATGGCGCGCGCCCGCTATTCGGCGGCCCGCGAACGTTCCGTCGGGCTCGGCGTCATGGGCATGCATTCCTTCTTCCAGTCCAAGATGATCCCCATCGAGTCGGTGATGGCGAAGGTCTGGAACAAGAAGGTTTTCAAACATATCCGCGAACAGGCCGATGCCGCGTCGCGCGACCTCGCGGAGGAGCGCGGGGCGTGTCCGGACGCCGCCGATTTCGGGATCATGGAGCGGTTCTCGAACAAGATGGCGATCGCGCCGACCGCCTCGATTTCGATCATCTGCGGCGGGTCGTCGCCCGGGATCGAGCCGAACGCGGCGAATTCCTTTACTCACAAGACCCTGTCCGGCTCGTTCAGCGTCAAGAACAAGTATCTGAAGATGCTGCTGGCCGAGAGGGGCAGGGACGATGACGATACATGGTCGTCGATCACCACCCACGAAGGGTCGGTTCAGCATCTCGATTTCCTGACCGACGACGAAAAGGACGTGTTCAAGACGGCGTTCGAACTCGACCAGCGCTGGATCGTCGAGCTTGCCGGCGACCGGGCGGAATATATCTGCCAGTCGCAGTCGATCAACGTCTTCCTGCCGGCCGACGTTCACAAGAAGACGCTGCACGACATCCACTGGACGGCATGGAAGAAGGGCGTGAAGACGCTTTATTACTGCCGCTCCAAGTCGATCCAGCGGGCCGAGGCGGTGTCGCACAAGCAGGAAGTCTCGACCATGGATGCGGGCGGCGCGCTCCCGATCCCGTCTCCCGACGGGATACAGATCCCGCTGGCCGCCGCGCCGGCGGCAACGTCGGAGAACGATAACGATTACGAGGAATGCCTCGCCTGTCAGTAGGGCGGTAACGGGAACGTTCCCGATTGAGCATTTCCCATGCGACGTACCGGGGCCATGGCGGCCCCGGTCTCGTCGGCGGATGCAAGAAGGAAGAAGATATGTCGCTGCTGGAAGAAAAGATCGTCTACAAGCCGTTTCGCTATCCGTGGTGCTACGATGCGTGGCTGACCCAGCAGCGGGTTCACTGGATCCCGGAGGAAGTGCCGCTCGCCGATGACGTGAAGGACTGGCACAACAAGCTGACTCCTGCGGAACGCCATACGCTGACGCAGATTTTCCGCTTCTTTACCCAGGCCGATATCGAGGTCAATAACTGCTACATGAAGCATTACACCCAGGTCTTTAAACCGACCGAGGTGCAGATGATGCTGGCGGCGTTCTCGAACATCGAGACCGTGCATATCGCAGCCTATTCCTATCTTCTGGATACGATCGGTATGCCGGAGACGGAATATCAGGCCTTCCTCCACTACAAGGAGATGAAGGACAAGTACGACTACATGCAGGGCTTCAACTGCGACAGCAAGGTCGATATCGCCAAGACGCTGGCGGTTTTCGCCGGATTCACCGAGGGGCTCCAGCTGTTCGCGTCGTTCGCAATCCTCCTCAACTTCCCGCGCTTCAACAAGATGAAGGGGATGGGCCAGATCGTCTCATGGTCGGTACGCGACGAAAGCCTGCACACTGAATCGATGATCAAGCTGTTCCGCACCTTCGTGTCGGAAAATCCGGAAATCTGGAACCAGGACCTGCAGCGCGAGATCTATCTCGCCTGCAATACGGTGGTGGAGCATGAGGATGCGTTTATCAATCTCGCCTTCGAACTCGGCGGGGTCGAGGGGCTGACGGCTGCGGAGGTGAAGCAGTATATCCGCTACATCGCCGACCGCCGGCTGTCGCAGCTCGGGCTGCAGCCGATCTTCCGGATCGAAAAGAATCCCCTGCCGTGGCTCGACGAAATCCTCAATGGCGTGGAGCACGCGAATTTCTTCGAAAACCGGGCGACCGAATATTCCAAGGCCGCGACGCAGGGAAGCTGGGACGACGTCTGGAACGACTGATCCGGCCTGTTTTCAAACCGGAAAAGCCGCTATCCGATCCAGGACGGCGGCTTTTTTGGGCGCTGGTCTTAACGACTCGCTAGCGACCTTTCCCTATCCTGCCTTCAGTTCGCCATTTTTTCTCGACAGCGGCAGGGCCTTCGTGCATCTTCGGCGCATCGAGGATGGGGGGAAACCTTCTCGTATGGACCATAATCGTGCACCAAAAGCCGCCCGGAAAGCGGCGAAGGCGGGCCGTTTCGGCGTGGTGCTGGCGCTGACGGCAATCCTGTCGGCACCCGCGCAGGCGCTGACCTGTCCGGCGGCCGACGAGCAGAGTTCCCTGACCGTCCGCGTGCTTCAGGCGAAGCTTATGGTGGCCGCCCTGACCTGCCCGGCGCAATCCGACTACAACGCCTTCGTGCGCCGTTATACGCCGTACCTCGCCGATCATGCGGTTTCGCTCAAGCGCTGGTTTCGCAAGCTGCATGGCGGGCGACAGACGCAGGAAATTGACCGGTTCGTCACGACGCTTGCCAACGATGCGTCGATGAAAAGCACCCAGAACCGTGCGAAGTTCTGCGCGGCAAGCCGGTCGGCATTCACGGTGCTGCTGGGCGCGCCCAAGGCCGAGGCGCGCCAGATCCTGCAAAGCGTTGCGCTCGAACTCAACTGGCGCCGGGACATTCCGTCCGGCTGCGAGGCGCTGACCCAGAACGTCCGGAAGTAAGCCGGTCTCCCTCCGGCTCCCCGAACTCTAGGCCCGAAGCCCGAAACCTATTCAAGGACGATCTGGACCCGGCGGTTCTGCGGCTCGCGTACGCCGTCCGCGGTCGGGACCAGCGGTTCGGTCTCGCCCTTTGCGAAAACGGCGATGTCGTCGGCGGGTACGCCCAGCCTGATCAGGCTGGCCCTGACCGCGACGGCGCGTCGCTGCGACAGGCGCTGGTTATATCCTTGCCGTCCGGCGCGGTCGGCGTGTCCCGTGACGCGCAGCCTGACCGGCGCAACCGATTTCGCCGCCTTGGCCGCGCTTTCGATGATCGCCTGGGCGTCCGTGGTGATGCTTGCCCGGTCGAAATCGAAGAACACGAGATAATTCCGGACGACTGGCGGGGGCGCGGGTTTCGGCGGCGGCGGAGCCGGTTCGGGTTCTGGCGCCGCCGCGACCGGAGCGGGCGTCGGGGCGGGCATCGGGGCCGGCTCGGCGGCCGCCATCTTTCTGGCCGGAGCGCCGAAGCTGTACCGCAATCCGACCATGAGATCGTGGCTGGCGTAATCCGAATCGAACCTGGTTCCGGCGCTGCTGGTGAAGTCCGCGTCGGGCACCGCAAAATAACGGTAGCCCACCGTCAGCTTGACCTGGTCGTTCAGGTTGTATGCAACCCCGGCCATGGCCTGCCAGGCGAACGCCGTATCGGTGTCGTTGATGGTAACGCCGGCCGAGGGCACGGCGCCGTCCGCGTCGAGGCGCGCGATGCCGAGCCCAACCCCGAAATAGGGTTTCAGCGGAGTGTCGATCCTGAGGTCGTAGAGCGCATTGCCCATGACGCTCCACGCTGAAACGTCTCCGGTGCCCGTGCCGCCGCCCGAAACCGAATCGACGTCGCTCCGGCGATATCCCACCTCGAGCTCAGCCCGCAGGCCGTTCGGGTAGGCATTTCCGAAGGCAAGGCTGCCGGCAACGCCGTTATCGAACTCGATTTTCTGGCTCGTGGTGGCGGTGTCGAGGTCGGCATCGGCGGGGATCGAAAAACCCGCCCGGCCTTCGAGATAGAGGCCGCTGTCGGCGGCCATCACCGGCGACGCGACCGAAAGGAATGCTGCGCTGCAGACCGCGGCGGCGATCCTGGAACCTGTCGAAAGATGTGTCATGAAACTCCCCATATCCGGGATGGCTTCCGTGTCCCGGTCAAGAATCACAGCTGATTCTGTCCATCCAAAAACCGATTTCAATCGTTATTTCGGTCTTTTTTATGGCGCTGCATGACCGGGGCGAATCGAATGGTATGATGCGGTTCCAAAAACAGGAGGAACCCCCATGACCAACCGTTTTCTGAATCCCGACAATGTGCGCGCCCCGGGCGGCAGCTATACCCATTCCGTGGAGGTCGAGGCGGGGTCCCGCATGCTTTACGTGGCGGGACAGACCGGCGTCGACAAGGATGGAAATATCCCGGAGGGCATCGAGGCCCAGGCCGAAATCGCCTTCGCCAGCATGGTGAAAATCCTCGAAGCCTCCGGTTTCGGGCTTGAGGATGTCGTGTTCATGAAGAGCTTTCTGACCCGGCGCGAGGATCGCGAGGGCTATCAGAAGGTTCGCACGAGGGTGTGGGGAAACAACAAGCCGGCATCGACCTTTTTGCTGGTCTCAGGTCTGGCGCAGCCCGAATTTCTGGTAGAGGTCGAGGCGATCGCCGCGAAGAAGGGCTGAGCCGTCCCTTCATGGAAGACGACATGAATTCGGTGCCGGCGGCGCGGATGGCGCAGACGCCCGCGGGCGATCAGATCTTTCTCGACCATGTCGGCTGGTTCGTGCCGGACATGGACGCGCACGCGCAGGCGTTCGAACGGCTGGGATTCGTTCTGACCCGGTTCGTCGCCCAGACGAACGCCGACCCCAAGGGCGGGCCGCCGGTGCCGGCCGGGACCGGAAACCGGTGCGCCATGCTGAAACGCGGCTATCTCGAATTCCTTTCCGCGGTGCCGGGTACCGACACGCCGCTGTCGCGCCAGCTCAACGACGCGCTTGCGCGCTATCGCGGCGTCCATCTGATCGCCTTTACGGTCGACGATCCGCTGGGGGCTCATGCGCGGCTGGCGAAGGAAGGGTTCGAGCCGCTGGATCCGGTGCATCTGCGCCGGCCCCTGACGCTTGCCGGCGGAGGCGAGGCCGAGGTCGCGTTTACCGTGATCCGCGTACCGCCGGGCGCGATGGAGGAGGGGCGCATCCAGATGCTGCGCCAGGAAACGCCCGATCTGGTGTGGCAGGAAAACCTGATCGCACGCGACAACGGCGTGTCTGCGCTGGCCGGTGTCCTGATCTGTGTCGAGGACCCCGTGGCGGTAGCGGATCGATACGAGCGGTTTACGGGCAGACAGTCGACCGGCGATGCCGACTATCGGGTCATCGCACTCGACCGGGGGCGGATCGGATTTGTCTCGCGGAAGGCGCTTGCAGACGTTTTGCCCGGCGTGTCTGTGCCCGACATGCCATTCGTCGCCGCGGTCGCGCTTGAGGCGGAGGATCCTGCCGTTATCCGAACGCTGTGCGGCGAGAACGGGATCGCGCTGTTGCCGGGCGACGATGGTACCGTCCGGATATCGCCCGACTCCGCCGGCGGTGCGGCGCTGGTGATCTGCGGCGAAGACGCCGTCTGGCCGCCGGCGCCCTGAAAGGGAAAACATGCCGCCGGGCAACGAGTCGGACTTCTGGGTATTCGGATACGGATCGCTGATATGGCGGCCCGACATACCCTATGCGGAAAGCCATCCGGCGACGATCGATGGCTGGCGACGACGGTTCTGGCAAGGATCGACCGATCACCGGGGCATTCCGGGCAATCCCGGCCGCGTCGTCACGCTGGTGCCGGAGGAAGGCGCAATCTGCTGGGGCATGGCGTACCGGGTCGATGCCGCCCAACGCGATGCCGTCTTTACCTATCTCGATTACCGGGAAAAAGGCGGCTATGCGCTCGAAACCGTATCCCTGTCGCTGCGTTCCCGGCAGGAGCAGGCGCCCGGCCATGTCTATATCGCAACGCCGGACAATCCGAACTATCTCGGTCCCGCGGAGGAGCGCGAGATCGCCGAGACGGCATTCCGGTCGGTCGGTCCGAGCGGCCCGAACGACGAATATGTGCTGCGGCTGGCTGAATCGCTGAGAAACATGAATGCGGAAGATGACCATGTGTTCGCCATCGAGAAGCATTTACTTCTGCTCAAACAGGCTGAACAGGGCGCACAACAAAAATTTTTTCCTAATCAGATTTGATAAGAAAGAATGTTCTAAATATATATTTTTTCCATTTTATTTTCCGTATTTATTGAATAATTAAGAAATCCTTGCCATAATGCCGGCCTAAAGAGAAATTTTTCCGTTTTCGCCGGGTTATGGGGCATGCACGATATTCTCGCTTTTGACGATTCTGACACTCAGGGCGCGGCGACGCCGGCAGTGCTGAAATCGTTCTGCCATGCGATCGGTCGGATAACGGCGGAATTGCCGGAAAGCGATATTCCTGCCGCCGTCGCGTCCCTGCTGCCGTCTCTTCTCTGCTGCCCGGACCTGCTGACGGCGGACCAGCGTCGTTCGCCCGACGACGCCTATGTTCGGCATCCTCTTTTCCTGTGCCCGGGCGACCGGTTCTCCCTGATGGCTGTCGTCTGGCCGTCGGGAATCCATTCCCCCATTCACGACCATTCCCAGTGGTGCGCCTACGGGGTCTATGAAGGCGTGGTCGAGGAAACGATTTACGAGGCGGCCGGTATTGAGAACGGCGATGCGCTCGCCAGACCGGTTGCGGTCAATCTGCGCCGTCCCGGCGACACGGCGCACATGCCTGCCGCTGCAACCCATATCCACCGAATGCACAATCCCGGAGCAGCGCCTGCGATTTCGCTGCATGTCTACGGCGGAAACTGCGAAAAAACCGGTCCCAACGTGGACACCGTCTACCGGACGAGGTCTTGACGCACCCCGCATAGTGGGGCAAATCCCCCTGACCGGCGCGGCCGATGGCGTTGTCCCGGCTGCGTTTCGTTTTTCTGTTTTTCCGAACCGATTTCAGGAGTCGTCATGAGAGCTGTTTGCCTGCACGAACAGGGAAGTATCGACAACCTCGTACTGGAGGAGAATTTCCCCGACCCGAAGCCCGGCGAGGGACAGGTCGTCATCCGGGTCAAGGCAACATCCCTGAACTATCATGATGTCTTTACCTGCCGCGGCATGCCCGGCATCAAGCTTCCGTTGCCGATGATCATCGGTCTCGATATTTCCGGCGAGATCGCCGAAGTCGGGGCCGGCGTGACAGGCTGGAAGACCGGCGACCGGGTTCTGGTCAACCCGCTGGATCCGACCGATCCGACCAAGGGGCTGATGGGCGAAATGCTCCATGGCGGCAGCGCCGAATACTGCCTGGTCGATGCCACGCGCCTGATCGCGATCCCCGACGGATGCAGCTACGAACAGGCCGCGTCCCTGCCGGTCGCCTACGGCACCGCGCACCGCATGATGTTCTCCAACGGCGGGATCGAGGGCGGCGAACGTGTGCTGATCTTGGGTGCGAGCGGCGGCGTCGGATCCTGCTGCGTCCTGCTCGCCAAGATGATGGGCTGCGAGGTGGTGGCCTGCGGCAGCACGCAGGAGAAGCTCGATGCGCTGAAAAGCTGGGGCGCGGACCATGTGGTCAACTATGTCGAGGAAGACCTGACCAAATGGATCTGGAACAAGTTCGACAAGCCGCATCGCCGCAAATACGAGGGCGGCGTCGATGTGGTCATCAACTTTACCGGCGGCGAGACCTGGGTTCCGTCCTTCAAGATGACCCGGCGCGGCGGCAAGATTCTGACCTGCGGCGCGACCGCCGGTTTCGATCCCAAGACCGACCTGCGCTATATCTGGACGTTCGAGCTCAAGATTCTGGGTTCCAACAGCTGGCAGCCGTCCGATCTTGAAACCCTGATGAAGCTGATTGCGGAAGAACGGCTCAAGCCGATCATCGATACGGTTTTGCCGCTGGATCAGACCGCGGAAGGCGTGCGCATGCTGGCCGACCGCGAAGTCATCGGAAAGATCGTTATCACGCCGTAAGGGGCTCTGGATGACGCCTGAGACCCAAAAAGAGACGAGAAACCTGGGCGACGTCTTTGCCGCCCACCGGGACAGCGACAGGATCGCCGTTATTGATCTCTATCGCAGCGAAGCGCCGCGCGAGATCGATTTCCGGACCCTGAACGCCGAGGTGGATGCGCTGGCGCGCGGTCTGGTCCGCGCCGGTCTCGGCAAGGGCGACAGGGTCGGGATTCTGGCGCTCAACAGGGTTGAATTTCTGGAAGTTCTGTTCGGCTCGATGCGCGCGGGCTGCGTGCCGGTGATGATCAACGCCAAGCTGACGGCCGATCAGGTGCGCTATATCGTCGCCGATTCCGGTTCGCGGGTGGTGTTCAGCGATGCCGAGTTCGCTCATCTCGGCGCGCCCGAAACGAATATCGTCCGGTTCGATGACGATTACGACGCGTTCAAGGACCCCGGACCGTTCGACTCGTTCGTGCCGGGCCCCGAGGACATCGCCGAACAGCCTTACACGTCAGGATCGACCGGCAGGCCGAAGGGCGTGCTGCTGCATCATCACGGCCAGTGCTGGATGATCGACCAGCTGGTCGACAGCCGGGACATGTCGGCGGACGATTGCGGCGTGATTTCGGCACCGCTCTATCACAAGAACGCGCTTCTGGCGGTCAAGTCTGCGCTGGCGCCGGGCGGCCGCGTGGTGCTGCTGCCGCGTTTCGACGTCGAACTCTATATCCGCAGCATCGAACGATACCGTCTCACCATGCTGACGGGCGTGCCGACCATGTATGCGCTGATGCTGCAGCAGGAAGAGCTCCTGGAGGCAACGGACCGCAGCTCGGTGCGCGCGATGAGCATGGGATCGGCGCCGGCGTCCGAGGTCCTGCTCGATCGGCTGCAGGAAAAATTCCCCAGCGCGCGGATCAACCTGAATTACGGCATTACGGAAGGCGGACCGGTGCTGCTTTCGTGGAAGCATCCCGACGGCATTCCGCGGCCGCGCGTTTCGGTCGGCTATCCGCTGCCCGACGTTGAAGTCCGGTTCGAGGACGGGCCGGATGAAAACCAGGGCATTCTCCACACGAGAAATCCGGGCGTCATGCTGGGCTATCACAATCTGCCGGCGGAAAGCGCGAAGGCGTTGAAGGACGGCTGGCTCGATACCGGCGATATCCTGCGCCGCGACGCCGACGGATGGTTCTATTTCGTCGGCCGCGCCGACGACATGTTCGTCACCGGCGGCGAAAACATTTATCCGGGCGATGTGGAGACCATGCTGGAACGCCACGATGCGATCATGCAGGCGGTTGTGGTGCCCGCGCCGAACATGCTGAAGGCGCATGTTCCCCATGCTTTCATCGTGCTGCGCGACGGAGAGACGCTGACCGAGGAAGAGGTCAAGAAGTTTGCGCTCTCCAACGCGCCGGCCTACGCGCACCCGCGCCGGGTATTTTTCGTTGAAGCGTTGCCGCTCGCCGGCACCAACAAGATCGACCGCAAGCTGCTGATCGAACGCGCGACCGAAGCCGCCGAGGCTGACGGAACCGCTTAAAGGGGGCTGGCGCCCATGGATTCCAACCTGACCAAGATCCTGGCCTTCGTCGCGGTAATGCTGCTGGGGTTCCTGCTGTCGCATGCGGTGTTCGGCAGTACCCCTGCAACGGTATCGGGGGCTCAGGCTCGCGCGCTGGAAGAAATCAACAGGTTCCGGAATCAGAACGGTCATGCGGACCTTGCGCATGACGAGCGTCTCGACAGGGCGGCGAAGAGCCACGCGACGGCGATGGCGGTGGAGGATTTTTTCAGCCACACCGGCGCCGACGGATCGATCATTGGCGAGCGTGTCAGCCGGGCCGGATATGTCTGGCGGCTGGTTGCAGAAAATATCGCGGCGGGTATCGATGACCCCGTGAAGGTCGTCGCGATGTGGATCGCCAGCCCCGGTCACCGGAAAAACATGCTGATGCCCGGTCTGGTCCATGCCGGGCTGGCCCACGTGCGCCGCGATCCCGATCCGGGCGCGGTCGATTACCGGGATTACTGGGTTCTCGTCCTCGCCGCGCCGGCGAAGTAGGGCGATCAGCCCTCTTTCAGCGCCTCGATATAGGCCGGTACGCCGAAGGCGGCCCGATGCACCGCCGGCGTGTAATAGCCGGTCTCAAAGCCGGCGCGCGCGTACCGGGCTTCCAGGACATCGAGCGGCGTCTGGCGCGGTTCGGTGCTGTGACATCCCCAGCCGAGCGTCATGAATCCGGCGGCATAGGTCGGCACCTGTGTGACGTAGAGCGCCGGGTCGGCGAAGAATTTCTTCATGCGCCGGAAGGTGCCGCGGGCTTCCTCGAGCTGCATGAACGCAACGCCGCTCTGGGTGACCAGAATGCCTTTATCGGTCAGGCAGCGCGCGCAGTTTCCGTAGAACTCGTCAGTGAACAGAACCTCGCCGGGGCCGATCGGGTCGGTCGAATCGACGATGATGACGTCGAATTTTTCATCGGTTTCGGAGACGAACTTGATTCCGTCCATGAAGCGGACATCGGCGCGCGGATCGTCGAAGGCGCCGTCGCTCAGCGTCGGCATGTGTTCGCGGCAGATATCGACCACCGTTTCGTCGAGCTCGATCATGATCGGCGCAACGCCGGGATGCTTCAGGACTTCCCGTAACACGCCGCCGTCGCCGCCGCCGATGATGAGAACCCGCTCTGCCTCGCCGTGCGCGAAAATCGGCACGTGCGTGATCATGTCGTGATAGCAGAACTCGTCCTTTTCGGTGGTCTGTACGACCCCGTCCAGCGCAAGCACGCGCCCGAAATGCTCGTTCTGGAAGATGACGGCTTCCTGAAACGCGGTGCGGCCGCGAAAGAGGATCTCGTCGATTTTCAGATTTTGCCGGAAACCCGGATAAAGGGTTTCGGCAAACCAGCCTTCCGTCACTCCACCAGGCCCCGGCGTTCGAGACTGGTCTTCATCTCGCCAGGACGGAAATAGCGCCGCAAAACGGGAAGGGCCTTTTCAGGGTCGCATTCGCCGCACATGAAGACGTCGAAGGCGGCAAACCCGCGCTCCGGCCATGTGTGGACGCTGATATGCGATTCGGCGAGGACCGCAACGCCGGAAATGCCTCCGCCTTCGGTGAAACGGTGCAGGTGGATATGCAGCAGCGTCGCGCCGCATACGTCGATGGCCTCGCGCAGTGCTGTTTCAATCAGCTCCTGATTGTCCAGATTGGAAGCGCCCCAGAGATCGGCGAGCACGTGAGATCCGGCATAAACCTGACCGTCGCGCACGATAAAATAATCCTTGGGAGCGTTCGTATCGTTTGCCGGCGCATCGGCGGGAAGGGATTCATGCGCGAGCAAGGATTTCTGGACCATCCATGTTCCTCCAATCGACAAGAACTGTCGGGGATTACGCCGAAAACAGGCCGCGTTGTTTCGCCCATAAATCTTCGCAATGCAAGTGAATATTTCAGGTTTTTTGCGGCTGGCGGAATCGGTCCGGGGGCGCTTCCGTCGGGCCGGGAAACTACAGGATCTTCCCTGGATTCATGATGCCCCTGGGGTCGAGCGCATGTTTGATCGATTCCATGACGTCGATGGCGACCGGCGACTTGTAATGGCGCAATTCCTGACGTTTCAGAAGGCCGATTCCATGCTCCGCGCTGATCGAGCCGCGGAGGCCCGTCGCAATGTCGTGGACGATCCGGTTCAGCTCTTCCTGTCGCGCCATGAAGGCGGCGCCATCGGCTTCCGGGGGCTGGTTCAGGTTGTAGTGAACGTTGCCGTCGCCGATATGGCCGAACGAACAGATCTTTACGCCCGGCACCGCCTCCGAAACGGCCTTGTTGGCGCGCTCCAGGAAGACGGGCACCTGCGATACGGGGATCGAAATGTCGTGTTTGATTCCCTTTCCCGCAATCTGCTGCGCCTCCGGAATGGTCTCGCGCAGCTTCCAGAAATCCTTTGCCTGAGCCCGGCTTTCGGCGATGGTCGCGTCCAGTACTTCGCCGCGTTCCATCGCGTCGGCGAGGATCGTTTCCAGCGTTTCCCGGAGCGTGCCGTCGTCATGTCCGGAAGACAGCTCGATCAGAAGATATTCCGGCCATTCCTGCGACAGCGGATCGCGCGTGTCGGGGATATGGTCGAGCACGAACGAGATACCGGTTCGTGCCATCCATTCGAAGGTCGTGACCCTGTCGCCGCTCGCGGTGCGCGCCCGAGCGAGAATTTCGATGGCGGCCGAGGCATCCCGAACCGCGGCGAACGCGGTTTGAACATCCCGCGGCCGGGGAAAGAGCTTCAGAACCGCCGCCGTGATGATGCCGAGCGTCCCTTCGCCGCCGATGAAAAGCTGTTTCAGGTCGTACCCGGTATTGTCCTTGCGAAGGGCGGAAAGCCCGTCCCAGATCCTGCCATCCGGCAGGACGACTTCGAGCCCCAGCGCCAGGTCGCGCGCGTTGCCGTAGCGCAGCACGCCCGTACCGCCCGCGTTGGTAGACAGGTTGCCGCCGATCCGTGCCGTTCCCTCCGCGCCGAGGCTGAGGGGAAACAGCCGGTCGGCTTCCTCCGCCGCCTTCTGGATATCGGCGAGGATCACGCCTGCTTCCACCGTCATGGTATAGTTGAGCGGGTCGACATCGCGGATCCGGTTCATCCGCGTCAGGCTCAGGATGATCTCGCTGTTGTCGTCATGCGGCGTGGCGCCGCCGCAAAGACCCGTATTGCCGCCCTGCGGAACGATCGGCGTGCCGGTTTCGGCGCAGATCGCGACGATCTCCGAAACTTCTTTCGTGCTGGCCGGACGAACCACCATCGGGGTACGGCCTTCGTAATATTTCCGCTGATCGAGAACGTAGGGCGCGATCTCGGAAGGGTCGGTAATCAGGCCCTTCTCGCCGACGATTGCGGCGATGCGGTCGAGCACGGTCTGACTGACGGGATGGGCTGGAGCGTCCACGGATTTCCTCGTTTTGTACGACAGGCAGACTTAGCCGATAGGCTTAATTCCGGCAAGCCATTAGCCGTGAGCGGCCCGGCGCAGTCGGTCGTTGATGGCCGCGCCGAGGCCGCTTTCCGGGATGGGCATGACGGCAATACCGGCCGCGTTGAGGGTGTCCAGGCGCCGCATCATGGCGAACAGGTTGGCGGCTGCCTCCCTCAGATCGCCCGACGGGCTCAGGTTTTCCACAAGATCGGCGCCGTCCGGGACATCGGTCCCGAAAGCCAGCAATGCTTCTCCGGTGCCGACTTCTGTCGCGTTCAGCCTGAGCGGCGTCTGCGTGGCGTAGTGGCTCGCCAGCTGGCCGGGCGAGCGCGGGTGCGCCTCATCGCCAGCCTCGGCAATCTCTCCCATGGTCTCCGCCAGTTCGGCCTTCGTCACGCCGCCCGGTCGCAGAATTGCCGGAAGGCTCCCCGTCAGGTCCAGTACCGTCGATTCCACGCCGACCGAACAAGGGCCGCCGTCGAGGATCAGGTCCACCGCTTCGCCGAGCGACTCCGCTACATGATCCGGCGTTGTCGGGCTGACGGCCCCCGACCGGTTTGCGCTCGGTGCGGCAATGGGCCGGTCGGCGCGCGTTATCAAGGCGAGGGCGACCGGATGCGCTGGAATACGGATTGCCAGCGTGTCCAGACCGGCGCCCGCAAGAAGGCTGACGGGGCAGTCTTTCCGGCGCGGCAGGACGAGCGTCAGCGGTCCGGGCCAGAATTTTTTCGCCAACCGATCGGCGCGGCCATCGAAATGAACCAGGGCCCGGGCTGCGGCCGGGGTGGCGACGTGGACGATCAGCGGGTTGAATGCCGGCCTGCCCTTGGCGGCGAAGACCGCGGCGACGGCCTCGCCGTTGGTGGCGTCGCAGCCTAGCCCGTAGACGGTTTCCGTCGGGATGGCGACGAGCAGACCGGACCGGATGAGCGCGGCCGCCTCGCCGATCGCTGTTTCTGTGGCAGCGGCGATCTTCAGGAGTCGCGTCCCCGGGCGATGAATTCCGGATTCAGCAAATGGTCCTTGCCGTAGGACAGCTCCTCGCCCGAGAGTGTCCGGACCGAACCGCCCGCCGCCGACAGGACCGCGTGGGCGGCTGCCGTGTCCCATTCCCTGGTATGGCCGTAGCGCGGATAAACATCGGCCTTGCCCTCAGCGATCAGGCAGAACTTGATCGAGCTGCCCGTGATGAGCATGCGGTCGATGGCAAGCGAACTCATCAGCTCCTGAATGCGTTTCTGGTCGCCGTGCGACCGGCTCGCGGTCACTACCGCGCCTGCCGCGGGCATGGCGCGTGCCGAGAGCGCCTGGGTGCCCGAGTTCCCTTCTTTCTTCGTCGCGATTCCTGAAATGTCGCCGGCATAGGTAATGCCCTGCGCCGGCACATGAACGACGCCCATGGTCGGCCGACCGTCTTCGATGAGCCCGATATTGACAGTGAACTCGTCGCGTCTGGCGATGAATTCCCTTGTGCCGTCCAGCGGGTCGACCAGCCAGAACGGACCCGATCCCACCTCTGCCGTGATGCCCTGGGACGATTCTTCCTCGCCGATGGCCGGGATGTCGGGCGTCATGGCGCGAAGACCGGCCATGATGTGCGCTTCGGCCCGCTCGTCGGCCACGGTAACCGGCGAGCCGTCGCCCTTTTCCTCGACATCGAAACCCGCATTGTAGATGTCGAGGATCAGCGCGCCGGCTTCTTCCGCAAGACGCACGATCGCGGCCAGCATTTCTTCACGGTTATCCATGTCGGGATTGTACCGGTTTCGTCACGTTACGCGGGGACGCGTGACCGGAAGCGCTCCCCATGCGGCGGGCCCGCCCGCCGCCTTCGCGGCGTCTTCGTCGGGAAGCGCCGGGTCCCAGTCCCGGCCGATGAAACGGCGGCGGGTGACCCCGTCGGACGCATTGGACGCCAGCCAGCGGATCGGTGCAATCATGACCTCCGGCTTGTTGAGCCGGCTCCGGTCGAGCGATGAGTGTGCCGGTATCATCTGCGTGTCGGCGGCGCCGCCCGGAATCAGGACGTTGACGGTGACGCCGGTGCCGTCGAGATCTTCCGCCCAGCTGGCCGCGGCGGCTTCGATCGCCGCCTTCGACTGGCCGTAGGGCATGTTGCCGCCGCGCATCATCGAATCCAGGCTGGTCGTCACGCAGACGATGCGGCCCCAGCCCTGCGCCATCATGTGATGCACAACCGCCTGCGACATCAGGAAGGTTCCGGTCACATTGACATCCATCAGCGCCTGGAAGCGGTCGGGCGGGTATTCCCAGAATTTGGGCGGCCTGTCGGTGAAGTCCTCGCTGATGAACCGCATGCCGATGGCGGCATTGTTAACGAGCACGTGCAGCCCGCCTAGTTCATCGATGGTGCGTTCAACCGCGACCCGGCATTCCGACTGGTTGGCGATGCTGCAGGAAATCGCGATGGCGGATTCGTCGCCGTGCGCGTTCCGGATCTCGCTGGCTACTGCTTCGGCGGAAGCGCGGTCGATGTCGAGAACGGCGACGCGCGCACCGCATTCCGCAAGGCCGAGCGCCATCGCCCCGCCGAGACCGCCGCCTCCGCCGGTTACGATGACGCTTTTGCCCCGCAGATCGGGTTTTCCCATCTACGCAGTCCGGGGCATGTTTTTGCCGATGCTTGTGGTGGGCTGGCCGACCGCGGCCTGATCGGCCAGGGACGGCCACGCTGCAGGCGACCCGGCAGACTTGATGTTGTCCTCGTCCGCTCCGTCCGGATTCCAGTTGCGTCCGAGGAACCGCATTGAGGTGTATCCGTCGGAATCGTTCGAAGCGAGCCAGCAGATGGGCGCCACCATGGCGTCCGGCTGCACCAGCTCTTCGCGGTTGTAGGGCGACTCATGCGGCACCATCGGCGTATCCGCCGCACCGCCCGGCACGAGAACGTTGCAGGTCACACCGGTATCCAGCAGATCGTCCGCCCAGGCGGAGCTGGCGGCTTCGAGGGCAGCCTTCGACTGACCGTACGGCATGTTGCCGCCCCGGATCATGGTGTTCATGCTGGTGGTGACGTTGACGATGCGGCCCCATCCCTGGTTCCGAAGATGTCCGACCGCGGCGCGGCCCATCAGGAACGCGCCCCGCACGTTCACATCCATCAGCTTCTGCCACAGCTCCGGCTCGACGTCCCAGAAATTGAGCCGGTTGCGCCAGTAGTCGCGCCGGATCATCGACATGCCGAGCCCCGCGCAATTGACCAGCACGTGCAGCCCGCCAAGCTGGTCGATGACGGCCTTGATCGTGGCTTCCGTGTCGGCGACGCTGGTGATGTCGCAGGCGAACGGCGTGATGTTCTTGCCCGCTTCGTCAGCCGTCGCCTTCGCGGCATCGAGGTTGATGTCGACGCCGGCGACCGTCGCGCCTGCCCTGGCGAGGCCCAGAGCCATCGCTTTTCCGAGTCCGCTTCCGGCGCCCGTAACGATGCAGATTTTTCCGTTGAGATCGCGTGTCGGCATTTTCGTTTTCTCCCTGAGGTCCGATATCGACTGGTTGAGGCGAGAATAGGGGGCGAGTGTCCGGGCGACAACCCGTCGGCGGTTTTGCCGAATCCCCCGTAGGGTTAGCATTTCCGCATGTGCGGTCGTTTCTCGATTACCACGGCGCCCGAAGCGATGCGGGCGTTGTTCGATTACGAAAACCTGCCGAATCTGGAGCCGCGCTTCAATGTCGCGCCGACCCAGATGATCGCCTGCGTTGCCGCCAACGATGCCGGCGTGCGACAGCTCGAATTCTTTCGCTGGGGGCTCATTCCGGCCTGGTCGAAGGACGCGTCGGCGGGCGCCAGGATGATCAACGCGCGCGGCGAGACGGTGGCGGAAAAGCCATCCTTTCGCGATGCCTTCGCGGCGCGACGCTGTCTTGTCGCGGCGGACGGTTTCTACGAATGGCGGATGGAGAATGGACGCAAGCAGCCTTTCCGGATCGGTATGAAAGGCGGCGCGCCGTTTGCATTTGCCGGGCTGTGGGAGGAATGGACGGCGACGGCGGATGGGGGCGGGCTGTCGGCCGGCGAGATTGTCCGGACAGTGACGATCGTAACGACCGTCGCGAACGACAAGTTGCGTCCGATCCATCCGCGCATGCCGGTCATTCTGCCGCCCGAAGCCTATTCGCCGTGGCTCGATGCAGCCAATGACCGGGATCGGCTGCTTTCCCTGCTGAAGCCCTATCCGGCGGAACCGATGGCGTTTTATCGGGTGGGGACGGCGGTCAACAATGTGCGGAACGACGGGCCCGAATGTATCAGGCCGCTGAAAAGCGCAGTATCGGGTGGCGAATAGCCTCCGAATTTCCATTCCTTGGCCCGATTTTCGCCAGTTTTCCACAGAAACTGCGGAGCTTCGGCTGTTTTTGGGATTGAATCACCACCTCATCTATATATAGTGGTTGTGTTGCCACCATCTACGATATCTTGTCCGATTAATTATGGGGCAACAGGGGCAATAACCACCCGGCGTAATCAGGAGGGCGGCGGAAATGCAGTGGACACCGGAACGAGTAGAGATTCTGACAAGGCTCTGGGCGGAAGGCCTTTCGGCGCGCCAGATCGCGCAGAAACTGGGCGGAGTCACCCGAAATGCCGTCATCGGCAAGGCGCACAGGCTGAACCTGCAGCGCGGCGCCCCCGTGCCCGAGCCGCAACCCGAGCCGGAGCCCGTCATCCCGGTCGAGCCGCCCATGCCGCTCAGCCCCGACGTCAAACCCTGGATGTGCCGCTGGTCCACCGACGAGGCCGGTCGCCTCGGCCTCCACATCTGTGGAAAGACCGTTCAGCCGGGTCGGCATTACTGCGCCGAGCACCTGACGGCGGCCTATCTGCAGCGCCGACGGTCGGCGGCCTGATAACGCAGCTCGGGTCATTTGCAAACGGCGGCCCGCGAGGCCGCCGTTTTGCATCCGTCTGGAGAATATTTTTTAGCCTTGATGAGGATGACACGATTCCTCAAGACAAATAAAAAGACCGGGTGATTGAGAAAATCCAGTAACCGCACAGGGGCTCCGGCAAGACGGGCCGGCGCCATCCTTCTTTAGTTTAGGGAGATCTCGAATGAAGAAAATTCTTGTCGCGGCTTTTGCCGTTTCAACGATGTCCGGCGTAACGACTGCCACGGACGTTTCCGCCGACGATTTCTACAAGGGCAAGCAGCTCGTGCTGACGATTGCGTCCCGTCCCGGCGGCGGATTCAACGCATACGGCCGCGGTCTCGCCCGCTACATGGTGAAGCACCTGCCCGAAGGCGCGACGATCATCGTCAAGAACATGCCGGGCGCCGGCGGACGCAAGGCGACGGCGTGGCTCGACAAGCTGGCGCCGAAAGACGGTTCAAACTTTCTCGCAACCATGCCGGGCTCGCTGGTCGAGCCGATCCTCGGCGACCCGAAGCGGGTCAAGTACAAGCCGCTCGAATTCGGCTATATCGGCAGCGCTGCGGGGTTCAAGACGCTCTGCCTGCTGCGCTCCGATCACCCGGCCAAGTCGTTCGCCGACATGATGAAGACGCAGGTCGTGTTCGGCGGCGACCAGATCGGCTCCACCACCCACGATCACGCCAACATGATGCGCAACCTGACGGGCGCGAACATCAAGCTGGTCAAGGGCTACAGCGGATCGAAGACGCTTGTGCTTGCGGTGCAGCAGAAGGAAATCGACGGATTCTGCGGTTATGCGTGGGCTTCGCTGATGAGCCGTGCGCCGCATCTGGTTAAGGACAATATCGTCCGTATGGTCGTCCAGTTCGGTCTGGAAGAACATCCGGGCGCAACCGCGATGGGCGTTCCGCCGGTCTGGAAATTCGTCAAGAACGAAAAGGACCGCAAGGCGCTGGAGCTTCTGTCATCGGTTCAGGTATTCGGGCGCCCCTATATAACGCCGGTGGGCGTGCCGAAGGAACGGCTGGAAGCGCTGCAGAAGGCGTTCGACGCGACGATGAAGGATCCTGCCTTCCAGGCGGAGATGAAGAAGCGCAAGCTCGATCTGTCGCCCACCTCGGGTCCGCAGGTCAAGAAGCTGATCGAGGCGATCTATCTCGCCCCGAAGGACGTGCAGAAGCACGCCCGCTGGGCCATCGCGACCTCGAAATAGAACCTTATTTCAGCAACCCGGGAAGGCGAGAGGAAAGAATTTCCTCCGCCTCCCGGACGATGCGTTCCACAACCTCTCCGGCCGGCGGGATGTCGTGAATCAGGCCGGCATCCTGTCCCATCGACAGCGACGCTTCTTCCACATCGCCAGTCCTGCGCGCTTCGATCAGGTCTGCCAGCGCCGCGGCCTGGTTCTGGCGGAGCGCCCACTCGCGACCCGACCACCGCTCGATAAACCGGTTCCGCTTCGCGCGCGACATGGCGCCCGGCCAGACTGTCGCCTGCGCGATATCCGGGATTTCGGTCAGCACCGTGTCGTGCCCGTCAGCGTCCACGATGGCCTGCTTGAAGTTCTGATGCAGCGGCGATTCCTCCGTCGCGAGAAACCGCGTGCCGAGCAAGACACCCTGCGCGCCGAGCGCCAGCGCGGCGGCGAGCCCGCGCCCGTCGGCGATGCCGCCGGCGGCGATCACGGGGGTATTACCGACGGCGTCCACCACCATCGGTACCAGCGACAATGTGGCGTTCCAGCTGACATGACCCCCGCCTTCGGTTCCCTGAGCGACAATCGCGTCCGCGCCGGCATCGACGCCGACCAGGGCTTCCGGCACGCCGCCGGCCATGTACGTCACCTTGCAGCCCGCATCCTTGGCCCGCCCGACGAAGGATTTCACGTCCTGGTCGGGGCGCGGCCAGGCGAATGCCATGGCCGACGGGCGTTCGTCGAGGGCAGCCTGAAAACTCTCTTCGTCTGCGTGAAAGATCAGAAAATTCAGCGCAAACGACCGGTTGGTGCGTCTTCGGATGTCAGCCGTGGCTTCCCGTATCCGCTCCGGGTTCAGCCCGTGGCACCCCATGGCGCCGAGACCGCCGGCTTCCGATACCGCCGCCACCAGCGGCGGCGAATAGATGGATCCCATGCCGCCGAGAAAGATCGGATGGTCGATATCGAAAATGTCGCAGACAGGCGTCCTGATCATGGGATCTCTCCATTTATTCTCATGCGAGAATAATAGGGGTGAATCGATCCGGAGAAAACAGTCGTCGCGTCGATTCCGCCAAGGGGTGACGCCCCACCGGCGTTACGATAAAACTCGGCCTTCTCGTCAATACGGAAAGTTCTGAAAAATAATGGCTTCGGATTCGCGTTACCGGCTGGGTGTCGATGTCGGCGGCACTCATACCGACCTGGTTCTCCTCGATGTCGATTCCGGTGAAATCGCTGTCGAAAAGGTGTCCTCGACCCCGGCCAATCCCGCCCTTGGTGTTCTGAACGGGGTCAATAATTTTATCGCCAGGGGCACGGCGCCCGGTTCCATTGAGTTTTTCAGCCACGGGACGACGATCACGACCAACGCGCTGCTGCAGATGCGGGGCGCGCGCGTCGGGCTGATGATCACAAAGGGCTATCGCGCAATCCAGGAAGTCCAGACCCAGGCGCGCGACGGCAATCCGTTCGATTATTTTTACGAAAAGCCGGAACCCATCGCGCCGCAGAGCATGACGCGCGAAATAGCCGGCCGGATCGGCTGGGAAGGCGCAGAGATCGAGCCGCTCGACGAGGACGCCGTACGCATCGCTACCCGCGCCTTCCGCGACGACGGGGTAACGTCGATTGCGGTCTGCTACCTGTTTTCCTACGCCAATACCTCGCATGAGGACCGTACGCGCGCGATCGTCCAGGAGGAATTTCCGGAGGCACATGTGTCGCTCTCGTCGGAGGTGCTGCCGCGTATCCGGGAATGGCCGCGGCTGTCGACGACGTTGCTCAACGCCTATCTGGGTCCGGTTCTGGTGGATTACATCGCCGACCTGAACAGGGGGCTGGACGAGGGCGGGGTGGAGACCCAGCAGAGATTCCTGATGCAGTCGAACGGCGGCGTCATGCCTTTCGCTGCAGCGGTTCAGGGCGGCAAGACGGTCTATACGCTGTTCTCGGGCCCGGCGGCGGGCGCGCAGGCGAGCGCCTATCTGGCGGGCGACGATGCAATGAAAGGTATCGTGACGCTGGATATGGGCGGAACATCCGCCGATATCGCCTTTATCGAAGGCGGAACGCCGCTCGAGGTAACCGAAGTGATGCTGGCGCGGCGACCGCTGGGCGTTCCGGCGCTCGACATGACGACGATTTCCGCCGGCGGCGGCTCGATCGCCTGGGTCGACAAGGGCGGCTTTCTCTGCGTCGGACCGCACAGCGCGGGCGCCGATCCGGGGCCGGCCTGCTACGGCAAGGGCGGCGACGAGCCGGCGGTTACGGACGCCGATATCGTGCTCGGATACCTCAACCCCGATTATTTCCTCGGCGGCTCGCAGTCGCTCGATGTCGCGGCGTCTGAAAAGGCGCTCAGGGAGAAGGTCGGCGATCCGCTCGGCATGTCGATCCGCGAGGCGGCGGCAGGCATCCGCCGCATCGTCGATCTGCGCATGGCGGACGAGGTCAAGGTGTTCGGCGCGAAGCGGGGCGTGAACCCGCAGGAATTCACGCTGCTGCCGTTCGGCGGCGCCGGCGCGGTGCATGCCGGTTCGGTCGCCGACGAACTCGGCATCAACCGGATTTTCGTTCCGCCCCGTCCCGGCGCGTTTTCGGCGCTGGGGCTTCTTTGTACCGACGTCGTCCACGATTACGTGCGGTCCGAGCTCCGTCCCATGGAGCAGGTGACGGCCGATCACGCCGAGGCGGTGTTCTCCGAACTCGAAGCGCGCGGCCATGCCGAACTGGCCGAAGAGGGTCTGTCCGACGATGGCGCGCGCTTCGAACGCGAACTCGACATGCGCTATACGGGGCAGGGGTACGAGCTTCGCGTGTCGCTCGACGGGCTCGGGTCGGGAGGCCTGAGCGCCGACGACATGGCCGGTGCGCGAGACCGGTTCGACGACCGGCATGCGCAAATCCACGGCCATGCCGCCAAGGACCGGTCGGTGGAGATCGTTTCCTATCGCGTGCGGTTGCGGGTCGCCGTGCCGAAATACGCGCCGCGGCCGGTGGGGGACCCTGTGGAGGCGCCCGCGCCCGCCGATTCCGTCAAGGGAACCCGCACGGTCTATTTTACCGCCGATACCGGCACGGAAACCACGCTTTACGAACGCGACCGGCTGCCGCTCGGAGCGTTCGTCGATGGGCCCGCCATTATCGAGCAGTTCGATTCGACCATCGTCGTGCCCGACAAATGGCGCGCATCGGTTGACGCATACCGGAACCTGATCCTGACCCGGGAGAGATAGAATGGCTGAAACCACCGCTGCAACCATCGATCCCGTTACCGTCCAGGTACTGCGCAACAAGGTCGCGAGCCTCGTCGACGAGATGCACTATCATTTCTACCGGTCGGGTTATTCGACGATCATCCGCGAATCGCGCGATTTCTCCTGCGTCATTCTTGACCGGCGCGGCCGGCTGATCGTGCCGCCGCCGATGTTTTTTCACGGCATCGCCTACCGGACGTTCGTGGACAGCATCTTCTCGCTTTACAGGGAAGACGAAATAGAGGACGGCGACGTCTTCGTCTCGAATCATCCGTACCAGGCGGGGATGCCGCATGTCTCCGACATGGGGTTCGTTGCGCCGATCTTCGCACAGGGAACGCTGGTGGGATTCTCGGCATCCATCGCGCACAAGGCCGATATCGGTGGCACCAACCCGGGAAGCACGTCGGCCAACTCGACCGAGCTCTATCACGAAGGACTCCTGCTGCCGCCCATCAAGTTTCACCGTGCCGGAGAGCTGGATGAAGACCTGCTGCGGGTGATCCTCGGCAACAGCCGCCATCCGGATCTCGTGCGGGGCGACATTCATGCGCAGGTCGCGGCGACCAACATGGGCGTCGAGCGGATGAAGGAAAATGCCGAGCGGTTCGGCGCCGACACGGTAATCGCCGCGTTCGACGCCATTCTGAACGGGGCGGCGGAGGAGCTGCGGGCCGCCATCGCGGCGCTGCCCGACGGGACTTCCTCGGCCGAAGGCTACATGGACGACGACGGGGTCGAGCGCGACAAGCCGGTCAAGTTCGCCGTGACCATCACCATCGAAGGCGACAGGGCAATCTTCGACTATTCCGACAGCGGACCGCAGGCCAAGGGTCCGGTCAATCTGCGTCCCGCCATGGTCGAGGCCTGCACGTTCTACTGCCTCGTTGGCGCGCTTGGGCCGCACGACCTGCATTACAACGGCGGTATGGGAGACGTGGTCGAGCTGCGTTTCGCCCCCAACACCGTGACGAATGCGAGCCCGCCCGCGCCGGTCTCGTCCTATCAGAAAGCGAATTTGAAGCTGGTCGACGTGATCCTCGAGGCGATGGCGCATTTCGCGCCGGAGCGCGCGATCGCCGGGTCGGGGTCGTCCGGCTCGCTGCTGATTTCCTGGCAGGGCGGCGGACGCGAAGGCCATTCGACCATGCAGTACGAGATCTTCGGCTCGGCCTATGGCGGCGGCAAGGGCCATGACGGGACGTCGATGACGGCGACCCATCTGTCGAACCTGCATGTCACGCCGATCGAAATTCTCGAATCCGAATTTCCCTGCCGTATTACCGAGTTCTCGTTCATTCCGGATTCCGGCGGGCCGGGCGAATATCGCGGCGGCGTCGCCTTCCGGCGGCGCTACGAGCTGCTGCAGGATGCGATGGTGGTGCGCCGCTACGAGCGCGCCAAATTTCCGCCGACCGGCATGGAAGGCGGCAAGGACGGGCGCGCCAGCCGGTTTGTCTCCATCGGCCATAACGGCGACCAGACCGACCTGCCGGCGGCGGGGCGGTTCGACATGAAAGCCGGCGAGGGGTTCTTCCTCGACAAGGCGGGCGGCGGCGGGTACGGCGATCCGCAGAAGCGCGATCCCGAAGCGATCCGTCGCGATCTGAAGGAAGGGTACGTCACGCCCGAAGGCGCGAAGCGGGATTACGGATTCGAAGGGTAAAATATGCTGACGCGAAATGGGGCCGGCCCCATCTGGCCGGCCCCTCGATTCGTCAGACCGTAATCAGCGGGCGGGGCGTCCTCGCCTTTCCCTCGGCGAAGTTTCTCCCTCGACCTTGCGCCCTCTGACCATGATCGCTTCCCGCGCCATTGTGGCCACTTCCGGCGATACCTTCATCATTTCGCCCACGACCTTCTGAAGGTCTTCGCCCTTCATCGGGGCGACATCGAGCTTGCGTCTGTTCGCTTCTTCCTTGAAGGCCGGGCTGTAGGCCATCTTCTCGAAGGCGGCGCGCAGGGAGGCCGAAATATGAGCCGGCGTCTTCGGCGGCACCGTAAGCGACCGGCCCACCGCGCCCAGCGACGCCATGAACCCGACAATCTGCTTCTGTTCCGGCGTGACGGCCAGATCGGTCAGCATGGGCAGGTTCTGAAGCGCGGGGTCCTTGTTGACGCCCAGCTGAAGCACCGGCTTTGCGTAACCGGTTTCGAACCATTTGCCGCGCGTCGCGGTCCAGGACGCCCACGTCAGCGAGGCACCGTCGGTTTCCTTCTGCTCCATCGCCAGCATGGCTTTCTGGGAGCCCTTGTAGCCCTGGATGATCTTGATCTTGGTCCCGAAGACGCCGTTCAGCATCGCCGGCAGCAGGAAGGTCTGCGAACCGGTGCCGGTCGATCCGGCGATGACCGGCGTTTTCTGGAGGTCGGCGAGCGTGTTGATGTTCTTGTCGGAGCGGAAGACGAGGACCGAGTTGGTCTGTACCGCGTTGCCGAGATAGTAGAACTGGTTCGCCTTGTATCGGGTTGTCTTGGGCTCGAGAATGTTCGAAATCACCACCGTGTCGGGCGGCATGAACAGGTTGAGGCCGGTTTTCGCCGCGACGTTAAAGGCGTAGTTGCTCGCCTTGATGCCGCCTGCGCCCGGCATGTACTGGACAACGATGGTCGGATGGCCGGGGATAAACGGCTTCAGGTGGTGAGCCATGATCTGGGAATAGAGACCGTACGTCCCGCCGGCATCGAAGCCGACGGTAATGGTCACTTTCTTGTCCTTGAACGCGCGCTCGACCGCAGCGTCATTGGCGAGAGCGGGCAGGGCAAGGCTTGTCGCGAGGACGAGTGCGCCTGCAGCGCAACTGGTCTTGCTTTTCATAATGTTCCTCCAAGGGATAGGTCACGGGTTGACCGGCAATTGCCGGGAGGTGCGTCCGGCGATCGTTCGCCGGACGAATAACCCTTCTTCGGAGGCTGGGGACCGGTTGGCCGGTTTTGGGCATCCCGCCATTTCTGTGTCGGCGTTCAGGGCGGCGTGTATTTCGGCATTCCCAACGCGCTTTCAAGTGGGCGGCGAAAAAAAAGGCCGGGGAAATCCCCGGCCTTTCTGTAAGACGCCTGCGCGCCTATTTCTTCATCGTCGGCTTCTTGCCGAAGATATACTTGGTCGCCTTGGCGACGGCCGACGGCGACATGGTCGCGATCGCATCGGCAAGCGTCTTCTGCAGCTTGGCGCCGGAAATCGGCTGGACCGGAAGCTTGCGCTTCTGAGCATCCGACCTGAAGGCCGGATCGGCGACCGTGGCCGCGAAAGAGGCGCGCAACGGCTCGACCAGCCCCTGCGGGACGCCCGGCGGATAGGCCAGACCGCGGCCGATCACGGAGGCGGTCGACAGCATGGCCGCCGCTGCCCTGTCGTCGTCGGTCTTCGCCAGCTCATGCAGCAGAGGGACGTTCGGAAGGTCGGGTTCCTTCTCGAAGCCCGTCTGAAGAAGCATCAGGGCGAAATCCTTGTCGGTGCCCTTGAACCACTGCGGACGGTTGGCCTTCCAGGAGACCCAGCTGTTCGTCATGCCGAACGTTTCGCCCTGCTCGACCGAGAGGGAGGTGCCCGCGGAGCCCTTGTAGCCCGTGACGATCTTGAACTTGGTCTTGAGAATGCCGTTCATCATCGCCGGCAGGAGATAGGTCGGCGAGCCGGTGCCGGTCGAGGCAACGATGACTTCCTTCTTCTGAAGGTCCTCGATTCCTTTAACGCCGGTATCGCGGCGCACGATCATCACCTGGTTCGCGCCGAACACGGTACCGAGCCAGTGGAACTTCGTGGTCTTGTACTTGACCTTCTTGGGCCGCAGCATTTCCGACACCACCGACATTTCCGGCGGCATCAGAATGTTGAACCCGTTCTTCGGCATGACAACGTAGGCGTAGTTCGCGGCCTTCAGCCCGCCTGCGCCCGGCATGTGCTGCACGATGACGCTGGGTTTGCCCGGAATATGCTTGCCGATGTGGTTCGACAGAAGCAGCGCCGTCTGACCGTACGTGCCGCCCGCGCCGTAACCGACCAGAATGGTGACGGTACGGTCCTTGAACACGTTTGCAACCGATTGCGCAGTCGCCGGCGCCGCCATGGCAGCCGCCGATGCGATGGCAGCAAACGAAATAAGAGTGCGTTTCATGAAAAGCTCCCTGTCTATTGGGTTAAACACCCGCCGACCTCCCATAAACCGGCGAGGACGCGCTATATTGCGTGGATTCCTCGCGTAAGAAAAGGGAAAAGGATTTCTCTGCCGGAACGTCCCCGCGGCGGACCGAGTTGTGCCCTCGCCGGCTCAGGTGTAGATTCTCCTCAACCATAAGAAAAAAACGGCTTTTCCTGTTCTGGTGCGCAGGTTCGGCTGTCCGTTGCGGTGGTCGAATGAAACCTAACGAAAAGAGGGAGGATCACATGAAAATTCTATCGACGGCACTGGCCCTTGGGGCATTAGCACTTCCGACCGCGGCGCTTGCGGCGGGCGGGGCCGATCTCAATTTCGGTTCGGGCCGCCAGGGCGGCTCGCAATATCCGGTTACGGTCGCGATCGGACAGGTTCTCGAGAAACTGCCGGAATTCGGCAAGATTTCGCTTCAGCCGGGCGGGTCGATCGGCAATATCATCCGCGTCGATACGGGCAAGTCCGACCTGGCGATTTCGATGTCGATCAGCCTGCGCGACGGTCGGGCCGGCAACGCACCCTTCAAGAAGAAGACCAGCAACGCGGTGCAGCTCATGACGCTTCACGCCTTCAACGTTATGGCGCTGGTGCCGGCCGATTCCCCGATCAAGAGCTTCCGGGATTTCGCCGGCAAGAAGGTCAATTTCGCGCCCAAGGGCTATTCGATCACCCATGTCGGATTCCGCATCCTCGAAAAGATGGGAATCAAGGACAAGGTCAAGGTCGGCTATCTGCGGATCGGCGGCGCCGTTCAGGCCTTCAAGGACGGGCATGTCGACGGCATTCTCTACGCGCCGTCCAACCGCTACGGACCGATCATCAACCTGGCCCAGACCCGCAAGATCAGGGCGGTCCAGCTCGATGAAAAGATCATGGACGACCTGATCGCGGAAAACCCGAGCTTCTTCAAGACGACCTGGCCGAAATCGAAGGGGATCTACAAGAATCTGGTCAACTCGGTCACAAACCTCGCCTATCCCAACATCATCCTCGCCAACAAGGACAGGATCTCGGATTCGCAGGCCTATGCCATCGTGAAGGCGGTCGCCGAGAATTTCGACAAGGTCCGGGTCGGCGATCCGTCGCTCAACGACTTCCAGCCAAAGGAAATGGCGCTGCAGGTCGGAAGCCCGTTTCATCCCGGCGCGCTCCGCTACTACAAGGAACGCGGCTGGATAAAATAACGCCCGCCTGACGAAGCAGGGAACGGCGCTCCGCGCCGGTCCCTGCCGTTACCCATTGTCTAATGTCGGGACGTGGCTTTCATGGACGTTAAAGCGGTTGTCATTCGCTACATCGCCATCGCGATGGCGCTGTTCCATCTATACACGTCGGCGACCGGCGTGCTCGATGCCGTGCTGCAGCGGAGCGCGCACCTTGCTTTCACGGCGACGCTGATCCTGCTGATCTACGCGCATCCCCGTTTCGGCGCGGGCCGGGCAGGCGCGCTGGCTTCCGGTATTTTTTCCGCCGTTGTGATCGTTGCGTCGCTCGCGCCGCTGGGATTTCTTCTGTTCAACCACGAATATTTCACGGCGGGGCGTATTCAGTTCGTCACCGACGTCACGCCGGTCGAGCTTACGCTCGGCATCTGCATGATCGTCACCGTGCTCGAGCTGTGCCGGCGCGTCACCGGTCCGGTGCTGCCGCTGATCACGGCGGGTTTCGTCGTCTTTCCCTTTATTCCGGGGTTGCCCGGCGTCCTGCAGCATGCCGGGTACAGCATCGCCGAGGTGGTCGAAATCCAGTACCTGACACTCGCCGGCATTTTCGGCGTGCCGGTCGCGGCGTCCGCCAATTTCGTGATCATGTTCATCATTTTCGGCGCATTTCTTGAGCGCAGCGGGCTCGGCGGGTTCATCATCGATTTCACCACCGGGCTGGTCGGCCGGTACCGCGGAGGCCCTGCCAAGGTCGCGGTAATGGCGAGCGCCATGACCGGCACCATTTCGGGCAGCGCCATGGCCAACGTCCTGACAACGGGCACGCTGACCATCCCGTTGATGCGGCGGATCGGGTATCCGCCCTTCATGGCCGGTGCAATCGAGGCGGCGGCGTCGACGGGCGGCGCGCTGATGCCGCCGATCATGGGCAATGTCGCCTTTATCATGGCGCAGTTTTCTGCCGTCCCATACGCGCTGATCGCGCTCTACGGGCTGATTCCGGCGGTTCTCTATTTCTTCGGCGTGTTCTGTACCGTTCACTGGGCGGCGGTGCGCTATGGCGCCGGCGGGCTGCCGCCCGACGAACTGCCTGCCTGGATGGAAAGCCTGAAGGAACGCGGCCATCTTCTTCTGCCGCTGATCCTGCTGGTCACGCTGATGATCAAGGATTTCTCGCCGCAGTTTGCCGTGGTGTACAGCATCGCTGCGGTAATCGTGGTCTCGTGGTTCCGGAAATCGACCCGCATGAATTTCCGGGCGATCCTCGATGCGCTTGAAAACGGCGCCAAAGGGGCGGTTCTGGTGGCGGTCGCCACGGCCTGCGCGGGCGTTATCGTCGGGGTCTTCGAACTGACGACGGTCGGCGTAAAGCTTGCCCAGTCGGGCAACGAGCTGGCCGGCAGCCTGTTCGTCGGGTTGCTGATCACCATGGCGGTGTCGATCATTCTGGGCATGGGCGTGCCGCCGTCGGTGAGCTATATCGCCCAGATCGCCGTGACCATTCCCATGCTGCAGATCTTTCTCAAGGCGGAGGGCGTGGACCCGGAAGTTGCCAAGGTGGCGACCCATTTCTTCGTGATGTATTTCGCGACCATGGCGGTGCTGACGCCGCCCGATGCGCTTGCCTCGATCGCGGCGGCGGGCGTGGCGCAGAGTCCGTTTCTCAAGACGGCGATTCATGCGACGCGAACGGCATTCGTCGCGTTCATCGTGCCGTTCATGTTCGTCTATCGGCCGGCGCTTCTGACTTTCGGCACATGGGACGAAATCCTGATCGCCGTGTTTCTGGCGCTGGCTGGCATCTTCGTCCTGTCGGCAGCCCTGGAAGGCTACTGGTTCCGCAAGATGAGCGTCTTCGAACGCCTTGCGGGCGTGGCGTCCGGTTTCGCCCTGGTGGTGCCTGACGCCGCCTGGGACATCGCCGGGCTGTGCGGGTTAGGGCTTCTCCTGTTATGGCAGTGGAAGCCGTGGCAGCGCGGTAACGCTGCCTGACCCAGACGTCTGCTCAGTTCAGCCCGTAAAGTCGCTTCGCGTTGTCGTCGAGAATCCTGTCGGCCGATTTTTTCGGAATCTTGCCGTCGCTGCGGAGCCGTCGCAGCGCCTCGATTTCGGTTGAAGTGTCGTTGTGGCCGTAATCGGTGCCGACGACGATGTTGTTGTCGCCCACTGAGTCCAGAATATAGTCGAGATCGTCGGTCACCTGGCAGGCGACATAAATATTGTTGTCGCCCAGTGGATCGCTGCCGAGGTCGCGTCCCATGCGGCTCAGCCGCAGATTGAGGTCGTTGATCGCGTATGGCACCCACTGCGCGCTGAGTTCGACGAAGCCCCAGCGGACTTTGGGGAATTTCTCCGGAATGCTGTTCCACAGCAGGTCGTGAAACGCGCCGACGCCTGAAAGCTTGAATCGGTTGAAGCCCGGATCGGTACGGTAGGCCTCGTGAATCGTGAAGCTGGCGATGCCCGAATGCAGACAGATCGGCAGGTCGAGTTCCCCCGCCATGTCATAGAACGGGAAGAAGTACGGGTCGGATGCCAGCCTCTCGGCTTCGAGCGCGCGGACGAAGATGCCGCAGGCGCCATTCTCCTTGCCGAATTCGAGTTCCTCCCGGACCTTGTCCATCGACAGCAGGGGAGGGCAGACCACCCAGCGGAGTTCCTCCGGCGCGGCCTTGTTGATGTCGGCCAGCCAGCGGTTGTAGCCGGTGCACAGCGCGTAATCGACTTCCGGATTTGTCGTCAGAGGCCGCAGGAAGAGCGTCGGGAACAGGACCTGCACGTCGATTTCAAGCTCTTTCATGTGATCGAGCCGGGCCTGAATGTCGGTCATCTCCCGCGATTCCATCGACGTGTCGAGGCCGACATTGAATTGCTTGTTGTGGATCCGCCCGTCGACCACCCAGTATTCCCGCAGCACGTTGCCGCTGGAGCCGTACTGGGTCTCGCCGGTCTGCTGGTTCACCACCATGGGCGTGTGGCGTTTGAGATCCGGAGGGATGTGTTCCCACGTGCGTGGGGTTTCCAGGACGTGTGCGTCGGCGTCGATCGTCGGCATTTCAGTCTCCCGTGCTGATTTTCAGGCAAGCATAAGGGTTTCTTGCGTCCAGCCAAGTCCGGCAGGACGAATTTCCGAAAGTCAGCCGCGCCGTCGCAGTCCGAGGATGCCCACAAGACCGAATGCAAACAGCCAGACGGCGCCAGGCGCCGAGATCTCTACCGTGGGTACTTCGTTGGAGACCTGATTGAAGAACCAGTTCGATCCGGTATTGAAGAAAATGGCCGTGCTGGTGATGACGGCATGATCCGCCGTCAGGAGCGAGCCGTTCGATTGCGACACCGCAAACGTCGTCTGGGCGTTGTCGAAATCGATGACGATGTCGGCGCCGGCGTCGAGCCCGACGAAATCGAGCGTCACCGTATAGTCGTCCAATGTACCCGCGATCTCGTCGATACCGGCGTTTGCGTAAAGCAGGCCGGCGACGTCGTCCATTCCGAGGGTGCGTTGATGCTCGTTCGTGAAGGCGCCTTGCTGCATGACGGCTTCGGTGTTGACGAAGCCCAAAGCGGCCGCCACCGCCCGGTCGGCGTTGGCGGAGTAGGTATTGCCGACCGGCAGATCCGCGAGATTCCGGCTATAGGTCGTCGAATCGACAACGCCCGCTCCAATGCTGACCGGATTGTTGTCGGCTCTCCGGAAATAGTTGAGGTTGACGTCGTCTCCGCGAATGTCGTCGGCCGTCCCGATGATGCCGTCGGCTCCGGGATTGAAGTCAAACGTGTTGTTCGCGCCGTCGGTGGAAATCGTATAGTTCGTATTGCTGCCGCTGACGCCCGTCTGCACGCCCAGGTTGGTATGCGCCAGCCCGAGCGAGTGACCCATCTCGTGCAGCAGCGTGGATTCGAAATCGACCTGTGAAGCGCCGATGCCGGCGGAACTGATATTGCCTGTCGTCGGCACCAGACCGTTCCAGGTATTCACGACATTCTGAGTCGGAATGACCATCTGGGCGGCAAATGTGCTGGTCGGGTCGATGCCGACGGAAATGACGAGATTGCCGCCTAGCCCGTTATAGCCGAGCGCGTGCGTTACGATATCGACGCCGTTTGCTTCGCCTGCGAAGACATAGGCAAAGGAATTCGCATCCCGGGGCGCGGACAGCGTCATCGTGGCTCCCAGGACGGCGCACACAGACCCCAGATATCTGAAAAATCCGATCTTCGCCCCTCGGATCATGGATGGCTCTCAATTGTTTCGCGTTTCGCGCGGAAACCGTTCTGCCGCCATGTTACCCGATTCCTGTACTGAAACCAGCCCCAATGCGGGAAAACCAAAGAATTCCGGTGGTTTGGTTAATTTTTCTTAACCTGTCGTCCGCCGTTTTGCCGGAGTGCAAGCGGTGGCGCCGGCGCCGTCCCGGCAGATGAAAACAGCGGGAGAACTGCCGGAAATCGCCGGCCGACCTCGCCGGCTAACCAAGCCTTAACTTGAGAATGGTGAAATACGCTTTGCAAAACCCTTCCAAAAACGGGGCGCGCGGAACTGAACCCCGTGCGGTGTGAAAAGTGTCAGATGCTCCGGGCGTCGTTGCTCTGAAAAAACGCCTTGCCGAGGCTGAATCCGCGCTCGCGGAGCTGCAACGGGAAAAGGCCGTCAGCGAAGAGCGTCTCGAGCAGGCGCTGGCGGACCTGGCAGCGCGGACAAATACCGAGCAGGCCCTGCTCGAAAGCGAAGCGCGGCTGAGCGCGATCGTCAACAACAGTCCGTCGCTGATATATCTCAAGGACACGGATTCACGCCTGTTGATGATCAACGACGCCTACGCGCGTCATTACGGCGTCGAAAAGGACGCCGCGATCGGCCGCAGGGGAGAGGCATGGGTGGATCCCGAAGCCTACGCCGCGATGTTGGAAAACGACCGGGCTGTCATCAGCAGCGGCGAGCCGAGCCGGTTCGAGTACACGCTGAGGCCAAACGATGGCCCGCCACGATACATGAGTTCGATAAAGTTTCCGGTCAGGGACAAGTCCGGAGCCGTCGTCGGAGTGGGCGGCCATAGTGTCGACGTGACCGAACTGAAACAGGCAAGGCAGCTCGACGAACAAAAATCGTTACTGTTGCAGACGACGCTCGACCATCTTCGCGAGGGCATAACGGTCTACGATTCAACGCTGAGGCTGACAGCGTTCAACCAGCGCTTCGTGGAACTCTTCGGGTATCCGGCAGGCTTTATCCGGCTTGGAATGCATTACGGCGAAATCGCCCGTTTCAATGCGGAGGCGGGACATTACGGCCCAGGCGAGATCGAGGAGCTTGCCCGTATCCGTGTGGAACGCGCCCAGACCGGGGCGCCCCGAAAACTGGAGCGAACCGGGGACGACGGCAAGACCATCGTCGTCATGAGAACGCCTCTTTCAGATGGCGGGTTCGTTTCCACGTTCATGGATGTGACCGAGCGCAAGCAGGCGGAAATCGCCCGGGAAGAGGCCAGAAAGGCTGCCGAGCACGCGGCGGAGTCAGCGCGTGAGGCCAACGAGGCGAAGAGCAAATTCCTCGCCAATATGAGTCACGAGCTTCGGACTCCGATGAACGGCATTCTCGGCATGGTCGAACTGCTGGCGGACAGCAATCTGACCCAGGAGCAGCGGGAAAAAGTCGATATCATAAAGTTTTCCGGAAAATCGCTTCTCAGCCTGCTTAACGACATTCTCGATCTTTCGAAGATCGAGGCCGGTCGATTCGAGATGGATGTCTGTGAATTTTCGATCTCCGAGATGCTCGCGTCGCTCGATAGGCTGTGGTCGCCTCAACTGCAGCAAAAAGGGGTGGCGTTCGCGATTCGCAACGATCTGACCGGCCCGAACCTGTTCCGAAGCGACGAAAGCCGGATCCGTCAGGTTCTCGTCAACCTGATCGGCAATGCTGCCAAGTTTACGTCTCGCGGATGCATCGACGTCTGCGTTTCCCGCGAGGCCGGTCCGAGAAACGAGCGGTTGCTGCGGTTCGAAGTCCGCGACACCGGAATCGGCATCAAACCGGACGAGATGGAACGGCTTTTCCAGCCTTTCAACCAGGCGGACCCGTCGATCACGCGGGATTTCGGGGGCACCGGTCTGGGGCTGTCGATCAGCCGGAACCTGGTCGAGATGCTGGGCGGCGAGATCGGGGTCGAGAGTGAATTCGGCAGAGGGTCGACCTTCTGGTTCACCATCGCCGTCGACGAGGTCGAGGTGGCGGCGCCGCTGCCCGAGCCCGTCGACGGAAATTCTCCGGTCGCCGGGAGCAGTACCCCCTGCCGCCCGCTGAAGATACTGATCGCGGAAGACAACAAGATCAATCAGCGCGTCACGACGCTCATGCTGCGATCTCTCGATTGCACGGTCGAGATCGTGGAGGACGGCGAAGGCGCCGTTGCTGCTGCTGCCCGCTCCGATTACGACATTATCCTGATGGATGTGCAGATGCCGAATATGGACGGCGTCACGGCTACCGGAAAAATCCGGGCCTTGCCGCCGCCCGCATGCGATGTCCCGATAATAGCCATGACGGCGAACGCCATGATCGGCGACAGGGAATCCTACCTGCAGAACGGCATGTCCGATTACGTTCCCAAGCCGATAGATCGCGAGCTCCTTATGGAAACCATCGGCAAATGGACAGGCGGCACGAAGGTGGAGCGTGTCGATATTCTCCCTGCAACGGCGGAGATCGACAGGCATGATGCCGACATGCATGTCTCGGAGTTCGAGGATCTTATGGATCGCTTCGACCCCGGGCGGACTTCGTCCGGAGGCGGCTGACGCGACCGGCTGGCCCGGCGCTCGACCGGACGCCGGTTTCCCCTTTCCCTTGTTTTGCAGACGATCCCGTGAAACAAACGGGTGCGAACTGACCGGTTCGGTGAACATGAGATGTCCGACATGATCGTTGTTGTCTCCTTTGGATGGCGCCCGGGACGGGCCAGCGTCCGCCGCCCGCTCGACAGGTCTTGCATGGTCGCGATTGCCGGTTTAAATGCCAGCGGATCGGCGACGGAGAAAACCGGTCCGGCGGCAGACCGGACCTGACGGGCGAGCGATGGCGGGAAACGGCGTAAAACGCGCTCTGGCGATGAAGAATCTCCGGTCTCAGATGATGATCGTGGTTCCGGCGCTGCTGGTTGTGATCGCAGGGTTCGTTCTGGCGTATCAGTTTGTCGGCCCCGCCCCACCCGATCGCGTTCTGATGGCGACCGGATCCGACAGCGGCGCCTATCACGCTTTCGGGAAACTCTATGCCGAGCGGTTCCGCAAGGAAGGCATCGAACTGGCGCTCAGAACGACGGCCGGCTCATCGGAAAACCTGTCCCTGATTGGCGATCCGGCGAAAAACGTGCCGGTCGCCTTCGTCCAGGGAGGCGTGGCGGTGGCGGACGATTTTCCCGATCTGCGTTCGCTCGGCAGCGTCTATTTCGAGCCTTTATGGGTATTCGTCAGGGGAAGCGAACCCCTCCGCCAGCTGACCGGTCTGGCCGGGCGAAGAATTGCGGTTGGCGGCGAGGGGAGCGGCACCCGGACGCTCGCGCTGAAACTGCTGGCCGAGAACGGGATTGCCGCGGGGAAGGCAACACTTCTGGAGATAGGCGGACCCGAAGCGGCGGCTGCGCTGATCGATGGCTCTGTCGACGCGGCGTTCTTCATCACCTCCGCCAACTCGCGGACGGTCCGCGATCTGGTTGGTGCGGACGGCATTCACCTGACCAGTTTCGAGCGGGCGGAGGCGTATCTCAGGCGTCACCGCTACCTGTCCGCGGTAACGCTGCCGCGGGGGGGTATCGATCTGGCGCGCGACCTGCCGCGCCGGGATGTCGTGCTGCTTGCGCCGACCGCGACGGTCGTGGCCAATCCCGATCTTCATCCCGCCCTGATCGATCTTTTCCTGACGACCATGCGCGACGCGCACCGCGCCGGCGGATTGCTCGAGACGCCGGGAGAATTTCCAACGGCAAAGTTCGTCACCTTTCCCCTCGAGCCGGCGGCGGACCGTTTCTACGAGCGGGGTCCTCCTTTTCTGCAGCGATATCTGCCGTTCTGGGCGGCCAATCTGGTGGATCGTCTGAAGATCATGATCCTGCCGCTGCTGACTCTTCTCTACCCGCTCTTCAAGGTATTGCCGCCCATGTATAACTGGCGGATGAAGACGCGGGTGAATCGCTGGTATCGCGATCTGCAGGCTCTTGACGACAGGGTGCGGTCGAATGCGATCTCGAATGCCGACGCGAAGGCTGAAATCGATCGTATCGAGCGCGCAGTCGAGCGGGTCACTGTGCCGGCCGGATTCGCATCGAGCGCATATACGCTCCGCCTTCACATCGATTTTCTGCGCCACCGTATCGAGGACGGCGGCGGCGAGGCCGGACCGGCGGACTCGGCTTCTGTCTGAACGCCTCTAACGTCCGAAATTCAAGTTGTCCGGGTGTACGCCTGCCTGCCGTCAGTGGCAGGGAAAGGCCATGCTGTGCCGGCTGTCGTGCGCAGCGTTGTGGATCGTGTCCGAATGCGCGAAGCCGACGCCAAGTATGAGAAACGCGCCCAGCAGGATTGCGCAGATCGCCGGTATCGTCGGCGCTGCTGATGTTGCGGTCTCAATGGTTTGTGCGTTTCTGTCCATCGTTCTGTATCCGCCGAAATGCCAGCCTGCCTGCCGGAGGATACTGCCCCTCCGATGAAATGTATACGGCGGCGTCCGAACGGGCGATCAGACCCGGACGGACGCAAGCCCCGCAAGGGCCCGGCTAGACCGTCGTCCTGATTTTGCCGGGAGCCGCCCTGAAGTCTTCCTGGCAGGCCTCGGCGTAATTCAGTTCGGGATCGAGGACCGTTGCAATCGACCTCACCTTCATGTGCTCCGGGGCACGGCCCGGCGGCATGATGCCCTTATCTTTCAGGTCGAGCGCCGCGCGCCGCAGGCGGTTCCGGGTCAGCACGATGCCGTAATCGCACTGCACCAGGTTTTCCCGCGACCGGTCGACGATCGGACCCATGGATTCCTGAAGGCTGCCGTCCTGCATCCCGAATCCCGCGATACCGGAATAGGATTCGCCACGCTTTTGCGCCTCCCGGTCCATAAGGTAGTCGTTGCTCTTGTTCTGGACCGGAATGTAGGTGCCCGGAATAACGGCCACGTGCACGCCCTTGCCGTCGAGGCAGGCCTGACGTTCTACGTCCGTGAGGGGACGGTTGGGGTGGTAGTCGTAGCTCCAGGTCCAGCAGTTCTCGTCGTTGATGGGAACCCAGAAATGCCCGTGTTGCGGATGATCCGCGCGCGGCGGGATCATGGTGAAGCACGGCATGACCCACTGGGTGACGCGCCAGTAATACTTGCCTTCTTCCGCGTTGCGGCGGGCGCCGATGTAAAGACCGCCCTCGGATTCGGCGACTTCGAAATAGGGCTTCAAATCGCCGAGATTGTAATTGTTGGCCTTGGCGCCCTGAAACAGCGGGTCGCGCTCCAGCTCCTGGGAATGCAGGAACGACACATGGCTCGAGTCGATTCCGCCTTCAAGCGCCTGAAGCCAGTTGCATTCCTGGAGGCGCTTGGTCGAGACCGTCTGTTCGGGCGCGACCGTGCAGAACTCCCATGCGGGTTCCGGCGGGGTATTCGCGGGATCGCCCATATAGGTCCACAGCACGTCCCCGACCTTGATCAGCGGATAGGCCTGAAGCTTGACCTCCTCGCGGAACTTGGCGTTGTCCGGTTCCGACGGAATCTCGACGCAGTTTCCTTCCACGTCGAATTTCCAGCCGTGGTAGGGGCAGCGCAGCCCGCAATCCTCGTTGCGGCCGAACCACAGCGAAACGCGGCGGTGCGCGCAGAATTCCTCGATCAGACCGTACCGGCCTTCCGAGTCGCGGAACGCAATCATCTTTTCGCCCAGCAGTTCGCACCGAACCGGCGGGCAGTCGTTCTCGGGCAGCTCTTCGGCCAGCAGGGCCGGCAGCCAGTACTGACGGAACAGCTCGCCCATCGGGGTCCCCTTGTCCGTCTGTGTCAGCAGATCGTTCACTTCCTTGCGAAGCGACATGGTTCCTCTCCTCCTCTTTTGCGCATCGCCTCTCGCCGGGCCGCGCAGAAATCTCGGGTCCGGGCGCGAAATCTTCCGAAACAAACCCTCGCCATTGCCAAAATCTGAGCGGCAATGCAATTCCATGCCGGTGGCACGGTTATGTCCAGAAGCGATGCGTCGCCGGGGACCGCCAATCGGCAGAAGAACTAAAGGAACCTGCCTTTTGCGTCAATGCCGGAGGGATATTCCGGCGTGCTTGCCGCGAGCGGCCGGAAACACCATTATCCTGCGCGTTCGGACAGGCAGAAAACGGGGCCGAAAGGATGCCGACAGCAGACATCGACGGGATCGAAACGCGTTATGAGGTGATGGGCGACGGTCCGGCCATTTTAATGTACTCGCCGGGCGGATTCGATGCGCGGATCGAGCAATGGTCGGACCTCGGCGTTTACAAACGCATCCGGCTGCTCGACTACCTGCCGGAAAGATATCGCTGCATCCTGTTCGACCGGCGCGAGAACGGGCAATCCGGCGGCCGCGTCGAGCGAATTACCTGGGACCATTACGTGCGGCAGGGAGCCGGTCTGCTGGACGCGCTGGGCGTCGAAAAGGCTCATGTCATGGGCGGCTGCATGGGATGCTGTCCGGTCTCGGCGTTCGGCGCAGCGTTGCCCGGCCGCACGCTTTCAATGGTGCATTACTGGCCGGTCGGCGGCGCCAAATACCGGATAAGTAGCCACCAGCGTTTTGCCCGGCATTTGGCGTTTGTCGAGGAAAACGGGCTGCAAGCGGTCGTCGATCTGGTGCGGAGCCACGACAAAAACTTTTCTTCCGATCCGCGCGGTGGCCCATGGGGCCAGCCGATCCGCAATTCAGATGCCTTTGCCGACGCCTACGCCGCGCTGGATCGTTCGAAATACCTGCTGACCGTTACCGCCATGGTACGCGGGCTGATGGACCGGGACACTTCGCCGGGTGCGGAGCCGGAGGAGCTGATGCGGCTCGACATTCCGGCCCTGATCGTGCCCGGCAACGATCCGTTCCATGCAACGTCGGCGGCGCGCTACCTGCATGAATGTCTCGAAGGCTCCCAATACTGGGACATGCCGGTGGACGATCAGACCGAGGACAACGCGCCGGGGCGGATTCTTGATTTTCTGGACGGAATTTCCGCCTGATCAGGCATTCAGGTTCAGCGTCGATTTTGCGAACAGGTCATCGAGCGCCATCGGGCCGGGGATGATTTTCTGGGTCACCGCATGCGCCATCAACCCTTCGAGCGTGTCGCGGTTGGGCTCGATGCCGTAGGGCAGCGGATCGTCCAGCGTCTCCATGACCGCCATATGTACCCTGTCGGCGCGCGTCGGCTCCGAAATCTGCCCGGCTTTCAGCGCCGCAACATATCGCCGCTTCGATTCTGCGAATGCCTCGAACACCTGAACGGCAACGTCGGGGTTTTTCGCAAGCACCTCGTCGCTGATCGCGACCGTGTGGTTGATCGGATAGAGCCCGCGCCCCCTGAACGCGGCGAGACCGGCCTCGAACTCGTTCGGGATGAGTTGACCGATATTCTCGTTCTTGAACGTGGCGCCCACCGCGGCGACAAGATCGCCCGATGTCAGGTGTGCTTCCAGATCACCGTCTTCCAGAGGTACGACGTTATCCGGCGCCTGATACTGCGCCACGTGTTCGTCGCCTGATGGCGCCCAGGTGATCGACGACAGATCGACGTCGTACTCGTCCTGAATGATGGCACGCGCCCAGACGCCGGTGGTGACCGTATAGCCGCGATTGACGCCGACCCGCTTGCCGGCGAGGTCGGCCGGAGATTTAAGGCCCGACGGCACGTGATGGGCGATGGCGCCATGATGGAAGTCGCGCACCAGAAAGACCGGAATCGCGGTGAATTTCACGCCGTGCGCCTTGGCGCAGATATAGGTGGTCAACGCCATCTCGCAGACGTCGAACTCCATCTCCCGCACCATGCGGCGGAATCCCTGCACGAGGACGGGGATCTCCTCCCAGTCCATCTCGAAATCGGGAAGGGTAACCTCTCCTTCCTTGAGCGCCCGGTTGTTGCCCTGTGTGCGCGATACCGCGTGCAGTCTGGTCTTGCTCATCCTTTTTTCCTGTCTTTCTTTCTCTTGTTTCTGTCGTTGAAATCAGCAGCACTCGCCCTCGCCGAGATCCTCCAGCGCCGGCAGCAGCCAGGCGACCGGCAGGTCGGCGT
This sequence comes from Rhodospirillales bacterium, assembly GCA_038116945.1. Taxonomy (GTDB): domain Bacteria; phylum Pseudomonadota; class Alphaproteobacteria; order MPNO01; family UBA2964; genus JAYOEY01. The sequence goes on from JAYOEY010000011.1 coordinate 76,843, forward strand.
CTGTGACGTCGGCGACGCGAGAGAAGATTTTCAGCCGGTAACGCTTCTCTCCCTTCCAGAAAATAGCGTTCGTTTCGTGGGGCGGGAAACCCGGCTTGGTGCCCCGGTCCTCGGAGACCAGCACGATCGCGTCGTCATCGATGGAAAATCGGTGCCGCAAAAGGCCTTCGACGCGCGAAATGTCGCCAAGCGTGTTTGCTTCCGGTCCAAGCCGTCTGAACATTTTCGTCGGTGTCCCGACTCCCTTCTTTATTCCGGCCAACACGCGACCCAGCTCGTATGCCCGGTTGCCGCGACTTTGCCGCTTTGCTAAATCAGGGTCAACATCATATCGGGAGAGAACAACGTGGCAGAAAAAGTAGTCGCCGCCGTACGGACGGCGCCCCAGACGACCGAATTCCGCGAATACGACATGCCGGACATTCCGGAGGAAGCCGCGCTTCTGAAAGTCGAGGTCGCGGGTATCTGCGGCACCGACGTCAAATTCTATTCCAAGCCGCCATTCGAAGGCCCGGTCATCATGGGGCACGAGAATATCGGCTACATCGCCAAGGCCGGGAAGGTGTTCCAGGAGCGCAAGGGGCTCAAGGAAGGCGATCTCGTGTTCGTCGAACATTATGTCGGCTGCATGAACTGCGAACACTGCCACCGCGGCGACTACCGGCTCTGCATGTTTACCGACTGGCGCAAATGCCCCGAAGGGCTGCGTTTCGGCTATACGCTGGCCGAACGCGCGCCGCATCTGTTCGGCGGGTTCGCCCATTACATGTACCTGCCGTGGAATTCCGTGATCCACAAGGTGCCGGACGGGCTGTCGCCTGAATATGCCGGCGTCGTCACGCCGATGGCGAACGGCATCCAGTGGGCGCTGTTCGATTGCCAGGTCGGCTACGACAGCAAGGTCCTGATCCAGGGGCCGGGCCAGCAGGGATTGTGCAACACCATCGCGTCCAAGACGGCCGGCGCGTCGCTGATCATCGTTACCGGAACCAGCAAGGACAAGAAACGCCTCGACGTCGCGAAGAAACTCGGCGCGGATTACACCATCGTGGTGGACGAGGAAGACCCGCTGGAGCGGATCATGGAAATCACCAATGGCGAGGGGCTCGACGTTTCGCTCGACTGCACGGCCGGCGCGGGCACGATCCCGACGCTGCTCGGCATCGAAGCGCTCAAGCGCAAGGGCGGCACGCTGCAGTTCCAGGGCGAGGACGTCAACGAGTTCCCTGCCTTCCCGATGAACAAGGTCGGCAACAAGTACATCACCATCAAGGCGGCCCGCGGCCACAATTACCAGAGCTGCGAGCTGGGGCTGAAACAGCTTGCCTCCGACCGGTACGACATCGGCCTGATTACCACGCACAAGTACGGCCTCAAGGACGTGCACGAGGCGATCAATGCGGTCGGCGGCAGCGGCGACGTGATCCACTGCTCGCTGATGCCGTGGGAGTGAGCACCCCGCTTTGACGCAAGCGCCCGGTAGCGACGAACGGATTCCGGTCACTGTCGTCACCGGGTTTCTCGGCGCGGGCAAGACGACGCTCGTCAACCGGCTGCTGGCGGACATCGCCGGCAAGCGCTACGCCGTCATCGTCAACGAGTTCGGCGATATCGGCATCGACGGCGACCTGATCGCCACCGGCGAGGAAGAGCTGATCGAGCTGTCGAGCGGCTGCATCTGCTGCGTGGTGCGCGGCGACCTGATCCGCACGATGCGCAACCTGCTGTCGGAGAAGCGCGGGCTCGACGGAATCGTCATCGAGACCACCGGCCTCGCCAACCCCAGCCCGGTCATCCAGACGCTGGTCGTCGACCAGGTGATCGGCGCGCAGTGCCGGCTGGATTCCGTGGTCTGCGTGGTCGATGCGGCCCATGTCCTCGACCGGCTGGCGGACGAGGGCGATGCGGCGGACGCCGCCGACCAGATTGCTTTCAGCGACCATCTCCTCCTCAACAAGGCGAACGATGCGACGGTCCCGTTGGCGGAAATCGAGGAACGGCTGCGCCTCCTCAACCCGTTTGCCCGGATTACCCGCACCAACCGCGCCGATGTTCCGGCGGACGAAATACTCGACAGGTTCGGGTTCGAACTCGACCGGGTCGAAGCGCAGCTTCCGGATCTCGACGACGGCCATGAGCATCACGATCATCACGACCATATCGATGCGTCGGGTGTGGAAAGCCTGTCGCTCGGCAGCGACGATCCCCTCGACGGCAAACGCCTGGAAGAATGGATGCAGGACGTGCTGATGCGGCAGGGCGCCAATATCCTGCGCACAAAGGGAATCCTGTCGGTCGCCGGTGAGGACCGGAAGCTTGTGCTGCAGGCAGTCAACATGATGCTGGAAGGCGACTATGTCGGCGAATGGGGAGAGGGGCCCCGCCGCTCGCGGCTGGTGTTCATTGGCCGCCGGCTCGACCGCAAGGCGCTGGAGACCGGCTTCGACGCCTGCCGTGCCGCGGCGTATGCAGGCTGATCGGTGCAGGGTAGGATCGACCGAAGCTCAATTCAGGGAGACATCGAATGACCAGAATTCCGCCGCTGACCCGCGACGAGATGGAAGAAGACAATGGCGCGATTTACGACCGTATCGTCGGTGACGGCGGGCGAGTCGGATTCGGCCCTGCCATCGGCTACGCCTATTCCGGCCCCGTCTGGGACTTCCACAACAAATCGAGCAATTTCCTGCTGGACTGCACCCTGACCAACGCGCAGGTGCGCATCATCTCGCTGCTGACGGTGCGTCGCTGGAAGGCGGCCTATCCGTGGAGCGCGCAGTCGAAGACGGCGATGAATGCCGGCCTTTCCAAAGAGGTCGTGGAAGCGATCAACGAGGGCAGGGAGCCCGATTTCGGCAGCGGCGACGATCTCGCTGTTTACCGCGCCGCTCGGGAGCTGCTGGAAACGGGTAACCTGTCGCCGGACGGATTCGCCGCCGCGGAATCCGCGCTCGGCTACAAGCGCATGTCGGAACTGGTGCATACGATCGGCCATTTCTGCACCACGGCGCTGATGGCCAACATGTGCGGCTGCACGCCGCCGGACGACGCGGTGTCGAAGCTGAAAGGCTAGTTGAACATCCGGTAGATCATGGCTGCGATCTCTCCTTCCAGCGGGAAGGACAGCATGCCCATGACCGAATAGCCGAGCAGCCACGGCATCAGGTAGAAGCGGATCATGAAGAAGAACCAGGCGACGTAGATCGGCACGATCGGATCGAGCAGGAAGCCGGGCGTTACCGGTGCGAACGCCTTCAGGATCGGGTTGGTCGACCGGACGAAGAATTTCATGAAGAAGAAGTTCGAATCCTCGGCCAGGAAGATGTTCATCGCCGCGCGCCCGATCAGGGTCCACATGACGAGGCCGAGAACGTAGTCGAGGGCGATAACCCAGATGGGGAAGGCCGCGAGCGTCTGTTCCATTGTCCCTTAACCGGTTGCCGTCAGATAGAAATCAAGCATATCGACGGCCAAAGAAAAAGCGGGGGCGGAATTTCTTCCGCCCCCGCCCGATACGGCAAAAGCCGTCAGTGGGCTTCGTCGATGACCGTCTTCCCGGAGGGATTGCGGATTTCATCGACCATGGCCTGGGTTTCCGCATCCGGTTCCGCCGTCATCAGGGTGACGACAACCATTGCGACGAGGCTGCACGCCATGCCGACGATGCCGAACCGCAAATGATCGATCACCCAGAACTGCTCTCCTCCGGTGCGGATGTACCAGAGATAGGCCGAGCCGGAGCAGAAGCCGACGATCATGCCGGCGAGTGCGCCGGGCCGGTTCGCCCGTTTCCACCAGACCCCCAGCACCAGCGGGAAGAACAGGCCGGAGCAGGCGAAACAGAACGCCCAGGCCACGGCCCCGAGGATCCCGGTGAGCTGCAGCGACGCCACCAGTGCGCCCGCCGCGCCGATCACGATAAGCAGTATCCGGGCGACGATCAGCCGCAGTCGGGTATCCGCCTTCGGATCGATGATCTTGTAATAAAGATCGTGGCTCAGCGCGTTGGCGATCGCCAGCAGAAGCCCGTCCGCGGTGGACATGGCTGCCGCCATGCCGCCGGCCGCGACAAGACCCGAGATCACGTAGGGAAGCCCCGCGATTTCAGGCGTTGCCAGAACGACGATATCCGGTCGCATGAAGAATTCCTGCAATTGCAGGATACCGTCGCCGTTCAAATCGGCGATTTTCAGCATGCCGACATTCGTCCAGTTCTTGATCCAGTCGAGATTGCTGACTTCCGCGAACGACTTGCCGATGATCGCCGTAGCCAGGTTGGGGTCGAGAAGCTGGAGCTTGGTCAGCGTCGCAAGCGCCGGCGCCGTGAAGTAAAGCAGGAAGATGAACAGCAGCGACCAGGCCACCGACTTCCGCGCCTGCCTGACCGACGGCGTGGTGAAGTACCGCATCAGGATATGCGGAAGCGATGCCGTCCCCGCCATCATGCAGAGGGCGAGCGTTATGAATTTCCAGCTGTCGAGACCGCCGCCCGGCGCATTGTGGGCGGTGGTCAGAATTCTGACGCCGGGGAAGGATTGCGCCGCAGATTTTCCCAGCCCGACCATCGGCTCAAGCTCCTGGATCCGCTGCACCGCATCGCCATAGGAGAAATGCGGAATGATGCCGAAGCCCTGCTTGTTGGACATCCAGATAACCGGCACGAGGTAGGCGATGATCAGCACGATATACTGCGCGACCTGTGTCCAGGTAACGGCCCGCATGCCGCCCAGCATCGAGCAGAGCAGAATGCCCAGAAGGCCGATCCAGACGCCGAAATTGAACGGTATCTGGAGCGCGCGGGCTGCGATCGTTCCCGAAGCGTTAATCTGTGCCGTCACATAGGTGAATGACGCAACCACGAGGATTATGACGGCGCACATGCGGGCGAAATTGCCGCCATAGCGGGTGCCGATGAAATCGGGGACCGTGTAGCAGCCGAATTTCCGCAGGTACGGCGCCATCAGCGAGTTGACCAGCACGTAACCGCCGGTCCAGCCGACGACGAAGGCCAGGTAGCCGTAACCGCCGAAATAGATGCCGCCGGCCAGAGCGACGAACGAGGCGCCCGACATCCAGTCGGCCGCGGTCGCCATGCCGTTATAGACCGCCGGTACTTCGCGCCCGGCGACGTAATAGGCCTCGACCTGCATGGTTCGCGAGAGCCAGCCGATCAGGGCATAGATGCAGATCGTGAAGGCGACGAACAGGATGCCGATGGTCGCCGCGCTGACACCCATCTGCTCCAGGATCGCCATCAGCAGGATAAAGATTACGAATCCGCCGGTGTATAGACCGTAGACCCGACCGAGATTATTCAGAAAACTTCCTTGCATGATCGGTCCCCTCCTATTCTTCGCCAACGCCGAATTCGTCGTCGATCGAATCCTGGCGCCAGTTCTGGAAGAAGATCAGAAGGACGAAAACCAGCAGGGAGCCCTGGACGCAGAGGTAGTAGCCCAGAGGAAAGCCCATAAAGGTTATGCTGTTCAGCTCCTTCGCGAATCCCGGCAGGACAAACGCGAAGATCGCCCATATGACAAGTACAAGATAGGTGAGATTTCGGGTCTTGGCCCAGTGTTGCTGCCTGGAATCGCTTGTGTCTTCAGGCATTTTTCCCTCCAATTTTTTCTCTAGCCCCCTATTTTCTTTGGGGTATTGGGAATTAAGGCACCAAGAAGCGACTCACGCAATTTTTTTATTGAAACTAGCCTGTAACATGTGGGTCGTGTGGCAGAAGGGACGAACGACGAAATTGGCGAATATACTCAGGCGGATCGCAGCGGTTCGGCACGCCTTTTCGGGGCGGATTTCGTTTCGCCGGGACCGCGCGCCGATCGACAGCGTCGTCCGGCTGGAGGCATTCGTTGCGAGCCGCGCTGCCCTCATCGCGCAGAAAACGCTCTACGGCTATCTGAAGACGAGGATGGGCACGCGCTATCCGCTGATGTTCGATGACGATGTGTTCGTGGAGTCGGTGAATGTCGCGAAGTACCATGTCTTTGCCGCCTGCCTGTCCGACCTGACCGTTCACGCCGTCGCGCGGGCGACGCATCTGGCGGAACTCGACGACATGGCCCGCCGGTCGCTGGCCGAGCGGTGTTTTCGCACGGCCCTGGAGCAAAATCTGGCCGATGCGCCGGATTCCCTCGCGCCCGGTGCGTTTATCGCGGCGTTCACGGAACGTCTGGCAGGCACCGGCTGGGGCGAGGCTGCTCTGCATCGCAGCGTTTTCGACCACAGCGCGGCTGCGCTGGTGAGATGGGCGCCGATCGCTCCCGATCTCAAGAGGCTGGACCGGGAAATCGTCGAAAACTCCATCCGGTTCGCCTGGCGGGACATTCGGGAGGATCTTGGCCGCCGGCTGGATGCGGAGGCCGTCGGCAATGCGCTCGCAGAGGAATTTGCGGGGATGGTGGAAAATGGCGGGTCCCATCGACAGTAGCGCATATTCGGCAACGCCCCTCGGTTCCTTGCCGCTGGTTGCCATCGACCTTGAGACAACAGGGCTCGACGTCAGGACGGAGCGGGTCGTCCAGCTCGGGGCCGTTCGCATCGTTTCAAGCGAAATCGATCCTGCCGATGGATTCGATGCGCTGGTGCGACCGGATATCGCCATACCCGCGTCCGCGACCGCCATACACGGGATCGGCGACAGCGACGTCGCCGGGGCGGAACCGTTCCCGGCGATCCGCGACCGCTTTGCCGAGTGGGCCGCAGAATCGATTCTGATCGGCTGGGCGGTCGGGTTCGATCTCGCCGTTCTCCAGGCCGAACACCGGCGCCATGGCCTGTCGTGGAATCCGCCGCGCGCCCTCGACGTCCGGCGGCTGGTTCAGGCCCTGTCGCCCAACCTGCCGGAACTGTCGCTTGAAACGGTGGCGGCGTGGCTCGGCCTGCCGGTCGTTGGCAGGCACACGGCTACCGGCGACGCGCTGTTGACGGCCAAGATCTACATCGCCTTGCTGCCGCGCCTTCGAGACCGGGGTATCCTGACGCTGACCCAGGCCGAACGGGCCTGCCGCGCGCAGACGCAGCTGGCGGAGGAGGAGGCGCGCGCCGGATGGCTCGATATCGACGTATCCGCCGACGGTGGGGGAGAGGACGTGGCCGACTTCGCGCGGATCGACAGCTATCCCTATACGCATCGCCTGCGCGATGTGATGCAGATACCGCCCGTTTTCCTGGACGACGGCGCGACGCTCGAGCAGGCGCTGGGGTTGATGATGGCGCGGCAGGTCAGCTCGGTCTTTCTCCCTCCGTCTCCGGAGGACGGACGGTACGGTATCCTGACCGAACGGGACGTGCTCAGGGCCATCGATAGCGATAAGGGACAGGCCCTGGCGCGGCCGGCTACGGATTTCGCCACCCGACCCTTGTACATGCTGGCGGAAAACGAATTCGTCTACCGGGCGATGGGCGCGATGACCCGGCGCGGCTTTCGTCATGTCGGCGTGACATCCCGCGACGGCGAACCGGCAGGCGCGATCAGCGCCCGGGACCTGCTGCGCGAGCGGACCGGCGCCGCCGCCTCTCTCGGCGATACAATCGAGGAGGCGGACGACGCCGCCGCGCTCGGGCGAATATGGCCGATGCTGTCGGGCGTGGCGCGCGGGCTCGTCCGCGAAGGCGTAGGGTCCCGCGAAGTCGCTTCGGTCGTTTCCCGGGAGCTGCGGGCGCTGACGCGCCAGGCCTGCGTGATCGCGGAGCGGTCGCTCAGGGACGAGGGGCTCGGCGAGCCGCCATCGCACTATGCGTTTCTGGTGCTGGGATCGGGCGGGCGCGGCGAAAGTCTTCTCGCCATGGACCAGGACAATGCCCTGATCTACCAGGCTGACGCGCCGGACAGCGATGCCGACGGCTGGTTCGAGCGGCTGGGGCGGCGCGTGTCGGACATTCTGGACGAGGTCGGCGTCGTTTACTGTTCAGGCGGCGTCATGGCGGCGAACGCAGCCTGGCGCCGCGACGCGTCATCATGGCGGGGTCTGATCGACGGGTGGCTGCGGAAAAGCCGGCCCGAGGACATCCTCAGCGCCGATATCTTCTTCGATTTCGTCCCGGTTTACGGCGAGGCGGCTCTTGCCGACGAGCTAAGGCGGCATGCGCTGTCCGCGGCAGGACGCGCGCGGTCGTTTCTGCAGGCCCTGACCATCAACGCCGGAAATTTCCGGACCCCGCTGGGCCTGATGGGGCGGCTCCGCACTGAAAACGGGCGCGTCGATCTCAAGATCGGCGGGATCATGCCGATTTTCTCCGCCGCGCGCGTCCTCGCGCTGCGCCACGGCCTTCCCGACCGCTCGACCCGGAGGCGGCTGGAGGCGGCGCGCGATGCCGGGCATGCCGATGCCGACGTCGTGGACAATCTTCTGGAAGCCCACGAAATCCTGCTGGAGGCGATCCTGAGGCAACAATTGCGCGATCTCGATGCCGGGGAAAAGCTGTCGAACCGGGTCGCGCCGTCGCAGATGACGGCGCACGACCGCGACCAGCTGCGCTGGGCGCTGCACCAGGCGCCCTCGGTCAGGGATCTTCTGGGAGCGCCTTTGTTCGGCCCGTAGGGCCTTTCAGGAGGTGTCGCCCGGCCGGGCCGTCTGCCGGTCTTGCTTTTCCGGATTTTCGTCCTTTACTGGGGGGGCATTGAATCAATCGCCGGAAGAGATGACGCCATGACGACCGCTATGAGTCCAAAGGTCGGATATATTCTGCCCACCCGCGAATACATCATGCGGGGACGGCACGAAGCGGGGCCGATCCTTGATCTGGCGGAAAGGGCGGCTGGGCACGGGTTCGACTCGCTGTGGGTCGGAGACTCGGTTACCGCGCGACAGCGTCACGATGCGCTGACCATCCTCGCTGCCGTCGCCGTCCGCGCGCCGGGCGTCGCGATCGGCACCTCGGTCCTGCTGACGGCACTTCGCAACCCGGTCGCGCTCGCGCAGCAGATCGCGACGGTCGACCGCATCAGCGAAGGAAGGCTGATCCTCGGTTTTGGCGTGGGGCCGGACACCAGGGCCGTGCGGACCGAGTATCGGGCGCTCGGCGTACCGTTCGAGAAACGCGTCGGCTGGACGCTCGAAGGGTTGCGTCTCATGCGCGCGCTGTGGACCGGTGAAAAGACCGACTGGGACGGGCGCTGGCAGGTCGACGGGGTCGAGCTCGCGCCGCTGCCGCACCGGAAAGGCGGCCCGCCCATCATTATCGGCGGCGGGTCGCCGAAGGTGCGTGAACGGGCGGGCAAACTTTTCGATGGGTGGATGCCGGTCTCGGCAAATGCGACGCAGTGGGGGGCAGGTTGGCGCGACGTCCAGGATCACGCGCGCGAGGCCGGTCGTAACCCGGACGACCTGATCGCCGCCGTGGTGCTGAACCTCTCGATCGACGAGGACGAAGCGAAGGCGGATGCGCTGCTCGACCGCTATATCGCCGAATATTACGGGGTACAGGACCCGGGCCCGCTGCGCGCCTCGCACGGCAGCTTCGCCGGGACGGAAGCCGGCGCTGCCGATTGGCTCAACGAGTTCGCCGAACAGGGCGTTCGCCATTTCGCGCTGCGCTTCGCCGGCGAGAACGAACGCCATCTGGAGGCAGTGGCGCGGATACGGAAAAACCTCGGGTGGTGAAGGACGCTTCCGGCCCCTTCAATGGCTGGCGACCTGCTCCGATTTGCATGCATCGATGGACATGGTAGGGTTCCGTGATGCAAATCGGCTGATTTCTCCGCGGTCGATAATCGAACCACTCCCGCGACCTCGGAAAAGAGCCATGAAACTCTTCAACCTTCGGTCGGCTCTGGCCGCACCGGTCATCTTCCTCGCATTCGTCGGCACGGTTTCCGGTCCGGTGCTTTCGGCGCCGCTTACCGTACCGACCGGTCTTGCCGTCGGCGCCCAGTACCGGCTGGCATTCGTAACCAGCGGCACGACCGCGGCAACGTCGACCGACATCAATTTCTACAACAGCTTCGTCACCAGCCAGGCCAGCGCGATCACCGAACTCGCCGCCCTGTCCACGACCTGGAAGGCGATCGCATCGACCCTGACCACGGCGGCGCGGGACAATACCGGTACCAATATCACTGTTCCCGGCAATACCGGGGTGCCCATCTTTCTGCTAGACGGTTCCAAACTGGCCGACGACAACGCCGATCTGTGGGACGGATCGGTTGACAACCCGTTGAACATCGATCAGACGGGCGCGACGCTGGCGACTGATGTGTGGGCCGGAACGCGTTTCGACGGCACCAACCTGGCCTTTGCCGTGCTCGGCAATGTTTCTGGCGGGACTTTCGCCTTCACGGCGCGGTCAGACGTAACGGGAACGACCTGGATTCAGCAGGCCGGCTCGGAATCGACCGGCAATCTGAACTCCCTTTACGCGCTCTCGGACGTGCTGACAGTCCAGGCGGCCGAGTCGGTATCCGAACCCGGCAGTCTTGCCATTGCCGGGCTGGGCCTCATCGGGCTGTAATGCGCGCGGCGCAGACAGCGCGTGTGAGGCGTTCCGGCCGGCGGGCTGGCGCGGTGAGGGAGCCAGCTTCCTAGAACTCCATGAGATCCTCGGCGACGACGACCTCGCCGGAAAAATATTTCCGGACTTCCACGGCCCAGTCTTCGTAATTGTCGCTCTCCACGCGCCGCGTCAGGTGCGACAGCACGACCTTTTTCACCTTCGCCTTGGTCGCCAGATTGCCGATGCCGTCGAGGCTCATATGGCCCATCGTGGCCTGGCGCATGATGCCGTCGCGCTCGGCGTCGGTCATGGCGTCCCAGCGCCCGTCCCGGATCATGAAATTGCGGCGCTCGTCGCAGGACGACGTCTCTGTCACCAGCACGTCGGCGCCCTCGACCAGCTCGGCCACGGCGTCGCTGAATCCTGTGTCGCCGGTAAAGGCGATCACGCGATCGGGCGTCTCGAACCGGTAGGAGTACGATTTATAGCGCCCGGCGGCGTCGCCCGTATGAAAGCTGTAATGGGTGTTCTCGACCGTGGTGACGCGGATATTGTCGTCGCGGTAGATCTCGCCCGTCCCGACATCGTGCCCGAAGAACATTTTATCCAGCGGGATCGTCCGGCCGCCGTCGGCGATGCGGATATCCGCGCTGACGCTGCAATACCGGACCGTGGCGTCGACCAGCTCCTTCGTCCGGGGCGGGCCGTAGACGTCGATAGGGTCGGTGCGCTTGCCGTCCCACGCGAGCGACATCAGCGTCCCCAGCCCGGCGGTATGATCGTCGTGATGATGGGTAAGGAAAATGATTCCCACCTTGCGGACGTCCGCTCCGGCGCGCGCCATGCGCCGCGCCACCCCGTCGCCGGCGTCCAGCACGTAATAGGTTCCGTTGACGGTAAGCAGGTGCGAGGTCTGGGCGCGTCCCGGCGTCAATGACGGGCCGCCCGCAGTGCCGAGGATGATCAGCGACGATGGCGTTTTCATGGGTCGTACCTCCCGTTTGGCGATTGCCGGATTTCGCGGGGCTCGCGAACAAGTCTAGAGCATGATCGGCTTCTGCGGAATCGCACCGGCCTGCCTTTCCGTACCGGCTATTCCCTGCCTATCATCCGGACATTGGGGGCAGGACCTGACGGGAAGGAAGACCCATGACCGATTCCAACGATGCCGCGCCGCTGGGCGTAATCGATTTTCACAGCCATTTCACCGGCCCGTCCTTCACCAGGACCATTCTGGACCGGCTGAAGGACCCGAAGGCGCGCGCCGAATGGGGCAGGATCGATGCGCTGCTCGACAGCCCCGCCGCGCTGCTCGACTCGCTGGACGAGACCGGCATCTCCGCCCGCGTGATCAACATCCCGACCGCCTTTCTCGAAGACGCTGACGGCAACGTGCCGCCCGATACGCACCGGAAGATCAACGACGAGGTCGCGAACATGGTCGCGAAGAACCCGGGAAAGCTGCTCGGGCTTGCCACGATCGACGTGTTTTCCGGCGATGACGGCGCGCGCGAGGTGCATCGCGCCCATAAGGAGCTCGGCATCAACGGCATCTTCGTCGAGAGCGCGTCGGGCGATCTGCTGCTCGATGCGGTGGAGGCGCGCCCGACGCTGGCCGCGGCGGCGGAGCTCGGCATCCCCGTCTTCGTGCATCCGCAGACCGACCCGCAGCTCCATGCGCGTTTCGCCCATCGCGGCCGGCTCGGCCATCGCCTCGCGCGCGGCACCGTAAACGCGGCGACGCTGCTCGCCATGCTCGACCAGGGCGTGTTCGACGAGCTGCCGAAGCTCCAGGTGGTGGTCACCACCCTCGCCATCGGCGGCGTGCTGATGGCCGGAGGGTTCGCCGACGGGCACGGCATCCGCGCCGACACACCCGAGCTGATGCGCCGCCACGTCTATATCGACACGATGGGCATCCACCCCGCCCTCGTCGGCGCGGTTGTGGATCTGCTCGGCGCCGATCACGTGCTGGCCGGCACCGACTGGCCGGTCGCGGTGGAAAAGGACGTGCCCGCGCGGCTGAAGACCGCACTCGACGCCGCCGGCCTAGACGCCGCAGAGCAGCAGATGGTGGCCAGCGGCAATACGCTCAGGCTGCTCGGGGCGGGGTGAGGGGCGGCCAGACCAAATAAATTGTTAATACGTTCCGTTAAAGGCCACTTACGAAAATTTCGTTCTCATAGCGAACTTCGATACCGGGGATTTGATCACCTTTGCCCTTGGTGATGCGTGGCAAGTGCCGAGCCATATAGCTGGTGAGTTCGGTGATGTTAATAAGGCTATTGTTATTAGAGTCTCCGTCTTTGCCGATTGAGCGCAAAAATACTTCAGTAAACGCGCCGTTTTCCCATTCGTCCCGTTCAAACGAGGGTTTCGTCGAACCAGAAGACGTGAGTACCGTTACATTAGTAAGTCCGGAAAGCTCTGTCCGCAATCGGCCACCATCAACCGCCAGGCTTGTTCCTCCTGCGTTGATTGCCCCTGATCGACAGGCATCGATAAGGACCAAGACTCGACTGTTCTCGGCGAGTTTTTCAAGTCGTCGGCGTAAGGTAGATACGGGGATTGCGGTATTAGCAATCGCATCGGGAGTCCGCGCATCCACATCGTGCGGCAGCAGGTAATATTCTCCGTCAATTAAAGCGCCGTGACCTGAGAACATTATCACCCCAAAGTCTCGTCCTCGATTTGATCCCATGTTATGCTTCATGGCCGCCAGCGCCTGGAAAAAACCGAGCTGAGTTGCAGCTTCATTGGTCAATACCTGTGGGTAGATGGCAGCATAAAGGCTGTTTTGTGTGCTGCCGAGGGCACTAGCAACATCGAGGGCATCCTTTGCAGCATATTTAAGGCGTAGATGTTTGGCATGCTTGCCATATTTTCCTACGCCCACGCTCAGGAAATGCAGTCTGCTTCCAGGCGCGACGGAGGAACCCGTACGTAATTTAATTGCTTCGCGAATCTCAGCTAATTCTGCCAATCCGAGTGCACGGACATGATCCAGTTCCTGGAGCATTAGTGGCAGCACCTTTGGTCGGTTTGTTCTCGGTATTTCTGATACGGGAATTGCCTTTGGCGCGACGTCCCAGGGTCTCTCTTCATCGTTTACATGCCATTTCAAAATGCCTTGGGCACCCGGTGTGGCGCCATACAATCCATCCGGCGTCCATGCGACCCAATCGCGTTTGTTGAGCATCGGATAAAACGCCAATATCTCACTTCCATCGTCCACGCGATTCCAGCGAATGGTTCCATCAGAGCGTGCCCACACTATAATCCGTCCGTCGCCGGTAATGTTTGTTGCCCAAGTGGGGTTTCCGATATATTTCCGCCATATCAATTTCCTTTGTTGTCGAATAATCGCAAATGCCAATCGCTTCCCAAGGAAAATTTATCCTGTTCAGGATGAATCGCGAATGAACGCGATAGTTCATTTCGATTTATTTCTAATTTTTTGTCTCTTAGATGAACTGGTCTTCTGTTCACCCAGTCGGAAATCGGCATCCCGTTCTGTAGAGGTTTTGTAGTAACGCCGTCATCTGGTGGGTTCAGAGTGAGGGCAAGTTTGTTTAGATCAAAACGTGCCCGAACGCCGCCACCATACTTAAAACCGAAATCGACGATTTTTCCATCTGCCGACACAGACAAGTTAGACTTTTGACGCCTCGGATCAAAATTTGGCGATGATCGATGCCAGCGCACCTTCCCGCTCTTGTTCAAAATGGCGAGATGTGGATCTGCGCTGGGTACCAGTAATTCATCTCCCACCAGTCTTGTCAGGCTACGGATGGCGTTCGTGGCGCCAGAATTTCTTATGATATGAGGTGCTAAACCGTCTTTCTCCCACACTATATGTGGCCCGCCTCTTGCACGTCCGCCGGCGTACAGATTGTCTCCCTTCTCTGACCAGGAAATCGTTCCCAATTGATAAATCGGGTGCGTTGGATCCGGTAAGGCAAGTCTATCAAAAGAAACTGAATCGTATATCTCAACATTATTACTATGCGGACTAATGTCACCATTTTTGAGCCCCGACTTCTTTATTCGTCGATTGATTACGGAAAACTTTTTGCCGTCGGGATGCCATTTAAAAGCGATTGGAATCTGGTCCGGATTGAGGAGGTGCTTAACAGTTCGTACAAAATTGGCGTTATAAATTCGTATATATCCATCAACAGATGTTGTCGTGAGTCGGAAATTGTGGGCATCGCCAGTAAAATCAACCCCAGTTACAGAACCGCCATAATCTTTGTCGCGTGTCAATTCGGCCCACGAATTTTCTGTATCATATACCCTGATGCCATGTTTGTGACCAAGTCCTGCCACCAAAAATTTACCGTTTGGTGAAAATGCGAGATTCGTGACGCTTGTCGGCAAGTCAACTATACGTTTTAAAATTCTGCCATCAAAGGTAAGAAGATAAATCTGTTCCTTTTTATTTGGTCCAGTTGTTATTCCGGATGCGGCAATCCAATTGGAGGTCGGACTAATAGAAAGGCTATATATTTCACCGACATCCCCGGGACCAGAAGGTATTCGTATAGTGGAGTATAATGTTGGCGCATTCCCGATCCGCCAGACCCGTAATGTTTTGTCCGATGAAGATGTTACTGCGAACGGATGTATTCCATCGCTTGCAGCGGCTAAAATGGCCGATGTATGCATGCCAGGGTCGATAACCAATACGGGCTGGTCGTAAAGCTCGAAGTCTGAAATCTTCTGAGCGGTGGCATGAGATGCAATAAAGAAGAGAATTGATAAGAATATATATTTAAAGTTTATGTACTTCATTGGGTATACCATAAGTGAAGGCAATCATTGTGCTATTTGTCAGGGTCCGTTGTGTCCCAGGTCCTTGAGAAATTCTTATTGCGCCGCCTTAATGTCTTTGAATGCAGGCCATCTGGTTGCTTCTAATTGAGTTGTAATGGTGGCGCGAGTTAGTGCATGTGCATCTCGATAGTCATTGTACAGTGCGGCAACACCGTCGGATAATGCATTGATAACAGGCTCAATCGCGGCTTTGGCGATATCGATTAATACTCCTTTCTTGCCATCGGTGTTAGGAAGCATTTTATTTACTGATTGACAAAAAAGTCCGAGTTCAGTGGCCCCGGCGTTCAATTTGGCGTTCAAATTCGGCAGGTTTTCAGGGGCACCTCGTTCGGCGAGTGCCGTAATAAGGCCGGCTATAACAGAATCAATCTTCGATTTGGCGTTGCTGTATGATAATTGTCTGTTTGAAATTTGGGCAGCATTGCCATGCTGTTTAAGAAGCGCGACGCAGGTCTCGGCTTTGGCACGCTCGCCGGCGAGGCGGCTTACGGCTTCAGGCCATTGGATTTTTTGTGCGTAACCAGTGCCTTGTGATAAAATCACAGCAATCAAGACGAACACGGCATATTGATGAAATTTAACCTTCAGGTTGGTCCTTCGCGACTGCGCTAAACCGATTGCTTAATTAAAACACAGAATTCAGTACATTCGATGTGAAAAACTTCACACCGATTTTGGCATGTGTGTGGTGATCGAAAAAACGGTGGTCAAACTGACGTCTCCTCCGATTTGAAGGGTATGTTCTCCTTCCGCGCTACGCGCCCGTATCCGGGCCCCTCCCTACTGCTGCTCCGCCAGTATCGTCGCCGCGACCTTTTCGCCGACCATGATGGTGGGGAAGTTGGTGTTGGCGCAGGGGATGGCCGGCATGATCGAGGCGTCGCAGACGCGCACGCCGGATACGCCGTAGACCCTTGCCGATGGGTCGGTTACCGCGCCGGGGTCGTCCGCAGCCCCCATGCGGCAGGAACAGGACGGGTGATGGTGGCCGACGACGGCGGAGCGGATCCAGTCGATCATCGTCGACTCGTCGTTCAGCACGTCGTCGACGGTCGGTCCGTCGGCGATCATGTTGTCGATGATCCAGCGGCGCGCGAAGGATGACATGTCCATCATGGCGCCCCCGACCTGTGTCTGGAACTTGTTCGACTGGCTGTAGACGGCGTAGCGCCGCGCCCGGTCGCTGTAGCTCAGCGGAAACACGTCGAGCACGGTGTCGCGGAAGGATTGATGCGACGCCAGCCTGGCCATCAGCCGCGTGCCCTTCATCAGCCGCTGCATGTCGCGCGGATCGGAGCACATGTTGAAATCGACATCCGGTTCGGCCATCGGGTCGTCCGGGTTCAGCCGGACTTCGCCGGTCGAGAAAGACTTGTTGACCCACATCATGATCAGCCCGAGCCGGTCGCCGACCGCGTGCCACGACGATTTGTTCATCGGGATCATGTACATGTCGCCGGCCGGGCAGCCCTCGACCTCCGACGACCAGCGGAGCCCCGCATACATCGGCAGTTTCAGACCGGGCAGCAGCCGGGAGTCCCGCTTCATGTAGCAGCCGAAATTGACGCCCGGATGCTCCATCAGGTTCTTGCCGACGCCGGCGCGGTCGGCGACGACCTCGATGCCGCGTTCCGCCAGCTCGGCCGCCGGTCCGATGCCGGATCGCAGCAGGATGGCGGGCGAATGGAACGCGCCGCCGCTGACGACGACCTCCCTGGCCCTGATGTCGATCGTCTCGCCCCGGCGGAGGATGCGCACGCCGGTGCATTTTGTGCCGTCGAACAGCAGCTTTTCGGCGACCGATTCTCCCAGCACCCGGAAGTTCGGCCGCGCGCGGACCTCCGCCGTCAGATAGGCGGTCGCGGTCGAGGTGCGTTCGCCGCCCCTGTTGGCGGTTGCGATCGGGAAGAACCCGTCCTCGAAAACAGAATTATTGTCGCCCAGATCCCGCCAGCCTTCGTCGGCGGCCGCCGCGACGAAGCCCTTGGTGAAGTTCGGCCACCGGTCTTCCGGCACGCGGTGGATGGCCATCGGCCCGTCCTTGCCGTGCATCGGGCCGTCCTTGTCGACATCGGTTTCCATCTTGCAGAAGAACGGGAGAACGTCGTCCCAGCCCCAGCCCGCGGCGCCGCGCTCGACCCAGCCGTCATAGTCCGTCGGCAGGCCGCGAATGGAAATCATGCCGTTGACCGACGAGCCGCCGCCGATCACGCGCCCCTGCGCCATGCGGACCCGCTTGCGGCGATCCGGCGCGTTGCCCGGCCGCGGGCCGAAAATGACCTTCTGGCCGGTCCAGGTGAAGCGCGGGTTGCTGCTCGCCGAGCCGGAGAAGAGTTCGCGCAGTTCGGTGGGTTCCGCGCCGGGGGCGAAATCCTCGCCCGCCTCGATCAGCAGGACCTGACTGGACGACCGTTCGCTGAGCCGGGCCGCCGCCACGCAGCCGGCAGCGCCGCCGCCGACCACAACGAAATCGTACTGCCGGTCAAACCCGTCCGCCATGGCCTGTTTCCTCTGTGCCTGCTTCCCGTCGTGCGAATTGTCGGCGGGAATTATCGGACGAAAGCGGCTTCCGTGTCACGCCGGCGGCGTACGTGAGACATTCCTGCGTCTGAAATTTCCGGGTGGCCTGCCACCCGAAGCCCGCAGGGCGAAGAGTGGTGGGCGCGGCTGGGATTGAACCAGCGACCTCTCCGGTGTGAACGGAACGCTCTCCCGCTGAGCTACGCGCCCTCATTGAGGCCGGAACGGCCTGTCAGGAAGGCCCGCATATAAGGCCCGGCCCTGCCGATAGTCAAGAGATGCGGGAATCCCGACATGCGCTTCCGATTACTTCTTGCGTTCCGCCGCCGCCGTCCTATTTTTCCACGCATGAATCTCCGCCGAACCATAGCGACTTTGGCCGCATCCTTTGCGCTCCTCGCAGGACCGGCGACGGGCGGCGCGCCGGTCGCCGCCGAGGAGCTCGCCTTCACCGTCCCGAACCCGCTCGGCGCGGCGCAGGGACGGCGCGTGGCGCTCGAATACGCGATCTATATCGGCGGGTTCCGGATGATCGACGTCTCGCTCAACGCGCGACTCGACAAAACCGATTACCGCATCGGCATGGACCTGAAAGCGGTCGGCTTTCTTAATACCGTCATCGACTGGGAGATGTCCGCCTGGTCGGAAGGCGGTTTCGACGCCCGCCAGGTGGTGCCGGTGCGGGCCGGCCACAACAGCGAATGGCGCGGCAAGAAGCGCCGCATCCGGCTCGACTGGAACGGCGGCGGCGGGCCGCCGAAGGTCGAGGCGGTGCCTTCCGCAGACGGCGACGAACGCAGCGTCGTGACGCAGGAGGACAGGGTCGGCGCGCGCGATCTTGCCGGGGCCATCCTGTCGACCCTTCTCGCGGTCGGGCTCAAGGACAGCTGCACCCACGCCGAGCCGGTGTTCGACGGCCGCCGGCGCTTCAACATGACGTTCGAGGAGCTCGGGCGCGACCGGCTACGGAAATCCGACTATTCGCCGTTTGGCGGCGAGGCCATGCGCTGCAGCCTGAAGATAGAGCGAATATCCGGTTTCCACCTGCGCCAGTCGCGCTATCGCTGGATGTCGGGCGGCAACCGGGCGACCGTCTGGCTTGGTCGTGCCTTGCCGGGCGCGCCGCCGGTGCTGATGCGGCTCGAGGTCGAAACCCTGTTCGGACCGCTCCGGCTCCATCTCGCAAGCGCGAAGATGGATGACGGCACGGTATCGCTGCCGGCGAAACGGTAAAGAATCCGTCCGATCTTTCCGGAGCGGCCCGCGATCCGTTCTTGATTCCGTTTCGGGAAGCGATTCCCTATACTCGCATCGATGATTCAGGAGAGTTTCCAGCCGTGAGCGACAGACAGATCGCCGCCGTCATCCTCGCCGCCGGGCTCGGCACGCGGATGAAATCCGCGATACCCAAGGTGCTGCACAGGGTCGCCGGCAAGCCGATGGTCGGGCATATCCTGACGGCGCTTGAGGGGCTGGGTGCGGCGCGAACGGTTGTCGTGGTCTCTCCCGGCATGCCGCAGGTCGCCGACTATGTCGCCCCCGCCGCGACCGCCGAACAGGATCCGCCGCTCGGCACCGGGCACGCGGTAATGGCGGCGCGCGGCGCGCTTGCCGGGTTCGACGGCGATGTCCTTGTGCTGTTCGGCGACACGCCGCTGCTGACCGGGGAGACCATGCGGACCATGGTCGAGGCCAGGCGCGGCGCGGACGATCCCGCCGTCGTCGTGCTGGGGTTCCGGCCCGACGATCCTTCCGATTACGGGCGGCTGGTCGAGGGCGCGGACGGAACGCTGGAAGCCATCGTCGAGACGCGCGATGCGACCGATGCGCAGCGCGGGATCCCGCTCTGCAATGCCGGCATCATGGCGATCGACGGGGCGCGGCTGGGCGATCTGCTGGATGCCATCGGCAACGACAACGCCAAGGGCGAATACTATCTGACCGACATCGTCGCCATCGCGCGGGGCAAGGGGTGGAACTGCGTTGCGGTGGAAACCGACGATCCCGACGAGGTCATGGGCGTCAATTCGCGCGCCGGGCTGGCCGAGGCCGAGGCCGCCATGCAGAAGCGGCTTCGCGCTCGCTGGATGGCGGAGGGTGTCACCCTGACCGACCCCGAAACGGTCTGGTTCAGCGCCGATACAATTCTCGGTCGCGATGTCACGGTGGGTCAGAATGTCGTGTTCGGGCCCGGCGTGACGATCGGCGATAACGTCGAAATCCGCCCTTTCTGCCATATCGAGGGCGCCAGGGTCGAAAGCGGCGCGATCATCGGCCCCTATGCGCGGCTCAGGCCGGGCGCGGATATCGGGCGCGAGGTCCATATCGGCAATTTCGTCGAGGTAAAGGAGGCGCGGCTCGACGAAGGCGCGAAGGCCAACCATCTGAGCTATATCGGCGACAGTTTCGTCGGCGCGGGGGCCAATATCGGCGCCGGCACCATTACCTGCAATTACGACGGGTTCCTGAAATCCCGCACCGAGATCGGGGCGGGCGCCTTTATCGGCTCGAACACGGCGCTTGTCGCGCCGGTCAGGGTCGGCGCGGGCGCGATCACCGGCGCGGGCTCCGTCATCACCCGGGAGGTCGCCGAAAACGCACTGGCCGTGACCCGCGCGCCGCAGGAGGAGCGCGCCGGATGGGCGCTCAAATACCGGCTCCGCAAGCAGGCGGAAAAAGCCCAGAACAAGAACAAGAAAGCGGGTTAGCCGGACATGTGCGGCATTATCGGCATTATCGGGCGGGCGCCTGTCGCCCCGCTCCTGATCGACGGGCTCCGGCGGCTCGAGTATCGCGGCTACGATTCCTCCGGCATCGCGACGCTGGTCGATGGAAAAATCGACCGACGCCGGGCGGAAGGAAAGATCGTCAATCTCGATGCGCGGCTCCGGAAGGAGCCGCTCGGGGGGACCATCGGTATCGGCCATACCCGCTGGGCGACCCATGGCGGGCCGAGCGAAACCAACGCCCACCCGCATTCCGACGGGCGGGTCGTGCTGGTCCATAACGGCATCATCGAAAATTTCCAGGCGCTGCGCGAGGAGCTGACGGCGAAAGGCCACAGCTTCGAGACCGAGACCGATACCGAGGCCGTGGTGCATCTTGTCAGCTCGCTGCTGAAAGAAGGAAAGACGCCTCGCGAGGCAGTCGCCGCCGCGCTCAAGCGGCTCGAGGGCGCATTCGCGCTCGCGATCCTTTTCGCCGGCGAGGACGGGCTGATGATCGGCGCAAGGCGGGGCAGTCCGCTGGCTATCGGTTACGGCGACGGCGAGATGTATATCGGTTCGGACGCGCTGGCGCTCGCGCCGCTGACCGAGCGGATCAGCTATCTGGAGGAAGGCGACTGGGCCGAGATCACCGCCACCGGCGCGATCGTCCACGACCAGACGGATGCCATCGTCGAACGCCCGATCCGCCAGACCGCGACCTCCGGGGCGATGACCGGCAAGGGCGCGTTTCCGCACTTCATGCTCAAGGAAATCTACGAGCAGCCGGCGGTGATCGGCGACACGCTGCACACTTTCGTCAACCCGCTGAGCAATCTCGTCACCCTGCCGGACCTGCCGTTCGACGTCGCGTCGGTTTCGCGTGTCACGATCATCGCCTGCGGCACGTCCTATCACGCCGGAATCGTCGCCCGGTACTGGCTCGAACAGATCGCGCGCGTGCCGGTCGATTGCGACATCGCCTCCGAGTTCCGTTACCGCGCCGTCGACATGGCGGAGGGCGGTCTCGCGATCTTCATATCCCAGTCCGGGGAGACCGCCGACACGCTGGCCGCCCTGCGCTACGCGAAATCGCAGGGGCAGCATACGCTTGCCATCGTCAACGTGCCGGAGAGCTCGATGGCGCGCGAAGCGGACGCCGTGCTGCTGACCCATGCCGGGCCCGAGATCGGCGTCGCCTCGACCAAGGCGTTCACCACCCAGCTCACCGTGCTCGCCTGTCTTGCCATCGACATGGCGACGGCGCGCGGAAAAATCGACGAGGACCGCGCCGCCCGGCTCTGCCAGGCGCTCAAGGAAGTGCCGTCGCGCGCCAACGAAATCCTCAATCACGACAGCGCCATCGCGCTGCTGGCCAAGGAAGTCGCCGCCGCGCATGACGTGCTCTATCTGGGGCGCGGTACCGGATTTCCCATCGCGCTGGAGGGCGCGCTGAAACTGAAGGAGATCAGCTACATTCACGCCGAAGGCTATGCCGCCGGCGAGATGAAGCACGGTCCCATCGCGCTGATCGACGAATCCGTTCCGGTGATCGTGATCGCCCCCAGCGACGATCTGTTCGAAAAGACCGCCAGCAACATGCAGGAAGTAATCGCCCGAGGCGGACGCGTGATCTTCCTGTCGGATGCGGCAGGGATCGCCAAGCTCGGCACCATGGCGGCGGCGACCATCGAGCATCCGGCGGTCGATCCGTTCGTCGCGCCGATCCTTTACACGATTCCGGTGCAGCTTCTCGCCTATCACACGGCGGTCCTCAAAGGCACCGATGTGGATCAGCCGCGCAATCTCGCCAAGTCGGTGACGGTCGAGTAGGACCGGATCGTTACGCCACTGCCGATGTTCCGCCGGCCGGCGGGACGTAATCCGCCACGAGCGCGCCGGTGCGCATCACCTCGACATTCCGGTCTCCCCGGGTCTTTACCCTGCCGGTACCAGCGCGAATCGATCATCTGTGCGGCGGCTTCGTTCCAGTTTTCCGCCTCGACGGCGGCGATCATCTTGCGAAATCCGGCCATCCGCGTCTTACCGAGATTGAACGCCATGTCGACCAGCACGATCTGCCGCGGCGTGGCCAGGGCGTCGAAATTGGCGACCAGGCTGCCTGCATCCCGGATTGCGGTGACGAGGTCTTCTTCGAGCAGCGCATCGATCTGTTCGTCGTCGACGCGTTGCCGGCCGGCCAGGACTTCATCGTAATCGAGGCCGAGCGCCGAGATGGTTGCCCGTGCGTCGGCGCGCTCGAGGTTGAACCCGACGCCGATGGTCGGAATGCCCCTGCTGTCCAGGTAGGTGTCCGGACGACGCCCCTCATTGTACGAAATCACGTGGATCAGGGTCCGAATATCCGGATCGTTCGCGGGATCCTCAATTCGGCCGTTTCCGGTCGTCTGGATCGCCATTCCTTTTTGCCTCCTGAACGGTTACACCGGTCAGCGTAACATTGACGCCTTTCCCATGACAGGGATCGTTTCATGACTGTGACAGCCATCGCCATTCTCAGCCCCGGCAACATGGGGAGCGCCGTCGGCCGGTTTCTGGTCGAGGGCGGATTCGACGTCGTGTCCTGTCTCGGCGAACGGTCGGATTTCACGCGCGAGCGGGCGAAAAAATACGGCATCCGCGATATCGGCGGTATGGACGATATGGTGGCGGCCGCCGACCTTGTGCTGTCGATCCTCGATCCCGCGAAGGCCGAGGAGATTGCCGGGGCTGCCGCGGTGGCGATGAAGAAGGTCGGCAAATCGCTGATTTTCGCCGATTGCAACGCGACCTCGCCGGCGACGGCGGAAAAGCTCAACGCAATTATCGAGGACGCAGGCGGCAGGTTCGTCGATGTCGGGATCATCGGCGGCGCACCCGACCGGAAGGAAAATTTTCCGAATTTCTGCGCGTCCGGGCCGCATGCCGATCTGCTGCTGCCGCTCGACGGCAAGGGCGTGAAAATCCTCAAGGTCGGCGACGAGATCGGGGCGGGGTCCGCCATCAAGATCTGCAACGGCGCGTGGAACAAGGGCGCGTTCGCGCTCTATACCGCCGTCATGCTGGCGGCCGAGCATTACGGTTTTACCGAAATCCTGCGCGAGCGGCTGCCCGGAAGCCAGGCGGGAACGGTCGACAAGCTCGACGGCGCGATCAACCGTCTGCCGTCGCTCTCCGGGCGCTATATCGGCGAGATGGAGCAGGTCGCCGAGACGTTCGCGTCCATCGGCATGCCGGACGGTTTCCACAACGCGTCTGCGGAACTCTTTCGCATGCTCAATGACACGTCGCTCGGTTCCGAACGGCGCGAGCTGATTCCGGAAGACCGGACGACGCTGGACGTGCTGAAAATTCTCGTCCGCGATATCGAAAGAAACTAATGGCGGGTTCCAAGTTTTTCGGCGGAATCGCAGCGGCGCTGTCCAATCCGCAATTCCGTCTCTACTGGTGCTCCAACGCCGTTTCGACCATCGGCCGCTGGGTCTACCGGACGGCGGTGGCCTGGCTTGCGTGGGAACTGACGAAGGATCCCAAGTGGCTCGGCATCGTCGCCTTCGCCGATATCTTTCCGATGGTGGCGCTGTCGATCTTCGCCGGCGCGATGTCGGACCGTATCGGCTACATGAAAGTCATCCGGTCGACCCAGCTCGGCATGATCGTCCTCGGCATCGCCTTTATCGTATCGATCGCGGCCGGCCATCTCAGCATCGAGCTGATCGTCGGGCTGTCGATTTTCCACGGCACGATGGAGGCGCTGGCGACGCCGCCGCGCATATCGCTGGTCCACGCCCTGGTGCGGAAGGAAGACCTGTCCGCCGCCATCGCGATGGGGTCCGCGATGTTCAACGCCTGCCGTGTGCTGGGACCGGCCATTGGCAGCGCGCTGCTGCTCTGGACAACTCCGGAGGTCGTCATGGCGGTCGCGACTGTGGCCTTCATTCAGTTCTACGTTGTCACCTTCTTCATTCGGACAAGCGGCGGCGACGCGGGCGGAACCGGGCGCATTTCGTGGGAACTGGTCGACGACATGAAGCAGGGCGTGATCTATGCCTGGAAGCATGCCGGCATCCGCTTCATCATGCTGATGCTGGTTGCGGTCGGCATGCTGCTGCGTCCTGTCATGGAGTTTGCGCCTGCATTTTCTGCCGATGTGTTCGGACGCGGACCCGACGGGTACGGCATGCTGCTGTCGTCGATCGGCGGCGGCGCGCTGGTCGCCGCGCTGTGGCTGGCGCGGCGGGGCCGGACCGAGGGGATTACGCGGATGGTGGTCGGGTCCCTGCTGGCCCAGGGTATCGCGCTCATCCTGTTTTCGATGACCTCGAATATTTTTGTCGGCTGTGGCTTTCTGATTGTTTTCGGATTTTTCATGCTGGTCGGGGGCATCGGGTCGCAGACGCTGATCCAGAACGCCGTAGAGTCCGGAATGCGGGCACGCGCGGTCAGCCTGTTCATCCTGGTGTCGTGGGGGCTGCCGGCGCTCGGCGCGCTGGCGATGGGCTGGTTTGCCTCCTATTTCGGCCTGCAGCTCGCCGTTGCTGTCGGCGCGGGCATGGCAATCGCCGTCTGGCTGATGTCGCTCGGGCCCGGCGCGCGGCTTGCACCGCAGCTGGAGGTTTCCAGAGAAAGTAAATCGGCCGGTTAACAGCACAGCCTGCGTGGCGTATATTGTGCCTGTCCAAGACCTGCCGAGCGGCGATTACAGGCCCGCTGGCGGTTCGAATCCGGAAAAGGGGAGACCGCCATGCCACGCGACATGAACGTTCCAATCACCGACATGAAGCTCGTCCGCGAGCAGTGCTACATCAACGGCGAATGGTGCGACGCCGACAGCGGCGAGACCGTCGAGGTCACCAACAAGGCGACCGGCGAAGTCCTCGGCACCGTGCCGAAGATGGGCGCCGATGAGACCCGGCGCGCCATCGAGGCGGCGAATGCCGCCCTGCCCGGATGGAAGGCCAAAACCGCGAAGGAACGTTCGGTCATCCTGCGGCGCTGGTACGAGCTGATGCTGGAGCATCAGGAGGACCTGGCGACCCTCATGACGGCCGAACAGGGCAAGCCCAGGGCCGAGGCGATGGGTGAGGTGGTATATGCCGCCAACTTCATCGAATGGTTCGCCGAGGAAGGAAAGAGAATTTACGGCGACACCATCCCGAGCTTTGCCGCCGACAAGCGGATCGTCGTCACGAAGGAACCGATCGGCGTGGTTGCGGCGATCAGCCCCTGGAATTTCCCGGCGGCGATGATCACCCGGAAGTCCGGACCCGCGCTGGCCGCGGGCTGCACCATCGTCGTCAAGCCCGCGTCCATGACGCCCTATTCGGCGCTGGCGCAGGCGGAACTTGCCGAGCGCGCCGGCATTCCGCCGGGGGTGTTCAACGTGGTCACCGGCAGCGCCGGCGCCATCGGCGGCGAGCTGACCGGCAACCCCATCGTCCGCAAGCTGACTTTCACGGGCTCGACCGAAATCGGCAAGATGCTGATGGAACAGTGCGCCCGCACGGTGAAGAAGGTGTCGATGGAGCTCGGCGGCAACGCGCCGTTCATCGTGTTCGACGACGCCGACCTCGACGCGGCGGTTCAGGGCGCGATGGTGTCGAAGTTCCGCAACACCGGCCAGACCTGCGTCTGCGCCAACAGGATTTACGTGCAGGAAGGCGTTTACGATGCGTTCGCCGAGAAGCTCAAGGCGGCTGTGGCGGCGATGAAGGTCGGCGATGGCCTGAAGGGCGAGACCCAGCAGGGGCCGATGATCGAAATGAAGGCGGTTGAGAAGATCGAGGAACACATCGCCGACGCGGTGTCCAAAGGCGCGAAAATCGTGCTGGGCGGCAAGCGGCACGAGCTCGGCGGGACGTTTTTCGAACCCACCGTCCTGACCGGCGTCACCCAGGATATGATGGTCTCGAAGGACGAGACATTCGGCCCGCTGGCGCCGCTGTTTTCCTTCAAGACCGAGGAAGAGGCGATCCGGTATGCCAACGATACCGAGTTCGGACTCGCGTCCTATTTCTACAGCCGCGATATCGGCCGCATCTGGCGGGTGATGGAAGGGCTCGAATACGGCATCGTCGGCATCAACGAAGGCATCATCTCGACCGAGGTCGCGCCGTTCGGCGGCATCAAGGAATCCGGCGTCGGGCGCGAAGGCTCGAAATACGGGATCGAGGACTTCATCGAGATAAAATATGCGTTACTGGGTGGCATTAACGACTGATCGACCCCATCCTTCGGTTACCCGGGGCGGGCGATGACCCGCCCCGTTTCTTTACGGATTGCGGAACGAGAGAAAAAGAATGGCTGACTACGATTACGATCTGTTTGTGATCGGGGCGGGCTCGGGCGGCGTGCGCGCCTCGCGGATGAGCGCGTCCTACGGTGCCCGCGTCGCGGTGGCCGAGGAACGGTTTCTCGGCGGTACCTGCGTCAATGTCGGCTGTATCCCCAAGAAGCTGTTTTCCTACGGCGCGCATTACGCCGAGGATTTCGAGGACGCCGAAGCCTACGGGTGGAACGTCGGCGAGCGCACCGTCGAATGGAGGCGGCTGATCGCCAACAAGAACCGGGAAATCGAACGGCTCAACGGCATCTACCGCAATATCCTGAAAAACAACGGCGTCACGCTGTACGAGGCCCGGGCGACCATCAAGGACGCGCACACGCTCGACGTCGGCGGCGAGACGGTGACGGCGGAAAACATCCTGATCGCCACCGGAAGCTGGGCGACCGTGCCCGATTTTCCGGGCAACGAGCATGTCATCACGTCGCTGGAAGCATTCTATCTCGACGAGCTGCCCAAGCGCGCGGTGATCGTCGGCGGTGGCTATATCGCTGTCGAGTTCGCCGGCATTCTCAACGGGTTCGGTGTCGATGTGACGCAGCTTTATCGCGGCGAGCTGTTCCTGCGCGGCTTCGATTCCGATATCCGCACCCATCTGGCAGGCGAAATGCGCAAGAAGGGCGTTAACCTGCGCTTCAACGAAAACATCGCCAGCATCGAGAAGAACGGCGACGTTCTGGTCGCGACGCTGGAGGACGGGTCGACCATGGAGACCGACTGCATCCTCTATGCGACCGGACGTCATGCGAATACGTCCGGGCTGGGGCTTGAGAATGCGGGCGTCGAGACGGCGAAGAACGGCTCGATCCCGGTCGACGGCAATTTCCGCACCAACGTGCCGAATATCTTTGCGCTGGGCGACGTGATCGACCGCTACCAGCTGACCCCGGTGGCCATCGGAGAGGCGATGGTTCTGTCCGCCAACCTGTTCAACGGCAAGACCCTCGAAATGGATTACGCCAACATTCCGACCGCGGTGTTCTCCAACCCGCCGATCGGCACGGTCGGGCTGACCGAGGAGCAGGCGCGCGAGAAGTACGGCGAGGTCACCATCTTCCGGTCGGAATTTCGCGCGCTGAAGGACACGCTGACCGGCGGCGAGGCGCGCACGCTGATGAAGCTGATCGTCGAGACGGCGACCGACAGGGTCGTCGGCTGTCACATGGCGGGACCGGATGCCGCGGAAATTACACAGGGGCTCGGCATCGCGCTCAAATGCGGCGCCACCAAGGCCCAGTTCGATGCCACGGTCGGCATCCACCCGACGGCGGCGGAAGAATTCGTGACGATGCGGGAACCCGTGTCGGCCTAGGGAAAACAAGAAAAGCGGAGGACAGAATGGCCGGAAGGCTCGAAGGAAGAATCGCCATCGTCACCGGCGCGGCCCAGGGGATCGGCGCGGTCTACGCGCGCGAACTGGCAAGGGAAGGCGCGAAGACGGTTCTGGTCGATATCAAGGATTGCGGCGCGTCCGCAAAGATGGTCGCCGACGCCGTGCCCGGCGCGGAACTGATGGCGGAAATCTGCGACGTCAGCGACGAGAACTCGGTTGCCGCCCTGTACGAGGCGGTTGTTGGCCGTTTCGGCACGGTCGACATCCTGGTCAACAACGCCGCCGTGTTCGCCACGCTTGACCGCAAGCCGTTCGAGCAGATCCCGGTAGACGAGTGGGACAAGGTCATGTCGGTCAACATGCGGGGCGTGTTCCTGATGTGTCGCGCGGCGACGTCGATCATGCGCAGGCAGCAGTACGGCAAGATTATCAACATCGCTTCCGACACGATGATGAAGGGCACCACGCGCTTCGCCCATTACGTCTCGTCCAAGGGCGGCGTGATGGCCTTTACCCGCGCCATCGCCAAGGAGGTCGGGGTTGACGGCATCCGCGTGAATTCCATCGCGCCCGGCCTGACCGCGACCGACGTGATGCGCGCCGCGCCCGATTTCAGCGAGAGCCAGTTCGACCGCTCGGTTGCCGCGCGCGCCATTCAGCGGGTCGAGGAGCCTGAGGATTTGGCGGGCACGGTGATCTATCTGGCGTCGCCCGACAGCGACTTCGTCACCGGCCAGTGCATCGTGGTGAATGGCGGCGACAATCTGTACTGAATGAAAAAGGGCCGTCCCGGGGGACGGCCCTCGATCTTCCCATGCGCGAAGCGTCTTACATCATCGCGGCCTTGTGCACCGATACGCCGGCGGCCTTGAATTCGGCGTCGGCGCTGGCGGGCGCGAAGTCCTTCCATTCCTTCGAAACGAACTTCTTGCCCTTGGCGCTCTTGAACGCGGCGACGACCGCCGACAGGGCCTTGGTGTAGGCTTCCTTCGACAGGCCCTTGGGCGCTGCGTTGCGGGCGACCAGCAGGATCGTGTCGCCGTTGTGCTTGCCGACCGCGATCAGGCCGCTGATGGCCTTCTTCTCCTTGGCGGCGGCGGCCTTGAGAGCCTTCGCCGACACCAGGGCGAGATTGATGGCGCGCTTGCTCTTGGCGATGCGCTTGAGATTGTCCTTATCGCCCTTGGTGCCGAAATTGTAGACCTTGACCCCTGTCCGGGCGACGACGGACGCCATCGACATGCCGTTTCCGGCCGCGAACAACGGGTGTTTGGTCTCCGCCGTGCCAATGACGAGTTCGACTTCGTCCATCGCAACCGATTGCGACGGCTGAAAGACGACCGCGAGCATCGCGATCGACAGCGCGGCGAAGGCCGCCTTGAAGAGTTTCCGTATCATGTCATGTCCTCACGATTGCGGTTGGTCTATTTCCAGCCAAGAACCTGTTTCGCCTTGGCGACGAGCGGCTTCGGCGTTGCGACGATCTCCTGTGCGAAACCGTTGAGCCATTCGCAGGTCTTGGGTTCGATGATCAGCTTGCGTTTCCTGGCTTCTTCGAGAAACGCCTTGTCGGCCATGGTGGCGTCGAATGCCCGGCACAGCGCCTTGACGCGGGCCTTCGGCACTTCCGGCGGAACCGAGAAATTGCGGCCCACCGCGGCGTCGGACGCCAGCAGCTTCAGGATCGCGCGTTCCTCGTCGTTCTTGGCGAGGTCGAGCAGAAGCGGCGCCGGCTGGCCGTAGCCGTTCTTGATGTCGGTCGCCTTTTCCGTGCCGGACTGGGCGATGGCGATGACCTTGCCGGTATTGACCAGGCGGGCGCCCGCCGCGATCCAGCTCGACCACGCGCCGGCGCGGCCGGTGACCTCGCCCTGTTCAAGCGCCTTGTTGATGTCGGCGGTGCCGGGATAGCCCGCGATCACCTTGACGTTGAGCCCCAGCAGGTTGCGCATCACGGTCGGCACGATGTAATTCGACTGGCTCTTGCCCGACGATCCGAACACGATCGGCGATTTGGCTTTCTGCGCGTCTTCCAGGCTTTTGACCTTGGTCGTGTGCCACACCATCGTGACGTACTGCATCGAGGCGGCGCGGCCGATATAGTTGAGCTTCGAGACGTCGTATTTCACGCCGCTGCGCAGAAGCTGGAACGCCGGCAGCATGTTCGACAGCTTGGCGATCTTGGCCCCGTCGCGCGTTGCCACGTTGTAGAAATACTGGGCCGCTTTCTGGCCGCCCGCGCCCGGCATGAACTGCATGATGAAGGCGGGCTGGCCGGGAATGTGCTTGACCAGATGTTTCATCACGGTTCGGGCATAGACGTCATAACCGCCGCCCGGACCCGCGCCCAGTACGGCCGTCACGACATTGTCCTTGTAGAAGCCGGCGACGTCGTCGGCTGCGGCTGCGCCGGTCGGCGCGCCAAGCGCCATGGCGACGGCGCCTGCCGCTATCACGCCGGCCGGACGGAGTTTTCTGTCTGTCATGATTTTCTCCCTGTTTCTCGGCTCCCCTGCTCCGGGGAAGCCGAAAGCCTAACAGCCGTAGGGGATTGAGGCTAGGGGAACGCGCGCCCTTAAATCGCCGGGCCGATCGACTGGGGCGTATAGATCGCGCCGGTCAGCTCTTCCTCCGGGATTGCGAGGATGGCGGCCTCGTCGAAGACGTCGCCCATCTGGGATTTCACGCCGTTCTGGGCGATGGCGTCGAGCCATTTGCGGTGGATGCGCGGGTCCTGATCCTCGTACTCCACCTGCCTTCCGCCGTTCTGGATCGAGGTCGCGCCGCCGCCTTCGGCGCTGACGCGCCTGAGCGCGATGAACGGGTACCGGCGGCTGCCCATCGAACAGGCGAGATAGCGCGCCGGCTTGTCGCCGGTGTTGAAATGCTGGTGGAACATCCAGAAGGGCGGTGTGTACATGAAGCCGTGCTCCCAGGGGAATTCGTGGAATTCCTGGTCGCCCTCGTACCACAGCAGCGTATAGCCGATCCCGTCCACCGCATGGACGTGCGTGCCGGCGGCATGCCGGTGGGCCTTCTTGTAGCGGCCGCGCGGAATTTCCGACGAGTGGGCGTGCATCGTCGAATCGGCGAGGATAAAGGACACGTTGAGCGATCCCTTGCCGCGCGCCTCGAGCTCGTAGAGCTTGAACGAGGTCAGGTCGTTCACGAAATTGGTTTCCCACAGATTGACCGGCGCGACGTTGGAACCACGGTCGACCTTGAGATGCTGGCCCTCGCCCTCGAAATGGGCGTCGTCGCCCATCCGCTCCGGGAAGGCGAACGGGTTGTCGAACACGAACTCGAGATTGTGATAGAGGTTGATCACCAGCGGCGCGTCGTTGGTGCAGGACAGCCGCGCCGGTTCCTGGCCCGAGCCGTTGAAAATCCGGTATTCGCAGTTGAGCGGCACGGTAAACAGCGCCTTTGGCCCCCATTCGAAGGTCCGTTGCGTGCCGTCGGGCGACGTCACGGTCGTCGAGCCGTATCCCGACAGCACGTAGAAAAACGCCTCGTAGATGTGCTTGACGGGGCACGTGCTGCCGCCCTCCGGCACCTCGATCACGTAGTTCGCCATGAAGTCGCCGCGCCCGTGCGTATGGGCGAAACAGCCGCGCGCCTCGTACCGGTCCCACGGCCCGGTTTCGAGCGCCAGCAGATTATGGCCGAAATCGAGATGGACCGGGATGCCCTCGCCGTTGGCCCAGTTCAGATAGGGATCGACCAGAAAGCGCGTGCTGAGATCGATTTCGTCCTGTTCCGTGTCGTCCAAAGTATCGGCTCCTTGAAATTCCGTACCGCCTTTGAACCATGAAACGCAGGAGACGGGAAGGCGTCACAGCCTGAACCGATCCGGGCGGAACGGCGTTGCGTCGATTGTCGGCGGCTCGCCATGCATCAGATCGGCCAGCAGTCTCGCGCTGCCGGTCGAGCCGCCCAGGCCGCTATGGCCGTGGCCGAAATCGAACCACAGCCCGTCATGACGCGGCGCCCGGCCGATCACCGGCAGGGAATCCACCATCGACGGGCGGCGCCCCATCCAGGGCTCGGCCTCGACGATCGCGCCGAAATCGGCGGTCTGCCGGGCAGAGGCGACGGCGGCGAGAATCTGGCGGTCGTTCTTCGGCGCGTCCCGGTCGGCGAGCTCTACCCCCGAGGTTACGCGAATGCCCTGATCCTGCGGCGTCATGACGTAACCGCGCTCGACATCGTGAATGGCCCGTCGCAGCGGCGGTCCGTCGCCCGGTTCCATATGCAGGTGATAGCCGCGTTCCCACGCCATCGGGATGCGATAGCCGAGCCGGCCCGCGACCTCGCGCGACCAGGGGCCGGCGGCGAGGACGGCGATCTCCGCCTGCAGGGAGCCGCCGCCGGTAAAATCGATCCGCCAGCCGTCCCCGTTCGGCGTCAGGTTTCGGACCTCGTGCCGCGACAATGTTCCGCCGGCCGTCGTAAAGAGATTCAGATAGGCGTCGCACAGCTTCGCCGGGCTCGAAACGCTGCAGCAGGAATCCAGCAGGATGCCCGCATGGAAGACCGGCTTCAGGCGCGGTTCGATCCGGCGCAGTTCCTCCGCATCGTAATGCGTCAGGCTGACCCCGTTCTTTTTCAGCAGCGCCAGCTCAGCCCCGTAGGCGGCGAGCCCGGCCGGGCTGCGGAACGCCTTGAGCCAGCCCGTGGGACGCAGCAGGTCGTTCGCCCCGGCGTCCGCGATCAGCCTCTTGTGGATGTCGAGCGAGACGGTTTGCAGCGCGCGCAGCGACTTTCCCGCATGGTCCGAATGGGCGTCCGTGCAATGCGCCAGAAAGCGCAGCACCCAGGGCAGTCGCCTGGCGACGAAGAGAGGGTCGTAGCGCAGCGCGTCGCTTTTTCCGGCGATAAAGCGCGGCAGCTTTCGCAGCAGCCCGGGATTGTTGGAAATCACGATGGAGGCGTCCGACAGGACGCCGGTATTGCCGTAGGAGGTTTCCCGACCCGGCTCGCCGCGTTCGATCAGCGTCACGCCGTGGCCGCGCCGCTGCAGCTCCAGCGCCGCCGTTATGCCGACGATGCCGCCGCCGATGACGGCAATGGTTCTGTTCGGTTCCATGACAAAACTATGCGCGGTTCGTCCTGAATCGAACAGGGGGTCGGGTTGTCGCGGAGCGATTTCTCGGGCAGCGTTGGAAAACTGACCAGAAACGGAAAGAACCATGCCAGCGATAAAAGGAAACCTGATGATCCGCGGCGCGCGGGTAATGATGCCGGACGCCGACCCGCACAAGCCGCCGCGCCGCGACATCGTCATCGAAAACGGCGTCATCGACCGCATCGGCAACGGGCTTTCGGCCGGGCCGGGGGTGGAGATCATCGACGCCTCGGCCATGCTGGCGATCCCCGGTTTCGTCAACGCGCACTACCATTCTCACGATACGCTGGCCAAGGGCACGATGGAGGAAACGCCGCTGGAAACCTGGCGGCTGCTGGCCCTGCCGCCGGGCTATCCCAAACGCAGTCGGGAGGAAATCCGGGCGCGGACCCTGCTCGGCGCGCTCGAATGTTTGCGTTCCGGCATGACCACCGTGCAGGACATGGTGACCCTGTACCCGTTCGACCCCGAACATCTCGAAGCCGTCATCGAGGCGTATGAGGAGATCGGCATCCGCGCCGTGGTGGCGTTGCAGTATGGCGATATCAAGGGCATCGACACGATCCCGTTCTGGCGCGAGGTCTTCCCGGAGGAGATGCACAAACATCTCACCACCGCAGCCGAACCCGACGCGCGCTACGACCAGCTCGGCCATTTCATCGAGAAATATGTCGAGACCGGCGCGACGTCCGACCGCATCACCTGGGCGCTGGGCCCGTCTGCGCCGGAACGATGTTCGCCCGAACTGATCGCGCGGACGGTGGAGCTGTCGGCGAAATACGACCTGCCGATTTTCTCGCACATTTACGAGTCCAAGGGCATGGCGCTGCAGGCCAGGCTCGAATATCCGCAGCATGGCGGTTCGCTGATCCGCCGGCTCAAGGAGGAGGGGCTGCTCGGCCCGCGCCTCAACCTGGCGCATAGCGTCTGGCTGCTGCAGGAAGAGATCGATCTGCTGGGCGAGACCGGCACCAATGTCGTCATCAACCCGCTCAGCAACCTGAAGCTTAAGAGCGGCATCCCGCCGATCCGCGCACTGGAGGATGCCGGGGTCAGTCTCGGGTTGGGCTGCGACAACTGTTCCTGTTCGGACGCGCAGAACATGTTCCAGGCGATGAAGCTGTTCTGCCTGATGACGGCGATCAGCCACAAGGAAGCCGGCCCCGCCCAGGCGCCGCAGGCGCTCGCCGCCGCCACGGCGGGCGGCGCACGGGCCGTCAACATGGCCGACGAGATCGGCGCGATCGAGATCGGCAGAAAGGCCGATATCGTGCTGCTGGACCTCAACGATCCGTCCTACGTGCCGCTCAACAGCGCGACGCGGCAGGTGGTCTATACCGAGGGCGGGCGCGGCGTGCGCGCCGTGATCGTCGACGGGAACGTGATCATCAAGGACGGCAAGCTGCAGACCATGAACGAACGCGACCTGCTGTACGAGATCGCCGACGTGATTCCCGGCTTCCAGAAGGATTTCGCCGAGATCGAGGAACGGGTGGAGGGCTTAAAGCCCTATCTGGCGGAAGCCCACCGCCGCATCTGGGCCGAAGACACCGGCGGCGACCGCCTGTTCAAGGACCCGCTGCACTGGGGCGAAGGGCGGTTTTGATTTCGAAACGACCGGGTTCTACACACCGAACTTACCACCGTATTCTCGTCACCCTCGGGCTCGACCCGAGGGTCCATAAGCCGGTTCCGCCTGCACCGTTGCTGGATTCTCGGCCATGGGCGGGAAGCGCACTTGGGCCCAAGAATGACATGTGAGTGTGGTGTCGAGGCTACGGCGTTTCGACCTTCCGCCCGTCGAATATCTTTCCGCGCAGCTCCTGGATCAATAGCCCGGCGTGAAATTGTTTCCGGAATAGGTTACAACAGTTTCGATTCCTTTATCCATTTCTCCTCTGAATGGATTAAATGGTCATATTTTTAAATTATTATTGTTTATAAACCAAAAAATTATCCATATAATCCCAAAAAAGAAAAAGTTATTCACTGAAACCATCAACAATATATGTAAATACATAAACAAAAAAGAATATGCCTCATTTCCCCACGCCAAGCCCGGCATTTCCATAAAAAAGAAATATCCAAAATAAGGCAATACAAAAATAAAAAATCCCATAAATGCGACTTTAATCATTTTTTTCTTTTTCTGTGGTTTGATTTTAAACATTTCCATGTTTTTATTG
Source organism: Rhodospirillales bacterium (assembly GCA_038116945.1). Taxonomy (GTDB): domain Bacteria; phylum Pseudomonadota; class Alphaproteobacteria; order MPNO01; family UBA2964; genus JAYOEY01. The sequence continues at coordinate 112,343 of JAYOEY010000011.1, forward strand.
TTTTTGTAATATTCTTCGGCATCTTTAAGCTGAAAATATAAAAAACAAAAGCTCGTAATAACCAGTACTCCATAAAAATAAATTCTTACATCGGACATGACATGCATGCCGTGTGGCGACCAAATTTCTGCATCTGCCCTCCATACCGGAAACAGATACATGAATTTCCTTGTTATCCATGAGCTAAAATTTAGAATTTGTGCCAGAGCATCCTTGTTTGTTAAATATAAGATGGCGATTATGGACAGGTATAAATACATAAACAGATAATACAAAATAAAGCGACCAACTACCGAATTTAATACGTATGTATTATAATAAGTGTGCGCACGATCTGTCACTTCTTTCGAAAAAAAAGGCCTCTTCCGCATCGCGCGACAACGGAAGTATGAACAGGTCTGCTACCGGGTGCCGGCGCGACCACTGCGTAATAATCGCATTAATAAGGAAGAAGAAAGGAGGCAGGAGTGCCCAGGGTAGCATAGGAGGACGTATGCTGAAATTAATTAGGAAATAAACGCTCGTAGCGATAAGGCATAATCCGAAGACCGAAAACCGGAGATAAGTCGCTATACGTTGCCGGTTCACCTCAACACTCCATTACCGCAAGGCCCGTGGGTGTCGGGCATTGGGCGCTTGTGATAGCCGCGTGCTTCGAGACGGTCCTGCGGACCTCCTCAGCATGAGGCCTATGGAATAGTATTACTTACTAAGAGAACGACTGAAAGGCCGTCTCGAAGGATTGGGTACTTGCGGACTAGTATTCGGAAATCAGCGAGTCCAGCGTGTCGCGGAGCGTCGGCAAATGGGTCGTCACCGCGCTCCAGACCTGTTCGTGGTCAACGACTGCATAACCATGCACGAGAATGTTTCTGAAGGCGACGATGCGCTGGCAATCCGGAATTCGTTCGGCCAAGGCTGCATCAAGCCGGGTGAGCTGGGCAAATGCTTCCCCGATGATCATGAATTGCCTTTCGACCGCCGACCGTAGCAGATGATCGGATTGGAAATCGTCGAAAGATCGATTTTCGCAAAATTCGCAAATCGCGTTTGCCGCCTCCAAAGCGTCGGACAGGAAAGCGCGCGGGTCACGCGCCATAGACCGGCTCGCGGCTGTATTCGATATCGTCTCGGATGAAGGGATTCCGCAGCGCTTTTTTGACGATGAGGTCTACAGGCCGGTCGAGCAGTGCTTCGAGCCCTTCCTTCAAATTGAAATAGGCATCGAACGCATCCGCCCGATAGCCAGGGTCGAATTCCACGAGGAAGTCCACATCGCTCCGTGCCTGGTCGAAATCGGATTCGCGCAACGCAGAGCCAAACAGGTCAAGTTGTCGTACGTGGCACCGTTGGCAAAGTGCGGCGATGTCCTGCTTTCGCTTTTTGATAAGATCGATCATGGCGAATCTCCGCCCGGATTATAGCGGAAACGGAGTTTTGTTTAATCCAGATAATCTTCCAGCCTTATCCGGTCCCACAGCTCCTTTGGCGGGCGGATGCGTTCTTCGAACGGCAATGTTGCCGGTCTTGTCGCGTCGATGATCATCTTGGTGTTCATCGGGCCGTGCTGGGTGCGGATTTCGCCATAGCTTGACGGGTTGAGGTGGGATCCCATCGCGTCGGGGATGACGACCAGATCGCGGTCGGCTTCGAAGGTCGTGGCGATGGCCCACAGCACGCGCTGTTCGTCGTAGATGTCGATGTCGTCATCGACCACCACGGCGATCTTGAGGTTCGGATTGGCGGTGATGGCGGCGAGCCCGGCGGATTTTCCCTGTCCGGCCACGCTCTTCTTGATTGAGACGTATGTCGTGAAGCGGCAGGCGCCCGAGACTGGTACATAGACCGCCTGCACTGACGGCACCAGCCGCCGCACGCTGTCATAGACCGCGCTTTCGAGCGACAGCGCGTTGGCGAGGTTGTGTTCCGGGTGGGCCGGGTCGAGATCGTGATAGATGGCGTCCGAGCGCATGGTGATGGCGGTCACCTGCATCAGCCCGACCGGGTCCTTGGCCGGTCCGTAGAAACCGGTGAACTCGGCGAACGGGCCGTCGGCGGTCTCATCCGCCGGGTCGAGATAGCCCTCGATGGCGATCTCGGCAAAGGCGGGAACGGGCAAATCGACGGTCTCGGCGTCGGTGACCTCCAGCGCCTCGCCCATCAGCCCGCCCATCAGATCGAGCTCGCTGCTGTCGATGCCGCCCTCGCCAAGCGCGCCGAGCAGCGCCGCCGGATGGTGGCCGATGAACAGCACCGCCTCCATGCGCTTTTTCAGCTCCTTGCAGCGGCGATAGATATAGGCCGCGTGATGGGCGGGGTTGAACATGCAGCCGAGCCGGTCCTTGCCCTTCACCTCATGCCGGTACATGCCGGCATTGAGCACGCCGCTGTCGGGGTCGCGCAGCACCAGCACGCCGACCGTGATGTATTTGCCGGAATCCCGTTCGGCATGGTGGGTGATCGGCAACCTGCCGAGATCGATATCGTCGCCGGTCAGGACGACCTGCTTCACAGGCGCGTCCGCCGCGGGGATCGAAACCGGTGGCCTGGGCGCAGCGGCGCGTTCGCGAAAACGATGCAGGATGGCGCTTTTGGGCTCGCCCGGATCGACGCCGAGCGCGAGCCCGAGAAGCTCGTAGCTGCCGAGCGCGCTGGTCACCAGCGGCAATTCGCTGCCCCTGATGTTGTCCATGCGGATCACGGGGTAGCGCCCGTCGGCCGCCAGCTTCTGCTGGATCACGCAGGTTTCCAGCACCGGGTCGAGTTCCTTCGACACGCTGACGAAATAATCCGGTCCGGCCTGGCGGGCCTCGCCGAGAAAGCTTCTGAGGTCTTTGTTCATCGGTCTCTCCTCCGGCGGGCAGTCTACTTTGCTTTGGCTGCCGGTCCACACCCTTGCCGGGAGGATCAAAAACGGTAGATTGCTTCGAACCGGCAGGGAGGAAAACAGGATGCAGATCGGTCTTTTCGATCATCTCGAGCGCAGCGAGGACAGGCCTCTCGCGACGCAATACGACGAACGGCTCGAATTCATTGCCGCCGCCGAGGAGGCCGGGTTCTACTGCCTGCATGTCGCGGAGCATCATTCCTCGCCGCTCTGCATGATTTCGGCGGCGAGCGTCTGGCTGTCTGCGGTGGCGCGGGCGACGACGCGCATCCGGCTGGGCCCTCTGGTCTATCTGCTGCCGCTCTACTCGCCGCTCCGCCTCGCCGAGGAAATCGGCATGCTGGATCACCTGAGCAAGGGCCGGCTGGAAATCGGCATCGGACGCGGCGTGTCGCCCTACGAGGTGGGCTATCACAAGATCGACCACGACGAATCGCGCGATATCTTCATGGATGCCTGGGAATGCATGAAGGCGGCGCTGGCGGGCAGTCCGTTCAGCTACAAGGGTCCGCATTACGAATATAATGACGTGCCTCTGCCGATTCGTCCGCTGCAGGATCCTCACCCGCCTTTCTGGTACGGGTCTTCGAACGAAGTCGGCAGCCGCTGGGCGGGCGAGCAGGGGCTGCATTTCGCCTCCAACGGACCGACCGAGCGGGCCAAGGCCAATGTCGGGTTCTTCCGCGAATCGTTCGCCGCGCGCGGCGCAGCGTTGAGTCCCAAGGCCGGCTTCCCGGACGGGATCGCCATCGGCACGCTGCGGCACATATACGTCGCCGACACCGATGAGGAGGCCCGCCGGGTCGCCAAGCCGGCGATCGAACATCACGCCGGCAGGCTCAACTGGCTGCGCGATCTGCACGGCCAGACCGAGTTCACCGAGCGCAACAACATCCATCGCGGCGTTAGCTTCGAGGAATGGGAAGCCAACGGCATGGCGATCGTCGGCACGCCGGACAGGGTGCTGGGCGTTTTGCGGGAGCAGGTCGAGGAAATCGGCATCAACTATCTGATCGCCTACATGTTCTTCGGTAACATGGCGCTGGCGGATGCCAGGCGGTCGCTGAATCTGTTCCGGCGAGAGGTGATGCCGCATCTCGCCGCGATATGAGGATTTTTTCTCGGTTCCGGCTGTCGGCCGGGGGTTTCGAACAAGGTAATCGGCCAAGGTTGTTGGCAGGGGGCGAATACAGCTAAACTGTCGCCAATCAATATTCAGGGAGCGAAAGAAAGGAATCGCAACATGCGCTACGAAGCGCCCACGAGCCTCGACGCGGCGGTCTCATTGCTGGCCGGCGCCAAGGGGCAGGGAAAAATAATGGCGGGCGGCACCGACGTTCTGGTGCTGATCCATGCGGAGGTCATCGAACCGGAGGTGATCGTCGATATCAAGAACATCCCGGAGGTCACCGAGATTTCGGAATCCGGCGGCGCCTATACGGTCGGCGCGGCGGTCCCCGCGGCCGTGCTGTGCGAGCATGGCGGGTTCTGCTCGACCTGGCCCGGCGTAATCGAAGGTCTGTCGCTGATCGGCTCGACCCAGATACAGGGCCGTGCGACGCTGGCCGGCAATCTGTGCAACGCATCGCCGGCGGCGGACAGCGTGCCTGCGGCGATCGCGGCGGGCGCGGTGGCCAACATCGTCGGTCCGAACGGCAAGCGCGAGGCCCCGGTCGAGGCGATCGTCACGGGTCCCGGCAAGACGTCGCTGGCGACTGGCGAGGTGATCGTTTCGTTCAGCTTTCCGGCGCGTCCGGCCCATTCGGGCGACTGCTATCTGCGGCTGACCCCGCGGACCGAGATGGACATCGCCGTGGTGGGCGCGGGCGTCAGCCTGACGCTCGACGATGGCGGCACCTGCACGGCGGCGCGCGTGTCGCTCGGCGCGGTGGCGCCGACGCCGCTCCTGGTCAAGGAAGCCGCAGACGCGCTGATCGGCACCAAGGTCGATGCCGCCGCGCTCGATGCGATGGGCAAGGCGTGCAGCGCGGCCTGCAACCCGATTTCCGACAAGCGCGGCACCAAGGAATACCGGATCAAGACGTCCGCCGTGATGGCGCGTCGCGCCGCTGAAAAGGCCCTCGAAAGGGCCAATGCGAACTGAGCAGAGGAAGAAAATGGCAAAGGTACATGTAACCACGACGGTCAACGGGGACGAGTACGAATTCCTCTGCGAACCGCAACAGTCGCTTGTCGACGTGCTGCGCAACGAGCTGGAGCTGACCGGCACCAAGGAAGGCTGTTCCACCGGTGACTGCGGCGCCTGCAGCATCATGCTGGACGGCAGGCTGGTCTGTTCCTGCCTTGTGCTGGCGGTCGAATGCGAAGGCAAGAAAATCGACACCATCGAGGGCATGGCGGAAGGCGAGGACCTGCACCCGCTGCAGCGCAATTTCCTCGAAATCAACGGTCTTCAGTGCGGCATCTGCACCCCCGGCATCCTGATTGCCGCACGGGCGCTGCTGGAAAAGAATCCCGATCCCACCGAAACCGAGATAAGATACTGGCTTGCGGGCAATCTTTGCCGCTGCACCGGTTACGACAAGATCATCCGCTCCGTACAGGCGGCGGCTGCTGAAATGAGAAAGGGCTGATCATGGCGACCATTCTTGAAGAATCCGGCTTCAATCCGGAACGCGACCTCAAAATCGTCGGTACCAACCCGGTCAAGCATGACGGGCTGGACAAGGTCACCGGGCGCGCCAATTTCGGCGCCGATTTCTTCCTGCCGGGCATGCTGTACGGCAAGATCCTGCGGAGCCCGCATCCGCACGCGATCATCAAATCGATCGATACCTCGAAGGCCGAGGCGCTTCCGGGCGTCAAGGCGGTGATCACGCGCGACGACCTGCCCGACCTGAAAGCGGGAACCCCGGGCGGCGACATGACCCGGAACGCGCTGGCGCGCGAAAAGGCGCTGTATGACGGCCATCCCGTTGCCGCCGTTGCGGCGACCAGCGAGGCCATCGCCAAGCGCGCGATCAAGCTGATCGAGGTGGATTACGAAATCCTGCCGCACGTGATCGAGCCGCGCGACGCCATGCAGCCGGGCGCGCCCATCCTGCATGACTATATCCGCACCAACGGCGATCCGGATGCGCCCGACGCGCCGACCAACGTCACCGAAAAAATTGTGGTCGAGGCCGGAAATGTCGGGTCGGGCTTCGATGCGGCCGATGAAGTCATCGAGATGGAGTTCGACTCCAAGCCGATGCATCAGGGCTATATCGAGCCGCAGGGCTGCGTTGCGAATTTCTCGAAGGACGGCCAGATCGATCTGTGGTGCTGCACCCAGGCGCCGTTCGTCTATCGCGA
>JAYOEY010000012.1:0-3817 GCA_038116945.1 Rhodospirillales bacterium
CACCGGCGAAATCGCGAGTGCGCGGCCGGAGAATTTCGTGGTCGATACGCCGTTTGCAACCATCGGCGTGCGCGGCACGAAGGTCGGCGTCGTCGTCGAGGCGGAAACCGTTCAGGTCAGCCAGGGCGCCGTTGCAGCGATCCACAAGGTTACGGGCCTGTCCTACCTGATCAATACCGGTTTCGGCGTATCCCTTGCTGGCGGCGCTCCCCAGGTCGTGCCCATGTCGCTGAGCACGCTCGGCCCGGCGATGCAGAGCCTGGATAACTCGGTTTCCCAGACGCTGACGCCTTTTACCCGTAATCCCGGCGGCAACCAGAACAACAACAACAATAATAGCGGCGATCAAAATCAGGGAGGACAGGGGGAAGGACAAGGCGAAGGTCAGGGTCAGGGGCAAGGTGAGGGCCAAGGACAGGGCGAAGGACAGCAAGGCGAAGGACAGGGCGAAGGGCAGCAAGGCGAAGGCCAGGGCGAGGCCCCGGGCGAAGGTCAGGGACAGGGAGAAGGTCAGGGCGAAGGCCAGGGACAGGGAGAAGGTCAAGGAGAGGGCCAGGGACAGGGCGAGGGACAGCAGCCGGGTCAAGGCGAAGGGCCGGGTCCAACTCCATCCGACGTAAATCCGGGGAGCGGTGAGCCTGCACCGCCACCGCCACCTCCTCCGCCTCCCCCGCCTCCGCCGCCTCCGCCTCCGCCGCCTCCGCCTCCGGCTCCTCCGCCCGATCCGATTCCGCCGCCCGAGCCGCCTCCACCTCCGCCTCCGGCGCCGCCTCCTGCGCCGGCGCCGGCGCCAAGGCCGACCCCTCTTCCTGAAACGCCACCGGCACCGGAACCGGTCGTAGAGTCGAACATCATCACAGGTTCCGATGGCGATGATATTCTTGCCGGAACGGATGGCAATGACACCATCACGGGAAACGGTGGAAACGACACAGTTTCAGCGGGCGCCGGCGACGATCTGATCGTCTACGATATCGGCGATGGAGACGATGTCGTCGATGGCGGCACCGGCACCGACACGTTCCGCCTGATCGGTACTTCCCAGAACGACGTGATTACCGCCGGGGCGAGCGCGGGCAACGTAACGATCTCCTCCAGCGTCCAGGGATCCGACAATCCCGACAGCATTACCATCGACAATGTCGAGGAACTCGTCATTCTCGGCGGCGCAGGCGACGACAACATCGTCATCAACGACCTGTCCACTACCGATATCCTGAATTCGACCGTTACGATCGACGGCGGCGCGGGCACCAACACGATTGACGCCACCAATGCCGGGAGACGTATCGTCACGATCGCCGGCGAAGGCAGTTACGTCATCACCGCGGGCGGTCAGGATGACACGCTCACCGGCGGGGACGGCAACGACACGCTTAACGGCGGGGGCGGGAACGACACGCTCTCCGGGGGCGGCGGCAACGACACGCTTAACGGCGATGCCGGCGACGACCTCCTGATCGGCGGCAGCGGTCAGGACAGTTACAACGGCGGAGTCGGAACCGACACAGCCTCGTTCGCCGACGATCCGGGCGGCGTCACGGCTTCGCTCCTTTCCGGGCAGAACGTCAACAGCGACGGGCAGACGGAATCCCTGACGTCGATCGAGAACATGATCGGGTCCGGCTTTGCGGATTCCCTGACCGGCGACGCAAACGCGAACACGCTTGAGGGCGGGGCGGGCGGCGATCAGCTTGATGGCGGCGACGGGATCGATACGGCGTCCTACGCCAATGCCGACGCAGGCGTGACGGCCTCGCTGTCCGATGCCCAGATCAATACCGGCGACGCGACCAGCGACAGCTTCACCAGCATCGAGAACCTGCTGGGCTCGGGGTTCGACGATACGTTGATCGGCGATGCGCAGAACAACCAGCTGGATGGCGGCGCGGGCGCCGACAGACTTGCGGGCGGAGCCGGCAACGACACCTATATCGTCGATAACAGCAGCGACCAGATTCTCGAAAATGCCGATTCCGGCACCGACCAGGTTCAGGCATCCGCCAGCTTCGCGTTGTCGGACAATATCGAAAACCTGACCCTCACCGGGACCGGCAATATCGACGGCACCGGCAACGATCTTGCCAATACCATTGTTGGCAACAGCGGCAACAACATCATTACGGGCGGGCAGGGCGACGACATTCTGTCGGGCGGTCTGGGCGATGACCGGTTCGTCTGGAATTACAATAACGGCGCCGATAACGACGGCGCCGATACCGTCGACGGCAATGACGGGACCGACACGCTGGAAGTCAACGGCGCTGCCTCGATGGGCGACAACATAACCGTTTCCGCAAACGGCGCGCGCTTTAACGTCGCCGTGCAAGGGTCGGGGGGCGGCGAAGTATCGACCACCACGATAGATGCCGGCACCATCGAGGAGCTGGTCATCAACACGTTCGCGGGCGACGACACCGTGACCGTCAACGATCTGACCGGGACGTCGATTTCGGATTCCACGGTTACGGTAAATCTCGGCGCCGGCAACGATACGATCAATGCGACCAACGCCAACAAGCGCGTGATTGTCGATGCGGGCGATGGCGACGACAATATCCGCGGCGGCAGCCAGAGCGACCAGCTCACGGGCGGCGACGGCAACGACCGGCTCGACGGCGGCACGAACGGCAGCAGCAATGCGGTTGCCGCGACCGCCATCAAGGATTTCTCGCTCAACGGCACGTTCGACGACTCATTGAGCAGCAGCACCTTGACGACCGGCGCCGGGACGCTGGGCTCGACCGGCTACACGTTGAACACCGCCAGCCAGGGAATCAGCCTCTCGAACCCGGGAATTACCGATACCTATTCGATCGAAATGATTTTCTCGATCGACGACACCGCCGGTTTCAAGAAACTGATCGATTTCCAGAACCTGACATCGGATACGGGGCTCTACAACCTTTATACATCGGCGATTTTCTTCTACATCGTCACCGGGAGCGCGGGCGCGTTCTCGGCGGGAACCCCCGCCAGCGTGGTGATTACGCGGGACGGGACGACCGACCAGGTCGTCGTCTACGTCAATGGCGCCCAGCAGATTACCTTTACCGACAGCGGCAATCTGGCCGTCATATCGAACAATATCCTGCATTTCCTGCGCGACGATACGTCGACCATCGGCGAGGATACGACCGGGTTTATCGACAATATCCGCATCTTCGACAGCGCGCTCAGCCCGGCGGACGTGGCGACACTGGCGGCCGGATCCGGGTCGGGGAACGGCGACACGCTGATCGGCGGGCTCGGCGACGACACCTATGTCGTCGACAGTACGCTGGATGTCGTGACGGAGAATGCGGGCGAGGGAACAGATACCGTCGAATCGTCGGTCACGCTTGACCTGTCCGTTCTGTCGGCCAATGTCGAAAACCTGACGCTGACCGGTACGGGCGATCTCAACGGAACCGGTAACGCACTCGCCAACGTGATTACCGGCAACAGCGGGAACAATACGCTGAACGGAGGAGACGGCAACGACACGCTCGTCGGGAACGATGGCGACGACACGCTGAACGGCGGAGCCGGAAACGATTTTCTCACCGGAGGGCTCGGTACCGATACGCTTATCGGCGGGACGGGGGACGATTCCTATCTCATCTCCGACTTCAACGACACGATCACGGAAAACACCGGAGAAGGCACCGACACTGTTTTCGGCACGATTTCCATCGATCTTTCAACGCTGTCGGCCAATGTCGAGAATGTTACTCTGAACGATAACGCCGGCATCAATGCCACCGGGAACGCGCTCAACAACACGATCATCGCGGGCGCGGGCGACAATATTCTCGACGGCGGCACGGGCGACGAC
>JAYOEY010000012.1:3917-116183 GCA_038116945.1 Rhodospirillales bacterium
CACGATCATCGCGGGCGCGGGCGACAATATTCTCGACGGCGGCACGGGCGACGACACGCTGCTCGGCGGCGACGGCGACGACATTTACAACTACACCGCAGGCGACGGCAACGACACGATTTCGGACTCTTCCGGCACCGACCAGATCCGAATCGTCGAAACCAGTTCGGCCGAGCTGAATAATGCTTTCCGCACCACCGGCGGCGATCTACAGCTCGTCTTCGACAACGGCCAGATTCTCCAGGTCACCGACCATTTCGCGGGACAGCAGGTCGAGACCGCCTTCGTCGATTCGTTTTTTGAGACCGATTTCACGCTTCAGCTTCAGACCGGCCTCACGGGAGGAAGCCTCGACGATCTAATCATCGGTACCGGCGCGAACGAGACGCTGACCGGCAATGCCGGCGAAGACCGGATCATCGGCGGACAGGGCAACGACACGCTCATCGGCGGTGCAGGAAGAGACGATTTCCACTGGAACAGCGGCGACGGGGACGACACGGTCGACGGCGGTACGGAAACGGACTCGCTGATCGTCCGCGGGAATACGACCATCGCGAACAACTGGTCGATCGCGGCAGGGGCCGGCAACAGCTTGCTGTCGCAGACGAATGCCGGTGCTGGTACTGCAAACATAACTTTCTCGAATGTCGAACTGGTCGAATTCCTTGGCGGCTCGGGCGCCGACACGGTCAGTGTCGGACTGGTTGGCGGTTTCGGCGTACAGGTTGAGGGCAAGGCCGGCAACGACATCCTTGCCGGGGGCTCGTCAAACGACCAGTTCGCCGGCGGCGCGGGCGCCGACACGATCAACGGCGGCGACGGTATCGATACCGTGACCCACGAAAACGATGCATCGGAAGGCGGCACTGCCGGCGTTACCGTCAATCTGTCGGCCGGTATCGCGATCGACGGATTCGGCAACACTGATACGGTGTCATTCGTCGAAAACGTCATCGGTACCGACGCCGCGGACAGTCTGACCGGCGACGGCAACGCCAACCAGCTTCAGGGTGGAGGCGGCAACGATACGCTCGATGGCGGTGCCGGTGCGGACGTTCTGCTTGGAGGCGCAGGGAACGATACCTATATCGTCGACAATGCCGCCGATACGGTTACGGAAAATTCCGGTGCGGGCACCGATACCGTTCAGGCGTCAGTCAGCTTCACCCTGGGATCCAATGTCGAAAACCTGACGCTGACCGGCACCGGCAATATCAGCGGCGTCGGCAACGAACTCGCCAATATCGTCATCGGCAATTCCGGCGCGAATACGATCACAGGCAATGCCGGCGACGACACGCTGACCGGCGGCGCCGGCGGCGACAGGTTCGTTTTCGTCAGCGGGTTCGGCAGCGACACCATCACCGATTTCGCGTCCGGCGCCGGTTCGCAGGACACGCTCGACCTGACGTCGTTCGGCACGACGCTGACGGCCGTCCTTGGCAACACGACGGACGTGAATGGTAACGCGGTTATTACGCTCGGGACCGATACAATCACCCTGACGGGTGTCCTGAAATCCCAGCTCGACATTGCCGATTTCACCGGGGTTACGGACGATACCCTCACCGTGACCGGTACGTCGGGCAACGACACCCTCATCGGCAGCGCGGGAGACAACACGATCAATGCGCTCGGCGGCAACGACACGATCACCGGCGCCGGTGGCGCGGATACGGTCAATGCCGGCGACGGCAACGATACGATTATCTGGAACGACGGCGACGGCAGCGACACGATCAACGGCGACGCCGGAACCGATACCGTTCAGATTACCGGGTCGGCGGTCACGGATCAGTTTACGCTCAGCAGTAACGGCGGGCGGGTGTCTGCCGTTATCACGATCGACAGCAATTCCGAGATCAGCTCGGTGACCTCGACGCTGAGCATCGGCACGGTCGAGGAGCTGATTATCAATACCGGCGACGGTGGCGGTTCCGTTTTTATCAGCGATTTGACCGGCACCGATATTTCGAACAGCACCGTCACAATCATTGGCGGCACAGGCGACGATATCATTATTGGGGCGGCGGCAAATAAATCGATCGTTGCGAACGGAGGCGACGGTGCCGATACGATTTCCGGCGGCGCGCAGGACGATGTGCTCAACGGCGGCGACGGCATCGATGTCCTGTCAGGAGGCCTCGGATCCAACCGCTATATCGGTGGCGCCGGTGACGACCAGATTACCGGCGGCATTTCGGCTGCCTTCAGCGATCTCGACAACGCGGATTACCGGACCGCGACCGCTGGAATTACCGCAATCTTCGGCGATGCCGAGATTCTTCTGGCGACCAATCAGGCCCGCATTACCGGCGATGCTTCGGTAGGAACCGATACGCTGACGGACGTCGAAGCGGTGACGGGGTCGAACTTTGCCGACACATTCAGCACAGTCAGCGCTTTCGCACCCGACGGGTCGACTTTCCATCGCTTCGAGGGGATGGGCGGCAACGATATCATCTTCGGCAATGGCGAAACGGCGATTGAATTCGTTCGCGCCTTCGCGGCCGTCCGTGTGGATTTGGGCGCCGGTACGGCGCAGGACCTGGCGGACTTCAACAACACGACGACGCTGGACCTGGCCGGCATCGGCACGGACACCTTTACCGGTGTCGACAATGTTCGCGGGTCGAATTTCGACGATGTTCTGCTGGGCACGGATGCCAATGCCAACGGGCGTGAGGATTTTCGCGGACGCCTGGGTAATGACACCATTGACGGCAAAGGCGGCGAGGATCGCGTCGATTATCGCAGCGAAACCGTCCGCGTGGTGGTCGACCTGTCAGGCCAGGACAGCGGTGGTACCGGCTTCTCGCAGGAATTCGATACCACGGCCGGCGACATTCAGGTCGGATCGGACACGATTTCGAACATCGAACAGATCCGCGGTTCGTTCCTGAACGACACGCTGATTGGCGATTCCCAGGCCAATGTCATTATCGGCGAAAGCGGGGATGACACGATCACCGGTAATGCCGGCGACGATACGATGACCGGCGGGGCCGGCAACGATACCTTTGTCGCCACGTTGCTTGCCGGCAACGACGTCATTACCGATTTCGTTGCTGGCGCGGGAACAGATGACCGCATCGACGCTTCGGTGTTCGGTACGGTTACGCTCAGCACGGTTCTCGCCAGTACCGTGGATGTCGGCGGGAACGCTGTCATAACAGCGGGCGGCGGCTCGGTTACGCTCACCGGAGTCACAAAGGCGCAGCTCTCGATCGACGATTTCATCGGCGTCATTGACGATCTCGCAGGGTCGACCACCGGCGACGACGTCATAATCGGCACGTCGGGCAACGACTTCATTTCCGGCCAGGCCGGCAACGACACGATCAGCGGGCTTGCCGGCAACGATACGCTCAACGGCGATGACGGCGACGACGTCCTCGATGGCGGCGATGGAGACGATACGCTCAACGGTGGCAATGGCCTTAACAGGCTGGTCGGGGGCGCCGGCAACGACACGCTGATCGGCGGCACCGGCACCGCCTTCGGCGAAATCGACAGCGCCGACTACCGGACATCGACCGGCGCGATCACTGTGGCCCTGGGATCGACCGGCGCCCCGACAACCGGATCGGTAATCGGAGACGCCTCGGTTGGCACCGACGTGCTCGTCGATATCGACGGCCTCATCGGCTCGAACTTCGGCGACACCATCGTGGTCGACGGGGCGTTCGCGCCTGACGGCAACGCCTTCCATTCAATCGAAGGCGCCGGTGGCAACGACAACATTACAGGCAATGGCAGTACAACGATTTCGTTCGAGAATGCCTCCGCAGGGGTGTTCGCCGATCTCAACGCAGGCATCTCGCAGGACAATGCTGACCTCAACAATGTTACAACCTTCGACCTGGCCGGGATCGGTACCGACAGCATTACCGGCGCGCAGAACCTGATCGGTTCTGCATTCGACGATTTTCTGAGGGGCAACAGCCAAGCCAATACCATCGACGGCGGCGACGGCAACGATACTTTCAGGGGACAGGAAGGAGACGATATCCTGAACGGTGGTGCGGGGAACGACGATCTCCAGGGCGGACGAGGCAACGATACGATTACCGGTGGTAGCGGCGACGACACCATTACCGGCAATGGCGGCGCCGACACGCTGATCGGCGGCGACGGCAACGATACCTTTATCTGGAACAGCGGGGACGGGTCCGACACGATCGATGGCGATGCCGGAACCGATACGGTGCAGATCAACGGCGCCGCGACCGCGGACACCATTACGGTCAGCAACAATGCCGGCCGCGTAAGCGCGACCGACGGAACCGCGACGCTCGATATCGGCACGGTCGAAGAACTGACCATCAATGCCGGGGACGGCGCCGATAACGTCACCATCAACGATCTGAGCGCCACCGACATTTCGAACAGCACGATCACCTTCAACGGCGGCGACGGCAATGACACGCTGACTGCATTCGCCGCGAACCGGTCGATCGTCGCCGATGGCGGTATCGGCGACGACACGCTGATCGGCGGCGAACAGAATGACACCCTGCGGGGCGGCGCCGGCAACGACAACCTGTTCGGCAACCTGGCGGAAGGCGCGGGCGGCACCGATCAGCTGCTCGGCGGCGATGGCGACGACACCTACACCATCGTCGACAATCTCGATGTCGTGACCGAACTGGCCGGGGAAGGCACGGACAGCGTCTCGGCCCAGGTAAGCTACACGCTGACCGACAATGTCGAGAACCTGGCGCTCAATGACAATCCGTTCACTGTCGGCGTCATCGAAAACCTGACGGGCACCGGCAATGCGCTGAACAATGTAATCAGCAGCAACACCGGCGGCGCGGACACGCTGAACGGCCTCGGCGGCAACGACACGCTGACGGGCGGGACAGGTTCCGACACCATCAATGGCGGCGATAACGACGATATCATCATCTGGAACGATGGCGACGGCTCCGATGTAATCAACGGGGATGCCGGGACGGATACGCTTCAGATCAATGGCGGGACGCTCGCCGATACGGCGCTCATCAGCAACAATGCCGGCCGTATCAGCATCGGGCTTTCGAATAGCGGCGCGGCGTTTGCGCTCGACGTTGGCACGATCGAGGCCATCACCATCAACGGCAACGATGGCGCGGATATCGTTACCTTCGCCGATCTGACCGGTACGTCTCTCGCCGGAGGCACGTTCGTCGCGAATGGCGGCGCCGGCGACGACAACGTAACCTTTGCCGGCGGGACGCTCGGCACCGTTCAGGTCGATGGCGGCGCGGGCACCGGCGACACGCTGACATTCCAGGGTGCGAGCGGCACCGTTGCCGGCGGGAACATCCTGAACACCGAGAGTGTTGTCGCCGACACGGATTCGAACGTGACCATCTCCGGCGTTCTGAATACCGGACAAGTCAGCGTGACGAATACCGGCACCGGTTCGCTTCAGTTTGCTTCTACGGGAACCATCAACGCCTCCACCGGTCGAGGCATCTACGCCTACAACAATACCGGTACGACCAGCGCGACGATCTCCGCCAATATCGTCTCAGGCGGCGGCGCGGGGATTTTTGCGAAGAACAGGGGCACGGGCGATCTTTCGGTGACGGCAACCGGATCGGTTTCAAGCACCACCCAGCTGGGCATTTACGCCCGTAATTTCACCGGCGTGGACACAACGGTTTCCGTCGCTTCCGTGACCGGCGGCACCGCGGGCATCACCGCGCTAAACAACGGCTCCGGCTTCATGTCGATCACGGCCACGGGGACTGTCACCGGCAATAACGGCGACGGTATCTATGCCAATGGATTTGCGAGCGGCACGAACCTGTCGATCAACGCCGTCGCCGTTTCCGGTACGACGCAGGGCGTCGATGTCAGAAATTCGGGGAGCGGCACGACGTCCGTCACCGCAACCGGCGCGGTTACGGGGACAGGCCAGCAGGGGATTATTGCCCGCGACAGCGCCGCTGGCGGAGACCTGACGGTCACGACGGCCGCGGTCACCGGCGCCTCCGATGGCATTCTTGCGAGGAATTACGGATCCGGTGCGTTGAGCGTGACGGCAACCGGTACGGCGACAGGAACGACCGGCGGCGGCATTGCCGTCGTCAATCAGGCGGCCACGACGAGCAGTATCACCGTCGTCGCGGCGGCCGCGTCGGGAACCGACGGAATTTACGCCTATAACCTGGGCTCCGGTATCACGAGCGTCTCTGCAAGCGGTGCGGTGACGGGAACGTCCCAGCAGGGAATCGAGATCAAGAACACAGCCACAGCCACGGGCGGGGTTTCAGTGAATGCCGCCGCTGTCGGAGGGGCGACGGTCGGAATCGATGCCGTCAATAATGGTTCGGGCGCGTTGAATGTAACCGCGACCGGAACGGTAACGGGCGGCACAGGCGATGGCATTCTGGCCAGAAACTTCGCCACCTCTACCGGCGATCTCACGGTCTCGGCTGCCGCGGTGTCCGGCGGGATCGACGGCATCGATGCCCGGAACTATGGCTCCGCGGCATTGAACGTTACGGCGACCGGACAGGTCTACGGCGGCAGCAATAACGGCATACTTGCGAGCAATGCCACCACCGGTTCGGGTCTGACGATTTCGGCTGCCGGGGTCAGCGGCGGGATAAACGGCATACTGGCCACAAATAACGGCTCAGGCACGCTCTCGATTACGATCAACGGCGTCGTCGCTGGTGGAACCGGGGCCGGAATCTCCAGCGCGACGGGAACAGGCGATCAGACCAACATTACGCTCAATGCAGGCGCAGCGGTCAGCTCGACGTCCGGCAATGCGATCACAAATGACGATGGCAATTCGTTGATTACCGTAAATGCGGGGGCGACCGTCACCGGTAATGTCAATCTTGGGGGCGGTAACGACGTATTCAACGGTTCGGCGGCGAGCAGCGCCTTTACCGTTAACGGCGATGCGGGCAACGATACGCTTACCGGTGGTAGCGGCGACGACACATTGAATGGCGGGGCAGGTAACGATATCCTCAATTCCGGCACCGGGCGAAATACGCTGGTCGGCGGCGCGGGCGATGACACGTTCAACGGGTCGATCTCGACGGCGTCCGGCGACATTGATATTGCCGATTTCCGGAGTTCGACAGCGGCGCTCAACCCGACCTTCGGCGACGGGAGCGCCATTCCGGCAAATGAAATCAGAGTCGTTGGTAACGCTTCAGTCGGAACCGATACGCTGTTCGATGTCGAAAGCATCATCGGGACCAATTTCGCGGATACTTTCAACATTCCCGTAGGATTCAGCCCTGACGGCAACGCCTTCCATTCAATCGAAGGCGCCGGTGGCAACGACAACATTACAGGCAATGGCAGTACAACGATTTCGTTCGAGAATGCCTCCGCAGGGGTGTTCGCCGATCTCAACGCAGGCATCTCGCAGGACAATGCTGACCTCAACAATGTTACAACCTTCGACCTGGCCGGGATCGGTACCGACAGCATTACCGGCGCGCAGAACCTGATCGGTTCTGCATTCGACGATTTTCTGAGGGGCAACAGCCAAGCCAATACCATCGACGGCGGCGACGGCAACGATACTTTCAGGGGACAGGAAGGAGACGATATCCTGAACGGTGGTGCGGGGAACGACGATCTCCAGGGCGGACGAGGCAACGATACGCTCGACGGCGGCGCCGGGGACGATACGCTCAACGGCCTTGCCAACGACGACCGGATCATCGGCGGAACCGGAACAGATCAGCTGACCGGTGGCTTAGGTATCGATACGTTCGTGTTCAACGGACGATCGGATGGCGTGGAAGCCCTCAGCAATGACACTATCAACAACCTGGAATTGAACATCGATGAGGTGCTCGACTTCCTCAGCGGTATCGATGGTATCGAACTGGCGGCCAGCGATTTCGATCTCGGGGGAACCGCCATTACGACAGGCGTCAATTTCGAAATTATCGGCGCGTCGTTCGACGGCACCAATGCGGCAAGCAGCCGGTTCTCCACGGGGCAGGGCACCTTGATCCTTGATGCGGATGGCCGTCTGATTTCCGATACCAACGGCAGCGCGGCGGGTTACTCTGTCATTGCCGATTTCGGCGGTGCAAACGCCGTGGCGGCGACTGACATCACGGTGGTATAGGGGCGTTGAGCGATAAGTCCGGCAACTGGTTGAGGACGGTATTGCGGCCGTTATGGCCCCAACTTCGCAACCTTCTCAGCTACTCGCTGTTTATCAACCTGCTTGCGCTGGCGACCCCGATCTTCGTCCTGCAGGTCTATGACCGGGTTGTGTTCCACGCGGGGCTGACGACGCTGCAGGGCCTTACGCTCGGCATGGCGTCGGTGATCGCGTTCGACTTTCTGCTGCGACAGGCGCGGAGCCGTCTGATGCAGCGGGTTTCCATCCGGATAGACATAGACCTCGGCCGCCGTCTCTACGACAAGCTGGCCGCCCTCTCGCTTCGGACACTTGAATCGCGTCCGGCCGGGTACTGGCGTGCCCTGTTTCACGATCTTGAACAGGTCAGAAACCTGTTCGGCGGCGCGACCGCCGTTCTCCTCGTCGACCTTCCTTTCGTCATTCTGTTTATCGGCCTGATTGCCGTGATCGCCGGCCCCCTTCTCGTCGTTCTGGCGGTTGTCACGACGGCATTTCTGGTAAATGCCTGGTGGTCCTCCTGGTCCGTGCGCGGCGCGACGGCGGAAGAACAGGTCGCGGTCTCGGCCCGCGATATTCTCGTCAGCGAACTCATGGCGGGCAGGGCGACCGTCAAGGCGCTGTCGTTGTCCGATACGCTCCGGCCGCTTTGGGAAGAACGTCATGCGCGGGTGATCGAGCGTGCTCTCGATCGCGGCCGCGTCAATGACGGATTCGGCAATGCCGGCATGTCGCTGACGCTGATCACGACCATCCTGATGACGGTTGTCGGCGCGCTGGCGATTCTCGATCACGAGATGACCATCGGCGCGCTGATTGCCGCGAACATGCTGAGCAGCCGCGTCGTGGCTCCTTTGAACCAGCTGGTGGGCGCCTGGCGCGGTCTCGCGGCCTATCGGGAGTCGGCAAACCGCCTGCGGGAGGTTTTCTCTTTGCCGGAGGAGCGGGTGGAACGCACCATCGAGCTGGAACGCCCCGCCGGCGCCCTCACGCTCGAACAGGTCAGTTTCCATTTCGATCCTGAGGGGCCGCCTACCCTTGAGAACATCGATTTTTCGATGCGGCCGGGCGCCATTCACGGTGTTGTCGGGCGCAACGGCAGCGGCAAATCGACCCTGCTCAAGGTTATGGGCGGGCTCTATCAGCCCACATCCGGCCGAATTCTCATGGATGGCGGCGATATGAACCAGCTCTCGCGACCGGACCTTGCGCGGTGGATCGGCTATATGCCGCAGGACGGGTTCCTGTTTGCGGGGTCGATCCGGAACAACATCCTTCACGGCGCCCCCGATGCCGACGATGCGGCGCTCCTGCGCATCACCAGGATGATCGGCGTTCACGAGGATATCGTCGATCTTCCCGACGGGTACGATACAGATGTGGGCGAGGCGGGCGGAATCCTGTCCGCCGGCCAGCGTCAGAAGATCGCCCTGGCCCGCGCGCTGATCGGGGATCCCCCGGTTTTGCTGCTGGACGAGCCCACCTCCAATCTGGACCGCCCGAGCGAAGAAAAACTGCGGTCCGCGCTGACCGAACTGTCGGCCGACCGCAATGTCATCATTGTCACGCACAGCCCGATCCTGCTGGCCGCCTGCACCAATCTCGTTGTTGTCGATCATGGCAAGGTGGTCATGGGCGGTGCGGCGAGCGACATTCTGCCCAAACTGTTCGGCGGTTCCGGGACGCCCCCGCCCCTGAGGTCGGCGCCATGAACCCGCTCGAGTCGGTACTGACCGCCAATCCCCTGCCGCGGCTCATGTCGGGTCCTGGCCTCGCGATGGCGATCCTGGCTGCTTTCTTCGTCTGGGGAGCCTTTGCCGAGCTCGATGAGGTCGCGGTGGCATCCGGAAAAATCGTTCCCAGAGGGCAGGTCAAGGTCATCCAGCATCTGGAAGGCGGAATCATTGAGAAAATCAACGTTGCGGAGGGGCAGAAGGTCGCCGCCGGCGCGCCGCTGGTGTCGCTCAGCCTCGGCGCGTCTGCGATCAACCGCGATGAGGTGGAGATCGAAACGAACAGCCTGCTCCTCAAGAAGGCACGGCTTGAGGCCGAGGCTACCGATGGCAAGCTGGAGTTTCCGAAGGGGATCGCCGCTCGCTATGACGGCATGGTGTCGGCCGAGCGCAAGGCTTATGAAAGCCGTAAACGGCAATGGCTGAGCAACCAGACGATATTCCGGGAACAGACAGTCCAGAAGCGCCACGAAATCAATGAAACGGCGGCGCGGCTCAACGGGGTGCAAAACAAGCTGAAGCTCGCCGAAAGCCGGCTTGAGATGTCGGCAGATCTGCTCAAGAGCAAGCTTGTTCCGAAAATGGAACATTTGCAGCTTCGCGACGAGGTGACTTCGCTTCGGGCAGAGATCGACGAACTGACCAAGAAAATTCCCAAATTGCGCGCCGCCCATGCCGAGGCGAGAGAGCGCGAACGCACCGGGCTGATCAATTTTCAACGTGCTGCGATCGAGGAACTGGCCCAGGTGGAGCTGTCGATCGCCCGCAATCGAGAGCTGATGACGAAGATCAGCGACCAGTCGAACAGACGGGAAATCAGAAGTCCCATCGACGGCATCGTCAAGAATTTGCGTTATCACACGGTCGGAGGCGTCGTGCGTCCCGGCGAGCCGATCATGGAAATCGTTCCGTCGGACCAGAATCTCATCGTCGAGGTTAATCTGAATCCGGTCGATGTGGGTTATGTCCGGGTCGGGCAGCCCGCCGTGGTCAAGGTGACGTCGTTCGATTTTGTGCGTTACGGCGGACTTGACGGAAAGGTCGTCAACATCGCTCCCGACTCGAATATTGCCGCCGACGGTACGGCTTTCTTCAAGGTGATGATCGAAACCACCAGGGATTATCTCGGCGATAAGCCCGACGCCAACCGGATCATTCCCGGCATGCAGGCGACCGCCGATATTCACACCGGCTATCGCACGGTGCTCGAATATTTCGTCGCGCCTGTTCTGAAGCTGAAATACGAGGCGTTCCGGGAGCGCTGATTACGACGCGGCCAGATATTCCGCAGCGTTGAAATAGGGAAGGTTGTCGCGCGGCGAGCACCCCATGATTGCCAGCCGTTCGGCAATGCGGATCGCCTTCTGGTATTTCCGTTCGAGTTCTCCCGGCTGATGCGTCTGGAAGGCCGCACCGCACAGCGATATTCCGTAATGGGATTGCACCGTGCGGATTTCACGCCCGGCCAGCATGCCGTCAGCGATCAGGTTCAGATCGAATTCCTCCTGCCGTCCGATCTGAAGGTCGTTCTCCACCAGAAAACTTCTGATTCTGGCTTCCGCTTCGAGCGCTATGTCCCAGTAATCCGAATCCGAATGGGTAGGCTCGCCGGAGACCTCGGCGAACGCCATGCAGAACGCCAGGAAAATCTGTTCCTTGGGTCGGGCGTTGCGCCATGCCGACCCGCCGAGACTGCTCCACACCGACAGGTTCATATCCTCGTACACGCGGGGGACGCGCTCGAAGAAAAGGCTGTGCAGCTTGTTTTCGCTCAGCGAACTGTCGAGTCTCTGCTCCTTGTAAATGTCGATCGCGGCATAGGAGCCGCAGACCGGGCATGTGTCGTTTTCGTACTGGTTCTTGCGATAAATATGCGAACAGCGGGTGCGGTTCGGCAGCTCGTTTTCGCAAAGCAGATAGACATCGTCGCAGTTTTCGTCGTCCTGCTGCTGTCCGATCCAGTTGAAGCGGTTCATGTACTGCATGTAAGAACGGCGGTGGCTCCACAGGCTCCATTGCAGTTTCTCGACCGGTCCGAACGTGCTCCAGTTGGAACTGACGTCGATGATGACGCACTTGTCCTTGCCAGGTGCGGACCGCAGCCCCCGTCCCACCGACTGCCCCCACAGGACCTTCGAGAGCGTGGGGCGCAAATGGACGATGATATTGCAGTGCGGGTTGTCCCAGCCTTCGGCCAGAACGCCGACCGATACCATGGCCTCTATGTCGCCGCGTTCGTGCGCGCCGAGAAGTTCCATTCGGGTCTTGATCGGCGTGCCAGCGGTGACGATGGCGGCTTCTATGTCGTGTTTGCGGATGCGTTTCAGGGTCGCCTGGGCAACGTTGATGTCGGCGCAGAACCAGGCCGAAATCGGCCGGTTGCCGAGCTTCTGCCGTTCTTCGAGGTAACTCCACATCGCGTAATCGATCATCGACGACTTGACGATCGCGGGGGCCAGCTTGGCGACCGGAAAATCGCCGGAACTGATGTCTATTCCGCTGAGATCGAGGTCGTGGACGAAGTGCGGCCGGTAGACCGGTTTTACCAGGACGCCTTCGTCGATCAGGTTTTCGATGTTGGCGCAGTCGATGATGGCGTCGAACGCCAGGCTCAACTGGTCGCGCTGGTCGCCGGTTCTCCGTTCCGGCGATGCGGTGAGCCCCATGAACTGCGCGTCCTTTTTGCCGTGTTCCATGAACGCGTCGATGATGCGCTTGTATCCGCGTCCGTTCGGCGAAACGCGATGGGCTTCGTCGACGATGATAAGGTCGGCTTTCGGAATGGCGTCCGACAGGACCTTGCGAGCCCGCATGCTGGTGGACAGCAGGACATCGTACCCTTCGAATGCGAGACCGTCGTCGGAAAGTTCGAGCTTGTGGACGTTGTGTTTTTCGCTGAGCGCCCGTTCGAGCTGCTCCAGCAGGACAAGTCGATGGCACAGGACAATTATTTTCTTGCCATTATAAAACCGGTCGACGATTTCGCTGGCGAGCACGGTTTTGCCGGCGCCGGTAGGCGCCTTGAGAATGAAGCGTTTGTGTTCCTTAATGATCGACGGGAAGGCGTCGATAATTTTCTGCTGCCAGCTTCTGAGTCGCATCAAATTCCTATATCGCTCATACCGTTGGCGTTCGGCGGCTTAAATTGCAAACGGACATTGTAGCACCGTTTCCGCAGGGATAAGTAGGGTTCTCAGTCAAATAGTGCAAACAAGCTTGCAGATTCTTAATGCCGTCTTCGGTTTCTCTTCTTTCCGGCCGGGACAGGCGGAAATAGTCGGGCGCCTTCTCGCCCGCCGTAACACGCTCTGCGTCATGCCGACAGGTGCGGGGAAATCTCTGTGTTACCAGCTTCCTGCGCTAATGCAGCAGGGGCTGACGATCGTGGTATCGCCGCTCGTTGCGCTGATGGATGATCAGGCGGCCGGTCTGAAAGTAAACGGAATTGATGCCGCGCGGATTCATTCGAACCGGTCCCGGGCGGACAATGTCGATGACTGGCGCCGTGTACAGCGGGGAGAAACAAAGCTGCTGTATCTATCGCCCGAGCGGTTGATGACGGACCGGATGCTGGAGGCGCTCTCGCGGCTGCCGCTGGAAATGATCGTAGTGGACGAGGCGCATTGCATTTCGAAATGGGGCGCGAGTTTTCGGCCCGAATACGAAGCGCTTTCGGGGTTAAAGGGGCGCTTCCCCGGCGTCACCCTGGCGGCGTTTACGGCGACCGCCGATTCGGCGACTCGCCGCGATATCGTCTCCAAGCTGTTTCAGGGAGAAGGCGAAGTCGTTGTCCAGGGGTTCGACCGACCGAATCTCTGGCTGGGGGTCGCCCCGAAGGCGGACTGGCGGCGCCAGTTGCTGGACTTCCTGGAACCGCGCCAGGGCGCCGCCGGCATCGTCTATTGCCTGTCGCGGCGCCTGACCGAAGAGGTCGCCGGGTTGCTCGAACGCGAGGGTCTCAGGGCCTTGCCGTACCATGCGGGGCTTCCACCCGAGGTGAGGAAGGAAAACCAGGAAATCTTCATGGCCGAGGACGGCGTGGTCATGGTCGCCACCATCGCGTTCGGCATGGGCATCGACAAGCCGGATATCCGTTACGTGTTTCACCTGAATCTGCCGGGTAGCGTCGAATCCTACTATCAGGAAATCGGACGGGCGGGACGGGACGGAAAGCCGGCGGACGCCATGATGCTGTTCGGTCTCGACGATATGCGGATGCGCCGCCAGTTCATCAGCCAAGATGGCGACGATGACGATTACAAGCGGCGCGAACACCAAAGACTTGATTCCCTGCTGGCCTATTGCGAGGCAACCAGCTGTCGCCGGAGGACCCTGCTGGACTATTTCAGCGAAACGGCCGGGCCCTGCGGCAATTGCGACGTGTGTCAGGATCCTCCCGTTCTGATTGACGGCACGGCGCGGGCTGTCGCGCTGATGGAGACGATCGTCCAGACCGGCGAACGGTTCGGCGGCGCCCATGTCATCGACGTGCTGCGCGGCTCGAATTCTGAAAGGGTACGCGACCTCCGGCATGATGCGTTGTCCGCATTCGGTGCGGGGAGCGCCCAGTCGAAGAAATTCTGGCAGGGGTTTCTCCGTCAATGCATCGCAGCGGGATATCTTGCCATCGATATCGAAGGTTTCGGCGGGTTGAAACTGACAGGGCGCGGCCGGGCCGTCCTTAAAGGAGACGAAACGGTCATGTATCGGGAAATAGCGGAAGGGCGTGCGTCGAAATTGCCGTCTAAACGGCGAAATTCGCCCGATCTTGCCGACGACGATATCGATATCGAACTCTATGCGTGTCTGAAATCGCTTCGCCGGGAGATCGCCAGCGAGCGGAACGTTCCGGCCTATGTCGTTTTCGGCGACGCGGCTCTGCGCGATATGTGCCTGATGCGCCCGGAAACGCTAGACGGGTTTGCGCAGGTCAACGGCGTCGGGCCGAAAAAGCTCCAGGAATTCGGCGAGGTTTTTCTCGACGCGATCCGGGCGCATACTCGGGGCGCCTGAAGAAAATTTTCCAGAGACGATGACGGAGAGACCGATATGGGCATGCTCAGATGCGTCGATCACCTGAACGTGCAGGTGCCGCCCGAAAAGGAAGAAGAGGCGAAGCATTTTTATGGCGATATCCTCGGCCTTGCGGAGCTTGTAAAGCCGGACAATCTGGGCCGGTCGGGTGCGCATTACTGCATTTCGGAGGAGCCGTGGTACGAGCTCCATCTCGGCGTGGCGCGGGGAACCAGTGTCGAGGATATCGGGCTCGTAAAAGCGCTTCGCAATCACCTCGGCTTCCAGGTTGAGGATCTTGCCGTCGCGCGCCGTTCGTTCGAGGCCGCCGGCGTTGATATCATTGAGGCCGATGCGGCCCGGTCGGAGGAACGCGATTTCTATCAGGAACGGTTCTTCGTTCAGGATCCCGGCGGCAATCGCCTCGAGATCATGGAGGCGAGGCGGCCCCATTCGGAGAGGCCAGCGTAAAAGGAGACGGAAATGCCCGGCAACAAGCTTCTCCCCACCAGCCTCGTCGGATCCTGGCCCCAGCCGGACTGGCTGATCGATCGCGAAAAGCTGCGCGGGCGGTTTCCGCCGCGCGTCCGGGCCATGGAATTATGGCGGATCGACGAAAAATGGCTCCAGGAAGCACAGGACGACGCGACGATCCTCGCCATTCGGGATCAGGAACGCGCCGGACTCGACATTGTCACGGACGGTGAAATCCGGCGGGAAAGCTATTCCAACCGTTTCGCGACAGCGCTTGAGGGCGTGAATATCGACGACCCCGGGACGGCGCTCGACCGGTCGGGTCATCCAAACCCGGTACCGCGCGTGGATGGCAAGGTGCGGCGCAAGCACCCGGTGCTGGCGCGCGATCTGGAATTTCTCAAGGCCAATACTGACCGCCGCGTGAAGATTACGGTTCCGGGACCGTTTACGATGAGCCAGCAGGCCCAGAACGATTTTTACGATCGTCCGGCCGCGCTCGCCATGGACTATGCGGCCGCGGTCAACGAGGAGATACGGGAACTGTTCGCGGCGGGCGCCGATATCGTGCAGATCGACGAACCCTATATGCAGGCGCGTCCGGAGCCGGCACGGGAATACGGGCTGGAAGCCCTCAATGCCGCACTCGATGGCGTGACGGGCGAGACCGCGGTGCATATCTGCTTCGGATACGCGGCGATCATTCATGAGCGCCCGGAAGGGTATTCGTTTCTGCCGGAGTTTCATGACTGCTCCTGCACACAGGTGTCGATTGAAACTGCGCAATCAGGCCTCGACTGCAAGGTTCTCGAGACGCTTCCCGAAAAGACCATCATCCTTGGAGTGATCGATTTGGAAAACATGGAGGTGGAAACGCCGGAAATCGTCGCCGACCGGATCCGCCGCGCCATTCCCTACAAGGACCCGGAGCGGATCATCGTCGCTCCGGACTGTGGCATGAAATACCTGCCGCGCGACGTTGCTTTCGCGAAATTGCAGGCGATGGTGGCGGGCGCCGGGATTGTCCGCGCGGCGCTTGCATGACGGCCCTGTCCGTTATTGCCTTCATCGGACCCGAGACCCTGCCGCTGCTTGTCGGGGCAAAGCTGGGGTTTTACAAAAAGGAAAGGATGACCGTCTCGTGCGAGGCGGCGACAGGCTCGATCCACCAGATGACCAGCCTGATCGACGGCGGTTGCGACATCGCCATGACCGCCATCGACAATGTGGTCGCCTATGTCGAGGGACAGGGCGGGGTGGAGACGGAAGAAGAACCGGATATTGTCGCTTTTCTCGGCAGCGCTTCGGAGCCGCGTCCGCTGATTGCCGCCCCCGAGATCGAGGAGATTGCCGACCTTCGGGGGCGACGACTCGCGGTCGATGCGGTCAATACCGGATTCTCCTTTCTTCTGAGGCAGGTGCTTGAGAATTACGGGCTCGGCAGTGACGATTACGAACTCGTCCCGGTCGGCGCGCCTGGCGCGCGGTGGGCTGCGATGAAATCCGGCGACTGCGCGGCATCGCTCCTCAGCAGGGCCATTGCGGTAACGGCCGTGGCCGAGGGATGCCGCGAACTGAGGCCCGAACCCGATCCCTGGGCGCTGTATCAGGGCGGAGTTTACTGCGCCCGGCGCGGCTGGCTCGCGGCCAACGACGACGTTGCGTCCGGTTTTATTCGGGCAACGCTTAACGCAACCGCATGGATACTCGACCCGGGAAATGCCGGCGCTTTGCCAAAGTTGCTCAAGGAGCATCTTCCACATATGTCGGACAAGGCCGCGCGGTCCGCGGCGGCGGAATTCCATACGGCGGATTCGCTGCTCCGACCGGGCCTGCCGATCGATCCCGACGGGTTCCGGATGGTCCTGGATTTGCGCGCCAGGTACGGCATCCCTCAGGTGCCGTTGGGCGCCCCTGAAAAATATCTCGATCTCTCGTATTACCGCGCCGCGGCGGGAGGTTAGGGCTCAGATTACCGCCATGTCCGGCGGATGGCCGAGGAGCCACGCCCCGGCGGAGGCATAGTGCGTCTTCCGGCCCTGGATCTGCTGTGCGACCATATGAATGTCGCGCAGACGGCGTTCGAATGGCGTATCAACAAAGACCGATGAGGTGCCCGCCGTGTCGAACAGCGTATCGACGGCGGCCTTGGCTTCGTGGATGGCGTGTGTGCCGGCGAGGCGGATTTTCATGCGCCGCTCGATGGAAAGATTTTCCGCCAGCGCTTCGTCCCAGGCCCTTTCGATCTCGCTGAGCAGATAGGCGCGCGCCGCGGATACGCGCGCTTCGCAACGGGCAAACTCGTCCTGGACCACCGGGTTGTCCTTGAGAGGGTTGGAAACGAGGCGGGGTTTCTTCTCCTGCGACAGCGCGACGAACGCATCCAGGAATCCACGGGCGATTCCGAGCGCGACCGCGGCAAAGCCGAGCGCGTAGATGCCCATCTGAGGAAACCGGTAGAGCGGTCCCACATCGGGCGTGTTTTCGATCATGGTGGCGCGCACGATGGTGAAATCGTCGGGTACGAACTTGCGGTTGACGGAAAACGAATTGCTGCCTGTGCCGCGAAGGCCCAGCACATGCCAGTCGTCTTCGAGTTCGATTTCCGATGCCCGGAACAGCATGCTGCGCATCTCGGGACCGCCGTCCGGTCCGAGGCGTGTGGATCCGTCGGGTTCCGCGACCGCGCTGGTATGGGCGGCGAGCCATGTTGCGTGCCGGCTGCCGCTCGCGAACGATATGCGGGCGGTGACTTCGTAACCGCCGTCCACGACCTGCGATTCCGCCTTGCCCGGCCCCCAGGCCAGCACGCCCTTCGGGTCGCCCCATATTGCGTCCGCGACATGGGGCGGCAGATAGGCGCTGAGCATGGTGCAGCCATTGCCCTGACAAACGCACCAGCCGGTGCTTCCGTCATAGCGGGAAATGCCTTCGACGATGCCGAAAAACTCCGGCAGGGCCACCTCGGCGCCGCCCGCCTTTTTCGCAAGCAGAAGACGCATCAGCCCCTGCTCGTGCACCGCATCCATCGCCTTGTCCGACAGGCGGCGGAGGCGATCGGACTCGGGTGCCTCCGCCTCAACGGCAGGACCGGCGATTGCAATCCGGTCCAGCCAGCCTTCGAGGCTGGCTGGATAATTCTGAAGACCCATCAGTCGCCGGATTTTCCGTCCTGTCCGCCCATGAGTTCAGGGGTTTGCGCGATGCCGACATCGATAATCGCCGAGCGTCCTTCCGCAACCGCCTTGAGGCCGTTCTTCAGCGCCTGCTTGACCTGGGCCGGGTCTTCCACCCGTTCCCCGTAGGCGCCGAAGGCCTCCGCGATCTTGGTCAGATCGGGCGCATTGATGTGGGTGCCGTGGTAGACGTCGGTGTCGACCGCAATACCGCTCGGATACATCTTCAAATGCATGCCCTGCATGGCGGCGTACTTGGCGTTATTAAAGACAACGACCATGATCGGAAGGCCGAAATCTCGCGATGCGCCGAGGCTCTGCAATACGGGATTGTAGAGAAACGCGCCGTCGCCGATCAGCGTGACGACCGGCGATTCCGGCTTGGCCAGCTTGACGCCGAGCGAGAGCCCGAGTCCCTGTCCAAGTCCGCCCTGACGGGTGATCAGGCTCTGCGGTTCGTTCCACATGATGTGCTGGCGCAGCAGGCCGGTGTGGGTGGTTACCTCGTCGATATAGGTCGTTCCCTTCGGCATGACTTCGCCAAGGCAGGCGCACAGCCAGATCGGGTTGATGTTCGTCTGCTTGCCGGCCGCTTCGTGTTCCGCGGCTCTCCTTGCCATCAGGGCGTTATGGACTTCCGTTGCCTTGGCCCGCCGTGCCTCGATGGCGGCTTCGTCGAGGCCGCGAGCCTTCATTGCGGCGGCGATATCGCGCAGCGTCTGGGCGACGTTGCCTTCGAGATACATGTCCGCCTGATGGCTCTGATAAACCATTGATGTCCGGTGCGGCACTTCGTCGATCATGACGACGGATCCGTTCGGCGGCCGCTCGCTCGGCGGGTACCACGGGGCGCGGGCGCGAATGACGATGGAAAGGTCGACGTCGTTCCAGAACTGCTGGAAATTGTGGCCCTGATGCAGCGGGTGATCCTTGGGGAAATTCGCGAACAGCGCCCCCAGTTTTTCGACCACGGGCAGCGCCATCAGCTCGCAGAGCTCCAGCAGCGCTTCGTAGGTTTCGACTTCCTGGCCGGCGGCTTCGGTCAGGACGACCGGACATTTTGCGTTCGCCAGAAGGTCGGCCATCCGCTCGATGTCCTCCGGCGCGGTCAGGATGCGCGGCGCATCCGGCACGGTCCGAACGACTTCGCGCGGGTTCCATTCGTCCATCAGCGTTTCGGTCGAGACGGCGAGATAAGTCGGTCCCTGCGGTATGCGCTGGGCGATTTCGCCGGCGCGGACAACATGCTCGAAGACGGTGTGCGGGCTGCCGGCGACGGACGCGTACTTGACGATCGGCTCGACGAGACGGGTGGTGCCGCCGACGATGCTCAGATTGTTGATCCACTGCGCGCCCGGATCGAAGCCGGGCTGTTCGCCGTATGTCATGGATTCACCGGAAATCACAACCATCGGGACGCCGGCGATAAAGGCGCCGTGGATGCCCATGTTGCCCTGAAGCAGGCCGGACCCCGCATGCAGGAGGACGCCCTGCATTTCGCCGGTAATCAGCGTGTAGCCGGCGGCGATATCGACAGCGAGCGTCTCATGCCAGACATCCATCAGCTTCGGGCCGCTGTTGCCCGACTGGATCTGGTTGGCCATCGCCTCCCAAACAGGCGCCCACTCGGTGCCGGGCGAAGACAGGATGTATTTGACGTTCAGCTTGCGAAAGGCTTCGACGATGGCCTCGCCGCCATCCAGTGTATTTCTCATTTTGGGTCTCCCGTTGAAATCTGGTTGCGGGCATTTTCCCATCCTTTTCGGGATGAGGCCATTGCCGGCAATAAATTATTTCCTGTCCGGCTACTGCAATTACCGTTCGGTTATTGCTCTTGCCGGCTCGGAATGGCGTCGATGCCCGTTACCCATTTCTGGGCCGACCGGAACCAGCCCTGGCTTGTGGGGATCAGCTGCGTTGCCTGGTTGGCGGTCGGCACGCGCACCCGGAACTCGCGCGTGCCGACTTCTCCGTCGGCAGCGGTCGAATACAGATGGGTGCCGCAATCGGGGCAGAACACCTGTGCCCGCCTGCCGCCACTGGTACCGATCTTGACGTATGTTTTCGGCTGGCCGCTCAGAAGCTTGAACGAGCTTTCCTTACAGACGACTCCAACGCGGAATGCCGAGCCGGAAAACTTCTGGCAGTCGGTGCAGTGGCATATCCCGACCTGGTGTTCGTCGGCTTCCGCCTCATAGGTAATGGCGCCGCAATGGCAGCCGCCGTCGATTTTCATGCTTTTGCCCTCAGTTCGCTGATATCGATCACGTCGAAACCGCGCGCCTTGTCTGTGATGTAGACGAGTCCCCTGTGGTCGAATTCGACGTCGTTGGTTTGCGGTGCGTCGGTGCCCCGGCCCGGTTCGGGGATGAAATATCCGCGTTCGACCGGTTTCTCAGGGTCTGCGATATCGATGATGCGGAGTCCCGCGGCGAACCAGGTGACATAGACCCATGTATCGTCCATTTCTTCGCGGAACTGGTGCGCGCCGAAACGCATGTGCGGTTCGTTGAAGGGCGAGCCGTCTTCCGGCACGTGATAGGTCGAGAGCAGCTTCATTTCGCTGAGATCGCTGACATCGAACACGTAGAGCGGTGCATGCGGCTTGCCTGCGTCGGGGCCACGAGTGGTGCGTTCCTCATCGGTGGCCACAGCGATATCGCGGCCGCCGATCTGGAACGGTACGCGTAGCAGCGTGTGGCTGGGTTCTGCCGCTTCGGGGTGCGGGTTGAAGCTCGACAACGTTTTCGGCTTGGTGATGTCGCTGACATCGACAATCGCGAAACCGGATCCCCAGAGACCGCAATAGAGCTGATCGCCATGACGCAGCCCGTGATGCAGGCGGTGTTCCACGCCCAGCGGGCTAGGCTCCTCTCCGCCGGCGACCCACTGGCCCGGCATCCACCAGCGCGAGACTTCTTCGACCTTCGACGGGTTGCTGATGTCGTAGATCATCAGCATGTGGCCGACATACCCCTCCATCTCGGTCGAGATGTAGGCATATTTCTCGTCCATGTCGAAACGATGCACGCCCTTGCCGCCGGTCTTGTGATAGGTGATCAGCCTGGGGTTGGTCCGGTCCGAAATGTCGTAGATCTTGAAACCGCCGTCGGCGTAATTCGGGTCGCGGCGGACGCCATGCTGCGGGCGCTGC
Organism: Rhodospirillales bacterium; assembly: GCA_038116945.1. Lineage (GTDB taxonomy): Bacteria > Pseudomonadota > Alphaproteobacteria > MPNO01 > UBA2964 > JAYOEY01. The sequence goes on from JAYOEY010000012.1 coordinate 25,590, forward strand.
TCGCAATTGACCACCATCAGGTCGCCGTTGACCCGTACCTTGTGCGAGTGCGACTGCGGATTGTCGAGCATCAGGGTCGACAGGACCTTGGGATTTCGCGGGTCGGAAATATCGAGAATCGATGTTCCTTCCGGTCCGTACATATAGCCGAGATAGGCGTAGTTGCCTTCGATCGTGATCTGTCCGGCGCCGCCGAGATCCATGCGGCAGAGATGGCTGATGCCGTCCGAACAGAGCGGTGTGCCGAAGGGCGCTTTGAGCTGTGTGGCCATGAATGTCTCCGAGAAAAAGGGGAAAAGGGGTTTTTGCTTGCAGACAAGTTTATCGGATGGCGCTGTACTGTCACCACCATACGCGCGAAAATCGGTTTGCCGACAGGAACGACCGGGGAATGACATGGAGGAACAGGCAGCGGCTTCCAGCGAACAGCTCGTACGCGAAGCCGACTTTCTGGAGCGGATCGGCGCGCGCGGCCTGACCGCGCTGTGGGCAAACCGGCGCGGGGTCGATCTCTCCAGGCCTGCCTCGACGGCGGTTCCGGCCCGTTGGCGCTACGAAGATATCCGGCCCGATATTGCGGAGGCAGGCGATCTCATCGCCGCCGAGGACGCCTTTCGCCGGGTTCTGGTGCTGGAAAACCCGTCCTATCCGGGCGAAATGCGGGTGACGAACACGCTTTACGCCGGGCTGCAGCTTGTAAAGCGAGGAGAAATCGCACCCTGCCACCGGCATAGCCAGACGGCGTTGAGATTCATCGTTGAAGGCGAGGGCGCCTATACCTCGGTGGACGGCGAGCGGGCCTGGATGCGGCCGGGCGATTTCATCGTGACCCCGCAGGGAAGCTGGCACGACCATGCGAACGAAGGGCAGGGCGACGTCGTCTGGCTCGATGTGCTGGACACGCCGCTGGTCGGGTTTCTCGATGCCGTTTTCCGTGAAAGCTACCCTGCGCCGCGTCAGCAGATCAGCGTGCCTGACGGGACGTCGCCGGCCCGTTTTGGGGCAGGGCTCATGCCCGAAGGCCATAGAGCTTCCCGCCCGGCGACCCCGGTATTCCATTACCCTTACGAGCAAAGCCGCGACGCGGTGACGAAAGTGGCGATGGCGGGCGGTATCGACCCGTGTTTCGGGATACGGATGCAGTATGTCGACCCGTCGAATGGCGATCACGCGACGAAGACGATCGGCGCGTTCCTGCAATATCTTCCCGGCGGTTTCAGCGGGATGCCGGTACAAACGACCGAAGCCATCCTGTTTTGCGCCGTCGAAGGACATGGCAGGATCGTTACCGACGATGAAACTTTCGACTGGGGCCCCCGGGATCTCGTCGTCGTGCCCGGGTGGCACCGATTCCGGCTGGAAGCCGATGAAGAAGCCATCCTGTTCAACGCCTCCGATCGTCCGGTCCAGGAAAAGCTCGGTCTGTTTCGCGAGGATCGTCCCGACACACAACTGGAAAATTGAGGAGAGAGCCAGTGTCCGATCAGAATCTGCCCGCCGACGTCGATCCCGAATCCCGGTCCCGGCTCAAACTGCCGCGGCGGGAGGACCTGCCGGAGGAGTTCCGCGAAATCCACGATCATTTCACCGATCCGAACAGCACGTCCTATGTCGGGCTCAGGGGGCCGGGTGGTATCCGGCTGCACAGCCCGCGCCTGTCGCAAACCATGCAGGAGGTAAACCATTACATCCGATACGAGGCGGGCATCGATCCGCGCCTTCGGGAACTCGTGGTTATTTCGACCGCGCGCGGCATGGACAGCCAGTTCGAATGGACCGCCCACGAACCGGAGGCGCAGAAACAGGGCATTCCGCAATCGACCATCGACGCGGTGAAATTCCGCAAACCGCTGGACGGTGTCCCCGAAGAGGACGCGCTGGTGATCCGGTTCGTGCGCGAACTGGTGGAGGACAGAAAGGTTTCGTCAGAGACGTACGCGCTGATGCTCGCCCGGTTCGGCGAACGCATGCTGGTGGATCTTGTCGGGTTGATCGGCAATTACGCCGCGACGGCGATCCTGCTGACAGCATTCGACATGCACGTCCATCCCGACAGGACGCCGTTGCTGCCGGAAGGCTGAAAAAAAGGCCGCCAGTCCGGCGGCCTCTTTCCCTGTCTTTGCCGGTTCAGCTTCCCGGCGCGTACTTGCCGCCGGTCTGGGGCGTCTGGACGCCCTCGCCGCCGGCTTCGGCATGCTGCAGGCGGGTGACACGCTTCCAGGTGCGCTTCAGGTCGTCCTTGATGTAGACGGTCAGCACACCCAGCCCCTCGACTTCGAGCTCGATCTTGTCGCCGTCCATGAACGGGTTGAGGCCGCGATGGTTGGTGCCCGTCGCAAGAATATCGCCCGGATGCAGCGTGTGGATCGAGCTGATGAACTCCACGCAGCGCGGAATCTTGTGGCCCATGTCGTCGGTGTTGAAGTTCTGCATCACGACGCCGTTGTTCTTGAGCGTGATCTGGAGCTTCTGCGGGTCGACGATCTCGTCCTTGGTGACGAGATAGGGGCCGATCGGCGCAAAGGTCTCGCGCGACTTCATCTGGTAGAACGTGTTGCCGGCGGGCGGCAGGCCGCGCGCCGAACCGTCGATGAAGTTGGTGTAGCCGAAGATGTAATCCATGGCGTCGGCGGCCTTGACGTTTCGCGCCGTCTTGCCGATCACCAGCGCGATCTCGGCCTCGCCCTCGAAGATGGTGGCGGGCACGTCATCGAGAACCATCGTGTCGCCGTCGCCGATCACGCAGCTCGGCGATTTGTGGAACGCGTTGATCGGGGCCGGTTCGTCGCGCGTGCCGTCTTCCATGTAGTTGACGGCCATGCAGTCGATATTGATCGGGCGCGGCAGGGGCGCGCGGATTCGGACGCCGCTGACCGGCACGCCGTCGCTGGCGGCGACGGCCGCTTCGAGCTTGCCCCGATAATCGTCGAAATTTGCGATCAGCGCGTTGATGCGGTCGTGCGGTCCGGTATGCGGCAGTTCGTTGGCGATGTCGGTTACGTCGACGACGTTGTCGCCCTTGAGAACACCCAACTTGAAATCGTCAAAATGCAGCAGCTTCATAAGTCTTCCTCTTGCTCGCTTTTCTGTACTGCCGCGACGTCCGCGGCGCACGCAGGGTCGCCTTATAACCCATGTCAGACGGTCGCGAAACGGACCGGACGCCGAATGTCGAACTGATGCGCGGCGTTCATGATCGTCTCGGAGTCGATGCCGTGATGACGGTACAGCTCTTCGATCGTTCCGCTCTGTCCGAAATGCTCGACCCCCAGCGCGTGAACGGGGTTGCCGAAAACGCCGCCGAGCCAGGCAAGCGTCGCCGGATGGCCATCGATGACGGTAATGACCGGGGTTCCCGCGGGAATGTCCGCCATCAGGCTCTCGGCGCGGCTCCTCGCTCCATGCAGGCCGTCGGCGCGGGCCCGCCGGGCGGCCTGCCAGCCCGCGTTAAGCCGGTCGGCGGAGGTGACGGCCAGCAGGCCGATTTCCCGCCTGTCCTCCGCCAGCAGCCCGCAGGCCATCTCCGCTTCCGGCGCGACGGCGCCCTGATAGGCGATGACGAGGTCGCAGTTCGGGCCCGGTTTCCGCGCCCAGTAACCGCCATCCACGATGGCCCTGCGCATGGCGTCATCGAGCGTGCGCACCGGTTGCTCTATGGCGCGGGTGGTCCCCCGGATATAGACCGAGCCGCCGGTTTCGTCGCGTGGCCATACGGCGGGCGGAACGTCGCCCGCTCCCTTTTCGCGCTGCATGTAGTCGAACGCCCATTCCATGATGACGGCGAGTTCGTCCACATAGGCGGGTTCGAATGACGCCAGCCCGTCCTGTCCCATGCCGATCAGCGGGCTCGAGATCGACTGATGCGCCCCGCCTTCGGGCGCCAGCGTCACGCCCGACGGGGTCGCCATCAGCAGGAAGCGGGCATCCTGGTAGCAGGCATAGTTCAAAGCATCGAGACCGCGCGCGATGAACGGATCGTACACGGTACCGACCGGGAGCAGCCGCTCGCCGAACAGGTCGTGCGACAGCCCGGCTGCGCCCAGCAACAGGAACAGGTTGGTCTCGGCGATGCCGAGCTCGATATGCTGGCCCGACGGCTTGGCGATCCATTTCTGGGTGCTGGGGATTTTCTGGTCGTGGAACAGGTCGGCGCGGTCGGACCGGGCGAACAGGTTCCGCTGGTTGATCCACGGTCCGAGGTTGGTCGATGAGGCGACATCCGGCGACATCGTCACGATGCGCTCCGCGGTCGCGCCGCCGCCGCGCGCCAAGGATTGCAATATCTTGCCGAACCCCGCCTGAATCGAGATTTTTCGGTCCGCCGGCGGGAGAATCCGTTCGATTTCGACTTTCTGCGCCTTGTGGCTTGCCTCCCGCCTGCCGCGCAGGGGCGATGTCGTCAGGAACCGTTCGGCGTTCTCCGGCGATGCCATGCCTTCGAACCGGTCCCATTCGTGCCCGGGGCGGACTCCCATTGCATCGCGGAGCAGATCGATCTGTTCCGCCGACATGATGCCGGCGTGATTGTCCTTGTGACCGGCAAGCGGCAGGCCCCATCCCTTGACGGTATAGCAGACGAAGCAGGTTGGCCGGTCGTCGGATACGCCGGAAAAGGCTTCGGTCAGGGACGGCAGGCAGTGTCCGCCGAGATTACCCATCAGCGTGGAGAGTTCGTCGTCCGTTCGACGGCCGATCAGGGCGGGGATACCTTCGACGCTGCCGATATCGGCCAGGATCTGTTCCCTCCACGCGCTGCCGCCGCGATAGGACAGCGAGGAGTAGAGCGTATTGGGACACCGGTCGATCCAGTCCCGCAGCGCGTCGCCGCCCGGCTCCCTGAACGCAGCTTCCTGCATCTTGCCGTATTTCAGCGATACGACATTCCAGCCGAAGCTCTCGAACATGTCGCGAATGCGGTTGCCGAGATCCTCGTGCGCAATGCCGTCGAGGCTCTGGCGGTTGTAATCGACGATCCACCAGGTATTGCGCAGATCGTGTTTCCAGCCTTCCAGCAGGCACTCGTATATGTTGCCCTCGTCGAGTTCCGCGTCGCCCACGATGGCGATCATGCGGCCCAGGTCGGCTTCCTCCACGCGCCCCTTGGCGCTCAGATAGTCCTGCACAATGGAGGCGAACGACGTGATGGCCGCGCCGAGCCCCACCGAACCGGTCGAGAAATCGACCGGGATCGCATCCTTGGTGCGCGACGGATAGGCCTGTGCGCCGCCCAGCGCACGGAAACGCTTCATGCTGTCGATCGTCTGGCTGCCCAGCAGATACTGGATGGCGTGCAGCACGGGCGACGCGTGGGGTTTGACCGCCACGCGGTCGTTCCTGCGGAGCGCCGAGAAGTAGAGCGCGGTCATGATCGAAACCGCCGATGCGCAGGAGGCCTGATGACCGCCGACCTTGAGCCCCGTGGGGTCGCCTCGCAGGTGGTTGGCGTGATGGATCATCCAGGACGACAGCCAGAGCGCTTTTTTCTCCAGCTCTTTCAGCATGTCGGTTTCGTTCGGAAATTCGGTTTCGGGCGTTGCGTTCATCGTCTTTCTCCGGTTCGCCGGGCCCTGGGGCCGGCAGCGGGGAGAATATGACGCGATTGGACCGGAATTTTCTTGCGAACAATGTGCATTTTGTAAAAAAATAAGCAGGTAATGCTAAAAATATTTAAATTAAGGCAGGAAGTTGCGCATATGAAAATCGATTCGATAGATCTGAAGATCCTGCGAGAATTGCAGCAGGATGCCACCCTGACCAATATAGAGCTTGCCGAACGCGTCGGGCTGTCGCCGTCGCCGTGCCTGCGACGCGTCCGCGAGCTTGAGACTGCCGGTATCCTGCGGGGGCAGGTGGCGCTGGTCGACCCGACTTCAATCGGGCTTCGAGTCAACGTGTTCGTCCGGGTAACGCTGGAAAAACAGATCCGCGAAAACCTGACCGTGTTCGAAAAAGCCATCGCCGCCCGGCCGGAGGTGGTCGAGTGCTATCTGATGACCGGCGAGTCCGATTACCTGCTTCGGGTCGTCGTAACCGACCTCGGGGCTTACGAGGAATTCCTGGTCGATGCGCTGACACGCATTCCGGGCGTCTCCAATATCCAGTCCTCGTTCGCCCTTAACCAGGTCAAGTACTCAACCGCCCTGCCGCTGGGACATATCGATGCCGGGTAGACAACCCCGTGGGGCGGCGCGACACTAACTCCCAATAACGAAACGTTTCGATTCCCAGGGAGGATTCCGTCATGAAAACCGTTACCCGTCATCTCGTTGTGGGCGCTGCAGCCCTTCTGGCCGCATCTACATTGGCCGGGAGCGCCGGCGCGCAGAACAGCGCCGATTTCTATAAGGGAAAAACGGTCAATCTCGTCGTGTCCTACGGGGCCGGAGGCAGCTATACGCTGTATGCCCGGCTGATCGCCCGCCGGATCGGCAGCCATATTCCGGGTATCCCGAATGTCATTGTGACCAACATGCCTGGCGCCGGCGGGTTGAAGGCGACGAATTACCTCTACAATGTCGCACCGCGGGACGGTTCGTATTCCGGAATGGTGACCAAGGATCTGGTGGTAGCGCAGGTTCTGCGCCCCAAGAGCGCCAAGTACGATGCCAGAAAATTCAACTGGGTCGGGCGGGCCAGCAATTACGTTGCCGTCGTCCTGCTCTGGATGGACAACAAGCATGGCATCCGGTCGTTCGAAGACATCAAGAAAAAGGAAACCGTGATGGGCGTCAGCGGGCGGAACCATCACGGCTACCTGATGGCCTCGATGCTCAATCATCTGGTCGGGACCAAGTTCAAGCTCATCACAGGCTATCGCGGGGCGAAAGCGATGAATCTTGCCATGGAAAGGGGGGAGGTCGACGCCCGCATCGGCTCGTCCGCGTCCCTGACGACACAGCTCGCGTCGCAGGTCGAGAGCGGCAAGCTGAAGGTGGTTCTGCAATCGGGCGAGGCAAAGGACCCGAGCCTTTCGGGTGTTCCCCTGGTTCGCGATCTGCTGTCGTCGGCTGACGACCGGCAGGCGGCTCAGCTTATCGATTCCGGTGCGATCATCGGCTGGTCCGTCCTTATGCCTCCGGGTGTACCGGGCGATCGCCTTGCGGCGGTCCGCGGCGCGTTCAATAAAACGATGGGCGATCCTGCTTTCCTGAAAGATGCGAAGGAAAGAAAGGTTCCCGTGAGCCCCAAGACAGGGGAAGAGTTGCAGGACTTCGCCAAGAAGGTTCTGCAGGTCAGCCCGGCGCTCGTTTCCCGCGCCCGCATGCTGGTCGGCATCAAGAACAAGTAAGATGCAGCGCGGCGGGGCCTCGGCCCCGCCGCATCGATTTCCAGATTCACGACAGGTCGTTTCGATGGTCGAATACCGCGTTCCCCCCGAAACCATGAAGGAAGAGCTTGACGGGCTCTTCGCCAAGCTGGATCCGCTCTATCTCGATCCCGGCTTCCGGGTGACCGACGTATCCATCTGGAAGGAACCCAAGAAGGCGCTGTTGCCGGCCCGGTGGAAATGGTCGGAGGGCCGCGCGGCCCTGCAGGAGGTTGCGCGGATCGTCGGACCCGAACATGCGGAACGCCGCAACCTGATCATGCGGAACCCTCTGGAGGGCCACAAATACGGCACGCTTCGCACCATGATCGGCGCCTATCAGCTTATGCTGCCCGGCGAATTCGCACGGTCGCACTGGCATTCGCCGCATGCGCTTCGCGTCATTCTCGAAGGCAGCGGCAGCTATACCGTGGTCAACGGCGTTCGGGTCGACATGCATCCCGGAGATGTCGTGCTGACGCCCGGCGGCGACTGGCACTGGCATGGCGTCGACGGCGACGAGGCCTGCATGTGGCTCGACATCCTCGACAGGCCGCTGACAATCATGCTCGAGCCCCTGTTTCAGGATTATCATCCCGACGGGCACGAACCGATGCGGAATACGGACGAGGACTCTCCGCTGCTGTTCAAATGGAAGGACAGCCTGAAGGAGCTGGAAAAGGCCACGCCCGAACCGGACGGTTGTTTCGGCGCGCGCATCGAGCTTGGCGAAACGAAGCCGGCCCTGCCAACCCTGGCGCTGCACATGCAGCGGCTGGAGAAGGGGGCGAAGACCACGCGCTTCCGCAGCTCGGCCAACTATCTCTATATGCCGCTTGAAGGGGAAGGCCGTTCGATCATCGACGGCGAAACGTTCGAATGGCAGCGCGGCGACGTGATGATCGTTCCCTGCTGGCGTCCGGTCGTGCATGAGGCCTCATCGGACGCGGTTCTGTTCTCCGCGACCGACGAACCGGTGCAGCGCTTCTGCGGTTATCTCAGGGAGGAGAGGGGCGCGGCCGCCTAGCCCCACAATTTCTCCGTCGCCAGCTTCGCGCCTTCGGCCATCGCGGCGAACTTGGCCCACACGATCGTCGGATGCACTTCCGGCTCGGCCATCGCCTGTGTCCCGAAACCGCAATCGCCGCCGGCCATCACGTTTTCTTTCCCGACCACGCTGGCGTAGCGCATGATCCGGTCGCACACCAGTTCGGGGTGTTCGACCAGCACTGCGGAATGGGTGATCACGCCGGGGATCAGCACCTTGCCTTCCGGCAGCTTGAGATCTTCCCACAGCCGCCATTCATGCTCGTGCCGCTGGTTCGCCGCCTCGAAGGAATAGGCGCCCGCGTTGATCCCGAGCACGATGTCCATGTAGTCCTTCATCTGCATGTCCCAGACGCGCGGACCCATGTTGATGCCGTAGCAGGTGTGATAGCGGATGCGGTCTTCGGGGATGCCCTTGAGCGAATGGTTGATCGCCTCGACCTGTTTTTCCGCCCATTTGCGGCAATCCTCGACCGTCAGGTCGGGGTTCTTGACGTAGTAGTTGATCAGCCGGGGATCGTCGACCTGCAGCAGGAACCCTGCATCGACGATGGCGCGGTATTCGACATTGAGCGCATCCGCGACGGCGTACAGGAACTCGTCTTCGTCCTTGTAGAATTCGTTGAGCTGGTTGCCGACCACGTCGCAGGGCGAAATCGCCGGTACGAAGGCTTCCGTTGCACCATGTTTGTCGACCGCAGCACGCAGATTGGCGAGATCGCGGTCGAGCTGTTCCTGTCCCTTGTAGGTGATCGGCCCCGTGCAGACCATCTGCATGGTCGACAGCGTCGGCTTGCGTGTCGCCGCGCCCTGTTCGCCGGCATAGAACTCCGGAAACGCCCGCGACTCTCTCGAATCCGCCCAGGGCGAAGGACGCGCCTGACCGGTCGCTTCCAGCCCGCCGAGGCGCTCATGGGCATAGACCGCGAACCCGCGCTTCGAGAACTCGCCGTCATCGACGATATCCACGCCGAGATCGATCTGTTTCTTCACCACGCCATCGACGGCGGCAGCGAGTTTCGCGTCGTATTCGGCCTGATCGACGCTCTGGCCGGAATCGTTGGCGATGATCGCCTCGATAAGCTCCTGCGGTCTCGGCAGGCTGCCGACATGGGTCGTGATGATGCGGTCTTTGCTGGTGAGCATGGCGGTCGATTACCTCCGGGTTTTGCGATCCCGGAAAATGGCACGATGACCGCCCCTCCGCAACTGATGCAAGGCGCTGGCGGCGGATTGTGGAATATCCGGAAAAGGCGTATTCACGAATCCGTGAGACCCGTTTTTCGGTCGATCGACGGATGTCTGTTCCGCGCCAGGCGGACCGACTTTTCTACATGGAGATGAACATGTTCCAGCTTGATTCCGGTTTCCTGCGGACGGGTATCGGTTTTGCCGCCCTGACAGGTCTGTTGGTTCTACCCCCGGTCGCCGACAGGTCGGCACAGGCCGCGGATTATTTCGAGGGAAAGACAGTCAAGGTTATCCACGCCGGCAGCGGCCGCGGGTCCTATGCCATGTATACGCGGATATTCACGCGCTACCTCGGAAAGCATCTCAAGGGCGGTCCCTCGATGGCTGTCGATTTCATGCAGGGCGGGGGCGGCCTCAAGGGGCAGAACTATCTTTATAACGCCGCGCCCAAGAACGGATCCGTTCTCGGCATGCCGATGCCGTCGGTGGTGACGTCGGCGATGATCTATCCCAAGGTCACGCGGTTCGTGCCGTCGAAGTTCGAATGGCTCGGCAACATCACCCAGCTTCAGACCGCGCTCGGCGTCTGGAAGACGGCGCCCGCGACCACCATCGAACAGGCGAAGAAAACGGAACTGATCATCGGATCAAGCGGCCGGACATCGGAACTTTCTCTCACGCCACGGCTGATGAACGCGGTGCTTGGCACGAAGTTCAAGGTCGTTGAGGGATATAAGGGCATCGGCCCGGTGAACCTCGCGATGGAGAACGGGGAAATTCACGGCCGGTCGGGCGGCATGACCGCATGGCATCCGCTCAAGCCGCACTGGTTTGCGCCGGAAAACAAGATCGCGTTTCTCGCCCAGCTCGGCATGACCCCGCATCCGGCGATTCCCGACGTGCCGCTTGTTACGTCCTTCGCTACCAACGATCTCGATCGCAAGGTTCTCGAACTGATGGCGCGCTCCACGGTTCTTACCCGTGCGGTCACGGCGCCGCCGGGTGTCAGCAAGGCAGTGGTCGAGGAACTGCGCGCGGCCTATCAGGCGACGGTAACCGATCCGGAATTTCTGGCCGAACTGAAGAAGCGCAAGCTGCAGATGATCGGTCCGATGAGCTGGCAGGAAATCGGCACGTTCCTCGCCGAGACCGAGGCGACGCCCGAACCGGTGGTGAAGCGGTTCCGCAAGCTTCTGGGCATCAAGGGGTAAGCCGCCTTTGAGCGCCTGAACGGAAACCCCCGCCGAGACGAGGCGGGGGTTTTTATTTCAGCCGTTCGGTGGCGATCGCCGCGCCTTCGGCCATGGCGCGGAACTTGGCCCAGACAATGGACGTCGCGACCTGCGGGATTTCCTTGGCGAAGGTCCCGAAACCGCAATCGCTCGACGCGATCACGCGTTCCTTTCCGACGATATCGGCGTAGCGGCACAGCCGCTGCGCGATCAGTCGCGGGTGCTCGACGAAATTGCTGGTCGAGTCGATGACGCCGGGGATCAGAACCTTGTGGTCGGGAATGTCGGCGTTCCGGAGGTCTTCCCATTCGTGTTCGTGGCGCGGGTTGGCGCCTTCGAACAAGATGCCCGCCGGGCGCGCCCGCATCAGCACTGGCCAGATCTTCGCGATCGGCAGGTCGCGTGTGTGCGGGCCCTCGTAATTCCCCCAGCAGATATGGAGCCGCATGGCCTCCGGCGGGATATTGGCCGTGGCCGCGTTGACCGCTTCCATGTTGCGTTCGGCGATTTTGAGGAATTCCTCGTCGGTCAGATGGTGGTACTGGTTATGCCGCGCCGACCCGAAATCGGGACAGTCGATCTGAAGCAGGAAGCCGGCTTTGTGGATCGCCTCGTATTCCACCTGCATGGCGTTGGCCATGGCCTCGATATAGGCGTCCTCGTCGCGGTACCAGGCATCCGGCACGAACTTGCTGAGCACGCCGGGCGAAGCGGAATTCATGAAGGCTTCCGTCGCGCCGGATTTTTCCGTTGCCGCTTTCAGGTTGGCCAGGTCCTTTTCGAGCGGTTCCCGGTTTGCGTACGTCACCGGCCCCGCCACCCAGGGTCGGGCAAACGAGGTCGCCCAGCCTCCGCGCGCCTTGCGCACCTGTTCCAGAAAATCCGGATAGTCAGCCTGGTCTGCGTTGACGATTTCCCTCGGCGGGTCTTCGCCGGGCGGATCGCCCTCGTGGATCGGTGCGAGACGGTGTTTGACGTAGAACGTATAGGCGAGCTTGCCCATCTCGCCGTCGCTGACGACATCGACGCCGCAATCGACCTGCTGCCGGACTGCGTCGGCGACGGCTTGCGAGACGCGCGCGTCGAACGCGGCCCTGTCTTTCAGGCGTCCCTGATCTTCCTGGATCAGCAGATCGTACAGATCCGCCGGACGGGGCAGGCTGCCGACATGGGTGGTCAGGATTCGGTCAGTGCTCAGCTTCATGGTCAATTCCTATACGCGGCCCGGAGGCGGTGTCATGCCGAGGAATGCCATCCCCACCGGCTCGTAGTTCGAGACATGCGACTGCCCCTGCGCCGAAATGGTATGGATGTCTCTGAACCGGCGTTCAAAGGGATTCTCTTCGAAAATCGCATTGGTTCCGGCCGACTGGAAGGCGAAATTGACCGCTTCCCGCGCCTGATTCATCGACCATGTGATCGCGAGCCTCAAACGCGCGCGCAAATCGAGAGAGGGTACTTCGCCCGCGGACAGAACCGTCCAGTGTTCCGCGACCACGTCGCGGAGAAAGATCCTCGAAGACAGCAGTTTCGCGTTCGCGGTCGCGACACCGGACTGGATGACGGCGTTCTCCGCGAGCGGCGCGCCGCCGTGTGGCCGTTTGACCTTGGCAAGCTCTATGAACTCGTCGAGCGCCGAACGGCCGACCCCGAGCGCAAGGCTCGAGAACAGCATGCCGTAGATGGTCAGCAACGGGATGCTGTAGAGCGGGCCGAATTCGTGCCGGTCAGGCTGGCTGTCCCGCCAGGTCGTGAAGGCTTCCGGCACGAAATGATCCTTGACGACGTAATCGTCGCTTCCTGTGCCGCGCAGGCCCATCACCTGCCACACATCAACCGGTGTGATTTCCGATTTTTTCATCAGCATCGTGCGCAGGACCGGACGGCCCTTGTCGTCGGTTGCCCGCGTGTCCTCGTCTTCGTAGACAAAGGAATGACCGCCTACCCAGGTCGCGTTGCGGCTGCCGCTGCCGAAACGCCAGTGGCCGGTGACGCGGTAACCGCCATCGACCTTGATTGCCTTGGATTTGGGATCGGGCGGCCCCCAGGCCAGTACGGCGTCCGCGGGGTCGAACATTTCGTGGGCCACTTCCGGCGCCGTGTAGGCCGCGGACCACGTACAGCCGAGGGCCTGCCCGAGGCACCATGCCGTGCTGGCATCCTGCGACGCGACGATTTCGCACACCTCCATCAGATCCATTGGAGACGCCTCGCCGCCCCCTATTGAGCGCGGCAGGGCGGCCCGGAACAGCTGGGCCTCGTGCATTGCCTTCATGACATCCAGCGGTACCTGTCCCTCGGCTTCGGTGCGGTCGGAGGCTTCCGCGATCATTGGCGCCAGATCTCGCGCTCTCTGAACCCAGTCAATCGTCGTGCTGTTCATTCTCTTCTTCCCCGCTGCGTGCTCTTGGCATGTCTCTTCGTTTGCGGAGGCATCATAGAATTGAACTTTCCGATCCGAAACCGCCGCCGGCCGCATTTCATCTGACATTGTCCAGGGTCTTTCTGGCCTCGGTCATTGCTGTATGGTTGAGGGATGCGGACCGTTATCGCCGTCCTGGCCGGAGTCATTATAATTTTTCCCGCATTGCGGGATGCGTGGGCCTATCTGGACGCCGACGCAGCCTACAAAATGGCGCTCAGGCACCACAATCAGGCGGGACAGGGCAAGAAGAACTACAATATCGCGATGCTGCTTTACTGCCGGGCGGATGCCGACGGCCACGCCGGGGCAGCCTACGCCATCGGACGCATGTTCGAGGCCGGCCAGGGGTTCAAACGCAACAGGGCGCAGGCGGCGGCATGGTTTCACCGCGCCGCGACGCTGGGCAGCAAGGAAGCGGTCTGGTGGCGCGACGAGACTCGACGCTACCGGCGCGGACCGGCGCGATGCCCGAACGGCTGGGGGCGCGGCGGAAAAGCTGTCGTCTCGGCGCCCCGCGATATCAAGGCGCTGGTCGAAAAGCTGGCGCCGAAATTCGGTCTCGATCCCAGGCTCGTTCTCGCGGTGATATCGGTCGAATCGTCTTTCATGACCCATGCCGTGTCGTCCGCGAAGACGCAGGGGCTGATGCAGCTGATCCCGGCGACGGCGGCGCGGTTCGGGGTGCGCGATCCGTTCAATCCGGAAGACAATCTGCGGGGCGGGATGGCCTATCTCCAATGGCTCCTGAAAAGGTTTAAAGGCAGCGTGGCGCTGGCGCTCGCCGGCTATAACGCAGGGGAAGGCGCGGTCGACCGATACAAGGGAATACCGCCCTACAAGGAAACCCGGAACTATGTCGAGAAGATCAGGCGGCTTTACGACAGGCGGACGCACCCCTACTGATCGACGCAAACCCTTCCGAGCCCTATTCTGTCGATGAAACGGGGGAAAGGCATGGCCCAGGACGCAAGGCAGATCCATACGGACTACGCGATCATCGGTGCAGGCTCCGCCGGCTGCGCGCTGGCCAGCCGGTTGAGCGAGAGATCGTCGAATTCGGTTCTGCTGATCGAGGCGGGGCAGGACTACCCGCCCGGAGAGGAGCCGCCCGAACTGCTCGACAGCTTCGCCGGCACCGCGCACAGCAACCCTCGCTTTACCTGGACAGGCCTTACGGCTGCCTTCAGGCCGAAGCCGGGCAATGCGCCGGACGAGCGACCGCGACCGCGCTATACGGCGGGGCGCGTGATCGGTGGCGGCTCTTCGATCAACGGCATGTGCGCCAATCGCGGCCTGCCCAGCGACTACGAGGACTGGTCGGCGCGCGGTGCGACCGGATGGGATTGGGATGGCGTCCTGCCGGCCTTCCGCAGGATGGAAACCGATACCGATTTCGACGGTCCGTTTCACGGCAAGGACGGCCCCGTTGGCATCCGCCGGCTGTTCGAGGATCGCTGGCCTGGCTATACGAGAAGCGTCATGCAGGCGGTCGCCGATCAGGGCTGGGAAAACATCGCCGATCAGAACGGGGTCTATACCGACGGGTATTTTCCGCTTTCCATCAACAATATAGACGACCAGCGCATTTCGGCGGCGACGGCGTATCTCACGCGCGACGTCCGGAGCCGGGCCAATTTCAGGATCATGGATCTGGCGCGCGCGGAACGGCTGCTGTTTGAGGGTACGAAGATCGTCGGCGTCCGGTTGCATCGGGAAGGGGAGATTGTGGACGTCCTCGCGAAGGAGGTCATCGTCTCGATGGGCGCGATCCATTCGCCCGCCTTTCTGCTGCGTTCCGGCATCGGCCCTGCGGACGAGCTGGCGGCGCTCGGAATCGACGTGGTGGCGGACCGCAATGGGGTCGGCAAGCATCTGATGGAGCATCCCGGGGTCAATTTCGGGTCCTATATGCGGCGCGACGCGCGGCTGACGCCCGGACTTCGACGGCAGATGCTGGCCGGACTCCGCTGGTCATCGGGGCACGAGGGCTGCCCGCCGGGCGACATGTATTTCGTTCCGACCAACAAGGCGGCCTGGCACGATATGGGGTCACGTCTCGGGCTCGCGATGGTCTGGGTCAACAAATCCTACTCGACAGGCTCGGTTACGCTGACGTCGCCCGACATGACCGTCTTTCCCGCCGTCGATTTCGATATGTGTTCGGACCGGCGCGATCTCGACCGGCTGGTCGATGCCACGCGGATGCTGATCCGTCTCCACGAACACCCGGCGATCCGCAATGCGGTCCATGAGATCTTCCCGATCAGCTACAGCGCCCGCGCCCGCAAGCTTGCCGTCTACAGCCCCTGGAACCGGTTTCAGACCTGGCTCGGCGGTCAGGTCATGGATGCATCCGGCCCGGTGCGGCGGATCCTGATTGAAAGGCTGATCGCCGACGGGCCCTCGCTTGACGATCTGATGAACGACGACGCAATGGTCGAACAATGGATCCGGGAAACCGTGGTCGGACACTGGCATGCCTCCTGCACCTGCCGGATGGGTGCGGAGGACGATCCCGGCGCTGTTACCGATCCGCACGGACGGGTCTACGGCGTTTCAGGGCTGCGCGTATGCGACGCCTCGATCTTTCCGACCGTGCCCTGCGCGAATACCAATATCCCGACCATCATGGTGGGTGAAAAACTCGCTTCCATCATGCTGGAGGAGTGACGCGATTTTCCCCTGCGGGATTGCGTGTTTGGGAATTTCGCGGAACACTGTCGCGCGATTTGCCGGCAACGACCAGAATTCTCCGGCGCGCATTGACCTGACAGGGAGAAAGTCATGACGAAGATTTACAGGGCCGCGCTTAGCGCTGTCGCGGTAGCAACACTTGGAATTGCCGTATCCGGCGCCGCCGCGGCGATGGACGGATACTTCAAGGACAAGACGCTCAAGATCGTTATCCCGTACGGGCCGGGCGGCACGTACGACAACTATTCCCAGGCGTTTTCGAAACATATCGGGAAGCATATCCCGGACAAGCCGACCGTCATCATTCAGCACATGCCGGGCGCCGGCGGCTCGAAGGCCATGAACTGGGCCTATAACGTGATGGCGAAGGACGGCTACAACATGCTGACGCCGCTCGACAACACGATCCTCAACCAGCTGCTTCGGCCCGAGAAGATGCGCTATGACGCGCGCAACTACACCTGGCTTGGGTCGAGCAACCAGACCAACATGGTGCTTGTCGTCCGCTCGGATACCGGCGTGAAGACCTGGAAGGATCTTCAGAAACGCAAATCGATCGGCGCGGCGGTCGGCACGGGCTCGTTCGGCTACATTATCCAGCGTCTGACGAGCGGTCTCATGAAGTTCGAACTCAAGACCGTCACAGGCTACAAGGGCTCGGCCGGCACGACACACGCCGTTGGTCAGGGCGAAGCCGAGATGAATGCCAATAACTGGCTGACCTATGCGTCACGCGTCCCGCAGTGGTTCACCGGCGACAAGCCGTTCGCTCGCGCCATCGTCCAGGTCGGCGTGTTCAAGGATCCGGCGCTGCCCAAGAGCGTGCCGCTGATTTCGGAAGTTATTTCCGATCCGCTCGATCAGAAGGTCGTCGATTTCATCGGCGTCGCGGGTCTTCTTGGGCGTGGCCTGGTCCTGCCGCCCAAGGTGCCGGCGCATACGATCAAGACGCTGCGCGCCGCCTATGACGCGATGAACGCCGATCCTGCGTTCGAGGAGGAACTCAAGAAGCGCAAGCTGCGCCTGATCCCGACCAAGGGGGAGGAGATCCAGAAGCTGGTCGCCAAGGCGGTCAATTCGGCTTCGCCTGAAGTCGTCAAGCGCGCCCGCGATGTAATTTTCCGCAAATAGGAAAATCGTCGCAAAAATTAACCCCGGCGGGGCGGTGGCCTCGCCGGGGTTTTTCATGTCGAAAATCCGACCTGGATCAGCCGAGGTTTTTCAGATCGGCAAGAACCTCGTCCGGATGATCCACCGGCTTAACCGTCGCATAGACCTTCGCGACCTTGCCGTCGGGTCCGATCAGAACCGAGATGCGGCTCGCACGGGGCGAATCCGCTTCGGCCGCGCCATAGGCGATCGACATTGCCTTGGATTCGTCGCTCAGCAGGTCGTAAGGGAAGCTGAACTTGTCCCGGAACGCCTTGTTGTCGGCGACCGGGTCGCAGCTGATGCCGACGATCGCGGCATTCAGATTTTCAAAGTCCTGGATTCGATCACGGAATCCGTTTCCTTCGATCGTTCACCCGGGGGTATCGGCTTTCGGATACCACCAGAGCAGGGCGTAGCGTCCTGCGAAATCGTCGAGCGAGACGGCCTTGCCGTCCTGATTGCTCACCGAAAACGCCGGCGCCTGTGCCCCTTCATTGACTAAAGCCATAGGGGTTTTCCTCGCATTGCATTTCTGTCAACGCGGCGAGCCTAACACCGAATGCCGTTTGTAAAAAAGGGGCGTCAGGATAGGATCGCGAGGATTGCGGCGATTCGGGAGGATGGCTGGCATGACTGGCATGAATAGAGTTGGGCGATGGGGCGTCGCCTTTGCCGCGTTGTGTGTCGCGTATTCGCCGGTTTGCGATGCGCTGTCGGCGGCGAAACCCATAGATCGCGATCAATCCATGATTCTGCTCGAGGTGGCGGGGGTGGATGCCGATCGTGTCAGGTATTTCGATCTGGGCTGGTCGGAGTCGTACGAATATCAGACACATGCGGTTCTGTATCGAGGACAGCGCGACCGTTCCCTGATGCTGTTTTTCGTTCACGTTCTCGCTCCGGACTATTACTGGTCCAGCGCCGGGGAGGTCTCCGCGGAGACCATCCGAAAGCTGTGGAAGGGGTTTCGTGACGTCGATATCTCGATTGGTCGTATGTCTCCCGGCTTCGATTCCCAGACCGACGATGCTGCAGCGCGGCCAGGATATCTCCATTTCAGGGCCGGTCCGCAGGCTTGCGTTTATCTCAGGCGAATCTCGTCGATGGGGGAAATCAATCACGGCATTACCAAAAACCGCCGAACGGAGATGGGCATTTACTGCGCGCCGGGCGTTCGCAATATTCCCGACGACGACGTTGCAAAATTGCTGGGAGAAGGGGTGAAGTTCATCGCCGAGCCACCTGGAAAGAACGGCGGAGCAAAGGTTACCTTGCGATCGTTCACGGGATCGAATGAACCATGAAAGAATTTGAGGCGGAAATCTTTACCGGCGACGGCCTCATGCCGACCTTCGTCACCCATCCGGAAGAGGGAGGTCCGTTCGCGCCGATCATCCTCTTCATGGATATCTGGGGCGTTCGCGAGGAACTTCGGGAAATCGCGCGGCGCATCGCGACAGTGGGTTACTGCTGCCTGCTGCCCGACCTCTATTATCGTCAGGGCCGGATCAGTACGGAATTCCGCGACGACGACGGCCGGATGATTTCCCTGCACAAGCTCGATCCGGAAAGGGAAAGGCAGGTGCATGCGCCCCGTTCCAAGGTCGATAACGCGATGCTGATGAAGGACACCGCGGCGCTGCTGGCCCATATCGACGGGATGGCGGCGACGCGTTCGGGGCCCGTGGGGTCCATCGGCTGGTGCATGGGCGGCTGGCTGGTGGTCAGCGCCGCCGGCCTGTTCCCCGATCGCATGCAGGCGGGCGCGTCCCTGCATGGGACGAGACTGATTTCGGAGGCGCCGGACTCCCCGCATTTGCGCGCCGAAAAGTTTCGAGGCGAACTTTACTGCGGATTCGGCGAAAAGGACCATTTCTCCCCGCCCGAACTGATCGCCGAAATGTCGGCGCTGCTTGGGTCGCTGCCGGTGAAATATTCGCATGTGGTGCATCCGGGGGCGGAACACGGATATGCGCTGCCCGATCGCGATATCTACGACCGTCATGCCGCAGCGCGCGACTGGGAGCGGATTTTCCCGATGTGGCGGCGGGTGCTGGGCGAAGGTTAGGTTTTCGTCAGCCGCGCATGGATCGTCGTAAACAGGTTGTAGACGATCTGCGTCCCCATGTTCACGAAGATGATGCGGATCAGGTGGAAGGCGATGACCATCGGAACGCCCACCTGAAGCGCCTGGGCGGTGATGGCCATCTCCGCCATGCCGCCAGGCGCGGTGGCGATGATCATGGTCGCGATCGGCAGGCCGAAGGCCCAGGCCAGGCCCAGGGCAACGGCAACCGATGCGATCAGGATGAAAAGGGAATTGATCAGGGCGAACGGGATAAACAGCCGGTGCCGGGCGAAAAATGCCCGCTCGTAGCGCGCGCCGAGGATGAGCCCGAACATGAGCTGCGCGAAATCGGTCATCCAGACGGGGACCGAAGACAGTTCCACTCCGTTGATGGTCAGGACCGCCCCCATGAATATCGGAGTCAGGATATATCCGTTATGCAGGCGGCACCTTTCCGAGATTTCGCCCACCACGAATCCGGCTGCTAGCCAGATGGCCAGAACGGGCCAGTCGAGCGGCAGGTTCGGCTTATAGGGCGCGGCGTCCAGCGGAATGTTCCCGTAGGTCAGCGCGTAAGGCACCGCAATGACGACGATGGAAACGCGCAGCGAATGGGTAACTGCGACCGGCGGAATCTGCGCGCCGTACCGTTGCGCCAGCACGACCATGGCCATGGAGCCGCCCGGTATCGACGAGAAAAATGCCGATTTGGCGTCGACTCCCGACGCCTTGCTGAGGGTCAAAGCGCCAAGTCCGCCGATCAGAAAAGCGGAGATCGTCGCCAGAAAGATGGCCCCGAGATGGGCGCCAAGCGCGGCAACGACCGGCGGCGTAAAATAGAGCGATACCGCCGACCCCAGAATGACCTGTCCAAGCTGCCGTCCATACGGCACCGAATGGACGCGGACGCCCATCAGGTTGATCGCCGCCACGGCGACCATCGGCCCAACCATCCACGGGATCGGGGTTTCAAGCCAGTCGAACAGGGCGCCGGCCGGCAGTCCGACGGCAAAAGCGCGAAGCATGCCGGGAACGCGGTCGCGCAAGTCGGAGAGATCGATCATGGGGAACGGATACAACGAAAAACAACGCGGGATTTCAGCATTCTAGCGGTCGTTCTCGCGGTTGGCGAGGCGGGTTGCGCGATCCCGGAATCAGGGCGTACGATTTCGCTTACCACACAAAATCAGGGAGGTCTTAATGGCGGACGGCTCGACGATGGGAAATCGCTATCAGGACTTCGCGCATATCGGTCCGGATACCCTCGGTGGCAAGCTCCTGCGCCGCTCGTGGCAGCCGGTCATGGTCGGCGACGACCTAGAGGCCGGAAAACCCGTTCGGCTGAAAATTCTGGGCGAATACTTCACCGCCTATCGCGGCGAAAGCGGCGAAGCGCACATTGTCGAAGACGAATGCCCGCACCGCCTCACCCGGCTGCACCTTGGCTGGGTCGAGGGCGACTGCATCCGCTGCTTCTACCACGGCTGGATGTTCGATGGAGAAGGCCGTTGCGTCGATCAACCGGCGGAGAATGAGAATTTCAAGGACAAGGTCCGGATCAAGGGATACCCGATCAGGGAATATCTCGGGCTGATATTCGGTTATTTCGGCGAAGGAGAAGCGCCGCCCTTTCCGTACTTCCATGAAATCGACATGGAGAAGGATACGGTCACCTACAACAGCCATCCGGTGCCGTGCAATTTTTTCCAGCGCGTAGAAAACGACCTGGACGAGGTTCATCTGCATTACGTGCATCGCGTCGGAACGTCCGAAATCGGCATGGTGGAACTGCCGGAAATCCACGTGGAAGAGACCGAGTACGGCATTTTCCGTCGCGGCCGCCGTTCCAATGCCGGCACCAATGTGGACCGGACAGGGCGTATCTTCATGCCCAACGCGATGATGGTGATCACGCCCGGCCGCGCCGCGCGGCCCGAATGGATCCTTCACCTCGCCTGGCGCGTACCGGTGGATGACGAGGAGATGATGAGCTTCATCGTCACCACCAAGAAGGGCGGCGGCGGAGGCCTCAGCCGGCGTCCCAAAGCGGAACCGGACCCGATGTTCTACACGGAGGAAATTCTCGCCGGGCGCATGCGCGTACAGGATATCGATCCGGATTACGGGGGGCTCTTCAACGTGCAGGACAATGTCGCGCTGGCCGGACAGGGGCGGATCGTCGACCGGTCGCGCGAACGGCTCGGCCAGTCGGACAAGGGAATCATCCTTCTGCGCAAGCTTTGGGAACGGGAAATGCGGGCGATCGCGGAAGGCGGGCCGGTCAAGGACTGGCGACGGCCCGACGAGAACCTTCTCGATGAAACCGACAAGGAAGTGCAGTTCGCTTACTCTTGAACAAACGTACGGAAACAGGGAGACGAAGATGAAGACAGGTTGGTTTACGACGCTCGCAGTGTCGGCAGCTGCGCTGGCCGTGGTCGCTCCGGCGGTCTCGGCGGATTTGACGCCGGAGCTCAAGGCGCTGGCGAAGGCCGCGGACAAGGAAGGCGAAATCCTCGTGATGTGGAGCGCCAGCACGATGGGCGGGCCGAAGGGTGCGGAAATTTTCCAGAACCGCATGAACAAGATGTACGGCACCAACATCAAGGTCAAATGGGCGCCCGGCCCGTCGATGCCCCGGATGGGGAACAGGGTTGCGATGAGCTACACCAACAACCTGCCGTCGCCGACAGACGTCTATATGGGATTCTCCCGCAACATGGCGACGCTTCACAAGCACAAGCTGTTCCATTCGGCGCCATGGGAAAAATACTATCCCGGCTGGATGGACGGTCGCGTCGTCGAGCAGAACGGCACGCTGGTGCGGGTCATGTCGGTGACGCTTGGCTTTACCTACAACACCAAGCTGGCGCCGTTTCCGCCGACCAAGGTAAGCGATTTCCTCAAGCCCGGCTGGAAGGGCAAGGTCGCGACCACGCCCTATGCCGCGGGTTTCGAGCAACTGGCCTCCAAGGAAGTCTGGGGCGCCAAGAAGGCGATCGGTTTCGTCGAGGGCTTCACCAACCAGATCGCGGGCTTCATGCGCTGCAGCGAGCATGAGAGGCTGACGTCTGGCGAATTTCTCGCGCTGATCTTCGATTGCAGCGGCGATTCGATGCAGCGCGCCATCGCCAAGGGAGCGCCGCTCAAACGCGTGGTGCCGGAAGATGCGCCGCTGGTCAGCTACTTCTATTTCGGTGTGCCGAAGAACGCTCCGCATTCCAACGGGGGCAAGCTGCTGGCGGCCTACGCGGGATCGAAGGAAGGCCAGAGAACCGTCTACGAACTGACGATGGGCGACATTCACACGCTGCCCGGATCGGTGCAGGGCAAGGAGATTGCTGCTCTCGAGGCGAAGATCGGCCGGAAATTCGTCGATGCCGACGTGAACTGGCAGCTTGCGAACAAGGAAGGCAACAAGGCGCAGGGCCAAGCCAAGAAAATCATGCGCAAGGCGAGCAAAAAGAAATAGACCGGGCATGACGTAATCGGGCGGCGTCGGCCGGTTCGACGCCGCCCGTATGTTTCTGGCAGCCGAAAGCAGGGGACTTTGGCTTCGACATCCATCGCACGGCGTTTGCGCGACAGCGACTTTGCCCGCCAGGACGGCTGGGGCTGGTCCATGTTCGCCGTGGTGGGGCTGCTCAGCGCCTTCATCATCGTACTGCCGGTCATCGTCTTCTGGCTGAGCATTCGCGAAGGCCGCCCGATCGATCCGGAGGCGGTCTATTCTCTGGTTCATTACATAGAGGTCTTCAGCGACTCGTTTTCCTACGAGGTTCTGGCGAACACGCTGGGTTTCTCGATTGTGGCGCTCGTCGTCGCCCTTGTCTTCGGAATACCCACGGCCTGGCTTGCGGAGCGCACCGACCTGCCGGGCAAGCCGGTTCTCTACACCCTGATGACGATCGGGCTGCTGATGCCGGGTTTTGCCGCCGCGATGGGCTGGCTGTTCCTGATGCATCCGCGGATCGGCATGCTGAATATCTGGGCGACGGAGTTGTTCGGCCTCGCCGAAGCGCCGTTCGATATCGCCACCATCTTCGGGATGGGCTGGGTTCAGGGGCTTAACCTCGCGCCCGTCGCCTTCATCATGACGGCGGCGGTGTTTCGGGCGATGGACCCCGCGCTTGAGGAATCCGCCGAAATGTCCGGCGCGAAATTCAGCACCATCGTCCGCAAGGTGACGCTGCCGCTCGCGTGGCCCGGAATTCTGGCAGCCGGAATCTACATCTTCACCATCGGGTTCGCGGCGTTCGACGTGCCGGCGATCATCGGCTGGTCGAACCGCATCTTCACCTTCAGCACATACATGATTCTGCAGCTCAACCCGGACGATGACCTGCCTCAGTACGGCGTCGCCGCGGCGTTATCGACGCTGGTCATCCTTCTCGCCGGGCTGCTGAGCTGGTGGTACAGCCGGCTGCAGCGGCAGACTCACCGCTATCAGGTGGTCACCGGCAAGGGGTACAGGCCCAGAATCATGCCGCTCAGGGGATACCTATGGGCGGCATGGGGGTTCCTTGCGCTGTATTTCGTGATCGCCAAGCTGATGCCGCTGCTGCTGCTGATCTGGGGCTCGCTGCTGCCTTATTTTCAGGTGCCGTCAATGGAAGCGATCCGATCGATGTCGCTCGATCACTTCCGCGAATTGCCCTGGGGACTGACGGTGGAAGGCATCAAGAACACGGCCATCCTGATGGTGCTGACGCCAACGGTGACGCTGGTCATCTCGGTCGCGTTTTCGTGGGTGGTGCTGCGCTCGAAGGTGCCGGGACGTTCCTTCTTCGACTTCGTCGCCTTCCTGCCGCACGCCATTCCCAACATCGTATTCGGCGTCGGCATTCTGCTGTTTACGCTCTATGTCGTCCGCAACGCGATCCCGCTCTACGGAACATTGTGGATCCTGCTGATCGTGTTCGTGGTGGCGCGGGTCAGCTACGGCACGCGCATGACCAACAGCTCGCTGATCCAGATTCACAAGGAGCTTGAGGAATCGGCGACCATGAGCGGCGCCTCGACCGGCAGCGTGGTGCGGCACGTGATCGTGCCATTGCTGACGCCGACCCTGATTTATGCCTGGCTCTGGATAGCGCTGCTGACCTTCCGCGAACTGACCCTGGCGGTGATCCTGACGACGCGCGACAACGTGACGCTGCCGGTCGTGGTATGGAGCCTGTGGAACGCCAGCGGATTCGGACAGGCGGCAGCGATCACGCTGATCCTGATCGCCCTGATGCTGCCGCTTATCATTCTGTACTGGTGGGTGACGCGCGCTACCGGGCTCAATCAGGAAAGGTAAGCGGATAATCGCGGGAGCACGATGTCTTGATCGAAGTCAGAAATCTAAGTCTCACCTACCGTTCGGAGAGCGAGAGCCATCTCGCTGTCGATAACGTGTCGTTCCGGGTAGAGGCAGGCGAGTTCTATACCCTGCTGGGACCGAGCGGTTGCGGCAAGACGACGACGCTGCGTTGCGTCGCCGGGCTCGAACGGCCCGACGCCGGCACCATTCTGATCGACGACGTGCCGGTTTCGTCGGTGGAGGAGGGAGTCTGGGTGCCGCCTAACCAACGGGCCATCGGCATGGTGTTCCAGTCCTACGCCATCTGGCCGCACATGTCGGTGTTCGACAATGTCGCCTTTCCGCTAAGGCATGGGGTGGCGAAAAACGTCACCGGCGATATCGGCGAAAACGTGCGAAATGCGTTGGCGATGGTGCAGCTCGACGGGCTGGAGGATCGCCCCGCACCGCATCTGAGCGGCGGCCAGCAGCAGCGCCTGGCGCTGGCCCGCGCGCTTGTGATGGAGCCGAAGGTTCTGCTGCTCGACGAGCCGCTGAGCAATCTCGACGCCAAGCTGCGGGAGGAAATGCGTGTCGAGTTGCGCCGTCTGGTCAAGTCGTTCGGCGTGACGACGATCTTCGTGACGCACGAACAGATCGAGGCGCTGACGCTGTCGGACGAGATCGCCGTGATGAATGACGGCAGGCTGGTGCAGGAAGGATCTCCGCTGGAAATCTACAGCCGACCGACCGATCCCTTCGTCGCCAACTTTATTGGCCAGTCGAACATGCTGTCAGGCGTCGCTGGCGCCGGCAGCGTGGAGACGCCTCTCGGGATAATGACGTGCAATGTTCCGGAGGATTGCCCCAGGGGCGCGTCGGTCATGATCGCCATCCGTCCGGAAAATATCCTGCTTGGCGATGGCGACGACGAAAACGTGGTGCAGGGAACCGTCGCCAGCCGGATGTTCCTCGGCAGCAGCGTCGAATGCATTGTCTCTGTCGGTGACATGGGGCTTCGGGTGCTGGCGCATCCCGATGTTGCCCCTGACGAAGGAGCGACGGTCTCGGTAAGGCTTCCCGCACGCCACTGTCTCGTTATGCGGAGTTGATCCGGGCAGCGCTGACGGGGGTTTCCCCGGCGCAGGAAAGGGCGTAAGCGCTAGCGTATGACGCCCGAACCCGAACAACTCGACGAACGTACGCTGGCGCGCCGGCGGCTGATCGTGCTGACCGGTTCGGTGACGATGCTGCTGGTCAGCGCCGGCGGCATGTATCTGATCGTGGTGGCCCTTAAGGATGTTGCGCAGGAATTCGGCTGGCCTCGCGCGGTGCCGTCCTTCGCCTTCTCTCTGCAGTTTATCGGCTCTGGGGTGGGCGGCATCATCATGGGCCATATGCTCGACCGGTATGGCTATATCGTGCCGGCGGTCGTCGGCACGATCTGCGTCAGCTTGGGCGCCGTGCTCGGCAGTCAGATAGATTCTGCCTGGCAGCTTTACGCCATTTACCTGTTCTTTTTCGGTCTTTCGGGTCAGGGCAGTCTTGCCGCACCGGCGCTCGCCAACGTCGCGCGCTGGTACGACAAGCGGAGGGGGCTTGCGGTCGGTATCGCGTCAAGCGGACAGGCGCTCGCCGGTATCGTCTGGCCGCCGGTCATGGGGGCGGTTCTGGTCGCCATCGGCTGGCGAGACATGTTCTTCTGGTACGGGGTTTTTGCCTTCTGCTTGATGGTGCCGCTCTGTTTCGCTGTCCGCTTTCGCCCGCCGCCTTACAGACCGCCGGCGCCGGCTGCCGGTGGCGGAGAAAGTGCGACCGTCGACCGCGTCAGGAAGGCGCCTCTTTCGACCAAGGCGATCCAGTCGACGCTTTGCTGCGCCATGATCGGCTGCTGTACGGCGATGGCGCTGCCGCTCGGCCATCTGGTGTCGCATGTGCGCGACATTGGCTTTCCGCTCGAGACCGCCGTCGAGGTGCTGTCCATTATGCTGCTGGCAGCGTTTGTCAGCCGCGCTGCCGTTCTCGGGCCGCTGTCGGACTGGCTCGGCGGTTTGCGGGCCATGCTGGTGTTTTCCATCGGCCAGGCAGCGATGCTGGCGCTGTTCACGGTGGTGCGGGACCTTTGGGCGCTCTATGCGGTCGCGGTCGCGATGGGGCTCGGCTATGGCGGCCTGTTCCCGGTCTACGCGGTCGCCGTCCGCGATCATCTGCCGATCACGGAAGCCGGCAAGCGCACGGGCGTGATCTTCATGTTCGGCGCCGTGGCGATGGGCTTCGGCGGCTGGATGGGCGGTTATCTGTTCGATCTGACCGGGTCCTACACCATGCCGTTCCTGATCGGCGTCGCCTTCAACATCGTCAACATCCTGATCGTCATCGCCCTTATTTTCCGGATCGGCCCCAGACCCAAGCCTGCCCTCGCCTGAGAGCGGTTTCCGCGTTAGGCTTGGTTATCCATCCATAGGGAGAGACCAGAATGGCCAACTACACCGGAAGCTGCCTGTGCGGCGCGATCAAGTATGAAATCAACGGCGAGCCTGTGCGCACCGCCGTCTGCCATTGCGACGATTGCCGCAAGGCGACGGGATCGAGCTATGCGACCAACTTCTTCTTCAAGGAAGAGGACATCGTCGTCACCCAGGGAACGCCCAAGGAGTTTCAGCACAAATCGGACGCCGGCAACACGATGACCAAGCAGTTCTGCGGCAATTGCGGCTCGCAGCTGTTCGGTCTCGGCACCGGCAGCCCGGGCGTCAAACACGTCAAGGCGGGGACGCTTGACGATGTCGGCGATCTGAAACCCGCGATCAGCGTTTTCACGGCGCGCAAACATCCGTTCACGGTACTCGATCCCGATATCCAGCAGTTCGAGACGACGCGCCCGCAATAGGGCGTTCAGCGATGGCGGGCGACCAGATACTGACCATCGACCGGCTGGTCGATCATGTCTCCACCGCGCCGGCGATCGCTGGTGCGCCGGTCAATCTGTTCCTTCGGGAGAAGGCGCGGGCGGACGTCGCGCATGCGAGGTCCGGGAAGGTGCCCGCGGAGAACATCCTGCTGTTCGTTCACGGCGGCTACTGGCCGTGCGTGAACGGGTGCGACCTGCAATATCGCGACTACAGCTGGATGGAGTCGCTGGCGAGCGCCGGTTACGACGTGTTTGCGATGGACATGACGGGTTACGGCTATTCGAGCCGGCCGCTGATGGACGACCCAGCCAATCTGCCGCCCGAGTACCAGGACGCGCTGATCCCGTTGACGCTATCGGAGCGGAAGCCGCCGACCAGTCCGGTCAAGCTGGTTACCAGCGATTCAGAGACCGACGATATCGCCCGCGTTGTCGACTTCATCTGCGACCTGCGCGGGGTAGACAGGATCAATCTCCTGGGATGGTCCGGGGGCGGCATCCGCACCGGCACCTTTACCCATCGGCATCCGGAACGGGTAGCGAAGCTGATTATTTTCGCATCCTCCAACTACGACCGGGGCAACCCCGACGGTCCGCCCGCATCGTTCCCGGAGCCGGGACATCCCATGACTTTCCAGACCCGGGCGGTCGGGATCGACCAGCGCTGGATGGGGACGGTTAAATCCGAAGGTCAGGTTGAACCCGGGGTGCCGGAAATCGTCTGGAAACAGACCGTGGTGACCGATCCGGTCGGAGCATCGTGGGGACCGGGCGGCCTCCGCGCGCCGACGCGGACCTATTGGGGCTGGAACGCCAAATCCGCAGCGATGATCACCTGCCCGGTGCTGATCATGGTCGGCGAATACGACAGGCTGCTGCCGTCCAACATCCAGCTGTTCGAGGATCTGGGAGCGGATACCAAGGTGCTGATCGAAGTGAAGGGCGCGTCCCATTTCATGCAATGGGAAAAGCAGCGCCATATCCTTCATCGCGGTTCGCGCGAATGGCTAGAATCGACCTCCGTCGCAGGCGTTTCGAACGGCCGTCTGGTCGCGGACTATTCAGGCGAAATAAGCCAGGCCTAGTTCCGGGCGGGCAGCATCCCGCAACGCCTTAGCCCGGCAAGCATGGAGCTCTGCAGCAAGGCCTGACGCTGGGCCTCGGGATCGGCGGCCTTGCGTCGCCATTCGTCGAACAGCGCCTGGCGGGCATCCGCATCCGCCTCCTTCAGGTTGCTGACGTTGGCCTGCGTCTGCTTGTGGACGTCCTCGATCGCTTCCTTGCGGCGCAGCGGTTCGTACCCGTCGAGCTCGTCCTCGGATGCGTTTCCATGCCAGATGCGGCCAAGCCGTTCGGTCAGGTCCCAGGCGTCGTGGATGCCGCCATTGAGTCCCATGCCGCCCTTCGGATTGTTGAGATGCGCCGCGTCCCCGGCGAGGAAGGCGCGGCCCTTACGGTAGGTTTCGGCAACCCGCTGATGCACGGTGTAGATGCCGCGCACCTTGATGTCCGGCAGCTTGAGGTCGGGGATCACCTGCCGCAGGCGGGTCTCGATCCCTTCATCGCTGAGCACCTCTTCGGAATCCTCGTCGTCGAACAGAGGCTGGCTCATCCGCCACAGATTCGGGATCCGCAGGATATGCCCGTAATGTTTCGGATCGGTCACATAATTCACGAAGGCGAGATCAGGCAGGACTGTGCGCAGATCCAGCGTCGTTCCCATCACCAGAATACGTTCCGGGAAAGTGAAGCCCGGGAAATCGATGTCGAGGACCTTGCGCACCGTGCTGCGTCCGCCATCGGCGCCGATCAGATAGTCGGCGCGAAGCGTCATCTCATCGTCCCCGCTTCTGGCGGAAACCGTGACGCCGTCGTCGTCCTGTTCGAACCCGCTGACTTCGTATCCGTAATAAAGGTCGACCCCAGGCATTTTCGACATCTCGTCGAACAGCCATTGCGCCAGCTTGTACTGTTCGCACTGGAGCCGGTAGGGGTGGTTGGTGTCGTTTTTCAGCACCGAATGGTCGTATTCGGCGATCCTGCCTTCGTCCCAGCTGCGGAACTGAACGACGGGGCACTGGATGCCCATGGATAGCAGCGCTTCGGTGATGCCGGTCCCTTCCAGGAGGTCGAGCGTCGCAGCGTGAAAAGTGGACGCGCGGTAATCTTCCTGGACGCTGTCTTCCTTTTCGAACACGGCGACCGGGACGCCCTTTGCCGCCAGCAGCCAGGCGGCGGTAAGCCCGACCGGTCCGCCGCCGACGATGGCGACCCTGTCCGCCCTTGCCATTCGGTCAACCCCCGAACAGCTGGTCCGCACCGGCGCGGAGCGACCAGTATTCCCATGCCCGGTCCATGCCGAGCGGGCTGAACTGGCGCTGGGTGCAGAGTTCGGCCTCGCCGGGTGTGAGCCTGTCGATGGTGCCGCCCATGCCGATTGCCTGAAGCTGGATCTTCGCATTGACCTGGAGGTAAACGGCGATGTTAACGGCTTCCTTGATGCTGCTGCCGGCAACGACGCAGCCGTGGCGCTTCATCAGCGTCACGCGGCGGTCGCCCAGCGTTCTCGCGAGATCGCGACCCTGTTCCATGTTGACGACCAGGTGGTCGGTTTCGCCAAACTGATCGCGGATGTCCCAGAAATTGATGTCGGCGCCGATGACGCCGCAGGTGTGCATCATCGGGACGACGGGGGTATTCGTGTTGCCGAACGGTATCAGCTCGTAGGCGTGGTTGTGAATGACCGAATTGACGTCAGGTCTGGCTTCCATAACGGCGCCGTGAATGAAGCGCTCGCCATAGGGCGTGCGGTCGCGCAGGTCGATGGCCTCGCCGTCCAGCTTGAACTCGATCAAATCGTCCAGCGTGATCAGTTCCGGCGCGCGGGACCGGGACATCAGATAGCGTTCCGGGTTGTCGGGATGACGCACGCTGACATGACCAAACGCGTCCACCACGCCTTCCCGAGCCAGAATACGGTTGGCGATGACAAGTTCCCGCAGTGCCTGCTGTAACGACTCCATAAAACATTTCTCCTGTTGACGTCCGTTCCGTTGGCGGAAGTCTGACAGGAAAAACCCGACGATCAACTGTCTGGCAACCGGACTGGTGCGAATGGCCGATCTGCGCCATTCTTCCGGCACCACGAATTCGGGAGAGAACGACATGAAAGCAGTGCGGATGACGGACTACGGGGGGCCGGAAGTTCTGGTCTACGAGGACGCCCCCGATCCTGTTGCGGGTGATGACGACCTGCTGGTGGAGGTTCATGCCGCGTCGGTCAATCCTGTCGACTGGAAGATCAGGCAGGGCGGGCACCGCGCGTCGTCCTCAATCTCCATGCCGCACATCCTCGGTGTGGATTTCTCGGGCGTCGTGCGCGGCGTCGGCGCCAATGTTTCCGGATTTTCGGAAGGGGACGAGGTGTTCGGCGTGGGCGCGCAGAGCCGAGACGGCGGTTACGCAGAGATGCTCGCCATCGGCGCGAGCCAGGTTTCGTTCAAACCCGCCAGCCTGAGCCATGTCGAATCTGCTGCCATCGCCCTGACCGGCCTGACCGCGCTGTATTCGCTTGACGACTACGCGCACGTGGCGAAGGGCGAAACGGTGCTGATCCATGCCGGCGCCGGCGGGGTCGGCAGTTTCGGAATCCAGTACGCCAGGAGTGTCGGGGCGACCGTCTGGTCGACGGCGAGCGCGCATAATATCGATTACGTCAAATCGCTCGGCGCCCACGAGGTGGTTGACTACAATGCGAACGACTTTACGAAGGTCGTGCCGCCCTGCGATGTGGTTTACGACACGATCGGCGGCGACGTTCACATCCGCAGTTTCGATGTGCTGAAGGACGGTGGTCGGTTCGTATATGTTACGCGCACGCCGGACGGGTTCCAGCCTCCCTCCAACGTCCAGTATCTGCGCCCTCAGGTCGACCGCGACGGCGCCCACATGAAGATGATTGCGGACATGGTTGCTGCCGGGACGGCATGGCCGCCCGAGATCGAAATCATGGAGTTGAAGGACGCGGTGGCGGCGCACGAGAAGAGCGCGACCGGCCACGTACGCGGCAAGATCGTCTTCAAGGTCCGCTGATCTTCATGGCTGAGCCGGTTCTGCTGACGAAAGACGCCGACGGTGTCCGGACTCTTACGCTCAACCGGCCGGACAAGCGCAACGCGCTCGATTCCGCGCTGACCTTCGCGCTCGTCGAGGCGCTGGAGGCGGCGGGTACGGACCGGACCGTTCGGGCGGTGATCCTGACCGGGGCAGGGGCTGCGTTTTCCGCCGGAGCGGACATACGCGAGTTCCGGGGTCGGGAAGACAACGTCGCCGAACTGTCGCGCGCGCGGTCGGCCGCGTACCGAAAGCTGCTTGGGATGATCGGCGGTCTGCGCGTGCCGGTCATCGCTGCCGTCAACGGGTTCGCTCTCGGCGGAGGCTGCGCGCTCGCGATCGCCTGCGACATGGTGCTTGCGGCCGAGGGCGCGTCGTTCGGCTATCCCGAAATCCGCCACGGCTTTACCGCCGAAGGGATCGTTCCCGACCTGGTCAGGCAGGCGGGCCGCAAGGCGGCATTCGAGCTGATCATGACGGGGCGGGCGGTGTCCCCCGACGAGGCGCTTCGGATGGGGCTGGTCAATCGCGTCGTGCCGGACCTGACGCTGGCCGACGCCGCGCTGGAACTGGGGCGCGCATTCGCGGGGTATGATGGCGATGCGCTCCATCGCATGAAGAAGATCTTGCACGAGGTCGCCGACATGCCCGTGGCGGAGGGTATCGCACTGGTCGACAGGCTCAAGGGGCGAGAGTAGAGGGCGCAGACTACTCCGCCGCAGCGCTTGCAGAGTTGCCGAGCGCCTCGTTGACCCGCGGCATGACCTGTTCCGCCATAAGCTGCAGCGATTTCTTGGTCAGAGCCTCGTCGACCCAATCCATCCCGGCGATCACCAACTCGCCAAACGGGCCGGTGACTTCCTGGAAGGCGAGGATCTGGTCGACGACCGAATTGACGGAGCCGCAGATCACCAGATCGTCCAGCACACGGTCCAGCGTGACGGCGTCGTCGGGCTCTTCCCGATTGTGCTTGAACACGGCCTGGCGACCGCCCTTGGTCAGCTTGTAAAGAAGCTGCTTGTAATAGAAGCGGTAGGGGCTGTTCTCGTCGGTCTTGCCATAGGCGCGGGCAAGACCATCGTCGTCTTCAGTAACGAAAACCGTCCGGGCGATGCGCCAGTCCGAAACCTTCGGCTCGCGACCGGCGTTCCGGCAGCCTTCCGCGTAATTGGCCCAGTGGGTTGCTGCCCACTTGTCGATCAGGAAGTTGGCCGACAGCGGGTGAAAATCCTGTTCGCCCATCAGCGTGACGCCCTTCGAGAAGGGGGCGACGACGGTGCCGACGATTTCCGGTCGCGGCTGCTGGTAGGGTTTCCGCATGACGCCGGTGCCGTAGGGCAGGTCGAGGGTTTTTTCCGTCGTGACCTTGTAGCGGTTGTCGGGAAAATCGATGCTGTAGGGCGGGTCGCGTTTCCAGATTTCCAGAATTACCTGAACGGATTCGGCGAACATCTTGTTGATGTCTTCGTCGAAAATATCAAGGACTTCCCGGTCCGAGCGGAGTGTGCCGGGACTGACGCCGAGGATAAAACGGCCTTCCGCCAGATGATCGAACATGGCCGCGTGGCTTGCGACAAGAACCGGGTGGGTATGGGTCAGGTTCGACGTGCCGGTGCCGAGGATGATGTTTTCCGTGTGGTGGATCAGCGTCGCCAGGAACAGCATCGAGCTGGTGATGTTTTCCGCATCGTCGGTCAGATGTTCGCCGACGAAGGCGTCGTGATAGCCCAGCCTGTCGCACAGGATGATGGTCTCGCGATCCTCCTTGAGGGTCTGGGTGTAGTTCCGATCCATCGGGTGCATCGGCATGGTGAAGTAGCCCAGGCGCATGGCGGTCTCCTGATTTTCGGTACTGGCAGCTTAACGGCCGAGGCTGCTCAGGTCACCAGCCTGTTCAGCATGATGGCCGTCGGGCCCGGCATGGTTGCCATCGGGAAATGCCAGGTATCGAGGGTTTCCGCGGTCCAGCCAGGCTCGTTGGCCGCCCAGTCGCGATATTCCCGGAATTTGTGTGAGTTGTTGCGTGCGGCGAAGACATAGGTCTTTCGCGGTACGTTCCTGAACGCGCCCGTAAGGGAAATCGGCTGCAACAGCGCGTTCAGCGGGTGAGGGCACATGCGGTTGAGAAAATTCTCGCGCTCCGTCTCGTCCTCGATCCCGGTTTCGAGTACCAGCGTTTGCGGCACCCGATACCCGTCGCCATGTTCCTCGGCGAGGCCGATGACGGTTTTCTTTCTCTCGGCGGAGACGATATCGAGCATGGCTTCTCCGTTCTCCGGCAGGGCCGCATCGATATAGATCAGGGCCCGCAGCTTTTCGGGGACGCGGTCGGCGACCCCGGTGACCACCATTCCGGCGTATGAATGGCCGACCAGCGAGACATCGTCGAGCATCTCGTATTCCATCAGCCCGATGACGTCCTGGATATGGGTTTCGAGCGTGACGTCGGGTCCGATCAGGTGCCCGCGTTCGCCGCAGCCCGTGAGCGTCGGGATAAACACGTCATGGCCCGCGGCGCGGAGCCTGCGGGCGACGCCGCGCCACTGCCAGCCGCCGCCCCATGCGCCGTGTACCAGAACGAAATTCGTCATTTTTTCCTCCTTAAGCCGGCCTGGCGCCGGCATGGGCCGCTGCGACCAGTTCGCGCGTGTCCTTGAACGGGGTGGCACGGGGATTTGGAAATTTCATCGCGGAAATGGTTTCCGCTGCTGCGTCGATCCCGTCTTCCGGCATGCCGACCGCACCGAATCCCGTATCGAGCCCCAGCCGGACGAGCAGGTCGTAGAGCCCACCCGCGGCATCGTCCGTTCCCATGGCCTGTTCGATCGCGCGCATCGCCTCGGGTGCGGCGTTCCGGTTGTAGGCGATGGCATAGGGCACGGCGATCGAATGGCAACGCGCGTGGTCCAGCCAGAACTTGCTGCGCACCCGCTGCGCCAGGACGTGCTCGAGCCCGGACGTCGCCCTGAACGCGGCCGCAAGCCATGCGGCATAGAGCACTTCCGTACGCGCTTCGATATCCGCCGGGTCATCGACGATCTTCGGCAGGTTTTCCGCCAGCCGTTTGATCGCCTCCTCGGACATGCGCTGGATGACGGGATTCGTATCCGGTCCGTAGAGGGACTCTGTCGCGTGGGCCATGGCGTTCATGCCGCTCGCCGCTGAGACCCGCGGCGGCAGGTCGAGCGTCAGGTCGGGGTCGTAGATGACGGTCGCGGGCAGGGCTGCGTCCGAGTTGCCGCCCCGCCGCGTTTCGCCCCCGCCGACATACCAGTTGTTGGCCATTTCAGAGCCGGAATAGGTGGTGACGACAGAGATCAGCGTCTTTTCCGTCTCCGCCGCCCAGGCCTTGCCGAGCCCGATGGGCGATCCGCCGCCCAGCGCGATAACGCAATCCGCGCCCGCGTCCTCGACGTCCTGCCTTAGTTTCGCGTATGCCGATTCTGGCATGTTGGGTTCCGAAGCATCCGAGACGCCGGCCCGGTTGCCGCCGATTTCCGATGACAGCTCCTCGGCCAGCGCGCGGCCGCGGGGCGAGGTCAGGATCAGCGCACGTTCCGCTGAAACGAGGTCGAGCTCTTCACGCAGACGGTGAACCGTTCCGCGTCCGAACAGGATCCGTGCCGTAAATCCCTGGTAGGCGAAGCTGCCGATGCTCATGCGCCGAACTGTTCCCGCAGGAACGTCAGCGACCGCTGCCAGGCGAGTGCCGATGCCTCCGCATGGTGGTCGCCGACCTGTTCCGGATTGAAGAACGCGTGACCGGCACCGGGATAGACGTAAATCGTCACGTCGGGATTCTCCGCCTGTATCTTTTCGATATCGGGCACCGGGACGACGCGGTCGGTGTCGCCGTAATGCATGATGGTAGGACAGTTCGGATGCTGGTCGAGCCGTTGCGCGACATGGCTGCCGTAAAAATTGACCTGCGCGTCGAAAGCGAGCCTGTCGCTCGCCGTCCAGGCCCAGCTCCCGCCGGTGCAGAAGCCCGAAATCGCGACCTTTCCATACTCTGCCAGTGCGAGGCGGCAGGCTTCGATGTCGGACAGGATCTGTTGGTCGGTGATGGCGGCATAGTTGAGCCGGCCGGCTTCGACGCCCTCATGGCCGTAAGGATGGACCAGACCCGGTCCGGCCCGGTCGAACAGGGACGGCGCGATGGCTGCGAATCCTTCCCCGGCCCAGCCGTCGCACACGTCGCCCATATGCGACGTCAGGCCGAACACGGCATGCAGCACGACGATCCCGCCGATCGCATCGCCGTCGGGCACGGCCTGCCAGGCATCCAGCCGGTGGCCGTCAGAAGCCGTTATCGTCGTACGTACCGCCATTGGAATCCTCCCCGGAGCCAGTTCCCGAAACACATCGCACGCCATTCGACGACAGGCAACATCGCCGCATCCCCCTTGACGTGGCATCGGCCGCCGCCTATCCCGCTGGACCTGTCGTGTATGGATGAATTTGGATTACAGGGAGAAATTTCATGGCCGACCGCAAACCGCCCTTCAGGGCCGATATCGTAGGAAGCTATCTGCGTCCCGAACGCCTGAAAGAGGCGCGCCGCCGCGCCGGACTCGAACTCGATTCCACAGCGGACGATCAGGGCGGCGGTGCAATCACAATGGAAGAATTGCGGGCCATAGAGGACGAATGTATCCGTGAGGTGGTATCGTTTCAGGAGGATCTGGGGCTCAAGGTGGTAACGGACGGTGAGTT
This sequence comes from Rhodospirillales bacterium, assembly GCA_038116945.1. GTDB lineage: Bacteria > Pseudomonadota > Alphaproteobacteria > MPNO01 > UBA2964 > JAYOEY01. The sequence goes on from JAYOEY010000012.1 coordinate 61,729, forward strand.
CCGGCGCGGTTCCTGGGCCTACGACGCGATCGGAAATTTCGAGGGGATCAACCTGCGCAAGCAGGACGGCAGCTACGGCGCGACCTTCGTGTCGGGCTTCCAGCCGCCGATCGCCCATGCCGACGGCAAGGTGGGCCGCAGGGAAGGCGGGATCGTTCTTCAGGACTACCTGTTCACCAGCGCGCTGACCGACCGGGTGGTCAAAGCCACCATGCCGTCGCCGACGCTGATGTTCGTGCGCGGCGGTCGCGAAGCGGTCAACAGGGAGGTCTATCCGGATCTCGAGGAATTTTTCCATGACCTGACGCAGGCCTATCGCGACGAGATCGCCGATCTTGCAAATGCCGGCGCGACCTACGTGCAGATCGACAACACCGACGCGGCGCTTTTGTGCGATCCCAAATTCCAGGAAGCGTCGCGCCGCAAGGGGCTGGAGCCAAAAGACCAGATCAAGCTGCAGGGGCGACTCGTCAGCGACGCGACGCGCGGCCGGCCCGACAACATGACCGTCAGCATGCATATGTGCCGAGGCAACAGCGCCGGCGCGTGGCTGGCCGAAGGCAGCTACGATTTTATCGCCGAAACCCTGTTCAACGAATTCGATGTCGACGCGTTTTTCATGGAGTACGACAGCGAGCGGGCGGGCGATTTTACGCCGCTGCGCTTTGTCCGCGACGACAGCGTCGTGGTGCTGGGGCTGGTGACAACCAAGACGCCGGAAAACGATCCGAAGGACGTGATTCTGCGGCGGATTGAGGAAGCGACGAAATACGTGAAACTCGACAATCTGTGCCTCAGCCCGCAATGCGGCTTTGCCAGCGCGGCGCGCGGCAACCCGATCAGTTTCGATGACCAGAAGCGGAAACTCGAGCTGATCATGGAGGTCGCCGATGAGGTGTGGGGAGAGGCCTGATACCTAACCTGTTGACAGGGAGCATGGCCTCTGCCTGAAATGTCGCAATCTGAAACGAAAGATTTCAACAAGGGAGATTTCACATGAAACGTACAATCAAGGCTCTGGCTCTCGGTGCCGCGGCCGTCGCGATGGCGGCGACAACCGCCGCGGAAGCAAAGCTTAAACGCATTACCATCGGTTCGAACGCCCAGGGGTCGGTGTTCTTTCTTCTGGCGAGCGGCTTCGCCAAGGAATTCCAGCAGAAGCTCAAGATCCGTTCCACGGCGCAGCCGCATGCGGGCTCGACCGTCTATCTGCCGGTCGTCAACAAGGGCGAAATCACGCTGGGTCTCAACAATTCGATGGACTCCGGGGCCGCCGCCCGCGGCACCGCGCCGTTCAAGAGCAAGCTCAGGAACATCCGCGCCATTGCGCGCGTCTGGGTCATCCCCTACGGCATGATGGTCAAGACCGACTCGGGCATCAAGAAAGTCAGCGATCTCAAGGGCAAGAAGGTCGTCACGACGACCGGGCCGATCGTCAACCTGACCAACCTGAACATTGCCTATCTGCATTCCGGCGGCCTTGGGCTTAACGACATCACGGCCATCAAGTCGGGCGGTATCGTGGATAACATCAACAAGGTGGTCGAAGGTCGCGCCGATGCAGCGGCCGTTGCGCTCGGCATGCCGGCTGTCCGCAAGGCCCATGCCAGCGTCCCGGGCGGCATCCGCATCCTTCCGCTTGGCGCCGGAGGCAGCGACTCGTTCCTCGACCGCGAAGTTCCCGGCTCGCGCGGGATCACCCAGGGACCAGGCAAGACCCGCCCGTTCCTCACCGAGCCGACGCGGATTGCTGCATTCGACGCCTATCTGAATGCCGGCAAGGCGGTGAACGCGGATGACGCCTACATGATCATCAAGACGCTGCACTCCAACTGGAAAGCCCTGCAGAAAGCCTATGGCCCGCTGCGCGGCGTTCCGCAGGACCAGGTTTGCCCGCCGACCAACCCGCACCCCTATCACGCGGGCGTGGTGAAGTACCTGAAGGAGGTAAAACTCTGGACGGCCGCCCATGAAAAGCAGCAGCAGGCGGCAATCGCGGCGGCAAAGTAGTCGGCATTGAACACCCGTAACGCACAGGGCTGGATATGATCGACCGGATCAACAATCTGGTCCTGTGCACTTTTCTCGCGGCGATGCCGCTTGCGGGAATCCTGTGGATTTTCTCGGTCCCCGATTATTTCGAGGCCGGTCTGGTTTCCGAACAGGCCACGACCTTTATCCTTGGCCTCGGGCTCGGCGCCGCGTTTCTCAAATATCCCTACGGCCAGAAGGCCGGGATCGTCGAGCTGGTCCTGTCGCTGGTGGGCGCGGGCGTCTGGATCTGGGCCTCGATCAACCTGCAGGAATGGTATCTCCGCGCAGCGGATCGTCCCCCCGAAATGTGGGTGCCCGGACTTTTCGCGATCGTTCTGATGATGGAGGGGGTTCGCAAGGCGGCCGGCGGCGTGATCGCCTGCATCGTCTGGGCGATCTTGATCTACGGTTTCCTCGGCAATCATCTGCCTGGCGTGCTCGAGGCGGAGGTCTTTCCGCCGACCAAGACGCTGGTTTACCTCTATACCGATATCAATGGCGTTTCCGGGATCGTTCTCAGGATCGTTGTCGAACTGGTTCTCGCCTTCATCATTTTCGGCAAGATGATGGAGGTTTCCGGTGCGATGACCTTCATGAACGACATGGCCCTGTCGGTCATGGGACACCGGCGCGGCGGACCGGCCAAGGTTGCCGTCATCGCGTCGTCGGCGTTCGGCTCTATTTCGGGTTCTGCCGTCGCGAACATCATGTCGACCGGCGTCGTTACCATCCCGATGATGAAACGCACCGGGTTCCATCCCAAATATGCCGCCGCGATCGAGGCCGTGGCATCCAACGGCGGGCAGATCGCGCCGCCCGTGATGGGAGCGACTGCCTTCATCATCGCCGAGTTCCTGGAAATCCCCTATGGAGAGGTAGCGCTCGCCGCGCTGCTCCCCGCCATTCTCTATTTCCTTGTCCTGTTCATGCAGGTCGACGGGATCGCCGTGCGTTTCGGCATCAAGGGACTGCCGCGGGACGAGTTGCCAAAGGCGATGGAGGTTTTGAAGGGCGGCTGGGTCTATCTCGTCCCTCTGGTCGTGTTGATTTATATCCTGATCGGGCTTGGGTACCGGGCCGGACTGGCCGGGATGTATTCATGCGGCATCCTGCTGGTCCTGATGATTTTCCGGAACCGACGTCTGCCCAACAGGGAGGAATGGCGCGGCTTTTTTGTCGGTGGCGGAGAGAATCTGGTTCCGCTGGTGATGATCGGCGCGGGCGCCGGCGTGATCATCGGGCTGATGAACTCGACCGGGCTGGGGTTCCAGCTTTCGCTGGTCCTGACCGAAGTCGGCCAGAACGCGGGCATCCTGGTCATGCTGCTGCTGACCGCCTTCATCTGCATCGTGCTGGGCATGGGAATGCCCACCGCAGCGGTCTATGTCGTTCTGGTTTCGATCATCGCGCCGGCCCTGATCGAGATGAAGGTCGCGGATCTGTCGGCGCATATGTTCATTTTCTATTACGGGCTGCTGTCGATGCTGACGCCGCCCGTTGCCATCGCTTCGATGGTGGCCGCGCAGATGGCCAACAGTGACATGTGGGAAACCGGACTGGTCGGGCTTCAGCTTGCCGTGGCCGCATTCCTGCTGCCGTTCCTGTGGGCGTTCAACCCGGCGCTGCTGGGACAGGGGACAGCACTGGAAATTACGCTGGTTGCCATTTCCTGCATCGTGGCCGGATTGCTGGTCGGACGCATGTCGATGGTGATGGGCAAGAGCGCTTCCGGCACGCTGTTCGGCTGGGGGTTGCTGATCTTTGCGATGGTGGTCGGCAGTTCGACCGTATGGATCGGCAGGGACGATCTCCTGACACTCATCCCGTCCGCCATAGGGCTTATCGCCGTCTATCTGCTCAGGATCAAGCTGCAGCCCGACGCAGTCGCCGAAAAAGGATAAAACATGAGCGATGACGTTGCGGCGCCCAGATACCGTGTGGGCGTCGATGTCGGGGGCACGCACACCGACCTTGTTCTGAACGATCTCGAAACCGGCGACATCCGTATTGAAAAGCTGCCATCGACGCCGTCGAATCCCGCGCTGGGAGTTCTCGAAGGGCTGGATCGCCTGATCGCGGATGGCGTGCCGCCCGACCGCATCGGTTTCTTTGCACACGGCACCACGGTGACGACCAACGCGCTCCTCGAAAGCAAGGGCACGGCCGTCGGTTTGCTGATCAATGACGGGTACGGCGCGATCACCGAGGTGCAGACGCAGGCGCGCGACGGCGGCAACCCGTTCGATCACCTTTTCGCCAAGCCGGCCCATATTGCGCCCCCTGAGACGACCCGGGGGATCGGCGGCCGGATCGACTATCTGGGGAATGAACTCGTGCCGCTGGACGAGGACGCGGTCGCCGCCGCCGCGTCGGACCTGGCGGGTCGGGGTATTTCATCGTTCGCTGTCTGCTACCTGTTTTCCTTCATGAACGACGCGCACGAACGCCGGACGGCGGAAATCGTCAGGAAAACCGTGCCAGGCAGTTTCGTCTCGCTGTCCTCCCAGGTGCTGCCCCGCATCCGCGAATGGCCGCGCTACTCGACGACACTGGTGAACGCCTATCTGGTCGGGGTTCTGGCGCGCTATATCGCCGATCTGGCCGCAGGTCTGGACCGGCGCGGCGCGACGACGCGAAGACGCTTCCTGATGCAGTCGAACGGCGGCGTCATGCCGCTTTCCGCCAATGCGGAAAGCCAGACCGTTCATACGCTGCTGTCGGGACCCGCAGCCGGCGTTCAGGGGACCGCCTATCTGCTCGGCATTCAGCAGGATATCCGCAATATCGTGACCATGGACATGGGGGGGACGAGTTGCGACATCGCCTTCATTCAGGACGGCGCGCCACTCGAACATGCGGAGGCGGTTGTCGCCGGGCGCATCGTCGCCGTGCCGGCTCTCGATGTTGCGACGATTTCCGCCGGCGGCGGCAGCATTGCCCGGGTTAACGCCGCCGGCATGCTGGAAGTCGGTCCCGACAGCGCCGGCGCCGATCCCGGACCCGCCTGCTACGGCAAGGGCGGTGAGTTGCCGACGGTTACCGACGCCGACCTTGTTGCCGGGGCGCTTAACCCGGATTTCTTTCTCGGCGGCCGTATGAGCCTCGATGCGGCGGCATCGGAAGCCGCGATCCTCTCCCATGTCGCGGCGCCGATGTCGGTCGATCTCCCTACTGCGGCGTCGGGCATCCAGCGAGTCGTCAACGCAAGGATGGCGGACGAGATTCGCGTACAGGCGGCCAAGAAAGGCGTCGACCTCGCCGGTTTTACGCTGGTGCCGTTCGGCGGCGCCGGTCCGGTCCATGCGGCCGCGGTGGCCCAGGATCTTGGCATTCCGCGCGTACTCGTTCCCGGCAACCCGGGTGCGTTCTCGGCGTTCGGCCTGCTCTGTGCCGATGTGGTGCACGATTACGTCCGGTCCGACCTTCGGGATCTCGCGGGGATTGACCCGGTTCACGTCGAGGATGCCTACGCGACGCTTGAAAGGCGTGCGTCCGAGGAGTTCGCGAACGAAGGGCTTGCGGATGAGGAACATGTGTTCCTGCGCGAAGTCGATCTGCGCTATGCCGGCCAGGGTTACGAGCTTCGCGTGCCGCTGGAAGGGCTCGATCTGCCGCTCGATGCGGACGGGTTTGCGGCGCTGGAGGAACGGTTCCATACCCGTCATGAGGACGTTCATGGCCATGCTGCCCGGGGGGCGGACGTCGAAGTCGTCAGCTACCGCCTGCGCGCCGTCGTTCCCATGCCGAAGCTGGAGATCGGCCAGGACGAAAACGGCGAGGGCAGGGCGTCCTGCGGAACGCGCGTGCTGATCACCGCGCAGGGCGAAGAGGCCGAAGCGGCGATATGGCGGCGCGAGGATTTGCCTATGGGGACGCCGCTTGACGGTCCCGTCATTGTCGAACAGCTCGACTCGACAACGGTGGTGCCTCGCGGCTGGACGGTTTCGCGCGACAGGCGCGGCAATCTGCTGCTGGAAAGGGAGGGCGCCTGATGGACGGGGTTCGCGAACGCACGGTCGATCCGATTACCGTGCAGATCCTGCGCAACCGGATCGGCAGCCTGATGGACGAGATGCACCATCATTTCTTCCGGTCGGGCTATTCCACCATCGTCCGGGAGTCGCGGGATTTCTCATGCGTCATTCTCGACCCCGAGGGGCGGCTTCTGGTCGCGCCGCCGATGTTCTTTCATGCGACCGCCTACAGATATTTCGTCGCGCGTATCTTCGAATTGCACGGCCGCGACGGCATCCGGGACGGCGACGTGTTCTTTTCCAACCATCCCTATGACGGGTCGATGCCGCATGTGCCGGACATGGGTGTCATCGTTCCGATTTTTGCCGAGGGAACGCTGATCGGCTTTTCGGGTTCGATCGCACACAAGGCCGATATCGGCGGCACCATGCCGGGTTCCACCTGGGGGCAGGCGCGCGAGATTTTTCAGGAAGGAATCCTGTTTCCGCCGACCCATCTGTGGCGCGCGGGAGTCTACAACCGGGATGCCGAAAGGCTGATCGCCGCCAACAGCCGCCAGCCGGAGCTGACGCTCGGCGATCTGCGCGGTCAGGTGGCGGGCTGTTTCATCGGTCGGGACCGGATGCGGCAGGTCTGCGACGAGTACGGCACCGCGACCGTGCTGGATGCGCTCGATGCCATGATCGATGCGGCGGGCGTGGAGTTCCGGGCGGCGCTTGCCAACCTGCCGGACGGGGAGGGCGAGGCCGAATCCTGGCTCGACAGCGATGGAATCGACTACAACAAATCCATCCGTATGCACGTGAAGGCGGCCGTAAAGGACGGCGCCGTTACGTTCGATTTCACCGAGAGCGATCCGCAGGGGAAGGGGCCCGTCAACATCCGCCGTGCGCTGGTAGAGGCCTGCTGTTTTCAGGTGCTGATCGGCATGATCGATCCGAATTTGCGTTACAGCGACGCGGTGCGGGACGCGGTCGATATCCGTCTCAGGACCGGTACCGTACTGGATCCGGTGCCCCCCGCGCCCTGCAGTTCCTATATGAAAACCTGCATGACGGTAATCGACATGCTGCTGGAGGCATTCGGCCCGTTCGTTCCGGACCGCGCGGCAGCCTATAGCGGGGGTTCCGGCGGAGGTCTCACTGTCGACTGGCGCGGCGACACGCGCAAACCCCGCGGCAACCAGTATGAAATTTTCGGTTCCGCCTATGGCGGGTCGGCGAGTTCCGACGGCGCATCCGGTACGACGGTTCATCTGTCCAATATCTATGTCACGCCGATCGAGATCGTTGAAACCGAGTTTCCCTGCCGTGTGACGAAGTTCGAGATGGTGCCGGGCTCGGGCGGAGACGGCGAGCATCGCGGCGGGCTCGCCATGCGGCGGGTTTACGAACTGCTGGAACCGGGGCTTGTGATCTTTCGCGGCGACCGGGCGGCGCGCCCGCCGAGGGGCGTCTCTGGCGGCAAACCGGGACAGCCCAGCCGGTTCGTCACCAATCCCGGCACCAACCGCGAGAAGGAAATGCCGATCACCACCAGCGTCGTGATGGAGGCCGGCGAAACCATGCTGATGGAAGCGGCCGGCGGCGGCGGGTACGGCGATCCGGCAAAACGCGATCCGGCGGCGCGCGAATATGACCGGCGGCAGGGCTACGTCGAGGGAGACGACTGATGGCCGATGCGCCGGGGTTCCGGAACGTTCACGAAATCCGCGTGCTGTGGACCGATACCGATCCCGCAGGGATTACCTTCTACGGCAACTATTTCCGCTGGATGGACGAGTGTGCGTACTACCTGTTCAAGGCGGCCGGAATCGAATGGGAAAAATGGCAGGAAGACTGGGATGCTCTCGGAATCCCGATCATCTCCGCTCACGCCGACTACAAATCCCCCAGCAAGTTCGGCGATCTTCTGTCGGTCGAGAGCTTCGTTTCGGAATGGGGCCGGAGTTCATTCACTCTGAGTCACGTGTTTACGAATGGCGACAGGGTTGCCGCCGAGGGCTGGGAGAAACGCGTCTGGTGCAAGGGCGACCCCCGGGATCCCGCGACATTCGCTTCGACGCCGATACCCGATGCCGCGCGGAAGGCGCTGGGGGGGTAGGCCTGTGGCGAACGAGGACATCCCGAGAAGACCGGTCCAGAAGGCATATCAGAACCTTCAGTTCATGGAGACGGCGGACGCCCGTCCGCTCAGGCTGCTCGCGGAATATCTCGAACCTCTCGAGCGGTTCGAGGATCGTCATATCCGGGACACCATCCTCGTATTCGGTTCCGCGCGGATAAAATCCCGCGAGGAGGCGGAGCAGGCGCTCGTCGACGCAAAGGCGGGAAACGGAGAAATCGCCGTCGCCGAACGCGACCTGAGACTTTCACGCTATTACGAAGAAACCCGCGAACTGACCTTCCGCCTGACCGAATGGTCGAAACAGCTCAACGAGACTGAGCGCCGCTTCGTCATCTGCACCGGCGGCGGGCCGGGCATCATGGAAGCCGCCAATCGCGGGGCGTCGGAAGCCAGGGGCGAAAATATCGGGCTGGGAATCTCTCTTCCGAGGGAACAGGAAAACAACCCCTACATAACGCGACGGCTCGATTTCCAGTTCCATTATTTCTTTATGAGAAAATTCTGGTTCCTGTATATGGCAAAGGCCGTCGTCCTGATGCCGGGAGGTTTCGGAACGCTCGATGAGCTGTTCGAGTCGCTGACGCTGGTCCAGACGGGCAAGATCAAGAAAAAACTGCCGATCATCCTGTACGGTCGGGATTTCTGGGATCGCGTTCTGGATTTCGACGTCATGGTCGAACACGGGACCATTTCGCCCGAGGACGTGGAGTTCTTTCACCGTGTCGATACCGTCGACGAGGCTTTTAACATCGTCACCTGCAGGCTTCTCGAAGAAGCGCTGGGAAAGCCGGGGCTTTGTCTTTAACGCCAGGGCGGCGTCATCGTCGCGTTGACCGATCCGCCTGGCCGGCATTTCGGTTATGAGGTCGCCGCCTGGAAGGCCTGGTGGCTTACGCGCCGCTAATCCTCGATATCGTCGAGCGCCCGCACGCTGGGCGGGGTGCCGGGCAGTCCCAGCTCGTTCCACCTTTCGACTACCCGGTCGTGGGACGAACGCCTGATCATCGTGCGGACCGGGAATTCCTTCAGATGGATGTGCGGAATGCAGGCGTCGATTAAAGCCTTCGAGCCGTATGGGCGCAGTTCCGGCGTATACCGGCTGGGGTCCAGTCCGGTCGACCAGGTCTTGCGCAATATGTCGATATCCTCGCTCGGATGGCATCGCGTCGACATGGCCCACATCACCTGGTTCATGTCGGCGGGGTCGACATCGTGATCGACCGCGATGATCCATTTCGAATAATAGGCCCCGGCCGGGCACTGCGCCGCCGATGCCAGAACCTGCGCGACATGGCCGGCATAGCGCTGGCGGACGGAAACCACCGTCATGCCCCAGCCCGACGCCGCAGCCGGATGGGTATAGACGCCCTCGATGCCGGGAATTCCGAACCGTTCCAGGTCTTCCCAGATTGCCGCCGAACGCATGATGGCGTAGTAGGCGCCGATCTCGCAGGCAGGATAATCCGCCATCAGGGCGGCGGTGTGGATGGGGCTGCGGCGCATGTGCAGCGCCTTGACCTCGATCACCGGCTGGTCGGATTCGGGCCGGCCGTAATAGCCGGTGAATTCGCCCAGAGGACCTTCGAGCGCAACGTCGCCTGACGCCACGGTGCCTTCGATGACGATTTCCGCCCGCGCCGGGATCGGCAGCGAGACGGCGACGCCGTCGGTCAGCTCCATCGGCCGCCCCAGAATGCCGCCGATAATGTCGAGTTCGGACACGTTAGAGTCATAAGACTGTGCCGCGACCATGAAGGGTACCGGGTCGATGCCGTAGGCCGCCACCACCTCGCACGGCTCTCCGCGCGCCCACCAGGCTTCCCGGTCCAGCAGGCCGTGCTTGCCGGGCGAACAGTACATGCCGATCCGGCGCGGCCCCTGTACCATCTGGCGATAGCAACCGACATTGATGCGGCCCGAGTCGGGATCGCGCGTGAAGGTGATGTCGCCCGTGCCGATATAGTCGCCGCCGTCGCGCGGCCAGAAGCGCGGCGCGGGAAGCTTCGTCATGTCTATGTCGTCGCCGGTCAGCACGATCTCGTTCACCGGCGCGCGGTCGGCGGGCACGTGTTCCGGCGCCAGCCGTCTTTTCGCCCGGTTGCGCATCGCGCCGATCATGTCCTGGGTCGACAGGTCGGGATCGATCCCCACCGCAAGGGCGAACCGCCGGCGGCTTGATCCCAGCATGTTAGCGAGCACGCTGGTGCCGCTTTCGTCGCCCACGATATTTTCGAACAGCAGGGCCGGCGCGGCCTCATCCTGCGCGACGAGATAGGTTGCGGCGGCGAGTTCCTCGTGGGCCGATACCGGTGCGGTTACGCGGTGCAGGCCGCCGTCGTTCTCGACTGCTTCGATCCATGCGCGGAGATCTTCCGGGCCCCGCCGGTTGTCGTCGGCCGATGGAAGGGTAGACGGCGACGCGGGCATGTTGTCCTGACTCTTTTCCATGAACGGACATTGCCACGGATTGCCACCGGTACAAAGAGGGGCGACGGAATCCGCCGCCCCTCCAGCGGCTATTTCGAGTAGTATTTTTTCAGGACGACATGCTTGAGTTCGGCGAGTTCCTTGTCGTCGAGCGTTGTCATCGTCTGCAGCGCCATTTTCTGCACAGTCTCGCCATCGAGATAGCCCGGTTCAAGCCGGCGTTTCTGGGCCTTGGCGATATAGTCCGGGCTGGTCAGCGTTTCTTTCAGCGCGGTGCGGAGATAGTCGACGCGTGCCTTCGGTGTGCCCGGCGTGGTGACGACGACGCGGCCCAGCGCCGTGACGCCGGCGCGCCAGTCGAGCCATTTCTGTTGAGCGGCTGTCAGCTGGAACTGTTCGTGGACCGTGGCGACATCCGGGAATTTCTTCTAGCGTTCGCGCGACAGGGTGACGATGGCCCTGATCTTGCCCGACCCGGTCGCCCGGGAACCGGATTCGTCCGTAAGAATGCGGGAATCCAGCTCGCCCCGCTCGATCGCGAGGTTCATCCCGCGCGATCCCTTGTAGCCGTGAATGATCTTGGTCTTGAAGCCCAGCGTATGCGCCAGCAGCGCCTGGTAATCCGAATTTCCATCGGTCTTGCCTGTACCGCCCCAGACGAAGACCCGGTCCGATTTTACGACATCGGAAAAGGTCTTGTATGGCGCTTTCGGTCCGACCAGCACGACCTTGGGTGGACCGCTGACCCGGGCGAGCCATACCAGCTTGCGGATGTCGTAACGGACCCCGGGATTGCCAAGAAGCTGCCCGAGCGCGGTGCCCTCGCCCGATGTCAGCAGGATCGTGGAGCCGTCGGGCGGCGAATTGAGAAGGCGGTTCATCGCGACCAGCCCGCCGGCCGCATTTTCGTTGACCGGCAGCATTTTCGCTCCGGTTTTCTTCGCGAGCTCATCGAGGATGGTTCGCATGTAGGCGTCGTAACCGCCGCCGACGCTCCCCATCGTAATGAACCGCATTTGCTTTCCCGCGAAGGGATTTGCCGCATCGGCAGCCTGTCCGGACGAAGCCGTCAGAAGCGCGCAGGCCGCGACGAAACCGGACGCGAAACCGCGCCCAACCAGACGAACACTCATCGAATTTCTCCTGTTTATGGTAACGCGGCCGGCTCCAGATCTGCGTCCGCGAGTCCGGATTATTCGCCCGCTCTGTCGTGTCGTCGAGAAGAAAATGAAGCGGAATGCCGTGCCGGGCCCGATAAAACTGCCGGACCGCCCTTAACCGTTCGACAAAATGTTTTATAGTGGCTTCCAGCATCGCAGAGGCAACGCTTATGCCAGATACCGTAACGCACGAACCCTTTATCATCGACGATCCGGCGAACATGACATTTCGCCTGAACCGGCGGACTCTGGCCGATCCGGCCGTGTTCGAGCGGGAGCGCGAAGCCGTTTTCGAGCACTCCTGGATCTATTGCGGCCACGAGTCCGAAGTACGAAAACCCGGCGATTTCGTAACGCGGAATGTCTGCGGCCGGCCGGTGATCTTCTGCCGCGACAGCAAGGGCGACGTCCGGGTCTTTCTGAATGCCTGCCAGCACCGCGCGGCGCAGGTATGCCGGGAACCGTGCGGAAATACGCGCCGCTATAACTGCTTCTATCACGGATGGTCTTACGACCGGGACGGAAGGCTGGTCGGCGTACCCGGCGAGGAGTCCTACCCTCCCGGTTTCGACAAGTCCGATTATGCGCTGGCGGAGCCGCCGCAGTCGGGTTCATACAACGGGTTCTGGTTTGTCTCGTTCAACCCCGCAGCCGCACCGTTGACGGATTATCTCGCGGGGGCGAAGGAATATATCGACCTGATCGTCGATCAGTCGCCGACCCGGACGATGGAGGTGGTCCAGGGCACGCAGGAATACGATATCCGCGCCAACTGGAAGCTGCTGGTCGAAAACTCGTTCGACGATTACCACCTGCTGACCACCCACAAGACCTGGCTCGACTATATGAAGGATGCCGGCGTCACCGTGGAGCCTCCCGCCGGGCAGGGGCTGCTGCTGCCGTCGAAGGGAATCGGAAAAGGGCTCGGCAACGGGCATGCCGTCATCGACAACATCAATTTCCGGGGGCGTCCGGTGGCGCGCTGGATCTCGATTTACGGGGAGGAGGCGAAACCCGAAATCGAACGGTTGCGAGAAGAACTGATCGAACGGCTGGGCGAGGAACGTGCAGCGCGGGTCGCGGATACCAACCGCAATCTCGTTATTTTCCCCAATCTTGTGATCAATGACGGTTCCTCCGTGACGATCCGCGCCTTCTGGCCGCTGTCGGTCGACCATATGCGGGTGACGGCATGGGCGCTGGGACCGGTTGAGGAATCGGAGAGCGCGCGGGCACGGCGGCTCGACAGTTTCCTGACCTTCTACGGGCCGGGCGGGTTTGCGACGCCGGACGATGTCGAGGCGCTGGAATCGGTACAGGCCGGTCTTGCCACCTGGAAGGAGGCGCAATGGTCGGTCATGTCGCGCGGCATGAACAAGGAAGGCGAGCAGCTCAACACCGATGAAGAGCATCTGCGCGCCTTCTGGCGGGAATGGAACCGGCTCATGACGGCGGCATCATGAACGCGAATTCCGTTACGCGCGCCGATGTGGAGGATTTCCTGTTCGAAGAGGCGGCGTTGCTCGACGAGTGGCGTCTCGACGACTGGCTCGAACTCCTGACCGACGATGCCGCCTATTACGTGCCCTCCAACGATGCGCCCGACAGCGATCACCGCAATGCGCTGTTTACGATCGCCGACGACATCAACAGGATTCGGGCGCGGGTGAAGCGGCTGAAGGATACCGAAGCCCACGCCGAGTTTCCGCACAGCCGGACGCGCCGGATGATCGCCAACGTGCGCATTACGGAGCGCGATGAAGACATGCTTTCCGTAGCGGCGAATTTCACGGTGTACCGTTACAAGCGCGGCACGCCGCTCCGGACCTATGTCGGGCGTTACCGGTACAGGCTGAAGGCGACGCAGGACGGGCTGAAAATCGTCGAACGTCGCGCCGTTCTGGACCCCACGGAGCTTGGTGCGCTGGGGGCGGTAAGCTTTATCCTCTGACGTTAGAACAGGGCGCACTGCTTGAATTATCCGCATTGCGCCAAATGTTAGGGTGATGACTTAACACCCGGAGCTTCTCATGATCCGCCAATTGACCTTCCTGCTGTTTGCGCCGCTGTTTCTGGTCGCCTGCAATGGCGGGGATCTTCCCGCCCAAACCGTTAAATCGGAACTGCACGATTTTCGCGTAACCGTCGTTGCTGACGGGCTGGACCATCCGTGGAGCATCGCCTTTCTGCCCGATAACGGCATGCTGGTGACGGAACGGGCAGGGCGCCTGCGGCTGATCGTCAACGGCCGGCTGGACCCGAAGCCGATCGAGGGTGTGCCGCCAATCGCCGTGGGCGGCCAGGGCGGTCTTTTCGATGTTGCGCTTCATCCGAATTACGCGTCGAACGGCTGGATCTATCTCGCCTACGCGGCGCGGACCCCGTCGGGCGTCCATACGCATGTCACCCGCTTTCGCTTCGATCCCTCCGGTCACCGGCTCACCGATCCGAAACGGATATTCGTTGCAGGTCCGGGCGGCTTTGGCGGTCGCCATTTCGGCGGGCGGATGGCGTTCGATCGGCAAGGATATCTGTACCTGACGGTGGGCGACCGCGGCGACATGGACCGTGCCCAGCGGCTCGGCGATCATTCCGGCTCCGTGATCCGCTTGCGGGACGACGGGTCGGTGCCGCCGGACAATCCGTTCGTCGGTCGGCCCGCTGCGAAACCGGAAATCTGGTCATACGGGCATCGCAACCCGCAGGGAATGGCGCGTCATCCCGCGACAGGCGCCATCTGGACGCACGAGCATGGCGCACGCGGCGGCGATGAGATCAATATCGTTCTCAGGGGCGCGAACTACGGCTGGCCGGTGATCACGCACGGAATCGATTACGACGGATCGAAAATCGGGATCGGGAAATCTGCGCCGGGAATGGAGCAGCCGCTCTATTTCTGGGTGCCCTCGATCGCGCCGTCGGGAATGGCGTTCTATGGCGGCGATCGCTTTCCGAAATGGAAGAACAGCCTGTTCGTCGGCGCCTTGGCGGGTAACCTGCTGGCGCGCCTCGAACTAAACGGCGATCGCATCGTACGCGAAGAACGGCTGCTAGAGGATCGAGTCGGAAGAATACGCGACGTGCGTCTCGGGCCGGACGGGCTGATTTACCTGGCGATCGACGACGATCCCGGGCGGCTGCTTCGCCTGGAACCCGCCGACCGGTAGGTCGGGGTCAGATCGGCATTTCCGGCTGCGGTCTCTGCTCGGCCGTCTGTGGCTCGACCTGGGGCTGCGGGGCTTTCTGCATCGCATCGGCCTCGCCGTCGTCGGTTTTCGGTTTCGCCAGGTTCAGTTTGAGCGGACCGATCGGGCGCGATGGCGGCGGGTCCATCCGCTGCGGCGAGGGCTCGACCTGTCCGGTCGGAGGCTCCGTCGCCGGCGCGCTCTCCACGGTTTCCTCAACGGAGATTTCGGCGATGTGACCCGAAATATGGCCGCCGCTTTCAACCTCGATGCTGCCATATTTGACCGTGCCTGAAATGCGCGCCGAAGAGCGAACCAGAAGCTTGCCAGAAACCGTCAGGGTGCCTTCGAACTTGCCGGTGATTTCCGCGTTGTCCACGGCGATCGTGCCGATCATGGTTCCGGTCTCCGAAATGGCGAGCTCGCGACACTTCGCCGAAGCTTCGAGATGGCCGTCGACCTGAATTACGCCGCAAGTCTCCACATCCGCCTTCATGCGGATTTCACCTCCGATATAGAGGCGCGACGGATCTTCGTATTTCCGTTCGGCCGCCGGTTCCTTCGCGGTTTTGTCGGGCAGTTCGTTAGCCTCGACCGCGTATTTGGTCGCCAGCGCCATCTGCGTCATGACATCGGCTCCCTTGGCCGGCGCATTCTGCTTTGCAGGATCGGGCGTTTCGGCAGACGGGGCGGTCGCGGTCATGTCCCTGGTCTGATCCTGCTCCGGCGTCGGGATATCCACTTCGCCCTTGCCTTCCGGCGGAATGGGCTGGACATCGGCGTAGGAAAGGGGACGAAAGGTTTCTTCGGTCTTGGGCGCTGTCGCCTTGCGGGATCGGAACATGGATGCGTCTCTCACCGGAAAGTCGCCTGCGCGGCGACAAGGGTTAACGAAAGTCAACGATCCGAGAGATAAAGGCGGATGGTATAAAAAACGTTAAGAAAACCGTGGGGCGCCGCGATTCAATGCCCGCGGTGCTTTTTTCTAGAATTTTGCCCATTCGGGCACGTTCGGCACGAGAACAGCATCGCCGCTCGAAAGCGGCGCGCCGTCTGCAATGGCCGCTTTGGCGGCATCCACGCGCACCAGCGCCAGACCTTCGCGCATGCCGGTGACGATCAGCTCCCCGACCGCGTTTCCGGCGAGCGTCACCTCGCCGGACGGCGAGCCGCCTTCGATCGCGACCGGCAGAATGCGTTTGCGCACCAGATTGCGCGTTTTCATTCGTGCCGTGACCTCCTGGCCGACATAGCAACCCTTGGAGAACGAGATGCCGTTGAGCTCGTCGAAACCGGCCTCCAGCGGATACAGGGAGTCAGGCGCCAGCGCTTCCGGCACGCCGAGGGACAGCCTGTGTGAATCGAATGTTTTTCGAGGTTCGGGAACGAAACCGATGTCCGAAAGCAGTGCCGCGCCCATCGCGCGGGGCAGGATGGCGCGGAGCCCGAGGGCCCTGAGCCTGGGATCGATCATGACGACGCCATCGTTCCGGAGACAGGCGAGGCCGGGCTCGCCGTCGAGCGAGCCGGCATCGAATGCATCTTCGCCGAACAGCGCGAAGACCGAATAGTCTTCGCCGGCATCCGTGATTTCGACCGCGGCCCGGAGCCGGTACATCGACAGACGACGGGCGAGATCGACGGTCTTCGCCTTTTCGCCGTCCAGCAGGATCGCATCGCCGACGGCGGCCAGTATGAAATCATGGAGATATTTTCCCTGGGGCGTCAGCAGCGCCGAAAACACCGCGCGGCCGCGCGAAAGCGGCTCGACGTCGTTGGTCACTATTCCCTGAAGAAACCGGAGCGTGTCTTCGCCTTTGAGCGAAAGCACCGCGCGGTCGTCCAGCTCGCAAAAATAAGCCTTTTTCATTCAGGTCGGGCTCCGGGGCATGGCGAATCGTTTCATGGAATTCCGTTCTATGGCTGTCGGTCCTATGGTGGTATCACGAATGCGCCAAGACAAGACGTGGGAAAGTCATCGATCCGCGTATAGGGAACGGCACTCGCTGGTTTATGGCATGAATATCCTGTTCGTCACCTCCACGCGTATCGGCGATGCGGTCCTTTCGACCGGAATTCTCTCTTACCTGATTACGCGAAATCCGCACGCAAGCGTGACGGTCGGTTGCGGTCCGCTGGCCGCGCCGCTGTTCCAGGCGGCGCCGTGCGTCGACCGGGTCATTCCAATGACCAAGCGGGCGTTCGCAGGTCACTGGCTGTCTTTTTGGGCCGACGTCTGCACGTCTTCGTGGGATATGGTCGTGGACCTTCGTGCCTCTGCCCTGGCATGGACCGTCCGGGCGCGCGAGCGTCGCGTCCTGAAATCCGGGCCCGCGTCGAGAACGATCCATCGCGTTGCGGAACTCGGAGCGCTGCTCGGTCTGGATCCGCCCCCCGCTCCCACCCTGTGGTTCGCCGAAGACGCGAAAGCAAAGGCCCTGGCCGTACTGCCCGAAGGCGGTCCCGTCATCGGATTCGGCGCCACCGCGAACTGGATGCCCAAGATCTGGCCGGCGGAACGGTTTGCTGAGCTTGCCCGGCGTCTTACGGCGGCCGACGCCGTGATGCCCGATGCCCGCGTCGCCGTATTCGGCGGGCCCGACGAGCGTCGCATCGCGCAACCCCTGCTGGATCTGCTTCCGCCCCGGCGGACAATCGATCTTGTCGGGAACCTGCCACTCGACGTTACGGCGGCATGCCTGTCCCGTTGCCGTCTGTTCGTCGGCAACGATTCGGGGCTGATGCACATGGCCGCGGCCGGCGGCGTCCCCACTGTCGGACTGTTCGGGCCCAGCCCGTCGACGCGTTACGGGCCGTGGGGCGACCATTGCGCGGTTGCGTCGTCGGACGTCTCCTATGAGGATATCGTCGGCGCGGCGGATTTCGATCACCGCAAGACCGACAATCTGATGCAGAACCTGCCCGTCGATACCGTCGAACGCGTCGTCCTCGATCTGCCGGTCTTTTCGGCAGTGAACCGCTCGGGCGTCGCGTGATGGCGCACATCGTCATGACCGATGACGGAATCGAATTCGACGGAGGATCGCTCGAACGCGGCCCGCTCGGCGGAGCCGAAACCGCTTTCCTGTCCCTGGCAGAAGCGCTGGCGCGACGCGGACACGCAGTATCGGTTCGCAACATGTGCGAACGGCCGATGACTCGAGCGGGAGTGGAGTGGCGACCCCTTGCAGACGGCGCGCCGGACGTGGCCGATCTATATATCGCCAATCGTAGCGACAAGCTGATCCGGCTGGTCCCGCGCGCCCGCGCGAGCGTTTTCTGGATTCACAACCCTGCCAGATATCTTCTCAAGTTCCGTTATCTGTGGAAACTGTGGCAACGGCGGCCGGCAATCGTCTTTTCCGGCGCGTATCACGCCGCCACCTACCCGGGCTGGGCGCCATCTGGCGACCGGCTGGTCATTCCCTACGGTATATCTGAAGTCTTTCGGACCTGTGAGCGGGCCGACGAAACGCCTGCGCGGGCGATCTTTACCTCAAATCCGGTGCGCGGCCTGGGATGGCTGCTCGACCTGTGGGAACAGCGAATTCATCCGGCCTGCCCGCAGGCTGAACTGCATGTCTATTCGGGAATGGCGACCTATGGTTCCTTTGGCGCCGCGCGCGCCGCCGAGATGCAGCCGATTCTCGAAAAGGCTCTTTCGCTCCGTGGGGTCGGCGTCGTCCTGAAGGACCCGGTCGCCAAGGATGATCTCGCATCCGCTCTGGGAGAAGCGAGGGTCCTGCTTTATCGGGGCGATCCCGGCGAGACCTTCTGTCTGGCGGTCGGCGAGGCCCAGGCGGCGGGCGTGCCGGCGGTTGTCTGCGACATCGGCTGCGTGGCCGAACGGATCGAGGACGGTGCGACAGGCTTCGTGGCGAAGAACGACGAGGGCTTTGCGGATCATGCGATCAGGCTTCTGAGCGACGATGGACTTTGGCGGTCGCAAAGCGGGGCGGCGTTGCAGCGCCAGCGCGGCTGGGGATGGGACGATGCGGCAGCCGAATTCGAAAAACTGATTCCGACCGCCGGGCGCGCTGCGTGATGCGGTTGTTGCAGCTCATGGCCGGCGCCGATGAGGGTGGCGCGGAGACGTTTTTCGGACGGCTGGCTGTCGCTTTTGAGAACGCAGGGGTCGATCAGCACATCGTCCTCAGGCCGGCGCCGGGAAGAGAGGCGGCATTGCGGAACGCCGGCGTGTCGTTCTCGACGGCCCGGTTCGGCGGACTGTTCGATTTTTCGACGCGTTCGGCGATCCGGAAATCGATTGCGGAAAATTCGCCCGATATCGTGCTGAGCTGGATGAACCGCGCGACCCAATTCTGTCCGCCGTCGGGAAAAGGAGCCGGGTTCGTTCATATCGGAACGCCACGGGGCTATTACGACCCGAAATATTACCGGTCGTGCGACCATCTCGTCGTTACGACCGACGATCTCGTCCGGTTTTACACCGGCAGCGGTTGGCCGGCCGACCGGATCACCGCCATACCGAATTTCGCGCCGGACCGGCGGGCGGCTCCGCTTGATCGAAGGAAACACGACACGCCCCCGGATGCGCCGCTACTGCTGGCGCTGGGACGGTTGCATGAAAACAAGGCGTTCGACGTGGCGATCTCAGCGCTGGCGAAGCTTCCTGGCCATTTTCTTTGGCTCGGGGGCGCCGGACCGCTCGAGGGTGAGCTGAGGGCGCAGGCCGACAGTCTGGGCGTCGGCGACCGCATCCGGTTTCTCGGATGGGTTTCAGATACGGCGCCATTGTTTTCCGCGGCGGACGTGTTTGTCTGTTCGTCCCGGCACGAGCCGTTCGGCAATATCGTCATTGAGGCCTGGCTGAACGGCACGCCCATGGCGGCAGCGGCATCGGAAGGGCCGGGATCGCTGATATCGGACGGAGAGGACGGAATTCTGGTTCCCGTCGACGATGCGGACGCGCTGGCCGACGCCATTCGGCGGATTACCGAAGATGGGGTTCTCGCGGCGGGGCTGGCGAAAGCAGGCCGGCGGCGTTACGAAAACGAATTCACCGAAGGGATAATCGTGTCGCGCTATATCGACCTTTTCGAGAGGCTTGCGGGCTGATGTGCGGAATTGCCGGCATCATGACCTCGTCGGGAACGGCGCCCGACCGCGCGGTGATCCGGTCGATGCAGAACGCGCTCGCACACCGCGGCCCGGACGGCGAAGGTGAACATTTCGCGGCATCGGTCGGCATGGCGCATCGACGCCTTTCCATCATCGATCTCGAAACCGGGGATCAGCCTTTCGTACTGGAAGACGGCGCCGCGCTGATCGCCAACGCGGAAATCTATAACTACGTCGAACTGAAACGCGACAATCCGCAATTTTCCTACGCGACGGAGTCGGATTGCGAAGTCGCGCTGCATCTGTATCGACGGGACGGTGCCAGGTTCACGGAGGCGCTGCGCGGCATGTATGCGCTGGCGATTCATGATCCCTCCGCGCGCAGGCTGGTGCTCTCCCGCGATCCGTTCGGCATCAAGCAGCTTTACTACGCCGAAGGTCCGTTTGGATTCGCATTTGCGTCCGAACCGCGCGCGCTGGTCGCATCGGGACTGGTGACCCCCCAGGTTCGGCGACAGGCGGCATCCGAACTCTTGCAGCTTCAGTTTACCACCGGCGCCGAAACGGTCATTTCGGGAATTTTTCGCGTGCTTCCCGGAGAGACGCTTGTCGTCGAATCGGGTCGCATCGCGCAGCGGCACAGGCGATCCGCGCTTCCGTCGGGCGGTCCCGAGACGATCGAAGAGGAGAGCGCCATCGAGCGCATCGACCGGGCCCTGGCAGACAGCGTTGCCGTGCATCAGCGGAGCGATGTCCCGTACGGCATGTTCCTGTCCGGGGGAATCGATTCATCCGCTGTCCTCGCCCTGATGGGACGGCTCAATGACAGGCCGGTCAGGGCGTATACGGTGGGTTTTTCCGATACGCGCGCCGCCGATGAACGCGAAATGGCGCGGACCATCGCCCGTGCCGTCGGTGCCGACCATGTCGAGATCGATTTCGACGAAACGGATTTCTGGGCCACAGCGCCCAAAGTCGCCCAGGCGATGGACGATCCGGTAGCGGATTATGCCGAACTGCCGACCTGCAAGCTCGCCGAGACGGCGTCCCGGGACGTAAAGGTTATCCTGTGCGGCGAAGGCGGGGACGAAATGTTCGGCGGGTACGGCCGCTACCGTTCGGCAATTCGTCCTTGGTGGAAGTTCCGGCGGGCCATGCGGTCGCGTGGCGCCCTGGAGGGACTCGGCATCATGCGGGACGACTCTCGCGACTGGCGAAGCGGCCTCGCCGTCAGCGAAACAGTCGCCGAGTCAGGCGAGCGGACGCGCCTGCAAACGGCGCAGGCGACGGACTGCGCGGACTGGCTCGCACACGATTTGCTGATCAAGCTGGACAGGTGCCTGATGCGATATGGCGTCGAAGGCAGGACGCCCATGCTCGACCCCGCTGTCGCCGAGGCAGCGTTCCGGCTTCCTGACAGGCTCAAGGTACATGGCCGGACGGGAAAATGGATTCTGCGCCGGTGGCTCGAGCGGTCATTGCCGGAAGCTCGCCCATTCGCACCGAAGCAGGGTTTTACCGTCCCGGTGGGGGAATGGATCGTTCGACGGGGAGAGACGCTCGGCGAACTCGTCGCGCGTCAGGCAGGGATCGTCGAGCTGTGCCGGCCGTCAGCGGTTGAAGCGGTGTTTCGCAAGGGAGGGCGGCGGCAGGGGTTTGCCGCCTGGGTGCTGCTGTTCTACGCACTCTGGCATCGCCAGCACATAGAAGGCGTTGCGGGTGAGGGCGACGTTTTCGACGTTCTGGGCGACCGGTAACGGACTGCCGGAGCGACCCGTTAATCGGGGGTTAAGCCGTGTTTGCTACCGTCCGGAAAGCGTATTCAGGTTCTGGACGAACGAATGAGACTTTTTCCCGGTGTAATTCTTAAAGGCATCGCCGCCCTGACGGGGCTGCTGATCCTTGCGGGGTGCGAGAACCCGTACATGGTGAAGCTGAAGAAGGAATTCGGCTGGACCGAAGAACGCATGACGCGTGACGGCTGGCTTGAGTCCCGCAAGATCCGGCCGCCTGAAGCCTACTGTTACGAAACGCTTGGAGAAGCGGAGTGTTTCGAGACGCCCCAGGAGGCCGAGCGCCATCGCCTGTCGAGGCAGAACGAAATTTCCAAAGAAACCGGCCGGCAGTAAGCGCCGGCTGCCCGAATTTTCCGGACGGGCCGGGTCAGGCGGCTTCCGCCTGTCGCTTGATGTCCAGATACCGGTCTCCGACCTTGCGAATGTTTTCGACATCTTCGCGGCGGTCGGCACTGGCGGCGCCCCCATGACGGCTCAGGACGATTTCAAGCGCCTGGTAAAGTTTGCCGGCGGCGTCCACATTTCCCTGCTCCGCGGCCAGGTCGAATGCGGAAATGATCCGGTCGCTCAAACGTCGACTTACGAGTTCAGTCTGTTGTTCAGCCATGGGAGATGTCCTAGTTTTTGTCCGGTCGGGCCGATAGAATGGACGAAATTCCTTAATCGAATATGAATTCGGCGTTGATGTCGGCGCGGGAGAAATTCAGGGAGACGGGCAATGCCAGTACCGAGCGAAATGAAATTCGGCCATATCGGCCTTTACGTCACCGATCTTGAAAAGATGATCGATTTCTATACCAATCTGATGGAGTTCAGGATCACGGACCGGGGATCGGCCATGCGGTCGGGCGCAGAACTCGTTTTTCTCAGCCGCGATCCGGAAGAACACCATCAGATCGTTCTGGCCACTGGCCGGCCCGACGGGAATGTCAGCCCGGTGAACCAGATTTCCTTCCGCGTCGAGACCATCGAACAGGTGCGGGCGGCCTACGATGCGGCGGTCGCATTTGGCGTCGAAGGCATTACGCCGATAGACCACGGTTCGGCGCTCTCTGTGTATTTTCCGGATCCCGAAGGGAACCGTATGGAAATATACATGGCGACTCCCTGGTATATCGCGCAGCCGCATGCCAAGCCGCTCGATTTTTCCCTGTCGGACGAGGAAATCCTCAAGGCCAACGAGGAAAAATGCCGGGCGGACGCGACTTTCAAGCCGATGGACCAGTGGAAATCGGAGTTTCCGGCGGTCGCCTGACGCACGGGTGATTCCCTGGAAGGCGTTTCCCGAGGTCCGTGGCGCCGCCGGCCGCCGCGCGGGCTAATCCTCGTACAGCCCCCGGTTTCGATGCCAGTCCTCGATGCCTTCATCGGGATATTGCGGATACTGCTTTTCGCCTTCGGGAATCTTCACCCACGACGCCCTGTAGTCGGCCATCGTGTTGCGGACTTCCGGCGGCGCAGGCAGGTCCGTGTCGATCGACGACGCGAACGGATAGACCCAGGCCGCGTGTCGCGGGTTGAAGTTCCACAGCATCGTTCCGCAATGTTTGCAAAAATGACGCCGCGAATAGCCGAGCCCGTCTTCCTCGTAGACTCCGCGGTCGTTCAGCGACGAGCGGTATACGGTGAGATGCTCTGCGCCCTCGATTTCCAGCGTATCCGCGTCGCCCATGATGTTGATCGCATACCCGCCTCCGCCGCCCAGCTTGCGGCAGATGGAGCAGTGGCAGCGCGAAAACGGGTATGGCGTATGCGAGCGGACCCGGTATTTCACCTTGCCGCAATGGCACGATCCTTCCAGCAGCATTTTCTCCACCTCCTGTTCATGTGTAAGTCGCCGGAATTCTGGCGCGCTATTCTCGATCTGTCCAAAGGCCTGTTCCCGGCCGGTCGCCGCGCTATATAGTCTCATTCGTTATCGTTTACGCCTTGTTAACCATCTTCGACTTCGAATGGGACAGGTGAATGGACGATGTTGCGATGATGGCTGCGGCGCCTCCGTGGCACAATCTCCGCATTCTGCATCCGTCCGGGAGCATAAGGTGGTAGGGATCGGGAAGGTGGATTCGGCCATGAAGCGGGCTGTCGTTTCGAAATGATCGAACTGAATTCAATTTTCTGTCTGTTTGCGGGAATCGCCGTCGCGACGATTTCGGTTTTTCTGTTTGTCGCTCTTCGCCGCAGAAGCGCCGAGGTGAAGACCCGGGAACTCGCCCTGACCGCGTTTCCCGATGCGGTACTGGTGACAGGCGTCGCGAGCGAATGCGTATACGCCAACCAGGCCTGGAAAACGCTGTTCGGACAATCTGCGGGAGCGACCGACGCGGCGACAATTGAGGCGGTCGAGCGCCGGCTCGCCCCGGAAAAGGAAAATTTCCAGAGTTTCGTCAAATTGCGGTCGGCTGCGGCGGCGCGGGCCTCGGACAGCGGCGAAGTGGCTTTCATCGACCCGAACGGACGCAAGAGCTGGTACCGGGTTGCGGTCGGCCCGGCTGGCGAGCGAGACAATGTGCTCTGGACGTTTTCTCCTGACGATGCCCGCAACGATCTCGCTGCGGCGATCGCCACCGAACAGGACCGCATGATCCGTTTCCTCGAGGATTGTCCGATCGGATATTTTTCGGTCGACGAGAACGGAAAATTTCTCAATGCCAATACGGCTTTCGCTCACTGGATCGGTCTGACCGACAGCGATCTTGTCGAAGGGAAGAAATGCCTGCACGACTTCCTGTCTGGCGGGACGGCGTCGTCCCTGCCGCCGTGGAGCGCGCTCGGCACGGGCGCGGCGAATGTCGGAGAGGTGGAACTGCTGCACGAAAGCGGTCGCCGGTTCAGCGCCTTTGTCGCCGAAACCGTACTGAATGACGGCGATCACGTCCGGACGCGTACGCTGGTCCGCGACTTGTCGCGCGAACGCGATACCCGGTCCGCCCTGCGACAGTCGGAAGAGAGATTCCACCGGTTCTTCGACGAAGCGCCGGTCGGCATCGCGCTGCTCGATTCCAACGGTATCGTCACCGAATGCTCTTCGGCGCTGGCCCGCATGTCGATACAGGACCAGGCGTCGCTTCCGGGCATGGCGATCTGGGATTTCGCGATCGACGACGACCGGGACCGGATACGGCAGTGGGTCGCCAACGCCATCGTTTCGAACGACGAAACGCCCATCCAGATAACGCTGAAGGGAGACGATCAGGTCGTGGCGTCCCTTTTCGCGAGACGGCTCGAATCCGATCCGGGCGGACCCGGCGGCCTTGTTGTGCATGCGCTGGATCAGACGGAATTCCGTAATCTGGAAAACCAGTTCATCCAGTCGCAGAAGATGGATCTCGTCGGCCAGCTGGCCGGCGGCGTTGCGCATGATTTCAACAATCTGCTGACCGCGATGATCGGATTCTGCGACCTTCTGCTGCAGCGGCATTCGCCGAAGGACCAGTCTTTTGCGGATATCATGCAGATCAAGCAGAACGCGAACCGGGCGGCGAACCTGGTTCGCCAGCTTCTGGCGTTTTCGCGCCAGCAGACGCTGCAGCCGAGGGTGCTCGATATTACGGATGTTCTGACCGAACTTACGCATCTGCTGCGGCGGTTGATCGGCGCCGATATCGAACTCAAGATGGTGCATGCGCGCGATCTGTGGCCGGTCAAGGTTGACCAGAGCCAGCTTGAGCAGGTCATCATCAATCTTGCGGTGAATGCGCGCGACGCCGTGGATGGCAAGGGTTCCGTCACGATACGCACGTTCAACTGCGCCAATTCGGAATCCAGCAGGGCGCGCCATACGGCCCTGCCGTCCGGCGATTATGTTGCCATGGAAGTCGCCGATACCGGGGTCGGCGTCCCGAAAGAGCTGCTGTCGAAGATATTCGAACCGTTCTTCACGACGAAAGAGGTCGGGTCCGGAACCGGGCTCGGTCTTTCGACCGTTTACGGCATCGTTCGACAGACCGGCGGCCATATTTTCGTCGATTCCCAGGAAGGGCAGGGCGCCCGGTTCACGATCTATCTGCCGCGTAACGAATCGGAATCGCATGAAGCCGGGCAGGAAGCGGAACCCGATCAGGCGATATCGGAAAAACGCGACCTGACGGGCGCCGGTCGGGTGATGCTGGTCGAGGACGAGGATGCGGTCCGCATGTTCGGCGCGCGGGCGTTGCGCAACAAGGGATATACCGTTGTCGAAGCCGCGAGCGGGGATGAGGCCATCGAGCTTCTGACCAATGGCGAGGCGGGCGATATCGATGTCCTGGTCAGCGACGTCGTCATGCCTGGCATGGACGGGCCGACCATGATCCGCCAGGTCCGCGAAACGCACCCCGACATGAAGGTCGTGTTCATCTCCGGCTACACCGAGGATTCGTTCCGCAATCGGCTTGGCGTTTCCGAGGACATCCATTTCCTGCCCAAACCCTTCACGCTTCAGCAGCTCGCCACGAAGGTGAAGGAAATGATGGAAGACACGGTCGTCTGAATTTGCCGCCGGTCTTTTCAAACGGGTTCCCTGACGCGGCCGCGTTCCTTCTGACGGCCTTGGTCGCCGCGAATGCCGTAGCCCAGCCGGCACCGCCGGACGGCGGATTCTCCCTGCCGCTCGCCTGCGCGCTGGGGGTCGACTGCTGGGTCATAAACTATCCGGATACGGCGGCAGGCAGCCGCGTTCGGGATTTCGCCTGTGGCGTCAGAAGCTATCAGGGGCACAAGGGGACCGATTTCGCGATCCCGGACGAAGCTGCGATGGCTCGCGGCGTCAGCGTCCTCGCCGCCGCTTCGGGTGTCGTAAAGAGGGCGCGCGACCGGGTAATCGACCGCCGTCTCCGCACCGACGTCGATCGCCGGAATGTCGCCGGGAAGGAATGCGGCAACGGTCTGGTCATCGACCACGGCGGCGGTTGGGAAACGCAATACTGTCACATGAAACAGGGCAGTCTTTCGGTTCGTCCCGGAGACGCGGTGGTGCGCGGCGCAAAGCTGGGAAAGGTAGGGCTGTCGGGAAAAACCGAATTCCCGCATTTGCATGTCTCCGTGCGCCTCGGAGGGAAAACGCTGGACCCGGCGAACGGTCGCGAGATCGGCAGCGGCTGCGGTCTTTCCGGCAAGCCGCTCTGGCGCGAAGAGGGGCGCCATGGATATGCGGAGACGACGCTTTACGCCGTCGGTTTCGCGCCCGGCCCGGTGTCCGAAGAAACGGTCATAGGGGACGCGTCGAGCCCTGCCCGCCTTCCTTCAAGCGCACCTGCGCTGGTGCTGTGGGGAGCCGCGTTCGGCGTACGCGACGGAGACCGGCTGGCGCTGACGATATCGGCCCCCGACGGATCGGTCTTCTTACGGACACAGGAAAATCTGAAGAAGGACCAGGCCTGGCGAATGGCCTTCGCCGGGAGTAAGCGTCCCGCGGGCGGATGGGCGTCCGGCGTCTGGCGGGGCGCCGTGATCCTGAGCCGGGGGGCACGACGCTTCACCCGAAGCGTAACCGTTGCAGTCGAGCGGTAGGCGGCCCTGCTGCCTGGGACGGGCGGCAAATCGCGATCAGGCACTGCGCCTGCCGACGCGTCGTCGGCAGCCATAACCCCTGCGACAGCAACGGTTGGAACGAACAAGGGCGGGAATGACCCCGCCCCTGTCGTTTGATGGTCGACTGAGACCTACGCGCCCCAGGGGGTAATCGCTTCCTTGAGCGCCTTGTACCCGTCGAGGAATCCCGGGCGGGCGCCGCTATAATAGATTTCGTCGAACTTGGCGATGGCGTTGTCGAGGAACTTCGCCAGTTCGGCGTTGCCCTTGTTGGCGTCGAGATAGGCATCCCGGATGAGCACGAAATGGATGCGCGGGTCGTAGGGCTGCTTGGTGCCGCCCACCCATTCGTCGCCGTCCAGCAGCCTGAGCAGCATCGCATCGGCCGAGCCCAGCGTCTGTTCGTGGATCGCCGGGCCGGTCATGCGATGCATGACCGAGGTCATGTCGCGCCCGTTGCCGGTGGTGTAGCCCATGTCGGTCCACACCTTGTTCATGTCGACGTCGCCCTGGCCGAGATGCTTGGCCACCATGCCGCCGAACGCGCGCAGCGGGTCCGAGATATCGGCCATCAGGTCGGTCAGCCGGTCGCCGTCGAGGTCGGTGGCCAGCACGATGCAGTCGCGCTGCTCGATCAGATCCCAGAGCAGAAGGCCGTAGTTGGTGTCGGCGATGTGCTGCTCGATGCGGCCGCCCCAGTTCTCCATGCCGTCCTTGAAGTCGGCCGGCAGCATGGCGATGATCTTGTCGATTTCGGTCTTGAACTCGTCATACGGATCGACAGCGTATTTGCGGCCGACTTCGAACTTGGTGCCCTGCAGCAGCCAGCTGTGCAGCCCGGCATTGATGCCGTCTTCCTGCGCCTGGGTCGGCTTGGTGGCGACACGGCCGAGCTTGCCGGTCTCATGCACCATCTTGAGGAACAGGCGGTTGGCGTAGGCGAGCTGAACGCCCGGCGTGTTCATTTCCGAATGGATCAGTCCGGTCTCGGCGTTGACGCCGAACACTCTCTTGTCCTGCGAGTAGGGCAGGCAGGGCATGCAGCGGACGCAGGTGATCGGCCCGTAGGGGCGGACGTTGCAGTAAACGCCGGCCTGCGTGCGCAAGGGCGCGTTGCCAGACTTGCCCATCACGACGACCTTGCCGCCCTTTCCGTCATTGACGTAGGCGTCGCCGGCGGTCGACCACTTGATCGAGATGCAGGGCATGTTGCCGAACCAGGACAGCGGCTCCAGCTTGTGATCGTGCCGATACTGCGACCACATCGGCACCGCGTAGAACGGCAGGCCCAGAACGTCGACCGCTTCGAGCGTACCGATCAGCGCGAATGCGTCGGTCAGGGAATGGGCCACCGGCTCGACCTTGCCGTCGAAATTGCCGCCCTTCCAGACCACGGCGTCGGGATAGCCGTCGGGTTTTACATCGGCGGCTTCGAACATGTCGTTGAAGATGCCGAACAGGTCGCCGCCGTCGGCTTCCGTGCGGGCGATGCTCATCAGGTCGATCATTTTGGCCTCTTGTTCGCTGGCGTTATCGGGATTGGCAGGGGGCAGCGCGGCGCCCCGGAAAATCGCGCCAATACATGCCGTCTAAGACGCGTAATGTAAAGGGGAAGGGAAGACGGCCGGCGGTTTCCGGACGCTTAAAACGATCCGGACGCCGGCGATCTCAGGTACCGGCCTTCAGGATCAGAACCGGGCAGCGGAAGGCGGCGCCACAGGCCCTGGCCCAGCCGGGCGAGGATATCGTCCGCATGCCGCTGACGAAAAAGCCCGTGGCGGTTCTGCCGATCGCGTCCAGCATCCGGTACGGGTCGCAATCCGCGCAGGAGGCGATGTCGATGGCGATTTCTTCCCGCCGCAGGGCGTCGATCCGGCTCCGGAGTTCGACCGATTTCTCCGCCGCCGGCCCGACCAGAATGATCGTCAGCTTGCGCCAGGCCTTCGCGGCCAGACGGGCCGCGATCTCGACCGCCGGTTCGCCGAACTCGAGGTCGTCGATCAGAACCACCACATCGCCGCGGGACAGATCGTGGCGCGGAGACCCGAGCAGCGTCGCCGCAGCGGTTTCGACCAGTTCGGAAACCTGCGCCGACGGGTCCGCGAGGCGGTCCGGTCCGCACAGGCATACGATATCGGTGGACTGGACCGTGGCGCGGATTTCCCGGTCGATGCGGCCGCGTCTGGTCTCGAACGACCATCTCAGCCGTCGGGTCTCGGACAATTTTCTGAGGCGCAGTTGCGCGGCATCCGCCAGCGCTTTCATTTCGCTCGCGACGCTCTCTCCGCTGACGTCCTGGGCGAGGCCGCCGAACGGCGAGGTGATCTTCGCGAACGGGAGCCCCGCGGCATTGATCAGGTCGGAATCCTCTACGAACAGGCCCGACAGTTCGCTGCCGAGCGCCTCGGCGAGCAGCGCGGCGGCTTCCAGGGTGGGATCGGGGCGATGGGAGGAATCCATCGCCACGACGATCCGTCTCAGGGAGAACGGATCAGGAATTCGCGCCATCGCCCGCCGCCTCCCGCCTGCCTGCGGGCGCGAATTTGTTGCGCGCCTCGATCAGCTCCTGGAGTCGTTTCTCGACCCGGCCGAAAATCGTATCCGCCGGGAATCTGCCCGCCGCACTCCGCTTTCCGGCGCGTACGCCAGTCAGAAGCTCGATTCCTTCTTCGATGGTTGCGATCGGGTAGATATGAAACTGACCGTCTCTGACTGCGTCCACCACCTCGTTTTTGAGCATCAGATGTCTGACATTGGCTTTGGGGATCAGCACGCCCTGGTCGCCGGTCAGGCCGCGGTGGCGGCAGATGTCGAAAAAACCTTCGATTTTTTCGTTCACGCCGCCGATCGCCTGGACTTCGCCGGCCTGGTTCACCGAGCCGGTGACAGCCAGCGACTGCCGGATCGGTGCGCCCGATATCGCCGACAGCAGCGCGTAAAGCTCGGTCGACGACGCGCTGTCGCCGTCGACGCCGGAATAGGATTGTTCGAACGCGAGCGTTGCAGACAGAGGCAGCGGCCGGTCGGCCCCGAACATGGCGGAGAGGTAGCCCGACAGGATCATCACGCCCTTGGTATGGAGAGGCCCGCCGAGGTCGGCCTCGCGCTCGATATCCAGAACCCGGCCGGTGCCGAGTCCGACGCGGGCGGTGATGCGCGTCGGTCGGCCGAACCGGATATTGCCGAGGTCGAGGACGCTGAGGCCGTTGATCTGGCCGATTTTTTCGCCGGATGTATCCACCAGCACGATTTCGCGGGTGATCGATTCCCGGCTCAGCTCCTCGATGCGGGAGGCCCTGTCGCGCTGGGCGCGGATGGCATCCTCGACCGTCCGGCGCGACACGGATTTTCCGGACGCGGCCCGCGCCAGATGGTCCGCTTCGCGCATGACGTCGCAGATATCGCTAATGACCAGGCTGAGCCGTTCGGAATCGTCCGCCATGCGCGCGCTGAACTCGGTCAGGGCGGCGACGCCCGAACGCTGAAACGGAAGCAGACCTTCGCCGCGCGCGACGGTCCCGATCAGGGTCGCAAAGCGGGCGGCGTTGGGGCGCGTCCAGTCGATCTCTTCATTGAGGTCGGCGAGGATCTTGAACAGCCCGGAAAATTCGGGGTCGTGCCGGTTGAGCAGGTAGAAATGCTCTCGTTCGCCGACCAGCACGACCTTGATGTCGAGCGGAATCGGCGCGGGCTCCAGAGAAACCGTAACCGACTGGCCGAGCATTTCTCCGGGCGACTCGATCCTTATTTCGCGCGCCTGCAATGCCCGCTTCAATGCTTCCCAGGCGAAGGGCTGGGACAGCAGCTTGACGGTGTCGACGACCAGAAATCCGCCATTGGCCTTGTGCAGGGCCCCCGGCTTGATGAGGGTAAAATCGGTGACGAGGGTTCCGAACTTCGCGACGTGCTCCGCGCGTCCGACGAGCCGGAGCAACGAGGGGTTGTTCTCGAACACGATCGGTGCAGCGTCGGTCGAACCGTTATCGACCAGAACGTTGACGGTATAGCGCTTGAGCACCCCTGCCCGGTTCTGTTCTTCGTCGGGCATGCCGGGGAATGCCTGGAGAACCGGGCCCATCGGCGCGGTCGGAACGAACAGTTCGATTTCGTTGAGAAGATCGCGTTCGACGCGGTCGAAATAGCGGACGCAATCTTCGAAGTCCCTGAAAGCGAGGCGGATCGGCGCCATCGCCATGATCACGGCGGAACGGGCCACTTCCTGGTTGAGGGCCCTGACCGCGTCTCGGAATTCCTTGTGCCATTTCGGCATTTCCTCCAGTACCGATTTCAGTTCGGCCTGATATTTTCCGACCAGCTCCTCGATGGCGGTCTGCCGATCCTGGGGAAGTTTCTGGAACTCCTCGGGTGTGATGACTTCTCCATTTCTGAGTGGCGCAAACATGAATCCCTTTGGCCCCTGCAGAAGGGCGATGTTTTCCTGCCGCGCGCGGTTCCGAAGGTCGTTGAAAATCTCCTCGTGGCGGTGTTCGAAGCTTGTCTGTATGGCGCTCAGCCTGGTGCGGTATTCGTCGCTTTCGAACAGGGCGGGGAGCGTCGCGCCAAGCTCGTCGACCAGACTCGCCATCTCGTGTCGCAGCGACATGCCCGACCCTGCGGGCAACCGCATCGACAGCGGTCGGTGCGGCTCGTCGAAATTGTACAGATAGACCCAGTCGGGCTGACGCGCCTTCTTTTCGGCGTGGCTCTGCAGCAGTCGGTTGACGATCGTGTGGCGCCCCGCACCGCGGTGTCCGGCAACGAAAATATTGTATCCCTGATGATCGATACTGGCGCCGAGCTCGATGGCCTCGACCGCGCGCTCCTGACCGAACACCGACCCGATATCCTTCAGGTCGTCTGTCGTGCCGAACTTCGGCAGGGTCGCTTCGGCGTTGCGTTTCAACGCCTTCACCCCCAGAGCGCGTACAGCCATCCGTTTAGCTCCCCGTCCCGGTTTTCCATTCGTATTACGTCTTATAGATGGGATGGTCGCAAGTTCATTCAAATCTCGGACGAGAATTTATTCCGTGGCTCAATCCCGGGAGGACGTTCCGGATTCTTGCGGAACATCAGCGGAACATAACGTTTAAAATCTTGATTTATTTATATAAAAAATTATGTTTGCATATGAGAACAAAATATGAACATATCTCCCTACGGATGACGATGGTTTGAACGAATCCGATGCTTGTGGAATAAGGAGACAGACAATGGCTGACAGCGCACTCAGGCTCGTGGACAGGGACGGAATGGACAGATCGAAGGCACTCGAGGCTGCGCTGCAGCAGATCGAACGCGCCCATGGCAAGGGCTCGATCATGAAGCTCGGCGAGAACCAGGTGATGGAGGTCGAAGCGGTCTCCACCGGCTCGCTCGGGCTCGATATCGCGCTCGGCATCGGCGGACTGCCGCGCGGCCGGGTCGTCGAAATCTACGGACCGGAAAGTTCGGGCAAGACGACGCTGGCGCTGCATTGCGTGGCCGAGGCGCAGAAGACCGGCGGCCAGTGCGCTTTTATCGACGCTGAGCACGCTCTCGACCCCGTCTATGCCCGCAAGCTCGGCGTTCAGATCGAGGAGCTGCTGATCTCGCAGCCCGATGCCGGCGAGCAGGCGCTGGAAATCGCCGACACGCTGGTGCGGTCGGGCGCGATCGACGTGATCGTCATCGACTCGGTGGCGGCGCTGGTGCCGAAGGCGGAACTCGAAGGCGAGATGGGCGACGCCCATGTCGGTCTTCAGGCCCGGCTGATGAGCCAGGCGCTGCGCAAGCTCACGGGCTCGATCAGCCGGTCGCGCTGCATGATCATCTTCATCAACCAGATCCGCATGAAGATCGGCGTGATGTTCGGCAACCCGGAAACCACGTCGGGCGGCAATGCGCTCAAGTTCTATTCCTCGGTGCGGCTCGATATTCGCCGTATCGGCCAGATCAAGGATCATGACGAGGTTGTCGGCAACCAGACCCGCGTCAAGGTGGTCAAGAACAAGGTCGCGCCGCCCTTCAAGATGGTCGAGTTCGACATCATGTACGGCGAAGGCATCTCCAAGATGGGCGAACTGCTCGATCTTGGCGTCAAGGCCGGAACGGTCGAAAAATCCGGTTCCTGGTTCTCCTACGACAGCGTGCGGATCGGACAGGGCCGCGAAAACGCCAAGCAGTTCCTGCGCGACAATCCCGAAATGGCGGCGGCGATCGAACGCGACATCCGCGCCAATGCCGGGCTGATCGCGGAGAAGGCGCTGGAAGCGCCCGAAGAAGACGATGCGGCCGATAACGACGCGGACGAAGGCATCGAAGCCGCCTCCTGATCCCGGAAACACGGAAAGGGCTTGCGACAGCGGCCCTTTCCCTTCCAACCCCGATCCTCCCCCGGATCGACCCTGGCGCGCCGCGTCGGGTCAGGCACCCACCTGACCCGGGCGCGCTTTCTTTTCTCAGCCAAAGATCGCTGTATTTTCAGGCGCCGTACCTTCCTTGCGCACCGACCGCCTGCAGCGCCCGTGAGCGTCGGGCCCGTTCTGGACAGGTCGCGGCGCTCCCGGTAATACTCCAGCCTTCGGCGGGGCGGGTCCCGCCGCAGCGTTCCAGGACAGTACGATGACCACCAGTACGAACGACATTCGCAGGGCGTTTCTCGCCTATTTCGGAAATGACGGCCACGAGATCGTCTCGTCGTCGCCGCTGGTGCCGCATAACGATCCGACGCTGCTGTTCACCAATGCGGGCATGGTCCAGTTCAAGAACCTGTTCACGGGTCTTGAAAGACGGTCCTATGTGCGCGCCGCGACTTCGCAGAAATGCGTCCGTGCCGGCGGCAAGCACAACGATCTTGAAAATGTCGGCCATACCGCGCGACATCACACGTTCTTCGAGATGCTGGGCAATTTCTCGTTCGGCGATTATTTCAAGGAGCACGCCATTGAAATGGCGTGGAACCTGATCACCGGCGAATTCGGAATCGATCGGAACCGTCTCTGCGTCACCGTCTATCACGAAGACGACGAGGCGTTCGATCTCTGGAAGAAAATCGCCGGTCTTCCGGAAGACCGCATCATCCGCATCGCGACCAGCGACAATTTCTGGGCGATGGGCGACACCGGCCCGTGCGGTCCGTGTTCGGAAATATTCTACGATCACGGCGACCACATTCCCGGCGGTCCGCCGGGCAGTCCCGACGAGGATGGCGACCGGTTCGTCGAGATATGGAACCTGGTCTTCATGCAGTTCGAACAGGTCGCCGCGGATACGCGCAACAGCCTGCCGAGTCCGTCGATCGATACCGGCATGGGGCTGGAGCGCATCGCGGCCGTGATGCAGGGCGTTCACGACAATTACGACATCGATACGCTGCGCGCGCTTGTCGAGGCATCGGCAGACGTCGCAGGGGTCGATCCGGATGGCGAACATCGGGTGTCGAACCGCGTGATAGCCGATCATCTGCGCGCAACGTCGTTTCTGATTGCCGACGGCGTTCTGCCGTCCAACGAAGGGCGTGGATACGTGCTGCGCCGGATCATGCGTCGCGCGATGCGCCATGCCCACATGATGGGCGCGGTCGACCCGGTGCTGCACAGGCTCGTCGGCGCGCTTGTCGCGGAGATGGGGGTGGCGTTTCCCGAACTGGCGCGTGCCGAGGCGCTGATCACGGAAACGCTGGAGCTGGAGGAAACCCGTTTCAAGCGAACGCTTGACCGCGGCCTTGGCCTGTTGACCGACGAAACGGAAAAGCTGGGCGATGGGGAGTCGCTGCCCGGCGATATCGCGTTCCGTCTCTACGACACCTTCGGGTTTCCGCTCGACCTTACCCAGGACGTGCTGCGCGGTCAGGGACGGGCGGTCGATGTCGCCGGTTTCGACGCTGCCATGGCGCGGCAGAAGGCGGAGGCCCGCAAGGCCTGGGCCGGTTCGGGCGAGTCGGCCGATGAAACGGTCTGGTTCGATCTGTACGAACGGCACGGCGCAACCGAGTTCCTCGGATACCGTGCCGAATCAGCCGAAGGCCAGATCGTCGCCATCGTGAAGGACGGCGAGACGGTCGACAGGGCGGCCGAGGGCGACACGGTCGCCGTATTGGTTAACCAGACGCCGTTTTATGGCGAGTCCGGCGGCCAGGTCGGCGATACAGGCGTGCTGTCGGCCGCGGGCGGGGGCCGGCTGGATGTGTCGGATACACAGAAGAAGGTCGGCCAGCACATTCATGTCGGCACGGTTACCGGCGGCGCTCTGACCGTCGGCGAGACGGTCGAACTGACGGTCGATCATGAGCGCCGGTCGGCGCTTCGGGCGCACCACTCGGCGACGCATCTGCTGCATGCGGCGCTGCGCGCCCATCTGGGCGATCATGTTACCCAGAAGGGGTCCATGGTGTCGCCCGACAGGCTTCGTTTCGATGTCAGCCATCCGAAGGCGATTGCCGTCGACGAGCTGCGGGCTGCGGCCGCCGACGTCAATCGGGAAATCGGCCGCAACGGCGAGGTGGCGACCCGCCTGATGACGCCGGACGACGCGATCGCCGCAGGCGCGATGGCCCTGTTCGGCGAGAAGTACGGCGACGAGGTCAGGGTCGTTACGATGGGCGGCTCCGACAACGCTCCTTTCTCCGTAGAGCTGTGCGGCGGAACCCATGTCTTCCGGACCGGCGATATCGGACCGTTCCGGATTCTGTCGGAGAGCGCCGTTGCCGCAGGGGTGCGCCGTATCGAGGCGGTTGCGGGCCGGGCGGCCATCGACCTGATGGATGAAAACGACGCCCTGCTGTCGCGTGCGGCCAGCGCGTTGAACGTGACGCCGGCCCAGTTGCCGGACCGTATCGCCGCTCTGCTGGAGGACCGCAAGCGGCTGGAGACCGAACTGTCCGATCTGCGCCGCAAGATGGCGACCGGAGGGGGCGGTTCGGCGGAAGCGGGCCACAAGGAAGTCGGCGGAATCAAATTCATCCGCCGCGAACTCGAAGGGGTGCCGCCGCGCGAACTGAAATCGCTTGCCGACGACCTGAAAAAACAGGTCGGCTCGGGGGTCGTATCGATCGCCGCCGCCGCCGACGGCAAGGCCTCGCTCGTGGTCGGGGTAACCGAGGATCTGACCGATCGTCTGAGCGCCGTCGATCTGGTGCGTGTCGGCTCGGCCGCGCTTGGAGGCAAGGGGGGCGGCGGACGTCCCGACATGGCACAGGCCGGCGGTCCGGATCCATCCAGGCTCGCCGACGCCAACAACGCCATCGAGGAGGCGTTAGGACAGGCATAACGGGGCTCGACTACTCTTCGTCGAGCGGTTTTTTCTCAATAAGCACCCAGCCTTCGACATTGTCCCTGAGCGTCACGCCTCTTGCATCGAGTTCGATGAGAAGACGCCGGCATTCTTCCGGCGGGGTGCCGGTAACCCGGCACAGCGTCGTCAGGGTTCTTCCGTCCTTGAAGCGTTCGTCGGTCAGCAATTTCAGCAACAGCGCCTTCCGCGGCCCGTTATGGCGTTCCTCGTGCCGCCGTTCGCGCCATTGTTCGAGCCAGCGCGGCCCCCAGTACGCGCTGACGGTGCCGCCCAGCGCGCCCAGAAGGCCGCCGATCATTCCGCCGATGACGGCGATCAGTAGTTCGTCAGACATCGTTTTTCGCTGTCATAGCCGCGCCGAACTGGATGGTGCGGCAGAAGTCCCCATGGCGCGCAGCCTGTCGAGCGCTTCTTTCGGCGTATCCGCCAGGGAATAGAGTTCACGCGTAGGGGGCGCGGCGAACTCGTGTTCGATCGTGGCCTCAATCATCTCGTCCAGCTTCGTCCAGTATCCCTTCGTGTTCAGGATGACGATCGGCTTGGCGTGCATTCCGAGCTGCTTCCAGGTGATGACTTCGAACGTTTCTTCCAGCGTTCCGACGCCGCCGGGAAGGGAAAGGAATCCGTCCGACAGATCGAACATGCGGCGCTTGCGTTCATGCATCGAATCGACGATGTCGAGCCGCGTGACCTCTCGATGGCCGTGTTCCCGTTCGACCAGATAGTCGGGAATGACGCCGATGACTTCTCCACCCGCTTTCAGCGCGGCGTTGGCAATGGTGCCCATGATGCCTGCATTGCCGCCGCCATACACCAGGGTGATCCCCTGGGTTGCCATAAGCGTGCCGAGTTCGCGCGCCGCCCGCGCATACAGGGGGTCGCTACCGGTCG
Source organism: Rhodospirillales bacterium (assembly GCA_038116945.1). Taxonomy (GTDB): domain Bacteria; phylum Pseudomonadota; class Alphaproteobacteria; order MPNO01; family UBA2964; genus JAYOEY01. Next base: position 99,187 of record JAYOEY010000012.1, read on the forward strand.
AGGCGCCGCAAAATACGCATATAGCCCGGACTTCCAGATTTGCCATGCCGTTTTCCGTTGCTCACAGATTTCACCGCGGATGCTGTCCCGATATGTACTTGACGGGCGGCGGTAAAGGTAGAGAATTCTTTGAACGAGGCCGTCTGGCGGAGACGGTCGGATATTCCATAATTCGAAGTTATCTAAAAACAGGGAGGTTTTGATGAAAAAAACGATGAGGACACTCGTGATTGCCGTGGCCGGCATCGGGCTGGGCGTGGCGCTGGCTGCGACGAAGGCATCGGCTGCGGACGTCGTCGACGTCCGGAACGCGATCATGAAAGAGTTTTCCGGCCACAACAAGGCGATCAAGGCGTTTCTGAAGGGCAACAAGGATCCGAAGAAAGCAAAGGCTCTTGGCAACGCAGGCGATATCGAATTTCGCGCCTCGGGGATGGTCGCGGTAGCCAAGTCGCTGCCGAAATATTTCCCGAAGGGCACCGCAGTCGGAGAAACCAAGGCAAAGACCCGGGCCAAGGCGGAAATCTGGTCCGACTGGGCAGGATTCCAGGCGGCAGCGAACAAAATGGCGGCTGAAGCGGCAAAGCTGGAAGCCGCTGCGGCGACCGGTGACAAGGCCAAGATCGAAGCCGTCATGAAGAATTTCGGGAAGGCCGCCTGCGGTTCGTGCCATCGGAAGTACCGGGCGCCCGAAAAGAAGAAATCTTCCTGACATCCTGGCAAGGGAAAACGCCATGAGGCGTTCCGGGACGAGATCGGGGGCGGCGCTTGCCGCCCCTTTTCTGTTCGTGCTGTCGATTGTTGCGCCGTCAGCGGTTGTTGCGGCCGATGATCTTCTGGCGCGAGGGGCGGTTCTGTTTGCCGCCGGCGGCTGCGGCAACTGTCACACCGATACCAAGAAAAAGGGAAAGCCGCTTGCGGGCGGGCATGCGCTGAAGACGCCGTTCGGCACGTTTTACACGCCGAATATTTCGCCTGACAGGACGCACGGGATCGGCGCGTGGAGCGAGAAGGATTTTGTCCGCGCGATGCGGGAAGGCAAGGCGCCCGACGGCAGCAACTATTTTCCCGTTTTTCCGTATACGTCCTATACCAACATGACCGACGACGACCTGAAGGCGCTCAAGGCCTACATCTTCGCGCAACCGCCGGTCGCCCAGCCGAACAGGCCCCACGATGTCGGATTTCCCTTCAACATCCGCTTCGGACAGGCTTTCTGGAAGATGCTCTTTTTCGAGAAGGGGCCCTATCGGCCCGATCCGTCCAGACCCGCCGAATGGAACAGGGGGGCCTATCTCGCGAACGCCGTTGCCCATTGCGCCGAATGCCATACGCCGAGAAACGCTCTCGGCGGGCTGAAACGCGATCGCTGGATGGCTGGGACGGCGAAGGGGGAAGGTCCGGACGGGCTTGCCATACCGAACATCACGCCGCACAGGTCCAACGGCATCGGCAAATGGAGCGTCGGCCAGATCGCGGAGTATCTGGGTAGCGGCGAGCAGCCGGACGGAGACTATGCGGGTTCCCTGATGGCGGACGTGATCGACAAGGGGACGGACTTGTTGAGCGCATCAGATCGCCGGGCCATCGCCATCTATATCCTGTCTTTGCCGCCTCTTTGAACGCGCCGGGCGCGGGCGGGGCTGGCGTCGATTCGCTGCGACGGATTGCGCGCCATGGCCGGGAGGATTACCCTCGCATGGCATTGAAATGAAGTTCAGCCCCCGGGAGGGCGAAACGTGACGAAGCCGCTCTATTTGGCAATGGCGGGCGTCTTTATTGCTATCGTCGCGCTCGCACTGAATTTCCTGGATAGCCAGGGAGACCGGGCGGACACTCAAGCGCGTATCGAAGGAAAAGCGCAGGCGCCCGCGACTACAGGCATCGCGGCCAGGGATCCGGCACCATTGCCGTCTTCCGCGCAATCGGCAGGGCAGAACAAGCCCGAGGCCGCCGGTCCGAAATCCGAGAAAGCAGCGACCCCGCCGGAGGTTCCCTCCGTGAAGGGCGATGGCGGAGAGCCCGCAGCGAAATCGGCGCCGATTTCCATAGCACCCAGTTTTGACGTGGTTCGCGTGAATCCGAGGGGCGATGTCGTCATAGCAGGGCGGTCGGCGCCGAATGCCGAAATTTCCATAAGCCTGGGAAAAAATGTAATCGGGAAAGCACGTGCGGACAGTCGGGGAGAATGGGTCTTCGTTCCCGACAAGCCGCTGGCGCCTGGTAGCCACGAATTGTCCCTGACGGCGAAAGGTCCGGATGGCGCCGTGATGGAAGGCGGCCGGAGCGCCATCGTTGCAGTGCCCGAAAGAAAACGGGATATTGCGGCCAGGGAAGGGGCTGAGAAAGGGACCGGTCAATTGTCAGGTCCCCTCGCGGTTCTCGTGCCACGGGATGGCGACGGGCCGACGAAAGTGATCAGGACGCCGGGGCAGGTGGATGCTCCGGCGACGCCCAAAGCACAAGAGGGACAGCCCGCAACGGTGCCGGCAAAGGAGAATGGCGGCCTCGTCCTCGATGCCGTCGATTACGACGAGAAGGGCAGGCTGATCGTGAGCGGGCGGGGCGGCGCCGAACGGGATGTAAATGTGTACATGGACAACAGGTTTATCGGCCGGTCTCCGGTCGACAGTTCCAGGCAGTGGCAGGTCGCGCCTCCGGTTGCGGTTGAGCCCGGCCTGTATTCATTGCGAATCGACCAGGTAGACCGCTCCGGAAAGGTCGAGTCGAGAATAGAAACCCAGTTTGCGCGTGCCGGGCTCGCATCCAAGGCGATCAAGCCCGGCGAAGTCCACGTGGAGCCCGGCAACAGCCTGTGGCGTATCGCGCGCCGGATATACGGTAAAGGCATCCGCTACTCGGTAATCTACGAGGCCAACCGGGCCCAGATCAGGGATCCCGATCTCATATATCCGGGGCAGGTCTTTATCGTACCGCACCAGAACTGACGCATGTATCTGGCGATTTCCTGCCCATCGCCATCTTCTCCCATCAACGAGCCGGAAACTGTGCGGACAGGGCAGTTTTCAACCTTATGTATACTGTCAGGATAGTCCGGTAATAGACTGATTTACCGTGATTTTTCTTCTGTAATGCATTTGTCCAGAAGTTCCTGAAGCGGCTTGAGGCTGACAATGATCGCCGCAGCGCCCGCTACAACGTAAGATGGCGGTGGGCTGCTGGAATAGACCATCTGGCGGCGCACGTAGATCGCGCTGTTCTTGTCGATCGAGACGGTCGTGTTCGGCAACAGCGACGCAGCGCGCAGAAGCGATCTCATATGCTGTCGCGCGCCCGCGGATTCCGCGCTGAAAGGGACGTGGCCCAGGAGACAGCGCAGGACAAGTTCGGCCCCGCCCGACCTGTTAGAGCGAATGGCCGCATCGACCCGGCGTCCCGCGCAGGCAAAGCGGAATGTTGCCGGCAAAGGCATGTAGTGAGATGCGAGAACGCCGGACCCGGCTGATTCGGAGAGGGGATGAAAGGTGGCCATGGGACAGAAACGGGTTCAAAAAACTTTTCTGATACCCTGATACTCCGACCGATTTAACAACCCGTTAGTGCGGCGATCGGGAATGCTCCGGCCAGAATTTTTTTCCGGCGTCCGGTCAGGACGGGTTTTGCTTCAGCCAGAGATCTTTGAGCCTGTCGCGCAGGACCTTTCCGCGGTCGGATTTCGGCAGATCGTCGACGATGTAGATTTTTTTGGGCGCCTTGAAGTCAGGCAACGATCGTGTGCAATGAGCGAAAATTTCCTCCTCGCCGACCGTTTCGCCGGGTTTCGGCACCACGTATCCCACGACTTCTTCGCCATAAATCGCATCGGGGACGCCGATTGCGGCTGCCTGGCTCAACTGCGGGTGGGTCAGCAGGACATTGTCGATTTCCAGCGGTGCGATATTCACGCCGCCACGGATAATCAGGTCCTTTGTCCGTCCGGTAACCTGAACGAAGCCGTCTTCGTCCATGATGGCGAGATCGCCAGTCCGGATCCGGACGTCCTCGAAATCCTCCCACTCGCCCTCCGGCGAGATGACCGCCGTGCAGGTCTGCGGTCCGCCGATGGTGACTTCGCCTTCCTCGCCCTGCGGCACGGCATTCCCGTCATTGTCGACGATCAGAAATTCCTGGTGTTTGGCCGGTGGCCCGACCGTTCCCATGCGCCGTCGATAATGGCGGTTGCCGCAGATCCATCCCGCTTCGGACATGCCGTATAGCTGCAGCAGCGTCACGCCGTACATCTCCTCGAACCGTTTCCACTGTTCGGGCGAGAGCGGCGCGGTCGAGCAGGTCATCAGGCGCAGGGAGGGAATGTCCTCTGCGGTGATCCCCGCGGGTTCGTTGAGCAGCATGTTGACGACGGTGGGAACGCCCGCCGAAAAGGTAATGTTATGCTCCCGGATCCAGTCGAAGAACCGCGATCTCGAAAACCGTTTGGCGATGTACATTGAAAGTCCGGTCAGGATCCAGGGACCGAGGCTGAGAACCTGTGCGGAATTCCAGCCGAACGACCTGTATTCTAGCGTCCGGTCGTCTGCGGTCAGGCCCAGAAAGTCTATGGTATTCAATCCGTTAAGCCAGTAGGCCTCGTAATCGTACACGACGCATTTGGGCCGCGACGTTGTGCCGGACGTGCAGAAGATACAGGACAGATCGTCCGCTTCGTTTTCGCTGTCGACTTCGGGGGCGGCCGGCGTGGCGGCGACCACGGAGAAGAATTCGTCGGCGCCAGCGTCGCCCGCCATTTCGGGCGACCACTTCGCGAACCGCATCGCCTCGCCGCCAACGCCGTCGGTCAGGGCGGGCCCGTCCAGCCCTTCCTGCCATAGCGTGAGCTTCGGTCCGATCGAGCCGAGAAGAGAGTTGATGTGATTGACGTTGATTTCCACGTTCAGCGGACAGATCACAGCGCCGAGCCGCCAGATCCCCATCCAGATGATCATTTTCTCGAGGCCCTCGTCGGACAGGACGCCGATCCGGTCTCCCTTTCCGATGCCGCGATCCGCCAGATATCGCGCGACTTTATTGGCCCATTCCGCCATCTGGTCCCAGCTGATGCTGCGTTTCTCGTCGAGATCGTAAAGGGCGATCTTGTCCGGATGGCGCTTGCGATAGTCGTCGAGCACGCTTCGAATTGAACGAAACGGTATATCCATTGCCGGTTGGGCAAACCGATGCCGGGTTTGATTCATTGACTGATCCTCAGGTCCGAACAGGAATGTTTTCGATTAGGTCAGCGGCGTCAAGGGGGGCCGCGTTTTCGAGTTATGTCGTCCCCTGTCAACGCAGCAGGCGCTGACGGGGGGCGACATGACCTGCAGGTCCTCCGGTTTCTGTCGCTGTTTTGAGGTCTCGCCGTTCGCGGCCGCGAGGGCAGGCTGGTTTTGCATTCGGCGCAGGCACAAACGTTTGCATGCGCGGGGATGCGCTCTCGAGAAATGCTCTATAGAGTCGCGTTCGGGCGAATGTCGTGGTATAAATCCGGTACGGGTGAGGTTTGTCCGAGAGCCGTGGAAGACAGCCTGGTCAAAGGCGGGACGCGACATTTTCGAGGCTGTGGCTTGAACAGATTGCGACAGAGAAAGAAGAGCGTGTCAAAAAATTTTACGGTTCGGTAGGGACGGAGGAGCAAAACTGGCGTAAAGCGCTGGTTTCTATCAGGTTAAGGAAGCTGGCATAAATTTTGCATATAGACATGATGAGAACGAGTCTTTTGATTGGCGTCAGGGACTGTTAACGTTTGAGTGGGATGAAGATTTTGAGGAACTCACAGTCGCGGAACATCGATTCCGCACTGAGCCGTGTCCGGTTTCCGGGCGTGGCGCTGTGCGTTCTGGTTTGTACGTTTCTGATCGTCTCGGGACAGGCCAGGGCCTGGACCATCGATTTCGAAGACAGCTTTCTGGATTTGCCCAATCCTGTCGTTTCCGGACAGGTCCAGGGCAGAATTATCGACGACGAATTTTCGACCCCTGGCCTGATCGACCCCGGTGCGGTCGATCACGACCCCACCCTGACAGCATCGTTCTCGGGATTTAAGCCTAATGGCTATGCGAATCCGATAGTCATGTTCGATTCCAATAATCCGACCGGTGGCGACTACGACCTGGGCGCCCCATTCTATCACAAGGACACCAACCAGGCTCTGAACCCGGGGCAGATCCTGATCCTCCACGAACAGCCCGCCCATTGCCGCAATGCCAGCGGCAATCAGGTCAATGGGAACAGTTCGGATGCCGTCTCCTGTGACGACCCCGACGACCGGAACGGCGGCAAGTTCGTGATCGAGTTCAACAAGGCGATTACACTCGAAAGCATCGATTTCTTCGACATCGAATATGACGAAGCCCTGCCGCCCGACCCGAATAACGAAATCACGCTGTTCGACATCAATGGCAACCAGATTCTCAGCGCCGGGCCGTTCTATACGCCGAACACCGGCGGCGATAACAAGTGGAAAGACGTCCTCTTCAACGTTGCCGGCGTCGCCAAGATCAAGATCAAATGCGCTGGGTCGTGCGCGATCGACAATATCAAGGGCAGCGGAGGCGGGAATCCACCTTCCGGCGTTCCCGAACCGCCTGCCTTGATGGTTTTTGCGATCGGGCTTATTGGCGCTGCGGCGATCAGGCGTCGCCGCCGCGAGAGTCGGAACCGATAAACCGGCAGACGACGGAAACGGTTCCCGTAGCGCCGCCTTCGAGGCGGCTTTTCTGTTTGATCGGATATGAAGGGTTTCGGACGGGCGGGCCGGTTCCGTGACGAATTACTTCCTTAACGCGTCATACAGGGCCTGGGCCGCCTTGCGGTTTCTGAAATTCTCGTTGCTCGACAGGATCGCGGAAAGCTCCTGACGCGCCTCTTTCTTCCGGCCGAGCCGATCAAGGGCGACCGCGATGTGATACCGGACCTCGATCTGTCCCGCCGCGCGGGTCTGGGCTTCGCGCAGATACCGAAGCCCTTTTGACGGATCGCCTGTCTGAACCAGGATCCATCCGTATGTGTCCAGAATGGAGGGGTTGGCGGGCGCCAGCCGGCGCGCTTCTTCGGCGATCTTCAGCGCTTCGGGCTTGCCCTGCTGCTGATATAGCAGCGCCAGATTGTTCATGATTCTGATGTCCGCCGGGTGCTTCTCCAAATATGCCTTGTACAACTTCTCGGCGCGATCGAGTTTTCCGGAACTCATATAGGCGGACGCCAGAACCCGTTGAACCATGGGATAGCCCGGATATTGCTGGTTCCACGCCTCAAGTTCCAACAAAGCGGGTTCGTTCTCGCCCATTCTCCGGCGGACCTGAAACAGGCGGACCGCGAGGGTCGGACCCTGGGCTTTTTTCAGACCCTCGCGATACGCCACCGCAGCGTCCTGATAGCGACGGGTCTTCATCAGCAGATCGCCAGTCAGCAAATCCCCTACAGGAGATTTCGGGTAGGCGGCACGGACCGCCTGCGCCATTTCCAGCGCCTTTTCCGCACCGCCCTGACGCATCTCCAGCCCCACCAGCGTGCTCTGCGCCGCCAGATGGCCGGGGTCGAGGCTGACGGTCGACTGGAGCGACTTTTTCGCACCTTCGAAATCCTGAATATCGAGCTGTTGCCGCGCTATACGAAAATAATTGTCGGGATCGTTTTTCGACAGGTGGGACGCCTGGCGCAATGTCTCCACGGCCTTGCCGGTCTCGCCCGCGGCGATCAGCGCCTTAGCCTTCGCTTCCAGGACGGCCTGGTTGCGGGGGTGAAGGGATTCGATTTCCTCTGCGATTTGCAGACCGTCCCTGACGCGGCCGGTTCGCACGAACAGGGACAGGAGCCGGATTTGCGGGACAATCGCATTCGAATCCAGCTTTCTGATCTGGTCGAGCCAGCTGATGGCTTCAGGAATCCGGCCCTCGTTCTCGGACAGCAGAGAAAGCTCTCTCATGACGCGGGTGTCATTCTTGTTGGCAGCGAGAAGCTCCATGTAAAGCTTTCGTGCGAGATCGTTTTTTCCTTCCGCGACGTGAAGGGCCGCAAGATTGAATTTGGCCGGGGAATAGCCGGGGTCGACCTTTAACGCCTCGTGAAAGCGCCGTCTCGCTGCGGGAAGGTTGCCCTCCCGCATCAGGGCCGCTCCGGCAAGATTATGCGGAAAGGGGCTTTTCGGATTCTGCTTCTGAAACGCATCCGCTGCCGCGACCGCGTTCCGGAAATTGCGTTTCTTTATCTGGATCAGGCCCAGCATGACTTCCGCGCGACCGATCCGGGGGTCGAGCCGAACGGCGTTTTCGAGGTGCCGGATCGCGTCGTCCGACTCTCCCAGCGCGAGGCGGCTCAGCCCGAGGCGAGTCTGCAGCTTCGCCCGGTCCGGGTTCTTGATGGCGGCACGCTGTAGGACATCCCTCGCCTTGTCGAACTGGCGGCTGAGCATATAGGCGCTGCCAAGCAGAGACATGAGTTCGGCATCGTCCTCCGCCAGCTGGGCCGCGGGTTCCAGCGCCTTGACCGCGCCCGCCGGATCCTTTTTCCGCAGCAACAGGGCGCCGAGAAGCTTTCGCGCGCCGACGTGATGGGGAATCAGCTCGACATAGCGCGACAGGGACGGGTAGGCCTCGCTGAATCGCTTGCGCGAATAGTCGATAAGGCCCTTGAGCAACAGACTCGGCGGATGATTGATTATGAAGTCGGGGTCCCGTTCCTCCATGGCATTGGCGGCGAGCCGAAGCGCTTCGTCTGCTTCCTTGACCTTCTTCTTGTGCGACATCAGGACCGCATACATGTAGAGCGTCTGCGGATCGCGGGTGAGGATTCCCCGCGTGTAATTGACGTCTTCCAGTGCGTCGTCGTAACGATGCATGTCCATGAGGACCGCGGCGCGACTGATCCGGGCGGGCAGATGCTGGTCCGACAGGTTGATGGCGCTTCCGTAATGGCGGAGCGCCACGTCGTATTTGCGCTGGGTGCGCATGATTTCCCCGGCGACATACCAGGTATCGGCGTCGCCGGAGGCAACCTTAAGCGCTTTCTCGGCATAACCGTTCGCACGTTCCGGATTGCCGAGGATAAGGTTCAGCCGGGCCATGCCCAGCAGCGTCTCGCCGTGACTGGGGTCGAGCCTGAGAGCGGACTCGAAACTTTCCTTCGCCTTACGGTGCTGCCGCTGATCGAGAAACGCCTGGCCCCGCATGAAGCGGATTTCGGCTTCTATGTCGGGTCTGCGGCCGGCGGGGAGTATTTCCTTCAGGAGGCGCGCGCTCTTCCCCTGGACAAGCAGGGCACGTCCGAATGGCACAAGGGTCAAATTGTCGTCGGCGCCCGTCGTCCGCGCCAGGGTAAGCTGTTTTTCCGCTGATACGCCGTCGCCGAGCCTCAGATGGGTTTTTCCCAAGAGAACGCGGGCGGCCAGGTTTTTCTGGTCCTGTTGAAGCGCGTTCCTCAACTGGATGATCGCGGCGCGATAATCCTTTGTGTTGAAGAGTCGAAGCGCATCTTCGTAGAACTCATAGGATTTCTGGTTCGCCGATTTCGCGCCGAGCGCCGGCGTCGTCGCGAAAATCGCGAACGCGGCGAGGATTGTTGCCAACCGGGCGATAAAACCGCTTCTCATGCCAACTGCCCAAACTCCGCCAACGTTGGGCGGTTCAAGTAATATATACTACGAATTTCGCCAAATTTAAGGCTGGCGGCCCGGAGCGCGACAACAAATCTTGGCTGCGGCAAAACTGGCTGGGGGACCTGGATTCGAACCAGGGCTGCGCGGGTCAGAGCCGCGAGTTCTACCGCTAAACTATCCCCCAGCAGGGACATCCTGGGTCAGGAACTGGTGGCTAAATAACATAACGGTCGGAGCGGGGACAAGCCGCATACGCCCGAAAGCTCATTAGTCTTTCTCCGGAGCAGCCGAGCGGCTACATTCGGGATGCGGTCGGATACAGGCCGTCGGTCCGGAAAACAGCCGGCCCGTAAAAACAAAAAGGAATAAATGAAAGTGAGCGCTCCGCGTCAGCCGTCACGCCATCCGTCCCACCGGCGAAGGGGACGGCGTACAAACCGGAATGGCCGCGACCAGTCGACCGTTATCGCCGCGCTTGATCTGGGTACCAACAATTGCCGATTGCTGGTCGCGCGTCCCCGGAAGAACGGTTTCAGCGTCATCGATGGCTATTCGCGGGTCGTACGGCTCGGCGAGGGAATGGCGTTTTCGGGCGCGATGTCCGACGAGGCGATGGATCGCGCCGTAGCCGCCCTGAAAGTCTGCGCCGACCGAATTCGGCGCCGCAATGTCACGCTTGGACGGTATGTCGCGACAGAAGCCTGCCGTCAGGCGGAAAACGGGCCGGAGTTCGTCGCGCGCGTCCGGGAGGAAACCGGACTGAATCTTGAAGCCATACCGTCGCGCGAAGAGGCGGAACTTACCCTTGCGGGTTGCCTGCCTTTGCTGAACCCCAATATTCCGTATGCCCTGACCTTCGATGTCGGCGGCGGCAGTGCGGAAATTCTCTGGGTTCTTTTGCGTCCTCACGAGCGGCCGCAAATTCTTGGCTGGATATCCTTGCCGTGCGGAGTCGTGACGGTAACCGAACGGTACGGGAAACCCGAGATAGCGCCCGACGCCTATCGTCGGCTGGTCAGCGATATTCAGGCCCAACTCCGCCCCTTCGATGAAACGCATCGCATTGCCGAGACGCTCGCCAGCGGGCGGGCGCAGATGCTCGGGACAGCCGGCACTGTGACAACCATCGCCGGCGTCAACATGGGGCTGGAAAGGTACAACCGCTCCGTGGTTGACGGTTGCTGGCTCGGCATGGATGCCGTGCATGAGGTGATGGGCAAGCTTGTGTATGCAAGTTTCGACGAACGCGCCTCGTTCGGCTGTATCGGGCGGAACCGGGCCGAACTTGTCGTGGCGGGCTGCGGCGTTCTGGAAGCCATCTGCAGGACCTGGCCGGCCGATCGGATACGCGTCGCGGATCGCGGCGTTCGGGAGGGAATTCTGCTGTCGCTCTCCCGTCAGGCGCTGTCGCAAGATCAGTACCCACCGGCGCCGTCATGAAAAGGCCGCCAGCCAAGCGTGGCCGGAAACCCGGCGGCGTCGGCAGATCCGGCGCTCGCGGTCTGTCGGTCCGGGTGAAAACGGCGCGCGGCCGGAAACCGTCGTCGACCCGCTGGTTGCAGAGGCAGCTCAACGATCCCTACGTCGCCGAAGCCCGGAGGGCGGGATACCGGTCGCGCGCGGCCTGGAAGCTTGCTGAAATCGACGACCGCGTCCGCCTTCTGAAACCAGGTATCAGGGTGGTCGACCTCGGAGCCGCTCCCGGCGGCTGGACCCAGGTCGTCCTGGAACGTGTGGGAGAGGGTTCCGTGATTGCCGTGGATCTTCTGGAAATCGATCCCCTGCCGGGCGCGGAGATACTGCAGATCGATGTTACCGATCCCGAAGCTGCCGATGCAATCCGGAACCTGCTGGGCGGCGAGGCCGATGTCGTCCTTAGCGATATGGCCGCGCCGACGACGGGACACCGCCAGACCGATCACCTGCGAACCATGGCGCTGTGCGAACTCGCTGCGGATTTCGCCGGGTCGGTTCTGAAGGAAGGCGGGGCGTTTGTCGCCAAGGTGTTCCAGGGCGGCGCCGAGGGCGCGTTGCTGGCCGATCTGAAGCGCCGTTTCGCATCTGTCAGGCACATCAAACCGCCCGCCAGCAGGGACGAATCGCCGGAAACCTACCTGATCGCGACAGGATATCGCGGCTGATCGAGTCCTGTTGGGATTCTTTGATCCCTTGTGTATGATCGCGGCCCACCGAGCAATTGGAGCCGCCATGGACATCGCCGAAGCCCTTACATTCGATGACGTGCTGCTGGTTCCGGCGGCCTCGGAAGTCCTGCCCTCCAACGCAAATCTTTCAACGCGGCTGACGCGAACCCTTCCCCTCAGAATTCCGCTCCTTTCCGCGGCCATGGACACGGTGACCGAAAGCGCGCTGGCGATCGCCATGGCGCAGGCGGGCGGCATCGGCGTGATTCACAAGAACCTCGAAATTCGCGAACAGGCGGACGAGGTCCGGAAGGTCAAGAAATTCGAATCCGGAATGGTCATCAATCCGGTAACCATCGGACCGCAGCAGACCCTGGCGGATGCGTTGGCGCTGATGGCGGAATACCGGATTTCCGGAATTCCGGTGGTTGAATCCAATGGCGGCAGGCTCGTTGGCATCGTGACCAACCGCGACGTCCGGTTCGCAACGAACAATCGGGAAAAGGTCGAAGCCCTGATGACCCGCGAGTTGATCACGGTTCAGGACGGGATCGATATGGAAGAAGCCAAGAGGCTTCTGCATAAACACCGTATCGAAAAACTGCTGGTGGTCGATGACGATTTCCGATGCGTCGGGCTGATTACCGTCAAGGACATGGAAAAGGCGCAACGCCATCCCGAAGCCGTCAAGGACGACAAGGGACGGCTTCGCGTCGCCGCCGCGACGGGCGTGGGCGATGCCGGCTATGAGCGGGCGGAGGCGTTGCTCGACGCGGAAGCCGACGTTCTCGTTGTCGATACGGCGCATGGCCATTCGAGGGGGGTGCTGGAAGCGGTTGGCCGGATCAAGCGGATGAGCAACCAGGCCCAGGTGGTCGCCGGCAACGTGGCGACGCCGGAGGGCGCGAAGGCGCTTGTCGATGCAGGGGCAGATGCCATCAAGATCGGCATCGGGCCGGGCTCTATCTGCACGACGCGGGTGGTCGCCGGCGTGGGCGTGCCGCAATTCACCGCCATACTGGAAACCGCCGAGGAATGCCATCGGCAGGATATCCCGGCCATCGCCGATGGAGGGATCAAGTATCCCGGCGATCTGGCGAAGGCGATCGCCGCCGGAGCGGACTGCGCGATGATCGGCTCCCTGTTTGCGGGCACCGATGAGGCGCCGGGGGAAACATTCCTCTACCAGGGGCGCACCTACAAGGCCTATCGCGGCATGGGGTCGCTCGGGGCCATGGCGCGGGGATCGGCCGACCGCTATTTTCAGCAGGAGGTCGGCGATACGCTGAAGCTGGTGCCGGAAGGCATCGAGGGTCAGGTTCCCTACAAGGGGCCGGTCGGTTCGGTCATACACCAGCTAACCGGCGGGCTGAAGGCGGCGATGGGCTATACGGGAAACGCCACCATCGCCGAAATGCAGACGAATTGCCGGCTTCGCCGGTCGACCGAGGCCGGGTATCGCGAAAGCCATGTTCACGACGTGACGATCACGCGCGAAGCGCCCAATTACCGGAAGGACGACTGAGCGGGCATGATCGTCCGCCGCGCCCGCATCGAGGATGCCCGTGCAATTACCCGGGTCCATGTCGAGAGCTGGCGTTCGACCTATGCCGGGCTCTTGCCAGACGACGTGCTTCTTCGTCTTTCCGACAACCGGAACGAAACCCGATGGTGGCGGCACGTCCTCGGCCGCATCCGGCGCCGTCATTTCGTCTATGTGGCCGTGGACGAAACCGATGGCGTCGTCGGGTTCGCCAGTGGCGGTCCGTCGCGCGATCGCGAGCTGAACGCGACGGGAGAGATTTACGCGCTCTATCTGCTCGACAGCCATCATGGCGCAGGGGCAGGCAAGGCCCTTTTCCTCAGGCTTGCGCGGAAGCTGCGGCGCGAATGCGGCAATTCCCTGACGGTCTGGGTTCTGGCCCGTAATCCGTCGCGCTTCTTCTACGAGGCGTTGGGAGGGCGACGGTCTGCGGTTCGTATGGAGCGGGTCGGCAAGGAGGAGGTCGAAGCCGTTGCCTATGAGTGGGACAATGTCGACGCCCTGTTCGAATCGTCGTCTCCGGACCGTCGCTGAAGGGAATGACGATGTCCGGCAATGTTCTGATCCTCGATTTCGGCTCCCAGGTAACCCAGCTTATCGCGCGCCGGGTGCGGGAAAACGGCGTTTATTGCGAGATTCATCCCTTCAACAAGGCGGATGAAGCGCTTGCCTCGCTCACGCCGGCAGCAATCATCCTGTCGGGCGGGCCGGCGTCGGTCACCGCTGATGGCGGGCCGCGCACGCCCGCCGCGGTTTTCGATCTCGGCGTCCCGGTGCTGGGTATCTGCTACGGCCAGCAGAGCCTGTGCGTCGAGCTCGGCGGTTCGGTCGAATCTTCGGATGAGCGCGAGTTCGGGCGGGCATCGCTTGAGATTACCGACGATTGCCTTCTGTTCGACGGACTCTGGAAGAAGGGCCAAAGCTATCAGGTCTGGATGAGCCACGGCGATCGCGTGACTGCGCTGCCCGAGGGATTCCGTGTGGTCGGCGTCAGCGGCAATGCACCCTGCGCCGCGATCGCGAACGATGACCGGCGTATATACGGCGTCCAGTTTCACCCTGAAGTCGTCCATACGCCGGACGGGCAGGCGCTGCTCAGAAATTTCACCGAAAAGGTCGCCGGCATTTCGGGCGACTGGACGATGGCGGCGTTTCGCGACCAGGAGATTGCCCGCATCCGGGAACAGGTTGGCGACGGGCGCGTGATCTGCGGCCTGTCCGGCGGGGTGGATTCGTCCGTTGCGGCGGTGCTGATCCACGAAGCCATCGGCGACCAGCTGCAATGCGTGTTCGTCGATACCGGTCTGATGCGGGAAGGAGAGGCGGAGCAGGTCGTTTCAGTGTTCCGCGGCCATTACAATATTCCGCTGGTTCACCGCGATGCCTCCGATCTGTTCCTTGGCAAGCTCGAAGGGGTTAGCGACCCCGAACAGAAGCGCAAGATCATCGGCGGAACCTTCATCGACGTATTCGAAGAAGAAGCCGAGAAGGTGGGCGGCGCCGATTTCCTGGCTCAGGGTACGCTCTATCCCGACGTGATCGAGTCGGTATCGTTTACCGGCGGCCCGAGCGTCACGATCAAGTCGCATCATAATGTCGGCGGCTTACCCGAGCGGATGAACATGCAGCTTGTCGAACCGCTGCGCGAACTGTTCAAGGACGAGGTGCGCGAACTGGGGCGCGAACTGGGCCTGCCGGAGGAACTGGTCGGGCGGCATCCGTTCCCTGGTCCCGGACTTGCCATCCGCATGCCGGGGAAAATAACGCGCGAGAAAGCCGATATTCTGCGGCGCGCCGATGCGATCTATATCGACGAAATCCGCAGGGCCGGACTGTATGACGAGATATGGCAGGCTTTTGCCGTGCTGCTGCCCGTGCGCACTGTGGGCGTGATGGGCGACGCCAGGACCTACGACTACGTCTGTGCGCTGCGCGCCGTGACCTCGACCGACGGGATGACGGCGGATTCATACCCGTTCGAGCACGCTTTCCTGTCGCAGGTCGCCACCCGCATCATCAACGAGGTGCGCGGGATCAACCGGGTTACCTACGACGTGACGTCGAAGCCGCCCGGTACGATCGAGTGGGAGTAATAATCCATCACTAACTAATTGATAATAAACAATAAAATAATTACAAAGTTGTTACAAAGTCTCATTTAGACCCTTGATTCTCCACCATTTCTCTGTATGAGTTACAGAGAATTTTACAAACATCGGGTTACTACTCTGATGAGTAGTGCGAATAGGTGGTTTGGTGGTGAAGAAACGCATACGAGTTAGTAAGGGAAGCAAGAGTTCCCAGAACCACGACATCTTCGGGGGTAAGGCACAAATCCTGCGTGTCCCCCAATCTGGTGATGTGTGGCAGTTCCGTATGTGGATTTCAGAGGAGAAGAAATATCTCCGTAAATCCCTTCAAACCCGAGACTTTGAGGCAGCAAACGAGAGAGCAGAGAAACTCTATCTCGAGACGATGGCGAATGTGTCCTCGGGTAAGAAACTCTTCGGTCTATCTTTGCAGGAACTCACGGACCTCTACATCGAATGGAGGTCTGGTGATGTCGGTCAAAGGATTACTTCTGGTCGTCTGATCACACTGAAATCTCAGATGAAACACATCCTCGCATTCAAGGGTGCAAACCTAAAAGTGGGGGAACTCGAGAGAAACTCGTTCTACGAATACGAAGGATGGCGGAAAAAAACAAAACCTGGCACCGCAAGTGTTACTATTCGTAACGAACAATCCACCATCAATCATATGATGGATTTTGCGTATCGAGAGGGTTACACGCACCTTCCCCAACTCGACTTCAGACCCATCAATATTCGCAGGGAAGAGGTTGGGCGAAGGGATATTTTCAAACTTCACGAATACGACGAACTCATTCGTTTTCTGAGAAGTTACACCTCCAAAAAGTCAGCACCAGACGATGCGGAACGAACCGAGAGGTTGATGATCCGTGATGCAATCCTGATTGCATCAAACTCCCTGTGTCGGGTTGGTGAGTTGCACCAGATGCGATGGGGTGACGTCGAGAAGATTGAGAGTGCGTTTGATAGTGAGGAACTACCCGTTGAGTTGGTGACACTCAATATCCGTGGAGAGACATCCAAAACACGCAACAGCAGACGCATCATAGTCCGAGGTGGGCAGTACTTTGTACGGTTACGAGAGAGAGCAAGTTATACGGGCAAAGATGATTTCGTTTTTGCGTCTGTCGGTGGCAACAGGAAGTATGCGAGACAGAAGTGGTATTCCCGTTGGAATGAGTTGATGACGGGGATCGGTATTGAGGATTACCAAGAGAGGAAACTGACTTGGTATTCCCTTCGTCACTTTGGCATCACCTGTCGTATCAGGGCAGGCAACACATATAGTGAAATCGCAGAGATGGCAGGCACCTCTGCGACTTACATTGAAAACCACTACAAACACTATGACGACGAGATGTTGCGGACTGCGGCACTCAAGTCATTTCGTGTTGATGGATCAGGTGGCATCGACTTCACAGACTGATCCATTCGATTAGCACGTCACTGAGGGGTTCTAGTTTCTCTCAGGTGGGCAACTACCAAAACATCAGGTGATGCGTCTGTGAGACGATCCTAGGGGGTTCTAGGGGGTGTTAAGGGGAGAGTTTCCTCTCCCCAGATCACGCAACATCTGAATAGCCCCGAGTTTTCTAGACACCCTCGGTTCTCATTCTCCGCTGCCTTTC
>JAYOEY010000013.1:0-106373 GCA_038116945.1 Rhodospirillales bacterium
CTCTTCATTTCGCGCGACTGATCCGATGCCCATGCCCCGATTTGCGCGCCGCGCGCGCGGGTGGCGAAATAGGCGTCGGCGTCTGCGTCCGGTACGGGCTCGACGGCGCCCCTGATCCGCACCTGACGTTTCAGCGATTTCCAGTGAAACACCAGGGCGGCATGAGGATTTGCCCTGATCTGATCGCTCTTGGCGCTCTCGGTGTTGGTGTAGAATACGAATCCGGAGCCGTCGGCATCCTTGAGAAGGACCATACGCGCATCCGGCACGCCGTCCGCATCGACCGTGGCCAGCGTCATGGCCTCGGCGAGGTCAGGCTCGCTTTTCCGTGCGTCCTCGAACCATTCGTGGAACCGCGCTATCGGGTCTGGAATCTGGTCTCCGTCCATCGGTCGTCCGATTGCGAAATGCTCTTGTACACGGGGCGGCAAACACCATTTCAAAATCAGAGGCGAGCTGTCCGTCAAAGGCAGCGGGTTCGCCTGTCAGAAAAACCAGAAATCGGCAAGAAAGCCTGTCCGGACATGACGAACCTATACGAAATACTGGGCGTTTCAAAAGACGTTTCGCCCGATGAGCTGCGCAAGGCCTATCGCGCGCTCGCCAAGAAATACCACCCGGACCTGCGCCCCGGAGACAAGGAAGCGGAAGACCGGTTCAAGGAGATCGGCGCTGCGTATGACCTCCTGTCCGATCCCGAAAAGCGCAAGCGTTACGATGCCGGCGAGATCGACGACAGCGGCGCGGAAAAGGCGGACCGCAGGTTTTATCGCGACTACGCGGATGGCGGGGACGGCGCCCGTTATTACTGGCATTCAAGCGGCGACGGGGACGGCCGGTCGGGATTCGCGGCGGAGGACGTGTTCGCCGACCTGTTCGGCCGGACGGGCGGCGGTCGTCAGGGCGGGTTCCGCATGCGCGGCGCGGATGCGACCTATGCGCTATCGTGCGCTTTTCTCGACGCCGTCAATGGTGGCAGACAGCGTATCACCCTGCCGGACGGAAAGTCGCTGGACGTAACGATTCCACCCGGAACGCGGGACGGGCAGTCGCTGCGGCTGAAGGGACAGGGCAGGCCCGGAATGGGGGGCGGACCTGCGGGCGACGCCTATATCGAAATCCACGTTCTGCCGCACCGGCTGTTCCGTCGCGACGGCGATGACATTCATCTCGAGCTGCCGGTTACGCTGGCCGAAGCGGTGCTCGGCGCGAAAATTCGCGTGCCCACGGTGGACGGTCCGGTCGACCTGTCGGTTCCCGCCGGCTCGAACAGCGGATCGAGGCTGCGGTTGCGCGGGAAAGGCGTTGCAAGACCCGGCGGCGGGCGCGGCGACCAGTTCGTCACCCTGAAAATATCGTTGCCCGAGAAGCCGGATGACGACCTCAAGGCGTTTGTCGACGGATGGGCGAAGACCCACCCGTACGACGTTCGCGGCGACATGGAGGCCGCCTGATGTTTACGCTGGAAGAAATTTTCGTCCGGACGCGGGTCGACCGGCAGGAACTCGACATCTGGATAGAGCGGTCCTGGGTTCGTCCCGTCCGGGACGAGCGCGGCTGGCGGTTCAGCGAAACCGACCTGGCCCGGGTCGAGATGCTTTGCGACCTGATCCACGATCTCGGTCTCGACAGGGAGGCGCTCGACGTCGTTCTTCCGCTGCTCGACCAGGTCTACGATCTGAGGCGCACGGTCCGGGTTCTTACGGAGGCGATCGGCGACCTGCCGCAGGAAAGCCGCGAGCGGGTGATTCGCCGACTTGCGCGAAATTAGAAATGCAGCCGATTCGCCGCCCGCCTTCCGTGTCCCGGCGCGATGGTGTAAAATCCACCGACAAACAGGGAAACCTTTGAAAGGAAAGGGAAAATGCCTGATTCCGGGCCGTTGATGGCCGGCAAGAAAGGGTTGATCATGGGGGTCGCCAATGATCGCTCGCTTGCCTGGGGCATTACCCGCGCGCTCAACGAACATGGCGCGGAACTCGCTTTCACCTATCAGAACGAGGTGCTGGAGAAGCGCGTCCGGCCGCTGGCGGAAGGAATCGGCGCCGACACGCTGCTGGAATGCGACGTCTCCGACGACGCCAGCGTCGAGAAAGTCTTCGCACAGCTTGGCGAACGCTGGGGATCGGTCGATTTCGTGGTTCACGGAATCGCCTTTTCCGACAAGAACGAGCTGACCGGTCGCTACCTCGATACGTCTGCCCACAATTTCGCGCGGACCATGGCGATCTCCTGCTATTCGTTTACGTCGGTGTGCCGCGCCGCCGCCCCGCTGATGACCAATGGCGGCAGCATTCTCACGCTGACCTATGCGGGGTCCGAGCGCGTGGTGCCGCACTACAATGTCATGGGCGTCGCCAAGGCGGCGCTCGAATGCAGCGTCAGATATCTCGCCGTCGACATGGGGGCGGCCAACGTCCGGGTAAACGCGATTTCCGCCGGGCCGATCCGCACTCTGGCCGCGTCGGGCATCGGCGATTTCCGCTACATCCTGAAATGGAACGAATTCAACGCGCCGCTGAAGCGCAATACGACAATCGACGATGTCGGCGGCGCCGGGCTCTACCTGCTGTCGGATCTGTCCGCCGGCGTGACCGGCGAAATTCACCATGTCGATTGCGGCTACAACATCATCGGGATGAAGGCGGTCGATGCGCCGGATATCTCGGTCGTGACCGGCTCGAAATAGACCATGTCCGACAACAGCTTCGGGACCCTGTTCCGCGTCACGACGTGGGGCGAGAGCCACGGGCCGGCGATAGGCTGCGTGGTCGACGGAACGCCGCCCGGCATTCCGCTTTCCGAGGCCGACCTCCAGCAATGGCTCGACAAGCGCAAGCCGGGGACGTCGCGCTTCGTCACCCAGCGGCGCGAGCCGGACGAGGTGAAGATTCTTTCCGGCGTGTTCGAGGGCAGGACGACCGGTACGTCCATCGGGCTGCTGATCGAGAACCAGGATGCGCGCAGCCGGGACTATTCCGAGATCGCTGAAAAATTCCGGCCCGGCCACGCCGATTACACCTACTGGAGAAAGTACGGGCACCGCGATTATCGCGGCGGCGGCCGGCCGAGCGCGCGCGAAACTGCGATGCGGGTGGCGGCCGGCGGCATCGCGCGCAAGATTCTCGAGAAAGAGCTGGGGCGGGGGCTGCGCATCCGCGGCGCGATGGTGCAGATGGGCGATGTCGCCATCGATCGCAGGAAATGGGTCTGGTCGCAGCGGGAAAAGAACCCGTTCTGGTGTCCCGACGCGAAGACCGCCGAAATCTGGGCCGCTCGCCTGGATGAGGTCCGCAAGGCGGGCTCGTCGGTCGGCGCCATTATCGAAATCGTCGCCTCCGGCGTGCCGCCCGGGCTCGGCGCGCCGATCTACGGCAAGCTCGACGTCGACCTGGCGGCGGCGATGATGGGGATCAATGCCGTCAAGGGTGTGGAAATCGGCGCGGGGTTCGGGGCCGCCGCCCTGTCGGGCGAGGAAAACGCCGACGAAATTCGCATGAAGAACGGCAAGGTCGAATTCCTGTCGAACAATGCCGGCGGCATTCTCGGCGGCATTTCGACCGGTCAGGACGTGGTCGTCCGGTTCGCCGTCAAACCGACCAGCTCCATCCTGACCCCGCGAAAGACGATCACGAAATCAGGCCGCAACACCACCATCGCGACCAAGGGACGCCACGATCCGTGCGTCGGCATCCGCGCCGTGCCGGTTGGCGAGGCGATGATGGCCTGCGTGCTGGCCGACCACCTGCTCCGCCATCGCGGGCAGAACGGTTAGCGCGGTACGGCCCTGACCGTTCCGTCCAGCGCCACGTCCAGCAGCGTCGGCCCCTTGCTCGCCAGCGCGGCATCGAGAGCCGGGCGCACGGCATCGGGCTCCGAGATCCGTTCGGACCTAACCCCCATCGATTCGGCCAGCCCGGCGAAATCGATCGGCGGGCTGTCGAAATCCATTCCGACATAGGCTTCGCTCTGGTGAAACACGCGGAGCCGCTGCTTGAGGATGCGGTAGCTCCGGTTGTTGGCGATCACGAAGGTGACCGGCAGATCGAGATGGGCGGCGGTCCACAGGGCCTGGATCGAATACATCGCGCTGCCGTCGCCCGACAGGCAGACCACCGGCCGGTCCGGATGGGCGAGCTGTACGCCGACCGACGCCGGCAGACCCCAGCCAATGCCCCCGCTCGCGTTGCCATGAAAATTGTACCGGTCGCGATAGGGGTAGAGATGCGGCAGCGCGCGCGAGCTGGTCAGCGACTCGTTGACGATGATGGCGTCGTCCGGCAGCGCGTCGACGACGTTGTACATCAGCCAGTCGGGCTCGATGGGGCTGGCGGCGGATTTCGCCAGCGCCGCCTCGCGCGCCTTGGCATTGCGGGCCGTCCAGTTGACGCCGGAGAGCTTCGCGATGCGGTCTTTCGCAAGCCTGGCGAGCGCGTCGCCGCCCTGGCGTTCGAGTTCCGGGACCAGCGCGCGAAGCGTTTCGCGAACGTCGGCGTGGATTGCGACATCGGCGCGGTAGTTCTTTCCCATCTCCCAGTCGTCGAGTCCGATCTGGACGACGGCGGCGTGCGGCGGCATCGGCTCGACCGGGCTCGCCGTCGAGGTTCGCAGCACTTCCGCGCCGACGAATATCAGCAGGTCGTATGGTTCCAGCGCGTCGCGGATCTCCTTCTGGCCGCGCGACAGTTCGCCGATATAGCAGGGCGATTCGGACAGGAAATGCGATCCATAGGCGATGGTCTGCTGCAGCGCCGGCGCGCCCAGCGCCTCGGCGAACCGGGCGGCTTCGGCGAGCGCGTCGGAAACGACGATCTCGTTGCCGGCGATGATCGCCGGGTTCTTTGCCGCGATCAGCCGCTGGGCGAGCGATGCGATAGCCGCGTCGCTTGGCCTGACGCGCGTGTCGATCCGCGTCGCGCCGCCGAGATCGATTCCGTCCTCGTCGTTCAGCACGTCGCCCGGCAGCGAAAGGAAGACCGGCCCCATCGGCGGCGTCATGGCTACTTTGGCGGCGCGGCGCACGATGCGCGGCATGTCTTCCAGCCGCGTGATCTCTACCGCCCATTTGACCAGCGGCGTCGCGATGGGAACCAGAGGTTCGTAAAGCACCGGCTCGGTCAGCATGTGGCCCTGCTCGTGCTGGCCCGCGGTGATGATCATCGGCGTCCGGGTGAAACGGGCGTTGTAGATTGCGCCCATCGCGTTGCCGAGGCCGGGAGCGACATGGACGTTGCAGGCGGTCAGCCGGCCGCTTGCGCGTCCGAATCCGTCGGCCATGCCGATCACCACCGATTCCTGGAGACCGAGAATATAGGGAATCTCGGTTTGCCTGCCGAGCGCGTCCATCACTGGCAGTTCGGTCGTGCCGGGATTGCCGAACATATGCGTGACGCCCTCGTCGGCCAGCAGCGAGAGGAAGGCTGTTCCGCCTTTTATCCGGTTGACAGCATCCATGAGCCCGACTCCTTCTGGTTTCCTCTGGTTTTATTATGCGCGCTTACCGGTCTGCGAACAGCCTGCCGAGCGCGGGTACGGGCCTTGCCTCGGGCAGCCTGTCGGCGAGCCGCTCCATTGCCATCCAGAGCGACGCCTGAACGCTGGTCACGGCCGGCTTGTCCAGTGCCGCCTCTGTCGGGGCAATGGCCTCCATCATGCGGGTGTTGGAACCGCTGAAAAACACCCCGTCCGCTTCCGGCCGGTCGATGGATTGCGCGGCGGCGAGCCAGTCTTCGGGCGTTGCCTCGTTGGATTTTTTGCCGAGGTCGAGCCCGACGGAGCCGACGACGTCGAACCCCACCGCTTCGAGAAACGCTTTCTCCCGTGCGGTGGCCGAAGCCCCGTTGGGGGCGATGAGCAGGGGTCTTTCGATGCCGACGGCCCGTAAGGCGTCGACCGCGGCGCCGGTCGCGGTAAAGGCCGGCGTGCCGGTCGTCTGTTCGATCGCGCCGACGATCGCCGCTTCGCCCTCCGGCCCTCGCTCCATCATGATGGCGGTGCCCTGCAGGTCGATCAGGTCGACCCTGACATCGGCCAGCAGGGCCGCGCAACGCAGGATGTCGGCCTCGATTTCCGCCTGCGATCTTTCGCCGCCGGATCCCATGCGGATGCGTGTGACATGGATGCCGAGCTCCGCCGGAGCGTAAGCGCGGAAATAGGATTCCAGCGTCCAGTTGGCGGACGACAGAATGACGCCCAGCCGGGCGAGAGGCGGTATGGCGACCATGAGAGCTGCCCCTTTCATCGAACCGTGGGACGCTATCATGGGGCGAGTCGGTTGTCTTCGGGCGCCGGTCAGTCGGGAATGGTCCTGGCGAGCTTCGCTCTGTTGAGGGGCGAAAGATTGTTCTGCCGGATTATGTTCCGAAGAAGCGCGATGTATTCGACGCCCCGTTCCGAGTATCGCTCCAGATGTCCCGCAAGGGCGAGACCGGTCCGCGCGCCGGCAGCGCGGGCGTCTCGCAATGCGCGATAGGCGGGATTGCTGTTGATATTACGGGCGTAGTCCCAGACCGAGCCGATCAGCCGCTCGTACGATTTGACGGCGTGCCGCGAGCCGGGTTCGGCATCCCGCGGCTTGAGTCCCTGGCCCGCGACGAAGGTCCACTGGCCAAAAAGCGCATTGCCCTTGAGCGCGAACCGCGAAGCGCCCCAGCCGGTTTCGGCAGCTGCCTGCGCAAGGGCGAGCGCCGGCGGAATCGGTGCGATGCGCCGCTTGAGGACATCTGTCTGATCGGGTTTCGCGCGATAGACACGGGCGATTTCCTTGAGCCAGTCGGCTTCCCGTTCGGTCAGTCTTTCTCCCTTCTGCCGTTTGGCAAGCAGGTTCAGGAACGTCTTCCGCTGACGGTCTATATGCCGATTGACCTGAAGGACCAGAGGCAGGACGGCGCGGATGAAAAGACGCTTTCGCGCGTCCGCATTCTGCATCGACCCGAAATCGGCCGGCAGTTTTCTGAGCTGGAATGGCGGTACGTCGGCTTCGCCAGATCGTACGAGCGGGAGAAGGTAGTTTGCTCCGTTGAATACGTCCGACATCGACCCGGCTGTTTCAAATGCGGTGTCGAACGCCCGTTTGACGGGCGCTCCCGGGCGAGGCAAACCCGCGCGTTCCCAGGGGTTGCTGATGCTGTCGTATACGAGGGCCGCCAGAAATATCGCCGTCCCCGCCGCTCCGCCCAGCAAGAGAGTCCGTATGAGCGGCGTCATCAGGACGATTCTGCACCGTAATAGAGGTTGGCGGTATGCTTCGCCTCGGCGAAGAACAGCCAGCGTTCGACCAGTGCGCCGACCATGCCGGCAAAGACGGCGACAAACGCGCCCGCGTAGCGCAGGACCGGCTCGGACTCGATCGTCAGCAGCGCCACGCCCCACGGGATCAGGAAATAGCCGAAGAACGCCGTGCGGCGCAGCGAGTACATATGCTTCCGCGCGATCCGGTATCCCATCTCCTTCTGGACGTAATTTTCCTGCGTATTGGGCGGCGCGATCTGGCGAACCGGCCCCGCGCCCTCAAGCCCGAGCGCGCTTTCCGGCGGAACCCAGACGGGATGGGTGTCGATGAAAATCCAGTATTTGCGTTTGAAGAACAGCGCCAGAACACCGGCGACGACCATAAAGACGCCGACCCAGGGCGTATGGACACCGAACAGGTGTGCGAGCAGGTTGAACCACAGCGCACCGGTCCATAAAGAGAAGGAAAGATAGACCCGGACCGTGTGCGGGTTGAACCAGGCGCGGATGGTTCGCAGGCTCGCATAGATCATGCCGGTCGATATGACCGTCAGTACCGAGAAGACGATGGTCATCATGGCGAACAGATAGCCCGCGCCCTCGATCTCTTCGAAGACGATCCAGTTGGTCGCGAGGAGCAGCGCCGGCAGGTAGGTCGCGAGCGCCAGGACGCCTTCGCGCGACAGCCATGACGACCGCCATTGCGACAGCGCGCGCCAGGCGCGTTCCGGGTGTCCCAGATGAAGGGCGGACGACAGCAGCCCGCCGGTAATCATCGTCAGCGCCAGGGTGAAACCGGTAATGCCCAGCCACCGCTCCGCCTCGATGCCGCCGGTCATCCCGAACAGCGCCAGGCAGACCAGCAGCCCGTACCCCGCGCCGGAAAAGGTAGTGAAAACGATGACGGAATAGGCCGGATGCACGGTTTGGTTCCTAGCGCGACAGAATCCGGTCGATCCAGCGGAACAGCCCGTCGGCCGCGCTCCCGTCAGGCGGTGAAACCGGCTGCAGCGCCTGTGGACCGCCGTCGTCTCCGGCGCGGCGCGGGCGGGGCGGCAGGTAACGGTTGACGGGCTTGTATCCGAGTTCCTCCATCGGCGCGACCCCGCCGCGCTCGGCGACAAGGCGCGAGACGTCGGAGTTCGGATCGCCCAGATCGCCGAAATGGCGCGCGTTCGCCGGGCAGGTGGAAACACAGGCCGGTACGCGGTCTTCCTCATCGAGGTTTTCGTTGTAGATGCGGTCGATGCAGAGCGTGCATTTTTTCATCACGCCGGCGTCGTAATCGTATTCGCGTGCGCCGTAAGGGCAGGCCCAGGAACACAGCTTGCAGCCGATGCAGATATCCTCGTTCACCAGGACGATGCCGTCTTCCTCGCGCTTGTAGGAAGCGCCGGTCGGGCACACCGCCACGCAGGCGGCATTCTCGCAATGAAGGCAGGAGCGCGGGAAATGGACGGTCCGGCTGTTCCCGTCCTCGCCGCATTCGTAGGTATGGACGCGGTTGAACCAGACGCCCGACGCATCCGCGCCGAACGGGTTGTCGTCCGGCAGCGGCGCCGAATGACCGCCGGTGTTCCATTCCTTGCAGTTGACGGCGCAGGCATGGCAGCCGACGCAGGTATCGAGATCGATGACCAGACCGAGCTTCTTTCCCGCGTTTTCGGGTGGCAGCATCGTCATGGCGCGTCTCTTCCGCTGCGGCTGCGCCGCGCATACATCAACCCGTAGCGCAGGATGCCGGGCCGTTCCGGCAGGCCGGGCGGCGGCGGCAGCGTGTCGAACTGCGGGCTGGTTTCGGGCAGCTCGTCTTCCGCGCATTTCTCGATCCGGATCCGCAGATCGTACCAGGCGGCCTGGCCGGTTACCGGGTCCGAATTGGAATAGCGGTAGCCGTCTTCGCGCGGCGGCAGCAGTTCCGAAATCACGTGGTTGAGAAGGAAGCCGGTCTTCGCTTCCGGCGAGGCCGGGTCCAGGTTCCAGGCGCCGGCCCGTTTGCCGATGCCGTTCCAGGTCCAGACGGTGTGGACGTTCACGCCGTCCATCAGGACAAGCGGCGCCTTGACCCGCCCGTGGTGGCTGACGATCCAGATCCAGTCGCCTTCCTCGAGGTTGAGCCGCGTCGCCTCCGTCCGGTTCATGTAAACCGGATTGGTCCCGTGGATCTGGCGCAGCCAGGCGTTCTGCGATCCCCAGCTGTGATACATCGCCATCGGACGCTGGGTGACGGCGTGCAGCGGATATTGCGACGTGTCGATCGCGTCGCCTTCGAACGGCGGATACCAGAAGGGCAGGGGGTCGAAATAGGTTTCGATGCGCTGCCGCTCGGCGTCCGGCGGCTGCATGCGCCCGTGGCCCCGGGCCGCGAGACGGAACCGCTGAAGCGGTTCCGAATAGAGCTGGAGCACGATCTGTTCGGGCGCGCCGATAAAGCCCGCCGACGCCGCGTACTCCAGATAGTCCCGGTTGGCGTGCTTGAAGTAGCGCTGTTCGGGCGCCAGCTCCTGCTTCCAGAAGCTGCCGTTCTCGACATAGCGCGCAAGCTGGTCCGGATTGGCCGCGCCGGCGCCGTGTCCGGTTCCGTCTTTTCCCCGCCAGCCGGCCAGCATGCCGATCCCCGGCGCGCGTTCGTGGTTGACCATGTAATCGGCGTATCCTCCCGGATAGCGCGGGTTGCCGTCTTCCTTAGTCAGCCCGGGCAGGCCGATGCGCGCGCCGAGATCGATCAGTACGTCCTGAAACGGGCGAACGTCGCGGTCTGGCGGCAGGACCGGCTGGCGGATCGCATCCGCCGCTCCGTCTGCCGAGGAGATCGGCCGGTCGAGCATCGAAATGCAGTCCCAACGCTCCAGATAGGTCGTGTCCGGCAGGATCAGATCGGCATAGGCCGTCATTTCCGAAAAATAGGCGTCGGAATAGATGATCTTCGGAATTCGGTATTCGCCGGTCGCCTCGTCCGTCGCCGTCAGCATGTCGATCACGCCGCCCGTATTCATCGACGAGTTCCAGCTCATGTTCGCCATGTAAAGGAACAGGACGTCGATCGGATACGGATCGCGGTTATGGGCGTTGGTGATGACCATGTGCATCAGCCCGTGGACCGATAGCGGGTTCTCCCACGAAAACGCCTTGTCGATACGAAGCGCCTTTCCGTCCTCGTCGACGAGCAGGTCTTCCGGTCCGGTCGGGAAGCCCAGCGGGGGGCCCGCCATCGGCGTGTCGGGCCGGACGTCGCCCGGTCTGCCGGCCGGTTTCAGCGGCGGCGGCGCGACCTTCGGAAAGGGCGGCTTGTAGCGGAACCCGCCGGGGCAGTCGATCGATCCCAGCAGCACCTGCAGCAGGTGCAGGGCGCGGCAGGTCTGGAAGCCGTTCGAATGGGCGGAAATGCCGCGCATCGCGTGCATCGCGACCGGCCGGCCGATCATTTTTTCGTGCTGCCGTCCCGCCCAGTCGGTCCAGGGCTGATCGATCACGACTTCCTGCTCGAACGCGGCATCGGCGAGCTCGGCCGCAATGCGGCGAATGGTGGCCGCCGGAATTCCGGTTTCCCGAGCGGCGGCATCGGGCGAACAGGAGGCGTCGAGATAGCGCCGTGCCATCAGCTCGAACGCGGTTACCGCGGTTCGCCCGTCGGGAAGGGTCCGTTCGCCGATCAGGGCCGGCGAAACGCCCGCGAGCCTCGCGTCCGCCGCCTGTCCGGTCGGGCCGTCCCAGCACAGCGGTTCACCGTCCTCGCCGCGCGCGAACATGCCGTCATCGTCGGCCCCGGGCTGCTGGATCACCAGCCAGGGCAGGTTGGTGTAACGGACCAGATAGTCGAGGTCGATGCGGTCCGCCCTGAGCAGTTCATGGACCAGCGCGAGGATGAATTTTCCGTCGGTGCCGGGCCGGATGCCAATCCATTCATCGGCGATCGCCGAATAGCCGGTGCGCACCGGGTTGACCGAAACGAATTTGGCGCCGGTCTCCTTGAGCGTCGCCAGGCCCGTTTTGATCGGGTTGCTGTCGTGGTCCTCGGCGACGCCGAACATCAGAAAGTACCGGCTGAGCTCCCAGTCGGGTTCGCCGAACTCCCAGAACGATCCGCCGATGGTGTAGAGACCCGCCGCCGCCATGTTGACCGAACAGAATCCGCCATGGGCGGCGTAGTTGGGGGTGCCGAACTGGCCGGCCCACCAGCCGGTCAGGGCCTGGCTCTGGTCGCGCCCGGTGAAGAAGGCGAGTTTTTTCGGATCGGTCGCCCGGATGTCGCGGAGCCAGCCGCTCGCCATGTCGAGCGCTTCGTCCCACTCGATCTCCTCGAACTCGCCCTTGCCGCGCTCACCCACGCGCTTGAGCGGTTTCGCCAGCCGCGCCGGCGAATAATGATTCATGATTCCCGCGGAACCCTTGGCGCAGAGGACGCCCTTGTTCACCGGATGTTTGCGGTTCCCCTGAATATAGCGGATCGCGCCGTCTTTCAGGTGAACGCGGATGCCGCAGCGGCAGGCGCACATGTAGCAGGTGGTGTCCCTGATCTCGTCCGCGACGTCGGGCGACAGCTCGACATTCTCCTTCGGATCGAAAAAATCTTCGTACAATTCGGCCACCCTGTTCTGCGCGGTCTAGTTACAGAGCGCGCTCTATCGCGTCAATCAATGCCGTACCTGCGGGCTTCGTCTTGTGATTTGCAATCCCGGATTTTTTGCCGACCATGGGAGCGAAAATGAAAGAGTGTCCGGAAAATGCCGCCAAACGTAAAAACTTTTTTCGATCAGAAGACCAATAACGCGACACATCTGGTCTATGACGCAGACGGGGGCCATTGTGCCGTTATCGATCCGGTGCTGGATTTCGATCCGGCGAGCGGGCTTACCGGAACCTCCGCCGTCGATGCGGTGATCGAAGAAATCGGCGCGCTGGGGCTGACAACGGACTGGATCCTCGAAACCCACGTACATGCCGATCACCTGACCGCCGCACCGGTCATCCGGGAGAGGCTTGGCGGCAAAATCGCCATTGGCAGGCATGTGGCCGATGTGCAGAAGATCTTCGCGCCGATATTCGGCCTCGACAGCGGCTTTGCGACCGATGGCTCGCAATTCGACCGGCTGTTCGACGACGGAGACACGTTTCGCATAGGCGACCTTGAGGGACGGGTCATCCATACGCCTGGCCATACGCCGGCCTGCGTCAGCTACGTGATCGGCGACGCGGTGTTTACCGGTGATACGTTCTTCATGCCCGATTCGGGTACCGCGCGCTGCGATTTTCCCGGCGGCAGCGCGGCGACGCTTTACCGGTCCTTGCGGAAAATCCTTTCCCTGCCGCCGGAAACGCGATTGTTCGTCAATCACGATTACGGCGCCAATGGTGCCCGGGATTTCGCCTGGGAAACGACCGTGGCGACGCAGACGGCTGATAATATCCATGTCGGCGGCGGCGTTTCCGAGGCTGAATTCGTCAAAATGCGCGAAGCCCGCGATGCGACGCTGCCCGTGCCGCGCCTGATCCTGCCGTCGATACAGGTCAACATGCGTGCGGGCGGGATGCCGGAACCGGACGGGAACGGGACGCGCTATCTGAAAATACCGCTGGATACAATTTAAGGCGGTATCAGCCCTTATTCCGCCGCGCCCGCGACCGTTTCGGCGTACTGCATCGAGCCGATCTGGCGGCGGAGCAGCGGCGTCATCATCGACAGCAGCGGCGGGATGATCAGCAGCGTAAGCACCGCCGACAGCGCAAGCCCGCCCAGTACCACCGAACCCAGCCCCCGATAGAGCTCCGATCCCGCGCCCGGCGTCAGCACCAGGGGCAGCATGCCGAAGACGCTGGTCATGGTGGACATGAAGATCGGCCGGATACGGTTCCGCGTCGATTCCGCGATGGCGTCGAGCGGTTCCATCCCTTCGACCCGGACGTGATGCAGCGTCTGATGCACCAGCAGGATGGCATTGTTGACCACGGTGCCGATCAGGATGATGAAGCCGAGCAGCGTCAGCATGTCGAGCGCCTGTCTGGTGATGTAGCCGTCGATGGTCAGCGCCGGCAGGGCGAACGAACTGCCGAACAGATCGAAAGTGACCTTGCTGTCGGTCCAGGTAAAGCTTTTCAACAGTTCCAGGAGGCTCCAGTCGATCGTATCCATGTGCATGCCGAAATTGAGCAGCGACAGGCCGAGAATGCCGCCCGCGGTCGCCAGCGGCACCGAGAACATGATGATGAGCGGGAACAGGAAACTCTCGAACAGGATCGCCATCACCAGGTAGACGACCAGCACCGCGATGGCGAGGTTGAACTGCATCGCCGTCCAGGTCTTGTTCAGCTCGTCGGCCGTGCCGGACAGGGAGAGCCGGACGCCCGGCGGCAGCCCGGCCTTCTGCAGCGGCGCGATGACCTTCTCCTTGACCCGGTCGATGGCTTCCTCCAGCGGAATGTCGTCGGTCGGGCGAATCTGCAGCGTGACCGTGCGCTGGCGCTCCAGATGGAGAATCTGTGTCGGACCCTCGGTAACCTCGATTCTGGCTAGCGACGATGCGGGCAGGATATCGCCGGTCCGCGTCACCACCGGCAGGTTGCCGATGCCCTGTGTCTGCTTGACCTGTCCTTCCGGCCCCTTGACCGTCAGGTCGATCCGCTTGCTGCCGCGCGTCACTTCCGCCACCCGCGCGCCGTCATTGAACACGTCGATGGTCTGGCCGAGGTCTCTTGCCGTCAGGCCGACATCGGCAAGCCGCATCAGGTTCGGAATGATGCGAACCTCGGGCGCGCCAAGCTCGAGGCCCGGGCGCGGCCGGATCTGGTTGCCCTCGCTGCGCGGCATTTCGCGGTTGAGGATGCTGACGCCCTCTCGGGCTATTTCCAGAAGGTCTTCGAGTTCCGGGCCGGTGATGTCGAGATCAATCACGCTTGAGCCGCCGAATCCGCGTCCGAACAGCGAGGTCTGGCGGACGAACCCGAACGTGCCCGGTTCGCTGAACACCGCGCGTCGCATGATGGGAACCAGCTCCTTGGCGCGCGTCGGGTCGGTGGCCGACGCGCCGATGAAGGTCGAGTTGGTGCGGGCGACAAACCAGAACCGCTGAATGCGGACGGGTCCGTTCGGGTCCAGCTTCTCGTCCTCGTCGGCCCACAGCCGTCGGGTCGCGTTCTCGACTTTCTCGGCGATCTTGTTGAGCGAATCGAGATTGTAGCCCGGCGGCGGGCTGGCGATGGCGATGATCAGATTGCGGTTGCCGTCGGGCAGATAGCTGAGTTTCGGCAGGAACCACCAGGTGCTGAGGCCGGCGACGCCGCAGACGATCAAAACGACCAATGCGCCGACCATTCTGTTGCTGATCGCGACCCGGGTAAATCCGAGGATGAACCGGACGAATTTTTTCGCCAGCCAGTCGACAACCGGAATCCTGCGCTTGTCGGCGATTTCATGCGTGTTCTCGCCAAGCAGTCGATTGGCGAGTGTCGGCACCACGGTGATCGACACGATCAGCGACAGAAGCACCGCGACCGACAGGGCGATCGCGATATCGCGGAAAAGCTGGCCGACCACCAGATTCATCACCAGGATCGGCGCGAACACGACGACGGTCGTCACCGCCGACGCCATGATGGCGCCCCACACTTCGCCTGCGCCGCGCACCGCGCCTTCGTATTTCGAGCGGCCGAGTTCCCGGTGCCGGTAGATGTTTTCCATCACGACAATGGCGGCATCGACGACCATGCCTACGGCGAAGGCGATGCCGGCCAGCGAAATGACGTTTATTGACCTTCCGAGCGCGGCCAGAGCGACGAAAGACCCGACGACCGAAACCGGAATGGCAAGAGACACCACTGCCGTGGCGCCGAACGAGCGCAGGAACAGAAGCAGGATGATCGCCGCCAGCGTGCCTCCGACCCAGATGTTCTGATTCACCAGGTCGACGGCGGCGTTGATGTAGAGGGTGTCGTCATGGACCTGTTCCATGATCAG
The DNA here is from genome assembly GCA_038116945.1 of Rhodospirillales bacterium. Classification (GTDB taxonomy): domain Bacteria; phylum Pseudomonadota; class Alphaproteobacteria; order MPNO01; family UBA2964; genus JAYOEY01. The sequence goes on from JAYOEY010000013.1 coordinate 15,182, forward strand.
TCCCGCTCTCGGCAGAATCTCCGCGTTCAGCTCCGCCGTGACTCGCCGGATTTCCCGCATGATTTCGATGACGTTGGCGCCGGTGTCCCGCACCGCGTTGACGACGATGGCATCGCGCCCCTTGTCGCGCAGGCGGGCATCGCGCTTCTTGGCGCCGAACTCGACATGCGCGACATCGCCGACGGTAACCCGCGATACGCGGCCGGTAACCGGATCCCGGACGGTGCGCAGGACGACATCGCGCACGCGCGCGACGGTGTTCAGCTCGCTCTCCGTGCGGACGGTGTACTGACGTTTTCCTTCTTCCACCTCGCCGGCGGAGACGTTGACGTTGGTGCCGCGCAGCGCGTTGGCCAGATCCGGCACCGCCATCTTGTAATGGGCGAGACGTCTCGGATCGACGACGACGCGGATCTCCGATTCGCTGCCGCCGAACACGTTGACCAGCGCAACGCCCTTGATCCGTTCGAGCCGGTCGCGGATTACGTCGTCGACAAAATCGCCGAATTCCTCGATCGGCCGCAGATTCCCCGGCATGGCGCGGACCGAGAACCAGGCGATGGGATTGTCATCCGTGTCGCGCGTTCTGATTTCCGGTTCTTCCGCTTCGTCGGGCAGGTTCGAGACCTGGGTGAGCCGGTTGTTGATCAGGACGACGGCCTTGTCGCGATCGACATCGACATTGAATTCCATGACGATCTGGCCGCGGTTGCGGCTGGCGCGGGCCTCCATTCGCTCGAGACCTTCAAGTCCCTTGAAGACCTCTTCCTGGGGAATGACGATTTCACGCTCGATTTCCGCGGGAGAAGCGCCGCGCCAGGTGGTCTGGACGATGATCAGCGGTTTGCGGACATCCGGGGTCAGCTGGATCGGGATGGTGGTCAGCGCGAGCCAGCCCAGCAGCATCGACATCAGGACGATGGAAAGAACCGCGACCGGTCGACGGACGGCAAGTTCGATGAGCTTCATCAGTCGCTCCCGCCGTCGCGGTTGCGGGAACGGCCTTCCGAATCGCCGCCGCCCCGTCTTCCTCGGCCTGCGCCGCCCTCGCCGTCGCCCTCGCCGCCGCGGCGTCTTCCGCTTTCTCCGCCGCGCCGTCCCCGGCGTCCGCGCTGCCGCACTTCGCTGGCGAGCGAAGCCTGCTGGTTGGGGCGCAGGCGTTCATTGCCTTTCACCACGACCTGGTCGCCGATTGTCAGCCCCTTGAGAACCTCGAACCGGCTGCCGAAGGCTTCGCCCAACTCCACCTCGCGCATGCGGACGCGTTTTTCTTCCGGGTCGAACACGAAGACGACGCGCTTACCGCGACGCTGCGTAATGGCGTCCTTGTGGACCGAAACCACCTCGCGCGGCTTGCTCGACGGAATATGCAGTATCACGCTCTGGTTCGCGGCGACGTCGTCGCGCCCCTCGATCTTCGGCGCGAAACGCACGAGACGGGTACGGGCCAGCGCGTTCTCCTCCGGCACCACCGCGCGAACCGTTGCCTTGAAGGTCTTGCCGTGTTCCGGAATCACTTCGATTTCGGTGCCCGGCGACATGCCGCCGAGCCGGTGCGACGGGACCTCGCCTTCGACTTCGAGGAACGAGTCGTTGATCATGCCGACGACGGGTGCACCCAGATTGACGAAATTGCCCGCCTCGACAAGCCGCTGCTTTATGACGCCGTCGAACGGGGCCAGTATTTTCGAATTGTAGAGGTTGATATTGGCGAGCTGCAGCTCGGCCTTCGCCTGATCGACCTTGGCGCGCGCTTCGGTAATCGAACTTCTGAACCGTTCGACGTCGCGCAGCTTGTCCTGGTAGCGGGCTACGGAAAACGCGGCCGATTTGCGGAGACGTTCCAGCCGTTCGAGCTCCTGCGCGGCCAGCTGCAGCTGAGCGCCGACCGTCTGAATTCTGGCGTTGAATTCCTTGAGCTCCGCTTCCTTCAGCTCCTTTTCCGCTTCAAGCGTATTGGTGACGAGGGTTGCCAGTACGTCGCCCTTCTTGACGCGATCCCCGACCCGGACCTGGATCGTTTCGATCGCGCCCCGCGTCCGTGCCGCGACGATCCCGGTCTGGTCGGCGACCACGCGGCCGTATATCGGGATGGTTTCGACGCCCACGGCCCGGATGACCGCGTCGACTTCCACCGTCGCCGGTCCGCCGCGGCCCCGTCGACCGCGCCCGCGACGGCGCTCCCCCGATCCCGGGGTTGCATTTTCGCCGCCTTGCCGGGTTTTTTCTCCCTGGTCCGCCGGCTTTTTCTGGCCTGTGGCCTCCGCGCCGTTTTGCTGGGCCAAGGCGGGCCGCATTGAAGCTGGCGCCGTCAGCAGCGCAGTGGAAACAACGATGCCGGCGACGATCGCGTGCATCGGGAAATCTAGGCACCGGCTCGACCGGCGACCGCTGGACAACCTGTTCATAATGTCCTGTTCATAATGTTATGAGTCCTTATCCCGAACCCGCGGATTATAGGTTGGGTCAAATTGGGTGCAATCAACTTTCGCCAATGAATGTACGACAACAGCCCGACCCCGTGAAAGGGATCGTAGAAGTCGTCTTACACGTTTCGGCGCCGTTAATTCCGTCGGTCCGGTAGTGATCCATCAGGCGAAGCGGTAAGATGCCGTATCTCGCGGGCGCGGACAGGGAGGCCAGCATGACGACATTGCTCTATACGCATGAAACGGCGATTTCTCACGATCCCGGCGCGGGACATCCGGAACGTCCCGACCGGATGCGCGCGGTCCTGAAGGCGCTCGCCGCCCCGGCGTTCGAATCCATTGAACGGCGGGAGTCGCCGAAGGCGGAAATCGACCAGATCGCCCGGGTCCACCGACGCGATTACGTAACGCAGCTGCTGGATGCGGTGCCGGAAAGGGGGCTTGTGCGTCTCGATCCCGACACCGCGATGTCGCCCGATTCCGGCGACGCGGCGCTTCGCGCCTGCGGTGCGGTCATCGCGGCTGTCGACGCGGTCGTTGCGGGCGACGCAAGATCCGCGTTCTGCGCCGTCCGGCCGCCAGGCCATCATGCCGAGCCCGGGCGCGGCATGGGGTTCTGCCTGTTCAACAATGTCGCCATCGGCGCGCTCCATGCCCGCCACGCTCATAAAATAGAGCGGGTGGCCATCGTCGATTTCGATGTGCATCACGGCAACGGCACGCAGGCCGCGTTCTGGACCGACCCGACGGTTCTGTTCGCATCCAGCCACGAATACCCTCTTTATCCGGGAACCGGAGCCGAAGGCGAAACCGGAGCGGGCAACATCTTCAATGTTCCGCTTCCGGGAATGTCGGGGTCGTCCGAGTTCCGCAAGGGGATGGAAAGGACTGTCCTGCCGGCGCTGGAGGCGTTCAAGCCGGGTCTGGTCATCGTTTCGGCCGGGTTCGACGCGCATGCCCGCGACCCGCTGGCCAGCCTGCGGTTCGCCGAAGAAGATTATGCCTGGATTACCGACCGGCTCGTCGATGTCGCCGGGGAGTACGCCGACGGTCGAATCGTTTCGTCTCTGGAGGGAGGCTACGACCTGCAGGCGCTTGAGGCGAGCGTGACCGCGCATGTGTCTTCGCTCATGCGGGCGGGCTGATATCCTGCGGAATTGGCGGTTGCGCACCGGCGATTATATCGATTCGCTAACGTGACCGGCTTCGCCTTGTACTGAACCGCGCCTGTCACTACACTTTAACGACCATCATCAAGGTGTTCGCAGATGGCAAAGGGCGAGAAACCGCCAGACATTTCAGCGCTTTCGTTCGAGGCGGCAATGGCCGAGCTCGAGGAAATCGTTCGCCAGCTCGAGAACGGAAAGAGCAGCCTGGACGAGGCGATAGGCGCCTATGAACGCGGTGCGCTGCTCAAGGACCATTGCGAAAAGAAGCTGAACGAAGCGCGCGCAAGGGTGGAAAAAATCAGACTCGACGCCGATGGCGGCGTTGCGGCGGAGCCCGCGAACCTTGAGTAGCACAGCCACCCTGGTTCCCCTGGCCGACGCGATGGCGGATGGCGCCGCTGCCGTAGAGCGCGTGCTCGATTCCGTTCTGGCTGTTCCCGAAGGACCGGAAAGCCGGTTATTCGAGGCGATGCGCTATTCGTCGCTCGGCGCCGGCAAACGGCTGCGGCCGTTTCTCGCGCTCGCGAGCGCGCGGGTTTGCGGCGCGCCGGACGAGCGGGCGCTCAGGGTCGGCGCCGCGGTCGAGCTGGTGCACTGCTACTCGCTGATCCACGACGATCTTCCCGCGATGGACAATGACGACCTCCGGCGCGGCAAGCCGACCTGTCACAAGGCATTCGACGATGCCACCGCCATCCTGGCCGGCGACGCGCTGCAGGCCCTTGCGTTCGAGGTTCTGGCCGATCCCGCGACCCATCCGAGCGGAGATGTTCGCGCGGAGCTGGTGACCGCGCTTGCGGTCGCTTCCGGCGGCCACGGCATGGTCGGCGGACAGATGATCGACCTCCAGGCCGAACATACCGACGCCGATGTCGCGATGGTGACCCGGATTCAGCGCCTGAAGACAGGCGCCCTGATCCGCTTTTCCGCCGAGTCCGGCGCCATCGTCGCGTGCGCGCCCGAAGCGGCGCGGCAGGCGCTCGTCCGGTACGCCCACGATCTCGGTCTGGCATTCCAGATCGTCGACGATCTGCTGGATGCGACCGGCAGCGCGGAAGATCTGGGCAAGGCGACCCAGAAGGACGAGGCGGCCGGAAAGGCGACCTTCGTATCGCTGCTGGGCATCGAAAAGGCGCGGGAACGGGCCGAACTGCTTGTCGGTCAGGCCATCGCCCATCTTGACATTTTCGACGAAAAAGCCGCACATCTGCGCTCCATCGCCGAGTTCGTCGTCCGCCGGCGAACCTGACGCCTGGTAGTTGAGGAGAGTATTTTGCGAAACAGTCCCGATACGCCGCTGCTCGATACCGTCGGCCTGCCCGAAGACCTGCGCAAGCTTGACGAAAAGCAGCTGCGTCAGCTGGCAGACGAGCTCAGGACAGAGACGATCGACGCCGTGTCGTCGACGGGCGGGCATCTGGGCGCCGGTCTGGGCGTCGTCGAGCTGACGGTTGCGCTGCATTACGTTTTCAACACGCCGGATGACAGGATTGTCTGGGATGTCGGCCATCAGGCCTATCCTCACAAGATTCTGACCGGTCGGCGCGATCGCATCCGCACCCTGCGCCAGGGCGGCGGGCTGTCCGGGTTCACCAAGCGCACCGAAAGCGAATACGATCCGTTCGGCGCCGCGCATGCGGCGACGTCCATTTCGGCGGCGCTCGGGTTTTCCGTAGCCAGCGAACTTTCGGGCACCAACAACCGGGCCATCGCCGTGATCGGCGACGGGTCGATGACCGCCGGCATGGCGTACGAGGCGATGAACAATGCCGGTTCGATGGATTCCCGGCTCATCGTGATCCTGAACGACAACGACATGTCCATCGCGCCGCCGGTCGGCGCAATGAGCGCCTACCTGTCGCGCCTGATCTCGTCGCGGTCGTACCGGTCGCTGCGGCACCTGATGCGCGATCTGGCGAAGAAATTCCCCAAGCCGCTCGAAAAGGCTGCCACGCGGGGCGAGGAATACGCCCGCGGTCTGGTGACCGGCGGGACCCTGTTCGAGGAACTCGGCTTTTTCTATGTCGGCCCGATCGACGGGCACAATCTCGAGCATCTCCTGCCCGTGCTGCGGAACGTCCGCGATTCGGACGAACCGGGCCCGGTCCTCGTCCACGTCGTGACCAAGAAGGGCGGCGGCTACCCGCCGGCTGAAAACGCCGCCGACAAGTATCACGGCGTCGGCAAGTTCGATGTCGTCACGGGGACGCTCGCCAAGGCGCCGCCGGGACCGCCGAGCTACACCAAGGTGTTCGCCAACGCACTGATCGAGGAAGCCAGGACGGACGACAAGATCGTCGGCATCAGCGCGGCCATGCCGTCGGGAACGGGCATGGACATGTTCGCCGACGCCTTCCCGGACCGGTGTTTCGATGTCGGTATCGCGGAGCAGCACGCCGTAACCTTCGCTGCCGGTCTGGCCGCCGAAGGCTTCAAGCCATTTGCGGCGATTTATTCGACCTTCCTGCAGCGTGCCTACGATTCGGTTGTCCACGACGTCGCCATCCAGAAGCTGCCGGTCCGGTTTGCGATGGACCGCGCCGGCATGGTCGGAGCCGATGGCGTCACCCATCAGGGGTTCTACGACATCGCCTATCTCGGCTGTCTGCCGGACTTCGTCCTGATGGCGGCGGCCGACGAGGCGGAACTCGTTCACATGGTGGCGACCCAGGTTGCGATCGACGACCGGCCGTCCGGGCTTCGCTATCCGCGCGGCAACGGCTTCGGCGTCGAACTGCCCGCGAAGGGCGAGGTGCTCGAGATCGGCAAGGGCCGGATTGTCAGGGAAGGCACCAAGATCGCGCTTTTGTCCTACGGGCCGCGGCTCAACGAATGCCTCGACGCCGCAGGCGTCCTCGGCGCCCGCGGTCTTTCGACCACTGTCGCGGACGCACGGTTCGCCAAGCCGATCGATCAGGAGCTGGTCAGGCGTCTGGCGGCCGAGCATGAAGTCCTGATTACGGTGGAGGAAGGGTCGATCGGCGGATTTGCGACGCAGGTAATGCATTACCTGGCGCTCGAAGGGCTGCTCGATAACGGGCTCAAGTTCCGGCCGATGTGTTTTCCTGACCATTTCATCGATCACGATGCGCCGAACAAGCAGTACGAGCAGGCGAAGCTGACCTCGCCCGATATCGTGGCGATGGCGCTCGGCGCGCTCGGCGTCGACGCGGCGGAGAAAATCGTCCGCGCCTGATTCTGGCCGGTTCGCGGCCGTCATGGCAAAGGCACGATTCGAAAAATCCGGAACGGAAAAATCCAGTCCGGCGAAGCAGCGTCTCGATCAGCTTCTGGTCGATCGCGGGTTCGCGGAATCGCGCAGCCGGGCGCAGGCGATCATCATGTCCGGGGCGGTGTTTTCCGGCGAGGCGCGCCTCGACAAGCCGGGCCAGCAGGTGTCCGTCGAGGCCGACCTCGATGTTCGCGGGCGCGATCATCCCTACGTTTCGCGAGGAGGCCTGAAACTCGCCCATGCGATGGATCGTTTCGGTCTGAATGCGGAAGGGCGGACATGTCTCGATGTCGGCGCGTCGACCGGCGGATTCACCGACGTTCTGCTGCGGGCCGGCGCGAAAACCGTTTTCGCCGTCGATGTCGGCCGTGGGCAGCTCGACTGGTCGTTGCGCAACGACTCGCGCGTGATCGTCATGGAAGGCGTTAACGCCCGGCATCTATCCGAGGCGGGAATCGGCGTTCGCCCGTCGGTGGTGGTGTGCGATGCAAGCTTCATCGGTCTCCGGACGGTTCTGCCCGCCGCCCTGGTTCTCGCCGCGCCGGGCGCGTTTCTCGTTGCCCTGATCAAGCCCCAGTTCGAGGTCGGCAAGGGGCGGGTCGGCAAGGGGGGCGTGGTCCGCGACCCGGCCCTGCACGACGAAGTGTGCGAAACCATTCGCGCCTGGCTTGCGGACGAGATGGGCTGGCAGGTTGCCGGCATCGAGCCGAGCCCGATTACCGGACCGAAAGGCAACGTCGAATTCCTGATCGTCGCCCGGAAGCCGGATTGACCCGTCCTCCCGCCCCTCCTGACAAATGAGCCGGTCTCCCAACCTCACCGTCGATATCGTCGCGCTTGGCGGCGGCGGCGACGGCATTGCCGAAACCGGGCAGGGACGCATTTTCGTCCCGGGTTCGGTTCCGGGCGACCGGCTTGTGATCAGCGCGCACCGGGAAAAAGGCGGCGCGCTGCGCGGGGATATCGTCGAGCGACTTGAGGACGGCGCGGACCGGGCCATACCGATTTGCCGTCATTTCGGAACCTGCGGCGGCTGCGCCGTCCAGCACGTGGCGCCGGATGCGTACCGAGACTGGAAACGCGGTCTCGTCCGGCAGGCGCTTGCGCGACGAGGGTTTGATGGCGGAATCGTCGGCGATCTCGCGCCCGGTCTGCCGGGCCGGCGGCGGCGGGCGCGGTTTTTCGTTCGCATGACTGCCGGCGGGGTGGCGCTGGGATTTCGCGAGGCGCGCAGCCACCGGATCGTGACCCTGGCCGAATGTCCGGTGCTGGCGCCTGAAATTGCCGCCCTGCTGCCCTCCCTGAGCGGCCTGTGCGAATCCGTATTCGCGTCCGGGGATCGGGCGGAACTTGCGGCGACCCTTACCGATGCCGGGCTCGACATGACGGTTTTTGCCGGCCGCGAGCCGGGGCTGGAGGACCGCGAGGCGCTGGCCGGCTTTTCCGAAGCGCACGATCTTGCCCGCATAAGCTGGGGACTGTTCGGCGTCGCGGCGACGGCCGAACCCGTCGTCAGACGCCGCGCCGCAACCGTGATGTTCGGAGGCGTTGCGCTCGAGCCGCCGCCGGACGCGTTTCTTCAGGCCACCGTGGAAGGCGAGTCCGCGCTCCGGGAGCGGATCGGAGAGGCGCTGGCCGATGCCGGACGGGTCGCCGACCTGTATGCCGGATGCGGCGCTTTCGCCCTGCCGCTCGCTGCCGCCGGGCGGCATGTTCTCGCAATCGATGCCGCAGGAGATCATGTCGACGCGCTCGATGCCGCGGCGCGCGCGAACGGTCTGGGGCCGATGGTGAATGCGGCGACGCGAGACCTGCATCACCGGCCGCTGGAACTCGACGAGTTGAAGGGACTCGACGCCGTGGTGCTGGATCCGCCGCGCGCCGGAGCGGCGCGTCAGGCGGCCTTGCTCGCCGAGTCGGACGTTGCGGTCATAGCCTACGCATCGTGCGATCCGCGCACCTTCGCGCGCGACGCGCGGCTGCTATGCGATGGCGGCTACCGGCTCGACGCCGTGACGCCCATCGACCAGTTCCTGTTCACGCCCCACGTCGAGCTGGTGGGAATATTCTCCAGGTCTTGAGCGTTCAGGCCGCCAGAGCCCGTCGCGCCGCCGGCAGGGCTGCACCGATTTTGATGTCGGCTCCCTGTTCGGCCAGCACGTCCTCCATCGCCGCGAGGAACATCGTGACATGTTCGGCGCTGCTGCTCTGGCCCATCAGCCCGACGCGCCACACCTTGCCCGCCAGCGCGCCGAGACCCGCGCCGATTTCGAGATCGTAGCGCTGCAGCAAGGTGCGGCGCACCGCCGCGTCGTCGACGCCGTCAGGTATGACCAGGGCGTTGAGCTGCGGCAGGCGGCAATCCTTTTCGACGATGAAGGAGAGCCCCATCGCCTCCCACCCCTCGCGCAGCGCATCGTGGTTCTTCGCGTGGCGCGCCCAGGCGGCTTCGAGCCCTTCCTCTTCCAGCATCACCAGCGATTCGTGCAGGGCGTAGAGCGGATTGATCGGGGCGGTGTGGTGGTAAACCCGCGCACCCTCGCCGCTCCAGTATCCCATCACCAGGTTGAGGTCCATGAACCAGCTCTGAACCGTACGGTTGCGGCCGCGGATCACGTCGGCGGCGCGGTCGGAGATCGTCACCGGCGAGATGCCCGGCATGCAGGACAGGCATTTTTGCGAGCCCGAATAGACCGCGTCGGCGCCCCACTCGTCGCACAGCACCGGCGTGCCGCCGAGCGACGTCACCGTATCGACGATGGAGAGCGCTCCGTGGTCGGTGGCCAGCTTGCAGATCGCCGCGGCATCCGACTGCACCCCGGTCGAGGTTTCGGCATGGACGAAGGCGACGGCCTTCGCGCCGGGGTTCGCCTTCAGCGCGTCTTCCACCTTGCCGAGGTCGACCGGCTTGCCCCAGTCGTCCATCACCATCACGGCATTGCCGCCGCAGCGGTCGACGTTTTCCTTCATGCGGCCGCCGAACGCGCCGTTCTGGCAGACGATCACCGTGTCGCCCGGCTCCACCAGGTTGACGAAGCAGGTCTCCATTCCGACCGAGCCGGGGCCCGAAACCGGGATCGTCAGCATGTTCTTGGTACAGAAAGCGTAGCGCAGCAGATCCTTCATCTCCTCCATCATGGCGGAAAAGGCGGGGTCCAGATGCCCGATGGTGGGCCGCGCCAGCGCGGCGAGAACGCGGGGGTGAACGTCGGACGGGCCGGGACCCATCAGCCGGCGCACCGGCGGGTTGAAGGAGGATGTCATGGGAATTCCTGTCGGACGGTTGGAGTTTCGAATTTGCGCGCATCCTAGCGGCGATCCGGGGCGCGGCAACCCCCCGCCAGGGACTGCCTAGAACACCAGAGACAGGCTGACCGCGCCGAACTGGTCGGTGTCGTCCTGGGTTTCGAATTCCTTCGACCGCCAGGTATGGGTATAGGACAGCCGCGCCGGGCCGATGATGAAGGCGATGCCCGCCTGGATGTCTCCGACGAACGGTTTCTTGTCGACGCTGGCGCTGTCGCGGAAGCTGTTGCCGTCGAGGAAGATGTTACGCAGGACGCCGCGCGCCTCGATCCCGGCGAACACGTACCAGCTGAACCCGCCCGCGGTGGTGAAAAAATCCGAGCCCGGCAGCGACGGGCGAATGCGCGGCGGACCGTAATCGTAGTTTTTCGCGAGATCGCCGCCGAGCCGGACGGTGAACCCGGTCGCCGCCTGCGTCAGTACGTTGCCGAGGCTCAGCCCCGCATGGGGCGTCAGGTCGCCGTCGAGTCCGATCAGGCCGAAGCGGCGCCAGCGGCGCCATTTGCGCTCGTATGTCAGAACGACCCCCGGCTCGTCCCGGATCTGGCTGTCCCACCCCTCCGGCCGGGCGAAACCGAACTGTTCGTGCCACTGCTTCTGGACCTGCTCGGCGAAGGAATGCGGGCCGACGATCCCGATATCGAGCTGAAGATTGTCGAGCTGGTCGCCATCGACCGATATCAGCCCGACGCCGACATAGGTCCAGCCCGCATAGGGCCGTTCGCCGGGGGCCGGGTTCCGGACGGTGATGTCGTCGGGCGTGAAGATGCTCTGGCCGAGCGAGAAAACGACGCGTTTGCTGGCTTTCTCGTTGAACAGCGGGACCCAGGACGCAGCGTCGATGACCCACTCGGGCACCCTGTTTTCGGGCGCCATCCAGGCGATCCGGGTGCCATGCGTGAAATGCTCGTCCGTACTGCCGAAAAGGTCGTTTTCGAACTGGAGCGTCAGGATGCCGTCGTCCTTCGACGTCTGGGCCGCCGTCTGCCACGACCAGGACGACAGCGCCATCAGGCCGAAAAGGACCATGAGCCGCCGTCCAACATGCTGAAATCGCGCCATTTCCGGATCAATCCACGATCGGGCAGGTTGAAAAAAAGAGGCGGCCCGACGGCCCCCTCCGCGTCGCCGACATTCTGGAAGCCCGTCTCGACAGGGTCAATCATTCTGATTTGAATCCGGTTTTTCCGGCATCTGTCTCAAATTCAAACGGAAACCTGTCCCCGCGAGGGTTGCGCCATCGTTTGCAGGTGCCCAGAATGCCGCCTTTTGCTGCATTTGTTTTTCTGGAAAACACGCATGGGCGATCAGTCGTTTCGCGGCCACGTTCGGAACCTCGAACAGCAGGGCGAACTTGTGCGTGTCGATGCCGAAGTCGATGTCCGCGAAAACGTTTCCGCGATCGGCTGGAAAACATACGACAGGTTCGGCAAGTCGACGTTATTCACAAACCTCAAGGGATTTCCCGGCTGGAAGCTGGCAAGCCAGGTCGTGACCGACCGCCGTAAATGGTCGATCGGTCTGGGTGTGCCTGAAGACGCGGTGATCGAAACGGTGATGGCTCGTCTCGGCCGTCCGCTCGACCCTGTCGAGGTCGATCCGGCGACGGCGCCGGTCAAGGAAAACGTCCTGACGGGCTCGGATGCCGATCTGACGAAAATTCCCGCGATGTGGACGTCGGAGGAAGACCCCGGCCCCTATATCGCGTCGGGCATGGTTGTGATCCGCGATCCGGAAACCGGTTCGAACAACCTGTCCTATCACCGCCAGCAGGTGATGGGGCCGGACCGCACGGGTTTCCTGATCTGTCCGCGGCACGCATTGCGCTCCTACCAGAAATATCAGGCGCGCAACGAGCCGATGCCGGTCGCCGTCGTGGTCGGCGCGCATCCGGCGATCGTTTTCGCCGCCGGGTTTACCACTCAGTACGGCGTCGACGAGATGTCGCTCGCCGGCGGGCTGATGGAAGATCCTGTCCGGCTGGTCAAATGCGAAACTTCGGACCTGATGGTCCCGGCCGATGCCGAACTCGTCATTGAAGGCGAAATCCTGCCTGAAGGGATGACCGAGGAGGGTCCGTTCGGCGAGGTGACCGGCGGCTACGCAGAGGAAGGCGCGACGGAAATCTTCCGCCTGACCGCGATCACCCATCGCAACGATCCGATCTTCTACGGAATGCATTCGGGCGCGCCGATGGCCGATCCGCAGTCGATTACCGGGACCTGCGTCGAGGCTGCCCTGACCGAACATCTCGCCAAGGTCGAGGGCGGCATGGACATTCTCGACATCCGCTGTCTCGGCGTCTCGGGCCTGATGGCGGTGGTGATCAAGATGCGGCCCCGCGTCGCCGGACAGGCCAAGACCGCGCTGATGGCTGCGCTGTCGAGCCCCTACATGCACCCCAAGCTCGCCATCGCGGTGGACGAGGATATCGATGCCGGCGATCTGCGCCAGGTGTTCTGGTCCCTCACGACGAGGGTTCACGCCGAACGCGACGTCACGAGCATCGACCGGACTCGCATCTGGTCGCTCGACAACGTGTCGGATATCGTTCCGGGCATGAGCCCGATGTACCGGATCGGCAGCAAGCTCGCGATCGACGCGACGATGCCGCCGGCAAGCCATCCCGAAGAGCGCGCGCGTTTCGCGCGCGCCCTGCCGAAGAATTTCGATCAGGTCGACATCGCGGAGTTTCTGCCATGACAGACAAGGGAGGGGCTGAGAAGCCCCGGAAACCCGCCGAGACCGAAGAGGAAATCTGGCTGGAGCCGGAGGAAAGCCCCGGCTATCTGGTACGCGACACCAATCTTGCGGTCGGCAAGGCGCTGCGCCGCCGTCTGTCCGACTACGGGATGACGCTCGGCCAGTATTATTTCATGCGTGCGCTGTGGATCGAGGAAGGGCTGAGCCAGCGCGAACTGTCGAAACGCGTCGGCACGACCGAGCCGACCACGGCCAGCGTGCTGCGGCTGCTGGAAAAGAACGGACTCGTGCGCCGGGTCCGCAACCGGCGCGACCGCAGGACCATGAACATCTTTCCGACATCGCGCGGCCGCAATCTCAAGAACGGGTTGCTGACGATGGCCATCAGCATCAACGATATTGCGACCGACGGGCTGTCGGACGAAGAGCTTCAGACGCTCAAGCGGCTTCTTCGGGCGGTAAAGGCCAATCTCGACCGGGACGAGGAAGGGGCCGCGAAAAACTGACACCGCATGCCGGTTGGCCTCCGCTTGTCGCAATCGCCATGTCTATGGCACTCTCGCGGCAGGAAGAAGCCAGTCTGGAAGAATTTATCAGGGAGGTAATGACATGAAACGTTTCGTTCTTGGCGCGGCGGGCCTGCTGACCGCGGGAATGCTGTTCCAGCCGGCGGCGCCGGCCTCCGCCCAGCAGGTTGCGCAGGGCAAGACCCACACGCTGAAGGTCGCGATCTTCACGCCCACTCGATCCGCCACGGCGCGGTGGTTCGCCAAGGCCAAGAAGGATCTGGCGGACAAGACCGGCGGCAAGCTGGTTCTCGAGCTGTTCCACGGCTCGTCGATGGGACCGATGCCGCGCCATTACGATCTGGCGCGCACCGGCGTTGCCGACATGGCGTTCTTCCAGCACGGCGTGACGCGCGGTCGCTTCCCGCTGGTCGAGCTGATGCACAGCCCCTACATCGTACCGAACGGCGCGGCGGGATCGCAGATGGCGACCCAAATCGCCGCCGATCTGAAGGACAGGTATTTCGCCAAGGAACACAAGGGCACGAAGCTGATCTGGATCGTGTTCAACCGGCCGTCCGGCGTCTACGATTCCCAGAAGCCCATCAAGTCGATCGCCGATTTGAAGGGACGCCGCTATCGCGCGCCGACCCCGACCGATGTCGAGATGCTCAAGGAACTCGGCGCCAAGCCGATCGGCATGCCGGCGACCCATATGGCCGAGTCTCTCCAGAAGGGAACCATCGACGGCGTCGTGACCGACCCGATGGGCGTCTTCTCCTTCAAGCTCGGCTCGCTGGTGAACCACTATTCGGACATGTTCAATTCGGTCATCAGCTTCGGGCTGGTGATCAACAACAAGTCCTATGCCGGCCTGCCGAAGGAATTCCAGGCGCTGATCGACGAGCTTGGCACCAAGGAAAGCGCGGTGGCGATGTCGAAAATGTCCTGGTCCGACTTCCCCAAATTCGTCGAATACAACAAGACGATGGAATTGAAGAAGGTTCAGGTCTCGGACAGCGCCAACAAGGAGATGCGCGCGGTCGCCGCCAAGGTCATGGAACGGCGCATCGCGGCGATGGAGAAGAAGGGCCTGCCGGCAAAGAAGGTCTATGGCGAGATCCAGGCGCTGGCGGCCAAGTACCGCAAGGGCATGTAGACCGGCATTCCTGAGCGTCTGATGGACAGATGATCGGCGTAGTCTCGGCGGTGGCGCGGTTTCTGACCCGCGTCGCCGCCATCATCCTTCTTGCTATGATGATGATCAACGTGGTCGATGTCGGCCTGCGGGTCAGCATCAACGCGCCGATCTTCGGGACCTATGAAATCGTCGAGTTCATGCTGGCGGCAGTGGCGTTTCTCGCCATTCCCGAGGTGTTTCTGCGCGACCAGCACATCACCGTCGAGCTGATCGACCAGATCATTCCGCAAAAGGCGACCGATATCCTCCGCGCGTTCGGCACGCTGTGCGGGCTCGTCTTCGCGTTCCTGCTGTTCTGGCACATGATCCAGCCGGCGCTGGATTACGTCGAGTTCAACGAGATCACGATGGACCTGCAGATGCCGCTGATCTGGAAGGCGGCGGCGATCATGACCGGCTTCGGCGCGGCCGTGCTGACCGCGCTGGTGCTGTTCGTGCGGGACATGTCGCGCGTCCTGGGAGCGGCGAAATGAGCGTGCAACTCATCGGCGCGCTCGGGATCGGCGCTCTCGTGCTCCTGACCCTTCTGCGGGTGCCGCTCGGCGCCGCGATGGGGCTGGTCGGGCTGATCGGCTACGCCGCCATCGACGGGTGGGACAAGGCGTTCATCGTGTTCGGCACGACGCCGTTTTCCCTGACGCATTATTCGTTCTCCGTCCTGCCGCTGTTCATCCTGATGGGGACGGTGGCGACCCGGTCCAACATGTCGCAGGAGCTGTTCCACGCCGCCAACGCAATCTTCGCCGGGCGGCGCGGTTCGCTGCCGATGGCGACCATCGGGGCCTGCGCCGGGTTTTCCGCGATCAGCGGCTCGTCTCTCGCCACGGCGGCGACCTTTACCCAGATTGCCGTGCCGGAAATGCGCAAGTACGGCTATCACGAGCAGCTGGCGACCGGTTCGGTGGCGGCGGCGGGCACGCTCGGCATCCTGATTCCGCCGTCGGTCATCATGGTGATTTACGCGCTGGCTGCCGAGGAATCGGTGCCGATGCTGTTTGCCGCAGGCATGATCCCCGGCGTGCTGCTCGCGCTGCTGTTTCTGGCCACCGTGTTCGTGGTTTCCCGCGTAAAGCCCGAATGGGCGCCCGAAGGCCCGAAGATGCCGATGGGGGAGCGGGTCAGGGCGATCGCCGCGATGTGGAAGCTGGTGCTGCTGTTCGGGCTCGCCGTCGGCGGAATCTACGGCGGCTGGTTCAGCCCGACGGAAGCGGCCGGCGTCGCGGCCTTTGCCGCAACCGCGATCGCGTTCGCGACCCGCCAGCTCACGCTCAAACAGTTCTGGGACTGCGTGACGGAAACGCTGCACACAACGGCGATGCTGATGTTCATCATCACCGGCGCGTGGATTTTCGCCTATTTCGTGGTGCAGACCCAGCTGCCCAAGGGGCTGATCGAGCTGATCCAGCATTTCCAGCTCGCGCCTTGGGCCGTGATCATGATGATCCTGGTTTTCTACATCATCCTCGGCTGCGTGCTGGACGCGGTGGCGATCATCCTCGTGACCGTGCCGGTGTTCCTGCCGGTCGCGACGTCGCTGGGATACGATTCCGTCTGGTACGGCATCCTGATGGTGGTGGTGGTCGAAATCGGCCTGATCACGCCGCCGGTCGGGCTCAATATCTTCGTCATCCGCGCGCAGCTGCCCGACATAGAACTTGTCACCGTGTTCAAGGGTATCGCGCCCTTCCTGGTGGCAGACGTGATCCTGATCGCGCTGCTGCTGATTTTCCCGGAAATAGCGCTCTGGCTGCCGAGCGTGCTGTTCTGACATGCTCAAACATATTCATTCCGACAAGACGCCGGCGCCGCTGAGCGCGCATAGCGATGCGGTGCTGATCCCGCCCGGCGCACAGATACTCGTCACCTCCGGCATGCTGGGGATGAAACAGGACGGGACCATTCCCGACACGATAGAGGAACAGGTTGCAGCGGCGTTCGACAATGTCGAGGCGGTGCTGTCGGATGTCGGGATGACGATGGCGGACGTCGTCAAGATGACCGCCTTTATCACCGATGCGTCCTATCGCGATGCCTATCGGGCGGAACGCGCGCGCCGCGTCGGCGATCCGCCGCCGGCATCGACGCGCATTGTCATCACGGCGCTGTCGATGCCCGAGATGAAAATCGAGATCGAGATCATCGCCGCCAGGGCACCCTGACCGCCGTCAGCGGTTGACGTTTTCCCCGTAGAAGGCGGAGGGCAGATTGTCCTTTGGCCAGTCGTCGCCATTCTCGAACGGGGCGACGCCGACCGCGTGGCGTGCCATGCCGGATTCCAGCATGGCCATCGAGACGATTTCGGCGATGCCGACATCGTCGACGCCGTGGGCGCGCAGCTTCTCGAAATCCTCGTCCGTGGTCCCCTCGTTGAACGCAACCTTTCGGGCGAAGCGCAGCACGTCGCGCCACATGGGGTCCAGCGTTTCGCAGGTCTCAAACTCGAGACAATCCATGACGTCGTCTTCGGTCATGTTGAAATGTTCGATCAGGTGGGTCTGGTGATTGTTGATGCAGCGCGGACAATCGACCTCCGCTGCGCAGACCAGAGAGATTGCGTTGAGCAGCGGCTTGGGCAGCGATCCTGGCGTCATCTGCAGCCGTTTGGTCAGGATCCACCAGCCCTTGATCAGCTCCTTGTCGAGCCCGAAAAAACCCCAGGTCGGGGTCAGGAAGTTGGCTCCCTTGGTTTGGCGAATGTCTTCGAAAATTTCCGCGATCTCGCCTTGGGCATCGTCCGGCTGTACCAGCTTTACCTTGTCCATGATCTGGCTTCCCTTCTCGTTGTGAGCTCCGTGCTCGTTCAGTCCCGGAAAATGGTGTTGGACGGTCGCGCCAGCCCGTCGCGGTGCTGCCCGGTGCGCGTGTCTGAATCCGTGCCGCGGACGTTCATTTTCCGGTTGCGCGGTCCCGCCTTTCCGTCGACGCCGCGCGGGCGCCATCCCTTGACTGTCAGCCGCTCCATCCGGCGGCGGTGCGGCAGGTAGTCGCGCGGCGCGTAATGCTGGGTCGAGACATTGTCCCACAGAACGATCGTGTCGGGTTCCCATTGGACGCGCAGCTGGTACTCGGGCGTTTCGGGCAGCTGGTAGAGCATGTGCAATATGTGCTCGCTCTCGAAATCGCGCACGTCGGCGATCGCCTTGGTGGTCTGCGGGCTGGCGTAGATCGCCTTCTTGCTCTTGTCCAGCGGGTGAACCCGCACGACCGGATGGATCGAATTGGGGAATTTGCGTTCCAGATCGACCAGGCGCTGCCGGCCCTCATGGGTGCCGGAATAGAGGACGCGGAACACCTTGAAGTCGTTGATCGCGTACAGCGACTCGTAAAATCGCTGCATCGACGGGTGCAACCCTTCGTAGGCTGCGGTCATGCTGGCGAAGCAGGTGTCGCCGCCGAGTTCCGGGACAATGGTCGAACGCAGCGCGGTGATCCAGGGCGGCGCGTCGCGGAACATCTCGTCCGAGTGCCACTGGTCGGTCGAGAGTGGCGGTCGCTTTCCGTCATTGTCGAGCACGATCATTTCGGGATGGTCGGGCAGCGCCGTAGCGAACGGGTGGATGGTCAGCTCGCCGAATTGCGCGACGAAGTCGATATATTGCCGCTGGCTCAAGGGCTGGTTGCGAAACACCAGGACCTCGTGCTCGACCATCGCTTCCTTGAGCGGTTTCAGGATGGTGCGGGGCAGCGGCCGGCTGAGGTCAAGGCCGCAAATCTCGGCGCCGATCTGAGCGGAAAGGCGCCGGACCTGAAACGGCGTCTTCGTCTGCGCGGCACGCCGTGCACTGGTGACGGTCGCCATATTCGTTCTCCCGGTCCGGTCGGTTCCGCGCCGATGGTAACCCAGCACGCCATCCGAGTGAACCGCCTCGCGTCGGGTCGACGCCGCCGATCGGCATTGACCATCGCCTTGCCTCGATACTAAGTTATCTAACCATTGATCTTCGCCCGTGCGGCCATGGCACGTTACCGGGCGGCGAGATAAAATTCGGACAGAAACGGATATTAACGACACAGGAGACCAGCCATGTCGGAACAGAAAGCCATATTTCTCGACAAATCCGGCACCACCGAGCCCGCGCCGGAGCTCTGGGAGCCCGCGATCATCAAGGGCGCCGATTTCGACGCGGAGATCGACCGCCTGTCGAAAATGCCGAAGCCCAATAACGGCCGCCGGCAGAGCTGGATCGTCCACCCGGACTCGCACAAGCTGGGCGTAGGGCTCGGTCTGGCGCCGGGAATTCGTCCCATTCTCGAAGTGCTGAATCCGGGCGAGCAGACCGCGCCGATCCGGCACAACTCGACCCAGGTCAATTTCTGCATCAAGGGCGGCGGCCATTCGGTGATCGGCGGCCAGAAGATCGTGTTCGAGCAGTACGATCTGTTCAATTTCCCGTCGATGCAGACCTACATCCATGTCAACGACACGGACGAGGTGCAGGCGCGGCTGACCTATACCAACGCGCCGCTGCTGGAGAAGATGAACGTCCATATCGTCGAGGAAGACCCGCCCGCCGACATCAAGGTGGTCGAGGAAGAGCCCAAGGAAGGCGAAGTGGCCGAGGACGATCCCCGCCGCAAGAGCCCTTACGGCACCTTCCAGCTGACCGACGAGGGCGCGTGGATGATGCCGTACGAAATTCTCGTCTCGCCCGACAATGTCGAATCCAGGGCGCTCCACTGGCCGTGGAAGAAGGTCAAGAAGGAGCTCGACAAGCTCTCGGCCCTCGGGTCCGACTATGTCGGCCGCAGGCTGTATCTGCTGTGGAACCCGATGACGGGCCGTACCAACGGCACCACGCCGAACTTCTTTGCGACCATCACCATCAGGCCGCCCGGAATCGTCGACAAGCCGCACCGGCATGTCTCCGCCGCGATGAACTACATCTTCGGCGGCGAAGGCCGTTCGACCGTCGAAGGCAAGGTCTATCAATGGCAGTCGGGCGACCTGCTGCTGACCGCGCCGGGATGGGCGGTACATAACCACGCGTCGACCGGGACAGAGCCGGTCTACGAACTCACCATCCAGGACCAGCCGCTCAACATCATCATGGAATCGCTGCTGTGGCAGGAAGACATGAAGAAGCCGTGGAGCGTGCTCGGCGCCGAGGCCGGGTTCGATACCAACCGCGACAAGGTTGCGAGCTGATCCGATGATGCGTTTGCCCAAGGACTTCCTGAAAGGATCCATCCCGCCGCTGATCACGCCGTTCAAGAACGGCGCGGTCGATTACGACGCCTATGCCGGGCTCGTCGAGTTCCAGGTGAAGAACGGCTCGCACGGCATTCTGGTCAACGGAACGACCTCCGAGCCGTCGACCCTGACCGTCGAGGAACGCAACCGGACGGTCGATGTTGCGATCGAGGCGGCGGCCGGCAAGGTGCCGATTGTCGCCGCGACCGGGTCGCAGAGCCTGGCCGAGACGGAGGCGCTGACCGCCCATGCCGACAAGGCGGGCGCGGATGCGCTGCTGATTGTCACGCCATACTACATCCGCCCGTCGCAGCGCGGGCTCGTCGCCTATTACAACGAGGTCGCGAAGCAGACCCGGAAGCCGTGGATGATCTATCACATCCCGGGCCGGGCGGCGGTGTCGGTAACGCTCGATACGCTGGATCAGATCAGCCGAGCCAATCCGCATTTCGTGGGCATGAAGCATGCGGTCGACGATCTCGGCTTCGTGACGACCTGTCTCGATCATTTCGGCATGGATTTCCGCATCTTTGTCGGGCTGGAGGATCTTTCCTATCCGATGATGACGGTGGGCGCCTGCGGCCTGATGAACGCAGTCGGCAATCTGATGCCGAAAAGGCTCGCGAAAATGTGCGAGCTGATCTGGGAGGGCAAGATGAAGCAGGCCCAGAAGATCCATTACGAGCTGTTCGAGATCAATCAGGCGGTATTCTACGACACCAACCCGCAGCCGATGAAATACATGATGAAACGGCTCGGGATCATGCCGAAGAACGAGCATCGCCTGCCCATGATGCCGGCTAGCAAGGAGCTCGAGAAACGCCTCGACGGCGTGCTCGAACGTGCCGGGCTGATCAACCGGAAGCCGAAAAAGAAGGCAGCCTGACAAGGCAGCAAAATCCCGAGTGCAAAACGCCCGCCTGTTTCAGGCGGGCGTTCCTGTTATGGCCCGGGTCGTTCGGCGATGTCGTCGGCTATCCGCGCCGCGTCGCGCCGCCGTTCGAGGGTCGCCAGTTGCGCATCGCGTTCCCTGGCGCGGTTTTCGACTCGTGCATGACAGAGCGTGTCTTCGGTCCCGTCGCATTCCTCGCCGAGAGCGTTCAGCCTCATCTGCCAGCGGATCCGGGTCGCCCGGCGGTAACGGTCGAACCACGCGTCCCGTGCGGCCACGGTTGCGAACGCGTTCGGTTCGAGGTTGAGCCGGACGCGTTTCGGGTAAATCTCGTCGTGACCGCCGATCATGTCGCTGACCAGCCCGAGCGAGCTGCCGACCGCGAAATTGCCGAAGATCTTCGGGTTGAAGAGAGGTTTCAGAACGACTTCCAGCGGCTTGTGGCCGGCGGCGCGGCAGGTCAGGGCGATGGGCGCGGCGGCCTTGGGAATCTCCACCCGTGCAGGCGCGATCGCCTCGCTGGCGAAACCGTCGCCCTTGAGCGCGCAGACGGCGCCGGCCGGCTCGGTTTCGATCAGGGTGGTGTGGCGGACGGTTCCCATTCCGCCGGCGCAGCCGGAAATCGATCCGGCCGTCAGCAGAATTGCCGCTTTTCTCGAAATCGCCATGGGAAATTCTCCAGCCCTCCCGGTCGCAGACGCGCGACTCGCCGAAAAGGACACGATTCCCATTTTTGGGACTGTCGGTTAACAAAGTCTGAACGGGGGAACCTTTCGGTCATGCGTTCCGGGCGTCATATCGGCGAAATCGCCAATTGCCCGCTGGCGTGAACCTGCCGGGCGCAGTTGCCTTCCCTGTCGATTGCCACTAGGTTTTTCGCGCTTTTGGGAGGCGTGCGAGCCATCCTTTCGTCACAGGGACGCCGGCGAACCGGCAATCACGGTGATGCTTTGAATCAGGTCGATACATCCGCCGCAGAGGCGTTCGAGACGTTTCTCGTCCCCACCATTTTCGGCCCCTGGTCGCGGGCGCTGATCGATCATGCGCAGGTCTCGGCGGGGGAACGCGTGCTGGATATCGGCTGCGGCACCGGCGCGGCCGCGCGATATGCGGCGGAACGCGTCGGCGCTGCAGGACGCGTGGTCGCCGCCGATATCAACGAAGGGATGATCGCCCATGCGCGCCGGCTCGACAGCGCCGGCGCCGTGGAATGGGGGCTCGATAACGTCGAGTCCCTGCCTCATGCCGACGGATCGTTCGACGCTGTTGTCGGCAATCAGGTGCTTCAGTTCCTGCCCGACAAGCCGAAGGCGTTGGCCGAAATCCGCAGGGTTCTGGCAGATCGCGGACGTCTGGCGCTGACGGTGTATTGCCGGCTCGAGCTCTGTCCTGCTCACGATGCGGTGGCGAAGGCGCTGGAATCGCACGATGTCGATCCTTCGGGCATCCGGATACCCTATTCCTACGGCGATCCGGTCGTGCTCGGCGACGTCCTGCAGGAGGCGGGTTTCGGCGATGTGTCGGTCGTCCGCCGGACGATGGAGGCCCGCTTTGCGTCGCCAGCGCATTTCGTAGAGGCGCTCGCCGCCGGCGGGCCGTCTGCGCGCCATGCGCTTGAGCAGCTCGATGAGGAAGGGTTGAACGACGTGATCGCACAGGCCAGCCAGACCCTTGCGGATTACGTCGACCAAGACGGCTTGCGCGTCCTGACCGCGGCCAACATGGCGCTCGCCCGCAAATAGACCCGTTATCCCGCGAGAATTCCTTCAAGTTCCGGCCACGCATCGCCGGCGAGTTTCCTGTATCGGGCGCTGAGCCGGGCCGACGGGCTTCCGGGATCGTCCGCGCACTTGGCGCACATGTTCCAGCTGCCGAACGGCGCGGGGCGAATGTCGAAGGCGGCGTCCAGATCGTCGAGTTCTTCCTGCGTCGCAGGCGCCATGTTGGCGCCGCCTTCGAACAGCGCCCGCATCCGGGTTTCGTCGTTTGCCCCGAGACGGCGCAGCATCGACATTGTTGCTCGGTGATAGCAGATTGCGCGTTCGTAATGCGCGGCGACGCAGCATTCGGGATAGCCGAGCAGCCGGGCTTCGTCATCGATCGTCAAACGACCCGCGGCCGTGTTGACCGTGGACACCGCGTCGGCATCGGGGCCGGACCCGCAGATATAGAGCGCATCGCGCCGGGCGAGCTGCCGCGCGCAGCCTTCCCGATACCATTCCGGTATTCCGTTGCGGGCTTCCGGCGGCGTCCAAGGGGTAGCCTCCCAAAGCGGTCCTCTTGAGACAGCCAGGCCCTCCGACGCGGCGATGTTTCCGACGGCGTCCCGCCACCCGCTGTCGCCTGCGCCGCGTCCGGCAACGAAGACCGGCTTCAGGCCCGCCGCGACGGCCAGAAAATCGAGCGCTTCCTGCGCCTCCTCCGGCGATGTCGGGCCTGCCCCGGTCAAATCTTTCAGCCGGGCGGCGACTCGCGTCAGGAGAGTCTCGTCCTTGTCGGTCCGGGCAGGCGTCATCGGTCGTCCCGATATTGGTCATGGCGCGCGGCAGTGCGTATAATAGGGCCATCATGAACGACGGAACCGATCCTGCAAGTTAAGGAATCTCCCATGGCCAGCTCGCTTACCTCAGGTCTCAAGATCGAAAAACTGGATGCCGCGCTCGGCGCCCGGGTGACGGGAATCGACCTCGCCAGACCGCTCGATGCGGCGACGCAGCAGGCGCTGATCGATGCCTGGCACGAACATATCGTTCTGCTCTATCCGGGGCAGGACATCGCGATGGATGAGCAACTCGCCTTTGCCGCTAATTTCGGCACGCTGGGCACGCGGTCGCGGTCGGAGGAGCGCCGGCCCGAAGGTGCCGATTTCAACCCCAGCATCATGATGGTCGGCAACATCAAGGACGAAAAGGGCAATTACGCCGCCTCGCTGCCGGACGGCGAAATGTTCTTCCATCACGACATGTGCTACATGCCGATGCCCCACAAGGGCACGTATCTTTATGCGTTGCAGCTTCCGAGCACGGGCGGCAATACGAAATTCAGCAACATGTACCGGGCCTACGATCTGGTGCCCGCGGACCTGAAGAGGTCGCTTGCCGGAAAGCGCGCGATTCAGGTTTACGATTACGACCAGACAACGACCGTCGATGTCGACGGCGACCTGACCGGCATTCACCATCGCTGGCAGCCGATCTTCGTCAGGCATCCGGCAACGGGGCGCACCGCGCTCTACGTCAACCGGCTGATGACGGCGCGGATCGAAGACATGAACAAGAGCGAGAGCGACGAGATCCTCGCCGCCCTGTGCGAAATCGCCGAATCGCCGGACAATGTCTTCGAACATGTCTGGACCAAGGGTGACCTTATCATGTGGGACAATTACTGTTCCTGCCATGCCCGGACGGATTTTCCGGCGTCCGAAACGCGGCTGCTGCGCCGCTGCACGACGATGGGCACCGAACTGATCATGGCCGACGCGGCCTGAGAAGCCGCCGCGCGATTTATCGAGGGGAACAACCGACAATGCCGACGATCGAAGCCAATGGCGAAACCATCTTCTACATCGACGAGGGGGACGGTCCGCCGGTCCTGTTCGTCCATTCGCTCGGCACCAACAATTACCTCTATCGCGACCAGATCGCCGCGCTGAAAGCCGATTTCCGCTGCATCGCGGTCGATTGCCGGGGCCATGGCGCAAGTTCCTACAAGGGGACCTTCACGGTCGAGGACGTCGCCGCCGATCACAAGGCGGTGCTCGACCATCTGGGCATCGAAAAATGCCATGTGGTCGGCCTTTCGATGGGCGGGCCGATCGCGCTCAACATGAACAAACGGTGGCCCGACCTGGCGCTCTCGATGGTGCTGGCGGATTCCTTCGCCCGCATCCGGCCCGGCGCGGAAGACAGGATTTACGCCACCCAGGAGGCTGTGGCCTACCTGTCCATGCTGGAATTCGGAAACCAGTATGCCGGCGACCGGTTGATGCCGACCACGCCGATCGACAGGCTGGACGAGCTGGCCGCGGAAATCTCCAAATGTCCGCCCAAGGCCTATGTCGATACGGTTCGCGCGATCTTTACCTACGACGCCAGCGGCGATCTGGCCGCGGTGACCGCGCCGACGCTGGTTCTGATCGGCGATTCCGACGACGCCACGCCGATGGCCGAGTCCGAATTTATCCGCGACGGCATCGCAGGGTCGGAAATAAGGACGATCCCCGACGCGGGGCACCTGTCGACAATCGACAGCCCGGACGAGTTTACCGCGGAATTAAGGGCGTTCCTCTCCGCGCAAGGATAAGCGTGAAGACGCCCGTCTTTCGCTCCGCAAGGCCGGACGATCTGGAAAGCATTGTTGCTCTTCTGGTGGAAGATGCGATCGGCGCGACGCGCGACGACGCATCGCTTCCGCTGGACGACGGTTACGTCGAGGCATTTGATGTCCTCGACAGCGATCCCAATCAGCTTATGGCGGTGGCCGAACTCGACGGCACGGTGATCGGCTGCATGCAGATTACCTTCATCCCCGGCCTGACGAGAAAAGGCTCCTGGCGCGGCCAGATCGAGGGCGTGCGCATCGCGGCGGACCTGCGGGGCCAGGGACATGGCGCGGCGTTTTTCGAATGGGCGATAGAACAGTGCCGTGCGCGCGGCTGCGCGCTGGTGCAGCTTACCACCGACCTTCGCCGCGATGGCGCACACCGGTTCTACAATCGGCTCGGGTTCGAAGCGACGCATAGCGGGATGAAGCTGGTTTTGTAATTTTTGCGGTGAAACGAACTGGGGCGGATCTGAAACCCGCCCCAGCAACGATTGAAATGCGGCGCAACGCCGCCCGTATCACATTTTCAGCAGCTTCTTGACGTTGCCGTTGAGTATCTTTTCGCGATCCTCGGTGCCGAGCGGGATGGTCTCCATCCATTCGGTTCCGGGCGCGTTTTCGACGTAGGGCCAGTCGACCGAGAACATGATCCGGTCCACTCCCATCTCCATCACGGTGCACAGCAGCGCCGCGTCGGAGAAATTGCCGCTGGTGGTGATCCAGAAATGCTTGCGGAAGATTTCGCGGAAGGCCAGCGAGGTGCCGTCGTCGCGTCCCGGCTTTTCGAGCGAATGGTTGATCCGCCACAGCAGGAACGGCAGCCCTTCGCCCATATGTCCGACGATGACCTTCAGGTTGGGGTATTCGTTGAACACGCCCGACATCACCATGCGGACGCAGGCCGTCGCGGTTTCCACCGTGAAGCCCCAGGCGGCGGACAGGATGCCGGGATATTTCTCGACATAATCCTGGTAGTAGGCCTTGATCACGTCCGGATGGGGACGGCCCGGGTGGATGTAGATCGGCATGTCGAGCGCCTGGGCGCGTTCGAAGATCGGCCAGAAGCTGCGGTCGTCGACGAATTTGCCGTCGGTCAGCCCATGGACCATGCCGCCGTAGAACCCCAGATCCTTGACGCAGCGCTCCAGCTCGTCGGCGGCGATCTCGGGCGCCTTGAGCGGTAGCGATGCGAACCCGCCGAACCTGTCGGGGTGGCTGTCGATCACCGCCTTGAGCCGGTCGTTGACGCCCTTGGCGCGAACCGCCGCCTCGTCCGGATCGAATGCCTGCGCGCCCGGCGGGCAGTGCGAAAGAACCTGAAAATCGATCCCGGCGGCATCCATTTCCTCGATGCGGACGCCTGTCATGTCCAGCAGCCGGTTACGGGTGTACTCGCCGCCGCCCGCGCGCTTGTTTACCTTCGCGTCGACATCCGTATCCAGATAATGTTCCTCGATCGCGATTACCTGCGATCCCGATTTCGTGGCCATCCGTTTTCTCCCTGATTTTGCGTGGAACCGATCGTCAGGGAGAGTTTAGGGGACGATCCGTCTGCCGCAAAGGCAGCGTCGCCGGAAGGCGCCGAATTCAGAAAGCGCCGTACGGGCCTGCGGATTGTCGATCAGGGTTTTCCGGCGCAATGAAGCGTCCGGCGGGGTGTCGCCCCGGTCGGGCGAACAGGGATATGCCGATTCCGGCCCGAACACGGGCGTATCGGTTGCGCCTGCCGGCATCCCGAATTTCGGCACGGCCGGTTCCGGGTCAGGGCCCCGGGTCTAAGGGAATTTCCGCCGCGAGTCCTGGCCGTAATCTCAGGCGTTGCCGTCGAACTCGACGATATCGAATCCGGTAAAGCGGTCCACCAGATAGACCAGCCCGCGCTCGTCCACGTCCACGTCGTTGGTTTGCGGTGCGGGATGGCCGTTGACCGGTTCCGGCACGAAATAGCCGACCTCGCGCGGTGAAAACGGGTCGGCGATATCGACGATCCTGAGCCCGCCCGAGAACCAGGCGCAATAGACCAGCGTGTCGTTCAGATGTTCCTGAAACTGGTGCGCGCCGAACCGAGTGCCGGGCGCCTGGCTCCACGGGCTGTCGGCCTCGCTCACCTGGTAGATCGAAAGCGGCTTCATGTCGGCCGGATCGGTGACGTCGAATACCCACAGATTGGCATGCGGGCGACCGCGCCGCGCATCCGCCTCGGCCTCGGAGTAGTACTGGTCCTCCTCGTCGATGGCGATGGCGAGGTCGCGCCCGCCGATCCGGTACGGCACGCCCATGAAGGTATGGCTCGGCTCCGGGAAGGGCGGGTGATAGTTGTATTCGCCGATGGTCTTCGGGCTGGCAATGTCGGCAATGTCGATGATGCGGACGCCCGCGTGCCAGCAGCCGGCGAACAGCCGGTCGCCCAGCCGCATCGCGTGATGCAGGCGGCATTCGTTGCCCGCCCAGTGCGGCATCTCGCCGCCGGCGAGATGCTGGCCCGGCATGTGCCATCGCGAGACTTCGACCGGCCTCGACGGGTCGGAAATGTCGTAAATGACCAGGATATTGCCGACATAGCCTTCCATCTCGGTCGAGATGTAGGCGTAGTTTTCGTCCATATCGAACCGGTGGACGCCGATGCCGCCGGTCTTCTGGTAGGCGATTTCCCTCGGCCTGGTCTTGTTGGATACGTCGTAGATCTTGAAGCCGCCGTTCTCGTAGGGCTCGATCTCCACATTTTCGAGTTTTGGAATATCCGTTTCCTTCAGCCCCAGCTTTTCGGCCAGTTCCGCGTGGGTCGGCTCGCGCCCGAGCAACTCCTGCAGCCGTGCCTTCATCGGGCCGAGCTGTTCGGCCTTGCGTCCGATGCCGCGATTGTTGCGCTCGTGATTGACGATCATCACGTCGCCGATGACGCGCGCCTTGTGGCTGTGCGACGTCCGGTCTTCCAGCACGATTTCGGAAACGACCTTCGGATTGGCCGGGTCGGCGATGTCGACAATGGCGGTGCCGAGGCTGTCCTTGTTAGGCAGATAGCCGATATAGGCGTAATTGTCCTTGATATAGACCTGCCCGGCTCCGCCGAGATCCAGATGGCCGATCCGTTTCGTTCGGCGGGCGACCGAGCCGCCATTCCGGTCCTGTGCAACCATGATGATTCCTGCTTGCGGATTTTGTCCTGAGAAAAGGCTAGGATATTCCCCATCGTATGACCAGTGCGGGAAGCCCGCCAGTTCAGGGAGAGCATCATGTTCACAATGGGAATCGTCGGGCTCGGTGCGTGGGGCAAGAAGATCGTTTCATCGGTGCAGGGAACCAGCGAAATCGTCACCTTCAAGTCGGCGGCGACGCGCACCCCCGCCAACGCGCAGGAGTTTGCGGACGAAAACGGGATCGCGCTCGGCAGCGATATCGATGCGGTCATCAGGGATCCGGATATCGACGGCGTAGTGATCTGCTCGCCGGCGCATGATCATGTGGCGCAGGCGACGGCGGCGCTCAACGCGGGAAAACATGTGCAGGTCATCAAGCCTCTGTCGGTGACGAAGGCGGACGCGGAAACCCTGTTCGAGGTCGCCGATAAGAACGGTGTGACGCTGGCGGTGGCGTACGAGCGCTGCTTCCTGCCTGCGGCGGACGAATTCCGCAGGAGGGTCAAGTCGGGCGCGCTGGGCCAGATCGTCCATGTCGAGGGCGCATACTGCGCCGCCCGGTACCTCTCGATGAAGGACGGGTACTGGAAGACCGACAAGGCCATCGCGCCGCCCGGCGCGCTGGCCGATCACATCCTTTACATGATGATCGAGCTGATCGGCCCGGTGGCGGAGCTGGAAGCGCACGGACGGAAGCAGGTGATGGATTTCAGCGTGTCGGACACCTCGACCGTTCGCATGGTGTTCGAGGGCGGCGTCAGCGGGCTGCTGACCGCGATCGGCGTGACGCCGGCCTTCACGCGGCTGCATTTCTTCGGCACCGAGGGTGCGATGGAATTCCGTGGCGCGTGCCAGATCGAGTTCACGCCGGCAAAGGGCAAGAAGGAGATTATCGAGCTTCCCGATGTCGATCCGCTGACCGAGCAGACCGAGAGCTTCGCCCGCGCCATCCAGACCGGAGAGGCCTACCGTATCCCGCGCGATAACGCTATCGCCGGCGTTGCGGCCGTCGAGGCGATGGCGACATCGGCGGAAAAAGGCGCGGCGGTGATGCTGTAAGCGGGAAGCCGGGAAGAGGGGTTACGGCCTCCACGGCTCCCCGAATGCCGGTTCTGCATGTTTTATCGGCGGCAGTTGCCAGGTGCCGGTGGCGGGCGGACGCACGCCGGCATCGACATGGACGTCAAGCAGCACCGGTTTGCCGAGCCCGATCGCGTGTTCCAGCGCGCCGGCGAAATCCTCCGACTTCGCGACCGTGATTCCTTCGACCCCGGCGGCGCGCGCCCAGGCGGCGAAATCGGGGTTGTAGGGCTGGTTGTTGTCGCCGCCGTAAAACGCAGTTCCGATCTCGCGCCCGTCGAACAGGCCGATCTGGATGTCGCGGATCGCGCTCCACGAGAAATTGTTCCACACCACCCAGACCGCCGGGATGTCGTACTCGACGGCGGTGCACAGCACGTGCGGCACCATGGTGAAGCCACCGTCGCCGCAGATCGCGACGCAGGGCCGGTCGGGGGCCGCCAGCTTGGCGCCGAGAATGCCGGCGGGCCCGAACCCCATGCCGGAGAAGCCCCAGGTATTGAGCATCGTCTGGGGCTGGCGGGCCTCCCAGAACTGCATGTACCAGTTGTGGTGCACCCCCGAATCGAGCGAGATGATGGCGTCGTCGGGAAGCACGGCGCGGCAGTCGGCGACCACGCGTTCGGGGCGAAGGGGCGATGTGTGGATGTCGAAATTCGGTGCGGTGAAGTCGTCCCATTCCTTGCGCCATCCCGCGATCCGGGCAAGCCACTCGGGCAGCCTGTCGCCCTGCGGCGCGTTCCGCGCGTCGAGTTCCGCGAGCGCCTGCCGCAGGAAGGTCCGCGCGTCGGCGAGGATGCCGAGGGTCGGTGGGTAGTTGCGCCCCAGCTCCTCGTGATCGACATCGACATGGATCAGGCCGGTGTGCGGGAAGTTCCATGAATAGCCGGGAATCCAGCTGGACGCCGACCGGTCGTCGAACCGCGCGCCGATGGCGATGACGAGGTCGGCATGACGGCCCGCCTGGTTGGCCGGGTAGACCCCGTTGCGGCCGATAAAGCCGAGCGACAGCGGATCCGCCATCGGAATACATCCCATCCCGTTGGGAGACGAAATGACGGGAATCGAGAGCCTGCGCGCCAGCGCGGTGAGCTCTTCCGACGCTTCCGACAGGGTCACGCCGTGGCCGATAAACAGAACAGGGAGTTCGGCGGCCAGCATCATGTCGCAGGCGCGTGCGACATCGTCCGGCGCGGCCCCGCTGCGCCGCAGATTGTGTCCGCCAGACGGAGGCGGGATCTCCACGTCGGCTTCTTCCTGGAACAGGTTGAACGGCACGTCGAGATTCACCGGACCCGGCCGGCCGCTCAGCATCGCCGTCGTTGCCTGGCGCAGCGCCAGCGGCAGCATCTCGACCCGTGTCGGCTGAAAGCTCCGCTTGACCACCGGCCGGATGACGTTGGGGAAATCTGCCTGATGATGCCGGTTTATCTCCTGAAACGGCGAGCGGTTGAACTGCTGTGTCGGAACGTTGGCGGTGATGGCCAGCAGCGCCGAAGAATCGGTCTGCGCGACCGCCATTGCCATGATCAGGTTGGCCGAGCCCGGCCCGCAGGATGTCAGCGTCGCCGCCGGCTGGTGCTTCACGCGGAAATAGGCGTCGGCCATGTGGCCCGCGACCTGCTCGTGGCGCGGCGAAACGAGTTTTATTTTGTCTTTCCGGTCGTAGAGCGCGTCCAGCAGCCCTACGTTGCCGTGGCCGCAGATGCCGAAAATATAGGGGATGTCCTCGGCGATCAGGAAATCCGCAATCAGCTCTCCGCCCTTCATCACCGTCATGTTGCTCTCCGCATCGGTTCGTGGCCCACACTATGGGTGAGGAGCCAGAGGGGATCAAACGGGCGTTTGGGTGCGGCAGCCCGGTTTCGTAGAGCGGAATTCCGCGCTAGTCTCTGCGAAACAACGATTGGGGAGGCCTCGTAAGGGGCATGTTCGAAGCGATCATCGAGTCGGCAAACGCGCTAAGCACCGCGTCGCTGCATTTCCTGCATTTCAACGCGCTCGCCTATCTCGTGATGGGCACCTGTATCGGGCTGCTGTTCGGCGCAATCCCCGGGCTCGGCGGCACTACGGCGCTGGCGCTGATCATTCCGCTGACTTTCGGCATGGAGGAAGCCAACGCCATCATGCTGATGGGGGGCTCGATGGCGGCAACGTCGACCGGCGGGTCGGTCAGCGCGATCCTGCTGAATACGCCCGGCATCGCGCCCAACGCTGCGACGACCTTCGACGGGTTTCCGCTCGCCCAGCAGGGCAGGGCGGGCGAAGCGATCGGCGCCGGCGCCACCGCGTCCGCCATGGGCGGGCTGATCGGCGTCTTTACCCTGCTCGCCGTTATTCCCATCGCCAAGGCGATCGTGCTCCTGTTCGGACCGCCGGAACTGTTCCTGCTGGCGATTTTCGGGCTGTGCGCGATCGGCGTGTCTACCGGCGATCGCGTGCTGCAGGCGCTGATCGCGGCGGTGTTCGGATTTGTCTGCGCGTTCGTCGGCTTCGACTATGTGTCGGGAATCATCCGCTATACCTACGGCGTCGATGCGCTTTATGACGGGATCAAGCTGGTGCCGGCGCTGATCGGGCTGTTCGCGATTTCCCAGATGATCGACCTTGCGGTCAAGGGCGGCAGCATTGCCGGCGATACCTCCGCGCTGGATACCAAGATCCAGAGGGTCAGCGACGGCGTCAAAGCCGTGTTCCGCAACTGGACGACCATGCTGGGCGGTTCCGCCATCGGCACCTTTATTGGCGCGGTGCCGGGCGTCGGCGGCACGGTGGCGGCGTTTCTCAGCTATTCGACGCAGGTCCAGCGCGATTCGAATCCCGACGTGCCTTACGGGCGGGGCAACATCAAGGGCGTGATCGCGCCTGAATCCGCGAACAACGCCAAGGATGGCGGATCGCTGATCCCGACGCTCGCCTTCGGCATTCCCGGCAGCGCGGAAACCGCCGTGTTTCTCGGCGCGATGATCCTGCACGGGCTGGAGCCCGGCCCGACCCTGCTACAGGAACATACCGACGAGATCTATACGCTGATTCTGTCGCTTACCATTGCCTGCGTGGTGGCGACCCTGATCGTTCTCGTTCTGGCGAGGCCGATGGCCTATCTGACGCTGGTCGATGCCCATGTGCTGGCGCCGATCGTCACGGTCGTCGCGCTGATCGGCGCCTATGCGCTGAACGGAGAGTTCGGCGACGTCGTCGTGGCGCTGGCGTTCTCGATCATCGGCTATCTGATGATCCGCTTTCAGTATCCGCGCATTACCTTCACAATCGCGCTGGTGCTGGGAGAGGTGACGGAGCGCAGCTTCTTTCAGGCGATGGGCGTCTCCGACGGAAGCTGGGCCATTTTCGCCGAAGGGGTCCCCGCTGTTTCGCTGATCGCGCTGATCGTCATCAGCCTGATGATCCCGTCCTTTCGGGGCTGGCTGCGGAAACGCAAGGGGTCGGAGGGCGCGGCATGAGCGGCAGGGCGATGCCGGCGACCAGCCTGGTCGGCTGGGCGATATTCGCGGCCTGCTGTGTCGCGTTCGGTTTCCTGTCGGGCGGCAAGCCGTCGCTCTGGGTGCTGGCCGTGCCGGCGGCGCTCGGCTGGCTCGCGGTTCTGATCGCCGCGCGTCCGATGGTCGCGGCAGACCGGCGGGCGGCGCTTAACTTTGCGCTCGGCGTGCTCGCCCTGATGATTTTCTTCGTTCACCAGACCTACGGCTATACCGGCAAGGTCCGGAATTTTCCGCTGATCGTCGGCTATGTCGGCATCGTCTTCTGTCTTCTCGACATTATCAGCCTGACCGGCCACGCCGTGGGCGGCGCGATCACCAAATTCTTCGGCAGCCAGATCGACGAGGCAGAGGCGGGCGGGCGGTCCGTCCGGCGGGAGTTCATCGTTTTCGGGGCGATGATCGGCTGCGTGCTCGGCATCTGGCTGTTCGGGTTCCTGGTGTTCTCCCCGGTTTTCGTCATTGCCTGGATGATGGTGGGCGGAAAAACCCTCAAGCAGTCCGTATACGGAGGGCTGTTTACGCTTGTTTTCATCTATCTGCTGTTCGAACTTGCCTTCAAGTACGAGCTGTTTCGCGGGGTTCTCTTCCTCTGGCTGATGGACTCATAGGGCCGGACCGCGATATCGTCGTCCCTGAGTCCGGGGCAAAGCCGGCCCGGGGCGCAGAATCGAATACAGAAAACGTGATTACGAAAGGGAGAAATTACATGATCCGGAAATCCTTGATCGGCGTTGCCGCGCTTGGCGCGGCGGCGGCGCTTTCGCAGGGGGCGCAGGCGGCGTTCCCCGAAAAGAACATCACCTTCATCATCCCCTATGCGCCGGGCGGCGGGTTCGACACGTTCGTCCGCAAGATCGCGCCGGAGATGGAAAAGCACCTGCCCAAGGGGATCAGCGTCATTCCGAAGAATGTCGACGGCGCCGGCGGGCGCAAGGCGCTCAACGATCTGTGGCGCGCCAAGCCCAACGGCTACACCATCGCGATCTTCAACATGCCGGGCATGCTGCTCGACAAGATCGTCGGCAAGAAGACGCGCTATCAGATCGAGAAGTTCGAATGGCTGAGCCAGCTTGCCGTTTCGCCCTACACGCTGGCGGTCAACGCCAAGGGACCGTACACCTCGATCGAGGCGCTCAAGAAGGCCAAGGCCATCAAGTATCCGGTGACCAGCCCGGCCTCGACGGCGGCGGTCGCGGGCAAGATCCTGGGCGCGGCGCTGGGCATGGATTTCAAGATGCTGCCCGGCTACAAGGGCTCGTCCAAGACATCCCTCAGCATCATCCGCGGCGACACCCACATTTCGCTTTTCGCCAATCGCCAGTATGCCAAGTACGCCAAGGGCGGCGACCTGAAGGCGGTGCTGTCGCTGGAAGACAAGAGCCCGTGGCCGGGCGTTCCCACGGTCGGCGATATCGGCCATCCCGAACTGACGGCGCTGGCGACCGAACGCATCGTCGGTACCGCGCCCGGCACGCCGAAGGCGATCGTCAAGGTGCTTGAGAACGCCATCGTCAAGGGCGGCAACGAACCGTCGATCCAGGCATGGTCCAAGAAGGGCAAGCGGGGTCTTAACCCGACCAGCGCGGCGGATACCGCCAAGCGGGTCACTCACCTGATCGAGTTCTATTCGAAGTTCAAATCGGTTCTCGCGGCCAAGTAGCCCGGGGCCCACATCGCCTTCGAGAAGGGCGTCCCCTCGCGGGACGCCCTTTTTTTGCGCTACGCTCGGGCTGCCCACCTTATTATCGAGGCTTCGCCCCCACGGAGAGCTGAAAAACATGACGTCATTCGAACAGTTCGCGCTTCCGGCTGTTGGCTGGCTCGCTTTCACGATCGTCTGTCTGATCGTCGTCTTCCTGCTGGCGGTCAGCGTGATTTTCGTCATCGATGCCAGCCAGACCCGGGATGCCATACGGTTCAATTATCCCGTGATCGGCCGGTTCCGCTCCCTGTTCATCTGGCTCGGCGAATTCTTCCGCCAGTATTTTTTCGCGATGGACCGGGAGGAACTGCCTTTCAACCGGGCGGAAAGGGGCTGGATCGAACGCACCGCCGGCGGCGCGGACAACACGGTGGCGTTCGGATCGACCAAGAACCTGAGTCCCCAGGGCACGGCGATTTTCGTCAACACGCCTTTTCCGGTCCTTGAAACCAATGCCGCCAGGACGCAGCCGGTGCGGGTCGGCCCCTATTGCCGGGTTCCGTATGATGCGCCCTCGTTCTTCAACATCTCCGGAATGAGCTTCGGCGCGCTATCCGCGCCCGCGATCCAGGCGCTGTCGCACGGCGCCAGAATGGCGAACTGCTGGCTCAATACGGGCGAAGGGGGGCTGTCCTCCTATCACCTCGAAGGTGGCTGCGACATCGTCTTCCAGATCGGTACCGCCAAGTACGGGGTCCGCGATGAAGAGGGACGCCTGAGCGACGACAAGCTTCGGGAACTCGCCGGCCACGATCAGGTCCGGATGTTCGAAATCAAGCTCAGCCAGGGGGCGAAGCCCGGCAAGGGCGGCATTTTGCCCGCCGTAAAGGTCTCGCCCGAAATCGCCGCGACGCGCGGAATTCCCGGCGGCGCGGATTCGATCTCACCCAACCGCCACCCGGAAATCGAATCGATCGGCGACCTGCTCGACATGATTGCCCATGTCCGCGACGTCACCGGCAAGCCGACGGGCTTCAAGGCGGTCGTCGGCAGCCATGACTGGCTGATTACGCTGTGCGAGGAAATTCGTAAAAGGGGCATCGAGAGCGCGCCCGACTTTATAACCGTCGACAGCGGGGATGGCGGCACGGCAGCGGCGCCGATGCCGCTGATCGACAATGTCGGCATGCTGATCCGCGAGTCTCTGATCATCGTTGCCGACATCCTCCGGGCGCACGGGTTGAGAGAACGCGTTCCCATCGTCGCTTCGGGCAAGCTGGTCCTGCCATCGAACGTGGCCTGGGCGCTCGCCGCCGGGGCGACTTTCGTCAACAGCGCGCGCGGCTTCATGTTTTCGCTCGGCTGCATCCAGGCCATGAAGTGCAACAGGAACACCTGTCCCACAGGCATCACGACCCACGATCCGCGGCTGCAGCGCGGCCTCGATCCGGAGGACAAGGCCGTGAAGGTCGCGAATTACTGCGCCGGGCTGGTCCACGAGGTCGAAACCATCGCCCACAGCTGCGGCGCCGCCGAGCCGAGAGGGCTGCGGCGCGGCCATGTGCGGATCGTCCAGCAGAACGGGGAGACGGAGCTGCTCAATGTGCTGCACCCGTGGCCCCTAACGCCGGCTGAATTGCGGTCGCTCTACCGGCAGCCGCCGCCCGTGCCGCCGGAAAGCGGCACCGTCCCCGGACAGGGCTGACCTGACGCAGGATCAGCCCGCCCCGGCGCTTTCCGCCGCCCCGTCCCATTGCGGCCAGTCGCCGTGCCCCGGGAAGAGGCCGTCTTCCTCGCGCCGGATCATCCAGGGCCGTGCGGCCTCGGGCGGGATGGTCTGGTGATCGACCGGGACCCAGCCGTCGCCGATATAATCCGAATCCATGCCGGTTTCCGCCAGCCCGCCCGCCGGGTTGTTGAAATACCAGAACCAGCCCGAACCGAAATAATGCCGGCCCGGCCCGACATGCGATTTCCAGCCCTGTTTCTCCATATGCGTGCCGCAGCGCAGCACCTCGTCGAAATCGCGGACTTCGTACGCCACATGCTGAAACCCGAAATTGCCGGCATGGTTGTTGAGGAACAGGTTGTGGTGGTCGTGCGACGCGCCGCCGCGCATGAAAAAGCCCAGCCCCTTGATCGATTCCGTCAGCTTGAAGCCCAGCCGCTCCTGATAGAATTTCGCGTGCGCCGCCGTGTCGCCGGGCGCCCAGTAGACCACGTGAAAAATGCGTTCCTGCCGGACCGGTCCGCGCGAGAATATGTCCGCCCGGGCGTCCTTGCGGGGCGCGTTCCACGCCGTGTTGTTGTCGGGAAACGCCACGGGTTCCGGCTTGCGGGCGGTTACCCGGAACCCGAACCGGTAGCCGTAATCGTCGTGGGAATGCAGCGTGCCGTTCGCATCGGCCGTAACGTCGCGATCGGACGACAGGGAGGCGCCGATGGCGTCGAGCGATGCCCTGTCGGTTACTCCCCAGATCACTTCGCGCGCTGTCGGCCCCGGCACGGATGCGGGCGGCAGGGACGCGTCGTCGATCCCGCGGACCAGAACGGTGGTGTCGTCGGGCAGCCTGAAATCCGCGCCCGACGCGCTGCTGCCGGCGATCTCGAGGCCCCAGTCGACATGGAATTTCGTTGCCGCCTCGATGTCGTCGGTGCCGTAAACGATCGATTCAACGCCTGTGATGTTCATGTGCGCTCCCCATCCGGAATTTGTGCAGCGATTGAACTTGTTCCTTTTCGTAAAGTAGCATGCGCAAATGGGAAGGAAACCGATGCGACGCGGTATCGCCGCATTCTTCTGTATGGCCGTGACGGTCATGCTGCTCGCGGACGTTGCGCTTGGCGCGGACCTGTCGAACGCGATCCGGAAGCAGGATTTCGATCACCGAAAGGTCGCGGCCAGTCTGGCGGAATACAGGAAAGCCGCCCTCAAAGGGGATGTCGAAGCGCAATACATGCTCGGCAATTTCTATTTCTGGCCCAAACAGTGCTTCAAGGGAAGTTACGCCAAGGCGGCCAAATGGTACCGCATGGCGGCGGATCAGGGTCATCTCGATTCGATGCACAAGCTCGCCTGGTTGCACAGGCATGCCACTACCCCTCCGCGGATCGGGATGGCCTTCGACTGGTGGAAGAAAGCCGCCGATCTCGGGTACGGAAAATCGATGTTTGCTCTCGGCAGGGGGTTCGAAAGAAGCTGGTGGAGTGAACGGCCCGATTTCGGGCGGGCGCTGGAATGGTACGGCCGCGCCGTCCGGGCAGGCTACGTCGAAGCCTATAACGATTTGGGCAATTATTATGCGTCCGGGCGCGGTGGCCTGAAGGATCATGAAAAAGCGGCCCAAATGTACCGAAAGGCGGCGGAAGCAGGTGACGGCCCGGCGCAGTACAATCTGGGCGTCGCCTATGAGCTGGGGCGGGGCGTTCCGAAAAGTCTCGAAAAGGCGGCGGCATTGTACCGGCAGGCGGCGGAACAGGGCTATTACTGGCCCATGTTTCGTCTCGGCTATCTTTACGAAAGGGGATGGGGCGTGGAACAAAGCTACGGACACGCGGCCAAATGGTACCGGGAGTCTGCCATGCAGGGTTACGACGAGGCGCAGTACGCCTATGGCCGCCTGCTCGAAATGGGGCGGGGCACGATAAGGAGCAAGCTCCTCGCGGCGCAGCAGTACGATCAGGCCGCCCGTCAGGGCCACAGGGGCGCCAGGGACAGCCTGGAGCGCGTGACAAAGAGCGAACCCGGAATCAAGCTTCCCGAGAATTATTCATCCGATACGAAGGCCTGCATGTCCTGAATGCGGGGAGGAGGCTGCGCCTGCCTGCCTTGCCTGACGCATGTCGGAGAATCAGCGTCGGATCATTTGTCCGACACTCGACCTGATCCCCGAAGAAGGGAACGTCGATTGCTTTCAGAGGGGGGATTGGGAATGAAACTGAGAAATCCGAAAGACTTCGCAGCGCCGGTTACGGTAATTCGCAAGGCAATCGGCGAGCAGGAATGTGCGAACGCGGTCGGTCGATCCGCGTCCCTCGTGCGAAAATGGGCCGACCCCGATCATCCGGCCATACCCAACCTCGCCCAGGCGCTGTTGCTGGATGCAGCCTATATCGCGAACGGGCACGGCGACGGGCCTATCGGCAAGCTGTACGGAGATCTGTTGGGGAGATCCCTGTTGCAATCTGACGCCGGCGCGGCCGATGTCGTGCCGGCGGCGTTAATGGTGCAGGCGGTGGTGGGAGACCTGTCCGAACTGGTTCGCGAGTGCATTCGCGACGGCGCCCTCAGTCTTTCTCCGACGCAACGCAACGAAATTCTGCATATTATCGACCGGCTCGAATCCGAAACGGACAGGCTCGAAGATGCCGTAGAGGCAAGCGGTCGCAGGCCCTAGACCCACGCCTCCAGCTTCGCCGCTTCCTTGCCGGCGATCTGGCCGGTGACGAGGCATTCGGCGAGATTGCCGCCCGACATGTATAGATGCCCCCACGCGCTGCCCATTTCGCCGGCCGCGAACAGCCGCGGGATGGGCCGGTCCTCGACATCGATGATGCGCTGCCTTTCGTCATGCACCGGGCCGCCCTGCGTGTTCGAAACCACCGGCCAGACCTGCCCGGCGTAGAAGGGAGCGCGCTGGATCTTCATCATCGTGCCGGCGGGACGGCCGAAATCGACGTCATTCTTGGTCGCGCACAGCTCGTTCCAGCGGTCCATCGTCGCCTGCAGGGTGTCGGGATCGATATCGATCATCTTCGCCAGCTCGGGAATCGTGTCTGCCTTTTTGATCAGGCCTGACTCGATTTCCCGCATGTTGTCCTGGCTCCAGTCGTAATGCGCGTCGGGATCGTTGCGTGTCGGCGCACCGATGCGGTAACGCCGGCGACCCACCTCGTCGAAGATCACCCACGAGGGGATGCGCGGGAAATCCTGCGTCACCGGGTCGAAATGCTCCATCGGCCGGTGCGAGGTATCCTGCATGTAGGGCGGGTCCTCGTTCATGTAGCGCTTGCCGAACTTGTCGACGACGATCCAGGTCATCTGAACCACGGCCGTCGCTTCGCGGCCGGGAATCCAGTCGGGCAGGCGCTTCATCCGGATCGCGTAAGGGTAGTCGGGGTGCTGAAACCCGTACGAGCCGTGGTAATGCCACATATGCCACAGCTTGGCGCCCAGCTCCTGCGCCATCACGATGCCGTCGCCGGTGTTCGACCCGTTGGTCGCGGCCAGCACCGGTTTCATCTGCCAGTATTGCAGCTTCATTTCTTCGTTGGCCTCGAACCCGCCGCAGCACAGCACGACAGCCTTCGATGCCTTGACCCGCCTTAGTCCGTCGGGACGCCGGACAACCGCGCCCAGCACCTCGCGCGAGCCGTCCGGATTGGCGATCAGCGTTTCGGCCGGGCTTTCCAGCCAGATATCGATGCCCCGGAGCGCGACATTGTCCTCCAGCGTCTTGAACACCTTGGCGCCGCCCGGCGCGCCGCGCACATGCGGGTAGTAGGTTGCCGGGTCGAAATTGGGAATTTCCTCGATCAGCGTCTGGTAGAAGGTGTCGTAGCCGTCGAACGGGTAGTTTGCGACCTTCTCGCGCGGGGTAATGATGCCGCCATTGGCTTCCACCAGCTTGCGCATGTAAGACTCGATCGACGCCATCCCGTCAGCCAGTGCGCGGTTGACCGCCGATGGCGTCCGCCCGCCATTGGTGGCTTCCAGATACTTGAACGCCTGATCGGCGTTGTGCGCCGACCGCATTGCCCCGTAGGAGCAGACCGAAATGCCGCCGGGATGTTTCATCTTGTCGATCAGCAGCACCTTCGAGCCGGCATCGTGCGCCTCGATTGCCGTGATGCCCCCGGCATAGCCGTACCCGACGACGATCACATCGTATTCGTCGTCAAACTGAAGCGCGGCGGAATCGGCCATCGAAAGAGTCTCCCATCCAGAGTTTTCGTTGGACGAAACCTTGCCCCGGAAGAGGCCGTCGCGCAACCGGGCGACGCCGTTTCGGTAGCGCGCCGCCGGGACGGTCTGTACGATGCGCGCCAGCAAAAAAAACACCGGGAGGCAAACATGAGCAAGATTTCGTCAGGCATTGGTTTCGTCGGGTGCGACCTGGTGCGGGCGCCGGCCGAAGGCGGCGGGCACGATCATCCGCACCGGCGCGAGGTGGCGATCAACGGTACCCGTATCCGTACTGTCGATATCCACGCCCATTGCGCGGTCCCGGAAGCCAAAGCGGTGCTCGGCCAGAAGGCCGGGCGCGAAGACCTGCTGATGAGCGACCTGGATACGCGTCTGGAGGCGATGGACGCGCAGGGGCTCGATATCGCGGCGCTTTCCATCAACCCCTACTGGTACGCCGCCGGGCGCGATGAGTCCGCCGAGGTGATTCGCATCCAGAACGAAGCGCTTGCGGAAATCTGCGCGGCGACGCCCGACCGCTTCGTGGCCTTCGCGACCATCGCCCTGCAGCATCCCGACCTCGCGGTCGAGCAGATCCGCTACGCGGTAAAGGAGCTTGGGCTGCGCGGCGTCAGCATCGGCTGTTCGGTCGAGGGAGAGGAGCTGGCAAACGACAGATTCCA
Organism: Rhodospirillales bacterium; assembly: GCA_038116945.1. GTDB lineage: Bacteria > Pseudomonadota > Alphaproteobacteria > MPNO01 > UBA2964 > JAYOEY01. Next base: position 56,081 of record JAYOEY010000013.1, read on the forward strand.
CCCCGTCTGGCGGGTATGCGAAGAGCTGGACCTGCTGGTCTTCATGCACCCGCAAGGTACGCGCGAGCTGCAGGCCAGCGGACGGCTGGCGGGCTCTGGCGCGCTCGGCAACACGATCGGCAATCCGCTGGAAACCACCATCGCTCTGTCGCATCTGATCTTCGAGGGCACGCTGGATTCGTTCCCAGGTCTCAAGATCTGTTCGGTGCATGGCGGGGGATATTTCGCGTCCTACGCCCACCGTTCCGACGTGGTGTGCAGCACCGGCTGGCATAACGCCGACCCGAAGAACAAAAAGCCGCCGACGTCCTATTTGCGCGACGGGCAGCTCTATTTCGACTCGCTGGTGTTCACGCCCGAAGCGCTGCGCCATCTGGCGGCGGAAACCGGCCCGGACAGGATCATGATCGGCACCGACTACCCGTTCGGCTGGACCGACAGCGAGGTCGACCTGGTGATGAATACGCCGGAACTGTCGGACGACGACCGTATCGCCATTCTCGGCGGGACGGCGGCGAAGCTGCTGGGCCTGGACGGGTGACGCCAGCGGCCTGAAATCCCGGCGGCCTGAAATCAGAGCCGACCTCCGGGCATCTCCACTGAACCAGGCGGAAGTTCCGGTCCCTGCGCCCGGCCCGTCAGGCCTGTTGCGTCTGCGGCCGGCTTTCGCGGTAGCGCTGCATGGAATGTTCGCCGGCCGTGCAGGGTGGAAATTTCGGCGTTTCACCCGGCGCGCGGCAGGTCGGCAGGCATTCGACCGGCGTATCGTAGGCCTGGTTGTAGAACAGCACGATCGAATGGCGATTGCGGCCCGACCGGTTGTTCATCACCCGGTGCAGGCTGGAATGGTAGAGGCCGTTGGTCCAGCGGTGCAGCAAATCGCCGAGATTGACGAGGAAACTGCCCGGCACCGGTTCGGCCCGCACCCATTCGCCCGACGCGGTCTCGACCTCCAGCCCGCCCAGGCTGTCCTGTGCCAGCAGCGTGATCCAGCCCCAGTCGGTATGGGCGCCGGCGCCGATCTGGTTGAATTCCGCGTCGTTCGGCTGCGGCGGATAGCGCAGGATGCGGAGCGGCGAACGTTGCTGCGAAAACGTGCCGTCGAAATGGTGGAAATCGAGATCGAGCGACAGCGCGATCAGCCTGGAAACATGCAGCCCGAGCCCGTCCAGCGCGTCGTAATAGGCCCTGAGATCGTCTTCGAATCCGGCCAGGTTCGACGGCCAGCGGTTGGGCTTGTAGCCGGGCGTCCCGGGTTCGCCCGAGCCGCAGAAATTAAACGATTCCTTGATGTCGGGGGGAGACGCGTTGTCGAGACGCTGGGTCTCGGTGGGCTCGTAGCCGTTTGAATCGCCTTCCTTTGCGGCTTCCATCTTGCGGTCGCAGGGCAGGTCGAAAAACCGGTTCGCGGCGGCGAAGGCGCCGTCGACCAGGGCCGGATCGACCCCGTGATTGATAACGTAGAAAAAGCCGGTATCGCGGCAGGCCCTGCGGATTTCGCCGGCCACCGCGGCCCTTCCGGCCTTGCCGTCGAAGCTCGGCGCAAGATCGATAATCGGCAGCATGTCCGCGGAATTCGGTGCGGAATAGACGATCATGTATGCCTCCTTTTCTCAGAGCGTGAGCGGCATGCCCGCCGCCTGCATCGCCGCAAGCCGCGCCCGCGTCTCGCGGATCCAGCGCGCGCAGGCCGCGTTCTGCTCCAGCAGCGAAAACCCCGCGCCCATGCCGTAATCCGACGTACCGATCATCTCCGTGATGGCGAACCGCAGCGGGCTTTCCGCATGGGTCAGATGATAGCGCATGATGCGGCGGAACGCTTCCTTGCAGACCTCGAGCCGCCAGGCCTCCCAGGGCGCGTGCCATTCTCCCGGTGCCGGCCGTTCGAACGGGTACATGATGCCGCGCGGCATCGTTCCGTCCGGGTTTTTTCCCCAGATGTTGCGCGGGTTGTTCGGCACGACGGGCCGGAACTGCGCGAAGCTGACCGCGTTGAGCGCCAGCCACTCGGCAAGAAGGCAGTCATCGTCGAACGGATCCAGAATGACCCTGCCTGCCGCAACGTCTTCGCGCACGTCCGAAATGTCCTGCTGTTCCGGATTGTCGATCTTGAAGACGACATGGCTGTAATCGATGGTCAGCCCGAACGCGGCCCCCGCCGCCCGCACCCGTTCGACCACGGGCGTAACGCGCCTGTACTTCTCGCTCCAGCAATCGACATGAAGCTCGAAAGCGAGCGCGACGCCCACCCGGTCGCCGGCCTCCGCCATGCGGAGATAGGTCGATACGATCTCTTCGTTCGTGAGTTCGTGCCCGTCTGCGCCGTATGTGTTGAGCATGACGTTGACGAGTTTTACCCCCGCCCGTGCCGCGTCCTCCATGCAGCCGGTCAGACGGTCGTCGTTGACGCCGAGCCGGTGGATGACGTTGCCGGTCAGCATCGGCAGGCCGGTCCTCTCCGACGCCGCGACGCAGTCCGCCAGCAGGCCGGCGGGCGGCAGCCAGTGCATGTAATCGAACGCGCCGGTGTTCCGCACCCGCTCGAACCGTTCCAGAGGCGGGATGTCCTCGCCCGGCTGGAGGAAATTGTAGGTGCAGCCTATGGGAAATTCGCCGCTCATCGGGACTCCTTGAAAGCGCTGCGGCAAGCGTGATCCCGGCGAATATCGCTGTCAACGCCGCTCGCGCTTGCCTGATCCCGCCGCCGGAGGCAACATGGGCCAAATATCTTCAGGGAGAAATAAATGGACTCGGCATCTGGCAGCAATATCGCCGGCAACATCGCCTATGACGATCTTCGCGAGTGGCTTGAACTCGCCGACCGGCTGGGAGAGGTCGAATATATCAAGGGCGCGACCTGGGAAGAGGATATCGGGCTCGCTGCCGAGGCGGTACTGCGCGAGGAGAACGGTCCCTGCGTCGTGTTCGACGACGTGCCGGGCTGTCCCAAGGGCTTCCGGCTGCTGATGAACATGTTCGCCGGCACGCGCCGCAACATGACGCTCGGTTTTCCCGATCATCTGACCAAGTGGGAGCTCAGCAACTCGTATCGCGAATCCTTTCTGGTCGATCAGCAGATCATCCCGCACGAGATCGTCGATGACGGGCCGGTGTTCGAGAATGTCATGACCGGCGACGATATCGACGTCACCAAGTTTCCCGCCCCGGTCTGGCACGAGAATGACGGCGGCCGCTATATCGGCACCGGAACCTATTCGGTGACCCGCGATCCCGACGACGGCTGGCTCAATGCCGGGGCCTACCGGGCGCAGGTGCATGGGCCCAAGGAAGTCGGCTTCCTGACGGCGCGCGGCCATCACGGCTATATCCACCGCGAGAAATACCGCGACCGGGGCGAAAAGATGCCGGTCTGCATGGTGCTGGGCGGCGATCCCCTGTCGTTCTATTTCGGCGGCACCGAAGCGCCGCTCGGGACGTTCGAGCTCGACATGGTGGGCGGGTTGCGCCGCAAGCCGATGAAGCTGGTCAAGGGCCGGGTCACGGGGCTGCCGTTCCCCGCCAACGCGGAGGTCGTGCTCGAGGGCTGGGTCGATCCCAACGACACGCACGAGGAAGGCCCGTTCGGCGAATGGACCGGCCATTACGCGGGCGGGGTGGACAATCATCCCGTGCTGCGGATCGAGGCGATCTATCACCGCAACGATCCGATCATCCTAGGCGTGCCGCCGATGGGGCAGGGGCCGGACGAGCTGGCGCGCTACCGCGCGGTGATGCGGTCGGCGATGCTCAAGCAGAACATCATGGATGCCGGCGTGCCCGACGTGCACCAGGTCTGGTGCCACGAAACCGGCGGCTCGCGCATGCTGCACGGCGTATCGATCAGGCAGCGCTATGCCGGTCATTCCCGCCAGGCGGGCCAGATCGCGGCCCAGTGCCGGGCGGCGGCCTACGCGTCGAAATACGTGATCGTGGTGGATGACGATGTCGACGTAACGAAGCTCGACCAGCTTATCTGGGCCATGATGGTGCGAACCGATCCCAAGGAATCGATCGATTTCATCACCGGCTCGTGGGACAGCCCGGCCGATCCGATGCTGACGCCCGAGAAGCGTGCGGCGGGCGACATGACCCACTCCTGCGCCGTCATCGATGCCTGCCGCCCGTTCCACTGGAAGGACGAATTCCCCATGGCGAACGCGGCCAGCCCCGAGGTCGCCGCCAAGGCGGAGGAGAAGTACGGCTGGCTGATGAAGGGTCGATGATCCGCCGCCGGTTCGACGCATGACGGCGCCGCTCCCGCCGACCGGGCTGGTGCCCGACGAGGTTCGGCCGATCGCCGAACAGATCCGCACGAACGCGATTCTCTATCCCGAAAAGGACGCGCTCGTCTGCGTCGAGGACGGCCGCAGCCTCGACTGGGCGCAGCTTGAGGATCTCTGCGCCCGGGTGGCGTCGTGGCTGGAAAAACAGGGGGTGGACGCCAACGACCGCGTGGCCGTGCTGGGCGAAAACACCCTGGAGATGCTGATCCTGTATTACGCGGTGCAGGCGCGCGGCGCGACATGGTGCACCGTGCACACGGAGGTCAACCGCAACCATCTGGTCGAGATGCTCGACCGCATCGAGCCCGAATTCATCCTCTATCAGGTCGGGCTGGGGCTCAGCGTGCTGGCGCGCGACAGCCGCTTCAAATGGATTCCCTACGAGGCCTATGACGAGGTCGACGGGTTTTTCGCCGACCTGCCGCCGGAAGCCGGCGATATCGAGGCGGTGAACGGGCCGGAAGACCGCTGCGTCATTTCCTTTACCTCCGGCACCTCGGCGCAGCCCAAGGGCGTGCTGCACAGCTTCTGCAACTACCAGGCTATCGCGCAGCACCAGCTCGACCGCTGGTCGCTGGACGAGGACGACGTCGTCCTCGAATTCCGCTCCTTCAGCTGGGCGTCGGCGCACATGCTGTCGCTCAACCCGGTGATGCTGGCGGGCGCGACGCTGCTGTTCGCGAAGAATTTTTCGCGCCGGCGCTTCGCGACCTGGCTGATGGATTACCAGCCGACCGTCGTCATCGCGGTGCCGGCCGTGATCAACATGCTGCTCGACAATCCGCCCGAGGACGCGGCCGACGCGTTCGAAAGCGTGCGTTTCGTTTCCTGCAGCACGGCGCCGCTGATGCCCGACGCGCACGAACGTTTCGAAAGCCTCTACGGCGTCGAACTGGTTCAGCTCTACGGGATGAGCGAAGGCGGCGTGGTGGCGGCCAACCGTCCCGGTTCGCGCCGCATCGGCAGCGTGGGGCGGCCCGGCATGTATCAGGATCTCAGGATCCTGGGGCCTGACGGTCAACGCCTGCCTGCCGGCGAGATCGGCGACATCGTCACGGTCAGCGCCCAGCACGCGCACGCCTACCTGCATGCCGGCGGCAGGATCGAGCCGATCCGCGGCCATACGCTGCCGACCGGCGATCTCGGCTATCTGGATTCCGAAGGCTACGTGCATGTGACGGGCCGCGCCCGCGACGTCATCATCCGGGGCGGGGTCAACATCTCGCCGCTCGAAATCGATGCCGTACTGTCGGCGCATGAAGACGTCGCCGAAGCCGCCTGTTTCGGAATTCCCGATCGGGTCTATGGAGAGGCGGTCGCCGGCTGGGTGACGCTGCGGCCCGGCGCGGTGGCCGATGAGGAGGCGCTCAAGGCTTACTGTGCGGAACGCCTGCCGGAGGCCAAGCGGCCGGTGGAGATATCCATCGTCGACAAGTTGCCGCGCAACGATCGCGGCAAAATCGACCGCAACGCGATCAAGAAATTGTGGGAAGAAGGCCGCGCATAGGCGAATCCGGGTCTACCACTCCCCGGTATTTTCCATCGACGCCCAGGGTTCGGCGGGCGGCAGCGCCTCGCCGCGCTGCAGCAGCTCGATGGATATGCCGTCGGGCGAACGCACGAACGCCATGTGGCCGTCGCGCGGCGGCCGGTTGATCGTCACCCCGCCATCCATCAGGCGCTGGCACACCGCGTAGATATCGTCGACGCGATAGGCGAGGTGGCCGAAATTGCGGCCGCCGTCATACGCTTCAGTGTCCCAGTTATAGGTAAGCTCCACCGTCGGCGAGTTGTTCTCGCCAAGCGTCGGTACGTCGCCGGGGGCGGCCAGGAACACCAGCGTAAACCGGCCCTTCTCGTGATCGCGGCGTCGCACTTCCTCAAGCCCCAGCAGGTTGCAGTAGAAATTGAGCGCCGCGTCGAGATCGCGCACCCGCACCATCGTGTGAAGATATTCCATCGGCATTTTCGGTCTCCCGTTTAAGGCGGCGGCGGCAATATCAAGCCGTGTCAGCGGCGGGCATCCGCCAGCGCCTGCGCATCGTCATAGGCGGTCTGGACGTTGAGCACCGCCTGGCGGCCTTCGACATCGACCGCTTTGAGCGCGCGGTCGAGCGCGCCCGGCAGGTCCTCGGCGTTGTCGACCCGTTCGCCATAGCCGCCGTTGGCCTCGACGATCTTGTGATATTCGGGCGAGGGCTCGACCGCTGTCAGCGGCGACCGGTTGAGGCGGCTCGCCGCCCCGTCGGGATGCAGGCCGAGCGTTGCCTTGCGGACCGCGCCCCACATGCGGTTGTTGATCACCAGCGTCAGGATCGGCAGCTCCATCGACGCGCCGACGAAATGGGCCGGCGTCGGGTTGCCGAACATGTAGGCGCCGTCGCCGATCGAGGCGATCACGCGGCGGTCCTTTGCCGCCAGCTTGACGCCGAGCGAGGCGCCGGTGCCCCAGCCCAGCCCGGCGGCCGGGCTGTTGCCGAAGAACGTGCCCGGCTTGCGGTGGCCGAGGAACGGGGTCGGGATCTGGCTTTCGTTGATCAGGATGTCGTCCTCGCCCATCACCTGTCCGAGACAGTGCGATACCCAGTGAAGCTGCATGGGCCCGCCGGTGGCGCTGCGCTCGACGGCGGCGGCGCGGCCTTCAGCAGCCTTCGCCTGGGCGTCGGCCGCGCGCTTGCGCCGCGCGTCCTTCGCCGCCGCATTTTTCGCTTCGCTTCCCGCCATTGCCGCCGACAGCGCCCGGACGGCCGCGCCGCCGTCCGACGTGATGGCGAGATCGCTCGGGAAGCCGCGCACCGGATAGCCGGCATAGAGCGGATCGACGCCGATCTGGACCACCTTCGCGTCGGGGCTGATCTTGTGAAGCGCCGGAATCCACGGCACGTCGGCTTCCAGCACCACGATCACGTCGGCATCGCCGATCAGCCCGCCCGGCTCGAACCCCATATGCATCGGATGGTCGGTCGGCAGACAGTTATAGCGCGGCCGGTAGCAGATCACCGGTATCGCGTGGGTCCCTGCAAGGTCGGCGAGCGCCGTCACGTCCTCGATATTGCGGCCGTAGGACGCGGTGATGATCATCGGATTGTCGGCACTGGCCAGCCATTCCGCTGCCTGGTCGATGGCGTTCGCGTCGGGGGCGGGGTTGCTGGCAACCGCCGCGCGGGACGGCGAGCTGTAGGAAAATTCGCCCGGATTTTCGGCCAGTACCTCGCGCGGCAGGGTGAGGTAGACCGGCCCGCGCGGCTCGGTCATGGCGAGGGTCAGCGCGCGGTCGACGATGGTCTCCATCTGCGCGGTATTCCGTAATTCGTAATCCCATTTGACGGCTTCCCGCACCATGCCGGCCTGGTCGAACATTTCCTGCGCCCAGTGGATGTAGATGCTGCGCGATCCCAGCGGGCCTTCCTCATTGATCGGGGTGCGACCGGCGGAAAACAGCAACGGGATGCGGTCGCGCGAGGCGTTGAGAACGCCGCAGATGCCGTTGGCGGTCCCCACGCTGACATGCAGCATCACCGCCTGAGGCTTGCCGGTCATCAAATAGTAGCCGTGCGCCATGGCGACCGCGACGTTTTCGTGCGGCACCGTTACCGGCGTCGGCGCCCTGGCCTCGCCGAGCTGGGCCTTCGACAAAGCTTCGATGATCGAGGCGAAATCGGTGCCTGCGTTGCCGAACAGATAGTCCACGCCCCGGTCTGCGAGGAGGGTCAGATAGGCTTCCGCTGCGGTGTCGGCCTGGATGGTTTGACGGGTCATGAAACGCGCTCCCTGATATAGTCCGGCAAATGTCCGGTCCGCTCGATAGCATGCGCCCCGGCATTTGAACAGGACGCCCCCGGGGCGTCGCCCACCGACGACACATCATGGCCTTCCGACTGTCCTTCTTCTACGCGGCGCTGTTCCTGACCATCGGGATCATGATGCCGTTCTGGCCGGTATGGCTCAAATCGCGCGGGCTCAACGCCGCAGAGATCGGCCAGATTCTGGCGGTCGCCATGTGGCTCCGCGCCTTTACCAGCCCGATGCTGGCCCAGTACGCCGACCGGCGCGGGCGGCCCGACCGGCTGGCGATCCTGCTTGGCTGGGGCGCGCTGACGGTCAACTGCCTGTTCTTCTTTACCCATGATTTCTGGTCGATCCTGGCGGTTTCGATCCTGTCGACGATGAGCTTTACCGCGCTGATGCCTCTGGGCGATGCGGTGACCATGCTGAAGGTGCGCGAAGGCGTCCTCGATTACGGGCGGGTGCGGCTGTGGGGGTCCATCGCCTTTATCGTCGCGGCGACCGGCAGCGGCTACCTGCTGGAGGGACGGCCGCCGTCGGCGATCCTGTGGCTGATCATCGGCGGGCTGGTGCTCGTGGTGATCGGCTGTCACGCCATTCCGCGCGCCGAAACGCCCGGCAGTTCCAGCTTTCTGGCGCCGCTCCGCGCGATCCTGCACGAAAGACGGGTCATCGCGTTCATGATCGCCGCCAGCCTCGTGCAGGCGAGCCACGCGGTCTATTACGGGTTCGCCACGCTGCACTGGCAGGCGGCCGGCATCGGCGGCGGCACGATCGGCGCGCTGTGGGCCGAGGGCGTGATCTGCGAGGTCGCCCTGTTCGCCTTTTCGGGCCGGGTGGTGGCGAGATTCGGTCCCGTCGCGCTGCTGGCGATGGGGGCGGGGGCGGGGCTGATCCGCTGGCTCGTGCTGGGCGCGACGACCGATATCTGGGCGCTGGTCGCGGTGCAGGGGCTCCACGCGCTGACCTTCGGCGCGACCCATCTGGCAGCGATGCATTACATCGCGCAGAACGTGCCGGCGCAGTTCGCCTCAACGGCACAGAGCGTCTATTCGAGCTTTTTCGGCGGCACCATCATGGCGCTCGCCATGCTGTCGTCCGGGTGGCTGTTCGAGAATTACGGCGGGCAGGCCTTTACGGTGATGAGCGCGCTTGCGGTTGCGGCGCTGGCGCTCATGGTCGCCGGTCTGAGGCCCCTTCGGTCATGACGACGAACGGTTTCCGGCTGCTTCTTGGTGTCCTGCTGTCTCCGGTCGTCAGCGCAGCGATTATTTTCGGTATTTCCATGGTGATCGTTAAATCTGTTGTCCCCGCCAGCGTCGAAACCGGTTCATTGATGGTGGCTGAGAATATCGCGACGATGATTTCCGTTTACGCCGGCCCATCGATAATTCTTTCCTGTCCCATAACGCTGGGGCTGGTACTTCCGCTGCACCAGCTTTTCCTGTCACGGGGACAGACGGGGCTTGCGCGTTATCTGATCGTTGGTGCTGCGCTGGGATGTTTCGCCGCTTTTCTGGTGGTCCTGGTGGTCAGGACGCTGGGGTTCGGCACACTGCCGGTGGCCGGCTCTCTGACAGCCGGCGGCGCTATCGGCATTGCGAATGCGTTGATCTTCTGGCTGCTGGTTGTCTGGCGAAGCGGACGCTGACTTTAACGCTCAGGCCTCGGCCTCTCCCCCCGCTTGGCCAGCTCGGCGATCCGGACTTCCTCTGAAATAAACGGCAGGTGATGGTCTTCCTTGGCGACCGGCGTCGCCTTGTCGGTCAGTAACTGCCAGCTGGCGCCGCGGTCCTCGGTGGCGAACACCTCGCCCGTCGCGGTGCCGGCGACCAGCATCATGCCGCCCGGCCAGACATGCTGCGACATGGCTTCGATCGCGCCTTCCATCGGATCGGGCAGCCCGTCGACGATCATCGACCAGCTGTCGCCGTCGTCGTCGCTGCGCTGCACCGACGAATACGCCTTGCCCGCGTCGTACCAGTTGCGCGGATTCAGCTTCGAGCCTCCAGAATAGATGATCCGGTCGTCGTCGGGGTCGAGGAAAGCGAAATCGGGATAACCCATGGACCCGTTGCGATAGGTCTTGCGGTCGTACGTCAGCCCGCCATCGTCGCTGCGATAGATGCCGACGCCCGTCACGATCACGAGCCGGGCCGGATCGTCCGGCTTGAAGACGAGGCGGTGCAGGTCGCGATAGGATTCGTCGTCGGGACGGGAGTATCCGGTCAGGTCGGTCCAGCTTTTCCCGTCGTCGGTCGATTTCAGGAACGCGCCCTGTTCCACCAGCACGTAGAGCGTGTCGGGTTCGGCCGGGTGGAAGGCGGTCTGCTTTACATGCGCGATATGGGGCGGCGGCGGGAAGGTCCATTTTTCCGTATCCGCCACCTCGTAGATCGATTCGATCTCGCTCCAGCTTTCGCCCAGATCGTTGCTGCGATAAAGCGCCGCCGGGCGCGTGCCGAGGAACAGGGTCACGTCGCCGCCGCGCCGCCGCGCCGCGAGGGAATACATGTGCTGATGCCCGATATCTTCGGCGATGCGCCGCCAGTCATGTCCCTCGCCGTCATCGCTGACCCAGAGCCCGCCGTCGTCATGGGCGGCAGCGAACAGCCTGTTCGAGCCGTCTTCGTACACCAGCGCCGCTATGTGCAAATCGTCGAGCGACCGGCGGACGAGCGACCAGGGCGCGCCCGCCTCGGCGCGTTCCAGCGTGGCGACGCCTTCGAGCGTGCCGACCTGGATCCGGGTCGCCGGGCCGTCGCCCGTTGTCGTCTGCTGTCCGCTGGGGGAAAGAAAAACGGTGTTCGGGGCCATGGAGTCCTCCTTCCGTCGAAATACGCGTTTCCGGCATGCTATCGCCCCTGCAGGGGAAGGCAAACCGAATCTCCGGTCCCTTGACGGGGTCCCGTCAGCCCCCGAACATGCGGGAAAGGATCAATCAGGGAGACGACCATGGAACCGTTGCCGACAGGCGCCAATTTCAAGCGCGCCAAGATGCTGTGGGAAATCGGGCTGCACATCGCCGGCGATCCCGATATTCCTTATGGCGGCAATCGCGACATGTGCATCACGGTGGGTTCCGGCGGCCAGGCCGATTTCCGCCCGTCGCTCAAGCTCGCCAGCGGGTCGGCGATCATGGCGCATGACGTGGTCGCGGGGAATATCGACATGGCGTTCGTCAACCCGTCGGCGCTGCTGACCCAGGCCTATCGCGGCCAGGGCATCTTCGACGAGCCGCTGCCGGTCCGCATCGTGTCCAACTACCCGTCCTGGGACCAGTTCGCCATCGTCGCGCACAAAAGGCTGGGCCTCAAAACCGTGCAGGATATCAAGGATGGCAAGGTGCCGCTGAAGCTGTCGGTCCGCGAGGACCCGACCCATTCGACCTTCGTCATCATCGACCAGATCTTCCAGGCTTACGGCTTTACGGTCGATGACCTGATCTCATGGGGCGGCGAGCTGAAGCTGACCGGCGGGCCGGGCAACGAGGAACGGCGTCTGAAACCGTTGCGCGAGGGAGAGCTCGACGCCGTCGCCGACGAAGGGCTGTCGGCCTGGTTCGACGTGGCGCTGGCGCATGATTACGACACGCTCGATTTTTCCGACGACTGTTTCGAGCAAGTCTGCGGCTTCGGCTGGCGCAAATCTGTCATCAAACCGGGCGGGTTCTACAAGAACCTGACGCACGACCATACCTGCTTCAATTTCGGCGGCTGGCCGATCTATACCCGCGACTCGATGCCCGACGAGGTGGTCTACGACGTGTGCGACGCCATCGTCGCCCGCCAGGCGGAAATCCCGTGGGAGGAACGCTCCTGGACCGATATCTCGCTGCCCTTCATCGACAATGAGGCGACGCCGATGGATGTGCCGCTGCATCCCGGCACCGAGCGCTGGCTCAAGGACATGGAAGGGAAGCTGAAATAATCAGCGCGTCGCGGCAATCGTCTCCGCCGCGATCAGCCCGATCCCGAAGCTCTTGATCAGCCCGCCGAGATAGGATGTGCGCGGGCCGCCTTCGAGCCCGCCGACCGTCGATCCTGCGGCAAACAGGCCGGGGATCGGGCTGTCGTTTCCGTCCATCACCTGTCCCCTGCCGTTCACGCTGAGCCCGCCGGAGGTCACCGTGATGCCGGCGCAGGCCGGGATGGCATAGAAGGGCGGGCTCGTCACCGGCTGCGGCTGGTATGTCGTCGCGGTGCGGGGCGGGATCAGCACCATGCCGAAGGCGAGATGGGCGTTGTAGGTCGCGACCGTATCGACCAGACCGGCGGGATCGATCCCCGTCGCCTCGGCCAGTTCCTCGATTGAACCGGCTTCGATCACCGTGCCGCCGGCATCCGGCAGAGACGGGTTGGGCGGCACGTTGTCCAGGGTGCGCGCCTGGTCCCACACGTTCGCATCGAAGATCGCCGTCGCGCCGAGCGGATCGTCGAGCTTCGCAATCGCGTTGGCGATATGGATGCCGCCATATCCTTCGTCGGTGAAGCGGCGGCCGCTCGCATCGACAATTAGGCTGGTGGCGCAGATCACGTCGATCTGCGGATAGGGCCAGAGCCGTTCGTTGGTCATCGCGTCGCGGCTCAGCACGTGGCCGTAAAACGCGCCCATCCCGGCGGTTGCCGCGCCGATTCCGGTCGCCATGCGCAGCCCGTCGCCGACCCCGGTGCCGGCGTTGCGCCGTTGCAGCGCGGCCGGGTCGCAGCCGATATGGGTGCGCATCAGATCGGGGCCGGCCTGGAACCCGCCATCGGCAATGACCACGGCGGGCGCTTCGATCGTCTCGCCGCCCGCCTCGACGCCGGCGATCGCGCCGTCCTTCTTGACGATGCGCGTGACGCGCACGCCGCGCCGCAGTTCGCCGCCGCGCGGCGCCAGGTTCTTTTCCAGCAGCTGCAGCAGCCGGTTGGCGCCGCTGCCCTGCCAGTCGAGTCCGGCCTTCATCTCGCGCAGCGGCGATAGCATCGGCATGTCGTCGGTGCGCCGCGGGTGGTTTTCGAATTCGGCGCCCTGCGATCTGAGCCATTCTATGGTCGCGGCGGCCCGGTCGGCGATGGCGCGGGCGAGGTCGGGACGCGCCGTCCCGTCGGTGCCGTCCATGATGGCGGCGTAGAGGTCGTCCGGCGGCGTGCGCGGCGGGTTGAAGGCGATGTGGACGGAGCCCGTCGAATAGCGCGAATTGCAGGGGTAGAATTCGTCCCCGCCGGCCTCGAGCACCAGCGGTTTCAGCCCCAGCTCCGCCGCCCGGTTCGCAGCGGTCAGCCCGGCGAACCCGCCGCCAATGACGATGAGATCGTAGGACATCTGCGCTCAGCCGCCCGCCCGGATCGCGTCCTCGTCGAAGATTTCGCCCATTTCGGACGGGATGCGCTTCCTGTCGAGCTCGTCGAGATAGATCTTGTGCAGGCCTTCGGGCTGATCCGCATATTCGATCTGGTTGCCGCCTTTCTTGACCGACAGGTCGTTTTTCGTCGACCACTTGTCCAGCTTGGCCTGCGTCATCGGATAGCGCACCGTGCCGAACTGCACGGCGAGATAGCGCGACGGCGTCGTGCCGGTGTTGAAATGCTGGTGGAACATCTGCTCCGGCGGGGTGACGACCACGCCATGGTCCCAGTCGATCCGCACCATCTCGTCTTCCTTGCCCTCGTACCACAGCATCGAATAGCCCTCGCCATCGATGGTGAAGACGTTGGTGCCGCAGGTGTGCCTGTGCGCCTTCTTGTAGGTGCCCGGCACGATCTGAGAGGTATGGCAGCCCATCGTGCTGTCCGACAGCACCCAGCGCAGGCTGGACGAGCCCTTGCCGCGTTCGGCCCAGCTCTTGAGCTGGAAATTGGTGATGTCGGCGACGAAGTTGGTTTCCCACTGATGCCGGCCGGGCTTGATCTCGATCATCTGGCCCTCGCCCTGGAAATAGCCGTTGGGGCCGAGCCGTTCGGCGAAATCCTGATCGGTGTCGAAGATGAAATCCTCGTTGCGGAACAGCTTGATCAGGAACGGGAAGTTATGCACCGAGGTCAGCCGCGCGCGCTCCGTGCCCGAGCCGTTGAAATGCTGATATTTCGCGTTGAGCGGGACCGAGAACAGCGAGTTCGGCCCCCATTCGAAGGAATGCTTCTTGCCGTCCGGCGTTTCGATCTGGGTCGAGCCGTACCCGTCCAGCACGTAGACGATTTCCTCGTAGAGATGGTGCATCTGGTTCGATTTCGCGCCGGGCAGCAGCTCGAAGCAGAAGATCGACACGAAATCGTCCCGCCCTTTCATCAGGCATACCGCGCCGTTCATGCCGTACCGGTCCCAGTAGGCGGTCTCGATGGTCGACAGGTTCATGCCGAAATCCTCGTAGACCGGCACCGGCTGCGCCTCGCACCAAGCGAGGTAGCTGTCATGCAGAAAGACGGGGTCTTTGGTCGGGTTCTCGGCGTCGGCCATTCTGATGGTTCCTGTACTGGCGAAATGATGTCGCGCGCACTTTAGGAACCGGCGTCCGCCGGGTCAAACGGGAGGCTGAGAACGTGCCTATTCCAGCTCGAACCGCACCGATACCGTCGCGGAGACCTTCTGCGTACCGGGCGCCACCGGCACGCTGTCCGCCTGGGAGCGCATCAGCGCTTCCGCCTGGACCAGGTGCGGGCGCGGAAAATGGGCTGCCTGCTCGTTGATCGAGACGACGCGCCCGAGCTTCGCCCCGGCGGCTTCCGCATAGAGGGTCGCCCGCCGCTTCGCGTCGGCAACCGCCTTGCGGCGCGCTTCGTCCATCAGCGTTTCGGGTTTTCCGACGCTGAACTGGACGCCGTTGACCCGGTTGGAGCCGGCCGTCACCACCGCATCGAGGACAGGTCCGAGTTTCGACAGGTCGCGCACGCGCACGCGGACCTGGTTCGAGGCCTGGTAGCCGCCGATCACGCGCGGCTTGTTGCGGATATAGGGCTCGTACCAGGGCGAGACGCTGAAATTGCTGGTGCGGATGTCCTTTTCGTCGATGTCCGCTTTCTTCAGCGCGGCCATCAGCCTGCCCATGGCCGCATTGTTGGCGTCGAGCGCCTGGCGCGCCGTGTCCGCCTTCGTCGTGACGCCGGTATTGATATGCGCCTGGTCGGGAACGGTGGTGACCGATCCTTCTCCCTGAACGGCGACGAAGCGCCTCGCGTCCTCATCTGCATGTACGGGGCCGCCTGCAACAAGAAGGGCAAGAACGACAAAGGCGGGTGCGACACGGATCATGGGGCAATCCTTTTTGCGGTTTCGCGTTTAAACTGGCGCGCGCGGCACCGCCGCGCAAGCGCAATGACGGGCAGGATCGACGTGGAATGTGAAGATTTTGGGGCGGTTTCGAGGGCGGCCGCCCGATGACGTCACCTTTCCTGTACCGCCTCATCGCCTTCATGGTCGGGCTGCTCTGGCTGAAGGGCGTTGTTTCGATCGTCTTTGAGTTGCCGACCGTCTGGTCGTCATTCGCCGTAATCCCCCTGGCGCTCCTGATCGCCGCGGCGCTTGCGACAATGCCGAAGCAGATCAGGATACTGTGCTGTGCGCTGGCGCTCGGGACGGTCGGGCTGTCGGCCGTCTACGGACAGTGGGACGCGATCCTTCCCGGGCTGGAACGGACGACGATTTTCCCTGCCTTTCTCGCCACCATCGTCCTGCTGCGCACCACCGCCGACCAGCGACCGGAGATCGCCGCCGCAAGGAGGCTGTTCTCCGCGGTCGACGAGGATGAACGCGGCGGCGGCGTCACCGTCGGCGCGTTTCTTCTGGGTTCGGTCCTGCAGGTCGGCGTTTTCGCCATTTTTGCACCCATTGTCGGCCGCGACGCGCCGGTCGAGGAACGAAGGCGCGTCTTTTTCTCGGCGCTGCGCGGCATGGCGCTGGTGCCGTTCTGGTCGCCCTTTATCGTCGCGACGGCGGTGGCTGCGACCTACCTGCCCGAGGTGCCTGTTTGGCAGACCATGGTCCTCGGTCTCGCGCTGGCGGCGCTTGCCATGCTCATTGCCGTGACGCTGCTGGAGCGCGCCGGGGGGCGCATGACAGGGCCGGCGGTGATCTGGCGCGCGCTGGCGACGCTGAGGCCCGTCGTGCCGTCCATTGCGGTGGCCGCGCTGATCGTGGTCGGCGCGACCGTTCTGTCGGACATGACGACGCTTCAGGCGCTCGTCATTGCGATGCCTGTCCCGTGCGTGCTGGCCATTCTGACCGCCAAGGGAGGCAACGCGCGCGCCGCCTTGCGTTCAACGGTCGCCGGCGCCGGGCGGATCGGACCGGAAACTTCCATCCTCGTTTTCGCGATGACCCTCGGGCTCGTCTTCGAGGCGTCGCTCCCGGCGACGGGGCTGCTTGACTGGCTGAAATCGCTCGCGCTCGGCCCGTTCGCAATCATCCTGATCGTCATCATGTCGATGAATCTCGCCGGGCTGTGCGGCATTCACCCGATCGTCAGCGGCACCATCCTGCTCATCCTGTGTACCGGCATTCCGACCGGTCTTGCCGACCTGGTGCTGATGCAGGCGATGCTGGTGGGGTGGGGGCTGTGCACCGCGATCTCCATCGGCAGCCTGTCGATCGCCAGCGGCGCCGCGATGTTCGATCTGTCGGCCGAACGGCTGATCACGCGCGGCAACCTGATTTTCGTGTTTGCCGCGTCTGTCCTGATTGCGATCCTGCTCCTCGGGCTCAACAGGCTTCTCGTTTCCTGATGTCGAAATCCCCTGGTCCTTGATAATTGGCTCGCTCTGGCGGAGAATCGGTCGCCAAGGCATACCGTTGGGGCGTCCCCGCCCGCAGCAAAAGAATTTTTATGGGCTGTCTCCTTAAATCCCTGTTTCTCCTGTTCATCCTGGCGATCGTCGGCCTGCCGATCGCCGGCGTTGTCATGGCGCTGGATACGCAGCCGCTGGTTCGTCGCGCCGGCGACATCAATACCGCCGATCTGAAGCGCGCCCAGGCGATGGCGGAACGCTACGATCCAAGAAACATGCCGACCGACCGGATGACGACCCTGCGCGCCACGTCGGAAGAGCTCAATACGCTCCTCAAGGGCGCGCTGGGCGGCGTCAAACAGGTCGCCGGCCAGGTGCAGGTTTCCCGCTTCGGAGTCATCATCGCGCTGACGGTTTCGCCGCCCATTCCGGAAAATCCCGTCGGCCGTCACGTCAATGTCACGGCGGTCGTCGCGCCGTCGATTTTCGGCCTGCACATTTCGCGTCTCAGGATCGGAAAGATCGAGATTCCGCCTGCGGCGATCAGGCCAGCGTTGACATTCACGCTCGACCACCTGGTCGGGAAGGGCAAGGCGGAACCGATCCTGAATTCGATCAAGTCGGTGCAGGTGGCGAGCAATTTCGCCATCGTCAATTTCCAGCCGCCCGAGAATCTGGTGGCCGATCTCAAATCCGCCGCGAGACGCCAGATCGCGATGAGTACGCCCGAGGCCGTCAAGCCCTACTACGATCTGCTGGAACGCGAGAGCGACAGGCGGGGCAGCAGCAGGACCTCGATGATCGACTATGTGCGCCCCGTGTTTGCTTTCGCCAAGCAGCGCGCCGCCTCCGGCAACCCGGTCGAGGAAAACAAGGCGGCGATGGTCGCTCTCGCCCTGTTCTTCGGCGATTCCCGGTTCGAGAAATTCGTGTCGGGGCCCGTGCTCAGTCCGGAACAGAAGGCGCGCCGCCGGTCGGTCGGCCATGTGCGGCTGAACGGGCGCCACGATTTCGTCCAGCATTTCGCCATCTCGATGGGGCTGACTCTGGTGAGCGGCGAGGTCGCCGCCAACATCATCGGCGAGCTGAAAGAGGTCAAGGATTCCGGGAAAAAGAGCGGTTTCAGCTTTACCGATATCGGCGCCGACCGCACCGGCGTCCGGTTTGCCAAGGCGGCGGTTTCCGATTCGGGAGCAGCCATCCGGTTTCAGGAGGTTCTGTCCACGGCGTTCGACGAAAGCGCGTTCTTTCCGGTCTTTACCGATCTGCCGGAAGGGATGAGCCAGGCCGAATTCCAGAGCCGCTTCGGCGAGGTCAACAGCGTCGCCTACAAGCAGGTGATTGCCGACATCGACCGCCGCATCGAAGGCGTGGCGCTGTACCGTTGACCCCGTCCGCCGCCGAATCCGACCGGGCGGCCTGGGCTGCGCGGCGGGCTGCGCTCGAAGCATCCGATGCCAAGCTCATGCCCGACGGCCGGCGTCACAGCCGCGCCTGGAATTATTTCAAATTTCTGCTCCGGGGATTTGCCGTTTTGCTGCGCTGTACGGGTCTGTACGGTCGCGGCGTGCGTAATGCGCTCGATATCCGCCTCGTGCGGCTCGATCTCCGGTTCGACGCGCTGCCGGCCGAGTTCGACGGCTATCGCATCATGCATTTGACCGATCTGCATCTCGACGGCCATCCGGAAATGCCCGGCCGTATCGCCCGGCTGATCGACGGCGTTCCCTGCGATCTGTGTGTGCTGACCGGCGATTACCGGTTTCACGTTCACGGTCCGTGGGACCGGGTGACGGAGGGTTTCGAAAAAATTCTCCCGGTTGTTTCTGCAGCCGACGGGGTGCTGGCCGTGCTCGGCAATCACGATGCCGCGGACATGGCGGAGATGCTGGAGTCCCTCGGAACCCGGGTTCTCGTCAACCAGACGGAGACGCTGGCGCGCGGCGGCGCCTCGATCCATGTCACCGGCGTCGACGATCCGCACTACTATTTCACCGCGGCCGCCCTCCGCGCTCTCTCCGAAGCGCCCGGCGGGTTCCGTGTCGCGCTGGTGCATACGCCTGGGCTGTGCCGGGAAGCCGCCGCGGCCGGGATCGGTCTTTATCTTTGCGGCCATACCCATGGCGGCCAGGTCTGCCTGCCGGGCGGGAAGCCCATCATCACCCATGCGGGCGGGTTCCGCCGCTACGCCAGCGGTCTTTGGCGGATCGGTCCGATGCTGGGATATACGGGACGCGGCGCGGGGTTCTCCGGCCTGCCCGTCCGGTTCAACTGTCCGCCGGAGGTGACGGTCTTTACGTTGCGGAGGGCGGCGCTTCCCGACTCGCGGATGGAAGCCTAGAATACGCCATGGCCCTTCCCCCCCAATCGCACAGACCCGCCGGCGGGATGACGTCGCATGACGTCATGGTCGGGGTCATGTGGGGGCTGGGCGCGGCGATCTGCCATTCCATGGTGCCGATCGCGGTCCGTTTCCTCTCCAGCACGATCCCGCCGGTGGAGCTGGTGTTTTTCCGCAACGCGATCGGCCTGGCATTCCTTCTGCTGGTGTTTTCATGGCGTGGTTTCGGCAGTCTGCGCACCAACCGGATCGGCGCGCATTTCATCCGCAACGCGCTAAACTTCACCGGCCAGTGGCTTTGGTTCGCCGCGCTGACCATGCTGACCCTGTCCAAGGCGGTCGCGCTCCATTTCACCCTGCCCCTGATGGCCGCCGTGCTGGCGGTGATCATCCTACGCGAACGGCCGGGCGTGACGCGCATCGTCTGCACGCTGCTGGGTTTCGCGGGCGTTCTGGTCATTTTGCGGCCTGGCGCGGTGCCGATCGGCGGGGCGGCGTTCCTGGTTCTGGGATCGGCGCTCTGCTACGCGGGCGTCGGGCTCTACAGCCGCGTGCTCGGCCGCACCGATGCGCCGGCGACGACGACGTTCTACTTCCAGCTCATGGTCATGCTGTTCGCGCTGGGCCCCGCCTTATATCAGTGGGTGACGCCGGCCTGGTCGGACGTGCCCGCGCTGCTGCTGCTGGCGGCGTCAGGCACCGCCGCGCCCTACTGCCTGGTGCGGGGGCTGGTGCATGCCGAAGTGTCGATCGTCGAGCCGATCGAATATCTGCGCCTGCCCTTCACCGCCATGATGGCATGGCTGATCTTTTCCGAGACCACCGATTACTGGACCTGGGTCGGCGCGGCGATCATCGCCGCCTCGACCTGGTACATGGCCCGCCACGAACACAGGGCCGCGGCCTGATGTTTCGCGGTTCCAGCCCGCTGGCGCGATATCGCGTCAGCGATTTCTAATAAGAAGGCGCCGGCCCCGCGGGTTTGGCCACGCCGCCGCGGCCGGAAAGCTCCAGACCCTTGTCGAGACCCGGGGTGGACCGCACCGGCGCCGCCATCAGGAACGTGTAGCCCTGCTCGAGGATTTTCTCGACATTGCCGGCGGTCACATGCGGATGGCCGACGGCGACATTGTTCGCCTTGCAGGTGTTGACGATATCCGCCATTGCCTCGACCACCACCGGGTGTTCGTACTGGCGCGGATAGCCGAGTTCCTGAGACAGGTCGCCCTCGCCGATCAGCACCGCGCCGATGCCCGGCACGTTCTTGAGAATGTCGTCGAGCGCGGCGATGCCCTTGGTGTCCTCGATCATCAGGATGACGAAAATCTCGCCGTTGGGCGCCAGCGGCCAGACATCGGCGCGGTCGTAATATTCCTGCTGGGAGATGCCCCAGTAGCGCACGGCCTGGGTCGGGCCGTCGCCGCGGATGCCGGCGGGCTCGTAGAGCGGCGCGTCCTTCATCCGCGGGTAACGGCAGGCAGCGACCGCGTTGTAGGCTTCCTCGACCGAGCTGACATGCGGCCAGATAACGCCGTAGACGCCGAGATCGAGCGCCTGCTTGGCCTGCCACTGCGCCATCTCGTTGCCGTTCGGCGGCACCCGGACCATCGGCGTCACGGCCGGCGCGAGGGAGCCGGATTTCGCGATCTGTCCCCGGTTCAGCATGTATTGCAGGCAGTCGCGCAGGGCGAGCGAATCCCAGGCGTTGTGCTCCATTTCGAACACGATGCCGTCATAGCCGGTGTTGGTGCTGTAGGCGACGGCGGCCGGGACGTCGGGCGTCGAAAACGCGGTGAAGGCGGGCTTGCCCGACTCGAGCGCGGCGATCACGCCGTTCAGTCGCGGAATATCTGCCATGGGGTGTCTCCCTGATCGGTTTGTTTCGGTTGGCACCGTTATCCGCCACTCGCCGGAACGGGTCAACTGTTGCGCCAGAGCGCTCTTGGGATACCCTGTCGTGCAGGGTATTTTGTGCCGTATCGGCCCTAAAACTTTCGTGGGCGGCGCGGTATCGGCGGCACCCCGGCAGGAGAATTTTTCATGGCGGAAATCGTCCTCGGAATCGGCACGTCGCACGGCCCCATGCTGTCGACGCCGTGGGACCAGTGGCATCAGCGGGTCGGATTCGACCGGCAGCAGAAGGAACACTGGTTCCAGGGCGGCACCTACGATTTCGACCAGCTCGTCGAACTGCGCAGGGACGAAGGGCTCGCCGCCGAGATCACGCCCGAGAAATGGCAGGCCCGCCATGCCGCCTGCCGCGCCGCCATCGATACGCTGGCCGCGAAATATGCCGAGATCGCGCCCGACGTGGCGGTCATCGTCGGCAACGACCAGACGGAGCTGTTTACCGACGACAATTTTCCCGCCTTTGCGGTCTACTGGGGCGAGACCATCGAGAACCGGCCGCGCACCCCCGAACAGGTCGCCAACCTGCCGCCCGGCGTGGCGGTCGCCGAGCGCGGACATGCGCCGCCCGAGGACGCGGTCTATCCCGGCCATCCCGAGCTTGGCGCGCATATTGTCCGCAGCGTGATGGAATCCGGTTTCGACGTCTCGGCATCCAGACGGCTGCCCAGGGGATCGGGCTACGCCAACGGCATTCCGCACGCGTTCGGCTTCATCTACCGCCAGATCATGAAGGACAGGGTGATCCCCAACGTGCCGGTCTTCGTCAACACGTTCTACCCGCCCAACCAGCCGACGGCGGAACGCTGCTACAAGTTCGGTTTCGCGCTGAAGGAAGCCATCGAGAGCTGGGAATCCGACGCCCGCGTCGCCGTGTTCTGCTCCGGCGGGCTCTCGCATTTCGTGATCGACGAGCCGCTGGACCGGCAGGTGATCGATGCGTTCGAAGCGCACGATTTCGGTGCGCTGACCTCTATCCCGGAAGACCGCTACCAGGCCGGCACGTCCGAAATCAAGAACTGGATCCCGGTCGCGGCGATGATGGATGCGTGCGGCAAGGAGCTGACGCTGATCGATTACGTGCCCTGCTACCGTTCGCTCGCCGGCACCGGCAATGCGATGGGATTTCTGTACTGGGAATAGGCGCCTAGTTTTCCACGCCGGTCGCCGCAAACGCCCGTCGCGCTTTCTCCGTTTGCAGAAACGCCATCAGCGCCCTTGCGTCGTTTTCCCGGTCCGAGCGCGTCAGCATTGCCGCGACGTAACGGTTGGTCATCTGGATGTTCTCGGGCAGCGGCCCGGCCCAGGAAACGCCGCTGTCCCGAAAGAACAGGATTTCCGTCGCGACGCCGAAGCCGATTTCGCCATCGCCGGTCCCGGCGGCGAGATGTTCGTTGACCATCGTCCCGGTGTCGTAGCGGGTGATTTTCGGTTCGAGCGTTCCGGTCAGGCCCAGCCCGGCAAAGACGCGTTCGAGATGCACGCCGCTGGGCGCTTCGGTGATGACGATGGATCGCGCATCGCGCAGGGCGCGTTCGAACGCCGCCATGGTGGAGACATCCGGCAGAGGCAGGCCGGTGCGCACCGCAGCCCCGATCCGGATCGTGCCAAGCGGTGCGGAAATGTCGGCCGCGGCGAGACCGTCCTCGACGAGCTGCGCCAGCATCGCCTCGGTTACCATCACGATATCCGCATCGGTTTCGCCTGCGCGGACGTGTTCGACGATCAGGTGGCCGTGATTGGTCGGCGTCGCGATGGCGAATCCCAGCTCTCTTTGAATGGTCTCCGCCAGTGCGCCGATCCCTTCGCGCGTCGCGCCGGCGGTGTAGATTTCGAGCGGTTCCGTCATGCGCCCCTCTTTTCGGACGGATAATTTCGGGGCAGTCTGGGCGGAAGAGGACGCTTCGTCAAAATTGATCGAGAGGTAACGGATGGAATCGCTGAAACTCACCATGGCGGCGCAGGATTACGATCACTTCCGCGATCTCACCAGCGGCGAGGTCAAGGCGCAGGGGATCGACATCATCCCGCTGTTCTATCGCCCCCACGATGCGTTCTATCGCTTCATGACCTATGCCGAATGGGAAATCTCGGAAATGTCGATGGGCGGCTATTGCTCGTCGGTCGCGGACGGCAGCGCCAAGGGAATCGGCATTCCGGTGTTTCCGTCGCGGGTGTTCCGCCAGTCGGCGATTTTCGTCCGCAACGACGGCTCGATCGAGCGGCCGGAAGACCTCGCCGGCAAGCGGGTCGGGGTGCCCGAGTGGGGCATGACGGCGGTGATCTACGTGCGGGGTTGGCTGATGCACCAGATCGGCATCAAGCTGTCCGATATCGACTGGGTGCAGGCCGGCATGAACGAGCCGGGCCGTACCGAGAAAGCGACGCTGCATCTGCCGGACGGCGTGAAGCTGGAGCAGATCGCGGACAAATCCTGCAACCAGATGCTGATCGACGGCGAGCTGGACGCGATCTTTACCGCTGCGCCGCCCGCCGGATTCCGCACCGAGCAGATCCGCCGCCTGTTTCCCGATTTCCAGCCGGTCGAGGCCGCCTATTTCGATGAGACCGGCATTTTTCCGATCATGCACTGCATGGTGATCCGCAATGACACCTACGAACGCTATCCGTGGACGGCGACCGTCCTGATGCAGGCGTTCGACAAGGCGCGCGACCGGTCGGTCGAGCGGCTGATGAATCACGGCACCCATGTGCCGATTCCGTGGGCTTACCTGACGGTGGCGGACTACCGGAAACGCCTGTTCCCTGGCCAGGATTACTGGCCCTACGGGATCGATGCCAACCGCACCACGCTGGACGCATTTCTGCAATACTGCGCCGAGCAGGGCGTGACCGACCGCAGGCTGTCGGTCGAGGAAATCTTTGCGAAGGAAGTCCAGACCAGCGCGCGGGAGTAAGACCATGCCGTTCGAAGCGAAAAAACTTCATCCCGTCTTCGCCGCCGAACTGACCGGGTTCGACATGCGGCGCGACACCGACCCGGCGTCGGTTGCATCCTTCATAGAGGCGATGAACGAGTACGCGGTCTGCGTCGTCCGTCACGATCGCGCCCTGACCGATGACGAGCATATCGGTTTCAGCCACCTGCTCGATCCGATCGAGGGCGCGCGGGCGATGCGCCTCAAGGGTACCGGCATGCGTGTGCCGCGGTCGGAAATCGTCGATCAGAGCAATCTCGACAAGGACGGCAACATCTATTCCGACGACGACCGCAGGCTCGCCTTCAAGCGCGCCAACCGGCTGTGGCACACCGACATGAGTTTCTACGAGATTCGCGCGACCTATTCGCTGCTGTCGGCGCATGTCGTTCCGCCCGAGGGCGCCGACACGGAGTTCGCCGATCTGCGGGCTGTGTATGACGATCTGCCGGCGGCGATGAAAAAACGACTCGACGGGCTGGTGGCCGAGCATTGCTACTGGTATTCGCGCGTCCTCGGCGGAGGACCGGAGCCGACCGACGAGGAGCGGGCCATTCGTCCGCCGCCAGCGCGTCACAGGCTCGTTCACGTCCACCCGCGCTCGGGCCGCAAATCGCTTTACCTGGCCTCGCATATCAGGGCCATTGTCGGCATGCCCGACGACGAGGCGATGGCGCTCAAGGACGAGCTGATGGCGACCGCGACGCAGGACAAGTACGTCTACGCCCACAAATGGAGCGCACCCGGAGAAGTCGTCGCGTGGGACAACCTCGCCACGCTGCACCGCGCGACCCCGTTCGACGACCAGAAATACGTCCGCGACATGCGCCGCACCACCTGCCGCGAACAGGCCGTCTAGTCGGGTTCTTCGCCGGCAGGATTTCCCTCCGCCCCGAAGGGCGGAGGGAGGACAGCTTCTCAGTAGGTCGCCTTGAGCAGCTTCTGATAAAACGCGTAGGCCGCCTTGACGTCTTCCTTGGGCAGGTTCATCGCGTCGTAGACGATCTTCGTGATGTCTTTGGCGTTCAGGGGATTCAGGCGCGAATTGCGCTTCTTGATGTCGGCGACAAAGGCCGGATCGTTGACGGTGGCCCAGAACGCATTCCGCCACGCCGCGACACGGTCCTTCGGCATGCCGGGCGGGCCGGCCATGGTCCGGCCGATGGCGCTGCCCGCTGCGATAATGGCGACGAACGCCTTCTCTCCTTTGGTCTTGCCGAACTCTGCGATGGACGGGACGTCCTTCAGGTGATCCTCCCGGTATCCCATCATCTGGAACAGCGGAATATAGGTGCCGTCGCTCATTTCCTTCGCGTTGTTGACGTTGAGCGTCGCCCAGCTCGTCGCGGCCGCGTCGACCTCCGCCTTTTCCATCGCCAGATAGGATTGCTTGGTCCCCCGATAGCCGCTGATGATCTTGAACTTGGCACCGGCCAGCGCGTTCATGAGGGCAGGGCCGATATAGGTGTAGTTGCGCCGCCCGACGCTGCCGATCGTGTATGATTTCTTGCGGATATCTTCCCAGCTCTTGAGGCCCGATCTCTTGTGCGCGGTACCGACGATATTGGCGTTGGTGAAGCGCCCGAAATACTGATAACCCTTGGCGCTGAAACGGATTTTCGGGTTGAACAGCGATTCCTGAACGACGCTGATCTGCACGATGGACACCACGCTGCCATCCTGCGGCCCGGCCGTGTAGGTATAGTTCATCGCCTTGTTTCCGCCGCTGCCCGGCATCGACTGCACGACGACGGTTGGCGCGCCGGCGAGATGCCGGCTGACATGGCGCGACATGATCTGCGCCAGCAGCCCGTACGATCCGCCCATCGATGCGCCGACGACGATCTTGACGGTCTTTCCGTTGTAAAAATCCGCGACGGCGTCTGCGGATGCGCCGGTCGGCGCGAGAGCCAACGCTGCGGGGACCAGTGCGAGGCGAACTGCTCTTGCGATCTTCATGATGCTCTCTCTGTCCGGTTTGCGGTCCTATTTCCCTAACGCCCGAATGGTGATGGAAGGAAATCGCTTTGTCACCCCATGTCGCGGTTGCCGATAACGGTTATTCTTCGTCTCGAAGGAGATCGACATGATCGGAAATTCGGTCATACGGTTCGAGGACGAGCGCCTTCTCACGGGCGGCGGACGCTACACGACCGACCATGGCGCGCCCGGTCAGGCGCACGCGGTGTTTTTGCGTTCGCCGCACGCCCATGCCGATATCGCCGCAATCGATTCCGCGGCGGCGCGCGCCCTGCCGGGCGTTCTTGGCGTGTTCGCCAATGCCGACCTGAAAGCCGACGGGGTGACGTTCCTGCCGAGCGGGGTCGGCGCGCGGGCCGCCGAACAGCCCAACCGCGACGGAAGCATGATGGCCGACCCGCCTCTGCCCGTGCTGGCGACGGACCGCGTGCGTCATGTCGGCGAACCGGTCGCCATCGTGGTGGCCGAAACCGCCGTGCAGGCGCGTGACGCGGCGGAGGCGGTGACCGTCGACTACGCGCTGCTGCCGCCGGTCGCGGCGACGGACGGGGCAGCCGGTGGCGGCCTGCCGGATCTCTGGTCCGAGGCCCCCGGCAATCTGATCTTCGATTTCGGGACGGGCGACGAAGACGCGGTCGCGGCGGCCGTCGCATCCGCGCCGCATGTCGTGACGCTCGACATCGTCAACAACCGGCTTGCCGTCGGGTTCATGGAACCGCGCGCCGCGCTCGGCGAATACGACCCGGCGGAGGATGCGTTCACGCTGGTCATCGGTTGCCAGAGCGTTCACGGCATTGCCCGCAATCTCGCCCAGTTGCTGCAGACCGAACCGGGCAGGGTCCGGGTGATTTCTCCCGATGTCGGCGGCGGTTTCGGCGGGCGCAGCGTGCTTTACCCGGAATATCCCGCGGTGCTGTGGGCTGCGCGTCGGCTCGGGCGGCCGGTCAAATGGTCAGGCGGTCGCGACGAGGAATTCCAGGTGACGACCCAGGCTCGGGATTCGCTCCTGCGCGGCACCCTCGCGCTCGACGCGCACGGGCGCATGCTGGCGCTCAAGATCGAGGGCATCGCCAATTTTGGCGCGCGCCATGCCGGCAACGGGCCGTTTTCCACCGTGCGCAACATGGAGCGGATGCTGTCCTCGGTTTACGCCATTCCGGCGCTGCGGCTCGAGATGCGGGGCGTGTTTACCAACACAACGCCGATCAGTTCCTATCGCGGCGTCGGGCGTATCGAGTGCAACTACGTGATCGAACGGCTGATCGACGCCGCGGCGGCGAAGACAGGGCTGGACCGGATTGCCCTGCGTCGGCTCAACGCGTTCGACAAGGGCGATCTGCCGAGGGAAACGGCCATCGGAACGCTGTACGACAGCGGCGACTATGACGGAAACATGGATGCGGCCCTGCGCGAGTCGGACTGGCAGGACTTTCCGGCGCGGCGCGCGGCATCGGAGGCGCGGGGAAGGCTGCGCGGCATCGCGCTCTGCAACTATATCGAGGGCGCCGGCGGCGCGACCGGCGAGTACGGGCGGGTCGGCGTATCGCCGGACGGGTCGGTAACGCTCGCCGCCGGATGCGTCGATCAGGGGCAGGGCCATGAGACCGTGCTGCGCCAGGTCGCCGCGCACGAGCTCGGCATCGATATCGGCCTGATCGCGGTGGACGAAACCGATACCGGACTGATTGCCGACGGGGTCGGAACCAACGCCTCGCGGTCGATGGTACGGGCGGGCAAGGCCATCGCCGACGCGGCGCAGGCGCTGGTGGAGGAAGGCCGAGCGACGGCGGCCCGCCTGCTGCAGGCGGAACCCCGTACGGTAGCGTATGGAGGCGGTCACTACGCAGTCGAAGGGACCGACCGGCGCGTGTCGTTGTTCGAGGTTGCGCGCAGCGAAGCCGACGGGCTGTTCGCAGAAATCCGCCATCAGGACGAGACGGTGACATTTCCGACCGGAACGCATGTCTGCGAGGTGGAGATTGATCCCGATACCGGGAAAATCTCCATCGACCGTTTCGTCGCGATCGACGATGTCGGTCGCGCGGTGAACCCGATGATCGTGCACGGGCAGTCGCATGGCGGCATTGCACAGGGGATCGGACAGGCCCTGATGGAGCATGTGCGTTTCGATCCCGAGACCGGCCAGCTCCTGACCGGCTCCTTCCTGGATTACGCCATGCCGCGCGCCGACGATCTGCCGGCGCTGGAGACAATCCTGAGTGATTGCCCCAGCCCGTTCACCCCGCACGGCATCAAGGGCGCCGGCGAGGGCGGCGCGACCGGGGCGCCGGCGGCGGTGATCAACGCCATCCTCGACTCGCTGAGACCGCTGGGCGTTACTCACATCGACATGCCGGCGACGCCGGAGGCGGTCTGGCGGGCGATCCGGGACGCGGGGCTCCGTTAGGAAGTTGCCATGACAGCGCGCAAATTTTTCCTTTTCCTGGCAATTGTCGTGCTTCCTGGCGGTTGCTTTCAAGGGCACGGGGGGCGCATCGCGACGCAGCAAATTTTGTTTCTGGTCGATGCGAGAGTGAATGACGGATATCCCGTCGAAGTTGATATTGTCTTTGTGTTCGACGAGGGGCTGGCGAAAGAGCTGGGGGCGTATTCGGCCCAATCCTGGTTCCAACGCAAACAGACCCTGAGCGCCAGCCATGCCGGCACCATTGCCGTGAGGCATTTCCAGGTTCCGCCGGGATTGCCGCCGGAAACGATCGAGGTGACCAACCGTCAACGCAATGCGGTTGCGTGTTTTGTCTTCGCCAATTACGTCGCGCACGGAGAGCACAGGCTTCGGCTCGACAACGACAGGGATCCGACGATCATTCTCGGCCCCAAGGCGATCACCGTATCGAATGTACCCTAGAGCCGGCTGTCGACGTTCGAATTGCGACAGTCCCGTTCTTCGTTTTCCCCATAACCGTTTTCCGTCGCTACGTCGTATTCGTTGAGCCATTCCGCCTGGGCGGGCGAGCGGTCCTTGCCGAACCGGTTGCGCCACGCCATCGTAAGGTCGCGCCGCAACCTTGCTGTCGCGGAGGGGAGATGGTTTTCCTTGGCGCGCTGGCGCGAGCCGAGCTGAGCCCGGGTGGTGCGCGGCTGGCGCAGCCTCTCGTAATCGCGCAAGGCGCCGGTCAGGCTGTCGGGGGAGCGCGCCACGGCTTCCGCCAGAATGCAGCCATCCTCGATCGCCATGCAGGCGCCCTGCCCCAGATAGGGCAGCATCGGGTGCGCGGAATCGCCCAGCAGCGTCACTCGTCCTTCGCCCCATTTTTCCAGCGGGTCGCGGTCGTACAGCGCCCATTTGTAATAGACGTCGCTCGATTCGATCAGACGCAGCAGCGACCGGTTCCAGCGCGCATAGGTCTCCATCACTTCGCTGCGGTCGCATTCGTATGTCCAGGACGCGTCGGTCCATGCGTCGCTGTTGATATGCGCCACGAAATTGATCAGCTCGCCGCGCCGCACCGGGTAATGAACCACATGCCCGTGCGGCCCCCACCAGGCCGTCATGTCCTGCGCGTACTCGACATGCGCGACGGTTTCGGCCGGCACCAGGCCGCGCCAGCAGATGCAGCCGGTGAAGTTCGGCTCGATGGGTCCGAACAGGCTGTCGCGCACGGCGGAATGGATGCCGTCGGCGCCGACGACGATGTCGGCCTCGATCTCGGACCCGTCGGCAAACCGCGCGACGGCGCCATCGTCCCCTGTCTCCACCCCGGTGCATTTTGCGCCGAGCCGGATCGCGGTTTCCGGCAGCGTACGCGCCAGAATGTCGAGCAGGTCCGCACGGTGCATGCACAGGAACCCGGCGCCATACCGTTTTGCAACACCGCTTCCCCGCTGCTGCCGGGCGATCACGCGCCCGCTGCGCCAGCTGCGGATGATCTGATGCTCGACCTGACAGCCTGTTTCGATCGTTTCCCGTTCCACCCCCAGCGCGCGAAACGCCTTCAACGCGTTCGGGCTGAGATTGAGTCCGGCGCCGATTTCGGTCAGCGCCGGCGTCTGCTCGTAAACGATGGCTTCGATGCCCCGAAGATGCAGCGCGCGGCAGGCGGCAAGGCCGCCGAGACCGCCACCGACAATCGCAACCTTCGGTGTTCTGGCCATCGGTGCGGGCGGCAGGGCGCAGGTTTTCTAACGCAGCCCGTCGACTACCTTCATTGCGCTGGCCCAGCTGTCGGTCGAGGCGGCCTCGTTCCAGGACGCCGGATTGGAGGGCGCCGTATAGCCGTGCCGGACGCCGTCATAGGTCGTGATCTCGACGTTGGGCATGTCGGCCGCGGCGGCGCGCACGCGCGCGAGGTCTTCCGGCGGGCAGGCATGGTCATCGATCCCCCAGTGAAGCCGGACCGGCGCATCGCCGACCTGGGGCAGGATGTCGAGATATTCCTGAACGGCGGTGCCGTGGAACGACAGCCCTGCGTCGCAACCGAGCCGCGCCGGGCCGAGCAGGGCGAACGGGCCGCCATAGCACAGCCCGACGACGACGATCCTGCCGTTGCATTGGGGCATCGCCTTCAGCGCCGCCATCGTGTCGGCGAGGTCCTGCATGTTGGTCTCGACCAGGTTGGCGCGGTCTTCGGCGCGCGCGGCGGCTTCCGTTCGGCCTTTCTCGGAGCGGTCCTTGGGGCCCGAGTCTCCCCGCCAGAACAGGTCCGGCGCCGCCGCCACGACCCCTTTCGACGCCAGATCGTCGACGATGCCGCGCAGATCGTCGTCGACGCCGAAGATCGTGCACATGATGATCACGCCGGGAACCGATCCTCCATCCGGCGCGGCGCAGTAGCAATCGAACTCTCCGCCGCCGGCGGCGGCTATCCTGATGTCGGGCATGTTTGTTTCTCCTGTTGAATTGTTCTAGGCGGCCGCAGGCGCTTTTTGCGCCCCCCGCACCAGCGTACCGGGCAGGGCATCCGTCGCCTCTCCATCGCGATAGGTAATCTCGCCCGCCTTGACGGTCGCAACATACCCGTCCGCCTTCTGGATCAGACGCTTCGCGCCCATCGGCAGATCGTGCACCATGACCGGCTTGCGGATGGTCAGACGGTCGTGGTCGATCACGTTGATGTCCGCCTTGTAGCCTGGCGCGAGGACGCCGCGGTCGAGCAGCCCGACGGCGTTCGCCGCATCTCCCGTCATCCGCTTGATCAGCCAGCTCGTGTCGAGCGTTCCCTCCTTGCGGTCGCGGCCCCAGTAGGTCAGCAGGAAGGTCGAATAGCTGACGTCGCAGATATGCGCGACATGCGCGCCGCCGTCCGACAGCGAGATGACGCTGTTGGGGTTCTCCATCTGCTGGCGGCAGGCCTCCAGCGTATAGTCGGCGAAATTGTTGTTGGGGCTGAAGATCATCTGCATGCCGTCCTCCTCCAGCAGCAGGTCGTAGACCACCTCGTCGACGCTTTTGCCAGTGCGCTCGGCGGTGGCGGCGATCGACGTCTCTCTCGGCGGCGCATAATTCGGCGGGTCGCCGAACGGGAACTGGTAGTCGAAATTGCGCACCCGGCGGACCTGCTGCTCGATGTCGTGTTCCGGCTTCTCGGACAGAAGCTGCGCGCGGAAAGACGGGTCGCGCATGATGGCGACGCGTTCGGCCAGCGGCCTGTCTTCGATCTTCCTGTAGGACGGGTGATAGACCAGCCCGTGCCGCCCGAGATCGAGCCCGAACAGGGTGCCGATCGGCCGCGGCGCCACCTGAGCCTTCATCTGCAGGCCATCGGCTACGGCGCCGTCGATCATGTCCATGAATTCCTTCCACCCGTCCGGATCGCGGTTCTGCTGAAGGATGGTGATCGAGAGCGGCCGGCCGGCCGATTCCATCATGCCGCGCATCAGGGCGAATTCGGATGGGCGGCGTTCGGGCGTCAGGTCCGAGATAAGCTGCATGACGCCCGCGCCCGCGTCGCGCAGCCCGGCGACGATGCCGGCGAGCTCTTCCGCCGCGGCGTCCCAGGACGGGATGGGCTCGCCCGCCAGCGTCCGGTGGTTGAGCGTGCGCGAGGTGGAAAAGCCCAGCGCGCCAGCGCGCATGGCCTCCGCCGTCAGCGCCCGCATCTGCGCGATATCGTCCGCGGTCGCCGGCTCGCGCCGCATCGCCCGCTCGCCCATAACGTAGACGCGCAACGCCGAGTGCGGCAGCTGGGCGCAGATATCCATATCGTGCGGCCGGCGCTCCAGCGCGCCGAGGAAGTCGTCGAAGCTGCTCCAGTCCCAGTCGAGACCCTCTCCCAGTACCTCGCCGGGAATGTCCTCGACGCCTTCCATCAGCTCGATCAGCAATTCCTTCTGGCCCGGCCCAACCGGCGCGAAGCCGACGCCGCAATTGCCCATCACCGTGGTCGTCGCGCCGTGCCATCCCGACGACAGCAGCCGGTCCTCGAACAGCGCCTGGCCGTCATAATGGGAATGGATGTCGACCCAGCCGGGCGCGACCAGCAGGCCCCTTGCGTCGATCTCTTCTCTGCCGGAGGCGTCAACCGTTCCGACTGCCGAAATCTTTCCGTCATCAATCGCGATATCGGCGTCGAACAGCGCACTGCCGCGGCCGTCGGCAATCGTGCCGCCGCGAATTACGAGATCGTGGGTCATGGGTCTCTCCCTAAAATTCCAGCCGGTCCGCACCCTGGCGGGCGAAGGCGATGGTGCCATTGACGATGGTCATATCGACCGGGATGTCCTTGATCCGTTCGGGCTCCACCAAATAGGGGTTTTCGGCCAGTACAGCAAAGTCGGCCAATTTTCCGGTTTCGATCGAGCCCTTTATCTTTTCCTCAAACGCATTATAGGCGGCGTTTATTGTAAACATGCGGATTGCTTCGCGCACGCTGACCGCCTGATCGGCGCCGACCGTCTTGCCGGTCCAGGTCTGCCGCGACACAGCGGTGCCGAGATCGCGCAGCGAATCGAGCGGCCAGTAGGCGGGCCCGTCGGAGCCGGAAGTGATCTGCAGCCCGGCATCCAGCATGTCGCGGATATTGAACGAATCTTCCAGCCGTTCGTCGCCGATACAGGCGACCAGCGATTCCCAGATGTAATGCATGAAGGGGATGTTCGGCACCGGTAACAGGTTGTTGCGGGCGATCTGATCCATCCGCTCCGGCGTGACCAGCCAGTTGCCCAGATGTTCGATGCGGTGGCGGTGATCGGCGCGGGGTTTGGCCTTGAGCGCGCCTTCCAGCGAGTTCAGCGCCATGTCCATCGCCACGTCGCCGATGGCGTGAATGCAGACCCGGTGGCCGGCATTGTGGTAGGCCTCGACGGTCTCATCGAGCTCGTCCTGCTCGATACGGATCAGCCCCTCATGGCAGGGGTCGTCGACATAGGGTTCGTAGAATTTTGCGACATGTCCGGTGATGCCGCCATCGATCGACATCTTGACGCCGCCGATGCGCAGCCAGTCATTGCCGAAGCCGGTCTTGATGCCGAGATTGAGCAGGCTTTCCTTCTGGATCGCCGCTTCGATTACCCGGATCAGGATGGAGACGCGGATCGGCAGCCGCCCGTCATCGACCAGCTCCTGATAGGCGCGGATCGATTCATGGTTGGTGACGATGTCATGGATATTGGTGATGCCGCGCGCCAGGCAGCGGTCCGCCGCAAACAGCACGCCGTCCTTCATCTGGTCGTAGCTGTACTCGGGAATGATATTGCGGATGGCATATTGCGCGCGCTCGACCAGCTTGCCGGTCGGGCTGCCGTCCTCGCCGAACTCGATGGCGCCGCCGGCGGGCGCTTCGGTGCCGGCACGAATCCCGGCCAGCTCAAGCGCTTTCGAGTTCGCGATGGTGATATGCGCGCCGAAATTGATGGCGACGGGGTTGTCGGGCGCCGCCGCGTCGAGATCGTGACGGTTCGGGAAGCGCCCTTCCGGCATGCGGAAATCCTGCATCGGGCTGCCATGGGCGACCACCCACGAGTCCTTCGGTCGACGCGCGGCTTCGGCCGCGATGTTCTCGGTAATCTGGGCGATCGAGCGCACGTTGGAGTAAAAGTCGCGGCAATCGATCCGGTGCATCATATGCGCGCCGCCATCGGCGAAATGAACATGCGGATCGGTCAGGCCGGGCAGAACGGTGCGGCCCTTGAGATCGATTGTCTGTGTCCGGTTATCGGCCAGTGCTTCAATATCGCTGGCCGTGCCGACCGCGCCGATCCGCCCGTTATAGATTGCGACGGCTTCGGCTTCGCTGTCGGTTGCGTCGGCGGTCAGGACCGTTGCGTTGGTCAGCACCATGTCGGGGGAAAGGGGTGTTACGCTCACTCTATTGCCTCCAGCAGTTCAGGCGATGCGGTCGAGGGTCGTGCGAAGGGCCTCGACCAGTTGATCGATCTGCGCTTCGCTTATGATCAGCGGTGGCGCTAACGCCAGCGTATCGCCAGTCTGGCGCACCAGCACACCCTCTTCGAAACAGGCGAGAAAAGCATCGTAGGCCCTCGTTCCCGGTGCGTCTTCCCTGGGCGCCAGCTCTACGGCGCCGGCAAGGCCGATATTGCGAATATCGGTCACATGGGGCGACCCCTTCAATGAGTGGAGCGCCTCCTGGAAACAGGGCGCGCGTGCCGCAGCGCGTTCGAACAGATCTTCATCGCGATACAGATCGAGGGTCGCCAGGGCCGCGGCGCAGGCAAGCGGGTGGGCGGAATAGGTATAGCCGTGGAACAGCTCGATACGATTTGCGGGACCGGTCATCAGCGTGTCATGAATTTTGGGCCGCACGGCGACCGCCGACATCGGCACCGCCCCGTTGGTCAGCCCCTTGGCGAGGGTCATCATGTCCGGCTGGACAGCGAATTTTTCCGCCGCAAAGGACGCGCCGAGGCGACCGAACCCGGTAATGACCTCATCGAAAATCAGCAGAATACCGTGTGCATCGCAGATCGCGCGCAGCCGCTCGAGATAGCCCTTTGGCGGTACCAGCACGCCGGTCGAACCGGCCATCGGCTCGACGATCACAGCAGCGATGGTGCCGGCGCCGTGCTGCGCAATCAGGAATTCCAGCGCGTCGGCGAACTCCGCGCCGTGCGCCGGCTGGCCCCGGGAGAAGCCGTTGCGCACCGGGTCGTGGGTGTGCGGCAGATGGTCGATCCCGCCCAGAAGGCTGCCGAACTGCGCCCGGTTGGCTTCGATGCCGCCGACCGACATTCCGCCGAACCCGCTGCCATGATAGGCGCGCTCACGCCCGATAAAGCGCGTGCGGTCCGGTTCGCCACGGGCCGCGTGCCAGGCGAGGGCGATCTTGAGCGCGGTATCGACGGCTTCCGAGCCTGAATTGGCGAAGAACACATGATCGAGATCGCCGGGCAGCAGGGCAGTCAGACGGGCCGCGAGCTCGAAGGCGCGCGGATGGCCCATCTGAAAGGCTGTCGCATAATCCAGCATCCCGGCCTGTGCGCGGATCGCCTCGGTGATCGATGCTCGCCCATGACCGGCATTGACGCACCACATGCCGCTGATGCCGTCGAGCACCTGGCGTCCATCATCAGTGGTGTAATGCATGTCTTTCGCCGACACGAGAAGGCGCGGCGCCGCCTTGAATTGCCGGTTGGCGGTAAACGGCATCCAGTTCGCCGCCAGATCGTTATTCAGCGAGTTAGGGCTACTCGGCGACATGACGATAAAGCCTGATTATGCTTGAGTGTCGGGAAGCGTAGACCCGGAAGCTTGGGCCCACAACAGGGAGCGGTTACATGTCAGAGGCGTTGCCTGCCGAAGATATCGTTATTCTGCCGGACGATAACGGCACGGTGCCGGCGGCGGCGCTGCAGGCGATTCTGGACAGCGATGCCTATCCCGAAACCACGACCTATACGCAGTCGGTCGAGTTCGTCGATTTCGAGATGCACGGCAGGCCGTTCACCCAGGTCGTGATCCTGCTGCGCCCCGACACGCCGCGCCTGCATAACGGGCGCGAAATCGTGGTGATCGCGGGCGAAGGCGGCAAGGACAACGGCAATGCCTTTCTCACGACCTACGAAAAGAAGGAAGGCGCCGGGCCGTTCCTTGCGAAGCGCGGCGTTACCTTTGCCGCCGTGCCGAGGCTCGGGCGCTGGAATTTCTTCGATCCGGACGGTCACTGGGACAGGATCCCGCTGGGCGACCGGATGCCGGTCTTTACCCGGCACATGGCGGCTTACTGGGCGCGGTCCGACTATACGAGCATCGCCTCGCAGGGCCAGGCGAGCGCGACCGGCAGCGATACGCACCGCCTGCCGGTTGCCGGCACCGCGCTTTACGATCACATGCTGGCGGCGACGCCCGACGTCATTGTCGAGGGTTACCGGCGCGGCGCCGAACATGCGCTCGGGACCATCCGCAAGGATGCCGATGACGTGCTGCTGCTTTACTGGGGGTTTTCGACCGGCGGGCCGTTCCTCTGGGCGCTTTGCCGGCATCTGACGCCCGACGGCATGCTCGGCTGGGCGACGTCGAACACAGCGCTGTCGTACTACTACACGCGGACGCTGGAGGATAAGTACGACTGGGGTTACGAGAACTCGGTCCTGAGGGTGCGCGAACGCGGCCGGAACGATTTCCGGTTCTATACCGAATATCTCGACGACGTGACGCGCGAACGGCTCTGGCAGGAAGCGCTCAAGGCGCCCAATTTCAAGTCCATCGAGGACACGATGATGTTCTACAACGTTGCCGCCATCGCCGAGCAGGCGGGACGGCTGTGGCGGTCGGATTTTCTGCCGGACGCGGACCGCGAGGCGGGGTACGGCGCCTTCCTGCACAAGATCATGCTGCCCTGTTTTCCGGCCGACGAGTTGCGCGACGTCGCCGTGTGGGAAATGAACGGCACGCTGGACCAGGTCATCCAGCCGGAGAAGGTCGATGCGGCTCGTGCCGTAATGGAACGCTACTGCAAGCGCTATCGCGTCGCCCGGCTGGAGGGCTACTATCACAACATCATGCACGACACGATGCGGACCGTCGGGCGCCTGTGGTTCAAGGCGATCGACAGCGGTTATTTTGACTGAACGGACTTTTCAGGGAGACAGATCATGGCGACCAGACCCGGAAAATCGGCGGCGAAGCGCAAGGCGCCGGCGAAAATCAGGCCGAAACGGCCTCTGACCGTCGATTGCCACGGTCATATCGTCGTGCCCGAAGTGTTCGAAATCACCCGCAAGCACGGGCTGCACGAACGTCTCGGGCTAAAGGGGCGGACCAGTCTCGGGCCGGCGAAGGAGTCCGAGATCACCATGCGCAAGATGATGAGCGCGGACGAGCGGATCGCCGACATGGACCGGATGGGCGTCGACATACAGGTGGTCTCGCCGTCGATCGTGCATCAGAACACTTACTGGGCGGAGGGCGCCCGGGCGCTTGAGATCGACCGGATGACCAACGACGCCACTGCAGAAATGGTGTCGAAACATCCCGACCGGCTTGTCGGGATGGGGCTGGTGCCGCTGCACGATCCGCAGCGCGCGGTGCGCGAAATGAAACGCTGTCTCGACCGGCTGGGCCTCCGCGGCGTTGCCGTGTCGACCGACGTCAACGGAGCGGAAATCGGCGAAAAACAGTTTCACCCGTTCTGGCGCGCCGCGGAGAAGGCCGGTTGCCCGGTTTTTATCCATCCGGCGGGCAATGCCGACAGGAGGCTCCAGAAATTCGGTCTCTCGTTCAATCTGGGCCAGCCCTACGAGGAAGCGCTCGCCATGTCGTCTCTCATCTATAACGGCGTGCTCGACAGGTTTCCCAAGGTGAAGCTGATGATCGTCCATGGCGGCGGATTTCTGCCGTTCTACGCCGGCCGTCAGGACGCCGCCTCGCGGACCGGGCGCGACGGGGCCGGGCTCAAGGGCGAGTTTTCCGATTACATCCGGAAGTTCTGGGTCGACAGCGTAATCTTCAATCCGGACATGCTGGAATATCTGGCAACCAAGATTCCGGCGCGTCAGATCATGATGGGCACCGACTATCCGTTCGGCGAACGCCAGCCGGTCGAATTCGTCCGTCGCGCGAAGGGCCTGTCGAAATCCGCGCAGGAAGGTATTCTCGGCCGCAATGCCGCCCGCTTCTTCGGTATCAGGATTTAGTGGTATAGTGCCCACTGTCGAGTTGTCCGCTACGGGTTCCCCGCGTGCATTCTAGTATCGCCAAACCATCCGCCTCCGGTGAAATCGTCCTGGTGCATTCGTCAGACGTGCATGTCGATGACGAGTACACCGCGCGGTCGCACGACGGCGACGGCACGCGCGGCCTTGCCGCGGTACTGGCGACGGCACGCGGCGTATCCGCCGATGTCGTCCTGCTGGCGGGCGATGTGTTCGAACATAACCGGCTGCCGCTGGAGGTAATCGACCGGGCGGGTCGGCTGCTCGCGGAGTGCAGTCTGACCGTTGTCGTGCTGCCCGGAAATCACGACCCGGCGATGGACGATTCGGTCTGGCATCGCGGCGCTCTGGGCGAATTGCCCGACGTCCATATTTTCGGCGTCACCCATGACGACAGGATCGCGTTCGACCATCACGACATGGAGATCTGGGGCCGTCCGCACCGCGATTACGACGACATGGCGCCGCTGGCGAAACCGCCGAAGCGCCGCGCGCGCTGGCATATCGTCATGGCGCACGGGCACTACGAGCCGAAACCCGATCCGAACATCGCGCTGCGCCCGTCCTGGCTCTTGGGCGACCGGGAAATTTCGGCGACCCGGGCGGACTACCTTGCGCTCGGTCACTGGAACCGGCCCGTGCCTGTAGGCTCTGGCAAGGTTCCAGCTTATTATTCGGGGTCGCCGGAACTTGCCGAGACGGTCAATGTCGTCCGGCTGTCCGAAGCGAAGGGCGTTCGGGTGACGCGCGAACCGATTATCTGGGAGTGAAGCCAATGGCGGAGCCGGGTCTGGGGTGGGTCAGGGGGTCGCGTGAGCGCGAGCCCGCCGAATTCATGAAGCCAGTGGTCGATCCGGCGAGCTGGTCCCCGGAAGACATCTCCGGCAGCGCCGGCTGGATCTATACGCTGAACGACGACGAGATCGCAGAGATCGTGGCCGCGGTCGATACGGTGGCAGCGCGCGGGCTCGATATCATGGATATCGATACGGAGTCGTTCGCGCTGCCTGGCCTGTCCGGTTCGCTGTCGGAGTTGCGCGAAGAGATCGTTTTCGGGCGTGGCTTTGCGATGATACGTGGCCTGCCGGTCGCCGGGCTCGATCGCGCGAAGACGGCCGCCGCCTTCTGGGGCATCGGCCGCCATCTCGGCCGGCCGATTTCGCAGAATGCCAAGGGACACCTGCTGGGGCACGTTACCGATCTCGGCGGCGACTATTACCACGCCACCACGCGCGGCTATCGCACCAACGCCGAGATGGCGTTTCATAACGACCAGTGCGACGTCCTGGCGCTGTGCTGTCTGCATCCGGCGAAATCGGGCGGCGATCATTACATCTGCTCGTCGGTGACCCTTTATAACGAGCTGCTGCGGCGGCGCCCCGACCTCGCGCAGGAGTTCGGTTTCGCGTTCTACCGTTCGCGGTCGGGCGAAATCCCGCCCGGCGAGAGCGAGCCCTGGAACCGCCAGCGCATCTTCAATTTTACCGACGGCTATTTCGCCGCGCGCGGCGTCGGTGTCGCGATCGTCAAGGCACAGGATCTGCCCGGCGTGCCGAAGTTTACCGAAGCCCAGACGGAAGCTCTGGAGATGTTCCGGACCCTGGCGGCCGAGCTCGCCGTCTGCATCGCCTTCGAGCGCGGCGATCTCTTTTTCCTGAACAATCATGTCACCCTGCATTCGCGGACCGAGTACGAGGACTGGCCGGAGCCCGAGCGCCGGCGTCATCTTCTGCGGCTGTGGCTGGACACTGGCGGCGCGCGTCCGTTACCGCCAGAAGTCGCGCGCCAGTCGTCGGGCGTAACGGTCGAAGGGACGCGGCTCACCGCACCGCTCGAGGCGGAGTAGCGCGCGCCATGGGTTTCAGCCAGGAGGTGCGCGACCTGATCTTTAATGCCGAGCGCGACAATTGCGTCTGCCTCATCGCTACCATTGGCGAGGACGGCCCCAATATCAGCCCCAAGAGCAGCGTGATCGTGCTTGATGACGATCATCTGGCCTACTGGGAGCGTGCCAAGCTGGCGACGCTGGAAAATCTTCGCAAAAATCCGAAGGTCGCCGTCATCTACAGCAACCGGGCCGCGCAGAAACGGGGCGAGATCGATCACCCCGGCGGCATCCTCCGGTTCTACGGGACGGCGGAAATCCACGAGCGCGGGGAGTACCGCGACTGGGTCCGCACCCGGCTCCAGGAACGGGAGATCGACCATGACGGCGCGGAAGAAGGATTTGCGGTGGTGATCACGCTCGATCGGGCCGAAAACATGCGCGGCGAGTCGCTCCGCTAGGGCTCCTGTTCCGGGGACGCGTCGCCCGAGACCGGATCAATATCCGGTGCGCGCTGATTTCGATGCCCGAAACCGAATAATCGACGGGGGCCGCCCCGATGCCCGCATCCGCCTGAATCCGTTCGAACGCGGTCGCCGATACGAGAATCCCGCCCGTCCCGGCCAGGTCTTCGCCCAGCGTTGCCGCCGCCGAATTCACGGCCATGGCCGGGCAAGGCTCATGTCCGGTCAACTGCGGAGACGAAATGGCAAACTTTATTGCTTCTTCCGGCTGGGGTAGACTGGCCGCAATTGTGAGGGAGCCGAAACGGGGGGCGCTTCGCAAGGAAGGAGAATTTCCGTGAAAAAACTGATTGTCGGCCTTGTGGCCGTGGTCGTCGTCGTGATTGCGGCGGTGGTTATTATTCCGTTCGTCGTTCCCGCCGATACCATCAAGGAACAGCTTCTTGCGCAGGTCCGGGAGGCGACCGGGCGCGACGCGCGGATCGACGGCGAATTCAAATTCTCCGTCCTGCCGCGGGCGGAGTTCGTCGCGCGCAAGGTGAGTTTCGCCAACGCGAAGGGCGGCAAGGCGAAGGACATGGTCACGCTCGACGGGCTGAACGTCCAGGTTGCCCTGTTTCCGCTGATCGGCGGCAATGTCGAAATCGACGCGTTCGTCCTCGAAAAGCCGGTGATCAGCCTGGAGATCGACCGCAATGGAAAACCCAACTGGCAGTTCGATGGCGGAAAGGCTTCCGGCGGCAAGGAAGCGGAAAGCAAACCGGAAGCCGGTTCCGGCGGGCTCGGCCTGAGCGGGCTCAAGCTCGGCGATGTCCGCCTCGTCGACGGCAAGGTAAGCTATTCGGATGCGCGTACCGGCAAGACCGAAGTGATTGACGGCATCAATCTGAGCGTATCGTTGCCGTCGCTGTCGAGCCCGATGAAGGCGGACGGTTCGCTGGTCTGGAACCGGGAAAAGATCGCCCTGGCGCTGGGCATCTCGAACCCGAACGGATTTCTCGGCGGCAACAGCACCGATTTCCAGACGACGATCGGCGCTTCTCCGGTAAAGCTGTCCTTCAAGGGCAAGGCCTCCGGCGGGAAGACGGTGAAGGCTGGCGGCGCGCTCGATCTCGACGTGCCGTCGATCCGCAAGCTGGCGGCGTGGGCCGGTTCCCCGCTGGATGCGCCGGGTTCCGGGTACGGGCCGCTCAAGATTGCCGGAGACGTCTCGGTGGACGGGGCGAAATACGCCTTCCGCAACGCCAGGCTGTCGGTCGACAGGATATCCGGAAACGGCGAGGTGGCGTTCGACGGCAGCGGCAGGAAGCCCAGCGTGACAGCGAAGCTCGCGCTCGGCATGCTCGATCTCAACCCGTATCTGCCGCCGGAGAAATCGGCTGCCGGCAATGGCGGCGCTGCAAAGCCTGCCGCGGGCGGCGGCAAGACATCGTCGCAGGAATGGAGCGACGACCCCATCGACCTCAGCGGGCTGCGGGCGGCCGACGCGTCGCTCGACCTGTCGGTGGCGGGCATCCTGATCCGCAAGATCAGGATCGGGCAGTCCGACCTCGGGGTCCGGCTTAAAGACGGCGTCCTGGTCACAGATCTGAAAAAAATGGCTCTCTATCAGGGAACCGGCAAGGCGAGGCTGATGGCCAACGGCGCAGGCGCGGTGCCGAGCATCGCCATGGATTTCGACCTGGCGAAGTTCCAGGCGAACCCGTTTCTCAAGGACGCCGCGGATTTCGAGCGGCTGGAGGGGACGGCCAACGCCGATATGAAAGTTACCGCCACCGGACGTTCCCAGCGCGAGCTGGTCAAGGCGCTCAACGGCGGCGGCAAGGTGACGTTCCTCGATGGCGCGATCCGGGGGATCAACCTCGCGGCGATGGTGCGCAATATCGCGACCGCCTTTCTCGATCCCAAGGCGCGCGAAACCCAGAAAACGGATTTCGCCGAGCTCGGCGGCACCTTCACGATCCGCAACGGCATCGTGAGCAACAGCGATCTGCTGCTGAAATCGCCGCTGCTGCGCCTGTCAGGCAAGGGTACGGTCGATCTGCCGAAGAAGTTCGTCAATTACCGGATTGAGCCCAAGCTTGTCGCCTCGACGACCGGGCAGGGCGGGTCGGCCAGCGCAGCGGGCATCAAGGTGCCGGTCATCGTTTCCGGCCCGTTCGACAATGTCGATTACCAGCCCGATCTTGCCGGCGCGCTGGGCGGCATCGCCGATGCGCCGGCCAAGGCGATCGAGTCGATCAAGGGAATGATCCCGGGGCAATCCGGTTCGGGCGGCTCGCCGTCCGGAGGGTCGGCGGCTCCCGACCCGATCAAGTCGCTGAAAGGGCTGTTCGGCAGATAGGACGGGATGCGGCGGTCTACGCCCGCCCCATTGGCGCAGGCGACAGGTCGCAATGGTCGATCTGCGCCTGTACCAGCCGTTCCAGCATCTCGGCCCTGACGGCGGCGTGGGCCGGCGAATCCCACAAATTGCGGAATTCCTGCGGATCGTCTTTCAGGTCGTAGAGCTCCCCCCAGCCTTGCCCGGCATAGACCGAAATGCGCCAGCGATGGGTGATCAGCGACCGGGCGCGCGGGTTTTCGCCCAGCTCCAGGATGGCACGCTGGTTGTCTTCCTCGATCAGGTGCGCACCCCGGCCGCCGTCGAGCGAGGGATTTTCGACGAGTGCCTGGAGGCTGCGCCCCTGCATGCCGTTGTAAGGATGGACGCGGGCGCGGTCGAGGATTGTCGCCGCGATATCCATCGTGCCGCTGATGGCGTCCGATGACGCGCCGGACGCGCCGCGTTCCGGGTCGGCGCAGACGAAGGCGACGCGCACCAGCTCGCGGTAATGCGCCGGCCCCTTGCGCAGCATCGAATGGTCGCCAAGGTGATCGCCGTGATCCGACGTGAAGATCACCACCGTGTTTTCCGACAGTCCGCACTCTTCCAGCGCGCGGAGAATCTTCCCGACGCCGTCGTCGACCATGCTGATCATGCCGCAGGTCAGCGCCCGCGCCTCAAGCGCTTCGCGCAGCGTGATGCCGTAGGACATGATGCCGTCCTCCGGCGGTTTGCCTTCGTCGCGGGCCTTGAGCAGCGCCGCGACATGCGGCGGCGGCGTCCAGTCGTTCGCCGAATAGGAGGCAGGCTCCTCCATGTCTTCCGGTCTGAACATGTCCCAGTACTTGCCGGGAGGCGTAAAGGGGTGATGCGGATCGGGGAAGGACGCCATCAGGAAGAACGGCGCGTCGCTGCCGGACGCCGCATATTCGCGGATCCAGCCATCGGTCTGCTGCGCGATATAGGCGGTGGGGTAGAGTTCCTCCGGCAGGGCGGTGCGCCAGGCCTGCCGGACGACGTAATCGTGCGGCAGCCCGTTCTTCGGTCCGCGCAGGCTGTCGGCATCCGCGCGCTGCGTCCTCAGCCAGTGGGCGTAATCGCCACCCACCTCGTCGCCATGCCCGTAGCACATGTCGACGTGATCGAAACCGTAGAACGGCGTTTTGATCTTCGCACTGGCGCTTTCCCAGTAGGCGGGGAGTTCCTGGCCGTAATCTCCGTCGTGATAGGCGTCGAGCCGCGCCTCCGCGAAGCCGTCGGACGGGGGGGCGTATCCTTCGGGCGCAGGCGGGGGCGATGTCAGCGGCGGGAAATCGGTGAAATTCTGCAGGTGGCTCTTGCCGATCAGGGCAGTCGAATAACCGGCGGCGCGCAGCATCGCCGGAAAGGTGTTCGAATTCAGGGACAGCGGAATACCGTTATGCCGCACCCCGTGAACGGACGGAGTCCGGCCGGTCATGAGGGTGGCACGGTTCGGCATGCAGACCGGGTTGGAGACATAGAAATTGTCGAACCGGACGCCCCGGCCGGCGATCGAGTCGATATGAGGCGTCCGGACGACATTGTTGCCGTAGCAGCCGAGAAAATCGGCGCGATGCTGGTCGGTAATGAACAGCAGGAAATTCGGTCTGTCTGCCAAGATTTTCTCCTTCAACTTCCGAAAAATCAGCTCTGCGAATATTTCTCGGCGGCGAGCCACTCGCGCGGGATCGTGCGGTTGGTGCCTTCCTTTTCCATCTTGCGATAGATCACGGCGCCGGCGGCGGCGAACTGCATGCCGAGCCCGGTATTGTTCTTGTAATAGACGAT
The DNA here is from genome assembly GCA_038116945.1 of Rhodospirillales bacterium. GTDB lineage: Bacteria > Pseudomonadota > Alphaproteobacteria > MPNO01 > UBA2964 > JAYOEY01. The sequence goes on from JAYOEY010000013.1 coordinate 100,513, forward strand.
GGTGCCGTCGCGCTGCTTTACCGATGCCTTTCCGGCCAGCACGTCTCCGAGTTCGTAAACGTCTTCCTGCCGGACGGTTCCGTCCTCGATGCGGTCGAGCAGCTCCGTCTGATTGTTGGCGACCACGCTGTCCCAGTCGTTGACGACGATCTCGCTGGCCCGGGCGAACACCTTTTCATCGACCTCGGTCCGGAAAGCGGTCAGGTCCGTATTGACGATGGTCACTACCATCTGACCGTCTTCCAGTAGATCGCCATCGAACAGCGGGTTCGTCGTGTTGCTGGCACAACAGACGAGGTCGGCGCCGGCAATCGCCGCTTCGGGCCCGTCGACCGGCACGATCTCGACGCCGGGCAGATCGACATGGGTATGAAAATTGGCACGGTGCGCGACGGTCGGACTGTAAACCCGGAGGCGCTGGATCGACGGACGAACCGCGCAGATTGCCCGGGCGCAGCTTCGCGCCTGGCGTCCCGTGCCGAACAGCGCGGCCTCTGCGATGTCGTCGCGGGCGATCGCATCGACCGCTGCGCCGGTGGTTGCGGCGACCCGCATCCCGCTGAGATAGGATTCATGAACGAACGCGAGCGGCTCGGCTGTCGCCATGTCGTAGAGCGTGATGACCGTCCAGTTGACCGGCTCCGGGTTGCTCTGGACCTTGCGGCCCGATCCGTTGTCCTTGAGGATCATGTTGGAACCGGCCCGGACGCAGGCGATCCCGTAGGTCGGCACCGCGCCCACATGAACGTTGGCCATGTACTGCCGTTCCGGGTCCGGGCTGTCGGCGCGATAGCGGACGCGCGGCAGCGTCTTTGCGTTCCCTTCCGCATAGTCGCGGAAGGCCACCTGCATCGCCTCGATGCATTCCTCCATCGTGAGATGGCGGCGGACGTCGTCGTCGGTGATGATGATGGCCATCAAAGTCTCCCCTGCTGCCGGGTCCGTTCATCGCGGCGCGCGAGGGCCAAGGTATAACATTGGCGGCGAAGTCTCGCTCCCTGCGGGCCGAATAATTCTGACGGCGTTCGTCGAATGGTCCCTTTCGACAGTGGCGCGCTCCCGGGCGGTACGCTGTCCGGCCGGAATCCCGGCAACGCCGCACGGTCGCGGAACCGGGACCGTTTAGGGATGTGTGGCGGTGTCCAGCAGGGCGACGACATGTTCGCCGATCGCCATCGAGGACGTCAGCCCCGGCGATTCCAGGCCGTACAGGCAGGCAAGGCCGGGGACGCCGTGATCGGCGGGGCCCTGGATCATGAAATCGATGTCGTTGGCGCGTTCGCGGCCCAGCTTGGGACGGATACCGGCCCAGCCGGGCACAAGGTCGCCGTCCTCGATGCCGGGCCAGAACAGGCGCGCGGCCTCGTAAAACCAGGCGGCGCGGGCGGGATCGACCGTGTAATCGACCTTGTCGATGAACTCCGTGTCGGGTCCGAAACGCATCTGTCCCGCCATGTCGGGGCTGACATGCACGGCATGGGCATGCTCGCCCGGCAGCGGATAGATCAGCCGGGAAAACGGTTTCTTGCTGGGGGCGACGAAATAGCAGCCCCGCGCGAGGATGATCTCCGGCACCGTGGCGGGCGGGATGCCGTCGATCGCGCGGGCGACGTCTGCGGCATTGTGCCCGGCCGCGACCACGCATATGGAACAGGCGATCGTCATCGGGCTCTCGCCGCCGACATCGAGCTCTATCCCGTTGCCGGTGACGCGCCCGCCTTCGACCGGTGCGTTGACCGCCAGCACTGCCCCATTGTCTTCCGCATCGCCCAGATAGGCGCGCATCAGCTCGGGCGCATCGACGATGCCGGAGGTCGAGGAAAACAGCGCGGCGCTGAATTTGAGCTCCGGCTCCATCTCATGGATTTCCTCATTCGACAGGAAATCGATTTCCTGAAGCCCGTTGCCGTTGGCCTTTTTCTTGAGCGCATGCAGCGCCGGGATCTGGTCGTCGCTGGTGGCGACCACCAGCTTGCCGCACTGGCTGTGGCCGACGCCGTGCTCGGGACAGTAGCGGTAGAGCAGCTCCTTGCCGCGAAAGGCAAGCCGGTTCTTGAGGCTGCCCGGCGGGTAATGGATGCCGGCATGGATGCAGCCGGTATTGCGCGACGAGGTATGCAGCCCGAACGCGTCCTCGGCTTCGAGGATCACGACCTCGCGCCCTGTCATGGAAAGCGCTCGCGCGATGGCGAGCCCCACGACGCCCGCGCCGATTACGATGCAGTCTGTTCTTTCGGTCATGGGTGAACTTTAGGAGGCGCCGGTGTTTCCGGCAATGGTGGTCGGCCCTCTCCCTGACCCTCCCCCGCATGCGGCGGGAGGCTGGGGAGGGGGTTATCTCGTTCCGGATTGGCCGCTAAGCTTCCCCGACAACTGAATTTTGGAGACATCATGTTCAATCTCGCCATCATCGGGCTCGGCGGCTGGGGCCGGAATCTCGTGAAATCGGTCCAGGGAACCAGCGACACGGTCCGCTTTGCCGCCGCAGTCAGCCGCGATCCGTCGCGCATCGCCGATTTCTGCGGCGAGAACGATATGACCGCGAGCGACGATTACGCCGCCGTGCTGGCCGACAGTTCGATCGATGGCGTTGTCGTCGCCAGCGCGGGGCACCTGCACGCGGAGCACGGCCGGCAGGCGGCGGAAGCCGGCAGGCATGTGATGATCATCAAGCCCTTCGCCAACTACAGGAAGGACGCCGAGGCGGTGTACGAGGCGGCGGACAGGTCCGGCACGCTGGCCGCGCTCGGGTTCGACCGCTGTTTCGCGCCCTCCTTCAAAACGCTGCGCGCGCGTATCGGAGAGCTGGGAAAAATCCTCCACGCCGAGGGCGATTTCTGCGTCGACAGGGTGCGTCACTACGAGGCCGGGGACTGGAAGACCAGCCTCGAATCCAACCCGCCCGGCAGCCTCGCCGATCACATGCTTTACACGATGATCGAGCATCTCGGCCCCGTCGAAAGCCTGATCTCGCACGGCTATTCGCAGATGGTGGAGGGGTTCGTCGATTCCTCGACCGTCATGATGACATTCGCATCCGGCGCCAGCGGATCGCTGACCGCCATCGGCTCCACCGCGCGGTTCGAGCGGCTGCACCTGTTCGGCAGCGACGGCTCGGCGGAGCTGCGCGGCAATACCGAAATCACCTTCCAGCCGATCTCGGGAGACGCCGAAACCGTGAAGCTGGAGCCCGCCAACATGCTGCGCGATCAGCTCGAAACCTTTGCCGCCGCTGCCGGCAGCGAACGGCCCTGGCCGGTGCCGCCGGAAGACGCCATCGCCGCGGTCGCGGCGCTGGAGGCGATGCGGGCATCGCACAATTCGGGAATGCCGGTTGTCTTGTAGCGGCCGCCGTTCCATTCTTTCGGAAACGCCAGGGAGAACAGGGAGAATTCAATGGGCCAGCATATCGATTTCGCCATCGGCGACGTTCAGACCCGCGCCTATGTCGCGTTGCCGGATGGGGCCGGGCCGCACCCCGGCGTGGTGGTGACGTTCCACAAGGACGGGCTCGACGATTTTACCGAATGGCTGGTCGACGATCTGGCGCGCATCGGCTACGCCGCGATCGCGCCCGACCACTATCACGCGATGCCGCCGGGCGAGACCATCGACACCCGCAAGAACTGGCTCGACGACGCGCAGATGACGCTCGACCTCAAGGCCGCCGCCGACTGGCTGGCGGCGCAGGACAGCGTCGACGGCAGCCGGATCGCGCTGACCGGCCATTGCATGGGCGGACGCACCACCTGGGTCGGCATGGTCAGCCTGCCGGGCGTGTTCAGATGCGGCTGCGCGTTCTATTCCGGCAACGCGTTCGGCCAGGTCGGCACGCCGCCGCCGCCGATGGACCGGCTGGACGCGATCACCGAACCGGTCTACGGCTTCTTCGGCAACGAAGACAGGAACCCGTCGCCCGACGATGTTGCCGAAATGTCGAAGCGGATGACCGCGCTCGGCAAGAAACACGAGTTCTTCCAGTATGACGGGGCCGGCCACGCTTTCATGGGCGCGGGCAAATTTCACGAGCACGCAGCCCGCGACGGCTGGACCAGGGCGATCAAGTTCATCGCCCGGCATACCGGCGGCCCTGCGCCCGATGTCGGTGCGACCATCATGGATTCGAAAGCCGCCTGAGGACGACGCCCGTTTCGGGCCAATAAAAAATAGCGACTTTTTTAACGGAGGTGAAAACGCGCAGACGCGCGGAAAGGAGAGTTTTACGATGACGAAATTCGGAAAACCGCTTGCGGTCCTGATGGCCGGCGGGCTGGCTCTGGCCGGGACGAACGCCGCAGCCGAGGTGAATTTCAAGGGCGAGACCTTCAAGGTGATGGTCGGGTTCTTTCCCGGCGGCGGCTACGATACCTACGCCCGCGTGCTGACCCGCCATATCGGGCGGTATCTGCCGGGAAACCCCAACGTCATCACCGTCAATTTCCCCGGCGCCGGCAGCCTGCGTCTCGCTAACCACATCTACAACAAGGCGCCCAAAAACGGGCTTGAGGTCGGCATTTTCGCGTCGTCCAGCGCGTTCGCGCCGCTCTTCCTCGTGAAGCAGGCCAAGTTCAAGACCGACGGGTTCACCTGGATCGGCAATATCGACCAGAGCGTGGGCACCTGCACGGCGTGGCATACGTCGGGCATCAAGAGCTTCGAGGATCTGAAGAAGAAAGAGGTCGTTTACGGCTCGTCCGGCCCGACCTCGGTGGCGAGCCAGCATCCGCGCGGTTTCAACGCGCTGCTGGGCACCAAGATCAAGATCATCCACGGCTATCCCGGCTCGACCGGCATCCTGCTCGCCATGAAGCGCGAGGAGGTTCAGGGCGGCTGCGGCTTCGCGCTGTCCTCGCTCAAGGCCGCGCGCCGTCAGGAATGGAAGTCCGGCAAGCTGCGCATCCTGGTGCAGACCGGCCGCAAGAAGCATCCCGACCTTGCCGGTGTGCCGCATCTCTACGACATGGCGAAGGACGATCACGAGCGGATGGTGATGGATCTGATCTACGGGCTGCACACGTTCGGCCGCACGGTTGCCGCGCCGCCTGGCCTGCCGAAGGACGTCACCGCGACGCTCAGGAAGGCGTTCATGGACACCATGAAGGACGAAAAATTCCTCAAGGAGGCAGCCAAGCTGCGCTTGTTGATCAACCCGTGGGACGGGGCGACGCTGCAGAACGAGATCGCCTCGTTTGTGAACTATCCGCCGTCGGTCGTCGCCCGCGCGCGGCAGGCGATGGAGCCCGGCAAGATTCTGAAAGTGAAGCTCAAGGAGCTCGCCAGCGGCACGATCGTCAAGGTGACCGGCAAGCGTGTGACGGTGTCGGACGCATCCGGCAAATCCTACGAGTTCAAGATTTCCGGCCGCCGCACCAAGGTCCAGATCGCCGGCAAGAAGGCCGAGACCAAGGCGCTCAAGGTCGGCATGGTGTGCGATTACAAGTACTTTGCGGTCAAGGATCTGGCGCCCAGAATCAATTGTAAATAAGGCGATCCGCCCAAATTTGAACTCGTCATGCCCGGACTTGTTCCGGGCATCTTTTTGCCGGTAACGCTCCGCCCGCGAAAGATCGCCGGGACTCAATCGGTGATTGGCCCGGCGATGACGGTTTTTGATGGTCGGCGCTGAGGTTAACCCCCACCCCGCCCCTCCCCCAGAATTGGGGGAGGGGGATTGGGCAAGGAGATCCTTTGCACTTATTCGTCATGCCCGGACTTGTTCCGGGCATCTTTTTGCCGGTAGCGCTCCGCCCGCAGGGGGTCGCCGGGACTCAATCGGTGATTGGCCCGGCGATGACGGTTTTTGATAGTCGGCGCTGAGGTTAACCCCCACCCCGCCCCTGCCCCGGAATTGGGGGAGGGAG
>JAYOEY010000014.1:0-89508 GCA_038116945.1 Rhodospirillales bacterium
AAATATGGTTTATCAAGATGTATGATATATTTCGTAATATAATTCTGGTGGGTAAAATTCAGTATAGTTGTTTTAGTTAATAAAGAATAATGAGTAATTTAAATGGAGATTATTAAAGATAATACAAAACATGTCACACATTCCTTCGACAGGAAATTTATGACGAGAAAAGAAGCAGCGGAATACATAAATATTTCATTAGACAAATTTGATGAATTCGATATCCCTTATATTTCTTTAGGAAAACGGTTTTTCCGTTATGATATAGATGATTTAAATTCTTTTATGTTTTCTCGCAGGGTATCCAACTCATTTATTAATGAGTGAATTAAGAATGAGATTATTTAAACCGAAAGGGCGAAAATACTGGATTGCAGAGTACTATGACTGCAATCGACGGAGAGTTAGAAAGAGCACTAAGAAAGAAAACAAGAAAGAGGCAACGCAGATAGCGACAACTTGGGAATTTGAGGCCTCTCGGCCTCCTGAGAAATTAGATACTGATTGCTCATTCTCAGAGTTCCTTGAAAGATATCGAAAAATTCAGAAAAGAGATCATTATAAGTCGTACGTTTCCAGCACAAAATATAGAATTTCTCAGCTTGAGAGTTATTTTGGGCGTTATGGCGATGCGAGAGACATCGATTTGATGGCAATCGAGGAATATATCGATATTCGATTGGAAAATGTGTCAGAGGGAACCATTAACAAAGAGGTCAGCACGCTTCGTGCAATTCTCAATAGGGCTTACAAGGAAAAACGACTTCGGGACAGGCCAGAATTTCCAAAGCTTAGAAAGGTTCCGGGCCGGACGCGCTGGCTAACCCCGGAAGAAGAAAATAGACTTTGTGAGGCAGCGTCCGGTCGAGCAAGGCATCTTGTACCGATCATTCGGATAGCCTGTGATACCGGAGGAAGACTTGGGGAACTTCTGGGATTGGATTGGCGAGACGTCGATCTCTCTAGTGGCCGGATAACGTTCAAGAGCACCAAGAACGGCGAGGATCGGTCGATTCGGCTATGTCAAAGAGCCACGAGAGTGCTTTTGGACCTGGATCCAAAGGAGTCTGGCCCAGTTTTCACTTACGGTGGCAAACAGATCAAACAGCTTCGCAATTCTTTCAAAACGGCTCGCGAAACGGCAAATTTGGACGACCTTCATTTTCATGATTTACGACACACGTTCGCGAGCAGGCTCGTGCAGGCTGGAGTGCCTTTGTTCCACGTTATGAACGCGTTGGGACATAAATCAATCGAAATGGTCAACCGATACGCACATCTCGCTCCTGACTATCAAGACCAGGTCGTAAACGCGCTCGACCAGGTCTCGCGAGATTCCGTACCGGCGAATTGGGAAGGCGGAGAAAATACCGAGGACCGCAAGGTAAGAACCCATCGCTCAGTATCCGGAATTGGCACACTTTTTGGCACACTCGCCGAAGGCCTAGACGAGGCGGAACACAGACCTCAACAAGTTATTGAAAATAAACGAAAACTGGCGCACCCGAGAGGATTCGAACCTCTGACCTCTGCCTTCGGAGGGCAGCGCTCTATCCAGCTGAGCTACGGGTGCGCGGATTCCGGCCAAACGAAGCAGGGAATCGTCGCCTTTGGACAGGCGGGCGCAAATTAGCGCAAGGCGGGGCCCCGCGCCAGTGTCTTGAACATCAGGCATCGGGCTTCGCGTTTTTTCGCGCCGTCGCGAGCCAGATGCCGGCAATCACGGCGGCCGCGCCGGCGCCGTGGTACCAGCGCGGGTCCTCGCCCAGCAGGATGATCGCCAGCACCCCGGCGAAGATCGGATACAGGTTCCCGAAATACCCCGCCTGCGCCGCGCCCGCGCGATAGGTGCCTTCGTTCCACGCCGTGGTGCCGAGGAACGACGCGATGATCCCGATATAGAGAATATAGAGCAGGCTGGTCTGGTTGAACGGCATCGCCCGCACGGTCATCGTCTCCCACGCATAGAGCGGCGCCATCATGATCACGCCGATGATGGCGAGCGCCGTCATGAACGGCATGATGTCGATTTCCTTCGGCTTCCACCGCATCATGAAGGCCTGCAGCGCCCATACGCTGACCGCGGCGAGCGCCCAGGCGTCGCCGGTATGGAGCTCCAGCGTCGCAATCACCTCGATGTCGCCGCGTACCACGATCAGCGCCGCGCCGGCGATCGAGAACACCACCCCCCAGCCCTGGCGCGCCGTGATCGGCGTACGCAGCACGACAAAACCGAGCAGCAGCACGAGCACCGGCAGGATCGACTGGATCAGGCTGGCCTGCAGCGCCGTGGTGCTCTGCAGCGCCAGATAGAACAGGCTGTTGAACCCCACGACCGAGACCGCGCAGAACGGCACGAGGAATTTCATGTTCCGGAAGATGGCGTCCCGCTGACGCCAGGTGGCGCGCCCAAAAAACGTCAGGAAAACGGCCAGCGCGGTCGCCCAGCGCCAGAAATTGAGCCCCAGCGGCGGCATGTCGGCGCCCGCCGCGGCACGCCCGATGATCGCATTGCCCGACCAGAACAGAACCGCCAGCACCAGCAGCACATAGCCGCTGAATTCGCGCTTGCGGGCGGCCTCCATCTCCTGGTCGGTCATTCGGTTTCCTTCAGCGGCGTTTCGGCCAGCATTTTTTCGGCGCGCCTGTCGGCCCCCGACGGCAAAGGCCGCGCCCCGTCTTCAATCCAGTGCGCGATGTCGCGCCACACGATGCCGGCTTTCAGATCGCGCAGCATCATATGCCATGACGCGCCGTAGATAGCACGCTTCGTCCCGTCGCGTTCGGGCAGGTTGCGCATGGCGTCGAGGATCGGCCGCTTCGGCACGATCTCGTCGCGCAGCCCGTAGATCATCAGCAGCTTCGTATGGCCGAGCCGGGGCGGAGCCGCCTGCGCCGCATCCATCAGATCGACCAGCCCCTTGATCGCGTCGATCCGCGTATGGCGGATGATATGCGGGTCGCGCGCAAGTTTGCGCAGCATCGGAATATTGTCGGACGGTTGCCGGTTGAGCCCCTCGCCGGTCAGGGTGAACCAGGGCGCAACGCGGGAAAAGAACCAGAGCGCGAACCGCTGGTAATCGGGCATATAGGTTCTGCCCCACACCGCCGGCCCGACCAGAACCGCGCCCGCGACGCCGTCGATGGGCCCGTCGGCCAGCGCCGCCATCGTCACCGCGCCGCCCATGCTGACGCCGAGCAGGAACAGCGGCGTATCCGGGCGGTTTCGTTTCAGCAGCTCTACGGCGGTTCGCAGATCGGCCGTCATCGCCGCCTGCCCGGCCCAGTAGCCGCGATGAGGCGCGCGCCCGAACCCGCGCTGGTCGTACGCCCAGATTTCGATTCCCTGCTTCGCCCACCATTCGGCGGGCAGCGCCACCGCGCTGGCGTAATCGTTGAACCCGTGCAGGGACAGGATGACCGCCCTCGGCTTGGTCCCCGATAAGTGGCCCGATGCTCGCCATACCTGCATCGGCAGCCGCGCCCCGTCGCGCGCCACCAGAACGGGGGCATTGCTCTGCGCGCGTTCGATGCGGGGCTCTGCCGTCGATGGCCCCATCGGCCGGACGACCGGCGCGCAGGCGCCGAGCATGGACGCCGCCAGCATCAGGATCGGGATCGGGACGCCATACCGGGCGCTCGCGGTGCGTTTCATGCCAAGGGAATTCTTTGCGTTGCGGGTGACCTTGGGTATCATCGCGCGCCCGGAAGGGTCAACGAAGCAGGAGCGCACACATGGCCGGCACCGCCCCCGAACCGCCCGAAACTATCGAGGTCGAGGAGATTACCGTCGCTTGCGACGGCGGCGGCGGCGCGCTGGGCCATCCGAAGGTTTATCTGACGCTCAGGAACGGCAAGGCCGAATGCGGCTATTGCGACCGGCTGTTTGTGCTGAAAGAGGGCGTTAAGCCGCATTCGGGCCATTGAACGGCCCGTTCCATATCGACCCCCGCCTGGACGCCGATACGCATCCCGTCGCCGACCTCGCGCTGTGCCGTGCCCTGCTGATGGACGATGCGCGGTTTCCATGGCTGATCCTCGTGCCGCGGCGCGATGCGATGTCGGAAATTTCCGATCTGTCGGCTGACGACCGGTCCGTCCTGTGGGACGAGATCATGCGCGCTTCCGACCTGCTGACGCGCGAATTCAGCCCGACCAAGATCAATATCGGCGCGCTCGGCAATATCGTCCGCCAGCTTCACGTCCACGTCGTCGCCCGCACCGAGGGTGATGCCGCCTGGCCCGGCCCGGTATGGGGCGCGGGAACAGCGGAGCGGTACGATCCGGCGGGGCTGGCGGCCATACGGCAGCGTATGGAGACCGGGTTCGGCTGAGCCCGTCCCCCTTCCTCCCGCCCCCCTCGACTCCTCCCCGCCCCTGCGGCATCTTGTCCCCAGTCAAACGGGAGCGATCTGCATGGCGACGAATGCTGAAAAAGCGGCGGCGGGACGGGAAACAAGCGCCCCCAACCGGCTGATCCTGATCGACGGGTCCGGCTATATCTTCCGCGCCTACCATGCGCTTCCCCCCATGACACGGCCCGACGGCACGCCGGTCAACGCGGTCTACGGCTTTACCTCGATGCTGCTCAAATTCGTCGACGATTCGGAGGCCGAGTATCTCTGCGTGGTGTTCGATACCGCGCGCAAGACATTCCGCAGCGACATCTACGCCGAGTACAAGGCCAACCGCCCGCCGCCCCCCGAGGATCTGGTGCCGCAGTTCCCGCTGATCCGCGAATCGGTGAAGGCGTTCGGCCTGCCGACGGTCGAAATGGAGGGGTACGAAGCCGACGACCTGATCGCGACCTATGCCAAAGCCGCCGCGGCGGACGGAATCGAGGTCACGGTGGTTTCGTCCGACAAGGACCTGATGCAGCTGATCGGCGACGGCATCGCCCTGCAGGACCCGATGAAGGGCACGCCGATCGGCCCCGACGAGGTGATGAAAAAATTCGGCGTCGGCCCCGAGCTGGTGACCCAGGTGCAGGCGCTGGCCGGCGATTCGACCGACAACGTGCCGGGCGTGCCCGGCATCGGCGTCAAGACGGCGGCGCAGCTGCTCGGCGAGTACGGAGACCTGGAATCGCTGCTCAACCGGGCAGAGGAGATCAAGCAGCCCAAGCGCCGACAGAACCTGATCGAAAACGCGGAGCTTGCCCGCATCTCGCTGGAGCTGGTTACCCTGCGCGACGACGTGCCGGTGGACCGCGCCTATGACAGCTTCACGCTTGAGGAACCGGACCCCGATACGCTGATCGCGTTCCTTGAGGAGCAGGGCTTCAAGTCGATCCTCGCGCGCGTAAAATCGGAGCTCGCCACCGCCGGCCACCTGGTCGATCGCGACGACGACAGGAGCGACGCGGGCAGCGACGCCGCGACGGAAGGTTACGCGCTGGTGCAGGACGAGAAATCGCTCGCCCGCTGGGTCGAGGCGGCGATGACGCAGGGACTCGTTGCGGTCGATACCGAGACCACCTCGCTGGATTCCCTGACTGCGAACCTCGTCGGGGTATCGCTCGCCCTGCCGAAACCGGTCGACGGGGCGCGCGCCTGCTATATCCCGCTCGGCCACGTCGCGCCGCGCGAACAGGGCAGCCTCGATCTCGACGGCAGCGCCGAAGGCGGCAGCGGCGACGGCGCGCCGAAACAGATCGCGATGGAGAAGGCCATCGCCCTGATGAAGCCGATGCTGGAAGACCCCGGCACGCTCAAGGTGCTGCACAACGCCAAGTACGATCTCGAGGTGCTGGCGCGGCACGAAATCTCGGTCGGCCCTGTCGACGATACGATGCTGCTGTCCTACGTGCTCGACGGCGGGCTTCGCGGGCACGGGCTCGACGAGCTGACCCAGATCCATCTCGGCCGCACCAACATCAAGTATGGCGAGGTCACCGGCACCGGGCGGAACCGGATCGGTTTCGAGGAGGTCGCGCTTGAGGCGGCGCTCGATTACGCGGCCGAGGATGCCGACGTCACGCTCGGGCTCCATGCCGTGCTCAAGCCGCGTCTCGCGCTCGAACATATGGTCGCGATCTACGAACGCATCGAACGGCCGTTGATCGGCGTGCTTCAGCGGATGGAAGAGACCGGCATCAAGGTCGATGCGACCATGCTGAAGGAGCTGTCGGACGATTTCGAGAAACGCATCGCGCGGCTCGGCGAGGAAATCCATGCGCTCGCCGGGCACGAATTCAATATCGGCTCGCCCAAGCAGCTCGGCGAGGTGCTGTTCGACGAGATGTCGCTGCCGGGCGGCAAGAAAGGCAAGACGGGCGCCTACGGCACCGGCGCGGACGTGCTGGAGGGGCTCGCGGCGCAGGGGCACGATTTGCCCGCGCGCGTGCTCGACTGGCGGCAGCTGTCGAAGCTCAAGAGCACCTATACCGATGCGCTGATCGGCCAGATCAACCCGGAAACGAAGCGCGTGCATACCTCTTACGCGCAGGCCATTGCGTCCACCGGCCGGCTGTCGTCGAACGACCCCAACCTGCAGAACATCCCGGTCCGCACCGAGGAAGGCCGCAAGATCCGCACCGCCTTCATCGCCGAGAAGGGCCACGTGCTGCTGTCGGCGGACTATTCCCAGATCGAGCTGCGGCTGCTTGCCCATGTCGCCGATATCGACGCGCTGAAGCAGGCGTTCCGCGACGGCGCCGACATTCACGCCATGACGGCATCGGAAGTGTTCGGCATTCCTGTCGACGAGCTGGATTCGCCGACCCGCAACCGCGCCAAGGCGATCAATTTCGGCATTATCTACGGCATCTCGCCTTTCGGGCTGGCGCGCCAGCTGTCGATCCCGCAATCGGATGCAAAGAACTATATCGAGGCTTATTTCGAGCGCTATCCGGGCGTGGTGGATTACATGGAGCGGATGAAGAAACAGGCGCACGAACAGGGCTTTGTCTCGACCATCTTCGGCCGCCGCATCCATACGCCGGGCATCGAGGACAAGAATCCGGCGCGGCGCAATTTTCAGGAACGCGCCGCCATCAACGCGCCGCTGCAGGGCTCCGCCGCCGACATCATCAAGCGCGCGATGATCCGCATGCCGGGCGCGCTCGACGACGCCGGACTGTCCGCCAGGATGCTGCTGCAGGTACATGACGAGCTGATCTTCGAAGTGCCCGAAAAGGAGCTCGACGCCACGACGGAGACCGTCCGTGCCGTTATGGAAGCCGCCGCCGATCTGTCCGTCCCGCTGGTCTGCGACACCGGCTTCGGCGCGAACTGGAACGACGCGCACTAACCGCCTCCTCGCTCGTCGTACCCGGACCTTTTCCGGGTATTTCGGGCCGCGCCGCCAGAGATCGCCGGGCCAGGCCCGGCGATGACGCGCCCTAGGACGACGTCTTCGTTTCCGTCGCCTTCCCCTTCCGCCCGGCGCGCCATGTCGGGTAGTAGGTCGCGCCGAAGATGATCGCCGCGCCGGCGAAGGTCCAGATATCGGGGTTTTCCGAAAACAGCCACACGCCGGCCGCGGCGGCGAACGGCAGGCGCAGGAAGTCGAACGGCATGACGAAGCTGGCGTCGGCGGCGGTCAGGCTGCGGTTGAGACAGCTCTGCCCCAGCACGTTCAGCAGCGCGACGGCAAGCAGCATCGCCCATTGCACCGGCGTCGGCGCGACCCAGTGGATCATGCAGGGAATCGCGAACGCCACCGCGGTGAACAGGCTGACATAGAACACGATGCACGCGGAACTCTCTGTCTTCACCAGCACCTTGGTCACCACCCCGGTTCCGGCATAGGCGAGCGCGGACGCCAGCACCGCGAAGGCGACCGGGTCTATCGCGGCGACGCCGGGGCGCAGGATCACCGCCGTACCGACAAACCCCATCGCGGTCGCGCCCCAGCGGTGCATGTCCACCTTTTCGCGCAGGAAGACCACGGCAAGGATCACGCCGAACAGCGGCAGGGTGAAATGCAGCGCCACAACTTCCGCCAGGGGCATGCGCGTCAGCGCGTAAATCCACAGGACCAGCCCGACGCTGGTCAGCGCGCCGCGGGAAAACAGAAGGCCCCCCCTGGACGTCCTGAGCCCGACGATCCCGGCACGCATCAGCCACGGGACCAGGATCGCCATCGACACCGCGCCGCGGACGAAAATGATCTCGTAGGACGGTATCGTATCGCTCACCATACGGATCAGTATGGTCATGACCGAAAACAGCAGAACCGCCGTCGTCATCCATAACGCGCCTCTGGTGGTAGCGCTCATTTCATGGCCTTCGCCGTTACGGATTCGCGATGCGCGATATAGATCGAGGACGCGGCGATGATCGCGGCGCCGGCCCATACCCAGAGTTCCGGGACCTCGCCGAACAGGAAGAAGCCAAGCACCGCAGCGACCGGAAGACGCAGGAACGTAAACGCCATCAGGACCGTGGTATCGGCGGCCTTGTAGCCGCGCGACATGGCGCGCTGCGACCCCAGCTCGAACACGCCGATCAGAAACATCCAGAAAAGCTGTTCGAGGGTCGGCGTGGTCCAGACGAACAAACACGCTATGCCGCCGAGCGGCATCATCACCGCCATGTGCCAGACTGCCAGCGCGTCCGACGTGTTGTGCCGTGTCAGGACCTTCAGGTTGATGGTGTTCCAGGTCAGCGTAAAGACCGTCACCAGCGCGAACAGCACGCCGATATTGAGATCGGCAAAGCCGGGCCGGACGATTACCAGCGCGCCGATCACGCCGAACACGATCGCCGCCCAGCGGCGCAACCCGACGATTTCATGCAGGAAGACGATGGCGGCGACGGTTGCAACGATCGGCCGGAGGAAGATGATCGAGGTCACGTCGGCGAGCGGCATCAGCGTCGCCGCGTAGAAAAACGCCGCGCTGCCAAAGAACGCCAGAGCCCCCCTGAACGTCACCAGGCCGGGCCGGTTGATACGGATCGACGACACGCCCTTCTTGATCAGCATCGGGGCCGCGAACAGCAGGGCGAACAGCGACCGGAAGAACACGATCTCGAATACGTGGATGTCCGGGCTGACGCGGCGCGCGAAAACCAGCGTGAACGTCACCAGCGTGCCGATGATCAGCATCCAGAACGCGGCCTGCAGCGCGGCGGGCCACGTCCCCACCCAGTCCTCGATCCGGGCGGTGACGAATTTACGGCCGCTCATGATCCGGCCGATTTTCTGGCATCCAGCACCTCGCCGCGGGCGAGGAAAATCGCCGCCGCCGCGATCACCGTGCCGCCGACCCAGATCCAGATTTCCGGCACGTCGCCGAACATGAAGAAACCGATCACGGCGGCGATCGGCAGCCGCGTGTAATGCAGCCCGACAACCAGGATCGCATCGCCCTGCTGGTAGGCGCGCGCCAGGACCCTCTGGTTGATCATTTCAAGGATGCCGATGGCCGCCATCCAGCCGAGCTGTTCCAGCGTCGGCGTGGTCCAGACGAAGATCGTGCAGACCGCGCCAAGCGGCAGGATCGTCAGGACGTTCCAAACCGCCACCGTGTCGGGATGCTCGACCCGCGACAGTTTCTTGCGGTTGATCGGGTTCCAGCTCTGCACCGCGATGACGCCGAACACGAACAGGATGCCGACATTGAAGTCCACGTAGCCGGGCCGGATGATGATGGCCGCGCCCACAATCGCCATCGCGAAGGCGAGAATGCGCCGTCCGTTCAGCACCTCGCCGAGGATGAGCGCGGCGGCGCAGGCAGCGAACACCGGCCGGATGAAATGGATCGCCGTGATATCGGCCAGCGGCATGTATTTGGCGGCGAAGTAGAAGCAGAAGGTCGCCACGAAGGCGAGCGTGCCGCACAGCAGGTTGAGGCCGAGCTTTTTCGGCTTCAGATAGACTCCCCGGCCGCGGATCAGCATCGGCAGGATGAACAGCAGACCGAACGCGGCGCGGACGAAGATGATCTCGAACACGTTCACCTGATCGGCGATCAGCCGGACGATGCCGAGCTGGACCGTGATCAGCATGCCCGACAGGATGATCCAGAAGGCGCACTGCACCGGCGCGGGCCAGCGGCCGATCTGCCGCATCAGGGCGTCGGTGACGGGAGTCAGCAGGGTCACGCGGCGCTTCCGCGAAATGGGTAAGAACGTTGGCTCACTTGATCGACGCCGCTTTGGCGTAATAATGGCGGGAGGACGACCATCATACAGGGAGATGACGATGGCAGGAACCGCGCTTATACCTGAATCGGGACCGTGGATCTGGTCCTCCGCCGATATCGCCGCCAGCGACAGCTGGGTCTGGCGCCTGTCCTCCCGCTCGATCGACGAAATCCATGCCGCGGTGGGCGCCGTCAAGGCGCGCGGCACGAAGTTCGAAGATGTCACGAAGGCGGATTTTCCGCTTCCCAGCCTCGAGGCCGATTTCGCCGACATGCGCCGCGAGCTTCACAAAGGGCGCGGCTTCTGCCTCATCAAGGACGTCCCGGTCGACGGGTACGACGACGACGATCTGGCGCTGATCCACTGGGGCGTTGGAGCGCACATGGGGTACGGGCTGTCGCAGTCCTATCGCGGCGACAAGATCGGCCATGTCATGGACATGACCCATACCGGGGACACGCGACGGCCGTACCGGTCGCCCGGCGCCCTGGTGATGCATGTCGACCCGATCGACGTGGTGGCGCTGCTGTGCCTCAGGAAGGCGCGGTCGGGCGGAGAGAGCCTGGTGGCATCGTCGATGGCGATCTACAACACAATTCTGGCCGAGCGTCCCGACCTGATCGAGCCGCTGATGGAGGGCTATTACTATTTCCATGCCGAGGTCGAGGGCACCGGCGGCAACCCCGTAAGCGATCACCCCGTGCCGGTGTTCGGGAAATGCGACGGGCGGCTCGAATGCATGTACGTGCCGTTCACCATCAGCCGCGCGATCCGCGAAAACGTCGCCACGCTGACCGGGAAACAGCAGGAGGCCATCGACTTCCTCAACGAGGTCGCCAACCGGCCCGACATCGTCTACGAGATGGACCTTGAAAAGGGCGACATCCAGTACCTCAACAACCGGCTTCTGCTGCACGGGCGGCGCGATTACGACGATTTCGAGAAGATCGAGGAAAAGCGTCACATGCTGCGGCTGTGGCTGAAGATGGACGGCTGGGAAAGGCTGCCCGACGTGATGTATTCGCGCCGCGCCTACGACGACCAGGGCGGCGTGCCGGTCGAGGCGGCATAGGGGAAGAAGGAATTCGGTCGAATTGGCGGCCGTTCGGCGTCGCGCGAACAGGTCTGCCGGCCGTTCCCCCCTGCGTCCCACAGGCGTATGATCGCGTCCAACGATAACGACTGACGATTTCAGGGGGGTTCTCCATGCCCGACAACACGACGACTTCGACCGGAACGCAGGACGCCGCGCCGGTCGCCGATCTGCGCCATGCTTCCGCCGGGCCGGGCGGGCCGACGCCCGAACAGCTGGCGCTGCGCCGGCGCTTTCCGACGGCGCTCGACCTGCGCGCCCGTGCGCGCAAGCGCCTGCCCAACTTCGCGTTCGAATATGTCGACGGCGGCGCGGGCGGCGCCGACAAGGGAATCGAGCGCAACTGGAACGCCTTCGATTGCATCGAGATGATGCCGCGCTACGGCAACATGATTAAACCGCCGCCGACCAACACGACCCTGTTCGGCAAGCCCTACTCCGCGCCGATTGGGATTTCGCCCATCGGCGGGCCGGGCACCGGTTTTCCGGGGGCAGAAACCTATATGGCCAAGGCCGCGCAGGCCGCGAAAGTGCCGTACACTTTGGGCGTTCTGTCGGCCATCACGATGGAGCGCGCGATGGAGATCGCGGGCGACGTCGCCTGGCTGCAGATGTACCGGTTTTCCAACGACAATCATAAAATCGGGCTCGACCTCGTTCGCCGCGCCTCCGAATGCGGCATCAACGCCGTCGTCCTGACCTGGGACACGCCGGTGCGGACCACCCGGACCCGCGAGGTGAAGGCCGGCATCATGAGCCCGTTCAAGCTCAACATGCGGCTCCGGATGGATGCGCTGTCGTCGCCGCACTGGTTTATGTCGATGCTGAAGAACGGCATACCGCGCTGGCTCAATCTGCGTCCCTATATGGGCGATGTGAGCCTCGAGGAAGCGGCGGCCTTCATGCGGCGCGAACAGGGCGGCGCGTTCACCTGGGACGAGCTGAAAATGTATCGCGACGCGTTCAAGGGCCCGCTGCTGGTCAAGGGCGTGCTGCACCCGGCGGACGCCGAACGGCTGGTCGAGATGGGAATCGACGGCATCTTCGTCACCAACCATGGCGGTCGCCAGATCGAGGCGCTGCCGGCATCCGCCGATGCGCTGCCGGTGATCAAGTCGGCGGTCGGCGACAAGGCGACGCTGGTGGTCGATTCGGGCGTGCGATCGGGCGTCGACGTGGCGCGCGCCTGCGCCATCGGCGCGGATGCGGCCTTCGCCGGCAAGGCGTTCCTGTGGTCGCTCGGCGCGCTCGGCGGCGACGGGCCGGGCCACATGATCGACCTGTTCAAGCAGGAGCTGTCGTCCACCCTCGGCCAGCTCGGCTGCGCCGATGTGGATCAGCTGCGCGGCGTAAAAACACGCCACCCGAGCGCCTGGACGGCGGCGGATTTTGCGGACTGAAACCGCTTATTGAAGGATCGCGGCCTTCTTGAAGGCCTCGACGTGAGATTTCAGGAATGCGCGTGCCTGCGTCATGCCGGTTTCTTTTTCCGCGTCCGACAGAAGCGGCAGCAGCGTGCGCGCGAGCTGGCGCGTCAGCGGGTCCTTACTCGCCAGCAGCGCGAGAGAGACATGCATCCATTTGGATGCCTCGACATTGTCCTTTTCGACGAATTCTCCCTTGAAATAGAGCATTGCCAGCACGCGCGGAGAGAAAGGCCAGCCCATGTCGGCAGCCTTGAGATACCATTTGACGGCTTCCTTTCCGTCTTTCGGAATACCCTTCCCGGCGAACAGCATGTCGGCATAGTAATGCGCGGCTGCCGGGACGCCCCGCGCCGCCGCCGCCTGAAAGAGTTTCGACGCTTCAAAGTGGCTCTGGCCGACACCTCGGCCGTCGAAATACATTTTCGCCATGCGCAGAGCTGAAATCGGCTCCTTGGCGTTGAACGCCTTCCGGTAAAGATCGAAAGCCTTTTTTGCGTCCTTTTGCACGACAATGCCGCGCTCATACATGCCGCCGAGACGAAGCTGACCGGGTGGGAACCCTCCATTGGCGGAGAGCCGATACCAGTAGAACGCCTTGGCTGGATCGCGGGCGGTCAGCTTGCCGCCGGCAAAAGCGCGGCCGATCATGTATTGCGCGAGCGGATCGCCGTCGCGGGCTTTCTTCAACACGGAGGCGTCGGTGAAGTTGAGAATTTCCTCGTCGGAACCGCCTGCCGATCCAGGCGCCTGTCCTGTCGCGACAGCCGGTACAAAGCCGACAAGGAAAATGATTGCAAAGAGTCTGGACATCGCGTTTCTCCGTGCCGTTCCGCGATACGTTAACACCCGTTGACGGTCGGAAATCCCTAATTTCGTCCTTCGCGCGTCAGCACCGCCTCGCGCCGCGCGATATAGGCGGACGATCCGGCGATCACCGCGCCGCCGATCCAGACCCAGATTTCGGGGACCTCGCTGAAAATCAGAAAGCCAATGAGGGCCGCCACCGGCAGGCGCAGATAGGACATCGCCAGCACCAGCGAGGCATCGGCGGCCGCGAAGGCGCGGGTCATCGCCCGCTGGGTCATGATCCCGGTCCCGCCGACCGCGACGAGCCATCCGAGCTGTTCGAGGGTCGGCGTCTGCCACACCATGATCGCGGGGATGACCGAGAGCGGCAGGATGAACAGCGTGTGATAGAGCGCGATGGTGTCGGATTTTTCAGTCCGGGTCAGCGTCTTGACGATGATGGTGTTGAAAGTCTGGAAACAGACCCCGGCCAGCACCAGTAACATGCCGACATTAAGCGTCGCGAACCCGGGCCGGATAATGATCAGCATGCCGGCGAATCCGAAGGCGATGGCGGTCCAGCGCCTGGCGCGGGCGACCTCGTGCAGGAACAGGATGGCGGCGATCGTGCCGAAAATCGGCCTGGTAAAGGTGACCGACACCATGTCGGCCAGCGGCATCATGGTGGCGGCGAAGAAATAGAGCGTTGTGACGATATAGGCCATGCTGCCGCGCGCCGCATACAGCTTCAATTTCGTCGTCCGCATTTCCGACACGCCGTTCCGGATCAGCCAGGGCAGCATTAAGGCGATGCCGAACAGGCTTCGGAACATGACGGTTTCGAAGACGCTGAGTTCAGGTGTGACCTGCCGCACCGACGTCATGGTCAAGGTAAAACCGATCCCCGCCATCGTGATCCAGAACGCGGCACGAACCGGCGCGGAGAAACGCGAGTTTTCCGAATCCGGATGGGGATCGCCGGCCATGACGAACTATGGCCCGCAAAAACAAGGGCGGGCCCGAAGACCCGCCCCCGAATTCAACATGGATCGATTCTTACGCAGCGGCGTGAATGCCGGCCTTGTTGACCCCGTCATCGACGTGGGATTCGAACTGCTTGAAGTTGTTCTCGAACTGTTTCGCAAGGTGCTGCGCCGTGGAATCGTAGGAATTCTTGTCCGCCCAGGTGTCGCGCGGCGAAAGAACCTCCTTCGGTACGTCGGGGCAGCCCTCGGGCACCAGCAGGCCGAAATTCGGATCCTGCACCGTGCCGACGGTGGCGAGCTTGCCGTCCATAGCGGCACGAACCATGGCGCGGGTATGGGCGATCTTGAACCGTTCGCCGACGCCGTAGCCGCCGCCGCTCCAGCCGGTGTTGACCAGCCAGCAATTGGCCTTGTGCTTGGCGATGCGCTCGCCCAGCAGCTTGGCATAGACCGTCGGATGACGCGGCAGGAACGGCGCGCCGAAGCAGGTCGAGAAAGTCGCTTCCGCGCCCGACGACATGCCTCGTTCGGTGCCGGCGACCTTCGCCGTGTAGCCCGACAGGAAGTGATACATCGCCTGCTCGGCCGACAGCTTGCTGATCGGCGGCAGAACGCCGAACGCATCGGCGGTCAGCATGATGATGTTTTCCGGATGGCCGCCCATGCCCGTGTCGCTGATATTGTCGAGATAGCTCAGCGGATAGGACGAGCGCGCGTTCTCGGCCAGCGACCCGTCGTCGAAATCGGGCATCCGCGTCACGGGATCGAGCACCACGTTCTCGAGGATCGTGCCGAAACGGCGCGAGGCGGCGTAGATTTCGGGTTCCGCCTCGGCCGACAGGTTGATCGTCTTGGCGTAGCAGCCGCCCTCGAAATTGAAGACGCCGTTATCCGACCAGCCGGTCTCGTCGTCGCCGATCAGCGTCCGGGTCGAATCCGACGACAGGGTCGTCTTGCCGGTGCCCGACAGCCCGAAGAAGATCGCGGTGTCGCCCCTGGGGCCCTGATTGGCCGAGCAGTGCATGGTCATCACGCCCAGCGCCGGCAGGATCCAGTTCATCACGCCGAAGATGCTCTTCTTGATTTCGCCGGTGTAGTGGCTGCCGGCGACCAGAACCGTCTTACGCGGGATGTTCACCATGATACAGACTTCGCTGTTGGTGCCGTCGGTCTCCGGGATCGAGTGGAAATCGGGCGCCTGAATGACGGTCCATTCCGGCGTAAATCCGGCATAGTCCTCGTTCGCGGGCTTGATGAACATGTTGCGCGCGAACAGGCTGTGCCAGGCGTTCTCGGTGATGATCCGCACCGGCAGGCGGTAGGCGGGATCGGCGCCGCAATAGCAGTCCTGGACGAACGCTTCCTTGCCCTTGAAATAATCCATCATGCGGGCGTGAACGATATCGAATCTGTCGGCGCCGAGCGGCTGGTTCACCGGACCCCACCAGATATCGTTCTTGATCGAGTCGTCCTCGATCATGAACTTGTCCTTGGGAGACCGCCCGGTGTACTCGCCGGTCTTGGTGACGAACGCACCGTCGATCGACAGCTCGCCCTCGCCGCGTCGCAGTCCGGCTTCGTAAAGCTGGGGCGCGGCCTGGTTCCAGTGCAGGGTGCTGATCCCCGAAAGCCCATGGTTTTCGACGCCGAAGCTGCTTTTGTACGTTCCGGTCTGGTCCACTGTCGTCTCCTGAAATTGGTGCGGTCCCGCGGCGGCGGGAAAAGTCATGTCTCCGCGGACATCGTCCCGTACCGGACGAGCCGGCGGGCCTCAAAATCCGGCGCCAACATAACCGCTCGCCCGGCTGACTGCAACCAAAGACGATTCGCAGTTTTTTACCGGTTTTCCGCCGTTCTCCGGGCCTTTTCCACAAGGGAGACCAGCGCGGCGCGGATATCGGCAACGGTAAAGACCGGATCGCAGAACGGGATTCTTTTACGAACGTCATCGAGTCCGATATCGATGCCGTCGCAGTCGGCGGCGGTCAGTTTCCAGGAGCCATCATCGGCGCCGCCTGCAAAAACATCCGCAAAAAGATGGACGGCGTCCGCGTGATCTTCGTTCATATGGGCGATGATCCCGGGCTCAGCGGCCGAGATCCCGGCTGTGCGGTCCGCCCCGGCAAGAAACGCCTCGGACGGCAGCCAGTAAATCTCGCCGAATCCGGCGACGACATGGACGCGTTCCACGGACAGACGGTACAGGTTGAAATCGCCGAAACCGGCATAGAGAGCGGCATCCGGATGACGCGCCACAAACCGGGCCGCGAGACCCTCCTTCTCCTGTTCGCCATCGATCCTCGACACTGTCCCCATCGCGGTAACCCGCGTGCCCGTCAAAGGATTTTCCAGTCCCCCGGTGGCATCGAACAGCAGGCTCGCTTCCGGTGCCTTCGCAAGGTTCCGGGTGTGCTCGGCCAGGTCGGAGAGAAGCATCAGCGGACAACCGGCATGATCGGTCGCCACCGTCACCAGCGAAGCATAGGGCGCGCGGTGCTCCGCATGAATCGTTGCCAGAGCCGCCCGGTCGAGCGCGCGGACGACCCGACGCGCCGCCAGACCGCGTTGTGTTTCCGTGGATTTGCGCCTGTCGGTCATCGCCGCCATTGTCGGTGCGGCTCCATCCC
Source organism: Rhodospirillales bacterium (assembly GCA_038116945.1). GTDB lineage: Bacteria > Pseudomonadota > Alphaproteobacteria > MPNO01 > UBA2964 > JAYOEY01. The sequence continues at coordinate 17,011 of JAYOEY010000014.1, forward strand.
GGGGTCAACCGAATCCGGAGCGGCGGCACTTGCACGGAAAACGGAATGCCCCGGTTCCGCCATATTCCCGCGCCAATTCGGCCCAAATCCGGTACTATCGTGGCAAGTGACCGCAAAGCGGACCACAGATACGGGGGTTACCGTGACGCACACCATCGCCCTGGTCGACGACGACCGCAACATCCTGACGTCGGTTTCGATGGCGCTCGAAGCGGAGGGATTTTCCGTCCGTACGTTCAATGACGGCGACACCGCACTGCGCGGCCTGACGGCACGCGGCGTCGATCTCGCGATTCTGGATATCAAGATGCCGCGCATGGACGGGATGGAGCTGCTTCAGCACCTGCGACGGGACAGCGACATGCCGGTCATATTTCTCACATCCAAGGACGAGGAGGTCGACGAAATCCTCGGGCTTCGCATGGGCGCCGACGACTATGTCAAGAAACCGTTCTCGCAGCGGCTGCTGCTGGAGCGAATCCGGGCGCTGCTGCGTCGCCGCGACGGCCGCGGGGACGGCGAGGAAGACGAAGCGGCGGAGCCGCCGATAAAGAGAGGCGACCTGGTTCTCGATTCCTCCCGTCACCTGTGCACCTGGAAGGAAGAACCGGTGAACCTCACGGTGACGGAATTCCTGATCGTCAAGGCGCTCGCCGCCCGGCCGGGACATGTGAAGAACCGCGACCAGCTCATGGATGCGGCCTATGGCGAACATATCTACGTCGACGACCGGACCATCGACAGCCACATCAAGAGGCTGCGCAAGAAGTTCCGGGTGGTCGATGACGGGTTCGACCAGATCGAAACCCTGTACGGCGTGGGTTACCGGTACCGCGACGGATAATCCGCCGGTCCGAAAAGAGGGGGCAAGGGGGACGGCGGTGACGACGGCGGAAGAGCCTCGACCGAAGAACGTCGCCGGCGACGGCGCATCGCAGGGAACGCCGGCAGCGGGCAGGCGCCACAGGGGACGATTTTCTCCCCTGACGCGGCGCATACTCGTCGTCAACATTACCGCGCTCGTTTTTCTGGTGGCCGGCCTGTTGTTTCTCGGCCGGTACGAATCGAATCTTGTCGAGGGCGAGCTGGCGGCGCTCCGCGCCGAGGCGGAAGTCTTTGCCGGCGCGCTCAGCGAGGGCGCCTACACCACCAGCGCCGTTGGCGGAGTCGAAATCAGATCGAAGATCGCCGCGCCGATGTTGCGGCGCCTGACCCAACCGATCCGCACACGCGCCCGGCTGTACGACCGGGACGGCCTGCTTATCGCCGATACCCGCCGGTTGGTCGGCCCGTCGGGGGCCGAGGTCCAGATTGTCGAGCTGCCGCCCCCGGAAGACGACGGCATCGTTCCCGATCTGGTGGATTCCGTCTACGAATGGATCCGCAACATGCTTCCCGGCCGCCGACACCTGCCGCGCTATTCGGAGACATCGGAATCGAGAGCTTCCGATTATCGGGAGGCCGCCGCCGCTCTGGGCGGCGATCCCGCGACACGGCTTCGGGTCGGCGAGACAGGCGCTCTGATCCTGAGCGCTGCAGCGCCGGTACAGCGCTTCAAGCAGGTCATCGGCGTCGTCCTGCTGACCCGGGAAGGCAAAAAGATCGATGACGCCGTTCAGTCGGTCCGCTACGACATTCTCAAGGTCTTCGCGGCGGCGCTCGGCATTACCGTGCTGCTTTCGATCTACCTCGCGGGGACCATTGCGCGCCCTCTTCGGCGTCTGGCGGACGCGGCCGACCGCGTACGCGTGATGCCGGGGCGCGACCCGGCGGCAATCCCGGCCTTCGAATCTCGGGACGACGAAATTGGCGACCTCGCCCGCGATTTGCGCGCGATGACGGAAGCTCTCTGGCAGCGTCTCGACGCGATCGAGAGCTTCGCCGCCGATGTCGCCCATGAAATCAAGAATCCGCTCACGTCGCTCCGAAGCGCCGTCGAAACCGCGGCCCGCATCAAGGATCCGGAGCAGCAGACGCGCCTCATGGAAATCATTCTCGACGACGTTCAGCGGCTCGACCGGCTTATCAGCGATATTTCCGATGCATCGCGGCTGGATGCGGAGCTGTCGCGCGACGAGCCCGCGCCGCTCGACCTTTCCCGGCTGCTCTCGGCGCTGGTCGAGGTTTACCGCACCTCCGGCGCGCATGACGACAAAACCATCGTTTTTTCGGAAACGGCCTCTGGGCCCGTGACAGTGATTGGCAATGAGGGACGGCTCGTGCAGGTGTTCCAGAATCTGCTGGTCAACGCGTTTTCCTTCAGCCCCCCGAATTCGGAGCTGCGGGTCACGATCGGAACCGTCGGAACGGAGGCCTGGGCAAGCGTGGAAGATCAGGGACCCGGCATTCCGGAAAACAGCCTCACGAAGATATTCGAAAGGTTCTACAGCGAGCGCCCCGAAGGCGAACGGTTCGGCACGCACTCCGGGCTGGGGCTCAGCATTTCCCGGCAGATCGTGGAGGCCCATGACGGATCGATCGTCGCCGAGAACCGTCGCGACGAAACCACGGGCGAAATCGCGGGGGCGCGGTTTACTGTTCGCCTGCCGCTCGCGGGGGACTAGTCAGGTGCCCGCGCCGACAATACATGCGAGTTGCGTCTCGATCAGAGGGCGGGCGGTCCTGCTGCGGGGACCTTCGGGAAGCGGCAAGTCCGACCTCGCGCTGCGCCTGATCGACGGCGGGGCGGTTCTCGTCGCGGATGACCGGGTCGTGCTGGAAGTTCAGGACGGCCTGCTCATGGCGTCGCCGCCGGAAAGGCTGGCCGGCATGATGGAGGCCCGGGGAATAGGCATTCTCGAAAACCTGCCCTGGCAGGCCGCGCCGCTGGCTCTGGTCGTCGATCTCGTGCCGTCGGCCGCGATCGAGCGCGCCCCGGAGCCTGCGACCTGCGATATTTCGGGAATCCGGATGCCCCGGATCGAACTCGCGCCGTTCGAGGCCTCGGCCACAGCCAAACTGCGCCGGTTTCTGGCATCTCTTGAAGAAACCAGATTGACGCGCGATAGTGCGGCCCAATGACGACGGAGCCAGCCGCGATGTCTGTTCAGGATCCGCAATCGCCGTCGCCGGCCGCGATGCCGCCGTCCCGCTTTCTGCTCGTTACCGGCATGTCCGGGGCCGGCAAGAGCACCGCTCTCAAGGCCCTTGAAGACATGGGATACGAAGCGGTCGACAACCTGCCGCTGTCGCTCCTGCCGTCCCTCATGGGCCCCCGGGACGCTCATTCGGACATCGCGCGCGCACCGGTCGCCATCGGCGTCGACATCCGGACCCGGGATTTCGGCGTAGACGAGCTTCTGGCCCTCATTGAGGCGATGACGGACAACCCCGGCGTCGAGATCCGGTTGATTTTCCTCGATTGCGAAGACGAGGTTCTGCGCCGACGCTATACCGAAACGAGACGGCGCCATCCGCTGGCCTCCGACCGACCCGTTCTGGACGGCATCCGTCACGAACGCCGTCTGCTGCATTCCCTGCGCGACAGATCCGATCTGGTCATCGACACGACGGATTTCGCGCTCAACGATCTCAGACAGTTTCTGCGCGGACAGTTCTCGCTCGAGATCGAATCCAGTTTTTCGATTTCCGTGGTGTCGTTTTCATACCGGCGTGGACTTCCGCGCGAAGCCGACCTTGTCTTCGACGTCCGGTTCCTGAAGAACCCGCATTACGAGCCGGCATTGCGCCCCCGGACGGGGCTCGACCCGGAGGTAGCGTCGTTCATTGCGGCCGATGCGGGGTTCGAGGATTTTTTCAGGTCGTTGACAGGTCTTGTGGCGCCGCTTCTCGGCCGTTTTCGCGAGGAAGGGAAAACCTACCTCACGATCGCAATAGGCTGCACCGGCGGACAGCACCGGTCGGTTTATGTTGCGGACCGGCTCACGTCGTGGTTGACGGAGCGCGGAGAACAGGCGAGCGTCGCTCACCGCGAACTGCAGGACAACGCCGGTTCCGGCACGGGATGACGAATGGAAACGCGATGATTGGGATCGTTCTCGTTACGCATGGCCGTCTCGCAGACGAACTGCGCGGCGCGCTCGAACATGTCGTCGGCGCTCAGGAGTTCGTCACGACGGTCTGCATCCAGCCGGAAGACGACATGGAACAACGGCGTCTCGACATACTGGCGGCGATAAAGGAGGTCGACCAGGGCGACGGCGCCGTCGTGCTGACCGATCTGTTCGGCGGCACGCCGTCGAATCTCGCCATCTCGGTCATGAATGAAACCAGGACCGAAGTCATTGCCGGCGTCAATCTGCCGATGCTTGTCCAGCTGGCCCGGGTCCGCCGCACACGGACCCTGTCGGAAGCGGTTACCGACGCCCAGGAGGCCGGCAGAAAATACATCAACGTGGCGTCGCAGCTGCTTGCCGACAGGAATTGATGTCGGCTGACCCGAAGAAACCGCAGGAGGCGAAGCCCGCATCCGTAGGCGCGACGGTCGTCCGCCGCGACGTCGAAATCGTCAATCGGCGCGGGCTCCATGCCCGGGCGGCCGCGCGTTTCGCCAAGCTCGCCGAGGAATTCGATGTGGATATCATGGTTTCGGGAAACGGCATGACAGTCTCGGGCCTCTCGATCATGGGGCTGATGCTGCTGGCCGCCGGCCCGGGAACGACGATTGAAATCGCCGGCGCCGGAGAAACCGCGGAGACGGCCGTAGGCGCCCTTGTCGCGCTGGTCGCGGCGGGATTCAACGAAGACTGACGCTACGCCGGGCGATCTGCCGGCGAATCCCCCTAAAACCTTGCTTTTAATCTGGCCGGACTGCTATAGGACGGGCCGTCTCGAACCCGTACAGACCGCGCCGCCGACACCACGCGCTGGCGCACCACCCGTAAAAATGCAGGAGCGTTTAATGAGCACCGCCAACGATTACAAAGTCGCCAACATGTCTCTCGCCGACTGGGGCCGCAAGGAGATCGAAATCGCCGAAACGGAGATGCCCGGTCTGATGGCGCTGCGCGACGAGTATGCCGGCAAGAAACCGCTGGACGGCGCCCGTATCGTCGGCTGCCTTCACATGACGATCCAGACGGCGGTCCTGATCGAAACGCTGATCGATCTGGGCGCGACCGTCCGGTGGAGTTCCTGCAACATCTTTTCGACGCAGGACCAGGCAGCCGCAGCGATCGCCGCTGCCGGCATTCCGGTTTTCGCCTGGAAAGGAGAAACCGAAGAGGAATTCTGGTGGTGCATCGAGCAGACCATCACCGGCCCCGACGGCTGGACGCCGAACATGATCCTCGACGACGGGGGCGACCTGACCAAGATCATGCACGAAAAATATCCGGACATGCTGAAGGATGTGAAAGGCCTGTCCGAGGAAACGACGACCGGCGTGCACCGCCTTTACGAGATGGAAAAGAAAGGCGAGCTTCTGGTTCCCGCCATCAACGTCAATGACTCGGTTACAAAGTCCAAGTTCGACAATCTGTACGGCTGCCGGGAAAGCCTGGTCGACGGCATCAAACGGGCAACCGACGTCATGCTGGCCGGCAAGGTAGGCGTCGTCGCCGGGTACGGCGACGTCGGCAAGGGATCGGCGGCGAGCCTTCGCAGCCAGGGCGCCCGCGTTCTGGTGACGGAAATCGACCCGATCTGCGCCCTCCAGGCAGCCATGGAAGGTTACGAGGTCGTGACCATGGAAGACGCCGCGCCGGTCGGCGACATCTTCGTCACCACCACGGGCAACATCGACATCATCACGCTCGATCATATGCGCGAGATGAAGGACCGGGCGATCGTCTGCAATATCGGCCACTTCGACAGCGAAATTCAGATCGAGGCGCTCAGAAACTACAAGTGGGTCAACATCAAGGAGCAGGTCGACGAGGTCGAGTTCCCGGATGGAAAGAAACTGATCGTTCTGGCCGAGGGCCGTCTGGTCAATCTCGGCTGTGCGACGGGCCATCCGAGCTTCGTCATGAGCGCATCCTTTACGAACCAGGTCATGGCGCAGCTCGAACTCTGGCACAACAACGGCGCCTACGAGAACAGCGTCTACGTTTTGCCGAAACATCTCGACGAGAAGGTCGCGGCCCTTCATCTGGAGAAGCTCGGCGTCAAGCTCACGACCCTGAGCAAGGCGCAGGCGGACTATCTCGGTCTTGCGGTCGAGGGCCCGTTCAAGCCCTCTCATTACCGGTACTGATGCTGTCCCCGGCAGAGGCCTCCGGATCGGGACAGACGGTCTTCTGACGGAGGCCAGGGGGGAATGGTCCGGCTTCTATGTTCGTTCCCGCGATTGATCGCGGGTCTGGCTGCAGTCTGCGCGCCCGGCGTTGCGGCTGCGGGGCCCGTCGCGGGATCGAATGATGGATCAGGCTCTTTCGCCTTGATCTTGTCGGCCTGTCTTGCCGTGACGCTGGCTGGCGTGGTTCTGGCGGTCGTTATCTCGAGGCGGGCGGTTCAGGCGGAGAAAGAACGGAACGAGAGGATTTCTTCCCGGCTCGCAATGATGCAGGCGGTGTCGTCGCTTCGTTCCGAGCACGTCATTCTCTGGCCCTTCGGTTCGGAAGAAGAAATCGCGGGCACCGGTTTGGGCGAACTGCTCGGTATCGACGACGCGCCGGACGGATGGTTCGCTGCATTGCGGGAACTGCTGAGCGCGGACGAGGCGGAGAATCTCGATACCGCCGCCGAAGCCCTGCGGACGGAAAGAACGCCGTTTTCGATGCAGGTATTCACGGCCGACCGGTCCCGGAATTTCCTTATACGGGGCGATTGCGTCGTGTTCTCCCAGGGCGCTGCTGCGGCGCTTCTGATAAGCGAACGCACGGTGGATGCGGGGCGCATCGACAGGCTGTCGAAAGAAGCCCGGTTAATGCACCAGCTGTTCGACTCGCTTCCGGTCCCGGTCTGGATCAGGGGGGCTGACCTGGGACTGAAATTCGCGAACCGGGCGTACAGGCAGGCCGTTGAAGCGGGGGAATCGGTCCCGGTCGGCCAGTTGCCCGAAATCGACGACCGGCCGGGTTCGCAGGGAAGTCGCGCCATCGCGCAGCGCGCCGTGACGACGCAGAAGCCGGCGAGCGATCGTCGACATATCGTCGTCGAGGGCTCGCGGCGGCTGTTCGACCTTATCGAGGCGCCGCTTGCCGAAACCGATAACCTGGCGGGCTTCGCGATCGACCTGACCCAGGTGGAAACGGTGCAGGCGGAACTCTCTCGCCATATCGCGGGCCACGAGGAAATCCTTCAGAATCTGGGGACGGCGATCGCAATTTTCGGGCCCGACCAGTCGCTCCAGTTTTTCAACAACGCCTATATGCGCCTGTGGGAGCTCGACGAAGCCTGGCTGAGAACCAGCCCGTTGCGCGGCGAAATTCTGGAAGCCCTGCGCGACAAGCGGCGTTTGCCGGAATTCTCGGATTTCCCTGCCTTCAAGAACGAACAGCTTCGCCTGTTTACGTCGCTCATCGACCCGGTGGAGGAAATGAGTCACCTGCCCGATGGAACGACGTTGCGGTCCGTGACGATCCCGCACCCGTTCGGCGGCCTTCTGATGGTGTGGGAAGACGTGACGGACACGCTGGCCCAGGAACGCAACTACAACACGCTCATCGCCGTGCAGCGCGAGACGCTCGACAATCTGTACGAAGGCGTCGCGGTGGTAGGCGCAAACGGCCGGCTGAGGCTGACCAACCCCGTATTCGGAAACCTGTGGCGGATCCCGACGTCCCAACTCGAAAACGAGCCCCATATTTCCGAGATCGTCGACCGTATGGCGGACTTGCTCGCCCCGGCCCAGGACTGGCGAGAGGAAAAAGAGCGCATCATCGCCGAGCTCACCGACCGGGAACCGCATCACGGACGGATCGAACGGACGGACGGCTCGGTCGTCGACTTTGCGACCGTGCCCCTGCCCGACGGCGCCGTCCTTCTGAGCTATGTCGACGTTACCGCGTCGATCAACATGGAGCGCGCGCTGCGCGAACGGAACGAGGCGCTGGAAACAGCCGATATCCTCAAGTCCGAATTCATAGCGAACGTTTCCTACGAACTGCGGACTCCGCTCAACACGATTATCGGGTTTACCGAAATTCTCGGCGGCGAATATTTTGGCGACCTCAATGAACGCCAGTCGGAGTACGCGACAGGCATCCTGGAATCCTCCAACCGTCTGCTGATGCTTATCAACGACATTCTGGACCTTGCGACCATCGAAGCGGGTCACATGACGCTGGAACTCGACTCGATCGAGGTATCGGCCATGCTGAGGAGCGTCCTGAGCCTGGTCCATGAAAGGGCGCGCCAGAAGAAACTTCATATGGAATTCGATTGTTCGCCCGATATCGGCATGATCGTTGCGGACGACCGGCGTCTCAAGCAGGCCCTGTTCAATATCCTGTCGAACGCCGTCAAATTCACGCCTGATGGCGGAAACATTCTCGTCTCCGCACGACGGCGCGGCGACGAGATCGTTTTCTCGACGACGGATGACGGCATCGGAATCAGCGCCGAGGACCAGGAGCGCGTGTTCGACCGGTTCGAACGGGGCAGTCACCCGGAAGCGCGCCGGTCCGGCGCGGGGCTCGGCCTGTCTCTGGTGAAAAGCTTCATCGAACTGCATGGCGGAACGGTCGCCATCGATTCGGAGCTCGGACAGGGAACCAGCGTGATCTGCACCCTGCCGGCAAGAGCGCCGGCCGCCGGCTGACCACCATTCCGGCTGTTGCGGGAATCGGGAACGCTGGTTACAAGCGGCAGATGGTGCCGGACGCCCGCCTTTCCGAGACAGTGACCTTATCGCTTCCAGATCCGGGCGCGACGGAGCGACTCGGTGCGCGCCTCGCCGCGCTGGCCGGTCCGGGCGACGTCATCGGCCTCTCGGGAACCCTCGGCATGGGCAAGACGGCGCTGGCGCGCGCGTTCGTGACGGCTCTCTTCGAACGGTTCGAATTGGAACCGGAAGAAATTCCAAGCCCTACATTCACGCTCGTACAGCTATACGAGTTTCCGTCGTTCACGGTTTACCATTTCGACCTGTACCGCCTCGAACGACCGGAAGACGTCTACGAGCTGGCGATCGAGGAGGCGTTCACGGATGGCGTTTCCCTGATCGAATGGCCGGAAAAGATCGCCGCCCTGCTGCCGTCCGACAGGCTTGACGTCCTCCTGCGGCAGGGTCGCGAGGAAAACGCCCGGGTAGCGGAGCTTGCGGGCCGCACCGAATGGGTCCGCCGATTGTCGAACGCGGGGCAGGAATGACGGACAGGGCGCTACGGATCGAGGAATTTCTGCAGCAAGCCGGCTGGGCCGGTTGCAAGCGCATCCCGCTGGCGGCCGATGCGTCGTTCCGCCGTTACGACCGACTCGCGATGGGAGAAACCCGCGCGGTCCTGATGGATGCGCCGCCGCCGCGTGAGGACGTGAGACCCTTTATCCGGCTGGCGGAACATTTGTCGGCCCTCGAGTACAGCGCGCCGAAACTGCTCGCTGCCGACGCGGAAAACGGGCTGCTTCTGCTTGAAGATCTCGGCGACGATACGTTTACGCGCCTGCTGTCCGATGGCGCCGACGAAGCGACGCTCTATCGTCTGGCGACCGATCTCCTGATCGACCTTCATCGACGCCCGCCCGACGAGGCGGTGCCCGAGGGACTCTCTCCCTATGACGATGGCCGACTGGTCGAGGAAGCCTCGCTACTGACGGAGTGGTATTTCCCGGCTGCCTGCGGTCACGCCGTTCCGGAGGCGACCGCGCGGGAATTTCGGGACATCTGGCGGATGGCGTTGCGACACGCGAGAAACGTTCCCGAGTCGCTGGTCCTCCGGGATTACCACGTCGACAACCTGATGAGGCTGCCTGACCGCAGTGGCGTCGCTGCCTGCGGCCTGCTCGATTTTCAGGACGCCGTCCGTGGCCCGGTTACCTATGACCTGGTTTCCCTGGTCGAGGATGCGCGCCGCGACATTGAAGACGGTCTCGCCGCGGAAATGAAAAACAGGTATCTCGACGCCTTTCCCGGACTCGATCGACACGCATTCGAGGCATCGATGGCCGTGCTGGGCGCGCAGCGGCATGCGAAAGTCATCGGCATCTTTACCCGACTCTGTCATCGCGACGGCAAACCCGGCTATCTGGCGCACATACCGCGGGTCTGGAGGCTGCTTGAACGCTCCTGCGAACACCCCGCCCTGGCGGCGATTCGACACTGGCTCGACGCCCATATTCCGGCCGCGCAGCGCGTCGTTCCTCAGGAGTCCGGGAGATGACGGGCGAGGGCCCGAGAAGAGCGATGGTTCTGGCCGCCGGACTGGGGCTCAGGATGCGCCCGATCACGGAAACCTGCCCCAAGCCGCTGATCAGCGTTGCCGGGCGAACCCTGCTCGACCGGGCGCTGGATTCGCTGGCGGATGCGGGCGTCGCCGACGCGGTGGTCAACATTCATTATCTCGCACCCATGATTGAAGACCATCTGTCCGGACGCGAGGCTCCCAGAATCGTCCTGTCGGACGAGCGCGATATCCTGCTGGAGACCGGCGGCGGCGTGACCCGGGCCCTGCCGCGCCTCGGTCCCGACGCATTCTATGTCGTCAATGCCGACATCGCCTGGAAAGACGGCGATTTCCCCGCCCTTGGGCGGCTCGCCGAAGCATGGAACGATACGGCAATGGACGCGCTGCTTCTCCTGCACCCCGTTGCGGAAGCCACCGGTTATGACGGAGATGGCGATTATTTCATGAATGACACCGGGGGGCTGACGCGTCGCCGGAACGAGGCGGAAGCGCCTCTGGTGTTTACCGGCGTTCAGATCCTCCACCCTCGCCTGTTTGAGAACGCGCTCGACGGACCGTTTCCCCTGACTCTTCTCTACGACCGGGCGGAGACCGAAAACCGCCTTTTCGGTCTTGTGCATGACGGCGACTGGCATCACATCGGAACGCCCGCCGGGCTGGCGGAAGCCGAAGCGCGTCTCGGGCCCCCGCACGGGACCTCCGGATGAGCCGAAGCGCGTCGCCATCGGTCTGCACGGTACCGCCCGGGATTGCGATGGTCGATGCGCTGGCGGAAGGCCTCCTGCAGCGATACGGCGAAGGCGAGCGCGATCTCGGCGACGTCACGGTGCTGCTGCCCACCAGGCGCGCCTGCCGGTCACTGACGGACGCCTTTCTTCGCCGGTCGGAGGGCCGGGCTCTTCTGCTGCCCCGCATTCAGCCGCTGGGCGAAACCGACGAAACGGAATCCGCATTCTCCCTGGACGAAGAGCCGGCAGGCGGGATCGCCGATCTGCCGCCAGCCATTCCCGATCTCGCCCGGCGCCTTGCCCTCTGCCGGCTGATCCTCGCCAGCAGCCGGGACGGGGAACGGAAACCCGCCGGCGCGGCGCTTCTCGCGGGGGCGCTCGGCGACCTGCTCGACGAGGTCCAGACCGAGCAGCTGGACTTCGCGGCCCTGGAAAACCTGGTTGAATCGGACCTTGCCGCGCACTGGCAGGTTACTCTCGAATTTCTGCGTATTCTGACCGATCACTGGCCAGCGGCGCTCGACGAGTTCGGGTGTCTGGACCCTTCGGCACGGCGCAATGCGCTGCTCGACGCGCTGGCGCGACGCTGGGCCGGGAATCCGCCCGCAGGGCCGGTAATAGCCGCCGGTTCGACAGGGTCCATTCCCGCCACGGCGGCCCTGCTCGATGTCATAGCCCGCCTGCCGGAAGGCACGGTAATCCTGCCCGGTCTCGACGTCGAACTGACGGAAGACGATCGCAGGGCGATCGGGCCGACCCACCCTCAATACGGCATGCTTCGCCTGCTCGACCGGCTGGGCATGGAGCCGAAAGACGTCTGCACCTGGTCGGCGGGGCTTGAAAGCGCCTGCCCGGCGGAGCGCATCGCTCTCATCCGCGCAGCGCTGAGGCCTCCTCGCGGCGACGGCCAGAGGCCCGAAAAACTCGATCTGGAACCGGCGCTCGCCGGTGTCTCCGTCGTCGCCTGCCCCGGACCGCAGGAAGAAGCCGGCGTCATTGCCCTGGCGCTGCGCGAGGCGCTCGAGACTCCCGGTCGCACGGCAGCCCTTGTGACGCCGGACCGTCCCCTGGCGCGCCGGGTCGCGGCGGAGCTTCGGCGCTGGGACATCGAGATCGACGATTCCGCTGGCCGGCCTCTTGCGACAACGCCCGTCGGCGCGTTTCTCAGGCTGACCTCCGATTGCATCGCCCAGAAAGCTGCGCCGGTTCCGCTGCTGGCCATGCTCAAGCACCCTCTTGCGAGCGGCGGCATGGCGGCCGCCGAGTTCCGCGCGAATGTCCGGTCTCTGGAAATGGCGGTCCTGCGCGGGCCGCGTCCCGACGCCGGGCTCGACGCCATCATCGAAAACCTGAACGGCCAGGAGAACCCCGACGAGGCCCTGCTTCGATGGCTGACAAGAATCGCGTCGATGGCGAAGCCGTTTGCAACATTGGCGGACGGGGCGACGAAGGCGCCGGTCGCGGCGCTTCTCGACGCGCACCTGACATTCGCCGAACGCCTTGCCGCAACGGACGAGCGACCGGGCGATCACAGGCTCTGGACCGGCGAAGACGGCGAGGCCGCCGCTGGATTCGTTTCCGAACTGCGCGACGCCTCCGGTCAGTTCAGCGAGATCGACGGCGACGACTATCCGGCATTTTTCGACGTGCTGATGCGCGGCCGCGTCGTCCGGCCCCGATACGGCGCACACCCGCGCCTGCATATCTGGGGCCTTCTGGAGGCGCGGCTTCAGCATGCCGACCTCGTCGTAATGGGAGGGCTGAACGAGGGAACCTGGCCTGTCGAACCCGCGGCCGACCCGTGGATGAGCCGGCCAATGAGGCTGCGCTTCGGCCTGCCGCCCGCCGAACGGCGCATCGGGCTGAGCGCCCACGACTTCACGCAGCATTTCTGCGCCGAACAGGTCCTGATCACGCGCGCGGCGAGGATCGGCGGTACGCCGACGGTTCCCGCGAGGTGGCTGCTGCGGCTTGAAAACACGCTGCAGGCGACAGGAGGCGACGGTGCCGTTCGACGCCTTCACGGCGGCAAGGCGGGCAACCTGCTGGCCTGGCAGGAAAAGATCAACGACCCCGGAATCACCGCACCGGTGAACAGACCGGCGCCGACGCCGCCGCTTCGGGCGCGACCCCGGCGGCTGTCGGTCACGCAGATCGAGACCTGGATGCGCGACCCCTACGCAATCTTTGCCCGCCATATTCTGAAGCTGGAACCGCTGGAATCGCTTGACGCGGATCCGGGCGCGGCGGACCGGGGAACCATGATCCATGAGGCGCTCGACGGGTTCGTCCGCGAATTTCCAGGGCAACTGCCCGACGACATGCGTAGCGCGCTGATCGGGTTCGGCGAACGGGCGTTTGGCCGGGCGCTGGCCCAGCCGGGTGTCTGGGCGTTCTGGTGGCCGCGCTACCTGACGATCGTCGACTGGTTCGCCGGACAGGAAGCGCTGTATCGCCAGTCGGTCTCCGCAACCAGCACCGAGGTTCGCGGCAGTCTCGAAATTGACGGCCCCGGCGGCCCGTTCCGCCTCATTGCGAAGGCGGACCGCGTCGACCGGCTTCGAGACGGAACCCTGGCGATCGTCGACTACAAGACCGGCGCCGCACCGGGGAAGAACGATGTGACGCTGGGATTCGCGCCGCAATTGCCGCTTGAGGCAGCCATAGCGCGTCAGGGAGGTTTCGAAAACGTCGCCGCCGCCCCGGTTTCCTGTCTCGAATTCTGGCGTCTGACCGGCGGCGATCCCGCGGGGGAAAGAATCGCCGCCGGCGACGACCTGGAGTCGCTGGCGCGAGAGGCTCTCGAAGGGCTGGAGCAGCTCGTCGCCCGGTTCGACGATCCGCAAACGCCGTACCTGTCCCGGCCCAATGCCGGCAAGGCCCCGCGCTTTTCGGATTACGAGCATCTCGCCCGGGTCCAGGAATGGTCGGTCGTCGATAGCGGAGGCGACGAGTGAGCGCGACCGTAAACCGCCCGGATCCCGGCACGGCCCAGCGACGCGCCGCCGATCCCGCAAATTCCGTCTGGGTGTCGGCCTCGGCCGGCACCGGCAAGACCAAGGTTCTGACCGACAGGGTTCTCGCCCTGCTGCTGGCCGGAACCCCTCCGCACAGGGTTCTGTGCCTGACCTTTACGCGGGCGGCAGCGGCGGAAATGGCGAACCGCGTCCATGCGCTGCTCGCCAGATGGTCGATTTCGGATGAAGAAACCCTGCGGGAAGCCGTCACGGAGCTGACCGGCGCCGCACCCGATGAAACCGTTCTGGGGCGCGCGCGCACGCTGTTCGCCGAAGTCCTGGAAACGCCGGGCGGTCTCAAGATTCAGACGATTCATTCCTTTTGCGAATCCCTGCTCGGGCGGTTCCCCCTCGAAGCGGGAATCGATCCGCATTTCGAACTCATGGACGAACGCTCGGCGGCGGAGGCCCAGGCCGAAGCGCGGGACCTTGTTTTGAACCGGGCGCGCCTCGACGAGGACTCGCGGCTCGCCCGCGCCCTGGCGGACGTCACGGCCCATGTTCACGAACAGGATTTCTTCAGCCTCATGAGCGGTCTGTCGTCGGCGCGGCGCAAGATAGGCGACCTTCTCGTCAGGCATGGCGGGATCGACGGGCTGGTGGCCGCGCTTCATGAAAAGCTGGGCGTCGCACCCGAGGCGACCGCGATGGGTCTGACGCTCGACGCCTCGCACAACGCCGCTTTCGACGAAAACGGCCTCAGAAGCGCGGCAAGCGCGATGCTGCAGGGAACGAAAACCGACCGGGCGCACGGGGCGCTCATCGCCGCCTGGCTGGAGGCCGCCGCCGAGGATCGGGCGAAAAACCTGGGAAGCTATCTGCAGGCCTATTTTACGCAGGCGGGCGAACAGCGAAAAACCCTCATCCACAAGGACGCGGCCGCGATCGATCCGGGCGCGGAAGATGTTCTGGCGGCCGAGGCCATTCGTCTCGAGGGCCTGCAGGCGCGCATCCGCGCCGTAACCGTCGTACGCGCGACCGCCGCCCTGCTGACGCTGGGAGACGCGCTGCTGGCGGAGTACGGCAGGATCAAGAGCGAACACGCCGCCCTCGATTACGACGACCTGATCCTCGGCGCGCGGGCGCTGCTCGACGAGGGACGCGGCGCGCCCTGGGTGATGTACAAGCTCGACGAGGGCATCGACCACGTCCTGATCGACGAGAGCCAGGATACCAACCCGGACCAGTGGGACATCGTCCGCTTCCTCACGCACGAATTCTTTTCCGGCGCCGGCGCGCGGGATATCCCGCGGACCGTGTTCGCGGTGGGCGATCCGAAGCAGTCGATCTACAGTTTCCAGGGCGCGGAACCGATGGCATTCGGCAACATGCGCGATCTGTTCCGTCGCGATGCCGCCATCGCGTCCCTGCCGTGGGACGATGTCGATCTCGACATTTCCTTTCGATCCACCGCATCGGTCCTGCGCGCGGTGGACGGCGTCTTTTCGATGACGGACGCGATGCCGGGAGTGGTGGAGGCGGACCAGCCCCTGAGACACGAAATCTGGCGCCAGCAGGAGGCAGGGCTGGTAGAGCTGTGGCCTGCCGTGGCCCCGGAGGACGACGACGCGCTTGTTCCCTGGATGCCGCCTGTCGAGCAGCGCGGCGGGCGGGCGCCCGCGACCCGGCTCGCCAACGTCATCGCCGGCCGGATCAAACGCTGGATCGACGAGGGAGAGCTGCTCGAAAGCCGGGGCCGACCGATCCGTCCCGGCGACATCATGGTCCTGGTGCGTCGCCGCGGCGCGTTCGTCGAAGCGCTGGTGCGTGCCCTGAAATCGCTCGGCGTTCCGGTCGCTGGGGTCGACCGGATGCGCCTCAACGACCAGCTTGCAATTCGCGACCTGATCGCGCTGGGAGATTTTCTGCTTCTGCCGGAAGACGACCTGACACTGGCGGTGGTTCTGAAGGGCCCCCTGTTCGGACTGGATGACGACGCGCTGTTCGATATCGCGCACGACCGGGGCGGCAGGACGCTCTGGCAGTCGCTCCGGAATCGCTCGTCCGACCGGGCCGAATTCGCCGCCGCCGCGGACGAGCTGTCGGACCTCCTGACACGCGCGGATTACGCACCGCCGTTCGAGCTGTTTGCGGATGTGCTGGCGCGCCGGAAGGGACGATTCAAGACCGTTGCCCGGCTGGGTCGCGACGCCAACGACCCGATCGACGAGTTTCTGTCGGCCTGTTTCGAGTTCGAGCGAACCAACGCGCCGTCCCTGCAGGCCTTTCTGCACTGGCTGGTCGCGGGCGACATCGAAATCAAGCGCGACCTGGAGCAATCGGTCCACGACGAGGTCCGGGTCATGACGGTGCACGGCGCGAAGGGCCTGCAGGCGCCGATCGTCTTCCTGCCCGACACCGTCCAGAAACCCGCCCAGCCGGAAAGACTTCTGTGGATGGAAGACGGCATGATGGTCTGGCTGCCGAAAACGGGACTCGGAAGATCGGTCTGCGATGCGGCGATGGCCGAATCGCGCCGCCGGCGGGACGACGAATACCGCCGCCTTCTCTACGTGGCGATGACCCGGGCAGAGGACAGGCTTTACGTTTGCGGCTGGGAAACGCGGCAGCGGCCGCCGGCGGGAAGCTGGTACGACCTGGTTTCCCGGGCGATGGCGGCCAACGCGGAACGGACGGAATTCGATTTTACCGCCGATTCGGGAACCGACGGATGGGCCGGCGGGGGATGGCGGCTGGAAAACGGGCAGGAAACGGAACCGTCGCCGGAAAGAACCATGGACGCGCCCGGGCCGCCAGACAGCGCGCTGCCCGGATGGGCGGAGCGACCGCCGCCGCCCGAAGGCCGGCCGCCGCGACCGCTGGTGCCGTCTCGCCCGGACGACGAGGACCCGCCGGTGCGCTCGCCCGCCGGGGCCGACGGCCAGGCCGGATTTCGCCGTGGAATCGTGGTGCACAGGATCCTGCAGTTTTTACCCGAGATCGCGCCTGACCGGCGTCCCGAGGCGGTGCGGCGATATCTCGCCCGTCCGGTTCACGGTTTTTCCGCCGCAATTCAGGAGTCGCTCGCCAATGAGGTCCTTTCAGTCGTTTCTGATCCGGCATTTTCCGGGCTGTTCGGCCCGCAGTCGCAAGGCGAAGCGCCCATCGCCGGTCTCATCGGCGGGCAGGCCGTATCCGGTCAGGTGGACCGTCTTGTCGTGACCGAAAACGAGGTCCAGATCGTCGATTTCAAGACCAACCGCCCGCCTCCTGCCCTGCCCGAACAGGTGCCATGGATATATCGACGGCAAATGGCCGTTTATCGGGCGATTCTGGAACAGGTATATCCCGGCCGCGCCATCCGCTGCGCGCTGCTCTGGACAGACGGACCGAGCCTCATGGCCCTGTCCGATGCCATCCTGGACGACGCCATCCGGGCGATCCGCGCGCGTCAGCCGACGGCTTGACGGACCGGTATCCTGTACATAGTTTTCGATCATGGAAACGCGTCGATCAACCGGCGCCAGCGCGGAAGGATGTAGACAAGATGGCTAGCAAGGCAATTTCCGACGACTCGTTCGAATCCGACGTCCTCAAGGCGGACGGCGTGGTTCTGGTGGATTTCTGGGCTGAATGGTGCGGCCCCTGCAAACAGATCGGCCCGTCTCTCGAAGAGATTTCGGATGAGATGAGCAGCCAGCTGACGGTCGCCAAGATCAACATCGACGACAATCCCGAAACGCCGACCAAGTATGGCGTGCGCGGTATCCCGACGATGATGCTTTTCAAGGACGGCGAGGTCGCCGCTACCAAGGTTGGCGCGCTGCCGAAGAGCAAGCTGGTGGAATGGATCAACGAATCGATCTGACCATCCGAAAGATCGGGATCAAGAGCCCCGCTTTTCAGCGGGGCTTTTTTTCGAGGTCGGCCAGCACCGCCCCCGCCAGATAGAGCGAACCGCAGATCAGGACCTGCGCCGGCTGCCCGTCGGACGCGGACGCAATGGCATCAAGCGCCGCCGCGACGGAGATCGCCGTATCCGACGGTATGCCGACCGACCGCGCGGCGTCGCAGCAGGCCTGCGCCGGAAGCGAGGTCTCCTCTCCCGGTATCGCGACGGCCTGAAGGCTGGCCGCCACCCTGGCAAAAGGCCTCAGGAATTCCGAAGGGTCACGGCTCGAAAGGGCGCCGAACACCAGATGAAGCGGACGTTCCGGCCGGGGCCCGACCGTCTGCACCAGCGACTCGGCAGCCGCGACGTTATGGCCGCCATCGAGATGAAGCGACCAGCCGGCGGGAAGGCGCGCGCCAAGAGTCGTTCCCGACAGGTCCTGCATGCGACCGGGCCACACCGCCGTGGCGATCCCGCTGGCCAGGGCCGAATGCGGCAGCGACAGGCCCGCAATCGTCCGGGCGGCGACGATGGCTGTACCCGCATTGACCGACTGGTGGACACCCTTGAGAACAGGCTGTGGATAAAAATCCTCTTCATCGTCGACTTCGACCATCAACCCGTCGGACGCCGCGCGGACCCGCCAGTCGCGTCCGTGAACCAGAAGCGGAGCGCCAACCTCGTCCGCGCGACGCTCGATGACGTCAAGCGCCGCCGGCATCTGGGGGCCGACCACAGCCGTGACGCCGGGCTTGAGGATGCCGGCCTTCTCGAAAGCGATCTTTTCAATGGTGTCGCCGAGCCAGCTCATGTGATCCATCGAAACCGGCGTGATGACCGCAACCGCGGGCGCATCGACGACATTGGTTGCATCGAGACGCCCGCCGAGTCCTGTCTCCAGCAACGTCACATCCGCCGGCGTGCGGGAAAACGCGAGAAAAGCCGCCGCCGTGGTCATTTCGAAGAAAGTGATCTCGCCTCCGGCATTGGCGGCCTCGCATTCGTCCAGCATCGCCGTCAGACCATCATCGTCGAGTATCTTGCCGGCGACCGAGACGCGCTCGTTGAAATGGACCAGATGGGGCGAGGTGTAGGCGTGAACGGACAGGCCCGCGGCTTCGCAGATCGCTTTCAGAAACGCAACGGTTGAGCCCTTGCCGTTGGTTCCGGCGACATGGACGACATTTGTCAGCGAATCCTGAGGATTCCCGAGAACCGCGAGCAGGCGCTCCATCCGACCGAGGGAGAGGTCGATAACCCTCGGGTGATACGCCCTCAGCCTTTCGACGAGATGGTCACTCCGCAGCGGGGCGCTCTTCCATATCCGGGGAAGCGGCTTTGTCCCGGGCGGCGTCTTTCGCCCCGGCCTCGGTCCGCGCATCCTGGAGGGGGACGATATCGGCAGACGGATATCGGTCCATGAGCAGACCGGTAATGCGGATCAGCTCGTCCCGCATATCGCGCCTGTGGACAACCCGGTCGATCATGCCATGGTCGAGCAGATATTCGGCGCGCTGGAATCCTTCCGGCAGTTTTTCGCGGATGGTCTCTTCGATTACGCGTGCGCCCGCAAAGCCGATGACCGTGCCCGGTTCGGCGATGGCGATATCGCCCAGCATGGCGAACGACGCCGACACGCCGCCGGTGGTCGGGTCCGTCAGCACGGCAATGTAGGGGAGCCCCGCCTCCTTCACCTCGGAAACGGCGATGACGGAACGCGGCATCTGCATCAGGGACAGGATGCCTTCCTGCATCCGGGCGCCGCCCGAAGAGGTGAAAACGATCAGCGGCGCCTCCTGCAGGACGGCCAGCCGCGCGGCGGTCAGAAGACCCTTGCCGACGGCGAGCCCCATCGAACCGCCCATAAACGCGAAATCAAGCAAGGCGACGACGATCTTGCGGCCGCCCAACGTTCCATGCGCCACCATCAGCGCGTCGTCGCGATCGGTCGCCGCGCGGGAATCCTTGAGCCGGTCTGTGTAGCGACGCCTATCCCTGAATTTAAGGGGGTCGCCGGTCAGCTTGGGGAGTTCGATCAGCTGGTATTCGCCCTCGTCGAACAGCATCCCCAGCCGCCGGACGGCGGAAAGCCGCATGTGATGACCGCAGTGGGTGCAGACGTTGTTCGCCGCATCCAGTTCGCGATGAAAGATCATCTGTTCGCAGGACGGGCACTGGTGCCAGAGATTGTCGGGCACATCGTCCCGCTGCACCAGGGCGCGGATCTTGGGGCGGACGTAATTGTTAAGCCAGTTCATCTCTCACTTGCGCGTTGCGCCGCAGCCGGTCGACCGTTCAGGGACGGGCGTTCCGGACGCCATCGGCCAGTTCCGACACGAATCCTAGCACGGATTCGACCAGATCGGGAGTAGGAGGCGATTCGCCCGCCTTTCGGGCAATAATTTCGACAATCGCCGACCCGACGACAGCGGCATCCGCGATTCGGGCGATGCCTGCCGCCTGTTCGGGAGTCCTGATGCCGAAGCCGACGGCGACCGGAAGCGGCGTAAAGGACCTGATTCGGGCGATATCGGCCGCCACCATGTCGGCGGCGGCGGATCGGGTCCCGGTGATGCCCGTGATCGATACGTGGTAGACGAAGCCGCTGGCGGTCTCGACCAGGGCCGGAAGACGCGCCGCATCGCTGGTCGGCGCCGTCAGCTTGACCAGATCGATCCCTGCGCCCGAGGCGGGAATGCGCAGCTCCGCGTCCTCTTCGGGCGGCAGATCGACCACGATCAACCCGTCCACCCCGGCGGCTGCGGCTTCTTCGACAAAACGGTCGACCCCGTAAATATAGATCGGGTTGAAATACCCCATCAGGATGAGCGGCGTATCGTCGTCGACCGTGTCGCGGAATCCTGCGACCATTTCCAGCGTTCGGGCGAGCGTCTGTCCCGCCTTGAGCGCACGCAGCGACGATGCCTGAATCGCCGGCCCGTCGGCCATCGGATCGCTGAAGGGAATTCCGAGTTCGATCAGGTCGGCACCGGCGGCGGGAAGACCGGCCAGAATCGTTTCGGACGTCCGGCGGTCGGGATCGCCCGCGGTGACGAACGTGACCAGCCCGGCGCGGCCTTCGGCCTGCAGTGCGGCGAACCGGTCGCGGATGCGTCCCGCTCGCCGGCTCACAGAGTCACCCCCAGCGCATCGGCGATGGTGAACACGTCCTTATCGCCGCGGCCGCACATGTTCATGACCAGCAGGTGGTCTTTCGGCAAAGTCGGCGCGAGTTGCGTGACGTAGGCAAGCGCATGCGCCGGCTCGAGCGCGGGAATGATGCCCTCCAGACGCGTGCAGAGCTGGAACGCCGCCAGCGCCTCGTCGTCTGTCGCCGAAACGTACCGGACGCGCCCGGAATCGCGCAGCCACGCGTGTTCCGGCCCGATCCCGGGATAGTCGAGCCCGGCTGAAATCGAGTGAGCCTCGATGATCTGGCCATCCGCATCCTGCAGCAGATAGGTGCGGTTTCCGTGCAGGACTCCCGGCGCCCCGGCGGTCAGCGATGCCGCATGCTTGTCGGTATCGACCCCCAGGCCCGCCGCCTCGACCCCGTAGATCGAAACGCTGTCCTCGTCGAGAAATTCGTGGAACAGGCCCATGGCGTTGGAGCCGCCGCCAATACAGGCGACAAGGCTGTCGGGCAGCCGTCCCTCCGCCGCCGCCATCTGCTCGCGCACCTCGCGGCCGATCACCGACTGGAAATCGCGGACCATCGCAGGATACGGATGCGGGCCCGCGACCGTACCGATGATGTAGAACGTATCGTCGACGTTCGACACCCAGTCGCGCAGCGCCTCGTTCATGGCATCCTTGAGCGTCGCCGTTCCGGAATCGACCGGCACCACCTCGGCGCCAAGCAGCTTCATGCGGAACACGTTGGGAGCCTGCCGCTCAATATCGGTGCGCCCCATATAGACGACGCATTGCAGCCCGAACCTGGCGCATACGGTCGCCGTTGCCACGCCGTGCTGGCCGGCCCCGGTCTCGGCGATGATCCGTTTCTTGCCCATCCGGCGGGCCAGCAGGATCTGACCCATCGTATTGTTGATCTTGTGCGCGCCGGTGTGATTGAGCTCGTCGCGCTTGAAATAGATCTTCGCGCCGCCCAGATGTTCGGTCAGCCGTTCAGCGTGGTAAAGCGGGCTGGGCCGGCCGACATAATGGGCGAGGAATTCATCGAGCTCGGCCTGGAAGGACGGATCGGCGCGCGCCGCATCGTACGCCTTCTCCACCTGCAGGATCAGCGGCATCAGCGTTTCGGCGACGTAGCGGCCGCCGTAAATCCCGAAATGCCCGCGATCGTCTGGCAAAGCGCGGTAGCTGTTGGGCTTGTCTGTTTCAGTCGGGATGCTGTCAGTCATGATCTAGCCGGTCGATAAGGCGGCGGAGTTTATAGGCACGCACGCCCCCTGTCAGCCGTCTTGCGGTCCCACGGACGCCGCGGCAACCGCCTTCAGGAAATCCCTGATCTTGCCGACGTCCTTGACGCCGGGCGCGCTTTCGACGCCGGAAGATACATCGACGGCCCTCGCGCCGGTTCGCGCGATCGCTTCTCCGACATTGCCCGCGTCGAGCCCGCCCGACAGCATCCATGGGAGCGGCCAGTCGTAACCCGCGATCAGGTCCCAGTCGAAGGAAAGCGCGTTGCCGCCGGGAAGCGCGCCCTTCATGCCGGGCGGCGCCTTGGCGTCGAACAGCAGCCGGTCCGCAACGCCGAAATACGCTTCGGCGGACGCAACATCGTCCGCGCCGGCGATCTTGATCGCCTTGAACACCGGGCGACCTGTCCGCCGTCTGATCTCCGCAACCCGGTCCGGCGTCTCGCTGCCGTGGAGCTGAAGAAAATCGAGCGGCGCCTTGCCGACAATCGAATCCAGCGTTCCATCGTCCGTATCGACAAACAGCCCGACCTTCAGCACCCCCGCCGGAACGGGCGCGCAGAGCGCGGCGGCCTGTTCAGCGGAAACCGCGCGCGGCGATGGCGGGTAGAAAACCAACCCGACATAGGACGCGCCGCCCTCGATGGCGGACTGCATCGCTTCGGCGCTGTTGATGCCGCAGATCTTGGCTTCGACGGGCATCGTCCAGATCACACGCCGGCAGCGATTTCGTCGGCGATGCGCTTCGCGGCATCGGCCGGACTGTCCGCCCGCGTGATCGGCCGGCCGATGACCAGATAGTCCGCGCCGTCCCGCACCGCTTCAGCCGGGGTCATGACACGGACCTGATCGTCGGTCGATGCCCAGACCGGACGCACACCCGGAACGACCAGCAGGCAATCGCCGCCAAGCGCCGACCGCAGCGCCGCGACCTCGCGCGGCGAGGCGACAAGCCCGTCGGCCCCGGCATCGCGCGCGACCGCACCCAGCCTGAGCACCTGTTCGGCTGCGGGCCCGGCCTGCCCGACGGCGGCCAGATCGTCGTCGCCGAGACTGGTCAGAACGGTAACGGCGACGATCTTCGGACCGGTGTCGCCGCGCGCCTCTGCCGCGGCGCGGACCATTGCAGGCCCTCCGGAAGCATGGATGGTCAGCATGAAGCAGTCGAGCCCGGCCGCGGCGCGAACGGCGCCGGCGACCGTGTTGGGGATGTCGTGGAACTTGAGATCGAGAAAAATCTTCTGGCCGGTCGCCGCGATGCGCCGTACGCCTTCCGGCCCCTGGGAGGTAAAAAATTCCTTGCCAAGCTTCACGCCGCCGACGGCGCCGGCAAGAGAATCGGAAAAAGCCAGCGCTTCGTCGAGAACCGGCGTGTCGATGGCGCAAAGAATTCGGCTGGAGGGGGTCACGGTCGACCTCGCTGCGGTGATTTTCAAATGGCCGCCCTATATAGGGCGCGGCCACGCGACAGGCAAATCAGCGACCGTTGGAAAAGTCGGTTCGGGCGGGCAGGCCGACGGTGGGAGCGTCCGGATGGTCCGAACCGGCGCGTACCGCCCGTTCGGCCCGGCGCTCGCTGGAACGAACCCGCATTCTGAGCCGCTGGCGCGAAAATACCGCAAATCCGGTCCCGATCAGCAGCCCGACGGCAAAAGCCCCCAGAATTCCGGCAAACAGCGGAACGGATGCCGTAAACGGCAACGGCCAGAGATTGAGCGTCACCGTTTCGCGGTTGGCGACGGCGAACGTAACGAACAGGATGATGAACGACGCGAGGACGATCCGGATCAGGGTTCGCATTTCAGCCGTCCCCGCGAAGGCGCCCGGTCAGGCGTCCGACGTATTCAGCCGAACGCGCAGGTCCTTGCCCACCTTGAAGAACGGCACGGACTTGCGATCAACATGCACCGTTTCGCCGGTCCGGGGATTACGGCCCGCCCGTTCGTCGCGATTCTTGACGGAGAATGCACCGAAGCCCCGCAATTCGACCCTGTCGCCATTGGACAACGCGCCGGAAATTTCTTCGAAAATCGTCGACACGATGCGTTCGACATCGCGCTGATAGAGATGCGGATTCTTTTCGGCAAGCCGCAGTATCAATTCTGATTTTGTCATACCCACCCGCCTCCTTACGAACCGGCGCGCCCCCCGGCACACCTCAGTTCGAGGCCTTCTCAGCGCATTCGAGGGTGCCAGACCGACACCAGCCCGTCAAGTGTAAGTCGTTCAGAAAACGCCGTTTTTCCAATCAGGCTGGAGGCATAGTCAAACCACGATTCAACTTCTCTGCCGAACTTCACGTCGCGTACCGGGAGACCGGCGGCGACCTTTCGTTCCTTTTCAAGCCAGGAGCGTCCCTCGTCCTCTCCCCCGATCGCATCGACCAGCCCGTTCCTGACCGCCATCTGGCCGGTGAATATGCGCCCGTCCGCCAGCGCCTTCGCCCTGGCGCGATCCATTTTTCGGCCATCGACGACCATGGTCAGGAACATTTCCTGCATGTCGTTGACCAGCGACTGCGTGGCGGCGCGCACGGCCGGGGTCATTTTGGTCACCGGCGATGGCTCGGCCTTGAACGGGCCGCTTCTCACGGTCTCGACGGAGACCCCGAGTTTGCCGAGAAGGTCGGTAAATTCCGCCGTCTGGAACAGAACGCCGATCGATCCGGTTATGGTGCCGCGCTGGGCATAGATACGATGGGCCGCCAACGCGACCATGTAACCGGCCGAGGTCGCAAGGTCGTCCATGACGGCCACCACCGGCTTCCTGGCGGCGACTTCGCGGATCGCGCGGTGCAGGGTTTCCCCGCCGACGACCGTACCGCCAGGAGTATTGATCCGTACGATCAGAGCCTTGACCCGGTCGTCGTCGCGGAGTTTTTCAATGGCGGCAAGCTGATCCGTATCGAGACGGACGATGCCTTCGATCGAAAGCCGGGCGATCCTGTCGCGGGTATCGACGCCGGCGAACCGACCGACGGCGACCGCAACCGCGGCGACGCCGAGCAGAATGGCGACGCCGCGCCACCACCCCAATCGGCGTTTCAGACGGCGGCGGTCAACCAGATAATCAGCATCAAGCGCCACGTCGCCGTCCTCCTGCCACCCTCAGGATCGAACCGGAAAGTCGGCGGGCGCCCGATCAGGAGCCCGCGTCTTCGTCCTTGCCGTCTTCGCCGGACGCCGTGTCGCCCTCGGCCCGGCGCATGGCCGCACCAAGGATATCGCCAAGGCTGGCCCCGGAGTCGCTCGAGCCGTAATTCTCCATCGCCGTTTTCTCCTCGGCGATTTCGTGAGCCTTGATCGACAGCGTCAATTTGTGTTCGCGACGATCGACATTGGTGATTACCGCATCGACGCGGTCGCCAACGGCAAACCGGTCGGGGCGCTGCTCGCTGCGTTCGCGCGACAGGTCGCCGCGCCGGATAAAGCCGGGGAGCGAACCGGCGACCGTGACCTCGAGTCCGTTATCGACCACTGCAGAAACGGTGCAGGTTACGACCTCGCCCTTTTTCACCTCGTCGCCCGCCGCCTGGAACGGATCTTCGGACAATTGCTTGACGCCAAGGCTGATGCGTTCTTTTTCGATATCGACGTCGAGGACCTTCGCCTTGACCATATCGCCTTTCTTGTATTCCTGGATCGCATCTTCCCCGGACTTGTCCCACGACAGGTCGGAGAGATGGATCATGCCGTCGATTTCGCCGTCGAGGCCGATGAACAGGCCGAACTCGGTGATGTTGCGCACCTCTCCCTCGACTTCGGTTCCGGTCGGGAAGCGGCCCTGGAAATCGACCCACGGGTTTTCCTGGGTCTGCTTTATGCCGAGCGAAATGCGCCGTTTGACGGGATCGACGTCGAGTACCATGACGTCGACTTCCTGGCTGGTAGAAATGATCTTGCCGGGATGGATGTTTTTCTTGGTCCAGCTCATTTCGGATACGTGCACCAGACCTTCAATGCCGGGCTCCAGCTCGACGAAGGCGCCGTAATCGGTAATGTTGCTGACCCGACCGGTATAGCGTGCGCCAATCGGGTACTTGGCCTCGACGCCATCCCACGGATCGGCCTCAAGCTGCTTCATTCCGAGCGAAATTCTCTGCGTATCCGAATTGAAGCGGATGACCTGGACATTGACCGTCTGGCCGACCGTCAGAACCTCGCTGGGATGATTGATCCGCCGCCACGCGATGTCGGTGACGTGGAGCAGCCCGTCGACGCCGCCCAGATCCACAAAGGCGCCGTAATCGGTCAGATTCTTGACGATCCCCTCGATGACCTGACCTTCGGCAAGGCCGGAAAGAAGCTCGCTGCGCTGTTCGGCGCGCGATTCTTCGAGAACCGCGCGGCGCGATACGACGATATTGCCGCGACGGCGATCCATCTTGAGGATCTGGAAAGGCTGCGGCGTGCCCATCAGCGGCGTCACATCGCGCACCGGCCGGACATCGACCTGGCTGCCGGGAAGGAACGCCACCGCGCCGGACAGGTCGACCGTAAAGCCGCCCTTGACGCGGCCGAAAATCGATCCGGTAACCCGTTCGGTGTTATTGAACGCCTGTTCCAGCATGGTCCAGGCCTCCTCGCGTCTCGCCTTCTCGCGCGACAGAACGGCCTCGCCCTGACGGTCTTCCAGGCGTTCCAGATAGACGTCCACAATGTCGCCCGGCGCGACCCTGGCTTCTCCCTCGGAGATGCCGAATTCCCTCAGCGGAATGCGGCCTTCGGATTTCAGCCCGACATCGATCAGTACGGCGTCGCCGTCGATCGAAATTATCGTGCCCTTAACAACCGATCCCTCGGACAGCTCGCCCTCTCCGAAGGTTTCCTCCAGCATCGCCGCGAAGGTTTCATCGTCAATCGCGGCGTCGTCGCCGGTCTGCGCCATATCTGTCGCCATAAAGTCAAATACCTCTTTTCCACGCAGCGCCGGAAAGTGCCGGCAGGCTGCTGACCCAGACCGTGCAGGGGCTGGCCCCCCATGGGCCGGTTCCCTACCCCGACAACTTACGCCTGGGACATGTTCCGCGAACTAACGTAATCCAGCGCGGCAGCGAATGCGGTGTCGGCGTCCATTTCGGTCGTATCGAGAACGAACGCGTCTTCCGCAGGCACCAGCGGCGCGACGCTGCGCGATCTGTCGCGTTCGTCACGCTCCCGCATTTCCTGCAGAACGCGCGCAGGTATAGCCGCAACACCCCGTTCCTGCAACTCTTTAACCCGCCTCTGCGCCCGGACGTCGACATCGGCATCCACGAAGATTTTTGCATCCGCGGCAGGACAGATCACGGTGCCGATATCGCGCCCGTCGAGTATCGCGCCGGGCTTTCCGCCGGGCGGCGCCGCGGCGAACCGGCGCTGAAGGTCGACCAGGGCTTCGCGGACCGCCGGTATCGCCGCGACCCTGCTGGCGCCGTTTGCGACCTCGTCGGTGCGGAGCAGGGATTCCTCGATCGCGCCGGGATCCAGGGTCTTCGCCGCATCGACCGCCAAACTCTCCGAAAATCCCGCGCCTCCGTGCGACTGCGAAACGGCATAGGCGACCGCGCGGTACAGAAGCCCGGTATCCAGATAGGCGAAACCCAGACGGGCGGCGAGCCTCCGGGCAAGAGTGCCCTTGCCGCTTGCCGCGGTTCCATCCACAGCGATCACGTAAGCGCCGGACACGGTCTCAGCCGCCGACTTTTTCGGATATGTCCGCACCGAGGCCGTTCATGAGATCGACAAAACCGGGAAAGCTCGTTCCGATATGCGCCCCATCGTCAATCGACACGGGTTCGGCGGCCGCGCTGCCCGCCACAATGAACGACATCGCGATGCGATGATCCATCCGCGCCTCGACCGTACCGCCCCCTCGTATCCTGCCGCCGGTGCCGACGACGATCAGATCGTCGCCCTCGATGGCGGCATCGACGCCGATCCGGGCGAGCCCGTCGCAGATCGCCGCCAGACGATCGCTTTCCTTGACCCGCAATTCGCCCAGCCCGCGCATCCGGGACGTCCCGCTGGCCGCCGCCGCCGCGACCGCCAAAACGGGATACTCGTCGATCATCGACGGCGCACGTTCCGCCGGCACATCGACCGCCCTGAGTTCGCATGAACGAACGATCAGGTCTGCGGCGGGTTCGCCCGCCTCCTCGCGCGGGTCCTCCATGACGATGTCGGCGCCCATCTCTTCGAGCGTCCGGAACAGACCGGCGCGCAGAGGGTTGAGCCCGACTGCCGGGATCGAAATTTCAGCATCCCGCGAAATCAGGGCCGCGACCGCGGGAAAGGCTGCCGACGAGGGATCGCGCGGTACGGCGATTTTCCGCGGTTCGAGTTCGGGCTCTCCGGTCAGCACGATGCGCCGCCCGCCCCCCTCGAGTTCCTCCATGGTCAGAGACGCACCGAAATGGCGCAGCATCAGTTCGGTATGATCCCGGCTCGGCCGCGTTTCGATGACGCTGGTTTCACCGGGTGTATTGAGACCGGCGAGCAGGACGGCCGATTTGACCTGGGCGGAGGGAACCGGCAACCGGTATTCGATGGGAAGGGGATTTCGCGCGCCGATCACACAAAGCGGCATACGGCCGCCGTCGCGCGCAATGACCTGGGCGCCCATCTGCCGGACCGGATCGGCGATCCGCTCCATCGGCCGATTGCGAAGCGACGCATCGCCGGTGAAATGCGCGGTCATGGCATGAGTCGCCACCAGCCCCATCAGAAGGCGCGCTCCGGTTCCTGAATTTCCAAGATCGAGCACATCCGCCGGTTCGCCGAGCCCGCCGATGCCGACGCCATGGACGCGCCACACGCCATCGTCGTCGCGCACGCTGCGGACACCCATTTTTTCAAGCGCCGCCGCGGTCCGCATCACATCGTCGCCGTCGAGCAGGCCCCGGATCTCGGTTTCTCCCGCAGCCAGCGCGCCGATCATGAGCGCGCGGTGCGAAATCGATTTGTCGCCCGGCACATCCGCCCTGCCTTTCAGGGTCCTGACGGGAGCGGAAATCAACTTCGTCATCGAACATTCCTTGTCTTTTCCGCCGTGCGGCGCAATCCGCGCGGCCGCCCGGCCGGGGCGTCGTCTCTACCATATCCCGATCGGGTTGCGGTAGCGCGTTTGCGGGGTTTAAACGAACCGTAATTTTGTTTTTGACAGTATTTGCCGATCATGGCATTGGCAGTACCGCTGTGGGCCTCGAAAAAGGAGAATGAAGTGGCGAAGCCCGAACTGGGAAAAAAGCGCGCGTGCGGCGGTTGCGGCGCAAAGTTCTACGATCTGAACAAGGACCCCATCGTTTGCCCGAAATGCGAGACGGTTCTTGATCTTTCAGTGCAGGTTCGATCAAGCCGGCCAAAACCCGCACCCGTGCCAAAGCCGGAAGAAAGCAAGAAGTCGAGCGACGACGTTGATCTCGACCTCGATGACGACGATGACGAATTCGACGATGACGACGACATCGTTCTTGACGATGACGAGGAAGACGAAGACATGATGGAAGACGCGTCGGAACTCGGCGAGGACAAGGACGATTTGTTCGAAGTCATCGACACGGTCGAAGAAAAGGAGAAGGGCGAGGAAGCCTGACGCAGAACCGTCCGTAAAACCGGGTCTTGCCATCCGGGGGGGAACTTGGCTAGTTTCCGCCGGCGCGCGGGACCCGCACCCGGCATCGGAAGCGGCGTTCCTCAGGATACAAACGGAATACAGGGGCCATAGCTCAGTTGGGAGAGCGCTTGAATGGCATTCAAGAGGTCAGGGGTTCGACTCCCCTTGGCTCCACCAGTCAGAAAAGGCCCGGTCCGATGCGACCGGGCCTTTTTTCATTCGGGCGACCGAAGCGGTTTCGCGCCGGCCGGAAAGGCGTCAATGCGACAGCAGGATCGGAAGGGTTGCCTTGTCGAGTAGCTGCGCGGTCACGCCGCCGGCGGTAACCGTGCGCTGACGGCCGGCATAGTTGGCGCCCGCCACCAGAAGATCGGCGCCGTCCGCCTCGGAAAGAACCACCGCCCCGACCGCACCGCCCCTGGGTTCGGGGCGTACGATTTCGGAGGCGATGCCGTGACGCGAGAGAAATTCGGCGAGCTGACGGGGGCTGGGTCCCTGCTTCGCCGCCGTCCTTACCGAACAGATCACAACCGTATCCGCGGCCTGCAGCAGCGGCAGGGCTGCAATCACGGCCCTGCCGGCCTCGGCGCTCCGGTTCCAGCCTACGACGATCCGCGAGATATTTCCGACGGCGGCGCTTTCGGGCACGAACAGGACCGGCCGTGCCGCCTGGAACAGGGCCGCATCGACGAGATCCGAATCGCGCCGGCCGGCATCGTCCATGACGAGAAGATCGTAGAGCCCTCCCTGAAGGCGAAGCGCCGTCGGAGCATCGGCATCGACCGGCTCCCACCGGTAGCCCGGCGAATCGTCGCCCTCCCGCAATGTAGCCGAGAGAACGGCCGCGACGCGTTCGCGCACGTCCCTCTCGCGCCTTTCAGCCGTCGCCCGAGACGCCTCTTCGACCTGTACGAAGAACGAATCGCCCAGCGTCGGGTATCGGAAACGGGCAACATCGACCGATTCCCCTTTTGGGTACAGGACTCGGAGAAAACCGCCGAAAGAGGAGGTCAACGCGGCAGCAAGGCCAACCGCGCCAGCGCCGGGGCTCTCGCTCGTCACGGGCAGAAGGAAGCATTTGCAGGTCATTTTCGAAACTACTCTCCGGTCGCTGCGTCCCGATCGTGCAGTCGGGCAATGGGTGCCGTCGCAACGGTTTCGGCATCTTCTACGAGACTTTTCAGCGTCTGACCCCGGATCGAGTCCGATCCACCGGCCTCGACCGCGACCGCCAGACGCTCGATCCGGTCGGGGACCGCGGCCCCCCTTGGCGAGAGCCGGCCCACTTCGCCCGCCGCCCGGATGGCTGCCAGAATCCGGTCGAGTGCGATTTTTTCCAGCGGCAGCGCCGGGATCCAGCGTTCGGGAGATTCGACGGGAAGAACGAATCCGTTGTCGTGCAATGTCGCCAGCAGATTGGAGGCCGTCTGGCGCGGAATGCGCAGCCCGTCGGCCAGTTCCGCCGTGGTCGGGCGGGAGTCGCCGACATTGAAGGCGGACCCGATTTCGGCCAGCAGAGCGAGCGACAGCCTCTCCGCCATCCGCGGGCTGGGCGGCAGATCGCCGGTACTTCCGGCGGTCATTTCAGGGTTCTGGTGATAGAACGCCACACTGGCGCCGATCAGCAGGACCAGCCAGGACACGTACAGCCAGAGCATGAATACGATGAGGCCGGCAAACGCCGAATATATCGCTGTGTACTGCGCGGACGACACGACGAAGGACGCGAAAATCCAGCCAGCGAGATGCCAGAGCGTGCTGGCAATCAATGACCCGGCGAAAGCGGACACCGGGTGGACGGAAGTGTTCGGCATGAAGACGTAGATAAACGTGAAGGCGCCGACTACCAGGACGAAGGGCAACAGCTTGCTGCCCCATCCCATCACCGTCCCGAAGGGCTCGATAGCCGTAATCGCGGTCACGAGTTCAGTGCTCATCAGCGTCGCCGTCAGGCCCATTGAGCTGAACACCAGCACGGGTCCGACGATCACCACCGACAGATAGCCCGAGAAGCGCTGGGAGAATGCCCTCTCCTGCGACACGCGCCATGTCCTGTTGAAAGCCCGTTCGATTTTCAGCATCAGGGAAATGACGGTATAGAGCAGCAGCCCGAGGCCGACCGAGCCGAGTACGCCGACCTTCACGTTTTCGACGAACTCGATGATGCGGATGCCGATTTCGACTCCCTGTTCGCCGAGCGGCAGCAGCGCCCGCATCATCATGGTCTCAAGCTCTTCGTGAACGCCGAAGCCCTTGAGGACCGAGAAACTGACCGCCAGAAGCGGCACCAGCGACAGGATGGTGGTGTAAACCAGGCTCATCGCCCGCAGGCTCAGGTCTTCTCCCCGCAGATCCCGGAAAACCGCCCAGACAAGGCGAACGAACCGGATTCCGAGCGCAACCCAGTAACCCCGACCGTCGAGCGTTTCGGACCACACGCGATCGCGGACCGTTTTCGGCAACTCCTGCAAGTCGCGCAAAAAACTTTCCTGCATCGATCCACCTTTTCTGCCGGGCCGGGCCCAATTTAACCCGAACGATCCCTCGGATTGAAGATAGGCCCGTTGTCGACAGGCGTCAGCGAAAATCGACCTGGGTCTCGGGAGCGGCGGCGCTCCGGGAAGTGCCGCTTGAATCGCCCGAAAATCGTCACAATATTGGAACAGGAAGAGTTTGAGCGCGAAGACCGATTGTTTTGCGCTTTACCGTTCAGGATCCGACGCCACCGCGACAGAGCGCCAGTCGCACACAAGGGTCGGGTCGATGCCTGCTCTCATGAGAGGCCAAGAAAGGAAGCGTTCGATGTCCCGTGTTCCCCAGTTCAACAGCCCCTATCTTCTTGGTTTCGACGAGCTGGAGCGGCTGCTCGACCGGACGGCCAAATCGTCTTCGGACGGGTACCCGCCCTACAATATCGAGCAGATCGGACCGGACGGGCTGCGCATCACACTGGCCATCGCCGGTTTTTCGGAACAGGATCTTTCGGTAACGATCGAAGACCGACAGCTGGTCATTCGCGGCAAACAGACCGACGATTCTACCAGAACTTACCTTCATCGGGGCATCGCGGCGCGCCAGTTTCAGCGTTCATTCGTTCTGGCGGAAGGAATAGATACGCTCAGCGCCTCGCTGGATAACGGCCTGCTCCACATCGACCTTGTCCGTCCGAAAGCGGAAAGCCGTCAGCGCGTCATCGAAATCACGCGCGGCGGAGCCGGATCGGCAACCGGTGCGCCGTCGGCGATCGATGTGCAAAACAGGGACGACTGATCCGGTCAGGCAGCGTTGGCGGGAACGCCCGACGTCAGCAGCCTGAACAGCACTTCCCGATCGTCGCAGGCGCGCAGACGGCCGCAGAGATCGGCATCGCGAAACAGGCGGGAAACGCGGGCCAGCGCCTTCAGGTGATCGGCACCGGCCTCTTCCGGCGCCAGCAACAGGAACAGAAGGTCGACAGGCTGGCCGTCGACGGCATCGAAATCGACAGGTTCATCGAGCCGGGCGAAGAACCCGTAAAGCCGGTCGATGTCCGAAAGCTTCCCGTGAGGGATGGCGATGCCTCGTCCGACCCCAGTGGTTCCAAGCCGTTCGCGTTCCAGCAGAAC
The DNA here is from genome assembly GCA_038116945.1 of Rhodospirillales bacterium. GTDB lineage: Bacteria > Pseudomonadota > Alphaproteobacteria > MPNO01 > UBA2964 > JAYOEY01. The sequence goes on from JAYOEY010000014.1 coordinate 50,415, forward strand.
GTCAAAAATCATGCGCTCAGCAACGCCGGAAATGCCCGCGGCCCGATGCGCGAGCTCCTGGATCGTCTGTTTTTTGCTGGTGGCCTTGATACCGGTAAACACGGCCTGTTGCGTCATCAGATCGCAGATTTCCATTTTCCTACTCTCCGGCCCGCCGCGGCGAGCCCTGAACAAGCGTCTTCGGCGGCTGCGGCCCTACGAGTTTCCTTGCGGATCGATCCACCCGATATTGCCATCGGCGCGCCTGTAGACCACGTTCAGGCCGCCATGCGCCCGGTTCCGGAACATCAGGGCGGTGGTGTCGGCAAGGTCCATACGCATCACCGCTTCGCCGACCGTCAGCGAATCGATGGGCAGGGTCGCCTCGGCAATGACCACCGGATTTTCCGGCCCGGTATGGAGTTCGTCGTCTTCGATATCTTCGGGAACGAGAACATATTTCTGCGCCATGACGGCGACTTCTTCGGCCGTTTCCTTGCGGCGGTGGTCGCGCAGCCGGCGCTTGTAGCGGCGCAGCTGTTTGGCGATCCGCTCGGCCGCCAGATCGAACGCGCCATAGGCGTCGCCCGCCAGACCGCGGCCGTGCATCTGGATATTGTGCCCGACATGGACCGTGATATCGGCGCGAAGCTGTCCGCTCTTTCCTTCACGGGAAAAGACCGTCGACGCATCGACCGGATGTTCGAAATATTTTTCCACGACGTCGGTCAGCCGGGCTTCGACATGCCCGGTGAGCGCTTCGCCCACGTCGATCTGTTTTCCTGTAACGGCAACTTGCATCAAATTCGATCTCGGCTGCTCCTCTGGCCGCGTCGGCGTCCGGCGCAATATCCGGGGCAAAACCATGCCAGCACAGACCCCGGGGCGAGAGGCGGCGCAACTTAGTGCGGGGTCGAACAGGAGTCAATCATCCTGTCGCCCGACCGGCCAAAGCGAGCGAATCCGGCAAGCTGCCCGGCGTCCAGGACAGTCCGGGACGAGAGATTACAGATGCAGTGTCTTTTCCCGCCGCCTCTGGACCGACGACGGAATCCGCATCGATTCCCGGTACTTGGCGACCGTACGCCGGGCGATATCGACCCCGGCGCCCTGAAGGATGGAGACGATCTTGTCGTCCGACAGAACGTTATCGACCGATTCCGCCTCAATGAGAGATTTGATCCGGAAGCGAATCGCCTCGGCCGAAGCCGCCTCTCCGGCGGAATTGTCGCCAACCGCGAAAGTGAAGAAATATTTCAGTTCGAAAATGCCGCGGGGCGTGGCGATGTATTTGTTGTTCGTAACCCGGCTGACCGTGCTTTCGTGGATATCGAGAGCTTCGGCGATATTGCGCAGGACAAGCGGTCGTAAATACTGGACCCCGCGTTCGAGAAAGGCCTCCTGCTGACGGACGATTTCGGACGACACCTTCATGATCGTCTGGGCGCGCTGATGAAGCGCTCGGACCAGCCAGTTCGCCGACTGGTAGCATTCGGCGATGTATTCCCTGTCTTCCTTTCGGTTCGCAGACTTGCTGATCTCCGTGAAATACCGGTTGTTGATCAGAACGCGCGGCAGCGTATCGCTGTTGAGTTCGACGACCCAGCCGCCTTCGGGCGACCGGCGAACGGCGACATCCGGAACGACGGGCTGGGCGACCGTGTAATCGAAAGCCAGCGCCGGCTTGGGGTTGAGCGTTTTGATTTCGTCGACGATGTGCGCGAAATCTTCGCTCGACACGCCGGCGAGCCGCCTCAGCTCCTTGAACTCGCGGCGGCCAAGCATGTCCAGATTTTCGATTACGACCTGAATGGCGGGATCGTAATGATTTCTGTCCTGCAGCTGGATACGCAGGCAATCGGAAAGATTGCGCGCGAAGATGCCCGGTGGATCGAATCGCTGGACGACCTGCAGCACGGAATCCACCTTGTCGCGTTCGCAACCCAGCGTTTCTGCGATGTCCTCGAGATCGGCTACGAGATAGCCGGCGTCGTCGAGATTATCGAGCATATGCAGGGCGATCGTCCGGTCGACGGGTTCGTGAATATCGATATTGATCTGTTCGCGCAGATGATCGCGCAGATTGATTTCATCGGCCGGCGCGTTCTCGAGCGCGGAATCGTCCATGTCGAAACCGCCCGCGCCCTGGACCTGCCAGTGGAGCGAATCGCCGTCGCCAGTCGAAATGCTGCTCTCGTCGCCGCCCGACCAGACATTCTCGTAATCGGAGTCGAGCGAGGCGTCGCCGTCGAACGACATATCCTCCGAAGCAACCAGATCCACGGCATCGGGCTGAAACAGGTCGTCGTCGCCGGAATCAGCGGTCTGCGGAGAATCGAATTCCGCCGCCTCGAAAGCCGCCTCCCCGGTCGCGCCTTCGGCCGTGACGGTCCGCTCGCCGTTTTCCGCGTCGGCACTGCCGCCGTCCGACGACGGTGCCTCGTCGCGCCCTTCGGAATCCTCGCGTTCAAGCAGCGGGTTCTGCTCGAGTTCCTGCTCTATGTATTCCGCAAGTTCGATGTTGTTGAGCTGCAGCAGCTTGATCGCCTGCTGCAGTTGCGGCGTCATCACCAGAGTCTGGACCGTCTTTAGATCCAATCTGGGAATTAAAGCCATTATCTTTGCCTTACATATACTTAGCTATTGTTTACCCGTCTTACAGGGTGAACCTTTCGCCAAGGTAAACGCGTCTCACGTCCTCATGGGTTACGACATCCTCAGGCGCGCCGTCCATGAGAACGCGTCCGTCATAGAGGATGTAGGCCCTGTCGACGATATCGAGCGTTTCGCGCACGTTGTGGTCGGTAATCAGCACACCGATTCCACGATCCTTCAGATGCGCCACTAGATCGCGGATGTCGCTGACCGCGATGGGGTCGATCCCGGCAAGCGGCTCATCAAGCAGGATAAAGCTGGGATTCGCCGCCAGCGCGCGGGCGATTTCCACCCGGCGGCGTTCGCCACCCGACAATGCGATCGCGGGAGTCCGGCGCAAATGGGTAATCGAGAACTCCGCCATCAGGTCCTCGATCCTGGCTTCGCGACGCTCGGGCAGCGGCTCTGCGACCTCGACCATGGCGCGGATATTGTTCTCGACGGAAAGTCCTCGAAAAATGGACGCTTCCTGGGGCAGGTAGCCGATTCCCATTCGCGCCCGCCGGTACATCGGCAGATTCGTCAAATCGTTGCCGTCGAGAGAAATCGCCCCGTAATCGGGCGCAATCAGGCCGGTCACGATGTAGAAACATGTGGTCTTTCCGGCCCCGTTCGGGCCGAGCAATCCGACCGCCTCGCCCCGCCGGACGTTCAGCGACACCTCCCGAAGCACAGGCCGTTTCTTAAAGGATTTGCCGATATTATGGATGACAAGTCCCTTGTTTTCGGCAACAAGCCGCGGTGTTTTCGGGTCTTCGTCCGCGAGCTTGATGTTGGGGCTCATGCTGTCATTTTCCGGCGCTTGACTGGACCAGCTTCAAAATGTCGACGTCGAAACGGGGTTACCGGAACACGGAATGCGTGCCTGGCGAATATCGCTTGCGCCGTCGCAGATTAACTATATCGCAAAACCGGTTCGGGCCAATGGCCTAAAACACGGTCGCAGAACGGACGGTCCGCGAGCTTCAGTCGATCTGGACCAGCACGCGCCCGTCCAGCGCCGTAAACCCGACATACGAATACTGCGTCCCGGACGTTCGGCAAAATTCGGCCCACGCCTTGAATTCATGCAGCTTCCATCCCGGATAATTGAAATACTCGTCGAACAGGATCCGGGTCCCGGGCTGAAACCGCGAACCGAGATGATCGAGAATGGTCTTGGTGGAATCGTAAAGATCGCAATCGATATGCACGAAGCTTACCGGCCCCGAATGCGTCTCGAGAAACCCTGGCAGCGTGTCTCCGAACAGGCCCTGCAGCAGGGTTACGTTAGGGGGCACCTTCGGAAGCTGCTTCTGGCGAAAGGCGCCCGCGGTCTCGACATGACCCGACCAGTCGCCGGGGAGACCGGAAAAACTGTCGAATCCGTAGACAGTCTTGCCTTCGGGAGCGTGCCCGGCGATCTGACGGATCGTGTTGCCGGTCGCCACGCCAAACTCGAGAAACAGGCCTTGAGCGGAGGCATCCCGTACTGCAAACTCGATCAGGTCTCCATGAGCGGTAAAGATCCTCGCTTCCGGCATATGCTGCTGAACATAGTCGGCGGATTCGGACCTGGCTCTTGTCTGCAATTCGTAAAGCAGATTGCGTGCGTAATATTTGTAAAAAAATCGCTGAATCAGCCGTTCTGACAGAGACCTGCGAGTCTTCATGTTTGACGGCCTTCCGCCTGTCGGACGTCGGAGGGAAAAATCATTGATACAGATCCGGCAAAGCCTTTCGGAAATCCGCATCGCCTGCGGAAGCCCGAGCAGTGCAGATCATATAGCAGCTAAGGTGTGAGCGTGACAAATTCCCGGACCGCCAGGCAACGCGGAAGTCGAAAGTGACCGCACCGACCGTTTCCGTTCTGATTGTTGCGCGCAATGAGGAAAACCGGATAGGGGCCTGCATTGAAAGCGCCGCCTGCGCCGACGAGATCGTGGTTCTGCTCGACCGGTCCGAAGATGGAACCGCCGACATCGCGCGCGCCATGAACGTCCGGCTCGTCGAAGGGCGGTGGGAAGACGAGGGCGAGCGGCGGATGGCCGGCATCTCCGCATGCCGGAGCGACTGGATTCTCGAACTCGATGCCGACGAGCGAATTTCGTCCAACCTGGCGGCCGAACTGCGGGTGCTGACGGAATCGGATCGGGCGGACTATTTCGTCATTCCGTTTCACAACCATATCGGCGGCAAATGGATCCGGCATGGATGGGGCGCCTATAACGGCGTCGGGGCGAAGTCATGTCTTTTCCGGCGCGACGCCAAAAAATGGCTCGGCGGGTCCATCCATCCCCGGATCGAGCTGACCGGCAGAAGAGGCGAAGCTGGCGGGCATATCGACCATTTCGTGGACGACGATATTACGGACATGTTTCGGCGCCTCGACTGGTACAGCTCCTCAGCCGCCCGCGATGCGATGGAGCAAGGGCATACGCCGCGCCCGATATCGACGTTCCGCCGGTTCTTCAGCCGGTTCTTCCGGTCCTACCTGAGCCGCCGCGGCTATCGCGAAGGGTGGCAGGGTGTGGCCCTCGCGCTTTTCTCGGCGCTCTACCCTGTCCTCACGCACATCAAGATTCTCGAACGTCGCGGCAGGAACTGAACCACGACCGGCCGCGGTCAGGGAGTCGACGATGGCTGCCGCGCCCTGAATGAACCGCGCACGCGCTGTTTGTTGCCGCTCAGCATGCGGCTGACGCCGGTATTCAGATTGACTTCCGCCACCTCGCCATTGAGCTGATCGTCGCCACGGGTGATCTTGACCCCGCCCATCAGAACAACGATTGCGGTCTTCGTATTATAGACCCCGCGACGCGCCCGAACGATTTCCGTCGGAGTAGAAATCACGACATTGTCGAAAGCGTCGACCCGGTCCATTTCGCTCTTGCCGTCCCGCCCGGTCACGAAACGCGCCGTCAGAACATCGGCCCTCAGCCGCTTGTCCTCCCGGATGACAACGGCATTGCCGCGAGCCACGGCCAGCGATTTCTTTTCCCAGAATTCAAGACTTTTGGTCGCGGTGATCCGCTCCGTCTCTGTAACGAGGCGCGGTGAGCCGGTGAGGACGAAAATCCCGCGTTCGACGTCGTAAACGCCCTTGGTCCCCTGCGCGGTCTGCCGGGGCGTCGTGATACGGACATTTCCGTCCGCATCGATCCGCCAGATTTCCGTTCCGCCGCCGTCCCCCTTACGATAATAGGCGGTCAGCGTATCGGCATGGACAGTCACGTCTCCCTGCTTGGCCCTTGCATTGCCCCGGGCGATATAGGCGAGGTTCTTCTGCTGCCATTCGATCCCTTCGTCGGCGAGAATTTCGATCGGCGTATCGCGCGACTGATCGGGAAGTCCGATACCCTGCGCCGCCGCCCGGGAAGTCGCCTCAAGCGCGACAGCGGCAAAGAGGAAACACGCGATCAGGCCGAAACGCTGCGTCTTCATTTCCGCCCGCCACCGCCCAGCTTCTGGGTCCTGGGAAAAAATTCCATGCGGCTCTTTCCCGAAAAAAACAGTACCGCCCCCCGTTCGGCGATCCTGAACCCGCTGGCCGATACGCTGCCGCCTGGCCCGTGGCCGGTTATCGGCGCGGCTCCCTCCGCAATGCTGGATTTGAGATCGATGCTGGCCGCCGACGTTTTGAACTCGTAACCCGAATCGTGAAACATCAGGACGTCATTCGTCAGATCGAGCCGTTCGATCCGCTTGTCGTAGAATCCGGTCTTGGCCGACAGCGCAACCCATGCCCCGCCTTTGGTCGTGATATCGGCTTTGGGAACCGTCATTTTCAGCACGTCCGGCGACTGCTTGACCTGCGCCGCCGTATCGGCCGTCACCGTAAACGGATTGCCCGACGAATCGGTTCCGGTGAAGTGGGCATTGACCATCTGCTGCCCCACCGCATCCTGCACCGTGTCCTGCACCGTGTCCTGGGCCGGCTTGAAACCGAACTGCCTTGGCGCGTCGGTGAATTGCGGCCACGCAATCACCAGAACGATGATGAACAGGGCAACAAGCGGCAGGACGATCCGCATGGCTCCGACAAAGCGGGAATATTGTTCTCCGCTCCGGCGCGGCGAGGCGTTTCGGCCCTCCGTTTGCGCGCCGTCGCGATCTCTGCCGGATGTCAGGACGGGCTCGACCATTTCCGCCGAGTCATCAGACGATGCCTGCGCGCAGCAGGTCGTGAATATGCAGAATTCCGGTAGGCCGTCCCTCCTCCACGATGAACAGCGACGTGATCTTCTGTTCGTTCATCAGGCGCAGCGCCGCCGCAGCGAGCGAGTCGGGTTCCATCGTTTTGGGCGACGGCGTCATGACCTTCGAGGCGGCGCTTTCCAGAAGTCCGTCTCCCATGTGCCGCCGGAGATCGCCGTCGGTAACGATGCCCTGGAGACGGCCGGCGTCGTCGACGATCCCGACACAGCCGAAACTCTTGGCCGTCATGACCAGCAGGGCGTCCGCCATGGCGGTATCGCCTCGCGCCAGCGGCACCGCGTCTCCGCCATGCATGATATCGGACACCTTGATAAACCGGCGACCGAGCTGCCCGCCCGGATGCAGCGCGTTGAAATCGTCCGGCGAAAAATCCTGTCGTTCCAGCAACGCCACTGCGAGCGCATCGCCAAGCGCAAGCATCGCGGTGGTCGAGGTCGTCGGCGCGAGATTGAGAGGACAGGCCTCGCGAATATCGGGAAGCACCAGCGAAACGTCCGCCGCCTGATCGAGCGAACTGCCGGCCCGGCCGGTCATGGCGATAAGAGGAATGGAATTCAGCTTCGTGTGCGCGACCAGATCGGAAAGCTCGACCGTTTCGCCCGAATTCGACAGCGCCAGCACCACGTCGCGTTTCGTTATCATGCCGAGATCGCCGTGGCTTGCCTCGGCGGCGTTGACGTATTGCGCGGGGGTTCCCGTGGAGGCCAGCGTCGCGGCAATCTTGTTGGCGACATGGCCGCTCTTGCCCATGCCGCTGACCACGACCCTGCCTTCGGCCCGCGACATGAACTCGACAGCGTCGACGAAGCGACCGTCAAGCGCGCCGGCGAGTTTTGTGAGTCCGGCCGCCTCCTCGGTCAGGACGCGGCGTGCGACGTCGAGATCGGTATCCATCACGCGATTCTTGATTTCGGTTGCCAAAACAGACGTCCCAATGAAGCCAGACCGATGTCGTCAGACCTTATAACGCAAAACGCCCGGTCTCTGGACCCCTTATTGAGAATCGATCCGCCGCATTTTGCGGCAGCCGCAGATACGGATGCGTCAATGCGCGAAAATATCGATGTCCTCCCAGCCTGCCAGATCGAGTTCGGCCCGAACCGGCAGAAACGAAAAACAGGCCTCGGCCGCGAGCATCCGGTTTTCCCGGTGCAGCATGTCGCTGAGCGCGTCGCGCAGGCGATGAAGATAGAGGACGTCGGACGCAGCATAGGAAAGCTGGGCATCGCTCAGCTCGTCCGCGCCCCAGTCCGACGACTGCTGCTCCTTGGAAAGCGACACGTCGAGCAGTTCCCGGCACAAATCCTTGAGACCGTGACGGTCGGTGTAGGTGCGCACCAGCTTCGATGCGATCTTGGTGCAGAAGACGGGATTGCAGGTCACGTCGAGATACCGTCGCATGACCGCGACATCGAACCTCGCAAAGTGAAACAGCTTGGTCACTTCGGGGTCCGTCATCAGCGCGCAGAGGTTGGGCGCGTTGTACAGACCGCGCCGAAACCGGACGATGTGCGCGTCGCCGTCGCCGGCGGAAAGCTGCACCAGGCAGAGACGGTCCCGGCCCGGCTTCAGTCCCAGCGTTTCCGTATCGACCGCGACCGCGCCGCTGAATGCAAGCCCGTCGGGAAGGTCGCCTTCATGGAGTTCAATCGTCATGGCGCTCGCGCGTTGTGATTGCCTGCGCCCGCATTAGCGCTCCGGAGAGATATGGTGCCCAGGAGAAGACTCGAACTTCCACGACCTTGCGGCCACAGGTACCTGAAACCTGCGCGTCTACCAATTCCGCCACCTGGGCTCCGAGGGAGAGTGGGTATGCCATAGCGGGATCGAATGTCAACCGATTATCCATCCTTTGCTTGACGATCCGCAAGCGCCTGTATAATAGCGCCGCAGATGTTCGGGGCCGGCCCCAGGCAGACGGCCGAGCCGGGATTTGCAGGGTCGTTCCAAGCGGAGGGCGCCATGGAGCCAGGTATCGTCACGGTATTCGGCGGATCGGGATTCGCCGGTCGCCAGATCGTCCAGGCGCTCGCCCGGACCGGCGCGAGAATCAGGGTCGTCTGCCGACGCCCCGAAGACGCCGCGCCCTGCAAAACGATGGGGGATGTCGGCCAGATCGTTCCCGTCGCGGGCAACATCAGGAACCGCGCCACGATCGCCGCCGCGGTGCAGGGCGCCGATACTGTCGTCAACGTTGTCGGTATCCTGTTCGAACGCGGCCGACAGACTTTCGATGCCGTCCATCGCACTGGCGCCGCCGCCATCGCGGAGGAAGCATCGCGCGCAGGCGTCGGACGGTTTGTTCACATATCGGCCATCGGCGCCGACGAACATGCGAGATCATCCTATGCGCGAAGCAAGGGACAGGGCGAAGCCGCGGTGCGGGAAGCGTTTCCGGGCGCTGTGATCCTGCGGCCCAGCGTCATCTTCGGACCGGAAGACCCGTTTTTCTCCCTGCTGGCGGCGATGGCGCGCCTGTCGCCGGTCCTGCCTCTGGTCGGCGGCGGTCGTACAAGGTTTCAGCCCGTTTATGTTTGCGATGTCGCGGCGGCAGTGGTGCGCGCGACCCAGGATCCCGCAACCGCCGGAAGAACGTTCGAACTTGGCGGGCCGCGTATATACAGTTTCCGGGAGTTGCTGGAACTCCTGCTCAGGACGACCGGCCGGACCCGGCTGCTGCTTCCCGTTCCATTCTGGCTGGCTCGGGCCAACGCCGCCATGATTGAGTTCGCTCTGGCGCTTCCGGCGAGCATCGCGCCGTCACTGACGCCGCCGCCCCCGATCACACGGGATCAGGTGCTCCTGCTGCGGCGGGACAATGTCGTTTCGGAAAACGCCGAGGGGCTGGCGGCGCTCGGAATTTCTCCCGAAGGACTCGAAGCGAAGCTCCCGGCCTATCTCGCCCGCTACCGGCGCGACGGTGGAAATTTTTCTCGGGCGAGCGGCAAAACTGCCTGATTTCGGTCGGCTCCCGTCAGGCGGCGAACCACAGGATTATGATCCCGACAATGATCCGGTACACCACAAACGGGGTATAGGACTGCCGCTGCAGCCAACTCATCATGGCCCAGATGGCCAAGAGCGCGGTCAGAAACGAAAAAGATGCGGCCATCAGGCCGTCGGGAAGGATTTCGAGGCGACCGCTTCGCACGACCTCTATGCCCTGAATGACACCGGCGCCGGCAATCGCGGGAATCGCCAGCAGCATTGAGAAGCGGGCCGAGTCCTGCCGTTCGAATCCAAGAATGCGCGCCATGGTTATTGTCACGCCGGCCCGGCTCGACCCGGGAATGATGGCAAGCGCCTGCGCAAGCCCGATGATCAGGGCGTTGCTCCAGGTCAGATGGTTGATGCGGCGAATGGTCAGCCCGTACCGGTCGCCGAAATAAAGAATTACCCCGAAGACGATGAACGCCCAGCCGATGACGAGCGGCGCGCGCGTCGCGTCGCCCAGCAGCACCTTGACTCCCAGCCCCGCCGCCATGACCGGTATGCTGGCGACAACGATCAGGGCCGCAAGACGGGCGCCCTCATCGAACTTTCCGACAAAAAGGCGCGCCAGCCCGCGCACGATCGACCATACCTCGCGCCTGAGATAGACGACGACCGCGAACAGGGTCCCGACATGCACCGCCACGTCGATGGTTAACCCCTGATCCAGCCATCCCATCAGACCCGGCGTAAGCACGAGATGGCCTGACGAACTGATGGGGAGAAACTCGGTAATGCCCTGGATAACCGCAAGGACAATGATGTGGAACAGGCTCACCGCGACCTCTTGTTATTTGGTTTCTTATACACGTCCTTAACAAAACCGACGAACAAGAAATGGTTCTCAATTGAGACCCATTTTTCTCCCACGCGATCATGACCCAATGAATACAGACGCATTTCATGAACGGTATATTAAAAAAAGTTCGTGTGTGTTGACCTATTTTCGGATTCCGCTCGCCCTGCAGATAAAATTCCCGTATAAAATGCGCCTTTGGGGACGGGTAGCGGACCGGATCGTTCATTACCGCGCATGGCGGATTGATCCCCGGTTTTTACACCAGGCGGCGCCGCGCAGATTCTCGGGACCGCCTGAATCCAGGACAGCAGGATGCTAAAGTTCGTAACGGTCAATCGCGCCACACCGGAAAAAAGAGAAGCCGGGGAGCGGCGGCAGGATTTCGAGGAGATATACAGAAGATTCTCCGAAACAGTGGCGGAACAGCAGGCCTCGCGCTGTTCTCAATGCGGGATTCCGTTCTGCCAGGTGCACTGCCCGCTTCAGAACAACATTCCCGACTGGCTGAAACTGACCGCCGAGGACCGGCTTGAAGAAGCCTACGAGCTGTCTTCGGCCACGAACAATTTTCCGGAAATTTGCGGCCGGATCTGCCCGCAGGATCGTTTATGCGAAGGCAATTGCGTGATCGAGCAGGCCGGTCACGGAACCGTCACCATCGGCGCCATCGAAAGCTATGTCACGGAGACCGCGTTCGCGCAGGGATGGGTTCGCCCGCCGACGCCCGTCCGCGAGCTGAACCAATCGGTCGGAATCATCGGCGCCGGGCCGGCCGGACTGGCAGCAGCGGAAATATTGCGCCGCAAAGGCTACGGGGTCGACATTTACGACCGCTACGACCGGATGGGCGGATTGCTGATATACGGCATCCCGAACTTCAAGCTCGACAAATCGATCGTCAAGCGGCGCGTCGATCTCATTGAACAGGCCGGCATCCGGCTGCACCGGAATGTCGGGGTCGGCGACGATGTCTCCTTCCAGGAATTGCGCCAGAAACACGACGCGGTACTGATTGCGACCGGCGTTTACCGGGCGCGCGACATAAAGATTCCGGGCGTTGGACTCGACAACGTGGTTGCCGCCCTCGACTATCTGGTTGCGTCCAACCGAAAGGGTCTCGGCGACAGGGTGCCGGCTTTCGACGACGGCAGTCTGAATGCCGCGGACAAGCGCGTCGTCGTTCTCGGCGCCGGCGACACCGCGATGGATTGCGTCCGGACCGCCGTGCGCCAGGGGGCCCGGTCAGTCACCTGTCTCTATCGCCGCGACCGGGCCAACATGCCGGGGTCGCGCCGCGAGGTTCAGTATGCGGAAGAGGAAGGCGTCGAATTCACCTTTAACGCCCAGCCCGAGGCATTTCTCGGAGACGGCGCCGTATCGGCGGTGCGGGCGGCGCGGGTTCATCTGGGAGTCGCCGATTCGTCGGGGCGGCAGACGCCGGAAATCATCGAAGGATCAAGTTCCAGCGTCAACGCCGACCTCGTGATCAAGGCGCTCGGCTTCGACCCCGAAGACGTACCCGGGATGTTCAACGTCCCGGAGCTCGGGGTGACAAGATGGGGCACGCTCAACATCAATTTCCGCAACCGGATGACCAACCTCGATGGCGTTTTCGCCGCAGGCGATATCGTCCGCGGTGCATCGCTTGTCGTCTGGGCGATCCGGGACGGGCGGGACGCCGCGGAAGCGATCGATCGCTATTTGCGGGCCCGCGCGCCGGCGACACCTTCGACGGGGAGGGCAGCATGACGAAATCCCGCGTCAACGACGGCGCCCGGGCCATCGCCGACTGGCGCGCCGATGCCGAACGGCTCGCCGCCGACGGGCTGTACGATCCCGCGCACGAACACGATGCCTGCGGCGTCGGCATGGTCGTCTCCATCGACGGCAAGAAGCGCCGGGAGGTGGTCGAAGCCGGCATCGAGGCGCTCAAGGCGCTGTGGCACCGGGGTGCGGTCGACGCCGACGGCAAGACCGGCGACGGCGCCGGAATCCATGTTGAAATTCCCCAGGATTTCTTTCACGAACATACCATCCGGACCGGTCATGCTCCGGGTCCGGGCCGCATCGCCGTGGGCATGATCTTTTTGCCCCGGACCGACCTCGTAGGTCAGGAAAGATGCCGTTCCATCGTCGAGACCCAGATCATCCGGTTCGGGTATTCGATATACGGATGGCGGCAGGTGCCGGTCAATGTGGGCGTCATCGGCGACAAGGCCAACGCGACGCGTCCCGAGATCGATCAGATCATGATCGCCGGCAGGCCCGGCACATCGGACGACGATTTCGAACGCGACCTCTACGTCATTCGCCGCCGGATCGAAAAACAGGTGATCGGGGAATCGATCGCCGATTTCTACATCTGCTCGCTGTCATGCCGGTCGATTATCTACAAGGGCATGTTTCTTGCCGAGCAGGTGACGGCGTTTTACCCCGACCTGCTGGACGAGCGGTTCGAATCCCGCTTCGCCATCTATCACCAGCGCTACTCGACCAACACCTTCCCGACCTGGCGGCTGGCCCAGCCCTTCCGGATGCTGGCGCATAACGGCGAAATCAACACGCTGTCGGGCAACGTGAACTGGATGCGGAGTCACGAAACCCGGCTCGCGGCGCCGTCGCTCGAAGGCTATGTCGAGGACATCAAGCCGATCATCCAGTCCGGCAGTTCCGATTCCGCGGCTCTTGACGCCGTCTTCGAACTTCTGGTCCGCGGCGGCCGCGACGCGCCGATGGCCAAGATCATCGTGATCCCGGACGCCTGGTCGAACAAGCCGGGCATGTCGCCGGAACACGCGGCGCTGTTCAGCTATTCGAACTGCGTCATGGAAAGCTGGGACGGCCCGGCGGCGCTGTGCGCGAGCGACGGCAGATGGGCCATCGCCGGCATGGACCGCAACGGGCTGAGGCCCCTTCGCTATTCGCTGCGCGACGACGGGCTGCTGGTCGTGGGATCGGAAACCGGCATGGTGCCGATGGATGAGAACCGCGTCGTCGAAAAGGGACGCGTGGGCCCCGGTCAGATGATCGCGATCGATCTGGACGAAGGCCGCTTCTACCACGACGGCGCGCTGCGCGACATGCTGGCTGCGCGGGCGCCGTTCACCGAGTGGATCGCGAACATCACCCATCTGGACAGTCTGGTTCACGCCAGCCGCGACGAGAAAGGCGCGCTGGACCGGGACGAGTTGCGCCGCCGCCAGCTTTGCGCCGGCCATACGCTGGAAGAGCTGGAACTGCTGCTGCAGCCGATGGTCGAGGACGCGAAGGAAGCGGTCGGTTCGATGGGCGACGACACGCCGCTCGCCGTCCTGTCGGAAAACTATCGCGGGCTGCACCATTTTTTCCGGCAGGCGTTCAGCCAGGTCACCAACCCGCCCATCGACAGCTTGCGCGAGTACCGCGTCATGACGCTGAACACGCGGCTGGGCAATCTCGGCAATGTCCTGCAGCAGGACAAGAGCCAGACGCATCTGCTGCAGCTCAGCTCGCCGGTCCTGTCGAACGCGGCATTTGACGCCATGCGGTCCTACATGGCGGACAGCGCCGTCGAGATCGATTGCACTTTCGACGTCAACGGCGGACAGGGAGCGCTGCGGGCGGCAATGGCGCGCATCCGGCAGGAGGCCGAGGATGCGGTGCGGGGCGGGGCGGTGCACGTCATCCTGTCGGACTGGAATGTAGGCCCTGATCGCGCGCCGATCCCGATGATCCTCGCCACGGGCGGCGTGCACAGCCACCTGATCCGTGAAAGCCTGCGCACCTTTACATCGCTCAACGTCCGCTCGGGCGAGTGTCTGGATACCCATTACTTCGCCGTTCTGATCGGCGTCGGGGCGACGACGGTCAACGCCTACCTGGCCCAGGAGGCGATAGCCGACCGTCACCGGCGCGGCCTGTTCGGCGACCGCAGCTACGACGAATGCGTCGAACGCTACATCGAAGCGGTCAATCAGGGCATTCTCAAGATCATGTCCAAGATGGGCATTTCGATCATTTCGCCCTATCGCGGCGCCTACAAGTTCGAGACGATCGGTCTCAGCCGGACACTGGTTTCCGAGTATTTTCCGGGCATGTCGTCCCGGATTTCCGGCATCGGTCTTAGCGGAATCCAGCTCATCGCGGAGGGCCTTCACCGCCGCGCCTTCGCCGACGACGTCGTTACGCTGCCGATCGGCGGTCTCTACCGCTATCGCCGCAGCGGCGAGACGCACTCCTTCCAGGGAGACATGATTCATCTGCTGCAAAGCGCCTGCGACAACGATTCGTACGACGCCTACAGGCGCTACGCGGAATCCGTCTACAGCCAGCCGCCGGTAAGCCTGCGCGATCTGATGGATTTCTCGCCGCAGAATGAAGAGGTTCCGCTCGAAGAAGTCGAAAGCATCACCGAGCTGCGCAAACGCCTGTGCGCGCCCGGCATTTCGCTCGGCGCGCTCAGCCCGGAGGCTCACGAAACCCTGTCGATCGCGATGAACCGGATCGGCGCCAAGTCGGATTCCGGCGAAGGCGGCGAGGATCCGGCCCGGTTCCGGCCGCGCCCCAACGGCGACAACGCATCGTCGGCCATCAAGCAGATCGCTTCCGGCAGGTTCGGGGTGACCGCCGAATATCTCAACAACTGCCGGGAGATCGAAATCAAGATCGCCCAGGGAGCGAAACCCGGCGAAGGCGGCCAGCTTCCCGGTATCAAGGTTTCCGAGATGATCGCCCGGCTGCGCCATTCGACGCCGGGAGTGACGCTGATCTCGCCGCCGCCGCATCACGACATCTATTCGATCGAGGATCTGTCGCAGCTCATTTACGACCTGAAGCAGATCAACCCGGACGCAAGGGTCTGCGTAAAGCTGGTCGCCCAGTCGGGCATCGGCACCATCGCGGCCGGCGTCGCCAAGGCGAAGGCCGACGTCATTCTGGTGTCGGGCCATTCCGGCGGCACGGGCGCCAGCCCGCAAAGCTCGATCAAATATGCCGGCCTGCCGTGGGAGATGGGTCTCGCCGAGGTTCACCAGGTGCTGACCCTCAACCGGCTGCGGCAGGACATCACGCTCAGAACCGACGGCGGGATCAAGACCGGCCGCGATGTGGTCATCGCAGCGCTGCTCGGCGCCGACGAGTACGGCATCGGAACCACGTCTCTGGTGGCGATGGGCTGTATCATGGTCCGACAGTGCCATTCCAATACCTGCCCGGTCGGCGTCTGCACGCAGATGGAATCGCTGCGCGAGAAGTTCACCGGAACGCCCGACAAGGTGGTCAACCTTTTCAGCTTCATCGCCGAGGAGGTCCGCGAAATTCTCGCTCGGCTGGGCGCCCGGACGCTGGACGAGATCGTCGGGCGAACCGACCTTCTGATGCAGGTCCGACGCGGAAGCCCGCATCTCGACGACCTGGACCTCAACCCGCTCCTGGTCCAGGCGGATCCCGGCGGCGTATGGCGCCGCAAGGACCGCGGGGGGCGCAACGAAGTACCCGACACGCTCGACGCGCAGATGATCAGCGATGCGGCCCCGGCCCTCGAAGCGGGCGAAAAGATGCAGCTCGCGTACAATATCCGGAATACCCAGCGGGCGATCGGCACGCGACTGTCGTCGGCGATCACCAGACGGTTCGGCATGACCGGGCTGCAGCCGGGCCATATCACGGTGCGGTTGCGCGGCTCCGCCGGCCAGTCGCTCGGCGCGTTCGCGGTGCAGGGGCTCAAGCTGCAGGTACTCGGCGATGCCAACGATTATGTCGGCAAGGGCCTGTCGGGCGGCACGATTACGATCCGTCCCGTGGCGGCGAGCCTTCTCGCCACCAACGAGAACACCATCATCGGCAACACCGTGCTTTACGGCGCGACGGCCGGCAGGCTCTTCGCGGCAGGCCAGGCCGGCGAGCGGTTCGCGGTCCGAAACTCGGGCGCCGACGCGGTCATCGAGGGATGCGGCGCCAACGGCTGCGAGTACATGACAGGCGGCACCGTCGCCATTCTCGGGCCGGTCGGCGACAATTTCGGCGCCGGGATGACGGGCGGCATGGCGTTCGTCTACGACACCGACGAAACCTTTGCCGACCGGGTCAACAGCGACACCGTCGCCTTCCATCGCATCCAGTCGTCCCACTGGCAGCGCGTGCTGCGCGATCTCGTCACCGAGCACTGGCGGGAAACGCAGTCCCGTTTCGCCGAACGGCTGCTGGTGGACTGGGAGCGCGAGATCAGGCGATTCTGGCAGATCGTACCCGATGAAATGATCGACAGGCTCGACCATCCGGTGCTCGTCGAACCCGGAACGGAACGATCGGCCTGAGAGCTCCCCGCATCCGCCGCCCGGCTTTCCTCATCGCCGGGTTCTGCGCGGCCCTGGTGCTGAACCTCACCGGATTCATGACGCTCGCCGCCATCCTGCCGACGCTCATGGCGGAATGGTCCCTGACAAGCACGGAAGCCGGGTGGCTCGGCGGCATCTATTTCGCAGGATACGTCGCCGGCGTCCCGATTCTGGCCGCGCTGACCGACCGGGTGGATGCGCGGCGAATCTGCATCCTCTCCTCGCTGGTTGCCGCCCTCGCATCGCTGGCCCTCGCCCTGGCGGCGGACGGGTTCTGGGCGGCGCTCGTTCTGCGGTTTATCGCCGGCGCGGGGCTGGGCGGCACCTACATGCCGGGTCTCAGGGCGTTGACCGACCGGGTACCCGACGAAGCGGAGGGGCGATCCGTCACCTACTACACCGCGGTTTTCGCGCTGGGGACGGCGCTGTCCTTCCTGATCGGCGGCGAATTCGCCGATGCGTTCGGCTGGAGATGGTCGTTCGCCGCAGCCGGCGCCGGCTGCCTGCTGGGGGCAACCATCGTCGCCGTACTGACCTCGCCCGTGAAATCGCCCCGCAGGCCCGACCCGCCGGGCCTTATCGGAAACTTTCGAAGCGTCCTCGGCAACCGGCAAGCGATGGCCCACATCGTCGCCTTTTTCGGATACGCATGGGAGGTCTTCGCGTTCAGGGTCTGGGTTGTCGCCTTTGTCGCGTACGCGCAGGCGAAATCGGGGCCCGCCGTCTTCGCCCTTTCGCCGACAACGCTTGCGACCCTGTTTGCGCTGGCGGGCGTCGCCGCCAACATGGCGCTGGGCGAGATTGCTCTCGCCCGCAGCCGCCGCTCCGTCCTTCTGACGACGTCCCTGCTTTCGGCCGCCGCGGCCCTGACGGTCGGGGTTTTGAACGACATCGCCTACGCGCCGCTGATCGGCCTCTGTTTCGTCTTTGCGATGCTGACGTCGGGCCGCAATGCGCCGACCACCGCCGGCAGCGTCGCGGCCGCTGAACCGGGCGCGCGTGGCGCCACCATGGCGGTGCACGCCACCATCGGATACGCGGGCGGCATCGCCGGGCCGCTCGCCGTTGGAATCGCGCTGGATCTGGGCGGCGGCGTAGCGGCGCCAACGGGCTGGCTCGCGGCCTTCGGCACGATGGCGGCAGGCGCGGCGATATCCTTAGCGGCGATGGCGGTGATTTCCCGCGGCGACGCGGACTAACTGTCCAGCACGCTTTCGTGGAACAGCTCTTCCACCGGGTAGGGTGAGTCGATCAGCGTCTGGTCTGTCAAATATTTCATGAAACGTTCGACGCTGGCGCGGTTGGCCTTTAACCCCGACGGCCAGATATCGGCGCCGAACAGGTCCTGCTCTTCCTCGAAATCGTTGCGCGCGAACGCCAGCTCGGCATAGCCGGGATCGTCGTAGAATTCGGCTGCCTGATGCTTGGCGTCCTCCCACATCGTCATGATGGCGCGCGGCAGGGTCGGGTGCCGGTCGACCAGCTCCTGCTTCATGACCATGATATGCATGATCGGATAATCGCCGTATTTCCTGAAATAGCGGGCGCATTCCGCCTTGGTGTCCGGGAACAGGCGGCGCACCTTGCCCTCGCGCATGGCGTTGAGGAGCTTGGGCGGCGGGTGCGGGTGAATCATCATCGCAAGCTCGCCCTCGATCAGCCGGTCGGGCGCGCTCGGCTCGTCGATCAGGGTCAGGTCGGCCGCTTCGCGCCCGGGCCAGTCGACCAGTTCGGGCGACATCGTGTGCCAGTCCATGTCCTGCCATCCGACGCCGTATTCAAAAGCCAGATCGCCCTTTACCAGAACCGACATGGTGGTCTGGAAACTGCGACAGCAGACTTTCTTACCGACCAGGTCTCCGGGTTCGTTCACACCGGCAGCAACGGATACGAAC
This sequence comes from Rhodospirillales bacterium, assembly GCA_038116945.1. Taxonomy (GTDB): domain Bacteria; phylum Pseudomonadota; class Alphaproteobacteria; order MPNO01; family UBA2964; genus JAYOEY01. Next base: position 69,245 of record JAYOEY010000014.1, read on the forward strand.
ATGTGGTTCTGGCTGAACAGGCGGCGCGGAAACACCGGGACGGCGGTGTAGGCCGCACCCCGGCTCTTCGCTGTCAGGTAGCTCGAGACCGACATTTCGCAGATATCGAACTCTTCGCCGTTCATGAAACGCGCATGGCGGTCGATCCCGTCGCGCCTCGGCGGGGCCATGCCGACCTCGAGCGCCCTGAGCGTAAAATCTGCGTCGGCCGGGGGCTCCACCATGTTCATGAAGAACGGCACGTGGCGGTCGTAGCGTTCAAGCGCGATGGAAAGTTCGGCGGTCATGACGGGCTCCCTGAAGTTTTTTTAAACCGGCCCGATGCTATGCCGCCTGCGCATCATCGCGCAACTCAACCCCTGTTTCCGATTCAGGCTATCGATTACACTTCGCGCCATGCGCGTTCTCTATCACCTCTGGCTGTCGCCGTTCTGCCGCAAGGTGCGAATCGCGTTGCTGGAAAAATCTCTGGAATTCGATCTCAAGACCGAAAACTACTGGCAGCGGCGCGAAGAGTTTCTCGCGCTGAACCCTGCCGGTGACGTGCCCGTGCTGGTGGAAGAGGACGGTCAGGCGATCAGCGATTCCGCCGCGATCTGCGAGTATCTCGAAGAGATTGCGCCCGAGCCGGCGCTGCTGCCGGGGACGGCCCCGGAACGGGCGGAAATTCGTCGCCTCGTCGCCTGGTTCGACGGCAAGATGTATACCGAAGTCACCCGGCTTCTGGTCGGCGAGAAGATCATGAAGCGGTTTCTGCGCGGCGGCGCGCCGAATTCGGAAGCGATCCGGGCGGGCAAACAGAACATCCATCATCATCTCGATTACATAAGCTGGCTGACCGAGCGGCGTACCTGGCTGGCCGGGCCCAGTTTTTCGCTCGCCGACATCGCCGCAGCGGCGCAGATATCCTCAATCGACTATATCGGCGACGTCCCGTGGGACGAGCATGAAGACGCCAAGGACTGGTACGCGCGGGTCAAATCGCGCCCGTCTTTCCGGCCTATCCTCGCCGACCACCTGCCCGGCGAACCGCCGCCGAAACATTACGCCGACCTCGATTTCTAGGGAGAGCCGGCCGTCGGAGCCTCCCCGCCCCCGTCCATGTTCTGGATGTTGCGCCGGGCCGCGTCGGTCAGCGGTCCCTCGACGGCCGTCTCGATCACCTTCAGCCAGTCCGCGCGCGCGCCTGACCGGTCGCCCTGCGCCTTCAGAATCAGCCCGCGCTCCAGCAGCGCGTCGATTTTTTCGGGCCGGTCCTTCAGCACCCCGTCGATATCCTGGCGCGCCAGATCGAGAGCGCCGACCTTGCGCCACGCGCTCGCGCGGAAAGTCTGCGCGTCGAGACGGTCAGGCGACAATTCGAGCGCCCGGTTGAGGTCGTCAAGCGCCTCCCAGTTCTTGCCGAGCGAGACCAGCGCGATGGACCGGTCGATCATCATGTCGACATCGTTCGGTCGGAGCGCGAGCGCCTCCCCGAGGAGCCGAACCGCCGTCTGCGGACGGCCGGCGATGATCCAGCCGTTGGCCGCCTGCGCGAGAAGCCCGGCCTTGAGATCGGGCCGCGCCGGATCGCCTCCGGCGGCGAGTTCTTCCAGCAGCCGGGCGGACTGGCTGTACTGCCCCAGCCCGAGCATGGCGACCGCTATGCAGTGCAAGGCTGGTGCGCCGCCGCCGGCCTTGCGCCAGGCGAGGCCCGACTGCCGCGCTTCCTCGGGACGCGTGCGGGCGAGCTGCATGCAGGCACTGTATTGACGGGCGGCCGCGCTCTCCGGCGTCAGTGCGGGTTTGCGCTGCGCCGATGCCCGGGTTGCGGCCAGCCCGAGCGCCACGATCAGGGCAATTGCAAGAGGTCGCAGGAAAAGCCTGTCGGTCATGACCTTCCGCCGGTACAAGTTCGGCCGAGTCTACCAACGGATGACCATCGGCGGACAGTTTAATGTCACACCTTTTCTGTTTCGGTACCGGTTACGTCGCGCGACGGCTTGCGGCGACGCTGCAGGCGGAAGGCTGGTCGGTGTCCGGCACGTACCGGGACGATGGCATGAGCGGGTCCCTGTCGGAAGCCGGGATCGAACCGGTTTTTTTCGATGGAGGCGCGCCGGTTGCCCCCGGGACCCTCGCAGGCGTCACGCATGTCCTTCTCTCGATTCCGCCGGGGCAAGACGGAGACCCGGCGCTGGTCCATCACGGCGCCGCACTGAAGACGCTCGCCTCCCTTCGATGGATCGGCTACCTGTCCGCGACCAGCGTCTATGGCGACAGCGACGGCGCGAAAGTGAACGAAGACGCCCCGCTGCGCGCGACGACGATGCGTGGAAAACAACGGATTGCGGCGGAACGGGCATGGCTGGACCTGCCCGGCATGCCGGTCCACGTTTTTCGTCTCGCCGGCATATACGGGCCGGGACGTTCGGCAATAGACCAGCTCCGGGCGGGACTCGCGCGGCGGATCGACGCGCCGGGACATCTGTTTTCGCGGATCCATGTCGACGATATCGTCGCTGTTCTGCGCGCCTCGATCAGGACCCCGCGTCCCGGCGCGATCTACAATGTCTGCGACGACGAACCGGCGACGAGTGCCGATGTAATCGCCTTCGCCGCATCATTGCTGGGTATCGATCCGCCGCCGCTGGTTCCTCTGGGAGAGGCGAATCTGAACCCGATGGCGCGAAGCTTCTATGCCGACCGGCGGCTGGTGGACAATCGTCGCATCAAGGAAGAGCTGGGCGTGGTGCTGAAATTCCCGAACTACCGCACCGGGCTGCACGCCATCCATGACGACCAGGAAAACGCGGCGGATCAGCCTGCCTGATCCGCCAGGCGGCTCTCGATAAAATCCCTGAACGACCGGTCGTAGCTTTCGCCGAAGAATTGCCAGGCCTCGCGGGTAGCCCGTCTTTTGCCGATTGTCGCAACGATCCAGTTCAGTTCTTTCCATTGGGGATCGGGTAACAACCCCTGCTGCCGAAGCTGAAAAAGATGGCTCCAGGCCGCGATCGCGCGAAATTCGAATATGACGGCGCGCTGCCGGTCCACTTCGTCCAGGGCCTCGAAATCCGCGTCGGTTCCGGACTTGACCCATATTGCGGCCACATCGCGGTTTTCGACGAAACCGTTCAGCAGATTCATTTGCAGCTCGACCCATTCGGCCGAGGCATTGACCCTCATCTGGTGCGTATTCAGCCTGATCTGGCGAGCGACGAAAAGCAGGGAACCGATAACCGCGACGACGCCGATCAGTGATCCGATATAGTAGACCTGTTCGAGGCTCATGCTCCCTCCGTTCGGTTAATCCGTCCGGCCATCATATTGACCGTCCTGCACAGGAGCGCGAGATCCTCGTCGCGCGACAGGCGATGGTCGCCGTCCTTGATCAGGGTCACCGCGACATCGTCGGAACGCAGCTTTTCGGCAATGGCCAGCGAATGCCGCCACGGCACGTCGGGATCTCGCTGGCCATGCAGCAGGCACACGGGGCAGTGGATATCGATCTCTCCGCCCAGCAGAAGCCTGTTCCGGCCGTCCTCGATCAGCCGTCTGGTAATCGGGTACGGCGCATCGCCGTACTCGGTCGGCGCGTACCAGACGCCGTCGCGCTCGATCGCTTGCCGGACTTCGGCGGAAAAATTCGGCCACATCAGCGTTTCGGTGAAATCGGGCGCAGCGGCGATGCCGACCAGCGCAGCGATGCGGTCCGGGCGCGCCAGCGCGGCCAGCAGCATGATCCATCCGCCCATCGACGAGCCGACGAGGATCTGCGGTCCCTCGGTCAGCGCATCCAGCGCGGCGACCGCGTCGTCGGCCCAGTCGCCGATGCATCCGTTCTCGAATTTGTCGGAAGACGCGCCGTGCCCGCGATAGTCGAAACGCAGGAACGAGCGACCCGCCTCCCGGCAGTGCTCTTCCAGCGCCACCGCCTTGGTGCCTGTCATGTCCGACATGAATCCGCCGAGAAACACCACCCCGGGACCGCCCCCCGCATGCCGGTGGAACGCGAGAGTCGCTCCGTTGTCGCAGGCAAGAAGACCTGGCGTATTTTTACTCGGGTGTCGGGAGATTTCAGGCATGTCGTTTACCGGCTGTATTCGAGTCGCTGACCGTTCTAAGAATAGGCCATGGAATCGACATCCTCCAGTTCGGGCGGAGGCTCGCCACCGGTCATCCTGCAAATCCTGCCATCGCTGGTCACCGGCGGGGTCGAGCGCGGCACGGTGGAAGTCGCCCGCGCCATAACCGACGCCGGCTGGCGGGCCATCGTCGCGTCTGCAGGCGGTCAGATGGTCGCCGAAATTCACCGGGCCGGCGCTATCCATATTGATTTTCCCGCAGCGACAAAGAACCCGCTGGAGATGTGGCGCAACGTCTCGCGGCTCGCAGCCCTGATCGAGGAACACGGCGTAGATATTGTCCACGCAAGATCGCGCGCGCCTGCCTGGAGCGCGCTTTACGCCGCGAAGCGAGCCGGCGCCGCCTTCATGACGACGTTTCACGGCAACTACAATGCCGGCAACCCTCTCAAGCTGCGCTACAATTCGGTCATGGCGCGCGGCAAACGGGTGATCGCCATATCCGAGTTCATCGGCGAACAGGTGCGCGAACGTTACGGCGCGGATCCGGCGCGGGTTCGGATCATTCCGCGCGGCGTCGACATCGACATCTTCAGCCCCGCCGCCGTAAGCGCCCAGCGGGTGATCCAGCTTGCCGAACAGTGGCGCATTCCGGACGACGCCAAGGTGGTGATGATGCCCGGCCGGCTGACAAGGTGGAAAGGACAGGAAGTGCTGATCGAGGCCCTCGCCCGCCTTTCCGACAGGACCGGACTGCGCTGCCTGATCGTCGGCGGCGACCAGCGTACGGGATATCGCGAGGAGCTCGAAAGACAGGTCGTCCGGAACGGTCTCGAACCGTACGTGCAGTTCACTGGCGACTGCCGCGACATGCCGGCGGCCTTCATGCTGGCCGACGCCGTCGTCTCCGCCTCGACAGATGCCGAAGCTTTCGGGCGGGTGATCGTCGAGGCCCAGGCGATGGGCCGCCCGGTGATCGCAACCGATCACGGCGCCGCGCGCGAAACCGTCATCCCGGGAGAGACCGGATGGCTTGTGCCGCCAGGCGACGCTAGCGCTCTCGTGGCGGCGCTGGATCAGGCGCTTGCGCTTCATCCGGTGGACCGCGAAGCCATGGCGATCCGCTCCATCGACCGGGTGCGCCGGGACTACACGCGCGAACTGATGTGCGACCGGACACTCGCGGTCTATGAGGAGCTGCTCGCGGAGCGCGCCGCCCGATGAGCGATTCCGGGCGGCCGGGCGGTAGCGGGGAGCGCATTCTTGTCATCAAGCTTGGCGCGCTCGGCGACATGGTTCTGGCGTTCGGTCCGTTCGCCGCGATCCGCGGACACCATGCGGAAGCCCGCATCACGCTGCTGACCACCCCGTCCTTCGCCGGGCTGATGGCGAACGCGCCCTGGTTCGACGAGATTCACGTCGCGGAACGGGTTCCCCTCTGGAAACCGGGAGGATGGCTCGGGCTGCGCCGCTGGCTGCGCGACGGACGTTTCAACCGGGTATACGACCTGCAGACTTCGGACCGCAGCGGCTGGTATTTCCGCCTGATGGGTCCCGGGCCGCGCCCCGAATGGTCAGGCATCGCGCCGGGATGTTCGCACCCGCACGCCAACCCCGATCGCGATTTCATGCACACCATCGAACGCCAGAACGAGCAGCTCCGGATGGCGGGGATCGTCGAAGTGCCATCCGCCGATCTGTCCTGGATCGAGGCGGATACGGGGCGTTTCGGGCTTTCCGGCCGATACGCGCTGCTGGCGGCGGGCGGCGCCCCTCACCGGCCAGCCAAGCGCTGGCCCGCGGATCGCTATGCGGCGCTTGCCGCAAAGCTGGCGGCCAATGGCGTACAGCCGGTCATCCTCGGCGGCCGGGCGGAGCGGGAAATCGGCCGGGCGATCGCCCGCGGCTGCGCCGAGGCGCGAGACCTGACCGGCGAAACTTCGATGTCGGACATCGCCGTTCTCGCCCGCGGCGCAGCGGGCGCCGTCGGCAACGATACCGGTCCCATGCACATGATCGCCGCCGCCGGATGTCCGTCGGTCGTCCTTTTTTCCGCCGAGTCGGATCCGGCACTGACGGCGCCGCGCGGCCCTTCGGTAAGGGTGTTGCGCGAAGCCGATCTGGCGGCTCTTCCGCCGGAATCGGTTGATGCGGCCTTAACTTTGCGTTAAACGGCTCGCTGTTAACCTTATTTCAGGTCAGATTTGTTGAACCAAAGGCGATTTCGTCCGTATGAACGCCCGATGCTGAACGCGCCTTCATGAGCGCCCCCGAGAAAAGCGCCGCGCCCGTCCACGCGGAGGCGCGGGCCCGAGGCAGTGCCGGCGGCGTAACGATCACCCTTCCCGACGGCAGTAAACGCAGCTTCGACGCACCGGTCACCGGCGCGGCGCTTGCCGCCGATATTGGCCCCGGTCTCGCCAAGGCCGCGCTCGCCATCCGGCTGGACGGCGAGGTACGCGACCTGGCCTGGACGATCGATTGCGATGCCGAGGTCGCCATCGTCACCCGCAAGGACGAAGACGCGCTGGAACTGATCCGGCACGACGCCGCGCATGTCATGGCGCAGGCGGTGCAGGAGCTCTACCCCGGCACGCAGGTCACCATCGGCCCGGCGATCGAGCACGGTTTCTATTACGATTTCGCGCGCGAAGACCCGTTCACGCCGGAGGATCTGGAGAGAATCGAGGCGAGGATGCGCGACATCGTCGCCGCCGACGAGCCGTTCGTCCGCGAGGTCTGGGACCGTGACGACGCGATCTTCCGGTTTTCCGACATGGGCGAAAAGTACAAGGCGGAGCTGATCGAGGGACTGCCGCGCGACGAGGACGTGTCGGTCTACCGCCAGGGCCAGTGGCTCGATCTCTGCCGCGGGCCGCACCTGCCCTCGACCGGCCATGTAGGCAAGGGATTCAAGCTCCTGAAGCTTGCCGGCGCCTACTGGCGAGGCGATTCCCGAAACGAGATGCTGCAGCGCATCTACGGCACGGCGTGGCGCGACGAAAAGGAACTCAAGGCCCATCTGGAACGCCTCGAGGAAGCCGAGCGCCGTGACCATCGCCGTCTGGGGCGCGAGATGGATCTGTTCCATTTTCAGGAAGAAGCCGTCGGCTCCGCCTTCTGGCACGCCAAGGGCTGGACGCTCTACCGCGCCATCGAACGATACATGCGGGCGCGGCTCGAAGACGCCGGCTATATCGAGGTCAAAACGCCGACGCTGTTCGACCGGGTTCTTTGGGAAAAATCCGGGCACTGGGAGAAGTTCCGCGAGCACATGTTCACGGCGGATACCGAAGACGAGCGCACGCTGGCTGTGAAGCCGATGAACTGCCCCGGCCACGTGCAGATTTTCCGGCAGGGCATCAAGAGCTATCGCGACCTGCCGCTCAGGATGGCGGAGTTCGGATCCTGCCACCGCTACGAGCCGTCGGGTGCGCTGCACGGGCTGATGCGGGTGCGCGCCTTCGTTCAGGACGACGCGCATATCTTCTGCACCGAAGACCAGGTGACGTCGGAGACCAAGAAATTCTGCGAACTGCTGCAGACCGTCTACGCCGATTTCGGCTTTACCGATGTGGCGGTGAAATTCTCGGACAGGCCCGAGGTGCGCGCAGGCGACGATTCCGTATGGGACAAGGCGGAAGGGGCGCTCAAGGACGCGGTCGCGGAAGCAGGGCTGGACTACACGCTCAACCCGGGGGAAGGCGCGTTCTACGGACCCAAGCTCGAGTTCGTGCTGCGCGACGCCATCGGGCGCGACTGGCAGTGCGGCACGCTTCAGGTCGATTTCGTCCTGCCGGAGCGGCTCGATGCCGATTACGTTTCCGACGACGGCGCCAAGCATCGGCCGGTCATGCTGCACCGTGCGATCCTGGGATCGTTCGAGCGGTTCATCGGCATCCTGATCGAGCATTACGCAGGCCGCATGCCGATGTGGCTCGCGCCGGTTCAGGTCGTCGTCGCGACCATTACGGACGCGGCGGACGGCTACGCGCAAGAGGTCGCGGCGGCTCTGACCGCGGCCGGGCTCCGCGTCGAGTGCGACCGCCGCAACGAAAAGATCAATTACAAGGTGCGCGAACACAGCCTCGCCAAGGTTCCGGCGATCCTCGTGGTCGGCGCCAAGGAACTCGAGAACCGCAGCGTGGCGATGCGCCGTCTGGGGGGCAGGGATCAGGAAATTCTTGCGCTGGACGAGGCGGTCGCTAGACTTTCACAGGAAGCCGCGCCCCCCGCCTGACGGGCGGACACGGCGAACACTCAGGGAGAGACGTCCATAGCAAGAAGACCATTCTTCAGGCCGGAGCCCGAAAAGGACGACCGGCGCATAAACGACGCGATCGTCGCGCCACAGGTGCGGTTGATCGACCCCGACGGCGAGCCGCTCGGCGTCATGCCGACCAACGAAGCCATCGCCAAGGCCGAATCCTACGGGCTCGACCTGGTGGAAATGGCCTCCAACGCCGATCCGCCGGTTTGCAAGATCCTCGATTACGGAAAATTCAAATACGAGGATCAGAAACGCAAGGCGGAAGCGCGCAAAAAGCAGAAGACCATCGAAGTCAAGGAAATCAAGATGCGCCCCGGCATCGAGACCCACGATTACGACGTCAAGATGCGCGCGATGCGGCGTTTCCTCGAAGAAGGCGACAAGGTCAAGGTGACGCTCCGCTTCCGCGGCCGCGAACTGGCGCATCAGGATCTCGGCATGAAGGTGCTGCACCGCGTGCGCGACGACCTGGAAGAAGAAGCCAAGGTCGAGCAGCATCCCAGGATGGAAGGCCGCCAGATGGTCATGGTGATGTCGCCGAGATAGGCGCTCCACCCTCCCCTTCCCGCTTGCCATAGGCGCGGTCGGGCGCTATAAACCGCAGCCCCCGTGGAAATTCACGGGGGTTTGCGCCTTTCGGGGCGCGAAAACAGGCGGTCCGGCTATTTCCGGCCGTTCATTGTGAACGGCGCGGAAATGGGCATGCCGAGGCAGCCTGATACGGTGAAACGTTCAGATTCAAGGAAACCGAAATGCCCAAGATGAAGACCAAATCGAGCGCCAAGAAGCGCTTCTCCAAGACGGGATCGGGCAAGATCAAGCGCAGTTTCGCCTATAAGAGCCATTGCCTTGAGGAAAAGCCCCAGAAGATGAAACGCAAGGCGCGCGGCACGTCGACGCTCGCCCCGGTGGACGCAAAGATCGTCCGCCAGTTCATGCCCTATCTCTGATTACCCGGATTACGGAGAAGCACCATGTCACGCGCACGCACGGGCGTTCAGGCACACGCCCGCCACAAGAAAATTCTCAAGCTCGCCAAGGGCTATCGCGGCCGCAATTCGGACGCCTTCACGATCGCCAAGGAGAAGGTCGAGAAGGGTCTGCAATACGCCTATCGCGACCGGCGCAACAGGAAGCGCAGCTTCCGTGCGCTGTGGATCCAGCGGATCAACGCCGGCGCCCGCGAGAACGGGCTGACCTATTCGCAGCTCATGAACGGCATCAACAAGGCCGGCATCGAGCTCGACCGCAAGGTCCTGTCCGACCTCGCGATCAAGGAGCCGGAAGCCTTCAAGGCGGTTTGCGACCAGGCCCAGGCGGCTCTCGCAAGCTGATCGCGGTATGGCGGCCTCTCGTCGGACGCCGCCCCTGCTCAAACCGCGGCGGAAACGCGCATGACCACCGATAGCCTGGACACCCTGCAGGAAGAACTGCTCGGCGCCATCGCCGCCGCGTCCGATCTCGACGCGCTGGAGACGGTCCGCGTCCGGGCGCTCGGCCGGAACGGCGTCGTCACCGAACGGCTCAAGGGGCTGAGCCAGGCAGCGCCGGAAGACCGGCGCACGCTGGGCCAGGGGCTCAACGCCGTCAAGAACGCGGTTTCGGACGCGATCGAGGCGCGCAAGGAGATCCTCGAAGTCGCGGCGCTCGACGACCGGCTGGCCACCGAGACCATCGACGTCACCCTTCCGCCCCGGCCCGAGGCACAGGGCCGCATCCACCCGATCAGCCAGACCATCGACGAGATGGTGGCGATCTTCTGCGAGATGGGATTCTCGGTCGCCGAAGGCCCGCATATCGAGACCGACTTCAACAATTTCACCGCGCTCAACATCCCCGCCGACCACCCGGCGCGGCAGGAGCACGACACGTTCTATCTGCCGGAAAAGGAAGACGGTTCGCGGCTGGTGCTTCGGACCCACACCTCGCCGGTCCAGATCCGCACCATGCTCGCGCAGCAGCCGCCGATCCGCATTATCGTGCCGGGCCGCACCTTTCGAGCGGATTACGACGCCACCCATTCGCCGATGTTCCACCAGATCGAAGGTCTGGTGATCGACGAGGCGACCCATATGGGCCATCTGAAAGGCTGCCTGATCGAGTTCTGCCGCGCGTTCTTCGGGATAGAAGACCTGCCGGCGCGGTTCCGCCCGTCCTACTTCCCCTTCACCGAGCCGTCGGCGGAGATGGATATCGCCTGTTCGCGCGACGGCGGCGGGCTGACCATCGGCGGCGGCGGCGGTGCGGGCGACTGGCTGGAAATTCTCGGCTGCGGCATGGTGAACCCGCACGTGCTGGAAAATTGCGGTATCGATTCGAGCCGTTATCAGGGATTTGCCTTCGGGCTCGGCATCGAGCGCGCGGCTATGCTCAAATACGGCATTCCCGATCTGCGGACGTTCTACGAGTCCGACCTCCGCTGGCTGCGCCATTACGGGTTCGCGCCGCTCGACATCCCGTCGATCGCGGGAGGGCTGTAATGACGCACCGCCCTCTCCGTTATTCCCATTCGTCATGCCCGGGCTTGACCCGAGCATCCACGATTTTCCTTTTTTTCAATGACGTACGAAAACAACGACTCGTGGATGGTCGGCCTTCGCCGACCATGACGGTATAGGCGCGGGTGAGGCGTACAACATGAAGTTCACCCTCTCCTGGCTCAAGGAACACCTGGATACCGACGCGTCGCTGGACGAGATTACCGACCGGTTGTCGATGCTCGGGCTCGAAGTCGAGGAGGTGGACGACCGCGCCGCCGCGCTCGCTCCTTTCGTGATCGGCGAAGTGGTCGAGGCGAAACAGCACCCCAATGCCGACCGGCTGCGCGTCTGCATGGTCGATGCGGGCGACGGGCCGGTTCAGGTGGTGTGCGGCGCGCCGAATGCGCGCGCGGGCCTGAAGGGCGTGTTTGCGCCCGCGGGCACCCATGTACCCGGTACCGATCTTCTGCTGAAGAAAAGCAGCATCCGCGGCGAGGAATCGAACGGCATGCTGTGCTCCGAGCGAGAGATGGGGCTGTCGGACGACCACCAGGGGATCATCGAACTGCCGGACGACGCGCCGGTGGGGGAAAGCTGGGCGCGGTGGGCCGGGCTCGACGACGCCGTCATCGATATCGGGCTGACGCCCAACCGGGGCGATTGCGCCTCCGTGCGCGGCATCGCGCGCGACCTGGCCGCCGCCGGTCTGGGAACGCTGAAGCCGCTCGACACCGCGCCGGTCGCGGGCTCGTTCGACAGCCCGGTCGCCTGGAAACGGAATTTGCCGGATGACGCCGGCGGCGCCTGTCCCTATGTCGTCGGGCGCTATTTCCGCAACGTGAAGAACGGCCCGTCGCCGCAATGGCTGCAGGACCGGCTGCGTTCCATCGGGCTGCGCCCGATCTCGGCGCTGGTCGACATCACCAACTGGGCGACGTTCGATCTGGGCCGCCCGCTGCACGTGTTCGACGCCGACAGGATTGCCGGCGATCTGGTCATGCGGTTCGCAAGGCCGGGCGAAAAAATCCTGGCGCTCGACGGGCGCGAGTACGGGCTCGACGACGGCATGACGGTCATCGCCGACGATGCTGCGGTGCGCGCCATCGGCGGGGTGATGGGCGGCGAGGAAACCGGCTGCACCGAAGACACCGTCAACGTATTCCTCGAAGTCGCGCTGTTCGACCCGATCCGGATCGCGGAGACCGGCCGGCGGCTCGGGATTCTTTCCGACGCCCGCTACCGGTTCGAACGCGGCGTCGACCCGACATCCGCCGACTGGGGCGCCGAGATCGCGACGCGCATGATCCTCGATCTTTGCGGCGGCGAGGCGTCGAAGCCGGTATCCGCCGGAGAAATGCCCGACTGGCCCCGGTCGGTCGCGCTGCGCACCGGCCGGACCCTGTCGCTCGGCGGCGTCGATGTCGCGGCGGAAGAGCAGGAAACCATTCTTGCGCGCCTCGGTTTCCAGACGACCCGGAACGGCGATTCCATCGCCGCCATCGTTCCGCCCTGGCGTCCCGATATCGACGGCGAGGCGGACCTTGTCGAAGAAGTGCTGCGGATTCACGGCTATGAAGACATTCCGGCGGTGGCGCTGACACGCGACGCCGTCATTCCGCGCCCGGTACGCGACGCGGCGCAGCAGCGCGCCGAGGATGTCCGGCGGGCGCTGGCCGCGCGCGGGCTGATCGAGGCGGTCACCTATTCCTTCATGGAAGAGGCGCAGGCGGAGCTGTTCGGCGGCGTGAATGACAGCGTGCGCCTGGTCAATCCGATCAGCGCGGAGCTCGGCGTCATGCGCCCGTCGATCCTGCCCAACCTGATCGCGGCGGCGGCGCGCAACCTGGCGCGCGGCATCGACGACTCGTCCCTGTTCGAGGTCGGCCCGCAATATGCCGACGATAGCCCGGACGGGCAGTCGCTGGTCGCCGCCGGCATACGCGCGGGCATGGCGGGAGCGCGCCACTGGGCGTCGACGCCCGAACCGCTGGATGCGCTTCACGCCAAGGCGGACGTTCTGGCCGCGCTCGCCGTGGCCGGCGCCCCGGTCGACAATCTCGCGACCGACAGGGAGGTGCCCGGCTGGTATCACCCGGGCCGCGCCGGCGCGCTGCGTCTCGGCAAGAACGTTCTGGCCTTTTTCGGCGAGATACACCCGCGCATTGCGGCCGCATTCGACATCGACGCGCCGCTGGTCGGATTCGAAATCCACCTCGATGCGGTGCCGCCGACGCGCGGCAAGGGACCCGCGAAGAAGCTGCTGCAGCTTTCGCCGTTTCAGCCGGTGCATCGCGATTTCGCCTTCATCGTCGACGAGGACCTCGCGGCCGCGGATCTGCTGCGCGCCGTGAAAACCGGCGGCGGCCCGCTGCTGGCGGATGTCTCGCTGTTCGATGTCTATCAGGGCAAGGGCGTCGAAGACGGCAAAAAATCGCTCGCCCTCTCGGTCACGCTGCAACCGGTGGAGGCCACCCTGACCGACGAGGAAATCGACAGGATCGCCGCCGACATCATTGCCAGCGTTGCAAAGCGCACGGGCGGGACCCTCCGCGGCTAACCGGCGGGCGGTCGCGGAAGAATATTCAAATCGGGCGAAAAATACGTTAATCTTTCCGGGTCTTTTCCATTTTTCCGTGCAACGGGAGAGCCCGAATGCCGATCCGTCCAACCCTGTTCCATACATTGATGTTTTGTATTGCCATCTCCAGTGGTGGATTTGCCGCTGCCCAGACGAAAAGCGAGGATGGGGCGGAACACGCCGCACGCGCAGAAAAACTGGTTGATGTTATGCTCACGCCAGGCGTCATGAATGCATACGAAGACATGATGAAGTCCACGCTCTGGAATGAGCTTACAAAGTATCCCGATTCGGCTCGCTTGAACGACAAGGAAACCCGAACCGATATCATTGGCCTGATCGATACCCTGGCGGTTCAGTACGCCAATGGAATCAGGAAACTCATGATCGACTCGCACCGAAAGAATTTTTCGCTGACGGAAATTCGGGAGCTTGAGCGGTTTTTTTCGTCGCCGGTCGGGAAATCCTATTCAAAGAAAAGCGAAGCAATCACCCGGGACGTCGCAAACGGCCTGCCCGGGCTGACGCAACGCCTGATAGATTCGGCAATTGCCGGCAGCGCTGAACTGATGCGAAAACGCGAAAAAGAGCGCAATCTGTAAACGGCACTGTTTATCCGCACTGAATATACCTACGCATGAAAAAAATCCTTCTGTCGATCTTTATCGGTCTCCTGTTCGGAGCGATGGGCGGGTTCGCCATCGGCATATTCGCCTATCCCTACATCTTCCCGCCCGCGCCGGCGATGGAGGAAGTCGTCAACCGCGAGGCCAAGACGGTCATCGCGAACGGCGCGTTTATTCATGCCAACCCGGCGGACCCGGTTCATTACGGTATGGGCGGCGTGGAAATTCTGCGCGACCCGGCAGGCGCGCACGAGGTTCACCTCAAACCGGATTTCAAGGTGGGGCCGGGGCCGCGCTTTCATGTCTATCTGGCCGACCGGCCCGATATTACGACGAACGACCATTTCGAACAGTCGAAGGTGACCGACCTCGGCATGCTGCGGTCCTTCGAAGGCAGCCAGATTTTCAAGGTCCCCGCCGGCACCGACATGACGACGGTCAAGAGCGTCGTCGTCTGGTGCAAGGAGTTCAGCGTCCTGATCACGCCGGCGACGCTGAAACCCGGCGGCTGAACGCGCTGACGTGTACGTCCTGGAATGCGCCAGTCCGCCATTTTCCAAGAGCTGTTCGCCCGGCATGAGACTGACCGGAAATTTTTTGAGGCCAGTTAACCTTCCCGCGCGGTAATTTCTTGCCGCGGGTCTCGGAAATCCCTATTTTCCGCGGCAAATGACAGACCTTTCCCACATCCGAAATTTTTCCATCATCGCCCATATCGACCATGGAAAATCGACCCTGGCCGACCGGCTGATCCAGGTCTGCGGCGGCGTGTCCGAGCGCGAGCTGAAGGAGCAGATGCTGGACACGATGGATATCGAGCGGGAACGCGGGATCACCATCAAGGCGCAGACCGTCCGGCTCATCTATAAGGCGAAAGACGGCAAGACCTATCAGCTGAACCTGATGGATACGCCCGGCCATGTCGATTTCGCGTACGAGGTCTCGCGCTCGCTGGCGGCGTGCGAAGGCGCGCTGCTGGTAGTCGATGCGTCCCAGGGCGTGGAGGCGCAGACCCTCGCCAACGTGTATCTGGCGGTCGACGGGGACCTTGAAATCATCCCGGTGCTCAACAAGATCGACCTGCCCGCGGCCGAGCCCGACCGGGTGCGCCAGCAGATCGAGGACGTGATCGGCATCGACGCGTCGGGCGCGCTGGAAGTCTCGGCCAAGACCGGGGTCGGCATCGGGGACACGCTGGAAGCGCTGGTGAGCCTTCTGCCGCCGCCCAAAGGCGACGCGGAAGCGCCGCTCAAGGCGCTGCTGGTCGACAGCTGGTACGATTCCTATCTCGGCGTCATCGTGCTGGTGCGGATCCATGACGGCGTACTCAAGCGCGGCATGAAAGTCCGCTTCATGGCGACCGGCGCGGTGCATCAGATCGACTCGGTGGGCGTCTTCACCCCCAAGCGGGCGGAGGTCGACGCGCTCCGGCCCGGCGAGATCGGCTTCATCACCGCGTCGATCAAGCACGTATCCGAAACCAAGGTCGGCGACACGATCACCGAAGACCGGCGTCCGACCGACAAGCCCCTGCCCGGCTTCCAGCCGTCCGTGCCGGTGGTGTTCTGCGGCCTGTTCCCGGTCGATGCCGCCGATTACGAGGATCTGCGCGAAAGCCTGTCGAAGCTGGCGCTCAACGATGCCAGCTTCCATTTCGAGCCGGAGACCTCGGCCGCGCTCGGCTTCGGCTTCCGCTGCGGCTTTCTCGGTCTGCTGCATCTCGAAATCGTACAGGAGCGCCTGGCCCGCGAATTCGATCTCGAGCTCATCACCACCGCGCCGTCGGTGATCTACAAGGTACACATGAGCGACGGCTCGGTGCTGGAAATGCACAACCCGGCGGACTGGCCCGACGTCACGAAAATCCGCAAGGTCGAGGAGCCCTGGATCAAGGCGACCATCCTGGTGCCGGACGATTATCTCGGCGCGGTGCTGACCCTGTGCCAGGAACGGCGCGGCATCCAGGAACAGCTCACCTATGCCGGCAACCGGGCGATGGTGGTTTACCGCCTGCCGCTCAACGAGGTGGTTTTCGATTTCTACGACCGCCTGAAATCGGTGACGCGCGGCTATGCGAGCTTCGATTACCAGCTTGAGGACTATGTCGAGGGATCACTGGTCAAGGTCGGCATCCTGGTCAACGGGGAGCCGGTCGACGCGCTGTCGATGATCGTCCATTCCAGCCAGGCCGAACCGCGCGGTCGCTCGATCTGCGGACGGCTCAAGGACCTGATTCCGCGCCAGCTGTTCAAGATTCCCGTGCAGGCGGCGATCGGCGGCAAGGTCATCGCGCGGGAGACCATCAGCGCGATGCGCAAGGACGTAACCGCCAAATGCTATGGCGGCGACATCACGCGCAAGCGCAAGCTGCTGGAGAAGCAGAAGGAAGGCAAGAAACGGATGCGCCAGTTCGGCTCGGTCGAAATTCCGCAGACCGCCTTCATCGAAGCGCTCCGCATCGGCGAGGACTGAGAGAAAGTAGTAAGCTCTCTGTCACTTGCAGCCGTTTTGCACTTTATCTTCACCCTCCCCCATTTTTGATTCCATGATTTCTGCTTGTGGTGGAGATGGCGGAAAACATATCGCCGCTGCCAGCACCAAGAATCCAGCAACCCCACACGAAATCCCAATCTCAAATCTATCTGCCTTCCAGAGTACAATTATCATGGTAGCAATCCAAAACATAGCAATCAGCGCTGGGACAACGACCGAAGCTACGATGTTTGCGGAAATTCCTTTGATCGACCAGGGAAAGACCTTGTACATCGCTCGCGCAGGTGGATCGACGACCTTTATGATTCCGAATGCCGTCTCTGTTCGCCCACGCGTATAAAAGTCATAAAGCGCTGCATCTATGCTGATGCCCATTTTTCCTTCAATCAGGTTCAGGTAAGCTCGCCAGAAGGCAACCGCTCGATGCGACCGAAAACCCAAGAATATCTGTATCAGGGAAAGAGTGAATGCGATGGCGATCACTGCATAGGAAAACGCATAATTGTCGCCGGACCGTCCGCCGAATGAAAGTGTGAGCGCCGTCATTAGAAAAGCATTCGTTGCAACGAAATATGCCGTTCTTTGAAACAGCAATTGATCCTCGTGATAAACTCGGGCCAAGATCAAGCCATGTAGCGGGTGCAGAAATGATGAGTCCTCAATTACTCCCTTCGCGTGTTCATTCACCGTAGACACCTTATTTTCAGACATTCTACTAGGGATTACATCACCGGGGCTACCGCGGTCGCCGCTCCTATTTCCTCCTGCCTGCCCAGAGCAGAAGCAACCCCGGCACGCCGAATACCGCCCAGCCCGGCCATTGCAGGATCGCGGTGATCACGGGTTCCCACAGCCAGGGAGCGACATGGCGCTGAATGCCCGCCTGTGCCGCATTCAGGCTCGCGCTATCGAGCCTGTACCAGAGCTCGCCCAGAGGAACGAGCCGCCATCCGCTGCCCTGCAAGGCCGTCCACCCTTCCCATCCGAGCGAGCCCAGCGCCGCGAGAACGAACAGCCATCCGAGAATCCTGGCAACAACCATCGGCAATCTCCGTTTTGCGGGTCGAGCCTACCATAAAGCCCGGCGTGGCCGCATCGCCCTTGGTTGACGCCGCCATTCGCCATAAATTGCGGGGTCACTTTCTGGAAAGGCGTTCATGTTCGATTACGACGGATTTCAGGCCGAAACGCTGGCCGCACTGCCGAACCGGCTGATCGATATCCCGCGAAAATGGGCGGCCGAAACGCCCGACGCGCCGGCGGTTCATTTCGGGGACCGGCTGTGGACCCATGCCGACATCCTGGCCGGCATCGAGGCGGCGCGGGACGTGTTGACGGAGATCGGCGTACAGGCGGGCGACCGCGTCGCGCTGGTGATCGAGAATGGCGTCGCCGGGCTGTGCTGTTTCCACGCGATCGCGGCGCTGGATGCCTGGGCGGTGCTCGCAAACGCGCGGCTGTCCGCGCGTGAACTCGACGTGATATTCGAGGAGTCGGGTGCCCGCTTCGCGATCTTCGGCACCGGCGATTCCGGGGCCGCGGCGGCCCATGCGGGCGACCGCCCTGCAACGACGGTAACGTCGCCGCATTTCGCCGACATCGCGTATCTGGCGCTGGATCTGGACGCGCCGGCCGAGCCGGTGTTCGACGATCCGGCAAAACAGATTGCCGCGATGATCTTCACCTCCGGCTCCACCGGCCGCCCGAAGGGCGCGATGCTGTCGCACCGGACGATCCTCTATCAGGGCGCCATCGTGTCCTACCGCCGGTCCTTCGCGCCGGGCGACTGTCCCTATGTCGTCGCGCCCATGGTGCATGTGCTGGGCCTCATGGGGATGGTGCTGCCCTGCCTGCATGTCGGGGCGGCGATCCGGCTCGCCGCGCGGTTCGACGTTGCCGAGGTCGCGAACGCGCTGGGCAAGGGAGATCTCACGCATCTGTACGGCCCGCCGCCGATGTTCGCCGCGCTGGTGGCTCATGCCGCGACCACCGGCGGCAGGATCGAAGCGCCGCGGCTCAAGGAAATTCTGGTGGGCGGCGCGCCCGCGGCGGAAGAGCTGCGGGCGGCAGCCAGCGCCGTGCTCGGGATGAAGATCGGCGCAGGCTACGCGGCGACCGAGTTTACCCCGATCGCCGCCAGCGTGCCGGCCGATCCGGTGAACCCGGGGGCGGTCGGCCGCCCGTGGCCGGGCATCGATTTCAAGGTGGTGGACGAGACCGGCGCGGAGCGTCCCCGGGGCGAAATCGGCGAGGTCTGGTGCCGCGGCCCGAACGCGATGAACGGCTATTACCGCGACGAGGCGGCCACCGCGGCGGTGATGAAGGAGGACGGATGGGTCGCCATCGGCGACCTCGCCTTTCTCGACGAGGACGGGCAGATACATCTCGTCGGGCGCATCAAGGACATCATCCTGCGCTCGGGCTTCACGGTCTATCCGGCCGAGATCGAGGCGCTGCTGTGCGAACACGATGCCGTGCTGCAGGCCGCCGTGGTCGGAAAGGCGGTGAAGGACAACGAAGAGATCGTCGCCTATTTCCAGCCCGCGCCCGGCGCGGATGCCGACGCCGATGCGATCATGGCCTTCGCGCGCGAGCGCCTCGCCCCCTACAAGCGCCCGGCAAGGCTTATCGCACTGGAGTCGCTGCCGGTGGGTCCGACCGGCAAGCTGGACAAGGAAGAACTGCGCCGCCGCGCGGCGGCGCTCGATTAAAGCGAGGACCCGACCGGGGCACGCGCGAGAAGCCTTGCGTTGCCGGGACGAATTGCTAAATTGCGCGCCACGCGGAGGGGTGGCCGAGTGGCTGAAGGCGCACGCTTGGAAAGCGTGTATGCGGGCAACCGTATCGAGGGTTCGAATCCCTCTCCCTCCGCCAGCCACCCCCACAAGTTTTCTCAGATTTGGCAGGGTCCGTGTAACCGCCCGTAACAGGGCGGTAATTCCGGGCTTTGTCAGAGCAAACTGGGTTGATGCCGGGAAGGCCAGCCCGTAGCGTCGTCGGATGAGAAACCCTTTTCGCTATTTCAATTCGTCACCTGAGGTCATCCGGCTGACGGTGATGCTCTACATCCGGTATCCGCTATCGCTCCGTCAGGTCGAAGACATTCTGTTCGAACGAGGCATCGACATCTGCCATGAGACAGTGCGTTTCTGGTGGAACCGTTTCGGTCCGTTGTTCGCCGCGGAGATCCGCAAGAAGCGGGTTCATCACTGTTTCTATTCCAATTGGCGGTGGCATCTGGACGAAGTCTTCGTGAGGATCAATGGTGAGATGCACTACCTGTGGCGGGCGGTGGATCACGAAGGCGAGGTGCTGGAGGTCTTTGCCTCAAAACGCCGGGATCGCAAGGCGGCGCTTGCGTTTTTCAAGCGAATCTTAAAGCGATACGGCCGGCCATGGTCGGTGGTCACGGACCGATTGGCCTCCTATAGGGCCGCCATGAAAATCATCGGAAACGAGAAGAGCCAGGAATGCCGGCGGTGGTTGAACAATCGGGCTGAAAACTCACACCAGCCGTTTCGAAGACGGGAAGGCGCGATGTCCCGCTTCCGCGATATCAAGACGCTACAGAAATTCGCTTCCGTTCACGCTTCGATCCACAACCATTTCAACCACGACCGACATCTCACAAGCAGAACCGAATTCAGGAAGGCGCGTTCGGCGGCAATTGCCGAATGGCGCCAACTGGCGGCGTGATTACCGGAAGCCGGCTCGCAATCGGAGACAAGTTCGCGTTAGCCTGACACCACC
>JAYOEY010000015.1:0-85250 GCA_038116945.1 Rhodospirillales bacterium
AGATCCTCCGTTAAATCAGACGATCAACTGGCCCAAAAATTTTGACGACGGACATGCCGGAGATGCTAGGTCGTTTGGGTAAATAATTGATTTAACAATTGTGATTTTGCGGCTTTGTGCGTGGCAGGGTGCGGGGACGGCAGCGTTTGCCCGGCAATTTCTGCCAAAAGGGGGAGAAATTACTCGCCTTCCCGATGCCCGGGCGCGGCTAAGTGCCTGATCTTCCTGTCGATAAAAGGTGGCACGAGATGTGCATGCCCGATGGATATGCCGGCCTCCACCCCTGAACGGGCGGACCGCCGGTTTCGAAATCGTCTTAACGACACGCAAACGGTTCGCTGAAATATGGAAAACGCCCTACTCGTCGCCCTCTCCCGCCAGGTCGTCATGGAACGGCATATGCAGGTTGTCGCCAACAACATCGCGAATGCATCGACGCCGGGCTACAAGGGAGAACAGATGCTTTTCTCCGAATACCTGACGCCGAGCGGCGACGGCGGAACGGTTTCCTTCGTTCAGGACATCGCTGTGGTTCGCGATTACGGAGAGGGCGAACTGGTCCGCACCGGCAATTCGCTCGATTTTGCGATCCATGGCAAAGGCTGGTTCGTCGTCGACACGCCCGGCGGCCAGGCATACACGCGCAACGGCCATTTCACCCTCGATGCGCAGGGACGGTTGACGACCAGCTTCGGTCAGCCCGTCCTCAGCGATTCCGGAACGCCGATAACCTTCACGCCGGAGGATACCGGGATCGTCGTGTCGGCGGACGGCACGATCACCAGCGAAACGGGGGAGAAGGGACGCCTCGCCGTTGTCGCGTTTGAGGACGAGCACCAGCTCAAGAAATCCGGAAACTCGCTCTAGACGACCGACCAGCCGACCAAGCCCGCCGAAAAAGTGCGCGTCATGCAGTCCATGATCGAAAGCTCGAACGTCGAACCGATCCTGGAAATCACCAACATGATCGCCGCCATGAGAAGCTACCAGTCGGCGCAGAACAAGATCGTCGACGACAGCGGCCTGATTCAGAAGGCCATCAGCGTCCTCACCGACGAACAGGCCTGACCGGCTTGCTGCTGCCACCAATGAAAGAACGGCATTAAGATGAGATCACTGAACATCGCAGCCACGGGAATGCTGGCCCAGCAGCTCAACGTGGAAGTCATCTCCAACAACATCGCCAACATGAACACCACGGGGTTCAAGCGGCAGCGCGCGGAATTCCAGGACCTGCTTTACCAGGAAGAACGGCGCGTCGGATCCTCGTCGTCGGATACCGGGACCATCGTGCCGGCAGGCGTACAGATCGGCGTCGGGGTCAAGACGGCCGCCGTATACAGGATTACCGAACAGGGAAACCTGGTCGCCACCGACAATACCTATGACGTCGCCATTCAGGGCAAGGGGTTCTTCAAGATCACGCTGCCAAACGGCGACACGGCCTATACCCGCGCGGGTTCCTTCCAGCTCAGCCCCACGGGAACCATCGTCACCGCCGATGGTTATTCGGTCGCGCCGGATATCACCATTCCGCCGAACGCGCTTTCGGTCACCATCAACGCCAGCGGCGAAGTCCTCGCCTCCATTCAGGGGCAGGTCGCGCCGCAGAACGTCGGCCAGCTCGTCCTGGTCAATTTCGCCAACGAAGCCGGCATGGAGCCGCTGGGCGACAATCTGCATCTCGAGACGCCGGCGTCCGGCCAGCCCGTCGAGGCGACGCCAGGCTCGGTCGGATTCGGAACGCTTTTGCAGGGATTTCTGGAGACATCCAACGTCAATGTCGTCCAGGAAATCACCAACCTGATCACGGCGCAGCGGGCTTACGAAATGAATTCGAAAGTCATCGAAGCGTCGGACGAAATGATGCAGGCCCTGAACCAGATCCGTTAACCGGGGCGTCAACAGAGGGAAGCACTCATGAAATCGGTTATATCGACGATCTTCGCGGTCATTTTCATAGGCGCCGGAAGCTCCGGCGCGGATGCGGCGCTCCTGCGCTCGACGGTCGCGGTCGACGGCGAGGTAATCCGGCTCGGCGACATCTTTTCCGGTGCCGGCGACCAGGCCCCGCTGATCATCGCAAAGGCGCCGCCGCCGGGCGAACGTATCGTGATTCGCGCCACGCAGCTCGCGGCGATCGCCGAACGCGCCCGCCTCGACTGGAAATCGGACAACCGTTTCGAGCGATCCGTCGTCACGAGAAGGGCCCGAACGGTGCTTCCGGACGAAATCGAAGCGAAGGTCGTCGCCGCGCTTCGCAAGGAAGGGCTGAAGGAAGACTGGCGTATCGACCTGCCCGGCACCGGCCTGACGGCGAAGGTCGCGATCGACGAAGAACGACCGGTCAGAATTGCAAACGCGCGATACAGCGTCCACGGCAAGCGGTTCTCCGCGATTCTGGAAATCCCCCGCGGCGACAATGCCGCCGAACGTCGGCAAGTCAC
Source organism: Rhodospirillales bacterium (assembly GCA_038116945.1). Classification (GTDB taxonomy): domain Bacteria; phylum Pseudomonadota; class Alphaproteobacteria; order MPNO01; family UBA2964; genus JAYOEY01. The sequence goes on from JAYOEY010000015.1 coordinate 2,448, forward strand.
CGGCAGCCTGTGCAGGATCGCCAAGGTCCCCGTTCTGACCGGACGGATCCAGCGCGGCGAAATCGTCCGCGATCACGACCTGGAATTCATTCCGTATCCGCAGACCAAGATCGGCAGAACGGTTCTGCTCGACAAGGAACGCATAGTCGGCCGTCAGGCACGGCGACTTCTGTCGCCGGGCAAGCCGGTGCGGGCCGGAGACATTCGGCCGCCGGTGGTGGTCGAAAAGGGTACGATCGTAACGATTGTGGTCGAGACCCGCCGGATGCAGATCACCGCGCGAGGCAAGGCTCTCGACGACGGGGCCCAGGGCGAAACCGTACGCGTTCTGAACATAAGAAGCCGTCAGACCGTCGAGGGAACCGTGGTGGGCCGAAACCGCGTGATCCTCAGCTCAGCCAGGAACTGACCGCGGCCTCGATACCGCAAACGTTTTCACCAAAGGATACTTTCATGAGTTTTATCGGGACGAACGGAATTCGGGCCATCGTTCTTATGGGCGCCGCTTTCGCGGCATCGGGCTGCCAGATGCTGAACCGGCTGGCCCATGTCGGCGAGGAACCGCCGATGACCCAGATCCAGAATCCGGTTCAGGCGCCCCATTACACGCCTGTCTCGCTCCCGATGCCGAAAGAAATCCCGCGGCACCACGCGCCGAACTCCCTGTGGCGTCACGGCGCCCGGGCGTTCTTCAAGGATCAGCGGGCGATGCGCGTCGGCGACCTCGTGACCATTTCCATTTCCGTCGACGAGAACGCGACTCTCAATAACACCACGACGCATAACCGCTCCAACGCTACGGATGCCTCGGTCAACTCGTTTCTCGGTTACGAAACCAGCCTTAGCCGCGTTCTGCCGGAAACCATCAATCCGGGCAGCCTTATCGACATAGACAGCGCGACCGCCAATTCGGGCACCGGCACGATCAAACGCGACGAAAAAATCAACCTGAGCATCGCCGCGGTCATCACCCAGAAACTGCCGAACGGGAATCTGGTCGTTCTTGGCCGACAGGAAATCCGGGTCAATTTCGAGGTCCGGCAGCTTCAGATCGCAGGGATCGTCCGGCCGGAGGACATCACGGCGAGCAACACGATTTCATCGGACAAAATTGCCGAGGCCCGGATCTCATACGGTGGGAAAGGACATATCTCCGACCTGCAGCAGCCGCGCTACGGCCAGCAGATTTACGACATACTCTGGCCGTTCTGACGGTCGACAGGAAGAGACGGCCAGGTCGCGCCCGGCCGGGGCGCGGCTTAAGCCGGCACTCAGTCGTCCCGGTGAATGCGTTCGCGCCGCTCGTGACGTTCCTGCGCTTCGAGACTCAGCATGGCAATCGGCCGCGCTTCGAGCCGACGCAACCCGATAGGTTCTCCGGTCTCCTCGCAATACCCGTACGTGCCGTCCTCGATTCTCTCGAGCGCCTCGTCGATTTTCTGAATCAGCTTGCGTCCCCTGTCGCGCGTCCTCAACTCAACAGCCCGGTCCGTCTCGGCGGATGCCCTGTCGGCAATATCGGGGGACTGCAGGGAAACCTCCTGCAAATTCTGCAACGTCTGGCTGGATTCGGCATAAAGTTCGTCCCGCCATCGCTGAAGCCGGCGACGGAAATACTCTTTCTGCCTCGCATTCATGAACGGCTCGTCATCCGACGGCCGATAATTCTTAGGTAACCCAGGAGCCATGGCCTATCCGATCATGTTGAAACGGCGCGGAGTATAGATAAAGGCGTTCCGCCCCTGCAACTCCCATGGCGCGATTCACGGGAAATTCTAAGATGCTGGAAAATATGAAAGATTCGGGAATCTACAGCGCGTGGCCGAGCTTGGCCAGTTCCACGGCCGCCCGGAGTTCTATTTCCTGAAGAATTTCCGCAAGCGCGGGATCGATCGCCGCCGACGATTTTTTCTGCACCATCGCCAGAATTTTCTGCAGGCTTTCCTTCGGATACCGTCCGACGAGCAATCCCAGGCGCAACGTTTCCAGCTGATCGAGCAGGTCGCCGCCGCGCTCGATCGCCCGGCGTTTCTCCTCGAGCGGATCGTTGACCTCCTGAACGCTGAGCAGGGCGCCCACGCCCTGCAACGAGGTCGGTGGCGCGGCGGCGCCGGCCGAGGATCCGCTCTGGATACGGCTGGCGAATGCAGCGCCGGCTCCGGCGGCGCTCTTCGTCCGGCGCGACGCTGGCACCGAATTGGCGGGCCCGGTGTTGGCTATCTTCATGTGGTCAGCAATCCGTTTAGCAGTGTCCGTACTGCGTCGTCCCCGCGTGGCAGACGACGATAAAGGTCTCGCTGCTCGTCTTTCCTTCATCTTGTGCGCTGTTCGCTTCAAGCCGCATGAGCCGGGACAGTTCCACAAGCGGCAGCAGACGGTCCCGAAGCCTGAGCACGGGCGTGCCGTTGACCTCCTCGATCCGGTGTTCGGATTCGTCCGAAACGCGCACCAGCTCGTTGACGCTGAGCTGGGGAATGGCGAACCGCTCCCCTCCGGATGCGACGATCAGGGCCGATACGATCGCAAGGGTGAGCGGAATCTTGACCACGAACTTGGATCCGGCACCGGGTTCCGACTGGAGCTCCACATGACCGCCGATCTTTTCGATGTTGGTCCGCACGACATCCATGCCGACTCCGCGACCGGAGACGTTCGTGACTTTCTCGGCCGTCGAGAAACCTGCCTTGAAGATGAACTGACAGATCTGTTTGGACGACATCGCCTCGATTTCTTCCGCGGTCGTCAGGCCATTGGCGATCGCCTTTTCCGAAACCTTTTCGAGATTGATCCCGCGACCGTCGTCGGAAATTTCGATAATGATGTGACCGCCCTCATGATAGGCGTTCAGAGTGATCGTGCCGTGTTCGGGCTTGCCCGCCGCCGTGCGCTCCGACGGTGTTTCGATGCCGTGATCGCCCGAGTTCCGCACCATGTGGGTCAGCGGATCCTTGATCATTTCGAGCACCTACCGATCCAGTTCGGTGTCGGCGCCGAGCATCTCAAGCTCGATTTTCTTGTCGAGGTCGAGCGACAGGTCCCGCACGATTCTGGGCAGCTTGCTCCAGGCGCTGCCGATCTGCTGCATGCGCGTCTTCATGACGCCTTCCTGAAGATCGCTGGTAATCAGGCTGAGACGCTGCAACGGCGTAGAGAATTCGCTGTCCTCGTATTTTCGAACCATTTGCAGGAGCTGGTTCCGCGACAGCACCAGTTCGCTGACCATCGTCATCAGGTTTTCAAGCAGATCGACATTGACCCGGATCGACTGCGTAGCAGGCGCATCGGATTTCTTCGTCTCGCCCTGCGCGCCCTGTTCCGAGGCCGCTGCCAGCTTGGCGGCCTTTTCCGCCTGGGCCTTTGCGGCCGCGATGCGGTCGCGTTCGCTGCGGAACGCCGCCAGCGTATCCGTGATCGCGTCCGCCGGGACTTCCAGCTCCACGAGCGACTCCGAAAACAGCGTCGCGACTGCTTCGAACTGCTCGTCGCTGTATGACTGCATGGGCGGCGGCTGATAGACGGGATTTTCGTCTTCGGAGTAGTTGTTGGGGCCGCCGGCGAGCGCGACGGTATATTCGACCAGCTTGCCCTGAAGAATGATGGGATCCGCGCCGTCGTATGGTGACGAGAGACCGCCGTCTTTCATCAGCTTCCCGCAGAATACCTCGACCGCGGCATCGATGGAGGATATCCCGCCGAGCCGGTCGACCAACGCTTCGGCGGCCACCGCCCCGAAAGAGGCAAGCGGTTGCGGTTCTACCGCCCCTTCGTCATCCGGAAAATCAGACACCTCATCCGAAAGCGCTTCGACCTCCTCGACGGGCTCGACGACATCGTCGGAAACGGGATCCTCGGGTTCATCGGCTTCAGCCGCCGGCGGTGCGGCCTGGCCGTTCGCCATGGCATTCAGTCGTTCAATGAGGTTGGAATCGTCTCCGTCCGGTTCCTGCTCGGTTTCGGCCAGAGAGTTCAGCAGATCCTTGATGGTGTCTATTGACTCCAGGATGAGCGTCACCGCTTCCGGGGTGACCGACAGCTCGCCGTCCCGAAACTTTCCGAGTACGTTTTCGCCGGCATGCGCGACCGATTCCAGCCGCGGCAGCCCGAGGAATCCGCAGGTCCCCTTGATCGTATGCACCAGCCGGAAAATGCTGCCAATCAGCTCCGGATCGTTGGGCTCCTGTTCCAGTCGAACGATTTCGACATCCAGGCTGTCGATCGCTTCGTTGGTTTCTGTCAGAAATTCACTGAGAAGATCGTCCACGGTGTACCTCGAATTTGACGGACCGTTTGGCGCAACCCTTCGCGCCCCGGCTCAGACGGTGGCAGTCTCAAGCTATTTATTTAAAAAGCCGTAAAACCGGCGGTCGTAACCGCACCGGCAAATCGGAAGCTTCGAATCGGGAGGGAGACGACGGTCAGCGAACCGCGGCAACCGACAGGATGACGGACCCCTCGCCCTGGACCACCGTCAGATTGCAGCCCATCCGCCGCGCGAGCCAGGCGGTAAAATATCCCTGCACAGACCGCGCGGTAAGCGAGTCAGGATCGCAGTCCGGCTCAAGCGCCGAAACCGTTTCCGGTCGCAATGCGGCGCGGTCCGCCTCGGCGACGATCTCGAGCCTTTTTTCCGGACCATCGGAATATCCGACGCGCAGACGCCCTCTGTTCGGCAGGGCCTCAAGTCCCAGTACCGCCATGTTGAGAAGCAGCTTGGAGGCGTCCCGCCCGGGCGCGACAGCATCCTGCGGCGGATCGAAATCTATTTTCTCGCGCTCGATAACGCCGCCAATCAGGCCGCCGAGATCGGCAACGGTCAGGGAATCGGCGTTATCGCCCCCAAGCCCGTAGGCGACGCGAAACAGGGTCAGCCGGCCGGCCGCCTGGCCGATGCTGAATCCGACAAGGTCGGATACCTCCCCGTCAACCTGTCCGTTCTCGTCGACCAGCAGTTCCAGCCCGTTGCTGACCGCAGCGACAGGGCTGATCAGGTCGTGGCAGAGACGGGAACAGATCAATTCTGATACGCGAAACGGTATTTCCTGGGAATCGGTCATCGTCCTGTCCTGTAGCATCCCTTGCTGTTCATGCAGACCGTAGCAGCATAACATATCCGAAGATCGGCCCCGATTTCCGGAGACATGACGACGCAAGTATATTTCCCCGGCGCCTTTGTTCGTCATCCCGACCGCCCCGACTGGGGCCTCGGCCAGGTGCAGTCCGCCATTGGCGACCGCGTAACGGTAAATTTCGAGCACCGGGGTAAACAGCTCGTTAACGTATCCATCATCCGGCTGGAAATTGTCGATCCAGGCGAAGTCGACTGACAACCCGCTGCCGGGTTCGGTCCTGGTTGATTTCACCGGTTAAAAAAAATGTACTAAGGTCTCCGTCCCGCATCGGGGTGTCTTTAACGGTGGAGCAGAAATGGCGGAATCAGAACGGGATCGCGCGCGCGTCAGGCGCCATGCTCATCCCGGACGCGGCGGTCGGGCGTTGCCTTTTACCAAGGGTCGGCAACTCGATGCGGGCGCGCTGGACGACGTTCGCGCGCTTCTCGGCGACGCGCCCCGGTCCCGGGATCGGCTGATCGAGCATCTCCATTTGATTCAGGACAGGTACGGCTGTCTCTCGGCCTATCACCTGGTCGCGCTGGCGGATGAGATGCGCATGGCGCTGACCGAAGTCTACGAGGTCGCGACATTCTATGCGCATTTCGATGTGGTGACCGACGACGCGCAACGGCCGGCGCCAGTCACCATCCGGGTCTGCGACAGCATCGCCTGCGAAATGGCGGGCAGCGAATCCCTGCTGCAGTCTCTCTCCGATAAAGCGGGCCCTGAAATCCGTATCCTGCGTGCGCCCTGCATGGGCGCCTGCGACAGGGCGCCGGCTGCCGCGATCGGCCACGCGCAGATCGCACCGGCAACGGCGGACGCACTGCTGGACGCCGCCGCGAAGGGCGAAACGCACCCTGCGATTCCGGATTACATTCCGCTCGATTCCTACAGGGCCGACGGCGGATACGAGCTCTTCGGCGCGTGCCGCGACGGCAAGCGCACGCCGGAAGAGCTGATCGAAATCCTGAACGATTCCGGTTTGCGCGGTCTCGGCGGCGCCGGATTTCCGTCGGGTCGGAAATGGAGCTTCGTTCGCGCGGAAGCCGGCCCCCGCATGATGGCGGTCAATGGCGACGAGGGCGAGCCCGGTACTTTCAAGGATCGCTGGTTCCTGGGCCGGGACCCGCATCGTTTTCTCGAAGGGATGCTGATCGCAGCCTGGGCGATCGAGGCGGAGGCCGTCTATATCTACCTGCGGGATGAGTATCCCGAACTCAGGGAAGTCCTGCTGACGGAAATCGAAAGGCTGGAAGCGGCCGGACTCGCCGGTCCGGGCTATATCCATCTTCGGCGCGGCGCGGGCGCCTATATCTGCGGCGAAGAGTCCGCGATGCTCGAATCGATCGAGGGCAAGCGAGGCCTGCCGCGTCACAAGCCGCCCTTCCCCGCCCAGGTCGGACTGTTCGGCAGACCGACCCTGATCCACAACGTCGAGACGCTCTACTGGATACGCGACCTCGTCCAGAAAGGCGCGGGGTGGTTCACCTCCCAGGGTCGAAACGGTTCGAAGGGATTCCGCACCTTTTCGGTTTCCGGCCGCGTGAAGGAACCGGGCGTCAAGATCGCACCGGCCGGCATTACCGTACGCGAACTGATCGACGAGTTCTGCGGCGGCATGGCGGACGGGCACGAATTCAAGGGCTACCTGCCGGGCGGCGCATCGGGCGGGATCCTGCCGGCGTCCCTGGGCGACGAGCCGCTCGATTTCGGCACGCTGGAAAAGCATGGCTGTTTCATCGGATCGGCTGCCATCGTCGTTCTGTCGGACAGGGATTCGGCTGCCGACGCAGCGACCAACCTGCTGCGTTTCTTCGAGGACGAAAGCTGCGGTCAGTGCACGCCCTGCCGCAACGGCTGCGAAAAGGCGGTGCAGCTTCTCGGTCGAGACTCATGGGACGTGCCGCTTCTGGAGGAACTGGCCGGCGCGATGCGCGATGCCTCGATCTGCGGCCTGGGCCAGGCCGCCGCCAACCCGTTCCTGTCGGTGTTCAAGTATTTTCCGGACGACGTGAAGTAGGAGCGCAGGATGGCAGACGAGCCCTGCCAGCCGCCCGACCCCAACCCGGCAACGCCAAGGGTCGCGCCGCCACCGGGATCGGTGGATACCCATGCCCATATATACGGTCCGTTCGACCGGTTTCCTCTCGCCGCCCGCCGCGGATACACGCCGCATCCGCTCGGTTTCGAAGATTACTGCGCCATGCTGTCGGCGCTCGGCATCGACCGGGCCGTCATCGTGCACGGCAGCGCCAACGGGCTGAACCATGCGGTGACGCTGGACGCCATCGCACGTTCGGAAGGCCGTTTCAAGGGCGTGTGCATCGTCAGGCCGGAAACCGCGGTGGCGGAACTGGACGCGATGGCGGGCGCCGGCATCTGCGGACTGCGCCTGTCGGCAACAGTCAAGGGAGGGCTTTCCCCCGCCTATGTCGACCCCATGACGGCAAAGGCGAAGGAGCTGGGCTGGCTGGTACAGCTCCATCTCCGCAATATCGACGAGTTCCCGCCGCTGGTCCCCTGGATCGAACGTTCCGGCGTCGAGGTGCTGATCGACCATCTGGGACGGCCGCGTGCCAGCCAGAGCGTCGACTGCCCCGCGTTCCGGACACTTCTGTCGGCGCTCCGCGCCAACGGCAACCTCTGGGTGAAGATCTGTTCCTGGTACCGCCTGTCGGATGCGGGCCCGCCCTATGACGACATGCGGCCTTTCGTCGAGGCGCTCGCGGCGGCAGCGCCCGACCGGATATTATGGGGCACCAACTGGCCGCATCCCAACATAACGATCCCGATGCCCAATGACGGAATCTTGATCGATCAGCTCATGGAATGGGTGAAAGACGACTACCAGCGTCGCGCCATTTTGTGCGATAATCCCGCCCGGCTATTCGGTTTTGCCCCGTTGTGACTTTCGAACATCATGCGATTCGCTTATCCGATCACGAACAACATCTCGATCATGTTCGCAACGCCGGTGCTGACCTCGGTCATCGCCGGGCACGAGCAGCTTAACCCGGCGCTCAAGGCGCAGATTCTGGCGGCGATCGGGAGCGACCATGGCGTGCATGTCTCGAATAGAGGCGGATGGCAGTCCTCTGCCGATCTGTGGGGCTGGAACACGCCGGAGATGGTGGCCTACAGGCACGCGGTTCACGACGCGCTCCTGCGCATGGCGGCGCTGTCGACGGAGGAGCCCGACCTGTCGAAGGTCGATATCCAGTACGTCGCCGGCGCCTGGGCCAACGTGAACCGGCACGGCGCCTATAACGACATACATGTCCATCCGGACTGCACCTGGTCCTGCGTCTATTACGTCGATTGCGGCGAGCCGGAAGAGGGGTGGGAACGCAACGGGCAGTTCGAGCTGCACGATCCCCGCACCCTGGCCAAATCGTCCAAGCTCGGCGGGTACGGGTTCGCCCGCAACTATCTGATCGACCCGACGCCCGGCAAGCTGATCATGTTCCCGTCCTGGATGGAACATTCGGTCCACCCGTTCTACGGCACGGGCGACCGCATCTCGATCGCCGCCAACATCCGCGTCACCGGCGGCCGGCATTCGGGGCTGGAGTGAGGAGCGGCTCAGGCCGTCACATGAACAGCCGTTCGCCCGTCATGCCCTGATACAGGTGCGCGACCTGGTCGGCGTAGCCGTTATAGAGCTGCGTCGCCACGCGCGTTCCCTTGCCGAGCACGCGCTCGCTGGCCTGGCTCCAGCGGGCGTGCGGCACCTCGGGGTTCACATTGGCCCAGAACCCGTATTCGCTGGCCTGCACCTTCTCCCAGAACGTCACCGGACGCTTCTCGGTGAAGGTGAAACGCACCAGCGACTTGATCGATTTGAACCCGTACTTCCACGGCACGGCGAGACGCAGCGGCGCGCCGTTCTGCTTCGGTATCGGTTTTCCGTAGAGCCCGGTGGCGAGAAAGGCGAGATCGTTGGTCGCCTCCGTCATCGAAAGACCCTCGCGATAGGGCCACGGGTACCAGCCGGATTTCTGCCCCTTGGCGAAATCGGGCCGGTTGAAGGTCTCCATCGCGACATATTTCGCCGATCCCAGGGGGCGCGCCAGATCGACCAGCGCTTTGAACGGGAAGCCCGACCACGGCACCGCCATCGACCACGCCTCGACGCAGCGAAAACGGTAGAGCCGTTCTTCAAGCGGCATCTTCTTCAGCAGATCGTCAATGCCGATGGTGAAGGGTTTCTCGACCAGCCCGTCGATCCGCACTTCCCACGGGCGCAGCCGCAGCGCCTGCGCCGATTTCCAGATATTCTTGTGCGAGCCGAACTCGTAGAAATTGTTGTAGGTGGTGGCCTGGCGTTCGTCCGTGATCGGGCGGTCCAGCACGTAGGCCGTATTCCGCTTCACGGGATACAGGCCGGCCGTGGGATCCGTTTCGGGTACGATCGGCGGATCGTCCTCGCACCCGGCCAGCAGCGGCGCGGCCCCGGCGATCAGCCCGCCGATCCCCATCGCCTTCAGGATCGCCCGCCGGTCGCGCCAGACGCCCTCGGGCGTGACCTCGTGTTCCTTCAGTTCCCAGTCGCGATGGCTGCGGATCGGCATGGTGCGGTTCTCCACTGTTCTGGCCAGAACATTGGCCAAAGGCTCGGGATGTGCCAATAACGTTTTCGTTAACCGGGCAAGGACCCCGCGCGTGGATATCGAAACCATCAGCATCTATGACAGGGGCGCCGCCGACTTCGCCGCCGACTGGGAGGACGACCAGCCGCCGCCGGACGACCTCTATGCGATCCTCCGCGCGTGTTTCAGAAAAGGCCCGACTGTCGATATCGGCTGCGGCAGCGGGCGCGACACGGCCTGGCTGTGCGGGAACGGATATGACGCCATCGGCGTCGATGCGTCGGACGGGCTGCTGGCGGAGGCGCGGCGGCGTCATCCGGGCGTGATCTTCAGGAGAGACGCATTGCCCGCGCTTGAAACGCTCGAAGACGGTTCCTTCTCGAACGTCCTGTGCGAGACCGTCATCATGCATCTGCCACCTGCCGAACTCGATTCCGCCGTCCGCCGCATGGCCGCCCTGCTCGCCCCCGGCGGCACGCTCTATCTGAGCTGGCGCATGACCGAAGGAGAAAACATGCGGGACAAGGCGGGACGACTATATGCCGCGTTCGGCAAGACCGCAGTCATGGATACGCTCGCCGGCACGGACATCCTGCTGGACGAATGCATCGTCAGCGAGTCTTCGGGCCGGGTCGTTCACCGGATCGTGGCGCAAAAGCCACGCTGAACGCCCTCTCTCGCCGATTGACCCGACCGACGGCAAATTTTACGGTGACATCCTGTTAATTCGGGAATTCGCACATGGCCGACAGCATCACATTCACTCTCGACGGGCGCGCGGTCACGGCCGGGCCGGACGAGACCATCTGGCAGGTCGCCGAGCGCGAAGGCGTCGAGATCCCGCATCTCTGTTACGCGCCCGAACCGGGCTACCGGCCCGACGGCAATTGCCGCGCCTGCATGGTGGAGATCGAAGGAGAGCGCGTACTGGCCGCCTCCTGCATTCGTAAGCCCGCCGAGGGGATGAATGTCACCACCGCCAGCGAACGCGCGAAGAAGGCGCGCGCGATGGTGTTCGAGCTGCTGCTGGCCGATCAGCCGTCGCGCGACGCGCACCATGACGGCGACTCGAAGCTGTTCCGCTGGGCCGACCGGATCGGCGTGTCCGACAGCCGCTTTCCGGCGAAACGCACGCCGGACGCCGATGTCAGCCACCCGGCGATGGCGGTCAATCTGGATGCCTGCATCAACTGCACTCTGTGCGTCCGCGCCTGCCGCGAAGTCCAGGTAAACGACGTGATCGGCATGGCGCGGCGCGGCGCACACGCCAAGATCGTGTTCGATTTCGACGATCCGATGGGCGCCAGCACCTGCGTCGCCTGCGGCGAATGCGTCCAGGCCTGCCCGACCGGCGCGCTGCTGCCCAAATCGGTCGTCTCAGAAACAGGCACGGGCCGCGAAGCGCCGGACCGGTCGGTCGATTCTGTCTGCCCCTATTGCGGCGTCGGCTGCCAGCTGACCTACCACCTGAAGGACGACAGGCTGCTCTACGTCACCGGCCGGAACGGGCCGGCCAACGAGCAAAGGCTGTGCGTCAAGGGGCGGTTCGGGTTCGATTACATCCACCACCCGCACCGGCTGACCAGACCGCTGATCCGCAAGGACGGCGTTCCGAAGAACGCCGAAGAAGATGTCGACCCCGCCAACCCGTTCACCCATTTCCGCGAAGCGAGCTGGGAAGAGGCGCTCGAGAGAGCGGCAGCGGGCCTGAAATCGATCCGCGACGAACGCGGCGGCGGCGCGCTGGCGGGCTTCGGCTCGGCGAAGGGCTCGAACGAGGAAGCCTATCTGTTCCAGAAGCTGGTCCGCACCGGGTTCGGCACCAACAATGTCGATCACTGCACGCGGCTGTGCCATGCCTCGTCAGTCGCAGCCCTGATGGAATGCATCGGATCGGCCGCGGTGACAGCGCCGTTTACCGCGGTGAAGGACGCCGACGTCATCCTCATCATCGGCTCCAACGCGACGGAGAATCATCCGGTCGCCGCGACTTTCTTCAAGCAGGCGGTGAAGGACGGCAAGACGCTGATCGTGATGGACCCGCGCGGCCAGGCGCTCAAACGTCACGCGACCCACATGCTGCAGTTCAAGCCCGGCGCCGACGTCTCGATGCTGAACGCCATCATGAACGTGATTGTCGAGGAAGGGCTCTACGATACGCAGTACATCCAGGCCCACACCGAGGGGTTCGACCAGCTCAAGATGCACCTTGCCGGCTTTACGCCGGAGAAAATGCAGGACGTCTGCGGCATTGACGCTGAGACGCTGCGCGCCGTGGCGCGCAAATATGCGACATCGAAAGCCTCGATCATCTTCTGGGGCATGGGCGTGTCGCAGCACGTGCACGGCACCGACAACGCGCGCTGCCTGATCGACCTCGCATTGATGACCGGACAGGTCGGCCGGCCCGGCACCGGCCTGCACCCGCTGCGCGGGCAGAACAACGTGCAGGGCGCGTCCGACGCAGGCCTGATTCCGATGTTCTATCCCGACTACCAGCTCGTCACGAAGGAAGACGTGAAGGCGAAATTCGAGGATTTCTGGGGTGCGGAACTCGACCCGAATCGCGGTCTGACGGTGGTCGAAATCATGGATGCGGTCCATGCAGGCGACATTCGCGGCATGTACATCATGGGCGAAAACCCCGCCATGTCCGACCCCGACGCAAGCCATGCGCGCGAAGCGCTGGCCAAGCTCGATCATCTTGTGGTGCAGGATATCTTCCTGACCGAAACCGCCTGTCACGCCGATGTCGTCCTGCCGGCATCGGCCTGGCCGGAAAAGGACGGCACGGTGACCAACACCAACCGTCAGGTCCAGATGGGCCGCGCGGCCCTGCCGATGCCCGGCGACACCCGACAGGACTGGTGGCTGATCGCCGAGATCGCGAAACGCATGGGTCTCGACTGGCGGTACGAGCATCCGCGCGAGATATATACCGAGATGGCGCAGGTGATGCCGTCGCTCGACAATATTTCATGGGACCGGCTTGCGAACGAAAGCGCCGTTACATACCCGTGCGACAATCCCGGGCAGGCCGGTAACGAAATCGTCTTCGGCGACGGGTTCCCGACCGAGTCCGGCAACGGCAGGATGGTCGCAGCGAGCATCGTTCCGCCGGACGAACTGCCCGACGACGAATTTCCGATGGTCCTGACGACCGGCCGCCAGCTCGAACACTGGCATACCGGCGCGATGACCCGGCGCGCCACGGTGCTGGACACGCTCGAGCCAGAGGCCGTCGCCTGCCTGAACCATCGAGACCTTCAGAATTTGGGCCTTCACGCGGGCGACGCGGTGACGGTATCGACCCGGCGCGGTTCCATCGAACTCAAGGCCCGCGCCGACCGCGCGGTGCCGCCGGGCATGGTGTTCATCCCGTTCTGCTTCGCCGAAGCGCCGGCCAACTTCCTGACCAACCCGCAGCTCGATCCGTTCGGCAAGATTCCGGAATTCAAGTTCTGTGCCGCGAGGATCGAACCGGTGCGCGCGCCGGCAGCCGCGGCGGAATAGATCGCGTTACTTCACCGACCGGTTCAGCAACGTCGCGAATTCGGCGATCTCCTCGGCGACCGCCCCTGCCGCCTTTTCCTCCATCGCGCGGTAGCGATCGAGAACCTCGCGCGCCGCATCGGTGATCCGCGTACCGCCGCCGCCCGCGCCGCCGGCGGAGGTCTCGACCAGCGGCTCCCGGAAATCCCGGTTCATGGCTTCGACCAGCGTCCAGGCGCGTCGGTAGGACATGCCCATCTCGCGCGCTGCGGCCGAGATCGAGCCGGTGCGCCCGATCGCCTCCAGCAGATCGGCCTTGCCGGGCCCGAGCGCGACGGCGGCGCCGAGCAGGATGCGCAGACGGGGCGAGGTTTCGCGGGAATCGGCCATGCGCCCATCAAACGATCGGGCGCGCCGGCGGTCAAGCCGCCGCTACATCGGCGTCGACAGTTTGCCTTTTAGCGACAGTACGACCCTGTCCGCCTCCGTGTCAGCGACGGCCGTTTCGAATTCGCACCCATCGACATGACGGTCGGTAATGGAGCGAACGTTCTGCACCAGAATCTGCAGTAGCCGGCCAATGAAGGGATCCGCCTTCTCGATCCGTTCCTCGACGAAGCGACTGGCGATCGGAACCAGCACGGTAGGTTCCAGCGTGACAGCGCTCGCCATGCGCGGCGAATTGTCGATCAGCGCCATCTCGCCGAAGATTTCGCCCGCCCCGAGCGCGCCAAGAGGAATCCGGCCGGCGGGTCCGTCTCTGACGATCAGAACCTTCCCGGACTCGATATACCAGGCGACGTTTCCGTGATCGCCCTGTTCGAAAACGGTGTGCTCGGCCGCATAGAGCCGGCGGTCGAAGATATCCTTGTCGGAACGCGCCTTCGCCGTTGAACTCATGATCGTCTTCTCCGGGCGCCGGACGGGCGCCGATCCTTCCCATCCGCCGTCCGGATACTGGACCGGAATCGTTTAGGAACGGTTCACGGACGCCGGACCCGCGAAACGGATTTGGCGGACAAAAGCGGGCCGTGATAGCGTTTCCGCGACCGATGGAATGAGATCCGGAGCCGGCCATGCCCGATCGTCACGAAGCCGCCAGTGCCGAAACCGAACTCGGCCCGCGCCCGTTTGACTCCTTCGCCCATGTCAGCCTGCCCTGCCGCGACCTCGAGTAAGGCATCGCCTTCTATGTCGACGTGCTGGGCGCGGAAATCAGGGTGAATCAGGAAATTTTCGCTTCGTTCCGGCTGGCCGGGGTGAATGTCGGAATCGGCGTCGAGAACTGTTCCTTCATCGGGCCGGATGCCGAGTACCCGCATCTCGCCTTCTATATCGACGCCGGCACGATGCTCCACATGCGCGAATGGCTGGCGCAGTGCGGCATTCCGACCTCCGATGTCTGGACGCGGCGCGGCAAGGAAGCGCTGATGTTCTTTCTCGACCCGTCGGGCAACGTGATCGAGTTCCTATGCCAGAGCGGCTATCCGGATGCCGAAAACCTGCCGCGCGGGCTCGCCGCCGGGCATGGCAGGACCCTCGACATCAACGCCTTGCGCTACGACGACTGGAAACGCCCCTCGAGAAAGGGATCGCGCGAGGTCGTTCGCGATTAGCGTTCTAGAAACGCTTCCGCCGCCTTCAGATCGTCGGGCCGGTTGATGTTGAAGAACGGGTCCACGGGTTCGGTCGCCCATGCGGCGTGCGCCAGCCTGTATCGTCCGGTCCAGACATCGACCTTGCGGATATCTTCTTCAACCAGCGCACGGCGCAGATCGCCCGCCAGCGCGACCGGCCACAGGCCGAACACCGGATGGTCGCGCCCGCCGGACGATGCGCAGGCCATGTCGGCATTTTCCGCCTGAACCGAAGCAAGCAGCCGCTCGACCAGATCGGCTGGCGCGAACGGCGCATCGCAGGCGACGGTCACGACCCATTCGCAATGCGGGGCTTGGTCGCGCGCCCATTCGAGCCCGGTCAGCACGCCGGCGAGCGGGCCGGCGAAGCCTTCCACGACGTCGGCGGCGACCGGCAGCCCGTATGCCGCGAACCGCGAGGGGTCGCCATTGGCATTGATCACGAGGGAATCGACCTGGGGCCCGGTCGTGTCGATCAGCCGGGCCAGCAGCGTCCGTCCGCCGAGCGTTTGAAGGCATTTGTCGCCGCCGCCCATGCGGCGCGCCTGCCCCCCCGCGAGCAGGAGACCGCACACGCTTTTCCCGTCAGCCGGCACGATCGAGCGTCTCCTCCAATGCGGAAATTCGGATGGGATCGCCACCGACAACCGACCTTGCGATCATTGCGGATGCCGCATCCAGAAGATCGAAATTGTGGACCACGTCGAGATCGTGATCGAATGCGCCGGCGGTAATCGACTGCACGTTTTCGCAGGCGCCGCCAAGCAGCGTCTCCGCACGTTCCTTCAGAACGGCTTCAAGCAGGGTAAGGTAATCAGCATCGAACCCGTCGTCCGCCCGGGCGAACCAGAACCGCGTCCGCCGCGCCTCGGCAAGCGCGAGCGGGCCCGCCTCGTCGAGCGCGTTCAGAAGCGACAGCCGGTCCCCGGTCTCGACGGGTATCCCCGTCTCGTCGCGAAGCGGCGTATTGAGCGACAGGATCCGGGTCAGATGCTGGTCGAACCGCTGCAGCAGGTTCCTGGACTGGCCGACATAGCCCACGACGCGACCGCCATCGTACTGCTTCACCCGCAGATAGACGCCCGCTGCGTTAAGCGCTTCGCGCCCGTCGAGATCGCCGGGAAACAGGCCCGGCCCGACCGGGCCCCGCCATCGGAGAATCAGCTGCATGGACATCAGACCCGAGCGTCTTCGGCCCTTGCGGCCTTGCGCTGCAGATGCGGCGCCTCGTCGTCGACCGACCCGGGGTCGGCATCGAACACGATACGCTCCTCCCCCGCCAGCGCCACGAAGCGTTTGCCGCGCGCCCTTCCGATCAGCGTCAGGTTGGCCTGGCGCGCCAGATCCACCCCCCAGGCGGTGAAACCCGAGCGCGAAATCAGGATGGGGATTTCCATCTGCACGGCCTTGATGACCATCTCGCTGGTCAGCCGCCCGGTCGTGTAGAACAGCTTGCCGGCGGGCGAAATGCCGTTGAGGAACATGTACCCGGCGATCTTGTCGACCGCGTTATGCCGCCCGACATCCTCCATATAGATCAGCGGCCGGTTCTCCTCGCACAGCACGCAGCCGTGGATCGCGCCGGCTTCCAGGTAGAGGCTCGGCGTGTTGTTGATTTCCCGGGCGAGCGCGTAGAGCCAGGAGGTATGGAACCGGGCGTCGGGATCCAGCGTCACCTCTTCGAATCGTTCCATCACGTCGCCGAATACGGTGCCGACGGCGCAGCCCGACGTTCGGGTTTTCTTTTTCAGCTTCTGTTCGTAGTCGGTTTCGCGCGTCGTACGGACCACCACGACGCCGAGATCGTCGTCGTAATCGATCGCCTCGACCGTGTCGTCCCGGTTCAGCATGTTCTGGTTGAGCAGAAACCCGACGGCCAGGCAGTCCGGGTAATCGCCGATCGTCATCATGGTGACGATTTCCTGCCCGTTGAGGAACAGCGTCAGCGGCCGTTCGACCGTGACGGAGGTCTCGACCGGATCGCCGTTCTGGTCGATTCCGCGGACCCTTTCGGTGAGCCTCGGATCGGCCGGATCGGGAGATATCATGAAGTTTGTCATCCCGGGACTATAGGGAGGGCGCACCGCCAGCGGCAACTCGATAAATCGGGATGCCACCGGCCCCTCTTTCCCCGGAGGGTCGGCAGCGCTATATACATTCGGGAATAACGCTTTCGGACAACGGAAATGACCAGGCCCCTTATCGACCCGCACGGGCGGACGGTGGATTATCTCCGCGTATCGGTGACCGACCGGTGCGACTTCCGCTGCGTCTACTGCATGGCGGAAGACATGACCTTCCTGCCCAAGAAGGACATCCTGACGCTGGAAGAGCTTGAGCGCGTGTGTTCCGCCTTTGTCGAACGCGGCGTCACCAAGCTGCGCCTGACCGGCGGCGAACCGCTGGTGCGCCGCAACATCATGTGGTTGATCGAGGAACTGTCGCGCCATCTGAAGTCCGGCGCGCTGCACGAGCTGACCCTGACCACCAACGCGAGCCAGCTGGAAAAATACGCGCAACCCCTGGCAGACGCAGGCGTGCGCCGGCTCAACGTTTCGCTGGACACGCTGGATTCGGACAAATTCACCGCCATCACGCGCTGGGGCAGGCTGGAAAAGGTCATGGCGGGGCTTCGGGCCGCAAAACGCGCCGGGCTCGCCATCAAGATCAACGCGGTGGCCCTCAAGGGGGTCAATGATAACGAGTTCGACCGGCTGATCGGCTGGTGCGGCGACGAAGGGTTCGACCTGACCTTTATCGAGGTCATGCCGATGGGCGAGATCGGCGAAACGCGGCTCGACCAGTATCTGCCGCTCTCGATGGTCCGGGCCAAGCTGAAGGAAAGCTGGACGCTGGAAGACATCGACTATTCGACCGGCGGCCCCGCGCGCTATGTGCGGGTGAAGGAAACCGGCGGACGGATCGGCTTCATCACGCCGCTGACCCATAATTTCTGCGAAAGCTGCAACCGCGTCCGGCTGACCTGCACCGGTACGCTCTATATGTGCCTCGGCCAGGACGATGCCGCCGACCTGCGCGCAGCGGTGCGCGAAGACGACGACAATACAGCCCTCATGGATGCCATCGACGAGGCCATCGGACGCAAGCCCAAGGGCCATGATTTCGTGATCGACCGCCGCAGCCACGCACCGGCTGTCGAGCGGCACATGAGCGTCACCGGCGGCTGATCGCCGCGGCGCGACCCCTGGTCGATACGATGGCGGACACCCCTCCTCTCAACTCCCTCGCCGCCCGCGACGCAGCCTCCGTCCTGCATCCCTATACGGACGGGCTCGCCAACGAGGCCGACGGGTCGCTGATCATGACGCGGGGCGAAGGGGTCTATGTCTATGACGAGGCCGGCAACCGCTATCTGGAAGGCATGTCGGGCCTGTGGTGCGTCTCGCTCGGGTTCGGGCAGGAGCGTCTGGCGAAGGCGGCTGCGGATCAGATCAACCGTCTGCCCTTCTATCACGGCTTCAACCAGAAAGGTCACGACGCCCAGATCGAGCTGGCCGAACGGCTGCTGGCGCTGGCGCCGGTCGAGATGTCGAAAGTGTTCTTCGCCAATTCGGGCTCGGAGGCCAACGACACCGCGATCAAGCTGATCTGGTACCGCAACAACGCGCTTGGAAAGCCGGAGAAGAAGAAAATCATCGGGCGGGTGCGGGGCTATCACGGCGTCACCATCGCCGCCGCCAGCGTCACCGGCACGCCGCTCAATCATCAGGCGTTCGACCTGCCGATCGCGGGCTTTTTCCATACCGACTGCCCGCATTACTGGCGCTTCGGCAAGGAAGGCGAGACCGAGGATGCCTATGCGACTCGCTGCGCCGAAAATCTCGACGCGCTGATCGGAGCGGAAGGGCCGGAAACGGTTGCTGCGTTCTTCGCGGAACCGGTGATGGGCGCCGGCGGCGTACTGATTCCGCCCGCCTCCTATTTCGAGAAGATCCAGGCGGTCCTGAAAAAGCACGACGTGCTGCTGGTCGCCGACGAGGTGATCTGCGGGTTCGGCCGCACCGGCAACATGTGGGGCAGCCAGACTTTCGACATCCGCCCCGACATCCTGACCTGCGCCAAGGCGCTGACTTCCGGCTATATCCCGATTTCGGCGATCATGGTGAACGAGCGCACCTTCCGCCCGATCGCGGAGCAGAGCGCCGGCATCGGCGTGCTCGGCCACGGCTTCACCTATTCCGGCCATCCGGTTGCCGCCGCGGTCGCGGTCGAGACGCTCAAGATTTACGAGGAGATGGACCTGCTCTCTCGCGTGCGGGAGACCATGCCCGTTCTGCAGGACGGCATAAGGCAGTTCAGCGAACATCCACTGGTGGGCGAGGCCACAGGTATCGGTATGCTGGCGGTCGCGGAGCTGGTCGAGGACAGGGCGACGAAGAAAACCTTCGATCCGGCGCGCAAGGTCGGACCGTATCTGGTCGAGCGGGCGCGGCAACACGGGCTGATCGTCCGTGCCATGGGCGACCGGATCGCGTTTTCGCCGCCGCTGATCATCGAACCAGCCCAGATCGGGGACATGTTCGCGATATTCGGCCGCGCGCTGGACGAAACGCTGGCCTGGACGGCGAGCGGCGCCGGGACTTCGTAAAACCGGCCCCGAAACGGCGAAATCCGGAGATTTTTTGGCTTAATGAACCGTTAAATTGTCTCCTTTAAACAGGAATACGCGGCCTGTATGATGTGTTAACGGGCCAGCAGGCTAGTCGGAGTGTGATTAATGGACTACGAAGCGTTCTTCCGGGACGCCATTGGGCAGATCAGGGCCGAAGGACGCTATCGCGTATTCGCCGAACTCGAACGCCACGCAGGCGACTTTCCGCATGCGACCAATTTCGACGCCGACGGCAACACCAAGGAAATCACCGTCTGGTGCAGCAACGACTATCTCGGCATGGGCCAGAACCCCAAGGTGCTGGCGGCGCTCAAGGAAGCGGCCGACAAGGTCGGCGCCGGCGCGGGCGGCACCCGCAATATCGCCGGTACCAGCCATTACCACGTGCTGCTGGAGAACGAACTCGCCACGCTTCACAACACCGAAGCGGCGCTGATCTTCACATCCGGTTATGTCGCCAACGAAGCGGCGCTCAGCACGCTGGCCGCCAACATTCCGAACTGCGTCCTGCTGTCGGATTCCTACAATCACGCCTCTATGATCGCCGGCATCCGCCATTCGCGCGCCGAGAAGCAGATTTTCGAGCATAACAGCGTCGAAGACCTCGAACGCAAGCTTGCCGCGCTGCCGATCGAGCGGCCCAAGATCATCGTGTTCGAATCGGTCTATTCGATGGACGGCGACATCTCGCCGATCAGGGAATTCTGCGACCTTGCCGACAAGTACAACGCGATGACCTATCTCGACGAGGTCCATGCGGTCGGCATGTACGGGCCGCGCGGTGCCGGCGTCGCCGAGCGCGACGGCCAGATGGAGCGCATCACGGTCATCCAGGGCACGCTGGCCAAGGCATTCGGCGTGGTCGGCGGATACATCGCGGCCAGTGAAAAGCTCTGCGACTTCGTCCGCTCCTACGCCAACGGCTTCATCTTCACCACCTCGATGCCGCCGGCCATCGCCGCCGCCGCGGTGGAAAGCGTGAAGCATGTCCGCGAGCACGGGCAGGCGGACCGCGACCGGCACCAGGAACGCGCCGAAACCCTGAAGGGCATGCTGCGCGATGCGGGCCTGCCGGTCATGCCGTCGGTATCGCATATCGTGCCGGTCATGGTCGGCGACCCGGTGGTCTGCAAGCAGGTCACCGACGACCTGATGGACCGCTACGGCATTTATGTGCAGCCGATCAACTATCCCACGGTACCCAAGGGCACCGAACGGCTGCGCCTGACCCCGACGCCGTTCCACGGCGACGACGAGATGAAGCGGCTGGTCGATGCGTTGACCGAAATCTGGGGCCGTCTCGGCATCAGGGCCGCCGCCTGAGCGATCCCTCTCCTGACAGTCGGGGCGTCCTGCCCGACATTCTCGAGCCAAGGCTCGACGCGGTTTTCTGCGGCAGCGCAGCCGGGGCCGTTTCCGCCCGCAGAGGCGCTTACTATGCCGGTCCCGGCAACAAATTCTGGCCGACACTGCACGAAGTCGCCCTGACTCCGCGCCTTTTGAAGCCCGAGGAGTTCCGCACCCTGCCCGAATTCGGACTGGGGCTCACCGACATGACGAAACACGCATCCGGCAGCGACGCATCCCTGCCGAAAGATTCCGACGATCCGGGCGGCCTGCGCAACAGGATCGAACGCTTTCGCCCCCGCCTCCTCGCTTTCGTCGGCAAGCGCGCGGCGCAGGTCTGGTTTCGGCATTTCCACAGCAAAGCAAAGATCGGTTACGGGCTGCAGATAGAAACCGCAGGCGATACTGCGCTATTCGTTCTCCCCTCGCCTTCCGGGCTGGCCATCCGCTACTGGGACGAACAGCCGTGGCGGGACCTGGCGGCGATGGTAAAATCGCGCTGACGGCAACACACACAGACCGTCATCCCGGACTTGATCCGGGATCCACGTTTTTTCTGTTTTTTTGTCAGAAACAAAACGCGTGGATGGTCGGCCTTCGCCGACCATGACGGGGAGTGTAAGGTTTCAGTGCGTCAGCATGGCTGGCACTTCTGGAAACAGGCTGGAGCACGTAACACCCCATGAAAATCACCATCTTCGGCGCGGGCGCCACGGGATCGATGATCGGCGGCGAGCTGGCGCGGGCCGGGCAGGACGTGACCCTGCTGACACGTGGCGCGCATCTGGAGGCGATCCGCGCGAACGGGCTGACCGTCAACATGAACGGCGAGGAACGCCACAGCACGCCCGCCTGTACCGACGATCCGTCCGCGCCCGGCGTACAGGACGCGGTGATCTTCACCGTCAAGGCGCATCACGCGGCGGACGCCGCCGAGGCCGCGGCGCCGCTGATCGGGCCGGACACCATCGTGGTTTCGGCCCAGAACGGCATCCCCTGGTGGTATTTTTACGGCACCGGCGATGATTATGAAGGGCACCGGCTGCAATCGGTCGATGCCGACCGCCGCAGCTGGAACGCCATCGGGCCTGAACGCGTGCTCGGCGGCGTCATCAACGGCTCCTGCACCATCCTGAGACCCGGCTATGTCAACCACACGCAGCAGCGCCGGGCGCTCAATCTGGGCGAGCCGACCGGAAATTCAGGGGGCGGAACCAGCGAACGGGCGGACCGTCTCGCCGCAGCCTTCGCCGATACCGATATCGACGCGCCGGTCTTTACCGACATTCGCCAGGTCATCTGGTCCAAGCTGCTGTCGAACGCCGCCGGCGGCACGATCTGCGTGCTGACCCGCTCGACCCACGGGCAGGTCCATGCCGACCCCGGCTGCCGCGCCATCGAGATCGCCATGATGCGCGAAATCGGCGCGGTGGCGGCAGGGCTCGGGATCGATATTTCAGCCGATATCGAAACGAGGGTCGCGGATCACGCGCCCGGCAATTCGCCCCACAAGCCCTCGACCCTGCAGGACCTGGAAACCGGCAAGATGATGGAGGTCGACGACATCATCGGCGCCGTCGCCGAAATCGCCCGGCTGGTCGGCGCGGATACGCCGGTCGTCGACATGGTCTACGCGCTGGTCCGCCGCGTGGCGGAAGCGGAAGGGTGCTATCCGGGGGATGGACGGTTTGCGCTGGCGATGCGGCCCGACTAATCCTCAATCAGAAAATCCGCCTCCACCTCGATCGCGACGCCGAGCGGCATCACGGTGACGCCGGCGACGGTGCGGGCGTGCTGGCCGGCCTCGCCGAACACGTCGACCATCAGGTCCGACGCGCCGTTGACCACGCCGCCGACCATGTCGAGATCCTCGGTCGCGTTCACATAGCCCCTGAGCTTCGCCACCTTCACGATGCGGTCGAGATCGCCGCCCAGCGCCTCTTTGGCATGCGCCAGCACGTTGAGCGCGCAGAGCCGGGCCGCCGCCGTTCCTTCCTCGACGTTGAAATCGCGCCCGACCTTTCCGATATAGGGCAGCTCGCCGTTCCACTGCGGCACCTGGCCCGACACGTACAGGATATTCCCCGCGATATTGGCGCCCTTGATCCGCGCTACCTTGGGCGCGCGTGCTTCGGGCAATTCGATCCCGAGTTCCTTCAACCGTGCTTCGATGCGTCCTGCCATGATTTTTCCGTCCTGTCTGTCCTGTGTTATGTTCGCATTATGCCTTCCAGTTCCGAATTTCGCGACCACGTACTCGGCCTTCTTCTCGGCTTCGGCCCGGTGCAGGCCCGCTCGATGTTCGGCGGGTTCGGCGTCTATCTCGACGGGCTGATGTTCGGGCTGATCGCCTACGACACGCTGTACTTCAAGGTCGATGACGGCAACCGGCAGGAATACATCGATGCGGGCGAGCCGCCCTTCACATACCAGGGCAAGTCGCGCCCGGTCGAGATGTCCTATTACCGCGTGCCGGAACGGCTGTTCGACAACCCGGTGGAGCTTGCCGAATGGGCGGAACGCGCGCATCAGGCGGCGCAGAGATCCAAGATCGCCCAGCCGCCGCGCCGCCGCACCGGGCGGCATCGCCGGCCCGGCCGGCGGGCATGAGATGTCTGTACGGGATCGGGCCGTGAGCGGGCTGCGCAAGCGGTCGGTGATCGTCTCCGGCCACGCCACCAGCGTATCGCTGGAGGAGGAATTCTGGGCCGAGCTGGCCGCGGCGGCGAAACGCCGCAACCTGTCCCTCAACGCGCTGGTGAGCGAGATCGACGCCGCGCGCGACGGAAACCTGTCCTCGGCGCTGCGGCTGTTCGTCCTGCGCGAGGTGCGCGCGGAAAGGCCGGGCCGGCGCTAGCGCCGGAAGAGACCCGGAAGACTCTGGATCACGTCCTCCAGCCTCGGCGTCCGCCTCTGCTGCTGCGGCTGCTCCTGGGTCGGGGACGGGGCCGGCTGCGACGAACCGCGCAGCTTGCCGGGCAGCACCCGGTCGATGATGCTGCCGATGCCGCGCTGCAGGATAAAGGATTGCAGCTTTTCGAAATTGAACTTGCGCGCCGGATCGTCGATCGCGCCGACCGCCCGCATCTCGAAAGGCGGTGCCTTGGGGTGTTCCGTCAGGCGGAACTCGCCGTTGAAATCCATGTGCCAGCGGGGAATGTCCGCGAAACCCGCCGCGCGCCCTTCGCCGGCATCGGCCAGAAGCCGGATGTCGTTTGTCCGCATCACGCCGTTGCGGATCGCGAACGTTCCGTCAAGAGACTGGAACCGCGTCTGACCGCCGCTCATCGACGTTCCGATCAGCTTGAGAAAATCGAGCGCGCCGCCCAGATTCTTCAGCCTGTCGCTTACCGCTTTCAGGTCGAACCCCCTGACCGTGCCGCTGACCGAGGACAGGCGCCCCGACCCGTTGAGCCCGGCAACCATCCGGCGCGGCGACGAGCCGGCGGCCGTCACGTCGAGACTGAAATCGGTGATGCCGCCCGACAGATCGAAGTCCGCCCCCTCGAACAGCGCCTTTCCGGCCTTGCCCACATTGGCCTTGGACACCGTGACCTTGCCCCGGATGCTGGGCGTTTTGCGACCGTCGAGATCGCCGGTGAGCTTGAACGCGCCGTCGAACATCTTTCCCGAGATATCGGAAATCAGGAGCCGGCGGTCCTTGATGCTGGTGCGGATGGTCGGGCTGTCGACCTTGAACTGCCGGTAAACAAGCGCATCGCCGCGAATCGACAGATCGGCGTCCATCAGATCGAGGACCGCGGTGTCGAATTTCTGGTCGGAGAACCGGCCGGCGGGATCGCCGGCGCCGCCCGACCGTCCGGAGGACGCGACGCGGGAGTTACGGCGGGCTTCATCGCTGCTGCCCGCGCGCACCGGCAAAAACGGATTGAGATCGATGGCCCCCGCCATGAGAGCCGCGGTAAGCGTCGGGCGGACGCCCCGCGTCCGGAGATCGCCGCTTCCCTGTAACGAGAGCTTCCCGGCGTCGAGCTTCAGCCCCTGCACCGCGTAAACGCCCTTCGCGCCCTTGAGCGATGCCTGCAGCTTCAGCGGCCCGATCGCGCCGCCCCTGGGCCGATAGTCGGGCGCCAGATTCCGCATCAGCGTGCCGACCGCGTCATGCGCTGCGGCCACGGTAAAATCGAACATCGGGTCGGTCGCGAAACCCTTCCCGGTTCCCTTCGCCGCGATAACGGCGCCGGCCGCCTTGATCCTCACGTCCGCGACGAGCGTGTCGAGCCCCCCTTTGGCGGTCGCGCTCAGATCGAACGGCCCAAGCGACGCCGTGCGCATTTCGACCCCCAGCGCCGCCAGAAGTCGGGTGAGTTCCCGGTGTTTCGCCGAAAGCCGTACGTCCCAGGCCGGCGTTTTATCGAAGCCGCCGGCGATCGCCCGGAGCGCCACGGTGGCGCCCGCGGCATCCACCGTCAGGTCCAGATCGGCCCTGTCCGCCCCGGCATCCGCCTTGCCCCGGATTTTGAGCGCGCCCAGCGACCTGACCGAGGCGGGCGGTGCGATGCCCGCGAGTCTGAGAGCGCCGGAAATATCCCTGGCGTCCGCCGAGACACTGCCCTTGAAAACAGGAAGACCGCCGCGTTCCGACAATGTTCCGGCGACGGAAGCCTGAACCCCCGCGAGATCGCGCACGGCGGCGCGCCGGATCGCGAGGCTTCCGCCGGAAACCGTGCCTTCGAACTCGATTCCGCGAACGGGCTGCTTCCGATAGGTCAACTGGCCGACCGAGAGACGCATGTTCGCGTCGAAGAGCTTCAGCGCCGACAACGGACCTTCGCTTTTTTCCGCGTTCCCCGACGTCGTTCCGGCCGCCTGCTGTGCGGCGGCGGATCCCGAGGATCTGACCGTGGATCCGGTGGCGTTTTCCTTTGGCAGATAGGCGTCCAGATCTATCTTATCGACAGACAGCGTCACCCCGAACGCCGGATGCTCGCGCAACACGAGCGTAAGCGCGCCATCGGCATGCGTCGTATCGAGCTCGATCTTGCTGTTGATCAGCTGAAGCTGCCTGTCGTTTCCGGTTACCTGACCGGTGAACGAAAAGCGGTGAAGCCTTTCCTTCGGCACGGACGCCACGTCGACGCCAAGCCATCCCAGCAATGACCGAACATTGTCGGCGCGGGCTGAAATTCCGGCGGCATAAGCCGGCTGTCCGTCCCGCGCGACGAGCGTTGCGGTCATGGAGGCCTCGCCGCCGCCGGGCAGGAACACCGTCGCACGGGAAATCTGCGCCTTGCCTCCGGCAAGCGCGCCGGCGATGGAAATGCCGCGCATGCTCCTCCCGTTATAGACAACCGCATCGAGCCCGAGATCGAGCGTCGCATCTATTTCAGGCAGGCTGAACGCCGCCGGACCCGTTTCGCCCGGCGGTCCGACCCGCGCGCCTTCGGGCGCGCGCGCTGTAACGGGCTGAGATTTCCGGTCGTTCGCAACGCCCTTGACGAGTTCGTCGAGATCGATGCGTGTCACGCGGAGCTTCGCGTCCACCCGGGGACGCCCGGCGAGCGCCGCCTTTACGGATCCGCTCGCACGCGTGCCGCCGAGTTCGGCATCGATCTGGTCGACGGTGACGGCCTGCTCGGACGCATCGATTTGCGCCCTGAGGTGAAACGGGTGCGACAGGGCGGTCATTGGCGGAGCATCGACGAAAGACGATATCGCGCCGAGCAGCGTTTTGCCTTTTACGTCGATCCGGCCGGAAAGTTTCGGCGGTGCGCCGTGCGCCGCGACCGTCGCGGCAAGCTCCGCCGTCGACCCGCTGGCCTTATCGGTTAGCGTCAGTTTCAGCGGCGCGACGGCGCCGGGGTGCAGTCGGCCCATCGAGGCGGAGACGCTCAGCGGCACGCGCCTGTAGGACAGGGTTCCGGTCGCATTGAACGGCCCCTGCACGGACCCGGCGGAGAGCGACAGCGACACGCCGGTAACGCGTTCTTCGCTGCCCGCGACGGCATCGCGCCAGATGAAGGTTCCGTTTTCGATACGAAGACTGTCGAGCCGGATATCGCTGCCGGCAGCGGACGCCGAACCGGCCGAACCGGCCTGCTCAGACGCGTCGCTCCGGGCCGCGGCGAACTCCCAGTTGGCGCGACCGTCCTTGAGCTTCTCCAGAAGGATCACGGGCTCGACCAGCCGGACCGAATCGATTTCGATCTTTCCGCTTAGCAACGGCATAAGACGGACGCTGACATCCAGGGCCTTGAGAGACGCCATCGTCGTATCGCTGCCGCCCTGGATATTGACGAAGCGGATACCGGACGCGGAAAGCCGGGGCGCGGGGAGAACCACGAAGCCTATATCGCCCCCGATCGTCAGATCGCGGCCGGTTGCCTTCTTCGCTTCCGCCGCAATTTCAGACTTGAAACCGTTCCAGTCTATGAAACCCGGCACCACCAGCGCCGCCGAAACGGCGATCACGACGGTCGCGGCGAGGCCGATCAGAAATTTACGCATGCTCTTCCGTCATCCTCCGGACGAGATTTGGGCAGACTAGCAACCAGATAACCATGGAGAATGGCCAAAACAAGGCAGTGGCTTCCCGTTCGTCCGACACGTCCGGTTTCAAGCGACGACCTTGCCGGGATTCATGATGTTTCGGGGGTCGAGCGCGGACTTCAAGGATTTCATCACCGCGACGCCCTCGCCCATTTCGTCGATGAGACAGTCTATCTTGCCGCGCCCGACGCCGTGCTCGCCTGTGCAGGTTCCTTCCATCGCCAGCGCGCGGGCCACCATCCGGGCGTTCAGCCGCTCCGCTTCGCCGAATTCGGCGGGGTTGTCCGGATCGAGCAGAAAGATCACATGGAAATTGCCATCCCCGACATGGCCGACAATTGTCGCCATGAGAGCCGATGATTCGATATCGGCCCGCGTCTTCCCAATGCACTCTGCGAGGCGCGAGATCGGTACGCACAGATCGGTCGACCATGCCCTGGCGCCGGGGCGCAGCGCGAGCGCGGCGTAGAGCGCGTCATGACGCGCCTGCCACAGCGCGTTGCGCTCTTCCTCGTTTTCGGTCCAGCGAAAATCGCCGCCGCCGCAATCGGCGGCGATTGCCTGCACCGTCTCCGCCTGTTCCCGCACCGACGCCGCGGACCCGTGAAATTCGAAAAACAGGGTCGGTTCGGGATCGTACGCCAGGTTCGAATAGGCGATGCAGGCTTTCATCTGCACCGCGTCGAGGAGTTCGACGCGTGCCACCGGAACGCCGGACTGGATCGACAGGATGCAGCAATTGACCGCGTCTTCGACGGCCGGAAAGGAACAGACAGCGGCGGAAACCGCCTCCGGCCGCCCGTGCAGGCGCAGCGTTACCTCGACAATGACGCCGAGCGTTCCCTCGGAGCCGACGAACAGACGGGTCAGATCGTATCCCGCCGCGGACTTGCGGGCGCGACCGCCGGTCCTGATTACGCGCCCGTCGGCGAGCACGACCGTGAGGTTAAGCACCGCATCCCGCATCGTGCCGTAACGGACGGCATTGGTGCCCGACGCCCGCGTCGAGGCCATGCCGCCGATTGAGGCGTCGGCGCCGGGGTCGATGGGAAAGAACAGGCCGGTGTCGCGCAGTTCCTCGTTAAGGCGCTTGCGCGTCACGCCGGCCTCGACGGTCACGTCCATGTCCTCGGGCGACACGCGCAGGATGCGGTTCATGCCGGAGAGATCGATACAGATGCCGCCCTTGACCGCACCGATGCCGCCTTCGAGCGCCGTCCCCGTTCCATAGGGAATAACAGGCACGCCCCGGGCGGAGCAGGCCTTTACGACGGCAACGACATCGTCTGTCGATTGAACGAACGCCACCGCATCGGGCGGCGCGGCCGGGTGGTGGGATTCGTCTCGTCCGTGCGCCTCGCGCACTGCCTCGCCGGTCGAGAGCCGGTCGCCGAGGACGGCGCGCAGCTCTTCGATCAGTTGGGGAAGACCTGGAACCTGCATCTTTCTCCGTTGCCGATAATGCGGCCGAAGGCGGGCGACGCGAAATGCGCCGCGAGAATCCAGGCGTCGGTATCGGCGTGCCGATCGACGAACGCGCATCGCGATGCCCGCGCCATGTCCGGATCGACGCAGAACCGGCTGTTCCATTCCGGATAGGCGACCTGGACCGGGTGGTGCAGCGCGTCCCCCGACAGTACGGCATGGCCGCCCGGCGACTTCAGATCGATGCACACATGGGCCGGCGTATGACCCGGGGTCGGCAGCAGCGTGAACATGTCGTCGATGGCGAAATCGTTATCGACCAGCGCCGCCTGACCCGCCTCGATGACCGGCAGCACAGAGTCCTCGTAGCACCCGTCCTCGGTGCCCGGCCCTTCGTTCGGTTCGTCCATGTTTTCCCAGTAGGCGACCTCGTCCTTGTGGAAGACGTAGCGGGCGTTGGGAAATGTCGGCGTCCAGCGCCCGTTTTCCAGCCGCGTATTCCAGCCGACATGATCGGCGTGCAGGTGCGTGCACATCACGAAATCGACGTCCTCCGGCCGAATCCCCGCCGCGGCGAGCTGATCGAGCCAGGTCGATTGCTGCCGATGCCAGTGCGGCGTCGACGGGCGCTCTTTCATGTGACCGACGCAGGCATCGACCAGAACCGTATGATGGGGCGTTCGGACGGCATAGCTCTGAATGGCGCGCCTGTAGGTCCGTGCCTCGACATCCCAGAAATGAGGCGCAAGCCAGTCGAGTTCACCCTCGAACTCCTCCATCGTCGCATCGGGGAAAAAGAAGGTCGGCTCGTAGCCCAACCCTTCCAGCTCCACCAGGCGGTCGATGGTGACATCGCCCAGGACGAGTCGACGCGACATGATTTCGAACCGTTCCCTACGGCGCCGGCATCACATGGCTGCATTTCGAGCAGGTCCGGAATTCCTCGGAATCGAAGAAATTCGCATAGGCCTTCGACACCGGATCGCTCGCGTAATCGCTGACCACGAACTGCTCTTCATGCAAGAAATTGTCGCATTCGGGGCAGAACCACTGGAAACGGTCGATTTCGCCCGCACGCCGCTTGCGTTCGATCACCAGAACGAAACCGTCGGGCGGAAAGCGCGGCGAGTGCGGCACGCCGGCCGGCGTGTGGATCGTGTTCCCTTCTTTCAGGACTGCGATTTCTTCCTTTCCCTCGGGCGTACGGTAATGGAGGTTCATGTCCCCCTTGACCATGAACATCACCTCATCGACCGGGTCGATGTGAAACTCGCTCCGGTATTCGCGCCCGCGGGCGACGAAGGCGAGGGAGTCCTCTTCCTGCCACAGAACCTTCACCCGCTTTCCGGTTTCGGCGAGTTCGCGGGCAACGGCATGCAGATCGGCGATGGGCATCGGTTTCATGGGCATGGCTCCTTCCTGTCCTGCGGTCAGTCTATCACGGGAATTCAGATACGCGTCGATTCCGACGTGATGTCAGCGACGAACATGTGACCGGGAGAATGGGTAATGGCGAGCGGCAGGCGCGCCCGAGTCAGCGCTTCCTGCGGCGTCACCCCGCATGCCCAGAAGACCGGAATCTGTCCGTCGCCGATGGTTACCGCCCGGCCGAACTCGGGACTGGACAGGTCCTTTATGCCGAGCGCGTCCGGATCGCCGATATGGATGGGCGCGCCGTGCGCCATGGGATAATGCGCGGTGATTTCCGCCGCTCGCTCGGCATCCTCCGGCGAAAAAGGCCGCATCGACACGACCATCGTTCCCTCGAACGGCGCCGCCGGCGCGCAGGGAACCGTCGTACGGTACATCGGCACGAACCCGGTTTCGGCGATATGCGGCAGCAGCAGTCCGGCGTCGGTCAGGGCCTTCTCCGCAACGAAGGAACAGCCAAGCAGAAACGTCACGAAATCGTCCTGCCAGAGGCCGAGAATGTCTGTCGGCTCTTCAGCCGCCGCCCCGTCGCGGAAGACGCGGTAGCGCGGCAGGTCGGTGCGGATGTCGGCGCCGGGCGCGATCGTCACCGGCTCCACGCCGCCCGGCTCGAGTATTTCAAGGATCGGGCAGGGTTGCGGGTTGCGTCGGCAGAACCGGCGGAAGGCGTCCGCGGCATCCGACGGCAGAATGACCATGTTGGCCTGGACGAACCCTGCCGCGCGCCCGGAAGTTGGCCCGTCATACGAACCGTTGCGGCAGGCAAGCCGGAGGTCTTGCGGCGAGGCGTCGGCGGTTAGCGCTGTCATGGCGATCGCAATTCGTGGTCTGGCATCGGCCACCGGCATACATCAGGAAGGCGGGGACAGAAACCCCGCCATTAACGTTTCTCATACCCTTGGACGGTCTAATCGGGCCAGCATCAGGAATTCGGAACAGAGCCGATGGCGGCCGAGCCACAGTTGAATACCCCGGACGACGCGGCAACAGACCCGGTCGAGGAAATGCGCGCGCGCCTCGCGGGAACCAACATCAACGCACGATCGTTGCTGGCGACGGATTATCTTAATCATTTCAATGAATTCGTGATGCTTTTCGAACTGGTGGCCGATATGCCCGACCTGTTCGAGGACGTTCGCACCTGGAAAAAAAAGAGCTACAGGGATCATTTTGCCGAGAGCGGTTTTTCGGACCGCGACCTTGCGATCGCCGCATATGAGGTTTCTCCGCCCGAATATCGTGGCCGTCTGGACGACACGGTCGATCTCATCAACGAAACCATCGACGACGCCTCGGCCGCGGCGGGCAGGCTGCTGGATCCGCCGGACCCCGAGAGGCTTGCAACAGCGGTTTCGACCTACACAACGGAAATCCGCGGGCTGATCGATATCGCAAGCGCCATTATCAATGATGTAGAGTCCTCGAACGCTCAGGATGACATCGACAAGCTGTTCGACGACTGAAGCGAATTCGATTTCCGCGGTACCGGACCCGTTCCCCTGCCAAGAATCGTTGTTGCCCGCCGACCCGGGTGCTAACGTCGCCGCGCATGAAATGGATTCTACCGCCCCTCGTTCTGATCCTGCTATTGCTGTCGGGGCCGGTCGCGATCGCCGTGGGCGATAAGGCGAACATCGCCGGCGACTGGCGGCTGGCTACGCGCGAAAGCAGCGGTCAGGCGCCTTCGCCTGAATCAACCCGGGAAGCCGTCGTTCAGGTGTACGGCGCGCGCGCGTTTCGCTGGCGGGGCGCTTTCGCGGTCCACACCTGGATCGCCGTCAAACCCGAAAACGCGCCGGAATATACCACTTACGAGGTCGTCGGATGGCGCGCCTTCCACGGGGGGAGCGCGGTCCAGATCCATAACGACGGGCCGGACCGGCACTGGTACGGCGCCCGACCGGAACTTTATGCGGAACTCCGCGGCGACAGAGCGGCGAGCGCCATCAAGAACATCGAAGCGGCTGCGAAGGACTATCCCCATCAGGATTTCTACCGCACGTGGCCGGGCCCCAACAGCAACACGTTCGTCGCCTTCATCACCAAGCGCGTTCCCGAACTCAAGGTCGACCTGCCGCCGACCGCCATCGGCAAGGACTTTATGGCCGAAGGATCGGTAATCGGCGTACCGCCTAGCGGCCGCGGATTTCAGGTTTCCCTGTTTGGCCTTCTCGGGGTCATTGTCTCTCCGGACGAAGGGCTCGAATTCAACATCCTGGGACTGTCGTTCGGGGTCGACCCGGCCGAGCTGGCGCTGCGTCTTCCCGGCATCGGCAAGGTCGGTCCCTGATGGCCATCTGGGGAAAGATCCTCGGCGCAGGCGCTGGATTGCTCGCGGGAGGTCCGCTGGGCGCGCTTCTCGGCGGCATCGCCGGACACGCGTTCGACAAATACCGGAATCAGAATCAGGACGGTTCTGTCGGCGACCCCGGCCTCGCCAAGCAGACTGCCTTCGCCATCGCGGTCATCGTTCTGTCAGCCAAGATGGCCAAGGCCGACGGCGCGGTTACCCGCGACGAGGTCGACGCCTTCAAGGAAATTTTTCACGTTCCTCCGGAAGAGGTGAAGAATGTCGGCCGGGTTTTCGATCAGGCGCGCAGGGATTCGCGCGGATTCGAGCCCTACGCCCGCCAGGTCGCCCGGCTGTTTCGCGACAATCCGGCGGTTCTCGAGGAGTTGCTGGGCGGCCTGTTTCATATCGCCCGGGCGGACGGCGTCGCTCATCCCTCCGAAATCGAGTTTCTTTCCAGGGTCGCCGAAATTTTCGGGTTCGACGCAACGACATTCGATCGGCTGAAGGCCGCCCATATGGGGCTGAAAATGGAGGATCCCTATGCGGTCCTCGGCATTTCGCGCGATGCCAGCGACGCGGAAGTCAGGACGGTCTGGCGAAAGCTGGTCCGAGAAAACCATCCCGATGCGCTGATCGCGCAGGGCATGCCGGAAGATTTCATCGACATCGCTACCGAAAAGGTAGCCGCGATCAATGCCGCGTACGATGAAATTTCCAAACAACGGGGTCTGACCTGACAGCGATGACGCGGACCGGTTCATGAAGCCGTTCGACGCGCTGACCGCGCTGCTGGTCGTTACCATCTGGGGCGGCAATTTCGTCGCGATGCGGCTGGGGGCGCTCGAAATTCCCCCGTATTTTCTCCTCGCCCTGCGCCTCTCGATGGCAGCGGCGGCGCTCGCCTTTTTCCTTCGCTCGCCCCGCGGCATCGTGATCCCCCTGATCCTTGTCGCCGCCACCATGACGACGCTTCATTTCGGTCTCGCTCTGGTCGGGCTGCAGCATATCGATGCCGGTACCGGCGCCATCGCCATGCAGACCGCGGTGCCGTTTGCGGCGCTGCTGGCCTGGTTGCTGTTTCGCGAACCGCTTGGATGGCGGCGAACCTTCGGCCTCGTCGTCGCCTTTTCGGGAATCGTCGTGCTGACCGGCGTTCCGAAGATCGGGGCGCGTCTCGACATGCTGGCCCTGATGATCGTTTCAGCCTTTTTCTTCTCCGTCGCGACGATCCAGATCAAGCGGCTCGGACCGCAGGACTTCATGTCCATGAACGGATGGATATCGATCTTCGGCGCGCTTCTGGCCTTCGCGGTTTCCTTCATCTTCGAAACCGGCCAGATCTCCGCGACCCGCGCCGCCCCATGGCCCGCCATTGCCGGCATCTTTTACATGGCGCTGGGCGCCAGCGTGTTCGGGCAGGGGCTCTGGTACCGGCTTCTGCCGCGCTACGACACCAATCAGGTGATGCCGATTACGCTCCTGGTTCCTGTGCTGGGCGTCCTGTTCGGCGTCCTGCTGCTCGACGAAACGCTGAGCCTGCGCATCGTGGTCGGCGGGCTGGTCACCTTGACCGGCGTCGCCATGATCGTATTGCGGGGCCGCCCTGGCAAGATTGCCGCCGTCGAACCGGTGCGCCCCGCATGACCTCGATGTCCATGATCGACCGGCCCTCGCCGAACCATAACGAGCGCGCTCCGGGCTCGGCGGTCGACATGCTGATCCTCCATTACACGGGCATGATTTCCGGCAAAGCCGCGCTCGACAGGCTCTGCGACCCCGAAGCGAAAGTCAGTTCGCACTATCTGGTGGAGGAGGACGGAACGGTGTTCCGTCTGGTGGACGAAAACCGCCGCGCCTGGCATGCCGGCGTCAGCTTCTGGGCCGGGGAGACCGACATCAACGGACGTTCCATCGGCATCGAGATCGTCAATCCGGGGCACGAATTCGGATACCGGCCCTTTCCGGAGAGGCAGATGGACGCCGTTATCGCCTTGTGCACGGATATCCTGTCGCGCCACCCAATCCCCGCTACACGCGTCCTGGGCCATTCCGATGTCGCACCGGACCGCAAGCAGGACCCGGGCGAGCTGTTCGACTGGCGGAGGCTGGCCGGAGCAGGCGTCGGCGTCTGGCCGGAAAGATCAGGCGCCGATGCGCCCGCGGCGGACGCCCGCAGCCTTTTGAACCGGATCGGCTACGATCCCGCCCTTCCCCTCGAAACGGTGGTCGCGGCGTTCCAGCGCCATTACCGTCCCCGTCGCGTCGATGGCGTACCCGATCCCGAAACCCTGTCCGCACTGGCGGCGCGCGCCGCTATTTCTTGACCCGACGCCCGAATACCGCAACATAGGGACCGCCAGACGGTCGGATGACCGCCTTTCGCAACGGGGAAACCTGGCGGGGGGAGGAAAGTCCGGGCTCCACGGAAACACGGTGCCGGGTAACGCCCGGCGGGGGCGACCCCAGGGAAAGTGCCACAGAAAGCAAACCGCCCTTCGAAGCTTCGGCGAAGGAGGGTAAGGGTGAAAGGGTGCGGTAAGAGCGCACCGCGCCGTCGGTAACGGCGGTGGCAGGGTAAACCACACCGGGAGCAAGACCGAATAGGGGCGGCACGCGGCCTTCGGACCGCAGGCGGGTTTCCGCGCCGTCGCCCGGGTAGGTCGCGCGAGGCGTCCGGCAACGGGCGTCCCAGACGAATGGTCATCCCCCTCCGCAAGGAGGGGACAGAACCCGGCTTACAGACCGTCTGGCATTTTTCCCACAAACGACATTCGCGGAACAAGCTTTCGCCAAAGTGGCGGGCGATTTTTCCGGACGACACGGTGCCGCCGGGCCATGGCTTCGCGTAGGCCCGGACAGAGACCGATCCATCGAATTTGACCCGAGAAACCGTAAGCTTTTTCTGTCGAACCCCGCGATTTCCCATTGACGTACCATAGATTCCCATATATTCCCATAATTACCCAAAAATGGGTCGGAACGGGCAATACCCGTCTGCCTGTCTTTCGGGTGGGGCCTCCGCTGGGGAGCGGATGCCTCGGGAAAACGGTTCGGGGGTATTCTGGTGACGGCGTTCCTGTCCACATTCGTGAACAAGGTCGACCGCAAGGGGCGGGTCTCCGTTCCCGCGCCGTTTCGCGCCGCCCTGTCGGATGCGCCCTAT
This sequence comes from Rhodospirillales bacterium, assembly GCA_038116945.1. Classification (GTDB taxonomy): domain Bacteria; phylum Pseudomonadota; class Alphaproteobacteria; order MPNO01; family UBA2964; genus JAYOEY01. Next base: position 38,082 of record JAYOEY010000015.1, read on the forward strand.
CAGGGCATCATTGCCTACCCTTCCATGACCGATAACGCGATCGATGCCTTCGGGCGGGCGACGCTAGAGGAACTCAACCGGCGACGTCACGAGCGCACGATGGACGACGGAGATTTCGAACGCGCGCTGCTCGGGGGCGACTCGCTGATCGATACGATCATGGCGATGGCGCACGAGCTTCCGTTCGACGGCGAAGGACGCATCGTCCTGCCCGGAATCCTGACCGAGACCGCCGGCATTACTGAACGCGCCGCTTTCGTCGGCCGCGGATCGCGATTTCAGATCTGGGCGCCGGAAGCGTTCGAGGAACACCAGAAAGCTGCTGTCGCCGCCTTGCGCGGCAGGCTCAGCCAGGGCGGGGGCGGACAGTGAACGGCAGCGGACACCGCCCGGTCATGCTGGATGCGGTGCTCGCCGCCCTGAGCCCGCGCGACGGCGCCATCTATATAGACGGCACTTTCGGCGGCGGCGGCTACAGCCGCGCCATTCTTGACGCTGCCGACTGCCGGGTTTTCGGCATCGACCGCGACGCGGACGCCTGCGCCAGGGGCCGCGAACTGGCCAAATCCTATACCGGCCGGCTGACCATACTGCAGGGACGTTTCGGCGACATGGGCGCGCTTGCCGCCGCCGAAGGTGTCGCCGCGGTTGACGGCGTCGCGCTGGATCTCGGCGTGTCCTCCTATCAGATAGACCAGGCCGATCGAGGATTTTCGTTCGGCAAGGACGGGCCTCTCGACATGCGGATGGGCGGCGACGGGCCGACCGCCGCCGATATCGTCAACGGCGAAAGCGAAAGCGCGCTTGCCGACATCATCTTCCGGTACGGCGAAGAGCGCCGTTCCCGCCAGATTGCCCGTGCCATCGTGGCTGCACGAGCGGAACAGGCCATTTCGAGAACCCTGCAGCTTGCCGGTATCGTCCGCGGCTGTTTTCCGTCCGCCCGCGCCAGGAACCAGATCGACCCCGCGACCCGGACCTTTCAGGCGCTCAGGATCTACGTCAACGACGAGCTCGGCGAACTCAGACGCGGCCTCGACGCGGCGGAAGCCGTCCTGTCGGAAGGCGGGAAGCTCGCCGTTGTCAGCTTTCACTCCCTCGAAGACCGCATCGTCAAAAATTTCATGCGGGAACGCAGCGGCGACCTCCCCGGCGCGTCGCGGCATGCGCCCCGGAACGATGGGACGAACCGCGCGCCCACCTTCACGCAGATGGCGCGGCGTCCGGTAAAACCCGAAGCGCTCGAGGTTGCGGAAAACCCGCGGGCAAGGTCGGCGAGAATGCGGGCGGCCGAACGGACCGCCGCTCCGGCGTGGATGGCGGACGCAGGAGGGTCGACATGATCCGGCGCGGCGCGATTTTCTGGATGGTGCTGGCGGTTATGGCCGGAATCGGGCTGTTCGTCCTCAAATACGAAGTCGCCGAGATGGAAGACCGGCTGGCGGACATCAACCGCCAGACGCTCGCCAACCTCGAAGCCGTACATGTCCTGAAAGCCGAATGGAGTTATCTCAACCGCCCCGAACGGCTTGAGACCCTGGGCCGCAGCCTTCTGTCGCTGGAACCGGTCAAGTCGCGCCAGACGGCCAGGATTGCCGATATTCCGATTCGTCCCGATAACATCTCCGATTCCGCAGCCGGCGAACCGGCTGCAACCGCCACCCCCCCGGCGGCCGATCACGTACCCCCCCTTCTCGCCAAGTACAGGCGCGACCCATGATCGGCCGCCATCCCCTTCTCCTCAGGCGCAGCAGCCTGGAGCAACCGGTACCGCCCGCGGTCGAGACCGGCCGCAGCCGCCTGCTGATCGCCGGCGCGATGTTCGCCGCCGCATTCGCCGTCATCGCCGGCCGGCTGGTCGACGTGACGCTTTTCGCCGACGGCAACGAGCCGCGCTTCGCCCAGTCCGCGAGCGACACCGGCCATCACACCGACCGGGCCGACATCGTCGACCGGAACGGCGTCCTGCTGGCGACGAGTCTCAAGACGGCGTCGCTTTACGCCGATGCGAGGATCGTGCTCGACGCCGAGGAAGCGGCCCGCAAGCTCGCCGCCGTTCTCTCCGATCTCGAAGTCGCCGCCGTACGGCGGAAGCTGATGTCCGACCGTCCTTTCATATGGATCAAACGGCATCTGACGCCGCGTCAGCAGAACGCGGTCAACCGACTGGGAATTCCCGGCCTCGAATTCCAGCAGGAGGAACGCCGGGTTTATCCGGCGGGCCCGCTGGCAGCCCATGTCCTCGGCCATACCGACATCGACAATCGCGGTCTCGCCGGCATCGAGCGATCGTTCGACGCCGCGCTCGGCAGCAAGGGAACGCCTCTCCGGCTTTCGATCGACCTGCGGGTGCAGCACGCAATGCACGCCGAGCTTGCGATGGCGGTCGAGAAATTCCAGGCCATCGGCGGCGCCGGCATCGTCATGGATGTGGATAGCGGCGAGGTGCTGGCGCAGGTCTCCCTGCCCACCTTCGACCCGAACAATCCGATGAAAATAGGCAAGGAAGCCCGCTTCAACCGGACGACCCTCGGCGTGTACGAAATGGGCTCGACTTTCAAGATATTCAACACGGCGATGGCGCTCGATACAGGGCGCATCACGCTCAAAAGCGGTTACGACGCGGCCAAGCCGATCCGCATCGCCCGCTTCGTCATCCGCGACTTCCACGCCAAGCGGCGCTGGCTCTCGGTGCCGGAAATATTCATGTACTCGTCGAATATCGGGTCGGTAAAAATGGCGCTCGACGTCGGCCCCGTGGCGCAGCGCGAATTCATGGGACGGATCGGCATGCTGAAGCCTTCGCCGATCGAGCTGCCGGAAGTCGGCGCACCGCTGATCCCCCAGCGCTGGCGCGAAATCAACGCCATGACAATTTCGTTCGGCCACGGGATTTCAGTCAGCCCGATGCAACTGGTTTCGGGCGTGACCGCGATGGTCAATGGCGGCATTCGGCGTAAACCGACCCTTCTCCGCCAACCCGACGGTATCCGCCCTCGGGGAACGCGCGTGGTCTCGGCCGACACATCGGAAAAAATCCGCCGGCTGATGCGGCTGGTGGTCGAAAACGGCACGGGCAAGAACGCGGCCGCGGAGGGCATGCTGGTCGGCGGCAAGACGGGCACCGCCGAAAAAGTGGTCGGCCGCCGCTACAAGACCAAGGCGCTCATGTCTTCCTTTATCGGGGCCTTCCCGATGACAGCCCCGCGCTACGTCGTGTTCGCCATGCTGGATGAGCCGACCGGGACCAAGGATACGTTCGGTTATGCCACGGGCGGATGGGTCGCCGCGCCGGTCGTGGGCAAGGTCATCGCGCGGATCGGACCGATGCTCGGCGTCAAGCCGGTAGACGCGGAGGCCGACAACGTGCGGAGCCGCATGGCGATCGACATCGTTACGGAAAAGAACGGGAGGCGACAGCTTGCGTCTTTCTGATCTTGCCAGGGGAGCAGGCATGACCGGCCTGTGGAACGATACCGAGATCGCGGGCATGACCGCCGATTCCCGGGCGATTGAGCCGGGCTTTCTCTTCGCCGCCCTGCCGGGCGTCACCCATGACGGCAGGGACTTTATCGCCGACGCCCTTGCCCGGGGCGCCGCCGCCGTCCTCGCGCCGCAGGGCACCAGGTTGCCGGCGGAGGCCGCCGACATCCCCCTGATTCCGGCGGAAAATCCCCGGCATGCGCTGTCGCTCCTGGCTGCACGCTTCCATGGCGGACAACCGCGTATCGCCGCGGCGGTTACCGGAACCAACGGCAAGACTTCCGTCGCCTGGTTCACCCGGCGCATCTGGGCCGGGCTGGGGCATTGTCCCGCCGCGATGGGAACGCTGGGCATGACGGTCGAGGGCGTCGAGGGCGAATTCTCGTCCGGCCTGACGACCGCGGACCCGATCTCGCTGCACCGCGATCTGCGCCTGCTCTCGAATGCGGGAATCGATCACGTCGTCATCGAAGCTTCCAGCCACGGGCTGGAACAGTCGAGACTGGACGGCGTTTCATTCACCGCAGCCGCCTTTACCAACCTGACCCGCGACCATCTGGATCACCACGGAACGATGGACGCCTACAGGGCGGCAAAGCTGCGGCTGTTCGATACCGTGCTGCCGCCAAATGCGACCGCGGTCCTGAACGCCGATTCCCCCGAGTTTCCGATGTTTTCCTCGGTTGCATATGCGCGCGGTCTGCGCGTTATCGGCTATGGCCGGGCAACTGACGATATCCGGATCGACAGCATCGAAAGCCACCGGGACGGCCAGACAATCGCCCTGTCGCTGTTTGGCAAACGCCGCGAGATCGCGCTGCCGCTGCCGGGCGTCTTCCAGGCCCGCAACGCCCTGTGTGCGCTCGGACTCGCGATCGCCTGCGGCGACGACGGAGACGCCGCGCTGGAGATTCTGCCCGGCCTCGACAGCCCTCCGGGCCGCCTTGAACTCGCCGGCCGCCGCGCAAACGGAGCGCCGGTCTATGTCGATTACGCCCATACGCCGGACGCGCTGGCGTCCGTTCTCGGCGCCCTCCGACCGCACACGTCGGGCCGTCTCATCGTCGCGTTCGGCTGCGGCGGCGACCGCGATGCGGGCAAACGTCCGCAAATGGGAACCATCGCCCGCGACCTGGCGGACAAGGTGGTCGTCACCGACGACAACCCCAGAAGCGAGAACCCCGCGGAAATCCGCGCCGCCATTCTGGCCGGCTGCCCCGACGCGGTCGACATCGGAGACCGGGCGGAAGCGATCCATCACGCGGTCTCCCTGCTGGCGCCCGACGACATCCTTGTCATCGCCGGCAAGGGTCATGAAACCGGCCAGATCGTCGGCAGCCGGATCGATCCGTTCAATGACGTGACAGTCGCCCGTGCCGCTATCGCGACGCTCGACGGAAAAGGAACGTGATGGGCGCTCTCTGGACCGCCGCCGAAATTGCCGAAGCGACCGGCGGTCGCGCGTCGGGCGGCTGGTCGGCAACAGGCGTTTCGATCGACAGCCGTTCCGTGAATCGCGGCGACCTCTTTGTCGCCCTCAAGGGTCCGAACTTCGACGGCCATGAGTTCGTTTCCGACGCTCTTGCCAGGGGCGCTGCCGGCGCCCTGATCGACCGCCGCCCCGCCGGACTCGACGAAACGGCGCCGGTGATAGCGGTCGGCGATACGTTGAAGGCGCTCTCGGCGCTGGGCGATGCCGCCCGCGATCGAACCCGCGCCGGGATTGTCGCCGTCACCGGCAGCGTCGGCAAGACGGGCACCAAGGAAGCGCTGCGCGCTGCGCTCTCCGCCCTCGGCGTAACCTCTGCCAGCGCCAGCAGTTTCAACAACCATTGGGGCGTGCCGCTTTCACTCGCCCGCATGCCGAAAGACAGCGATTACGGCGTATTCGAAATCGGCATGAACCATCCAGGCGAAATCGCGCCTCTGTCGCGCATGGTGAGGCCTGACGTATCGATCGTCACGACGGTCGCGCCCGCCCACATCGAGTTTTTCGGTTCGATCGAGGCCATCGCCGACGCCAAGGCGGAAATCTTCGAAGGCATGTCCGGCGGCGTCGCGGTGCTCAATCGCGACAACGAAATGTTCGACCGGCTGGCGGCCGCAGCGAGAAAGAGGGGAGTCGGGCGCATATACACGTTCGGCACCCACGACGATGCCGAAGCCAGATTGATTTCCTTCGCTCCCGACCGCCAGGGCAGCAATGTCGAAGCGCGGATCGATGGCAAGCGGATCGGATACCGTCTGAACGTTCCGGGAAAACATCACATCATGAACAGCCTGGCCGTATTCGCCGCCATCGATGCGCTGGACGGCGATCTCGTGGAAGCTGCGAAAGGCATCGGCAGGCTCGAACCGCTGGCAGGACGCGGCGCGCGTCACGACATTCGCGTCCGGAACGGCAAATTCTCCGTCATCGACGAAAGCTATAACGCCAACCCGGCTTCCATGGCGGCGTCTATCCAGGCGCTTGGCCAGTTCCCCGCGACCCGCCGCATCGCCGTGCTGGGAGAAATGAGGGAGCTTGGCGAGAACGCAGGGAAATATCACCTCGAACTCGGCGAATGCCTGATCGACTCGAAGATCGACCTTGTCTTCGCCTGCGGCTCCCTGACGCAGGCTCTCGTTTCTTCGCTGCCCGCGAATATGCAGGGCGGTCACTCAGATACATCGGACCAGCTGGTCGCGGAACTGCTCGCTGTCGTCGAACCGGGCGACGCGGTCATGGTCAAGGGCTCGCTCGCCAGCGGCATGCGTGTCGTTGTCGACGGCCTGATTTCCGCGGGTGAGCCGGCCCAGAAGACCGTGAACGGGTAAGGGGAGACCTCATGCTTTATAATTTTCTCTTCCCGTTCGCAGACGATTTCGGCCTGTTCAACCTTTTCCGGTATCTCACATTCCGGACCGGCGGCGCGATCGTGACGGCGCTGCTGATCAGCTTTCTTCTGGGCGCCCCCCTGATCCGATGGCTGCGGTCGGTCCAGGGCGAAGGTCAGCCGATCCGGGAAGACGGTCCGGACAGTCATCCGCTGACCAAGAAGGGGACGCCGACGATGGGCGGTGTCCTGATCCTGACCGCGCTGTCGATCGCGACCCTCCTCTGGGCGGACCTCAGCAACCGGTATGTCTGGGCCGTTCTTATTGTAACGCTCGGGTTCGGGGCCATCGGGTTCGCCGACGATTACCTGAAGCTCTCCAAGCGATCGTCCGACGGGCTTCCGGGCAAGATCAAGCTGCTCCTGGAGCTTTTGATCGCCTGCGTCGTCGGCTGGTGGATCATGGAGATTTCAGAGGCGCCTCTGTCGGGTGCGCTGGCAGTGCCGTTCCTGAAATCCCTGCTGATCGACCTCGGCTGGTTCTTCGTGCCTGTCGCCGCCATCGTGATGGTCGGAACCTCCAACGCCGTCAACCTGACCGACGGGCTGGACGGGCTCGCCATCGTTCCGGCCATGATCGTCGCCGCCTGTTTCGCCCTGATCTCCTACCTGGTCGGAAACTCGGTTTTCGCGGGCTACCTGCAGCTTCACGGCGTGCCGGGGTCGGGCGAACTGGCGGTATTCTGCGGCGCGCTCGTCGGCGCAAGCCTGGGCTTTCTCTGGTTCAACGCACCGCCGGCGATGGTCTTCATGGGCGACACGGGATCCCTGTCGGTCGGCGGCGCGATCGGGACGGTCAGCGTGATCACGAAGCATGAACTGGTTCTCGCCATCATCGGCGGGCTGTTCGTGCTGGAAACCGTATCGGTCATCGTTCAGGTCGCGTCCTTCAAGCTGACCGGCAAGCGCGTCTTCCGCATGGCGCCGCTCCACCATCATTTCGAACAGAAGGGGTGGAAGGAACCGACCATCGTTATCCGGTTCTGGATCATCGCCATGATCCTGGCGATCGCCGGGCTTTCCACCCTGAAGCTGAGGTAGCGCCGTCGTGATCGAGGTCTCCACCCGCAAGGACCAGACAGTCGCCGTGATGGGGCTCGGCGGATCCGGCATGGCGGCGGCGCACGCGCTCCGGGCCGGCGGCGCCGACGTGCTCGCGTGGGACGACGACGAAGCCCGCAGAACGAAAGCGGCGAACGCGGGCCTGACGCTGAGGGATTTTTCGGCGACCGGGCTGGACGGCGTCGACGCGCTGGTGCTGGCCCCGGGCATCCCCCTGACCCATCGCCCTCATCCGGTCGTTCAGCGCGCCAGAAACGCGTCTGTACCGATCCTCGGCGACATCGAGCTTCTGGTCGAAGCCTGTCCGGAAACGTGCTTCGTCGGCATCACCGGCACCAACGGGAAATCGACGACAACCGCCCTGCTCGGCCATCTTCTGGAGTCCTGCGGCATCCGCAACCAGATCGGCGGCAATCTGGGACCGCCCGCGCTGGGCATGACGCCGCCCGAACCCGGCGAGCCGATCGTGCTGGAGCTCTCCTCCTATCAGCTCGACCTTACGGAGCGCGCGTGCTTTCAGATCGCCGTGCTTCTGAACGTCAGCCCCGACCATCTCGACCGGCACGGCGACATGGACGGTTATATCGCCGCCAAGAGGAGGATCTTCCGACGCGCCGCAGGTCCGTCGGACCAGATCGCCATCGTCGGCATCGACGATTCCCACAGCCGGGCGATATACGACGAGATCGCCGCCCGCGACGGATGGGCCGCGATTCCGGTCTCGGCGCAGACCCGTCCCGAAAACGGTATTTATGTCGAAAACGGCATCCTGGTGGACGACAGCCGGAGCCGGCGCGAGAGAATTTGCGACCTTTCGAACATCGCGACCCTCGCCGGGCGCCATAACTGGCAGAATGCCGCGGCCGCCTACGCCGCGGCCCGCGCTCTGGGCGCCGCAAGCAAGCCGCTTTCCGAAGCCTTTGTGCGCTATCCCGGGCTGCCGCACCGGCTCGAAAAGGTCGGAACGCTAAACGGCGTCGATTACGTCAACGACAGCAAGGCCACGAACGGCGAAGCGGCGGCCCGCGCGCTGGCCTGTTTCGACCGGATTTACTGGATCGTCGGCGGACGCGCCAAGGAAGACGGGCTGATACCCACCCTCGACCTGCTCGACGGAGTGCGGGCGGCATTTCTGATCGGCGAATCCGAGAACGCCTTCTGCGAGGAACTCGACGGCCGCGTGCCGACGGTCAGGTGCGGCGATCTTGCCACGGCCGTGGCGAAGGCAGCCGAACTGGCGTTGCAGGAGCGGAAAGGCGGCGTTGTCCTGCTCTCCCCCGCAGCCGCTTCGTTCGACCAGTGGGCCAATTTCGAGGCGCGCGGCGACGGATTCCGCGCGATCGTTGCAGCCATGGCGGCGGAGAACGCGTCATGACCCGCTTCGCCCGTTCGGACACGTCTGTTCTCGGCAACTGGTGGTGGACGATCGATCGCTGGTCCATGGCCGCGATCGCATTGCTGATCGTTTACGGCGTCATGCTGACCATGGCGGCGAGTCCGCCGGTCGCCGACAGGCTGCATATCGATCAGTACCATTTCGTCAGGCGGCAGCTTTTCCTTCTGCCGCTGGCCGTCATCGTCATGTTTGCGATTTCGCTGGCCAGCCCGCGCACGGTGCGGCGGCTGGCACTCGCCGTATTCTGCGTCTCCATCGTGCTCATGATCGCAACGCTGTTCGTGGGCCCGGAGATCAAGGGCGCGCGCCGCTGGATCGGCATCGGCGGCATGTCCCTGCAGCCGTCGGAATTCGTAAAGCCAAGCCTCGCCGTTCTCACCGCCTGGGCGTTCGCGCGCCAGCACATGTCGGACGAACCTGTCTGGCGCTACGTCGCCATCGGCCTTTACGCGCTGGTGGTCGGTCTTCTTCTGCTGCAGCCGGATTTCGGCATGACGGTGGTCGTCTCCGCGGTGTGGTTCGGACAGTTCTTTCTGGCGGGGCTGTCCATGGTCTGGGTGGCCGGATTTCTGGTTCTCGGCCTCGCCGGTGCGGTCGGGGCGTATTTCATGCTTCCGCATGTCGCGAGCCGGATCGACCGGTTCATCGATCCTTCGTCGGGCGATTCCTATCAGGTATCGCGATCGATGGAGGCTTTCATGAACGGCGGCATCTTCGGACGTGGGCCGGGAGAGGGATCGGTCAAATCGGTCCTTCCGGACGCACATACGGATTTCGTCTTCGCGGTGGCGGGCGAGGAGTTCGGGCTGATCGCCTGCCTGTTGCTGGTCGGTCTGTTTGCCTTTGTCGTGCTGCGCGGATTTTCGCGCGTCATCAAGGAAACGAATCTTTTCGTTCTGCTGGCGGTAACCGGCCTTCTGATCCAGTTCGGACTTCAGTCGCTGGTCAATATGGGGTCGACCCTGCGGCTCATGCCGACCAAGGGCATGACCCTGCCGTTCATCTCCTACGGGGGATCGTCGCTGGTGGCGATTGCTTTTCTGATCGGCATGGTGCTTGCCCTGACCCGCAGCCGCGGGGGGCAGGAGGCGTTATGACCGGCCCCGGAACCATAGCGCTGGCCGCGGGCGGCACGGGGGGACACGTCTTCCCGGCCCGCGCCCTTGCCGATGCGCTGAGCGCGCGCGGATGGAAAATCGCGCTGATTACGGATTCCCGCGGCGCGTCGTTCTCCGACGAAATCGCCAATGCGGATACATACAGGATCAGGGCGGCGAGCCTTGGGGGAGGCGTCTGCAGCAAGCTCAAGGGGCTCGCGCAGTTATGCGTTGGGCTTGTGCAGGCGTTCTCCCTGCTTCGCCGCATTCGGCCGGCGGCCGTTGTCGGGTTCGGCGGCTACGCCTCGGCGCCGACCATGTGGGCGGCGTCCCGCATGGGCATTCCGACGATGATCCATGAACAGAACGGCGTGCTTGGGCGGGCAAACCGGATCATCGCTGCCCGTGCGAGGCGCATTGCAACCTCCTTCCCCGACGTCGCGGGAATTCGCGACGCCGACCTGAGCCGGGTCGTCCTGACCGGAAACCCGGTGCGGGCGGAAATCGCTTCCGTCGCCGACACGCCCTACGCGGCGCCGGATTGCGCGGGGGGGCCGGTTCACCTTCTGGTATTCGGGGGCAGCCAGGGCGCTCGCGTCCTGAGCGAGATCGTTCCCGCTGCGCTGGCATCCCTGCCCGGGATCCTGAGATCGCGGCTGAGCGTTGTTCAGCAATGCCGGCCGGAAGACCTGGCTGCCGTAAACGAGGCCTATCGCGCGGCCGGCATCGACGCGACGCTTCAGCCTTTCTTCGACGACATGCCGTCCCAGATCGCCATGGCGCACCTCGTCATCGCGCGCGCCGGCGCCTCGACCGTGTCGGAACTCGCCGCGGCCGGGCGACCCGCGATCCTGATCCCCTACCGTTTCGCGATCGACGACCATCAGACCGCCAACGCGCGCGCGATGGCGCAGGGCGGCGGCGCCTGGATCATGCCGGAACCCGATTTTACCGCGACCGCGCTGTCGCAACGGCTGACCGAACTGATCGTCGAGCCGGCGAACCTGTCGCGGGCCGCCGACTGCGCGCGCGCTTCGGGCCATGCCGATGCCGCCGAACGGCTGGCCGACGCCGCCGAAACGATCGCGCGCGCCGCCAACGACAACGGTGCGAACCGGGAGACTGCCGCATGAGAACCCTTCCGCTCTCAATCGGCACCCTCCATTTCTGCGGCATCGGCGGCATCGGCATGAGCGGCATCGCCGAGGTGCTTCACAATCTCGGATACGTCGTTCAGGGCAGCGACATGGCGGAAAACGCCAATGTCGAACGGCTGCGCGGCCTCGGCATCACCGTCCATGTGGGCCAGAAGGCGGAGAACCTGAACGAAGCGGCCGTCCTCGTCGTTTCCTCCGCCATCCGGCCCAACAATCCGGAACTCGTCGCCGCGCGCGAGAGGATGATCCCCATTGTCCGTCGCGCGGAAATGCTGGCCGAGCTGATGCGGCTCAAATGGGCCATCGCGGTGGGCGGCACCCATGGCAAGACGACCACCACCACGCTGATATCGGCGATGCTGGATGCCGCCGGCATCGATCCCACGGTGATCAATGGCGGCATCATCAATGCCTACGGCACCAACGCCCGGCTGGGCGACGGCGAATGGATCGTCGTCGAAGCCGACGAATCCGACGGCACCTTCGTCAAACTGCCGGCAACCATCGCGGTCGTCACCAACATCGACCCCGAGCATCTCGATTTCTACGGGTCGTTCGACGAGCTTCGGAAGGCCTTCGTTTCCTTTGTCGCGAACATACCGTTTTACGGATTCGCGGTGCTCTGCATCGACCACCCGGAAGTCCAGGCGCTGATCCCGCAGGTCGCCGACCGGCGCATCGTTACCTATGGAATGTCGCCGCAGGCCGATGTCCGGGCGGAGAACATCCGTATAGACACGGGCGTCAGCCGGTTCGATATCGTTTTCGCCGGAAGGTCGCCGCTGTCGGGCACTCGGATCGCAGACGTCGCGTTGCCCATGGCGGGCCGGCACAATGTGCAGAACGCGCTGGCCGCCGTGTCGATTGCGCAGGAGATGGGCTTTTCCGCCGACGTGATCCGCAACGGGCTGGCCTCGTTCTCGGGCGTCAAGAGACGCTTTACGGTAACCGGCAGCGCGCACGGCATTACCGTCATCGACGATTACGGCCACCACCCGGTGGAAATAGCGGCCGTCCTGAGCGCCGCCCGGTCGAGCGCAGCCAACCGCGTCATCGCGGTGGTTCAACCGCACCGCTACACGCGCCTCCGCGATCTGTTCGAGGAATTCTGCACCTGTTTCAACGACGCCGACATCGTGGTGGTCGCAGACGTCTATCCTGCGGGAGAAGACCCGATCGAGGGAGTCAGCCGCGACGCCCTTGTCGACGGTCTGCGCGCGCACGGGCACCGGCGCGTGATCCCGCTTGCCGATGCGGGAAGCCTGCCGTCGGTCATCGCGGAGACCGCGGCGTCGGGCGACATGGTCATCTGCCTCGGCGCGGGCAATATCACGCAGTGGGCCGCCGCCCTGCCGCAGGCGCTCGAAAACCTGGTTGTTCCGGCCGGCGGACGGAAGGAGGCCGCGTCGTGATGCCCGCGCTGCGACACGACCTGCCGATCGACAGGCTTCCGCCGGTGCGCGGGATATTGACGCCGGACGCGCCGATTGCGCGCGTTACATGGTTTCGGGCGGGCGGTCCGGCGGAAATGCTGTTCGAGCCGGCCGACCGCGACGACCTCGCCTCGTTCCTTGGCGCGCTGCCCGACGCCATTCCCGTAACCGTGATCGGGGTCGGATCGAACCTGCTGGTCAGGGACGGCGGCATCCCGGGCGTCACCATCCGGCTGGGACGGGCGTTTTCGGCCATAGACATCGACAACGACGTCGTGCGCGCGGAAGCGGCGGCCGTGGACGTTACCGTCGCCCGCACGGCACGCGATGCCGGACTCGGCGGTCTGGAGTTCCTGAGCGGCATCCCCGGCACGATCGGCGGCGCCGTCAGGATGAATGCCGGCGCCTACGGGCGGGAGATCAAGGACGTCCTGATCGATGCCTGTGCGGTCGACCGCCGGGGCAACATCCTCAACATGCCGCTGTCGGCCTTCGGATACGGTTACCGGAGCAGCACCGCTCCCGAAGACTGCATCTTCGTCTCGGCGCGATTGCAGGCCGTTCGCGACGACCGGGACGCCATCGTCGCGCGCATGGCCGAGATCGCGGCGACCCGCGAGGACAGCCAGCCCATTCGCACCCGCACCGGCGGCAGCACATTCAAGAATCCGCCGGGAGCAAAGGCCTGGCAGCTGATCGACGCCGCCGGATGCCGCGGTCTGACGCGCGGCGGGGCCCAGGTGTCGAACCAGCACTGCAATTTTCTGATCAACACCGGAACCGCAACGGCCTCGGATCTCGAGGGCCTCGGCGAGGAAGTCCGTCGCCGGGTCCTGGAGAAGACCGGCGTTTCCCTCGAGTGGGAGATCCGGCGCATCGGAGTTTCCGAGACTGGAACGGCAGGGAGGACGTCATGACGGATGTCCGGACCGTCGCCGTTCTGATGGGAGGAACTTCCAACGAGCGCGAGGTCTCGCTCGTGTCCGGCAAGGCCGTCATCGGCGCGCTCCTCGATCGCGGTTTCGACGCCCGTCCCCTGGATTTTACCGGCGACACGCCGGCTCTGGTCCGGGCGTTGTCCGACAGACCCGACGTCGTCTTCAACGCCCTGCATGGTCGATACGGCGAAGACGGATGCGTTCAGGGCCTGCTGGAACTTTCGGGCGTCCGGTATACCCATTCCGGCGTGCTGGCATCGGCGCTGGCGATGGACAAGCCGATGGCGAAGCGACTGTTCGCGGCCGCCGGCATTCCCTGTACCGACCATGTCGTCGCTTCGAAGGCCGAGATTCTGGCCGGTGACGTCATGCCGCGGCCCTACGTCATAAAACCGCTCAACGAAGGATCGAGCGTCGGCGTCCGCATCGTTCTCGCAGACGACGACGGGCCCGCGTTCGGCAACGGAGAATGGCCGTTCGGCGACCGCGTCATGGTCGAACGCTATATCCCAGGCCGAGAGATCACTGTCGCCGTGATGGGCGACCGGCCCCTGGCGGTTACGGAGCTGCGCCCGAAGCAGGGCTTTTACGATTACGCCGCGAAATATACCGACGGGATGACGGATCACCTCATTCCCGCGCCGATCCCGGAGGAGCAGTACAAGGCTGCGCTCGACTACGCGGCGGCAGCGCACAGGGCATTGGGCTGTCGCGGCGTCAGCCGCGCCGATTTCCGCTACGACGACACGGGCGGAGAACCGGGTTCGCTTTTTCTGCTTGAGATCAACACCCAGCCGGGGCTGACGCCGCTGTCGCTGGCCCCGGAACAGGCCGCATTCGCGGGAATCGACTTCGGCGACCTGGTCGCCTGGATGGTGGAGAACGCGTCATGCGACGGCTGATCGAAAAAATCAGAAACGTCGCCCCCCGTTCGAAACGAGAGGGCGCGAAAACGACGAAGACCGGTCGAAAACCGGCTCCGCCGCGCTGGCGCAAGCCGGCTGTCCGGACCGCCGCCGGTATTTCTGCGCTCGCCATCGTCGTCGGAGGCCCGGTCTGGCTGTGGAAATCGGGAATTGTCGAGAATGCGGTTTCAACCGCCTGGAATGCGGCAATCGACGCCAGCGCCGAGGCGGGGCTGACCGTGGAGGACGTCCTGCTGGAAGGACGCCGCTTCTCAGACCGGAAGGAAATCACGCAAGCCGCTGGGCTCAGGCGCGGCATGCCGATCCTGAGCGTCTCGCTGTCCTCGATACGGCAGCGCCTGATCGCGAATCCGTGGATCGCCGACGCAAGCGTAGAGAGGCGCCTGCCCAGCACCATCCGCATTCGCCTGACAGAACGGCATCCCATGGCGCTGTGGCAACGGAGCGGAAAGCTCGCGCTGCTCGACGGAGAGGGAAAAGTAATCGATGGCGCCGACCTTCGAAAATTCCGCAACCTGATCATACTGATCGGCGGGAGCGCGCCGCAAAACGCCGGTACGCTCTTCGCCATGCTCGCCGCCGAACCGGAGCTCGCCAGACAGGTCGTCGCTGCGACAAGGATAGGCAACCGCCGCTGGACCCTCGCTTTTTCAAACGGAATCCGCGTCTTTCTTCCGGAATCCGATCCGCATCTCGCCTGGACCCGGCTGGCCACGATTGATCGCCGACAGAAGCTGCTCGCCCGGGACATCAAGCTCATCGACATGCGCCTCCCCGACCGGATGATCGTCAAGCCCGGTGCGCTGGGTGCGCAGATACTGCTTCGCAAGGGAAAAAACACATGACGGCCGCATCCGACATCGCCGCCACAGGAAAGGAGGGGCCATGAGCAAGATAAAAAGCGGGCTGGTCGCGGCCCTCGACATCGGCACCACCAAAATCTGTTGCATGATCGGCCACGTCCAGCCAAACGAGCCTGTCCGGATAGCAGGAATCGGCCATCACGCTGCGCGCGGAATCCGGGGCGGCGCCGTGATCGATATGGACGCGGCGCAAACCGCCATTCTGACAGCCGTCAGCGCGGCCGAGGAGCGCTGCGGCGAACGGATCGAGCGCGTCGTCATCAACATCTCGGGCGGCGATCTGGCGTCCAGAACCTACACGATCGAAGTTCCGATCGCGGGCCGCGAGATCGTCGAGTCCGACCTGCAGCGGGCCATGGGACAGGCAAACGCCGTCGAACTCGATCCCGACCGGGAGATGCTCCACTGCATCCCGATCGGTTATGCCATTGACGAGACCAGGCGCATTCAGGATCCGCGCGGCATGTTCGCGGAACGTATGGCTGTCACGCTGCACATGATCACCGCCCGCAGCGCGACGCTCCGGAACCTCGCAAACTGCATCCAGCGCTGCCACCTCGAAATCGAAACCGCGGTCGCCGCGCCCTACGCTTCCGGCCTCGCCTGCCTTGTCGAGGACGAGATCGATCTCGGCGTCACCCTCGTCGACATGGGCGGCGGCACGACCACGATCGCGGTGTTCTATGACGGCGAAATCGTGCATGCCGATTCGATTCCGGTTGGCGGCGCGCACGTCACCAGCGACATCGCGCGAGGGCTTTCGACCCCGCTCGCGCACGCCGAGCGAATGAAGACGCTGTACGGCAGCGCCATTCCTTCGCCCTCGGACGAGCGCGAACTGATCGACGTACCCCTGATCGGCGAGGAAAACACGACCCAGCCGAACCATGTGCCGCGTTCGCTTCTCAACGGCATCATCCGTCCCCGCATCGAGGAGACGTTCGAGCTGGTGCGCAGCCGCATCGAGGTCGCCGGCGTCGACCGCCTGGCCGGACGCCGCCTTGTCCTGACCGGAGGCGCGAGCCAGCTTCAGGGCGTCAGGGAGCTGGCGGCCCAGGTCCTCGAAAAGCAGGTTCGCATGGGAAAACCCATGAAAATCGGCGGGATCGCGGAGGCCAACACGGGCCCGGCCTTTTCCACCTGCGCCGGGCTGCTTCGCTACGCCGTCGAAAAACAGATCGATGCGCACGATTCCGCTGCGTCGCTGCCGCCGGGCATGCCGGCCGGCCTCGGCCGCATCAGCCAGTGGTTCCGGGAGAATTTCTGATGAACCGACGCAAACCGAATTTCACACCACACCACCACCGACCCGTCGCGGATCGCCGCGGCGCCATCAACTCTTCCCAGTAGCGTATGGAGGCTAGCAATGACGATCAATTTTTCCGCACCCGATCAGGAAGAACAGCTTAAACCCAGGATCACGGTCATCGGCGTGGGCGGCGCCGGCGGCAACGCGGTCAACAACATGATCAGCAAACAGCTGGAAGGCGTGGAGTTTGTCGTCGGCAACACCGACGCGCAGTCGCTGGCCCAGTCCCTCGCCGACCGCCGGGTGCAGCTCGGCCGGGCCATTACGCACGGTCTCGGCGCAGGCTCCCGGCCTGACATGGGCCGCGCCGCCGCCGAAGAGGCGATGGAGGACATCAACCAGCACCTGTTGGGCTCGCACATGGTGTTCATCGCCGCCGGCATGGGCGGCGGCACCGGAACCGGGGCCGCGCCGGTCATCGCCCGGCTCGCGCGCGAGCAGGGCATGCTGACGGTTGGCGTGGTGACCAAGCCGTTCCAGTTCGAGGGCAGCAACCGGATGCGGATCGCCGACGCGGGTATCGAGGAAATGCAGCAGTTCGTCGATACGCTGATCGTGATCCCCAACCAGAACCTGTTCCGGATCGCAAACGAGAAGACGACCTTTGCCGACGCCTTTGCGATGGCCGACGATGTTCTTTACTCCGGCGTCCGGGGGGTAACGGACCTGATGGTGGTTCCCGGGCTCATCAACCTCGATTTCGCCGACATCCGGAGCGTCATGTCGGAAATGGGCAAGGCCATGATGGGCACGGGCGAATCGGACGGCGAAGACCGGGCCCGCCTCGCGGCGGAAGCGGCAATTTCCAACCCGCTGCTCGACGACGTGTCGATGAAGGGCGCCCGCGGCGTCCTGATCAACATCACCGGCGGTCCCGACATGACCCTGTTCGACGTCGACGAGGCGGCCAACCGGATCGGCGAAGAAGTCGACCCGGACGCCAACATCATCTTCGGCTCCGCCCTCGACCCGACGCTGGAAGGCAAGATCCGGGTATCGGTTGTCGCCACGGGAATCGATATCGAGGCCGGCGCGCAGCCGCGACCGGTTCTCCGCGTCCTGACCGACGACGCGCCCGCCAGACCGGTGCCGGCCGAAAACAGGATGCCGTCGACGCCGATCGCGGCCAGACCGGCGGCTCCCGTCTCCGCGCCCGCAGCGATCGTATCGGGTTCGTCGGCCGCGACCGCGCTGAAGATGGCCGAACCGGCGGAAAACATCGAAGCCGAAACGGGAGAACTGGAAATTTCCGAGCCGGCAGCGGATGCCTTCAGCAGAATGGGCGCCGACGAGGTCTGGAAGCGGGAGGAGGAAGCCCTCGCCGCGGCGATCTCGGGAATTGGACCGGACAGGGAAGAACCGGCCGAGACCGTGAAGATCCCGGAACCTGTCTCGGAGGCCAAGCCGTTCATCCCGCCCGAACCGGCAAAAGCGCCCGAATCGGCGATCAATCCCGTGACCTCCGCCGACCCCTTCAAGGAAGCGGAAATGCTGAACCCGACGCCGGCAGCCGAAAAAAAGCGCCCGGCCAGTCTGTTTCAGCGAATGACCGGCGCGAGCTGGGGCCGAAAGGATGCCGCCGACGTCGAATCGGCGCGCCCGGAGAAAGCGGCCGAAACGGCTCCGAAGGCCGCCGCAAGGGAACCTGCCGCTCCCCGCGTTCAGGCCGATCCAAAGCCCGACCGGATGGGCGAAGCCCGGCTGGAACCCAGGCTCGAGCCTGCGCCGGCCGCACCGGAGCCCAAACCCGCGGTCGTCGCGGAGACCAAACCGGCGTCCGCCGCGGAAGCCCAGCCACGCCTGAGCGGAGTCGATCCGCAGGACCGTCTTCCAAGCTCCCGGAACGAGGAAGACCTGCTGGACATCCCCGCTTTTCTCCGCCGTCAGGCCAACTGACGGAGGCGCCCGGTTTTACCGCGTTATGGGCGTAACATTCTGTAACAATTGTTGATTTGGGAACTACGGGAGGTTTTGGTAAATACCTCCCGTAGTTTTGGTTAAAAGGCCAGCCGACTCCGTTTGCAAAGGGCGCAAATCGAGTCCGAAACTCGCAGTTTCAGGCAGGGCCGCAGTACCGGCCTCCGATGTACCGGGGTCGACGAGGGGGAAACGATAGGGTGCCAAAGTCCGTAGAACCGCGTAGCATGCCCATCGGAGAAACCGTTTCTGGCGCAGATGTAATCCGGCAGAAAACCCTGAAATCGTCAATCGGCTGTACCGGCATAGGTCTTCATTCCGGACACAAGGTCTCCATGACGCTTTGCCCGGCCGACGCGAATGCCGGAATCGTTTTCCAGAGAACGGATCTGGCGGGCGACGACGGCATCATTCCCGCGCATTGGAAGAATGTCGTCGACACCCGTATGGCGACAACGCTCGGCAACGGGTCGGGCGCGACGGTCGGCACCGTCGAGCATCTGATGGCCGCGCTTGCGGGTTGCGGCGTCGACAACGCGGTCGTCCGGATCGATGCCCCGGAAGTCCCGGTGATGGACGGCAGTTCGCAACCGTTCGTTTTTCTTATCGAATGCGCCGGTCTGGTGGAGCAGGACGCGCCGCGCAGGGCTATCCGGATCGACCGGCCCGTAACCGTCGGCGATGAACGGCGTTCGATCGTCGGGTCGCCCGACGATGTCTTTTCGGTGTCTTTCGAAATCGATTTCGAGGATTCGCTGGTTGCCCGTCAGCACCTGAATATCAAGCTGGTCAACGGGACGTTCAAATCGGACGTCGCGCGAGCCCGTACCTTCGGATTCGCCCATGAGGTCGATGCGCTCCGGGCGGCCGGTCTGGCGCGGGGCGGATCGCTGGACAACGCGGTCGTCATCAGCGGCAACAAGGTTCTGAACGGCGACGGACTCCGTTACGAGGACGAGTTCGTCCGCCATAAAATTCTCGACTGCGTTGGCGACCTGTATCTCGCGGGCGCGCCTATCATCGGGCAGATCGATGCGTCGAGGTCGGGCCACGCGCTCAACAACCAGTTCCTCCACGCCCTGATG
This sequence comes from Rhodospirillales bacterium, assembly GCA_038116945.1. Lineage (GTDB taxonomy): Bacteria > Pseudomonadota > Alphaproteobacteria > MPNO01 > UBA2964 > JAYOEY01. The sequence goes on from JAYOEY010000015.1 coordinate 57,624, forward strand.
GAAAACCAAAGCGCCTGGTCCTACGTCGAAATGACCGATGCTGTTGTCCCCGGCACCGCACACCGCGCCCTGTCCCCGGAACTGGCGATCGCCTGATCTTCCGGCCAAACCGATATCTCGCACAGCATATCTGGCACCGTCCGAAGGACGCGTGGTATAGACTCCGTTCGACATGTATATTCGGCCGACAGGTCGAAGTCGGATGTTAGCCGGAATGAAGCGATCCTTGCCCCCTACCTTGCGCGTTTTCGCGATCGCGGCAGCGACAGCCTTCGTCGTCGCGTGCTCAGGCTCGAGCGATGAAAAGCCCTATGTCGAGAAAGCGGTCAACGAACTCTACAATTCCGGGGTCAGCGCGCTCGAAAGTCGCGATTTCATAGCCGCCGCCACCGCGTTCGAAGAGGTGGAGCGACAGCACCCCTATTCGGTCTGGGCCACCAAGGCGCAACTCATGGCGGCCTACGCGCATTACGAAAACAGCAAGTACGACGACGCGATCATCGCCCTCAACCGGTACATCCAGCTGCATCCCGGCAACCGCGACATTGCCTATGCGTATTATCTGAAGGCGCAGTGCCTTTACGAACAGATCACCGATGTCCAGCGCGACCAGGCCGTGACCGATCAGGCGCTGATAGCGCTCAGGGACGTCGTTCGCCGTTTCCCGCAGACCGAATACGCGCGGGATGCAAAACTCAAGATCGATTTGGCCCAGGACCATCTCGCCGGCAAGGAAATGACCGTGGGTCGCTATTATCTGCGTCGCGGCGAAATTCTGCCTGCCATCAACCGGTTCAGGGTCGTCGTCGACAATTACCAGACCACCAGCCATGTTCCGGAAGCCCTGCACAGGCTGGCGGAGGCCTATGCTTCGCTCGGCATGACCGAAGAAGCCAAAAAAGCCGCCGCGGTCCTCGGGCATAACTATCCGGGAAGCGAATGGTACGTGGATTCCTATGCGCTGATGACCGGCAAGGATATCCGGCAGTCCCAGGAAAAACCCGGCTTTTTCAGGCGCGCCTGGAACTGGATTTTCTGACCTGAAATGTTGCTTTCGCTGTCCATTGGCGATGTTGTCCTGATCGATTCGGTTGACATCGCCTTCGGCGGCGGGCTCTGCGTCCTGACCGGAGAAACCGGCGCCGGTAAATCCATTCTGCTCGATTCGCTCGGTCTTGCTCTCGGCATGCGCGCCAGCGCGTCCCTCGTTCGCGGCGGACCGGGCGACGAACAGCGGGAGACGCCTGCCAGGGCGACGATCGCCGCCTCTTTCGATATCGAGGGAAACGATGCCGTCCCGGCCCTTCTGGCGGAGCAGGCGCTGATGCCGCCGGAACCGGGAGAACCCCTCCTGCTTCGCCGCTCGGTCGACGCGAACGGCCGCAGCCGGGCTTTCGTCAACGACCAGCCGGTCGGCGTTCAGCTTCTCAGACAGATCGGCGACCTTCTGGTCGAAATCGAAGGCCAGTTCGCCAGCCAGGGCCTGATGGACGAGCGGACGCACCGGAACGCCCTCGACGATTTTGCCGGTCTCGCGGGCGCGCGCCGCGATGTCGGCGTGCTCTGGCAGACATGGCGCGACGCCGAGGCCGCGCTCGCCGCCGCAAGATCGGAAATCAGGGCGGCCCGCGAGGAAGAGGACTATCTCCGCCACGCGGCAGCGGAACTCGCCGACCTCAACCCGCGATCCGGCGAGGAACAGACGCTTGCGGACTCCCGGACCCTGCTGATGCACGGCGAAAAGCTGGTCGAGGCGCTTGCTTCCGCTGACAAAGCGCTGACCGATCGCAACGGCATCGACGATCGGCTGGCGGCCGCGATCCGGATTCTGACGCGCCAGGCAACCGACGCGGGCGAACGTCTCGACCCGATCCTCGCCTCTCTTGAGGCCGCCAGCGACAGCGTCGCGGACGCGCTGACGGGCCTGAACTCCCTGATGGCCGATTCGCAACCCGACCCGGCGCGCCTCGAACGGTGCGAAGAACGGCTGTTCGCGCTGCGCGCCGCGGCCCGGAAATACAACGTAACGGTGGAAGACCTGCCCCGCCTCCGCGAAGAGATGGAGAACCGGATCGCCGCCCTCGAGGATACGGGCGCCGCGTTGAACCGTCTGGAAACGGCCTGCATCGAAGCGCGGTCCGAATATGTAAGGTCCGCAACGGCGCTCAGCGACGCGCGCGCAGGACAGGCGAAAAGGCTGGACAAGGCGGTCAGCGCCGAACTGCCGGCGCTTCGCCTGGAAAAGGCCCGGTTTGCCACGCTGGTCGACCGTCAGGACGAAGACGGCTGGGGCCCGAGCGGCTTCGACCGCGTCAGGTTCGAGGTCGCGGCCAATCCCGGCCTCCCGCCGGCGCCCCTGTCGAAGGCAGCGTCAGGCGGCGAACTCGCCCGCTTCCTTCTGGCTCTCAAGGTCGTTCTTCAGGAAGCGCACGGCGTGGCGACGCTGGTTTTCGACGAGGTCGATTCCGGCCTTGGCGGCGCAGCAGCGGCAGCGGTCGGCGAGCGGCTGGCCTCTCTCGCCAAATCGGCGCAGGTGCTGGTCGTCACCCATTCGCCGCAGGTCGCTGCCTGCGGCGCCCAGCACCTGCGGGTCGCCAAGGGAAGCGCGGCGGAGTTCGGCCGTAAAGGCGTAGCGGGCGACGACACGATCACCGTCGTCGAGGAATTGTCGCCCGACGCCCGGCGCGAGGAGATCGCCCGTATGCTGGCCGGCGCGCGGATCACCGACGAGGCGCGAGCGGCGGCGGACAGGCTGATCGCGGGGAACGCCCTGTGACCGGACGCGCGCGAACCGCCTCTGACGTTCCCGTCGAGAAACTGACCCCCTTCGAGGCGGCGGACGAGCTTGCCAGGCTGGCGTCGGAGATTTCCAGGCATGACCGGCTGTATCATACCGACGATGCGCCGGAGATATCGGACGCGGAGTACGACGCGCTGCGGCGGCGAAACGAGGAGATCGAAGCCCGGTTCCCCTCATTTGTCCGCGACGACAGCCCTGCGCGCCGCGTGGGTGCGTCGCCTGCGACAGGCTTTTCAAAGGTACGGCATGCCGTGCCGATGCTGTCGCTCGGCAATGCGTTCGACGGCGATGACGTGCGAGACTTTTTCGGCCGAATCCGCCGTTTCCTGAATCTCGGCGAAAACGAGCCGGTGGAAGTCGTCGCGGAGCCCAAGATCGACGGGCTGTCGATTTCACTTCGATACGAGAACGGGCGTTTCGTCCTGGGGGCGACCCGCGGCGACGGACGCGAAGGCGAGAACGTCACCGCCAATATCGCAACCATCGAAGAAGTTCCCAGATTTATCGAGGGCGCGCCGGAAATCCTGGAAGTCCGCGGCGAAATCTATCTGAGCCACTCCGCCTTCGCCTCGATCAATAAGGACCGGGAGAAGGAGGGCGCCGCGCTGTTCGCCAATCCGCGCAATGCCGCGGCGGGATCGCTGCGGCAGCTCGATTCGTCCGTCACGGCGAAACGGCCGTTGCAGCTCTTCGCCTATAGCTGGGGCGAAATGGCGGCTCAGGGTGCCGCAACGCAATGGGGTTTTCTCGAAAACCTGAAGAAATGGGGATTTCCCGTCAATCCGCTCGTCGAGCTTTGCGACTCGGCCGAGACCGCAATCGACTATCACCGAAGGATCGGCGAGATCCGGGCGACGCTCGATTACGATATCGACGGCATCGTCTACAAGGTGAACCGGCTCGACTGGCAGGAACGGCTCGGCTTCGTCAGCCGCGCGCCGCGCTGGGCCATCGCCCACAAGTTTCCCGCCGAAAAAGCGCAGACCATCGTCCGCGCCATCGATATCCAGGTTGGCCGCACCGGCGCGCTGACGCCGGTGGCGCGGCTGGAACCGGTAACCGTCGGCGGCGTCGTGGTATCGAACGCCACGCTGCATAACGAGGACTACATCGCCGAGAAGGACATCCGCATCGGCGACACGGTGACGATTCAGCGCGCCGGCGACGTGATCCCGCAGGTGCTGGAAGTGATCGCCGACCGACGACCGGACACGACATCGGTCTGGTCGTTTCCCGAGCATTGCCCGGAATGCGGCAGCCTCGCCGTACGGGAAGCGGGCGAAGCGGTCCGTCGCTGCACCGGGGGGCTGATCTGTCCCGCGCAAAAGCTGGAGCGGCTCAAGCATTTCGTCAGCCGTCAGGCGTTCGACATCGACGGGCTGGGCGGCAAGCATATCGAGGCGTTCCACGAGAGCGGCCTGATCGACGGTCCCGGCGACATCTTTCGCCTGAAGAACCACGCCGACGCGCTGCGAAAACGCGAGGGCTGGGGCGACAGGTCGGTCGAAAACCTGCTCGCCGCCATCGAGGAACGGCGCGCGATCGGACTCGACCGGCTGATCTACGCGCTGGGCATACGACAGGTGGGCGAGGCGACGGCGCGTCTGCTGGCGCGTCATTACGGATCGTTTCAGGCATGGCGGGATGCCATGGCGGCCGTCAGCGCGGAAAAGCACGCGAGCGGGGACGAAGCGCGGAAGCCCGGGGAAATCGGCGAGGCCTATGACGATCTCTGCAGCATCGACACGATCGGCATGGCGGTAGCCGACGAGCTCGCCGGGTTCTTCGATGCGGAGAACGCGGAAAACCGGCGGGTTCTTGACGATCTCGCCGCCGAACTGGCGGTAGAGGATGTCGCCGCGCCGCAATCCGCGGACTCCGCCGTCGCGGGCAAGACGGTGGTTTTCACCGGTTCTCTGGAAACCATGACCCGCGCCGAAGCCAAGGCGACAGCAGAATCGCGCGGCGCGAAGGTTACCGGCTCCGTCTCTAAGAAAACCGACTACGTCGTGATCGGCGCCGATCCCGGCTCAAAGGCCAGAAAAGCCGCCGAGCTCGGCATCCCGGTCCTGTCGGAACAGGACTGGCGGGAGTTGATCGGCGGCTGAACCCGGTCACTCGATCGGAGAGGTCGCTTCTCCGAGCCATGACGCCGTTGCGTCGTCCACCAGCGGCGTGATCGTCTCCCGCACCCGGCGGTGATAGGCATTGAGCCAGTCGATTTCGAACGGCGTCATCAGGGAAGGCTCGACCAGGGCGCGGTCAATCGGCGCCAGCGTCAGGGCCTCGAACATAAGCATCTCCTGTTCGGCCCCGTCGATCGGCGGCGCCGGGCGCACCACCTCCAGATTCTCGATGCGGATTCCCCACGCGCCGGCCTTGTAGTAGCCCGGCTCGTTCGACACGATCATGCCCGGGCACAGCGGTACGTCGCCCATCCGCTTGGAAATACGGTGCGGTCCCTCATGCACGCCGAGATAGGAGCCGACGCCGTGCCCGGTGCCGTGCTCGAAATCGATCCCGGCCTGCCACAGGGAGGCGCGCGCGAGCGTGTCGAGCTGTCCGCCGCTGGTTCCGACCGGAAAACGGGCGCTCGCGACAGACAGGTGACCTTTCAGGACCCTAGTGAACCGGTCGCGCATTTCCGCATCCGGTTCGCCGATGGCGACCGTGCGCGTGACGTCCGTTGTGCCATCGAGATACTGCGCGCCGGAATCGACCAGAAAGAGCGTGCCGGAGTCGAGCGGCCGGTTGGTGGCCTGCGTCACCCTGTAATGCACGATGGCGCCGTTGGGACCCGCTCCCGAGATCGTGTCGAACGACAGCCCGCGAAACAGGTCGCCCCCGGCGCGGAAGCCGTAAAGCTTTTCCGCGGCCGACATCTCGTCAACGGAGCCGCCCGGCGCTTCCGCCGCCAGCCAGGCGAGAAAACGGCACAACGCCGCGCCGTCCCGGACGTGGGCGTTGCGGGTTCCCTGGATTTCAACGCTGTTCTTGCAGGCCTTGGGCAACACGCAGGGATCGTTGCCGGGAACGATTTCCGCGCCGGCCTTCGTCAGCCGCTCGACAATCCAGGACGGCGTCGACCCCGACGGCAGCAGAACCCTGCGGTTCTCCCTTCCGGCAGAATCCAGGTAGGCTTCCAGTTCCCGGCGCGGAGCGACCGTCACCGCGTCTCCGAGATGCCGCCGGACATCGCCGGTCAGCTTTCGCGGGTCCGTAAACAACGCCACGGCGCCATCGTTCGCCAGAACCGCAAAACCCAGCGCCAGCGGCGTGTTGGGCGTCTCGCCGCCGCGGATATTCAGCAGCCAGTTGACGGAATCCGGTGCGCTCAGCACCACCGCGGCGGCGCCGGCCTTCATCACCTCAGCTGCCGCTTCCGAACGTTTTTCGGCGCTTGAGCGTCCCGCGAATTCGAGCGGGTGGATCTCGATGGGCGCGATCGGTGCGGCGGGCTGGTCCCGCCAGACTTCGTCCACCGGATTGGTCGCCGCCGGCGCCAGCCGCGCGCCGGCGCGCGAAGCCCCAGCCCGCAAGGGATTGAGCCCGCTTTCCGTATGCAGCCATGGATCGTAGCCGATCTGCGACCCGGCAGCGGCGTTCGCTTCCATCCAGCGGTGCGGCGGCGTTTGCGCGATGTTCAGATGCTCGAACAACGTTCCGTCCACCTGTTCGCGCGCCTGCAGCGTGTAGCGCCCGTCGACGAACAACGCCGCCTTGTCGGCCAGCACCACGGCGACCCCGGCGGACCCGGTAAAGCCTGTCAGCCATTCGAGACGGCGCGTACGGCGGGGCGGAAATTCCGACTGATGCTCGTCGGCAAGCGGGACGAGAAACCCGTCGAAACCCGTACGGGCCAGTTCCGACCGGAAGGCGGCGAGCCTCTCGGCGACGGATGGCCGCGAGGCTTCCGCCTTGTCCGCCTGCCTTCGGGCCGCATCAAGGCGGTTCGCCAGCATTTCCCGGAGCTTCGGACCGGGCGGATCTTCGATCAGGCACATCCAGCGGTCCGGGTCGGTACCCTCCGGAGCGGCGGCGACACCGGCAACGATATCGTCGATATCGGCGACGGTCAGAATGCTTCCGGTCTCGCGCAGCAGCGCGTCAAGTCGGTCTTCCGTGTCCGGCATGGGATTACTGTGTCGCCCCGGCGAAGTCATGCGCGATACGCATGGCAGACATACCAAATCGGAGAAGCAAAAGCCGGATCTCCTAACATTTTGTAAAGCATCTGAGGGCTAATTATTGCGTCGAATTCACTCTGGAAGAAAAACGAGGATTGGACAAGGTATGTCGAACCGACTCGAAAACGACGAACGGATTCCGTTCATTACCGACATCGCTCTCGCCGAGGGCGTTGCCCGGATGATCGCGGAAACAAGCGCGCAGGCCGACACGCTCCGGTCCTTCGGCAGCAGTCTGACAGATGCGCTCCGCTCGCTTCCCTGGACGCTCTCCGAACTTTTCGACCTCGCCCGCGACGCCGAAATGCGCCGGGACGTCTGCGTGCCGGAATTCCCGGGCACCTGTTTCGTTACCAACCGGACTCCGGAACCGAGCCTGCGCGTGCGGCTTATCGGCCACGACTGACGTCCGTCACGCTTTCGACAGCAGAAGCGTCGTCCAGTCGCCGAGTTCTGTCCGGTCGACGACCCGTGCGTCGTACGCCGCATGCGCGGCGATTACAGCGTCCGCCTGCGTCGTCAGCAGTCCGGACAGAACCAGCCGCCCGTGGGGTTTCAGGTTTGCGACAAGCGACCCCGCATGATCGATGAGCGGCCCCGCCAGGATATTGGCGACGATCAGCGCATAGGGCGACGCCTCTCTCAGAATGTCCCCGTTGAAGAAATCGCTCAGCGCGGTTTCGACCAGTGATTCGCAATCGTTGCGTTCCAGGTTTTCGTCCGCCGTCGCGACCGCTTCCGGGTCGTTGTCGGCGGCGATAATCCGGGCATCCGGCCAAAGACGTGCGGCGCCGATGGCGAGAATGGCCGAACCGCAGCCGAGATCGAGAATTTCCCCGGGTCTGAAGCCGTCCTGCTCAAGACGGTCCAGAAGCAGAAGACAGCCCCGTGTGGTTTCGTGCTCGCCTGTGCCGAAAGCCATGCCGGCATCGAGCCTGATCGGCAGCATCCCGTCGGGCGCGCCGCCCTCGAAATGCGACGGGTACACGAAAAACCGTCCGATGGACTGCGGTCCGACGCTGTTCTGATAGGCGCTGACCCAGTCGGTTTCCGGAACCGCCTCGATCGTTGGCAGGGGCGCTTTTACGCCGGCAGCCGCCGCAACGTCGGCAAGCCGGGATTCGATGATTGCGGGATCGGGGGCCGCCAGGCAATGCGCAATGAAGTCGAAACCCGAGCCTCCTTTGCGCTCGAGCAATGTTACGGCAACGGCAATATCTTCGAGCGCGGCATCGAACGCCTCGCCGAACTCCCGGTTCGGGGCAACCAGACGGATCGACCATCCCGCGCCCTGCGAATCGTCTCCGGATACCATCGGTCAGGCCGGCGTCACGAAACTGTCCATCACCTTCTTGTCGCCGGCCTTCTCGAAAGCGATCTCAAGCTTGTTGCCATCGATCGCCTTGATCGTGCCGTACCCGAACTTCTGGTGAAAGATTCTCATTCCCAGCGAAACGCCGGCGCCGTCCCCCGGATCGCCGATAATGGTCGCCGTCCCGTCGATCACGCCCGAATTTCGCGCCGAGCGGAGCCGCTCGTATCCCGGTCCCCTGCCCTGCTGGACATAGGCGGCCCCCGTGTCCGACATGCCGGCGCCGTAGAGCCCCTGATCGGACGTCGCCTCAACGTAATCGGGCGGAAGCTCGTCGATAAACCGCGACGGAATGGATGACTGCCACTGGTTATAGATCCGCCGGTTCGCCGCAAAACTGACCGCCGCCCGCCGCCGCGCCCGCGTGAGTCCGACATAGGCGAGCCGGCGTTCTTCCTCCAGCGCCGGCGCGCCGCCCTCGTCGAGGGTGCGCTGGTTGGGGAAGACGCCTTCTTCCCAGCCCGGCAGAAAAACATTGTTGAATTCAAGTCCCTTGGCGGCGTGCAGCGTCATCAGGCTCACCATATCGCCACCGTCGGCCCGGCCCGCCTCCATCACAAGGCTGACATGTTCGAGGAACGAGCCCAGATCCTCGAACTCCTCCATGCCGCTGACCAGTTCCTTCAGGTTCTCGAGCCGTCCGGGCGCTTCCGGCGACCGGTCGTTCTGCCACATGGCGGTGTAACCGCTTTCGTCGAGCACCGTCTCGACCAGATCGATGTGATCGGTTGCTTCCGCGAGGGACCGCCATCTGTCGAAATCCTCGATAAGCATGGCGATCGTCCGGCGCGCCTGAGGACGCAGCTCATCGGTCGAGACCAGCCGGCGCGCCGCCTCCGGCAGCGAGATATCGAGCGCCCGCGACAGCTGGTGAAACGCCTGGACCGTGGCGGCCCCGATCCCGCGCTTGGGCACGTTGACGATCCGTTCGAAGGCAAGGCTGTCGTCCGGCTGGTTAACCACCCGCAGATAGGCGATGGCATCGCGGATTTCCTGCCGCTCGTAGAATCGCGGACCGCCGATCACGCGGTAGGGAATGCCGAGCATGATGAAGCGTTCCTCGAATTCCCGCATCTGGAAGCTGGCGCGGACGAGAACGGCAATTTCGTCCAGCGCCTCGCCCCGGCTCTGAAGCGCCTCGATCTCGTCGGCGACGTAGCGCGCCTCGCTCTCGCCGTCCCACAGGCCGCGCACCGAGATCCTTTCGCCCTCCGCGGCCTCGGTCCACAGCGTCTTGCCGAGCCGCCCTGCGTTGTTGGCAATCAGCCCGGACGCCGCCGCCAGGATTTCCGGCGTCGACCGGTAGTTCTGTTCCAGCCTGATCACGGTGGCGCCCTCGAAATCCTTTTCGAACTTGAGGATGTTGCCAACCTCGGCGCCGCGCCACGAATAGATCGACTGGTCGTCATCCCCGACGCAGCACAGATTGCGGTGTTCCCGGGCCAGCAGCCGGAGCCACAGATACTGCGCAACGTTGGTGTCCTGATATTCGTCGACCATGATGTAGCGGAACCGCCTCTGGTATTCGGCCAGCACCGATGCGTCGGCGCGGAACAGCTCCACGTTCAGCAGCAGGAGATCGCCGAAATCGCATGCGTTCAGGGTCTCGAGCCGCGCCTGATAGTCCTTGTACAGCTCAACCGAGCGGCCATTGGCAAATTCGCCGATTTCGCCCGACGGCACCCGGTCGGGCATGAACCCCCGGTCCTTCCAGCGCTGGATAACCGCCATAAGCGCTCGCGCCGGCCATTTCTTGTCGTCTATATCGGCAGCCTGGATCACCTGTTTGAGCAGGCGGATCTGGTCGTCGGCATCGAGAATCGTAAAGTTGGGCTTGCGCTTCACCAGCTCCGCATGCCGCCGCATGATGCGCGCCGCCAGCGAATGAAACGTGCCGACCCAGAGATCTTCGGCGACCGGGCCGACGAGGCGCGCGACCCGTTCGCGCATTTCGCGCGCGGCCTTGTTGGTGAAGGTTACCGCCAGGATCTGAGAGGGCCAGGCTCGCCGGGTCACAAGGATATGCGCGAGCCGCGTGGTCAGCACGCGCGTCTTGCCCGTCCCGGCGCCGGCCAGCACCAGAACCGGCCCGTCGAGCGCCTCGACCGCGCCGCGCTGCGCCGGATTGAGCGTGTCCAGATAGGGTGCGGGCGGGCTGTTCGCCGCCTGAAGGGAAGTCTCGCTGGTCATCGTCTGTTTTTATCACATTGCCCGGCGCAACTCAGGGCGATTGACGAATCGTTTCAAGAATTTGCGACCAGGCCCGCAGACCGCTTGCGGCGGACGCGCCGCGAACTATATCGTTTGCGCTGATGCCGTTCGGAGGCGCCGCCATGGCCATTTCCCGACTCTTCTTTTCTTGCGTCCTGTTTGTCCTGCTTGCCGGACCGCATGCCCTCGCGCAGCAGACCGGCGCGCCCGATCCGCAACAGCTCCTGAAATCGGTCGTCAGGATCACCTCTTCGGTTCCGGCAGACGCGCGCTCCGCAAAGGGGCTCGGAACAAGCCGGGAGGGCAGCGGCGTCGTCATCGATTCGAACGGCCTTGTCCTCACCATCGGTTATCTGGTTCTCGAAGCCGAAACCGTCGATATCGGGCTCCATGACGGCCGCAAGATCGCCGCCGAGCCGATTGCCTACGATCACGATACGGGTTTCGGGCTGTTGCGCGCGACCAGGCCACTCGGCGTCAAGCCGGCGGCGCTGGGACGATCGAACCTTGTCGAGGTCCGGGACCGCGTGCTCGCCGTCGCCCACGGCGGGCGGGACATGACGGTCCCGGCGATGGTCGTCTCCCGCCGACCGTTCGCGGGAAGCTGGGAATATCTGCTGGAAAACGCCATCTATACCGCGCCCGCCCACCCGGTTTTCGGCGGGGCCGCGCTGTTCTCCGAAAAAGGAGAGCTGATCGGAATCGGCTCGCTGATCGTCGGCAATGCGATCTCGCCGGAAACGCCCCTGCCCGGCAACATGTTCGTGCCGGTCGACATTCTGAAGCCGATTCTCGCCGATCTGCTGGACCGGGGCCGGACCCAGAAGCCGCTTCGGCCGTGGCTCGGCCTCTACGCCGACGAATTGAACGGCCGCCTGTTCGTGTCGCGCATCGCTACGGACGGGCCGGCATCCCGGTCGGGCCTCGAACCGGGCGATCTGGTGGTGGGAGTCGGCGGCGTCCCGGTAAGCGGCCTCGCAGATTTCTATCGCAAGATCTGGGCGACAGGCAGCGCCGGTACGGCAATTCAGATCAACGTTCTCCGGGGCATTACGGTAGAACTGGTCGAGGTCAGATCGATCGACCGCTATCAGTGGCTGAAAACCCGGCGCAGCTATTGATCGGCCTGCCTCAGAGTTCCCCGTGTTCCTCCGCCCGGGCGCGCATCAGCGCCCGGTTATAGGCCAGCATCACCTCGACCTCGTGAACCACCCCGATCATCTTCATCGATTCCCGGTTCTCCACCACGGCGATATGTTCCTCGTGAACGTCTTCCATCAGCTTGATGGCGACGTCGAGGTCGGTTTCGGGGGTAAGGACCGGCGGATGCGTCCGGGCGACGTCAGAGGCGTTCACGACGTCGTCGAGCGACGTATCGAACGCGGACCCTGACAAATCGCCCAGCGTCAGCGTCCCGTGCAGCGTACCGTCTCCGGAGACGACGAAGAGCTGCGCGTGCGGCGCGACCTGCAGTTTCTGGCGCAGCACCGGCATCTGCGTCGAGGGCGTAACGGCGGTGAAGATCGAAGTCATCACGTCGCCGACATGGGTCTGCGCCAGCAAGCCCACTTCCCTTCCCCGTTTCAGGTTGAGTCCGCGACGGTCAAGCTGCCGGGAAAAATAGGACCCGCCATAGACCTGTTGCGTGATGACGGAGGAGATGACGACGGCAACCATCACCGCGACCGTCACGGCATAGTCGCCGGTCAGTTCGAACATGATCAGGATGGTCGAAATCGGCGCCCCGAGAACCGCGCCGGCCACCGCTCCCATGCCGACCAGCGTATAGGCGCTGTGCCCGCTGGCGAGTTCGGGGAACGGAACGGCGGCGATCAGCCCGAACGCGCCGCCCAGCATGGCGCCCAGAAACAGCGACGGGCTGAAAACACCGCCGCCGAACCCCATACCGATCGACAGCGCGACGGCCGCCAGCTTGGCGGCCAGCAACGCGATCAGCAGCGAAAGATCGAGCTGTTCCTTGAGCGCGGCGTCGGTCGTGCCGTACCCGACCCCCAGGACCTGCGGAAAGACCAGCGCGATAGTGCCGACCAGCAGCCCGCCAATCATGGGATGCGCCCAGCCGGGAACACGCGTTTTGCCCGCGACCTCCTGCGTGTAGCCGATGCTGCGCATCATGACGATGGCAACGCCGGCGCTGACCACGCCCAGCAGCGCGAATGCGGGAAATTCGAGCGGCGTGGCAAGGGTGTTTTCCGGCACGATAAAGGCCGGAAAATTGCCGAAATAGGCGCGCGAGATAATGGTTCCGGTAACGGAGGCGAGCACAATAGGGGCGAAAGCCGTAAGCGCATAATGCCCGATCACGACTTCCAGCGCGAAGAACGTTCCTGCGATCGGCGCGTTAAACGACGCGGCGATCGCCGCGGCGACGCCGCATCCCAGCAGGTTGATCGTCAGCGACCGGCTGAGCCCGAGCCTGAGTGAAATCCACGAACAGAGCGACGCGCCGAGGTGGACGACCGGTCCTTCGCGGCCGACCGACCCGCCGACGCCGATCGAAGCCGCGCTGACCAGGGCGGAACCGAGACCGGCACGAATGCTCATCCGGCCCGACCGCACGGCGACTGCCTCCATCACGTCGGCCACCGCGTGCGGGCGTCTGCCCGGCATGAAGTAGTGCACGAAAAGGCCGATCAGCAGACCGCCAAGCGTCGGAACCAGAAGGATCTGCCACGCGGGAAGATTCTGGGCATGTGCATAGAGCGTGTCTGACGAAGTGCCGAAACTGACGCCCTGAATGGCGAGATAAAGATAGCTGAAGGCAATCGCGCCGAAGGCCGCGACGCCGCCCATGACGACGGCAAGCACCAGGAGAACGAGCTGTTCGTTGCGCAAAACCCCGCGCAAAGCGGTCATGATGCGCCGTCTGGGGCGGGATTCCGGTTCGGGCGGAGGCGCCGTTTCGTTCACTACTCGATACTTTCGGCCCGTTGGCTCACATTATTATTCAACGCCTTAGAAATAGCCCGACGCGCAATGCCGGAAAAGGAATATTTGGCCGGCAATCGCCGAAACCCTTCAGGACAGGCGCGGAACCCTGATCGTCCGGCCCAGTTTCTCCGGCGGCGGCAGTTTCCCGTGCTCAGCCAGCAGCCCGGCGAGCAGCCCGCGCCGTTCTTCCGGCAGCGGCGACACCCGCCGGACGGACATGTCCATATGCAGCGAGAGGAACTCGCAGGTTGCCGCGCGATAACCCTCATCGGCGTGGAACATCTCGTGATAGTGATGGATGCGCTTTTCATCGAAACCGACCAGCCTCGTGCGGCAGATCAGCCCGTCGCCCTCCAGCACTTCCCGGTCGTAGGTGATGTGATGCTCGACCGTGAAGGTGCTGCAGGTCGTCGCGTCGCGATAGTCGCGCCCCATCCCGATATGGGTGAAGAACGCATCCACCGCGTGATCGAACACCAGCGTGTAGTAAGCGACGTTCATGTGGCCGTTATAATCGACCCATTCGGGTCTCACGGTTTCCCGCCAGAGTTCGAGCGGCGCCGGTTCGGTCATCGGCCGATCTCCCTAACGTCTCATTGAAGCGCGCGCCCGCGCCATGATGTCGAGCACCTTGAACGGGTCCTCGATCCGGGGAAAGGTCGGCACGCCCTGTGGCTCGAGAAACGCCTTGGCCTCGGCGTTGCTGTTCTCGTCGCCGGAGAAGGACACGTAGATCGGTTTGTCGGGGTGCAGGGCGGCGAGCTCGACGATGAAGTCGAGCTTCATCCTCCCCAGCTCGTCGGCCAGGATGAGGATCGTGACCAGCGCATCGACCGTCGGGTCCTTCAAGAGCGCCGCCATGGCCTCGCGCCAGGCGAATTCCATCCCGTGCACGGTGGCGGACGGGAACACATCGACCGGGTTGGTGATATTGATGAAGGGCGGGCTGATTTCCTTCAGCCGCTTCAGCGTTTTCGGCCCGATTCTGGAAAATTCCAGCGAGGTCCGCGTCTTGCAGATATCGGACGCGTGAACGATGAACGCACCCGACGGCGACACGAAACCGACCCGGGGCCCCTTTGGCACCGGCATCATCGCCGCCGCCTTCGCGGCGGTAAACAAGTGCGTGAACTCGTCGATCCGGACGATCCCCGCCTGCGCCAGCGCGCCGTCCAGCACCCGGTCATCGGCGCCGAGCGAGGCGGTATGCGACATCGCCGCGCGCGCGCCCTCTTCCGTCGCGCCGCCCTTGAGCATGATGACCGGTTTTTTCCGGGTGATCCGGCGCGCGGTCTTCAGAAACTCCGCGGGCCGGTGCAGGCTCTCCAGATAGACGAAGATCGCCCGGGTCTCCGGGTCGTCGGCCAGATAGTCCAGCACGTCGGCCTCGTCGATATCGACCGCGTTGCCGAGCCCGACGCAGCGCGCGACGCCGTAATGCTCGCCGGTCATGATCGAACGCATCATCGCGCCGGTAAAATTGCCGGTCTGTGCGATATAGGAGATCGGCCCCTTGGGGATCGCGCCGAGCGGGAAGAAGCTGGAGGTGAAGTTCGCCTGCGCCGAGATATGGCCGGCGGTATTCGGCCCGAGCACGCGGACGCCTGTCCGTTCGATGACGGCGCGCAGCTCCCGCTGCAGGTCCTCGCCGGAATGGTCGACCTCTGCGAATCCGCCGGCGGCAAGCACCACCGACGACATTCCCCTGGCCGCGCAGTCCGCCACCGCCTGCGGCGTCGCCGCGGCGGGCAGCATGACGATGCCCATGTCGACCGGCCCCGGCAGGGCTTCGATGGATTCGGAAACCGGAAAGCCGCAAATCTCGCCGCCGCGCGGGTTCACGGGATGGATCGCACCGGCAAACCCGTTGGCGAGCATGTTTTCGATCACCGTCCGGCCGGGACGGCCGGGCGTGGCGGACGCGCCGATGACCGCAACGCTCTTCGGCTCGAAGAAAGACTTGAGAGAACGCGTCATATTGCCTGGCTACTCGTCCATCGTGCTGGGCGCGAAGACTTCGTCGAGCGCCATCAGGCGCGGCGTCAGCCCCTGCTCGAACGAATACTGCGCAGCGGTTTCGATCGTCTTCCGGTTGGCGGCAATCCCGTGCTCGACGATCTTTTCGCAAAGCGCCTTCGCAGCCTCCTGCGTGATCAGCCCGCAGCGAACGTGATAATCGACGTGATCCATCCGCTGTCGCTCGGCGATGTCGTTCGAGGCGCGAAACGCCTTCAGAAGGTTCAGGATCATCCAGGGATGGCGTTCCGCCAGTTCGCGCCGGATCGCCATCGCGTGGTTGATCGGATGGATCCCGGTCTTGGCGAAATAGCGCGCGCCCTCCGCCACCGGGTCGGGAAACAGCATTCTGATGTCGGGATGGTTCGCCAGATCGATGCGCGACCGGTCCACAAGGTTGTTGTCCAGAACGTAATGCAGCGCGCCTTCGAGTTCGCCCGACAGCATCATGGAGCCGATGCTCTTTTCGGCCGGGATCTGGTTGACGGTAACGCCCGGCGGCGGCTTGAAGCCGGTCGCGCCGCCATGGCTGTGATCGGGTGTGCGCTCCATCCAGAATTCTATCTCGGTGGGAGACACGCCGAACTCATGCTGCAGAATGCCTCGGTTCCACAACGCCGCCGTCTGCTGGTATTCGGGCACGCCGATGCGCCGCCCCTTCAGGTCGGACGGAACCTCGATGCCGGAATCGCGCCTGACCATGATGCCGGTATGAAAGAACCGCCGCGTGGTGAAGATCGGGATCCCGATATACCGGTCGTCGCCCTGCGACAGGGCGATGAGCAGAGACGAGATCGAAAATTCGGAAACGTCGAAATCGCCGAAGCGAAGCTGCCGCCAGAACAGTTCGGACGGGTGGACGACGGATGGCACGAGATCGATACCCTGCGGCTTCGCCTGGCCGTTGAACAGCGCCCATGTACGGGGGTTGCTCGGCATACCGATGCTGACGGGAATATCCACTTCGTCCTCCTTCTCTCGCGGCCGAAGCTTACCGGCAGAGGACTGACTCCGAAAGGGAGGGAATCCTCGCGGCCCCCCTGTACGAACCGGCCGGTTTGGCGATAATCGGAGAATCGATAACGAATTCCCGTATATCAATCACCCTGGGGAGAACAGTCATGGCGGGCGTCAGAAAATACGAAACGGAAGTCGCGGTCATCGGCGCCGGCGGCGGCGGCATGGCGGCGGGCATCGAGGCGCGCGACGCCGGCGCAAAGGTCATCGCCTTCGAGAAACGGGACGAGCCGGGCGGCGCGGCCATCGTCTCGGGCGGCGGCTGTCTGATCGTCGGCTCGCCGCTGCAGAAATCGGAAGGCATCGAGGACACGCCCGATCTCGCCTTCAATGACTGGATCAGCTGGGGCGGCCCGTCGGCCGACGAGGTCTGGGCCCGCTATTACATCGAACATTCGCTGCACGATCTCTATCACTGGGCGGAAACGCTCGGCGTCAAATGGGTCGACATGAAGCCGCAGGAAGGCAATTCGGTGATCCGCTGGACAAGGGCGGAGCGCAGCGGGCTGGGGCTCACCACCCATCTGATCGACGCGTTCAGGGAACGCGGCGGCGAAATCGTCACCAACGCGAAGATTACCGGCATCAAGTCCGAAGGCGGGCGGGTCACCGGCGTCACCGGCATCGACGAGGCGACCGGAGACGAGATCGACGTTTCGGCGAAGGTCGTTGTCATCACCACCGGCGGCTTCAACTCGAACGTCGACATGGTGCTGGAAGCAAAGCCGGAGCTGAGCAACGAACGCATCATGGAAGGCTCGGGCCGCGGCTCGACCGGCGACGGACACAGGATGGTGCGCGATATCGGCGGCTACCTGACCCATCTGGATCACATCTGGTTCTACTGCTACGCGACGCCGGACTATCTCGACCCGGCCGGACATCGCGGCCTCGTCTGCCGCCACATCCCCGGCTATGTCTGGGTCAACCAGCAGGGCAAGCGGTTCCATAACGAATCGCTGTCCGGCGGCAATTCGATGAGCCCCGCCATGCTGGCGCAGAACCCGCGCCATGCCTGGGCCATCGTCGACCGCACCATGGTCTCCACGCTGGAGATCGCCGACCCCTACTATCGCGACGGCGACGAGGTGAACCGGGAAAAGGTCGAGGAGCTTCTCGCCAACTCGCCCTATATCAAGAGCGCCGACACGCTCGAAGTGCTGGCCGATCAGATCGGTGTGCCGAAGGACGTCTTTCTCGGCGAAATCGCGCAATACAACAAGGCTGTCGCAGACGGACTCGATAACGAGCCCGCTTTCGGCAAGCCGCTGCGCCTGTCGAAGCCGTTCGATACCGCGCCTTTTTTCGCGATCCAGTTCTTCCCGCTGGCACGCAAGAATTTCGGCGGCATCAAGACCGATATCCGCTGCCGCATCCTCGACAAGCATTTCGAGCCGATCAAGGGCCTCTACGGCGCGGGCGAGGCGTGCGGCATGGCGGGCGGCCACATCAACGGCCGCGCCGGGCTCGAAGGCACGATGCTCGGCCCGTCGGTGTTCAGCGGCCGCGTCGCCGGCGGCTGGGCCGCGCAGGAGGCAGGCTACGGCAAGGGGTTCGTCGGCAAGCCGAACCGGCCGTAAGGAGGCCGGCAGGGTCTTGTTCTGAAGTTTTGAATCGATATGAACACGCCATGAAATGGGCTCGGCTCTCCTCCCCGTTCAGCGTTACCGATCATGTCGGCGAGACGCCCTTCGCCGTTTGGGGCTTCAGACACCGGCGTAGCTTTTCAGCTTCCGATTTCTCGTCCTCACGCTCGGCTTGTCTCCTCACTTTCAACCAGGCCTGAACGAACGCTGACGGCTTTTCGATGGGCTGACGATGGCTTGGGGTTTCATATCGAGACACTACCCGCGGCGACTTCGCTTGACGCGCGGCTCGGCCCCGTCATAATTGCGGCACTTGGTCCCAGGGGAGCCTCGATAGGAGGCTGAGATGTCGCCGGGCGCGAGCAGTGCCAACGCGACGACCCTTAGAACCTGATCCGGGTCATGCCGGCGTAGGGAAAGGGAATTTCGTTTTACATCCCCCTTCTCCCTGCCGCCGTCCGGCCGGCCCGGCCCGTTCGAATTCGGGACTGTTTGGGGAGATCGCGCGACCGTGACGCAGGACGAGATCGTAAGGGCGCTGCTGGATTTTATCGCGGCGGACGACGCGTCGGACGATGCGTTCAACGAAATGGCGCTCGCGCTGTTCGCATACCAGACCGCGCATAACGAGCCCTACCGGAAATTCTGCCGCCAGCGCGGCAAGACCGCGCGCACGGTCAAGCGGTGGCAGGATATCCCCGCCGTGCCGATCAGCGCCTTCAAGGACCTGACGCTGAGCTGCTGCGACCCGGACGACGCCGAACGCGTCTTCATGACCAGCGGCACCACGCAGGGCGGCGTGCGCGGCAAGAGCTATCACCCGACGCTCGCCGTCTACGACGCGTCGATGATCGCCAATTTCCAGCACCGTTTCATGGAGGAAACGCCGCGCATCCGCATGGGCATCCTGTTTCCGGACGAGACCGCCATGCCGAATTCGTCGCTGGCGCATTACCTGGCGCTCGCGAAGGAGCATTTCGGGACCGAGGACAGCCATTACCTCCTCACCGGGGACGGAATCGATCAGGTCCGCCTGTTGACGGAACTCGCCCTCGCGGAGACCAGCGGCGAGCCGTACGCGCTGCTCGGCGCCAGCTACAGCTTCGTGCATCTGATGGACGAGATGGCGGCGCTTGGCGAATCTGCGGCCCTGCCCGACGGCAGCCGCATCCTCGACACGGGCGGGTTCAAGGGGCAGTCGCGCGAGCTGGAACCGGACGAGTTCTACAACAGGCTGTCTTCCTTCTTCGGCGTCCCGCGCGAGAGCTGCATCAACATGTACGGCATGACGGAGCTGAGCACGCAGTTCTACGACTGGGGCAACGCCGCCTGCCCGTCGGTGAAGTCCGGGCCGCACTGGATCCGCACCCGCGCCGTCAACCCGCTGACCGGACAGGACGTGCCGAAAGGCGAGATCGGCGTGCTCGCCCATTGCGACCTGGCCCATTTCAACATCGTTTCGACCATCCTGACCGAGGATGCGGGCGTCGAAGTCGATCACGGGTTCCTGCTGCTGGGACGAGCGGACGGCGCCGAGGCGCAGGGCTGTTCTATGGCGGTCGCCGAATTCCTGAAAGCGGCCGGCGGATGACGGTTTTTCGATGATCAGGGCGGGCTACCTGCCGGGTATCGCCGACGACGCGGTCGGCTGGCAGACGCTGTCGTTCGACCGTGGCGGTCCGGCGCTTGAGATCGCCGTACCGGACCTCGCGGCCGGACAGATCGGCTCCCTTTGCGGGAACGTGCGACAGGCGGCACGGGACCGGCTGAAAACCCTGCCGGTCGCCCGGATCGCCGACATCGTCGACCGCGCCGTCGCCCGGCTTCTGGACCGCAAGGATCCGTACCGGCAACAGATGGAAGAGCTGCTTCCGGTCGTCACCGGCTACGACGCCGAAATGGTCAGGCTGGGCCTGACCGAATATCTCAAGACCTTCCGAAAGCCGCAGCTCACCCGGTTCCTGGCCGAAGATTTTCCCAACCCGTCCTGTCTCGACGGGTTCCAGCCGCTCGCCAAGGGGGGCTTCGCGCGCGCTCACGGGCCTGACTGCCTGCTGCATGTCTGGGCCGGCAACGTGCCCGGCCTGCCGCTGTGGAGCCTCGTTTCGGGGCTGCTGGTCAAGGCCGGCAATATCGGCAAAATCCCGAGCGCCGAGCCGGTATTCGCCACCCTGTTCGCGCGCCTGCTGGCCGAGATCGAGCCGGACATTGCAGATTGCTTTGCTGTCGTCTGGTGGAAGGGCGGCGACGCGGAAAGCGAAAAATCCTTCCTGACTCAGGCCGACACGATCATCGCCTATGGCGGCAACGAGTCGCTTGCCGCGCTCCGCCAGAACGTGCCGGTAACGGCCCGTTTCCTGGCACACGGGCACAAGGTCAGTTTCGGGATCGTGTCGAAGGCGGCGCTCGATACCCGAAAGGCATCCGAGACCGCGCGCAAGGCGGCCTGGGACATCGTGCGGTACGACCAGCAGGGCTGCTATTCGCCGCACATGTTCTTTGTCGAACGCGGCGGCAAGGTGGAGCCGCGCAACTTCGCCCGTTACGTCGCGGGCGAGCTGGCCGCGTTCCAGCACAGATTCCCCAACCGGGCGCTGTCGATCGCTGAAGCCGGAGACGTCGCGGCATGGCGGCAGGCCGAGGAAATGAAAGCGCTTGGAAACGCCGCGGCGGAGCTGATGAGCGATCCGGACGGAGCCTGGAGCGTGGTGTACGACGACAGCGCCGGGACGCTGGCCCCCAGCGGCCTCAACCGGACCATCAGGATCGCCGCCATCGACAGGCTCGACGACGCCATCCCCGCCATTGCGCCCTATAAACCGTTTCTCCAGACCGTCGGCGTTGCCGCAGCGCCGGAGGACCTGTTCCACATCTCGTCCCGGCTCGGCGAGGCCGGCGTTACGCGGATCAGCGCCATCGGACGGATGACGGCGCCGGAGGCCGGCTGGCACCATGACGGGCGGTTCAGCCTGCTCGATCTCGTCACCCTGACCGAGATCGAACAATCGGCCGAAACCGCCGCCGAAAATTTCGCACCCTACGCCGACTGAGCGCCGGACATGACGTTTCTGACCATCGAAAATGCGAGTTTCAGCTACGGCGACGAGGCCGTGGTGAAGCGGATCGACTGGTCGATCGGGCAGGGCGAGTTCCACTGCCTGGTCGGGCGCAGCGGTTGCGGCAAGACGACCCTGCTGAAGATCGCCGCCGGGTTGCTGCCGCCGAGCGAAGGCTCAATCCGCATACAGGGAACCGAGATCAGGGAACCGAGTCCGCTTGTCGGATTCGTGTTCCAGACCCCCAACCTGCTCGAATGGCTGTCCGCGATCGACAACATCCTGCTGCCCGTGTCGCTCCATCGCGCGGTCGAAGCCTCCGACCGGGATCGAGCCCTCGATCTGTTGTCGCTGGTGGGGCTTGAAGGGCTGGAGGCCCGCTATCCCAACGAGCTGTCGGGCGGGCAGCAAAGCCGCGTCGCCATCGCCCGCGGGCTGATTGCCGATCCCCTGATCCTGCTGATGGACGAGCCGTTCGCCGCGCTCGATGCCATGACGCGCGAGGAGTTGCAGGACGATCTGCTGGCGCTGTGCGCGATGCGCAAAACGACTGCCCTGTTCGTCACGCACGATATCGCGGAAGCGGTCTATCTGGCCGACCGGGTCGCCGTGATGGAGGCGGGGCGCGTCCGCGACGCGATTTCCGTCGCCCTGCCCCGCCCGCGTGCGCCGGACATTCGCTACAGCCCCGATTTCAGTGCGCTCTGCCGCGCCGCCCGCAACGCCATGGACGGGGTGACGGCATGACCTTCCGGCTCGGCTCATGGATGCTGCTGGTCGCCCTGATTATCGGATGGGAGGTTTTCTGCCGCGTTTCCGGCGTCTCGGCGCTGGTGATCCCGGCGCCGTCGGCTGTCGCCGAAACGCTGTGGGCCGGGCTCACGGTCGGGTTCCTGTGGCCGCATATATGGATCACCACGCAGGAGATGGCGCTGGGGCTCGCGCTCGGCTGCCTCATCGGATTCGTATGCGGCATCGTACTCGGGGAAACCGATTATCTGCGCCGCCTGCTCTGGCCTTACGTCCTGGCGAGCCAGGTGGTGCCGAAGCTCGCGCTCGGGCCGCTTTTCATCGTCTGGTTCGGGTTCGGCATGACGTCGACCGTCGTCATCACCGCCCTGATCTGCTTTTTCCCGCTGCTGGAGAACACGCTAACCGGCATCCACCACATCGACCCGCAGAAGCGCGAACTGTTCCGCATGCTGCGCGCCACCCGGATGCAGACGCTGCTTCGCCTCAAGATTCCGTCGGGCCTGCCGGTGATCCTGGCAGGCGTCCGCGTCGCCGTCGTGCTGGCCCTGGTCGGTGCGGTGGTCGGCGAGTTCATCGGCGGCAAGACCGGGCTCGGCGCGTCCATTATCGCGGCCCAGGGCATGATGGATTCGACCCTGATGTTCGCGCTCTTCGTCGTCATCACCGCCCTCGGGATGGTATTCTATCAGGCCGCGATTCTGGCCGAACGGCGTCTGTTACGCCACCACATCAAAGGAAACGGACCATGACCACATCGTTTTTCCGTACCGGCCTGCGCGGCATCGCCGCCGGAATCGTGCTTCTCTCCCTTCTGCCCTTCGCAGCCCAGGCGCAGAAGCGAGACCGGCTGGTTGTCGCGGGCTGGGGACCCGCCATCAGCGAGATCACCAACCTGCTGGCCGAACCCGACAAGGGCTTTTTCAAGGCAAAGGGCATCGATTTCGAATTCGTGCCTGGCACGGGCGGCGGGTCCGCCATCCGGAACATGCTGACCGGCAAGGCCGATATCGCCTTTACCGACCCGGCGTCGTTCTACCTGGCGCTCGATCAGGGCGAAAAGCTGGTGGCGATCTACAACATCTATCCGCAGAACGTGTTTAACGTGGTGGCGCCGAAATCGAGCGGCATTACCAAACCGTCCGACCTCAAGGGCAAGAGGATCGGCGTCTACAGCCTGTCCAGCGGAACGCGCCAGAATTTGCAGGTTCTGCTGCACCAGGTCGGGCTGACCGAAAAGGACGTGACGATCCAGGTCACCGGCCTGCTGAATTTCGCCCCCGTCATGCAGGGGCAGGTCGATGCGACGGCGGCGACCGATACCGGGCTGTATGTCGGAAAGCTCAAGGGGCTGAAGGATTTCAACGTGATCGAGGTGAAGGACTACCTGAACCTGCCGAGCGACATGTTCGTGATCACCGAGAAAATGTACCGGGAACAGAAGCCGCTGCTGCGCCGCTTTCTCGAAGCCTATCGCGACAGCGCCGCCTGGATGATCGCGAAGCCGGAGGAAGCTGCAAAGATCGCGATCAAGCGCGCGATCAACGGCCGCAACGAAAAGATCAATCTCGACATCATCAAGATCCGCAATATCTCGTCGGTATCGGACACGACAAAGAAGAAAGGGCTCGGTCATTTCGACCCGGCCCTGCTGAAAAAGGGCGTCGATACGTTTCTCGCGCTCGGCCTGATCAAGAAGAACATCGATATCGATGAGGTGGTAAAATCCGACCTGATCCCCAGATAGAACGGAACTGGCAGGGATAACCGGAGCGAACGGCTTGGATTTCGAAGGCAAAACCGTACTGGTGACCGGCGCGAGCCGGGGCATCGGCGCGGCCATCGCCACGGCATTCGCAACGGAAGGCGCGGCGGTCGCGGTCAATTATCTGCAGAACGCCGAAGCGGCGGACTCAACCGTCGCCGCCTGTGAGGCGGCGGGGGGCGCAGCGGCGGCGTTTCAGGCCGACGTTACCGACGCGGCCGCGCCCGCCCGGCTCGTGGAAGAGGTGCTGGATGCGTTCGGTACTATCGACGTCCTCGTCAACAACGCGTTCCGCCCGTACGCCTTCGATCCCGAGAACCGCAAGCTGTTCTGGGAAACCGAATGGAGCGACTATCAGGCACAGGTCGATGGCGCGCTGCGCGCTACCCATGCCATGTGTCAGGCCGTCCTGCCGGCGATGAAGCGGCAGACACGGGGATCGATCATCAACATCACGACAGACCTGGTGGAGCGGCCGACCATTCCCTATCACGACTACGCCACCGCCAAGGCGGCATTGACGGGCTTCAGCCGGAACCTCGCCGCGGAGCTCGGCCCGCTCGGCATTCGCGTCAACTGCGTCGCCCCGGGCCTCGTCTACCCGACCGACGCCAGCCGCACCACCAAGGAAGACGTGAAGGACGCAATCGCCGCCCAGACGCCCTTGCGGCGTATCGCCACGCCGGAGGATATCGCGGGCCCTGTCCTGTTCCTTGCTTCCGACTGGAGCCGCTTCGTCACTGGCCAGACGCTGATCGTCGACGGCGGGCTGGTGATGGGATGAGGACACCCTTCGTCGCCGCCGCCCTGTTCCTTGCGGGCGTATTGTTCGGCGGGCCGGCTTCGGCCTACTGCATCGTCAATCAGGCGAATATTCCGGTCATCGTCAGGCTGGAGACTCCCAACCCGCTCGGCGGGTTTCACAGGATCGTATGGGCCGGCCAGCAGGCATGCTGCGACTGGTTCGACCGGCGCTGCAATCCGACCGGCACGCGGGACGACCTGCTCCAGTTCCGTATCCGGGACCGCAAGAGGGGCCAAACGCCGAGCCAGTATTTCTGCCTGAACGCGGTTGCTCAGAAAATCTATGGCGTGGCCAACGGGACGATTACCGTGACGCGCGAAGACCAGAAGGACGGGCAGCTTACCTGCACCAGCAAGGATTTCTTCAACCGAGACGTCAAGTTCGAAACCCACAGGCCCAAAAAGCGCGTCATCCGGCCGATCGTGCCGCCGCCCATCGTCGTTCCCGATGGGCCTCCCGAACCGCCGGAAAACGAACCCGACTCGAACGCCCCGACAGACGTGCAGACCCCCGCCGGTGAAGCGCGGCCTGCCGCTCGGCCCGGCGTCAGAGTTCCGGAAACGGCGCCGCCAACGCCGGCACGGCCGGCGCCCTGAGATCGGCGCCTGTTACGGCCGGTATCCGAGATTGGGCGACAGCCAGCGTTCGGCATCTTCCACCGACATGCCCTTTCGAGCCGCGTAATCCTCGACCTGATCGCGGCCGATCTTGCCGACGCCGAAATAGCGCGCCTCGGGCCGCCAGAAATACCAGCCGGACACCGCCGCCGCCGGGTGCATCGCGAAGGACTGGGTCAGCACGATTCCTGCCTCTTCCGCCTTCAGCAGCGAGAACAGGGTCGCCTTTTCGGTATGGTCCGGACAGGCCGGATAGCCCGGCGCCGGCCGGATGCCCTGATATTCTTCCTTGATCAGCGCCGCGTTCTCGAGAGCCTCATCGCTGGCGTACCCCCAGAACTCCCGGCGGACGCGCTCGTGCATGTGTTCGGCGAAGGCCTCCGCCAGCCGGTCGGCCAGCGCCTTGACCAGAATGGCGTTGTAATCGTCGTTGGCCTTCTCGAACTCGGCCGCCAGCTCATCGACGCCGAAGCCCGTCGAGACAGCGAACGCGCCGAAATAGTCCGCGACGCCCGACTCCCTGGGCGCAACATAATCCGCCAGGGCGAAGTTAGGGCGATCGCCGGATTTCCGGCCCTGCTGGCGCAGCGTGTGCACCACGGCCTGGACCGATTCCCGGCTGTCGTCCCGGTACAGCTCGATATCGTCGCCCGAGGCATTCGCCGGCCAGAAACCGATCACGCCGCGCGCAGAAATCCGCTTTTCCGCCAGCAGGCGTTCCAGCATCTCCTGGCCATCGGCGAACAGGGCCCGCGCCGCCTCGCCGACCTTGTCGTCGTCGAGAATGCGCGGATAGGCGCCGTGCAGCTCCCAGGCATGGAAAAAGGGCGACCAGTCGATCCGCTCGACAAGGCGCTCCAGAGGATAATCGTCGAACCGTTCCGTCCCCAGGAATGCGGGTTTCGGCGGCGTCTCCGCCTTCCAGTCGATCGGCGCCCGGTTCTCGCGCGCCTCCGCGATCGAAACCAGGCGGCTTTCGCCGTCGGCGCTTTCGAAATTTTTCCGGACCTCCTCGTAATCCGTCCGGATTTCGCGGGCGTAATCCTCCCGGCGTTCAACACTGATCAGCGACCCCACAACGCCGACGCCGCGCGATGCGTCCAGCACATGGACCACCGGCCCGCTATAGGCGGGTTCGATTCGAACCGCGGTATGGACCTTCGATGTCGTCGCGCCGCCGATCAGGAGCGGCATGTTCAGTCCAAGCCGTTCCATCTCGGAAGCGACATGAACCATCTCGTCCAGAGAGGGGGTAATGAGGCCCGACAAGCCGATAATATCCGCCTTCTGCTCGATGGCGGCGTCGAGAATGGTCTGCGCCGGCACCATGACGCCGAGATCGACGACATCGTAATTGTTGCACTGCAGCACCACGCCGACGATGTTCTTGCCGATGTCGTGAACGTCGCCCTTGACCGTGGCCAGGACGATCTTGCCTTTTGCCTCGCCCGCGGTGCCGGTGCGCTCTTTTTCCTCCTCGATATAGGGTATCAGGTGACCGACGGCCTGTTTCATGACGCGGGCGCTTTTGACCACCTGCGGCAGGAACATCTTGCCGGCGCCGAACAGGTCCCCGACCACGTTCATGCCATCCATCAGCGGCCCTTCGATCACGTCGAGCGGCTTTTCGGCCTCCTGCCGCGCTTCCTCGGTATCGTCGACGATGAACTCGTTGATGCCGTGGACAAGGGCGTGGGTAAGGCGCTCTCTTACGGGCGCTTTCCGCCAGGACATGTCCTTGTGCTGCTTCTTGCCGGCGCCCCGGAATTCTTCGGCCACCTCGAGCAGCCTTTCCGTTCCGTCGCCGCGACGGTTCAGGATCACGTCCTCGACGCGTTCGCGCAGCACCGGTTCGATGTCCTCGTAGACAGCGAGCTGCCCCGCATTGACGATGCCCATCGTCATGCCCGCCCCGATGGCGTGGTAGAGAAACACCGAATGCATCGCCTGCCGCACCGGCTCGTTGCCGCGGAACGAGAACGAGGCGTTGCTGACGCCCCCCGATACGTGCGCATGCGGACATTCCGCGCGGATATCGCGCGTCGCCTCGATGAAATCGACGGCGTAGTTGTTGTGCTCTTCGATGCCGGTGGCGACGGCGAAGATATTGGGATCGAAGATGATGTCCTCGGGCGGGAACCCGACCCGTTCGACGAGTATTCCGTAGGCGCGCTTGCAGATGGCGACCTTGCGGTCGCGCGTGTCGGCCTGGCCCTCCTCGTCGAACGCCATCACGATCACGGCGGCGCCGTAACGCCGGACCTTCCTTGCGTGCTCGACGAAGGCATCCTCGCCTTCCTTCAGGCTGATCGAGTTGACGACCGCCTTGCCCTGAACGCATTTCAGACCCGCTTCGATTACCGACCATTTCGACGAATCGATCATGACCGGCACGCGGCTGATGTCCGGTTCGGCAGCGATCAGGTTGAGGAACGTCACCATCGCCGCCTCGGAATCGAGCAGCCCCTCGTCCATGTTGACGTCGACGATCTG
>JAYOEY010000016.1:0-78918 GCA_038116945.1 Rhodospirillales bacterium
GGCGGCGGCAGCGTGCCGAACGGCACCTATATCGACATGTGCATCAACCTGCCGGCGGTCGACCCCACGAAGGTCCGGTGCCCGGTCATGATCTTCCGCGGCGATCACGACGGCATCGCCACCGACGAGGACGTGATGGGCTTCTTCGACGCGCTGCCCAACAAGGACAAGCAGATGATCATGGTGTCGGGCCAGGCGCACAACACCTCGATCGGCATCAACCGCGCCCGCTTCTGGCACGTGCTCGACGCCTTCCTGTCGATGCCCGCCCGCGTGGACGGATAGGAGAAAACCCATGACCGAATTCTGGAGCGAGGAATACTGGGCGCAGAAGGGCGACGTGAAGCTCTACATGTTCCGCAAACGGACCGATGCGCCGCCCCCGGGCGGCGATGGCCGGAAGGTGCTCTTCCTGGTGCATGGATCGTCCTTCAGCGGGCCGAGCGGGTTCGACCTGCACGTGCCGGGCAAGCCCGACTATTCCCTGATGGAGAAATTCGCCGAGTACGGATTCGACGTCTGGACCATGGATCATGAGGGCTACGGCAAGTCGGATGCGACCGACGGCAATTCGCCGGTCGCCGAGGGCGTCCGCGACCTCAAGGCGGGGATGGAAATCGTCGAACGCGAAACCGGCGTCGGCAGAATCTCGTTTTACGGATCGTCATCAGGCGCGCTGCGCGCCGCCGCGTTCGCCGAAGCTTACCCGGAACATGCGGAACAGCTCGTTCTGGATGCCTTCGTCTGGACCGGCAAGGACGCGCCGACCCTGATCGAACGGGCCAAGAAGATGGATATCTGGACCGCCAGCAACATGCGCACAATCGACAGGGATTTCCTGCTGTCGATCTTTACCCGCGACCTGCCCGGCACGACAGAGGACGGCGTGGGCGACGCGCTCGCCGAGACCGAGCTTAAAATCTGCAACAAGGTGCCGACCGGCACCTATGTCGACATGTGCTCGAAACTGCCTGTGTGCGATCCGACGAAAATCCGCTGCCCCGTGCTGATCATCCGCGGCGAGCATGACGGCGTCGCCACCGAGGAAGACCTGATGGCGTACTACAACGCGCTCCCGGTACACGACAAACAGTTCGTCATCATCCCGGGCCAGGCGCACGTATCGCATCTCGGCGTCAACCGGGCGCGCTTCTGGCACGTTTTCCACAGCTTCCTGACGATGCCCAAACGGGTCGACAGCCTGGAGAACTAAAAAAAACCGGCGGAACCAAAAGCTCCGCCGGTTTTCGTTTCGGAGGTTCGCCCCCCTAGATGCCCAGCCCCGGAAGCTGCCCCGCCGGATAGCGGGTTCCGGATACGTCGTCGGCTTTGACCGCATTGCCGATGCGGGCGACATCGTCGGCCGACAGCTCGAGGTCGACCGCCGCAATATTGTCCATCAGGTGCTCGCGGCGCTTGGTGCCGGGGATCGGTACGATGTCGTCGCCCTGCGCCAGCAGCCAGGCGATGGAGAGCTGCGCGGTGGAAACGCCTTTTTCGTCGGCGATGGCCTTGAGCGGCTGGATGATCTCGACATTCGCTTCGATATTGCCCTGCTGGAACCGCGGATGGTCCTTGCGCCGGTCGTTCTCGGCAAGGCTGTCGAACCCGTCGATGGTGCCGGTCAGCATGCCGCGCCCGAGCGGCGAATAGGCCACAAACGCGATCCCGAGCTCCCGCAGGACCGGCAGATAGTCGGTTTCCACAAAGCGCGTCCACAGCGAATATTCGGTCTGCAGCGCGGCGATCGGATGGGTCGCGTGCGCCCTGCGGATGGTATCCGGCCCCGCTTCCGACAGGCCGAGCCAGCGCACCTTGCCCTGCTCCACCAGCCGCGACATCGCGCCGACCGTATCCTCGATCGGCACGTCCTTGTCGACGCGGTGCTGAAAATAGAGATCGATAACGTCCAGCCCGAGCCGCGCCAGGCTCTTGTCGCAGGCCTCGACGACATATTTCGGGCGCCCGTCGGCGCTGCCGCCAAGATTACCGAACTTGGTGGCGAGAAATGCCTTTTCGCGGTAGCCGCCCTTGAGCGCCTCGCCCAGCATTTCCTCGTTGCCGCCGCCGCCATACGCATCGGAGGTATCGATGAAGTTCATCCCTGCGTCGAGCGCGGCATGAACCGTAGCGACGGATTCGCTCC
The DNA here is from genome assembly GCA_038116945.1 of Rhodospirillales bacterium. Taxonomy (GTDB): domain Bacteria; phylum Pseudomonadota; class Alphaproteobacteria; order MPNO01; family UBA2964; genus JAYOEY01. The sequence goes on from JAYOEY010000016.1 coordinate 2,147, forward strand.
TGTCCGCGGGACCGTAGATCGCGGTCATCGCCATGCCGCCAAGGCCAATGGCCGAGACATCGTCCGTGCAGCAGCCGAGTTTGCGATATTTCATGAAACCATCTCCCAATTCGAACCGGATCGGGGCGAATCGCCCTTGAACGGAATGTGACGCGAAGGCATCCTGACCGCAAGGACCAAGTGGCACTCCACCGATCGCCTTGCGCTGCGGCGGCTTAATGAATTATTAGAGGTGGTTGTTCAACTTGTTACAAAGGATTGCAGGGGCTCCCCTCAGGTCCGGAATCGGCGATTCCCGTCCGGAAAACCGATATACGATTCTCCTGCGGTATCCTGGTTCGAATACAGATACGGATTCGCCATGAAACAGCCCGTTTTCCTTTCAATCCTCGCAATTTTCTTGGCAGTTTCTTCAGCACCGGTCGGCGCAGCCGACGGCACGCCCAGAGGCCTGAGCGCCGTCAAGATTTCGGACCCGCCGAAAATCGACGGTCTTGCCAACGACGGCGCTTGGACCAGGGCGAAACCGCTGTCGACGCTGTATCCGCTGGCCCGGGCGACGCTCGAAATCAGGGCGGTCTATACCGATACGCATGTCTATTTTCTCGCGCAGTTCCCGGACGGAAACGAAAACCGCAACCACAAGACACTGGTCTGGATACCCGAACAGGAACTCTACCGGATCGGAGTCGACCGCGAAGACACCTTCATCGTGAAATGGAGCATGGAGCCGGTGCCTCACGATCTGCGCGTCGATTCCGATACGCCGTACAAGGCCGATATCTGGTACTGGAAATCCCACCGTACCGACCATGCCGGATACGCCGACGACAAGATGCATGTCTATTCGACGGTGAAGATGCCGAAGGCCCGACGCGTCCTGTCGAAAAACGGCACCCGCTTCTACCTTATCCGGCCCGGGGACAACGGAGAAGCCGCGTATCACACCGTAATTCGCTCCAGCCATGTCGGAAACAGGGCGCCGCTGTTTACCTTTGGACAGCCGAGCGGCAGCCGCGCGGACGTCCGCGCCAAGGGCAAATGGGAAAACGGCAAATGGACGGTTGAATTCGCCAGAAAGCTGAATACCGGACACTCGGACGACGTTCAGTTCGACACGCGCAACCGGTACCATTTCGGCGTATCCAGATACGAAATCGCAGCGCGAAAACGCAATCCCAAACTTCAGGAGCCCTGGTTCGGCGCCGGCGAAATCACCGAGCTTCTGTCTCTCAGTTTCAACTGACGCCCGCCGCGACGAGCCGCCCGTATCGCCATGTCGGTTACAGCCCTGACCCGAACGGGTTTCCTGACGGTCGCGCTGCTGCTTATCGGCGTAATGGCCTATTCGGTGCTCCACGGGCGGCGGCAGAACGACCTTCTCATCGCAAACATCTCGGTCGTCGCGCCGGCGCGCGATGCGCTGACGAAGGTCGAGGCGCTGATTTCGGAATCGGCGGTGCAGTTTCTTGAATTCGAAAAACAGGACGACGTACATCAGGACGACGTCTTCGACGCCCTGTCAAAGCTCGAATCGCTCGAATGGGAGATCCTGACGGCGAGCAAGACGAACCTGCAGGGTACGCCGGCGGACCGCCCGCTGATCGCCCGGATTAAATCCGCCTTCGCCAATTATCTCGAGGAGGAAAAAATCGATCCGGCCTCCGACACGGCCGAACAGCTCCGCACCGAAACGCTCAGGGAAACGGGCCGGTTCAGGGCATCGGTGCCCGCGCTGGTTCGCGACATTCCGGACGGCGCCGCCGCGCTGCGGCTTGGACGCAACGCCGGTCGAACGCTTCAGAGCGTCGAGGATTCGTTCAGACGATATTTCGAAAAGACGCCTGTCCGGATCGACGACGTCATCGCTCCGGTCCGAAAGGGCATCGGATTGATGACGCGGTTCAAAGATCACCTGGCGCACGAAGGACAACATACCGGCCACGACCATCGCCACGACGACGTCATGCGCGATCTTGGCATGAGAAAGATATCGGACGGGGTACGCCTTCCCCTGTCGCGCTACCTGGCAAGCCTGTACGCATATTCGGACGGGCTGGAGCAGGACCTCAGCGGCACCTCGATGAGGGAACTGCATGATGCCGTCATGGAGCGCCAGGCAGCAGCGAAAGCGCTGGTTCACGCCTCCGAGCTGGCGCTGGAAAAAAATTACGACGCCTATCAGGACCTTTTGATCCAGAAGGGAAAGAACGACCAGATCCTGTTCGCGGGGATCGCTGTCGCCGGATCGCTTTTCATATTCTTGATGTCCTATTTCCTCCAGAGGTCCATCGCGTCGCGGCACGAGCTCGTCGCCGACGGCGCCCGCCGTATCAGCTCCGGCGACTTTTCAAGCCGTATCGAATTCCGCGACCGGGACGGGCTCGGTCGGCTCGCAGAGGCTTTCAACGCGATGGCCGACGCGCTTCAGTCGCGCGACCGGATGCTGACGCAGCAGATGTCGAGGCTCGAGGAGTCGCAGCAGGAAATAACGGCCCTTAACGAGGACCTCGAAAAACGCGTTTCAGACCGTACGAGCGAGCTTGAAGAAGCCACGAAAGAAGCCGAAAAAGCCAACCAGGCCAAATCCGAATTTCTCGCGAGCATGAGCCACGAGATTCGAACGCCGATGAACGGGCTGCTGGGCATGGCCCGGCTTCTTATGAAAACCGACCTCGACGAGACCCAGGCGAACTACGCCAATCGCATCAGACAATCCGGCGAAGCGCTGCTGAGCCTGATCAACGACATTCTCGACATCTCCAAGGTGGAAGCCGGACAGATAGAGCTGGAACACGTCGATTTTCTGCTGCCCAACGTGCTGCAGGAGGTGACCTCGCTCATGGAGTCCCGGGCGCACGAGAACCTGCTGGATTACAGCGTCTCGATAGCGCCGGACACGCCGAGAGCCATGAACGGGGACGCCGGTCGCATCAAGCAGTTGCTGTTCAACCTTGTCGGAAATGCCATCAAGTTCACCGACAGGGGCGGCGTTTCGATCGCCGTTTCGCATACGGCATCGTCGCAGGGCGGGTTCCTGATCCGGTTCGAAATCGCCGACACCGGAATCGGAATTTCCCCGGAAAAGACGGAAACGATCTTCGAAAAATTCTCCCAGGCGGACGCATCGACCACCCGGCAGTACGGCGGCACCGGCCTGGGGCTGGCGATCTGCCGGGAGCTGGCGCAGATCATGGGCGGCCAGATCGGCGTTACGTCGAAGCCGGGAGAAGGCTCCACCTTCTGGTTCACCGTCGAATGCGGTCCGGCGCGAACCCGGAACCTCGATCAGGCGATCGGCGCCGGCGGGTCCGCGAACCCGATCGTACCGGCCTTTACCGAGAATCTCAGGATCCTGCTGGCCGAAGACAATGAAGTAAATCAGGAAATCGCCGTCGCCTTCCTTAAGGACGCGGGTCATGAAGTCCATGTCGCCGCCAACGGCGAACTGGCCGTCCTGGCGGTTCGGAACGCCGCGTACGACATGGTCCTGATGGATATTCAGATGCCCGTCATGGACGGCATGGCGGCGACCAGGGCCATACGCGCGCTTGACGGTCCGGCGGCGAACGTACCGATCATCGCCTTGACGGCGAACGCGATGACCGGGAACCGCGAAGAATACCTCGCGGCGGGGATGAACGATTACGCATCGAAACCCTTCGATCCCAACGAGCTGTTTCGCAAGATCCGGGAATGCCACTTCAACGCCAGAACGAAAACCGGCGACGAGCCGACGGATGCGGGGCGAAACAGCGCCGATGCGCAGCCCGTCGGCGCCCGACCTGCTCATTTTTCCGAAAGCGTCTGGATGAAGATCATCGGCGTTTACCTTGAGACCGCACCCGAAATGGTCGAAAAAATCGAAACCTCTCTGAAAGAGAATGATGCCGCGGCGGCGCAGGCGGCGGCACACAACCTCAAATCCGCCAGCGCCAACATGGTCGCGCTCAGGCTCTCGCGCCTTTGCAACGAACTCGAACACCTGTCCGAAGACGATGTCCTGCGACAGGCCGACACCCTGCTGGAAGGCATCAGAACCGAATTCGGACGGGTCGCGGAGGCCCTGAAACGGGACGGCAACAACGACGACGCCTGACCGCGGTTGAGAACGGCCACCGTTTCTCCGCGCTCTCCCCCGGGAAACGCACCTGACATTGTCGCGCGGCGACGCCTGCAATATTGTAGGCCGCGACAGGGACAGTTCAGGAAAGGGAAAGCCCATGGTGTCGAAATTCGAAGACCATTGCTGGCAGGACATCGTCGACCCGGCGGTTCTCGATATCTACAGCGCCTACGAGCGCGAAACCTATATCGGCGAAAAACCGGCGCTGCTCGCCATCGATCTCTACCAGCTTGCCTATCAGGGTGGCGCGAAGCCGGTCCACGACCTGATGGGCGAGTTCCCCAGCTCCTGCGGCGAAAACGCCTGGAACGCCATCGAACCGACCGAACGCCTGTTCAAGGCGGCGCGCGCCGTCGGCATTCCGATCATTTATTCGACCACGGAAGCCCGCAAGGAAGCCAATGTCGGCAAGGCCTACGCGACATCGCGCCAGAACAAGCCGAAATCGGACGATGTCTGGCAGATCAAGGAAGAATTCGCCCCGCAGGAAGGCGACCTGATCGTCTACAAGCAGCGCGCCAGCGCATTCTACGGCACGCCGCTGATCGCCCAGCTTCACCAGATGGGGGTCCAGAGCCTGATCGTCTGTGGCGAAAGCACGTCCGGCTGCGTCCGCGCCAGCGTCGTGGACGCCTACTCGAACGGCATACACGTCACGCTGGCCGAGGAATGCTGCTTCGACCGCAGCGAGCTGTCGCACAAGGTCAATCTGTTCGACATGCACCATAAATACGCCGACGTCATGCATGTCGGCGAAGTCGTCCAGAAGCTGCTCGGCTCCGCCGGGCTCAAAGAGGTGGTGTGATGGAGCCGCGCCGTTACGGACCCTTTCCGTACACGCCGATCAACCGGCGCCCCAGGCTGAAATGGCCGAACGGCGCGCGCGTCGCAGTGTGGGTCGTTCCCAATATCGAGTTCTTCCCGCTCGACGAGGTCGTGCCGGGGTCGCGCGGCCATGTGCCGGAGGTTTCGTCCTGGTCGCAGCGCGATTACGGGGCCCGGGTCGGCGTGTTCCGCATCATGGATGCCCTGTCGTCCCGCGACATTCGGGCCTCCGTTACGCTGAATTCCGAGGTCTGCGACGCCTATCCTGAAATCATGGAAGACGCGATGGCGCTCGACTGGGAATTTCTCGGTCATAACCAGAGCAATTCGCGCCCGTTTCACGAAACCCCGCCGGAAGACGATGCAAAGCTGATCCATGACGCGCTGGCCCGCATCGAGCAGACGACGGGTCGCAAGCCGCGCGGCTGGCTCGGCTCCGGCATACAGGAAACCTGGCACACGCTCGATTATCTGGCGGACGAGGGGCTCGATTACGTCTGCGACTGGATCAACGACGACCAGCCCTACTTCATCGATGCCGGCGGCCGCAAAATGGTGTCGCTCCCCTACTCCGCCGAGATCAACGACCTGCCGCAGTTCCGGTCGGGAAAATCGAGCGACGAGTTCGAGCTGATGATGCGCCGCCAGTTCGACCGGCTCTATATGGAAGGCGCGGACTCAGGGCGCGTCATGGCGATCTGCCTGCACCCGTTCGTGATCGGCGTGTCGCACCGCATCTGGGCGCTGGAATCCGCGCTCGACTACATCAAGGGGCATGACGACGTGTGGTTCGCGACCGGCGAGGAAATCGTCGACGCGTGGCTGCAATCGGGCGCGACGTTCTAGCATCGCCTTCCGCATGACCGAGAGATCCTCCGACGCGGGGCACGCCACCGCGTACCTGCTTTGCTCGCTCGCCATCCTGTGCTGGGCGGGCAATTTCGTGGTGGCGCGTCTCGCCAATCTCGACGTGCCGCCGATAGCGCTGTCGTTCTGGCGACACGTGCTCGCCGCCGCGATGGTGCTGCCCTTCGTCCTCCCGGCGCTGAAACGGGACTGGCCAGCGGTCAAGCAGAGTCTCGGGGCGATTGCCGCGCTGTCGTTCCTTTTCGTCGCCGGCAATACGCTGGTCTATTTCTGCGTGCTGAACACCACCGTCATCAACGCCGCACTGATCAACGCGGGCGTGCCGGTGGTGGCGGTGTTCTTTTCCTGGCTGATCCTGCGCGAACTTGTCAACCGGTGGCAGGCGGCGGGAATCGCGCTCTCCTTCTTCGGCATCGTTCTCGTCGTCGCGCGGGCCGATCTTGCGGTGCTGGCCTCGCTCGATATCCGCCTCGGCGATCTCTACATGTTTCTCGCCGTCGTGTGCTGGGCGCTCTACACGGTCCTGTTCAAGCGGGCCGGTCTCAGGCTTTCCCCCTGGACGCTGCTGTTCGTGCTGTGCGTTTCGGGCGCGATCTGGCTGATTCCCGCCTATGCCGCCGAGATCGCTTCGGGCGCCGCAATGCGCGTCACGCCGCTGACGGGCGCAAGCCTCGTCTATGTCGCGCTGTTCAGCACGATCGTCGCGTGGGCCTGCTGGAATCAGGGAATCGTCCGCATCGGTCCGAACCGGACGGCATCGTTCATGAACCTGCACCCGGTCTTCGGGTCGGCTCTCGCCATCGTTTTCCTGAACGAGACACTGCAGCCCTTCCATCTCTTCGGAACGGCGCTGATCGTTCTCGGCGTATGGCTTGTTGCCCGCCGGTACCGGGATATTTAATCGGGCAAGGGCGACGAGCCGTCAGGCACCTCGACCTGGAAAATATTCAGCGTCGCCGCGATCGCGTTGTAATGGCCAAGCAGGCCCGCGAGATCGACGGCGCCGCGCTTGCCGTGCCGGTCGATGATCTTCTGGAAGGTCTCGTCGCTGACCTTGGTGTTGGCGTAGTACTCGGTGCAGAAGGTCCAGATTTCTTCTTCAGCGTCTTCCGTGAAATTGGGTCTTTCGCGCACCCTGACGGCATCGATAATGCCCTGGTCCAGCTCCGCCTTCTGGGCTTCCTTTTCGTGCGCGAACCATTCGTAGGGGCAGTTCCAGTGCCGCGCCGTCACGAGGATGGCGAGCTCGCGCAGCTTCCAGGGAAGCTCGGCGTTATAGCGGACATAGGCCCCCATCGTCTGGACCGCATCGGCCAGCTCCGGACTGTGCATCAGAACGCGGAACGGCCCCCGTACCTCGCCGCGCGGGCCGGATACGATCTTGGCGGCGACCGCCTTCTGTTCTTCGGTCAGATTATCCATGTCGATGGGGTCAATCCGCGGCATTTACAGTCTCCCTGTTGCGGTATGCATTGATCTTTTCGATGAGCATCATCGGCGTAACGGGATAGGAATCCAGCGTCACGCCGAATTCCTCCAGCGCATTCTCGATGGCCGACAGAACGGACGGCGCCGCCGACATCACACCGCACTCGCCGACGCCCTTGACGCCGATCGGGTTGCGGTCGGTCGGCGAAACCTGATGGATGATCTCGAAATTGGGCAGTTCCGGGGCGGTCGGCGCCAGATATTCGGCGAGATTGGTCGAGAGCGGCATCGCGTCCTCGTCAAACATCATCTCCTCGAACAGCGCGTTGCCGAGCCCGTTGGCCACGCCGCCCTGTACCTGGCCGTCAACGATCATCGGGTTGATCAGGCGGCCGCTGTCATGAACCACGACGTAGCGCAGCAGCTTTATTTGGCCGGTATCGGGATCCACCTCGACTTCCGCGGCGTGCGCGCCGTTGGCGTAAACAACGTTTTCCGGCTGGAAGCTCGCTTCAGCTTCCAGACCGGGCGAGATGCCTTCCGGCAGCGAGACGCCCGGCATGCCGGCCACCGCCTGCGCCACCTGGCTGAACGAGACCTCGATCCCCGGCACGCCCTTGATAAAAACCTTGCCGTCGATCAGTTCGAGATCTTCCGCGGAGGCTTCCAGCAGGTTGGCGGCGATCGCCAGCACCTTCTCGCGTACCTTGATGGAAGCCAGATGGACCGACGATCCGGCGCAGACGGTCAGGCGGCTCGCGAACCCGCCGATGCCGAGCGGCACCCCGTCCGTGTCGCCGGCGGTCACGGTGACGTCTTCGGGCCGAACGCCGAGCTGGCTGGCGACGATCGTCGCCATGGCGGTATGGAACCCCTGCCCCATCGCGACCCCGCCGGTATAGACCATGACCTTGCCGGACGTGCCGATGCGTACCAGCCCGGTTTCGAACGGCCCGCGCCCGGTCGGCTTCACGTAATTGGCGATGCCGATCCCGAGCCGCCGCCCTTCCTCGCGGGCGGCCCGCTGGCGCGCCGGAAAACCGGCGTAATCCATCGCCTCCAGCAGGTCGGCCTGGCATTTCGTATAATCGCCGCTGTCATAGACGATCCGCTGCCCCGCCTGGGTGCGCAGGGGATGCTCGTACGGCATCTGTTCGGGCCGGATCATGTTGCGCGCGCGAATCTCGGCACGGTCGAGCCCGGTCGCGGCGGCGAGCCTGTCGAGCAGCCGTTCCATCGTGAAACAGCCCTGCGGATGGCCGGCGCCCCGCATCGAGGTCGCCGGCACCTTGTTGGTATGGGCGATCACCACGTTCATCCGGTAGGTCGGGATGATATAGGGACCGAGAATGGTGGTCGCGGACGAAAACGGAATATTGGTGCCGCGCGCGGTATAGGCGCCCTGATCGTGCCACAGCGTGCCGCGCAGCCCGACGACGCGGCCGTCCGGGCCTGACGCCATTTCGACTTCCCAGAACTGGTCGCGCTCCTGCGTGGTGCACATCAGGTGTTCGCGCCGGTCCTCGATCCATTTTACCGGGCGGCCGAGCTTGATCGCCGCAGCGGCAACCGACGCGTCCTCCGGATAGAACAGCAGCTTTGGCCCGAAGCCGCCGCCGACCGACGGCACGATGACCCGCACGTCGCCCTCGGCGAGCCCGAACAGCGAAACCAGAATGCTCTTGTGCGAATGCGGCGCCTGGTTGGAGCTCCACATGGTGAGCCGACGCCGGCGCGGATCGTAGCGCACCGCCGCCCCTCGGCATTCCATGGGCAGCGAACAGCCGCGATGCTGGCGCAGTGTCGCGGAGACGACGTGAGCGGCGTTCCGGAACGCCGCGTCGACGTCGCCGGTCTCCAGCGCGTACCGGCCCACCGTGTTCCCGTTCCCCCGCATATTGACGATGGCGGCGCCATCGGCCGCGGATGCGCGGGGATCGCCCACCGTCAGCAGCGGGTCGTACTCGACCTGGGCGAGCTGTGCGGCATCTTCCGCGAGATAACGCGTCCCCGCGATCACGATGGCGATCGGCTCGCCCACGTAACAGACCTCGTCCCGGGCCAGGACGTACGGGCCGACCTCGTTGCGCGGCGGCGGTTTGGGGAACCCTTCGGGGATACGGTCCTGCGTCAGCACGTCGCCCAGATCGTCGATGGCGTAGGCCGCGACGACGCCCGGCGCTGCGCGCGCCGCGGACAGGTCGACCGATCTGATGGCGGCATGCGCATGGGCGCTTCGGACGAAGGCCGCCTGCAACAGGCCGTCGAGCTTCAGGTCGTCAACGAACGACGCGTTGCCGGTCAGCAGGTCATAGTCTTCGAGCCGGCGACGCGATACGCCGATCAGATCGTCGGGCATGTGTGACTTTCCGGCCTTCGTTCAGCTTCCGGCCCGGTCGACATCCGGGTTCGCCACGCCGACCATGGTGTCCCGCGTCACAATTCTCGCGAGCTGTTCCTCGGACCAGCCCTCGGTGCCTTCGGGCCGGCGCGGCAGGACGAGATAGCGCAGGTCGGCGAGGCTGTCATGGACCCGTACCGCCATGTCGTCGGGCACTTCGGTACCAAATTCCTTCAGGACCTCGCGCGGTTCAATGACGACGCGCGAGCGGTAGTTCTTCGACCGGTACCAGTCCGGCGGCAAACCCAGCACCGCGCGCGGATAGCACGAACACAGCGTGCACACGATGACGTTCTGGACCTTGTCGGTATTCTCGACCACCGTCATTTTCGCGCCGCCGGGCTCGATGCCGTATTCGGCCATTGCGTCGTTGCCGTCTTCCAGCAGCCTTTTCTTGAACTCAGGGTCGGTCCATGCGCGGGCGACAATGCGCGCGCCCTGCGATGGCTCCCAGCTGTCGATCTTCTCCTGCGCCTTGCGGATTTCCTCGCCGGTCAGGTGCCCTTTCTCGACCAGCAGCTCGCGGATCGCATAGGTCATCAGCTCGTAACGACCGGGCGGCGCATCCTCGATATCGGGCTGAAAAGTCCGGTCATGGTCATGCGGATGCTCGTGATCATGGTCGTGATCATGGTCATGGTCGTGTCCGCGTTCGTCAGCAGCCATCTCTCGTCTCCTTCAGCGCGCCGTTCACGCGGGGCGCAGCCAGTGTTCGTAAATATCGACGTCTACCGTGTCGGAATCGGGCCCCGCGTAGGACTCCCACACTTCCTTCTGCCTGAAGCGGACCCGGTAGAGCACTTTCGCCGGCAGTCCGTCGAAACCGTAGGCGAGTTCTTCGGGATTCGGATGCGCGCCGCAGACCCGCTCGATCTCGCCTACCTTGCCCCGGATATAGTAGGGCGTGCGCCGGTGTCCCGGCGGATGGGTCCTGATTACCCGTACCCTGTCCCCGGGATGAAAGACAGCCGTCATTTCCGGACCTCCGCCATGCGCTGTTCGATTTCCTTCATCCGGGATTCAAGTTCCTCGGCGGTAAACAGCCCCTTTTCGAGCAGCACGATCTTCATCGACTCTGTCGCGCGCTCGAAATATTCGAGATCGCTGTAGGGCGGGTCGCCCATCTGCTCGCGCGCCCGGCGGGATTCGTCCGTGACGAAAATTCCCCTGCCGCCCCGCCCCAGCGCGTTGCTGATCGCCGTAGACAGTTTTTCCCACGGCTTCATGTCCGTCGTTTCCATCGGGATCGCGCCCGCGTCGAGACCGCCGATATCGTGATAACCGCGCCCGGGATCGTTTTTTGATGGCATGAAACTTCCGCTTTCCAGTCGTTGTAGTGCTATTGTCCCATAATCGCATCAGCGGTCAACAAGGTCGGTTTCGTCGCCGAACCTGTGCACGCCGCGATCGTCGGGTAAACTGGGACGATTGTTCCGCAACAATAACGGAAGAGGCATTCGATGGGAGAGCCGGTTTTTCGGTCATATGACCAGGAGGCCCTGGACTGGGAATACAACAACAGGGGCAAGGTGCCGGACACGGCGGAATGCAAGGCCGCGCAGCTGGCCGGTTCCGATGAGGCGAAAGCGCAGTTCAATGCACAGCTGGACGAGCGTTTCGGCGATGGCGATACCGACCTTCTGGATATCTACCACGCCGCGGGGGACGGCCCGCGCCCGGTCCATGTCTTCTTCCACGGCGGTTACTGGAAATCGAACACCAAGAACGATTTCGGCTTTGTCGCGAAACCGTTCGTGCCGCACGGGATTACGACCGTGGTTGTGGAATATCCCCTCATACCCTCCGTGCGCATGGCGACGCTGGTCGACCGCTGCCGGGCAGCCATGCAATGGGTCTGGCGCAACGCGGGGAAACTGGGCTGCAACCCAGACAACATCACGGTGTCGGGACACTCCGCCGGCGGCCACATCACGGCGATGATGGCGTCAACTGACTGGTCCGCCTACGACTCCGCGCTGCCGCAGAATCTCGTCAAGGCCGGATGCGCGATCAGCGGCGTCTACGATCTGGAGCCGGTGCGGCTTTCGTTCCAGAACGACGATCTTCAGTTCTCACCAGAGGAAGCTGCCGAGTTCAGCCCGGTTCTCATGAAGCCCGGCCGCGTGGCGCCGTTGCTGCTGCCGGTCGGCGGCGACGAAGGGCCGGAGTTCATCCGCCAGTCGGAAGACCTCGCCGCCGCCTGGTCCGCGCAGGGCAAGGACATCAGCGCCATGGTGATGCCCGGCAAACATCACTTCACGACGATCAACGAATTTCTCGATCCCGACAGCACGCTGTCGAATACGGTGCGCACGCAGATCGGGATCAAATAGAAAAGCTTCTTAACGCGTCTTCGGCCGGTGCTTGCCGGCGTCCCAGCCGGTTGAGGCGAGCGTCTTCGATGCCTTGTCGAACGCCGCTTCTTCGAGATCGGTCGCGAGACTGTCGTTCCAGCGGTTGAGAAAACCGTACCAGGCGACCACGCCGAGGATTTCCACCGCGCCGTCCTCGCCGAAATGCCCTTTTACGGCCTCGACGTCCTCGTCCGTCACCATGTTGGGCACCGACGCCGCGGCCTGCGCGAATTTGAGCGCCGCGCGTTCGCTCTCGTCGAACAGCGGGCTGGTCTCGTATTCCCAGAGGGCTGCAACCTTCTCTGCATCGACCCCTCGAATGCCCGCGTTGTTGGCGGTATGGGCAATGCAGTACATGCAGCCGGCGGCCTGGCTCGCGATATTGCCGACCAGCGCGAGCAGCCCGGCGGGCACGCTGTTGCCGGCATCGAAGACCGCCGCGTTGAGCGCCCGGAACGCCGCCAGCATCTTCGGCTTTCGCGCCATGACGAGGTTGGAGTTCGGCACGTAGCCACGCGACGCCTCGTAGGGCTTGAAGAATTTTTCGTCGAGGTCGGGATGATCCTCGCGTTTCAGCGGGGAAATGCGCGTCATGGAGAAGTCTCCTTCAGGTCAATCCGCTGGCGCGGATGCGCACCGCCAGAAAAATCCTTTAAAGCTTGAAGAGCTCGAAGGTCGATTCCGCGAACAGGTCCTCGGCCTCGAGCTTGCGCGCGGCGATTCCCTGGTCGAAGGAATAGCGCGTCATGGCAGAAATTTCCTTTTCGTTCTCCAGCGCGCCGTATTTCCAGTGATCCTCGCCCATCAGCTTGCGGACCTGCTCGAGCTCATAGACCGGCCACGGCATCGTGTGCGCCAGATGGCCGACCTGTTCCATCTCCTCGTAGCAGAGCTGCTTCGCCTTGAGGAAGGCGACATAGAGATTGACCGGCAGCCACGGGTGCTTTTCGACGATGGAACGCCTGACGCCCACCAGATGCATGATCGGGAACATGCCCGTCTTGGCGAAATAGGCCTGCTCGGCGGCCTTATAGTCGGGAAACAGCCGATCGATATTGTCGTTGCTGTAGTAGCTCGACGGCGCGCGCGCCGAAATCACTGCGTCCAGCCGGCCGTCGTCGAGCTGCTGCGCCAGCGTTTCGTCCTTCGGGATGCTCTGAAGATCGATAGTATCGGGGAGGTGCAGTGGCGAGCGTTCCTCGCGCCCGCCTTCCTCCAGCCCGCCGTTGCGCCACGAAATATCCTCCGCCCGGACCCCGTACTCGTCCTGAAGGATGCCCCGCACCCAGAGCGCGGCCGTCATCTGGTATTCCGGAACGCCGATGGTCTTGCCCCTGAGATCTTCCGGTTTTTCGATACCGCGGTCCGTACGGATATAGATCGAGCTGTGGCGGAACAGCCGAGAGACGAAGGCGGGAATGCCGATATAGGGGCTGCCTTCGCGCGACTGCACGTTCATGTAGCTCGACATCGACAGCTCGGTGACATCGAACTCCTGGTACTTGAAGGCCCGGTGGAACGCTTCTTCGGGCGACATCGGGACTCCGACCACCTCGCATCCTTCGACAGCGACGCGCCCGTCGAACAGCGCGCGGGTCCGGTCATAATCGCAACAGGCGAGACTGATGGTGAGCTTTGCCATGATCGTTGTTCCGTTCGTCAGTGGATAGAAATGCCTGTGCCGTACTTATCACCGGGCCGATTGGCCGACAACCGACGCCCCGGGTAAACTGGTCTCCGAAAAACAGGAGCATCACCATGATCGAGCTGTATCACGCGGACATGTCGACCTGCGCCCAGAAGGTGCGGCTGCTGCTGGCCGAAAAGGGGCTGGCGTGGGAAGGCCATCTGCTCAACCTCCGGACCCGCGACCAGCACGATCCGGATTACCTGAAGCTCAATCCCAACGGGGTGGTGCCGACGCTGGTGCATGACGGGACCGTCATCATCGAATCCACCGTGATCTGCGAATATCTCGACGATGCGTTCCCCGACCCTTCTGTGCGTCCCGCCGCCCCGGCCGAACGGGCGCGCATGCGGCAATGGACCAAGTGGCTGGACGAGGTATTGCACTATTACACCGGCGTGCTGTCCGGCTCGATCGCCTTCCGGTTCCAGCATCTGGCGCGCCCGGCGGACGAGCTGAAGGCCTATATCGAGGGGATTCCCGACCCGAAACGGCGCGAACGCCAGCACCAGCAGATCGAACTCGGCATGGACGCGCCACAGTTTGCCGAGGCTGTCCGTGCGTTCGACCGGTTCGTCCGCGATCTCGACGCCCAGCTGCAGAAAACGGAATGGATGGCGGGGAAGAGCTATTCGCTCGCCGAAATCGGCTACACACCCTACCTGATCCGGCTCGACGAGCTGCGGCTGTGGGGCTGGATGGACGACAAGCCGCGCGTCACCGAGCTGTACGAGGCGATCAAGGCGCGGCCAAACTTCAAACCCGGCTATCTCGACTGGAAGAATCAGGCCTATTGCGACCTGATGGCGGAAAAAGGCGCGGAGGCATGGCCAAGGATCAGGGAAATGATCCGCGGCTAAACCGCGACTGCGGCCGCGCTGTCCTGTCGGATTGCGGTAACAGGAATTGCCACCATTTTCGCTCGACCGGCGTGCAGCTGGGAGACACCCAGAACGCAGGTTTTACGACCCTGTCATTTTCCGCCTGCCCTCCCTGGAACCGGCGCAAAATAAACTCGCGCAGGGTCGTCCCGCGCAGACAGGAGAAGACCTGAAAAAGAATTGCGGAAAGCGACAACAGAAAGGCCGCTACCGACAGCACGTCGGACTTTTTCTCAATCCTTATGGGAAGACGCATCGCCGAAAAAATCGGGCCGGGAGATCGTCCCGGCCCGTATGGATATCCCTCAACCGCAGTGCAGCGGACAGGTCTTGGGCTATTTCTTCTCGAAAACGCTCCGATATTTTGCGACGGTTTCGGCGCCAACGATCTTTTCAAACCGTTTCCACACCGCCGCATTCGCAGCCTCCACATAGGCCGTCGCCGCTTTGCCCTTGAGAGCGATGACGTCCATGCCGCTCTCCTTCATGGCTTTTTCGTCCTTCTTCGCGAAACCGAGATAGAACTCTGTCGACTGGTCCTCATATCGCCGCGCCACACCCTCAATCATGGCCTGCGTTTTCTTCGGCAACGCTTTCCATTTATCGAGATTGATGAGGACGAAATTGTTGAGGTTGTAGTAACTGGGATCGACCCGGTAGCGCACTTTTCCCTTTACCCCGAGCTTGACCAGGCCCGACGATGGCGATCCGAATCCTTGGATTACGCCGCGTTCGAGACCGGTGAAGATCTCGCTGGATTTCATCCCGACCGGGGTCGCGCCAAGATACTCGAACAGCGGCCGGTAAGTTGCCGTGCTCCGCATCTTGAATCCCTTGAGATCGATTCCGCCTGCGGCGGTCATCGCCGGCTTGCGGGCCAGATAGGTATTGAACTTCCCGCCGGAATCTCCCCACGCCAGCAACTTGGCGTTCGCCTTCTTCTGGTGCGCTGCGTCAAGCAGGGCAAACCCCCCACTCTTCCGGATTTCGGCCGGCGTCATGTTCGTGACGAGGACCGCATAACCTTCGGGCACCATCCCGGCATAATAGGAGGACGGGCTGTGCGTGATATCGAAAGCGCCGCGCGACAGGGCCGCTACCTGCTTCCGAGGGGGCGTGACTTCAGGACCGCCGACGAATTTTACCCGGACCTGCCCCTTTCCTTTCGCGTTGATATCGTTGACGAAATATTTGAGATACGCCTGCGTCATTTCGCGACTGGTGTTAAGCGCGGATGACGCCTTCAGTTCGGTTTCCGCGTACGCGGCACCGGCGATAGTAGCGGTGCCGAGGACACCGATCAGGAACGACCGTATTTTCATGACATTAACCCCCATTCAGACTGAGGAGAAAGTGTCTCAAAAGTGATGCGAACCGGCAAGGTGTGATAACGCGAAATATATATTTATGAAAACGGCTCAACCGTTGCCTGCCGCAAGCCTCTTCACACCAAAGAAAGTGCAAAGCGCCGCCACCATGAAACCCGCGGTCAGGTAGAACACGCCCTGCGGATTGCCGTTATCCAGGGCCAGCCCGAAGACCAGCGGCATGATGGCCGCGCCGAACAGGCTGCCGTTATAGACAAAGCCGAAAACCTTCCCCGCGCCGCCGGGCGGCGTCACCGAAAGCACGAACAGGTCACGCGTCGACTGCACCATGCCGCGCATGAACCCGGCAAAGCTGAGAACCGCGACGATCAGTACCATCGGCATGGACACCGCGCCGGTGAACGCGATCAGCGCGGCGGCGCCGAGGAAACCTGCCGCCGCCGTGATCATCTTCGCCCCGTACCGGTCGGCGACCCAGCCCCCGGCCAGGATGCCCGCAGACGACCCAACCAGAAACCCGGTCAGCGCCCCGCTCGCCGCCGCCAGCGGCGCGCCGTAAAGCTCGACGATCCCGGACACGCTGAATGCCCGGAACCCGCCGAATCCGATGCTGGAAATGACGTAGAACAGAAAACACAGCAGGATCGGCGGGTAGGTCAGGACGAGAAGATCCTGTTTCCAGCCTCTCTTTTCCCCGCTGTCGTCCTCCGCCTTCTTCCTGCGTGGCGTCTCCGCCTGATCGGACAGGGAATCGCCCTGAAGCGCGATCGCCGCCGCAAGACAAAGCCCGAACGCACCGACCGCGATCATCGCGACCCGCCAGTCCCAGAATGCCGCGATCGCAACCATGACCGGCGGCGTGGCCGCCGAGCCCGTATTCCCGGTGAAGGCATGGAAGCTGAAAGCGCGTCCCAGCCGGTCCCTGGGGATCGATGCCGACAGGATGGCGTAATCGCTCGGGTGATAGACCGAATAGGCGACGCCCGCGAGCACGAACAGCACCGTCATCGCCCAGAACGAGCTGACGAACCCGACCGCCAGGATGGCGCCCGACTGGAGCGCCAGCCCCAGCGTCAGCACCGTGCGCCCGCCCCAACGGTCGACCAGAAACCCCATCGGCGTGGTGAACAGCGCCCCGGCCAGCGCATAAGCCGTCATGACGAAGCCCAGTTCCGTGTAGCTTAGCCCGGTATCCTTCACCAGCAGCGGAAACAGCGGCGGCAGGGCGAGGTTGAACACATGGCTCATGAAATGGGCCGACCCGATGAAACCCAGAACGCGAACGGTATGCGCCGTGCCGGCCGATATGGCGGTCATCAGGCCCGCCCCGTCGGCAGGGGGCTGCGGTCCTGCAGGTCTATCATCCTTACGATCAGCCGCTGCATCAGCTCGCCGGCCACCTCGCGGCAGTCGTCGCGGCCCCACAGGTTTTCGACCTCGTCCGGATCGTTCTCCAGATCGTAGAGTTCCCACCAGCCCGCCTCCTGATGGCAGGAGAGCCGCCAGCGACCGGTCACCAGCGTCCGCACCCGGTCGCCCGGATCGTCGCCGAACATGCGGATGATCGAATCCTCTTCGATCAGAATGTCTTCCGGCGCCGCGCTATCCCCGGCCAGCAGGTCCCGTCCCTGCATGCCGTTGAACGGCTGCAGCCCGGCGAGACCGAGCGCAGTCGCGCCGATATCGATCGTCTGGCCGAGATCGGACCGCACGCGCGCGCCCTGCCCCGGCACGCGGCAGATCAGGGGAACCCGGATCAGCCCCTGATAATGCAGCAGATATTTGAGCATGACCCCGTGATCGCCCATGAAATCGCCGTGATCGGTGGTGAACATCACCACGGTGTTGTCCGCGATCCCGAGCCGGTCGAGCGTCGCGAGAATGTTTCCCACCGCATCGTCGACCATCGTAATCATGCCGTAGGTCAACGCGATCAGCACACGCGCTTCTTCTTCCGATACGGCGAACGGAACCGTTGCCGAGGTGCGGATTGCCGTACCGGCCTCGCGCGCCTGCCAGAGATATTTCAGCGCATCGAGGTCGCCCTTGCCGAACGAAGACGGCAGCTCGATCTCGTCCGGGTCGTACATGTCCCAGTAACGGCCGGGCGGCGTGAAGGGATGATGCGGGTCGGGAAAGGAAATCTGGGCGAAGAACGGCTCATCCCCGGCGGCTGCCGCCTCCAGGAACTCGATCGAAAGCTCTTCGACATAGCGGGTGGGATAAAGATCTTCCGGCACGGCGGTGCGCCAGACCTGCGGCCCGGTGCGCCGCTGATCCGGCAGCGCGTTGTCTTCGCCCGCCAGCGCATCGGGATCGCCGCCTTTCCCCTTAAGCCAGCGAATGTAATCCGCCCCGACCAGATCGCCATGTCCGGTGCAGATACGGGCGTGCCGGAACCCGTAGAACGGCAGAGAAACGGCGTGCCCCGGATCGTCCCACAGCATCTGGTTCTCGATGTCGTAGAACGCGCCGCGCCTGAGCCGGCGGTCGGCTTCCCGCAGAGCTGCGGGCGGCGGGTCGAGCCCGTCGATTTCAGGAAAATCGCGGGTCGGCGGCGCGCCGGTGAAGTTCTGAAGATGGGACTTGCCGATCAGACCCGTCCGGTATCCCGCCGCGGCGAGCAGTTCCACGAAGGTTACGTGCTCGGTCGATAGTGCGATCCCATTATGCCGCACGCCGTGGAGCGATGGCATTCGGCCGGTCATCAGCGATGCCCGGTTCGGCATGCAGACGGGGCTCGCTACGTAGAACCGCTCGAACCGCGTCCCGTCCGCCGCGATGGAGTCGATATTCGGCGTCCGCACCACCGGGTTGCCGTAACATCCCAGATGGTCGGCGCGGTGCTGATCTGTCACGATCAGGATGATGTTCGGGCGGACTCGCATGCGCGAACGTTACGATGCGAGGCTGTCTCTGGACAGCCCCTCGCCCCCGACTTAGCGTATCTCCTGCCGGAAGGGAGACTCGAATGGATCAGATGAGCAACAGCCTGCGCGCCGACCTCGACGAACTCGCGCGCGCCTGCAGGGTGTTCGAGCTTGAAGGACACGGCGATCGGGTCGTTGGTCACATGGCGTTGCGCGACCCGGACGGGCGCGGCATCTGGATGAAACGCGCCGGCATCGCACTGGGAGAGGTGTTCGATTCCCGCGATTTCGTGCTGCTGGACTGGGACGGAAAGCAGATTGGCGGCGACGGCCGGTCGCATAACGAATGGCCGATCCATACCGAGATCATGAAGCAGCGCCCGGAGATCAACGTCACCGCCCATACGCACCCGTTCTACGCCTCGGTCTATTCGGCGTCGGAGGAACCGCTCCGCACCGTCGTGCCGCGCAGCACGACCCAACCGGTGCGCCCGCCGCGTTGGGACGGGCCGGCGGACCTCATTAACACGGTGGAAGCAGCGGACTCGATGACGAAGGCGATGGGCGCAGGTACCGCGATCCTGCTGCGCAATCACGGCATCGTCACCTGCGGGGTGGATATCTGCGATCCTGTTCTGGTCGGCATCGCCCTGGAAAAAATGTGCCGGGAAGCCCTGACGATCAACGCTTCCGGCCTCTCTTTCTCCTGCCCGGAGGAGGACGAGCTGATCGAGAAACTCGCCACCGGCGCATCGCTCGACCCCGCCATTATCGGCGGCGCGACGCTATGGCGCTACTATTGCCGCAAGCTCGCCCGCGCAGAGGCCGCCGGCGACCCGGCGCTGGCGACCGAGCGGGTCCCGGTCGGCGGATAGGAGAATCGGATGAAAACCAGCATTGCGACGGTTTCCCTGTCCGGCGATTTCGCCGAAAAGCTCGATGCCATTTCCAAGGCGGGGTTCGACGGCATCGAAATTTTCGAACAGGATTTCATCGGTTTCGACCTGAACCCTGCGGATGTCGCAAAGATGGTGTCCGATCACGGGCTGGAAATCATGCTGTTCCAGCCATTCCGCGATTTCGAGGGGCTGCCCGACGGCGCGCTGCGCAACCGGACCTTCCGGCGGGCCGAACGGAAGTTCGACCTGATGAACCAGCTTGGCACCGACCTGATGCTGGTCTGTTCCTCGGTCCATCCGCAGAGTCTCGGCGGTATCGACCGCTGCGCGGCGGATTTCGCGGAGCTCGGCGATATCGCAAAGAAATTCGGCGTGCGCGTCGGTTTCGAAGCACTCGCCTGGGGCAAGAACATCAACGACCACCGCGACGCATGGGAAGTCGTCCGGCGCGCCGATCACGAGTGCATCGGGCTGATCCTCGACAGCTTCCACACGCTGGCCCGGAAAATCGATCCGGAAAGCATCCGCATCATCCCGGGCGACAAGATCTTCTTCGTCCAGCTTGCCGACGCGCCCGGCATAGAGATGGACCTGCTCTACTGGTCCCGCCATTTCCGCAACATGCCGGGCGAAGGCGACCTCGACGTAACCGGTTTCATGAGCGCGGTGCAGGCGACCCAATACGGCGGGCCGATCAGCCTCGAGATCTTCAACGACCAGTTCCGGCGCGGCTACGCCGAAATGGTGGCGAAGGACGGGCTGCGCTCCATTCTTCACCTGATGGACGAGATTGCCCGGGAACCGTTCGGAGCCCGCGACGATCTCGTCCCGCTGCCGCCCAAGCCGGAAATCGCCGAAATCGGATTCATCGAATTCGCCACTCGTTCCGGAGAGAAGGAGCGGTTCGAATCCCTGTTCCGTCAGCTCGGCTTCAGCAACACGGGACATCACAAATCAAAGGCGGTGACGCGCTGGCAGCAAGGCGGGCTTAATTTTCTGCTCGATACCGAACCCACCGGATACGCCAACGATGCCGTATCGGAACACGGCACCACGGTAACCGATATCGCGCTGGTGGTGCCGGATGCCCCGGCCGCGCACCGCCGCGCCATCGCGCTGAGAGCCGTGAATTTCGACCAGGAAATAGCCTCCGGCGAGGCAAAGATCGCCACCATCAAGGGGGTCGGGCATAGCGTCATTCGCCTGATCGACCGGCCGGACGATATCTGGGAACAGGATTTCGTCCCGACCGGAGAGACGCCCGACGAGCACCCGGCCCTGTCGCATATCGACCATATCGCCCAGACGATGACCTATGACGAGATGATGAGCTGGGCGCTGTTCTATACGACGATCTTCGCGACGCGTAAGTCGCCGCAGTTCGACGTGGTCGATCCCGACGGCATCATCAAGAGCCAGGTGATCGGCACTGCCAACCGGAAGCTTCAGATCACCCTCAACGGCAGCGACGCGCCGCATACGCGGGCCAACCTGTTTATCTCGTCGGTCCGGGGCGCGGCGGTGCAGCATCTGGCGCTGGCGACCGATGACATTTTCGCATTGGCAGAACGGCTGCACCGCGAAAATTTCGGCGTCCTCGAACTGCCCCGGAATTATTACGACGACGTTCTGGCCCGGTTCGACCTCGACCCCGGCCTGCTGGAACGGATTCAGGCAAACAACATTCTCTATGACGAGGACGACAACGGCCCGTTCTACCAGCTTTTCAGCCGCACCATCGGCAACGGGCTGTTCCTCGAGTTCGTGCAGCGGGAAACCGGTTATGCCGGCTTCGGCGCGCCCAACGCCCCCTACCGTCTGGCTGCCCAGCGGCGGGCCACATTGAGGCCGTAACCGCAGAAATCCGGAAAGCTGACGGTCGCCGGCTAGGCCGCGCTGGACCCCTTGTCGGCGGCCCCGTCAGCGAGAAATTTCTCGGTCAGCCAGCGTGCGCACGCGTCGGCGGGCATCGGCCGGGCGTACAGATATCCCTGGGCGGTTTCGCACCCCTTGCCGGCCAGGAATTCCGCCTGTTCGGGAGTTTCCACCCCTTCGGCCACCGTAACGAGGTCAAGCGCATGAGCAATTCCAAGCACAGCCTCGACAATCGCGCGATCTTCCGGTTCCGTCTGGATTCCATCAACAAACGACCGGTCGATTTTCACCCCGGTAATCGGCAATTGCCGCAGATAGCTGAGAGAGGAATATGCCGTTCCGAAATCGTCGATCATTAGCGAATGTCCCCGTCGCCGAAGGTCGTGCATAACGGCCTTTGCCTCGCCTTCCCGGGACATCGCAACGGTTTCGGTAATCTCCAGATCGAGCATCCGGGCCTGCAGCGCGCTGTCGCGCAGCGCGTCTTCCAGCAGGGATATGACGCTTGCGTCCCTGAACTGCTGCGCGGACAGATTGATGGCGACGGGGACGGTGGGAACGCCTTCGTCCTGCCACGCGCGAAGCTGTCGGCAGGACTCGCGAATGACCCACTCTCCGATCGGAACAATGAGCCCCGTTTCCTCGGCGATGCCGATGAATTCCGCCGGAGAAACGAGGCCACGCTCGGGATTGCGCCACCGGATCAGGGCTTCGAGCCCGCATGGCAACCCGCCCGCAAAATCGATCTTCGGCTGGTAAAACAACTCGAACTCTTTTCTCTCGAGCGCCAGCTTCAGCGCGGTTTCGGATTTCAGCCGGTCCACGCTGTGGCTGTTCATTTCGGTCCGGTAGAAGACGAAATTGTTCCGGCCGGCGGCTTTCGCCTGGTACATGGCCGCGTCTGCGTTCTGCATGAGGCCTTCGACGCTCTGCGCATCGTTGGGATAAAGGGCAACGCCGATACTTGTTGAAACGGTGAGACTCTGTCCGTTGACGCTCATCGGCCTCGCGACGACGTCAATGATCTTTCGCGCGATCGTATCCAGATGGCTGGTCGATTCGAAATCGTCCACCATAACGACGAATTCGTCGCCGCCGAGCCGCGCGATGGTGTCCTTTTTTCTCAGTACGTTTTTCAGGCGCCGCGAAATCGTGACCAACAGCTGATCGCCGGCGTCGTGCCCGAGACTGTCATTGACGATCTTGAAGCGATCGAGATCGAGGAAGAACAGCGCCAAGGGTTTGCCGCTACGCTGTGAAGATACGACTGCGTGCTCGAGACGATCACGCAGCAGAGTCCTGTTTGGAAGGTCGGTAAGCGAGTCGTGGAAAGCCTGATGGCGTATCCTCTCCTCCTTGTTCTTCAGGTCCGTAATGTCGGAAAGAACGACGATCACACGATCGGCGTTTCCGTCCGCATCGTCCGCGACGCTTACTGACATCCAGGCGACAAACGGTTCTCCATCCGACCGCGTTGCGGAGAATTCCCCCTGCCAATGTCCATACTTGAGGGCCGTCTTGTGAATCTCGGAAAACTGCAGGTCTGTCGTCGAAACGGACCAGACGTCGGACATCGCCTTCCCGACGCAGGAGAATGCGGCGCGTCCCGCCAGTTCGGCGAATGAGTTTTTTGCGGCAACCAGAACGCCATCGATATCGGTTATTGCAATCGCTTCGGCCGTCGCGTCGAACACGCTCGCCGCGAGACGCAGCTCGTCCCTGGCCTTCTTGACTTCGGTTATATCCCTGGACGTAACCAGCAGTCTGAGTTCTCCGCTATAGATCGCTTTTTTCGGTTCGCCGCGTTCTTCAACGACGCGGGTATTGCCGTCTGTCCCAACGATCCTGTGTTCGTTTTTATAGGGGTCCCCTGTCCTGATGGAGGACATCACCCTATCGAAAACCATGCGCCGGTCATCGGGGTGAATGTATTCGGCGAACTCCTTCCAGCTTGCGGGAGAAGCGTCATTCTCAAGACCGATAATTTCCCTCATTCCGTCGGACAGGGACATGCCATCGGTGTCCGGGTTCCACTCCCAGCTTCCCAGCCCCGCAAGCTGCTGGGCCTGCTCCAGATGCGCCTGGCTGTCTTTCAGACGAATCTCGGCATTTCGTCTTTCGCTGATATCCCGAACGACCCCTGTCAGAAGGACGTTTCCCTTGTCCGCCGATTTCGAAACGGCAAGTTCCATGGGGAAGACCGTCCCGTCGCGACGACGCCCGACATACTCATGCGTTGCACCGACCTTTATTCTGTCCTCAATCCAGTGAAAGTTGGGGCGCTCATTGGCCTGCGACTGCCCGTACTCATCGGCGATCAGCATCCTGAAATCAGCGCCGATAAGCTCTTCTGACCGGTATCCGAAAATTTCTTCGGCAGCGCCGTTCACTGCCGTTATGGCCCCCGACCTCTCTACGGTGACAATGCCGTCGGCGATATTGTCGACAATCGAACTGATCAGCCGGGCCTGATCGCGAGCATTGTTTTGCGCGATTTCGAGGTCGCGCGTTCGTTCCCGGACCCTGCGCTCGAGCATTTCGTGTGATAGTCGAAGCCGATCCATCATGCCTGAGAATGCCGTACTCAGCGCTGCGACCTCTTCCGTTCCCCCGGGAAGCGCGGGCAGTTCTTCCAGGTGATCCGGATCGATTTCCGCCGCGATCCTGCCGAGCGTGGCGACCGGTTCGGCCAGGCGCCGGCCGATGATTCTCGCAACCAGGAATGCCAGCAAGAGGACGACGGCAATCCCGCAGACGGAGATCAGCGTAAACCGGTTGACCGGAATGCTGATCGCGGAACGATTCTGCCTGATCGACAGTGCGACGGAGAGCTCATGCAGCCCTCTTCCAAGGTTCAGCCAGCCGGAATACACGAGATCATCGGCTCCGTACCGTTCTCCGAACTTCGAAATAAACGCACCGTCCGACGAGCGCAAACCGGCGGAAATAGAGTCGTTGAGCGCGATGGCCGAGTGGCGGAGCAGCGACATGAGATCGATCGACCAGACAACGAACCCCTCGGCGGACTTCGTGGACGGCAATATGACCGGGACGATCACCAGAACGCGACCGTCCGCACCGGGACCGAGCGCCCGCTGGCGTCCTTGCATCACGGATTCCAGCCAGGACGCGTGGCTGTAGTCGGCACGCGTTCCCGGGTCGTTTGATGCGATCTCTGCGCCGGAAAAATCGTGAACGGAAATCTTTACGCGATTGACGTCCTGTGTCCGCTGGCTTGCGACATAGGGACGCAGATAGTTGTTTCGACCGTCGGAATCCGTCAGGGCGTTGAGAATAAGCGGATTCCTCGCCATGTCTTCCGCGTCCAGCAGAATCCTCTCAACCTCGACCTCAATGTTCCGCGAAACGATCAACCATTCCTGCTCGAGACGGTCCTGAGCGACTTCCCGCAGCAGGTCTCGTGTGAGGTAAATTCCCACCGAGGCGATAACCGTGGCGAATACGCCGGCGACCAGAAATGACAGCAGGGCAATCCGGAAGGCGAAGCTTTGAATCCGAAAGATTGACATCGATTGCTGCAATCAACGGGCCGGCGCCGAAACGGCGCTAATCGATCCGACGCAGGTCGCCAGCATTCGAAAAACGTCCCATGAAAAGAACGTCCGGCGACAGCGCCTCGTGGCGCTGCGCCGTGAACGGCGGATCGTACGTTCGAACCAGACCTTCGTATCGCCCGAGACGCTCCAGAGCGTTCCGGACCTGCTCCCGCTCGGTCGACCCGGCCCGGTCCACCGCCATGGCCAGGATGTGAGCGATATCGTATCCGTGGGCGAAGCCGACCTGAGACCTGATCTCGGACGCGTCCGCCAGCCCGAATTTGGCCTTGGCCCGCTCTGACACCTCAAGCGCCTTGCGCCCGGTGTTTCGGGAAAACGTGAAGGTTTGAATGACGCTGAGATCGACGATGTCCAGAGCGCCGCCTACCAGTTTCCGGAGGTCGCCGCCGGTGATGCCCCAGTGGCTGAAAATCGGTCGCCGGTCCGCTTCCGGAATCGAAGCAATCTCTTTCAGCAGAATGGCGGCTTCTGACTCGTTGGCGATCAGAATGATTGCGTCGGCGCCGGCCTTGACCAGCTTTAGATACTGACCGATCAATGTCTGGTCGCCCCAGAAATGCCACTGGATACCGGTAAGAACCACGGTTTTCCCGTCCTCTTGCGACAGCATCTGCTGCATGGCCTTTACGTTGCTTCTGCCCCAGCCGTTCTTCGGCGCCATCATTCCAAACCGGTTGAACCCTCTCGCCTGCGCATGCCTGACCATTTTGGGGATCGCCCAGGAGTCGCGGAGCGATACCCGAAACGCGTAGTTCGGCTCATGTCCATTGTCGATAATGCCGTCAGCCGCCGCCCACGGATCGAGAAACGGAAGCTTGAGTTCGTGAACAAGCGGAATCAGCTCCAGCGCAACCGGGCTGAATTTTCCCGTCACCACGGCGACAAGGTCTTTCATGGAGGCAAGATTGCGGATGTTGGCGCGGGCCCGCGCCGGAACCGACCGGTTATCCCTCGTCACCAGAGACAGCGGGCGACCTCCGAGGACGCCTCCCCGTTCGTTGATTTCGTCAAGAGCGACAAGAATGCCCCGCTCTATCGCCTGCGCCGACGTGCTGCTCTTATGGCCGAATTCGGCGTCGAGACCGATCAGCACAGGATCCCCTGCAGCCCTGACCGCACTTGCGGGCAACAGGAGCACAAAAAGGATCGGGATCAGTTTACTTAAGCGCATGACAGACCAAATGACGGAGAGACCAAAAAGGCCGCCAAGATTTACAGGGAAACCCTAAATATTCGTGAAACAGGACCTGTTCCGGCTACCGGAACTCTCGCCGATCGCCGCTCAGGCGAAGACCGGAAAGGCATACACAACGGCCCCCGAATTTCCGACGGCCTGCCTTAACGTATGCTTTCTCAGAACGGCCGGTCGCCGATCACCGCCACGCGCTCCATGTGGCGGCGATTGGGGTAGTAATCGTTGGCGGCGTAATGCTGGGTCGACGCGTTGTCCCATATCGCGATGGTGCCCGCCTTCCAGCGCAGCCGGAACTGGTATTCCGGCACGTGCGCCTGCTCATACAGGAGGTTCAGAAGCGCCCGGCTCTCGTCGGCCTTCATCCCCTTGATGCGGAGCGTGAACTGCGGATTGACGTAGAGCACCTTGCGGCCCGTCACCGGATGGGTACGTACCACCGGATGGGTGGGGTTGGGATAAAGCTCCTCCATCTTCCGCAGTTTCGCCTGATCCTCGTCGGATCGGGTGAACAGGACCCGGAAATTCTGGAAATCGTGCACCGCTTCCAGCCCGTCGATAAAGCCTTTCATCGCCTCGCTCAGCCCGTCATAGGCCGCACACATGTCGGCCCACAGCGTATCGCCGCCCACCGACGGCATTTCAAGGCAGCGCAGGATCGAAAACCGGGTCGGGCATTCGCGGAAGGTCGTATCCGAATGCCAGACGTCAGTCGACAGAACAGGATTGTCCTTGTGATTGTCGAGAACCATGATTTCCGGAAACTCTCCCTCAGGCCGAAAGGGATGGACTTCCAGCTCGCCAAACCTCTTGCCGAAGGCGACATGCTGCGCCGTGGTCAGGAACTGATCGCGCAAATAAACCACCTTGTACTCGGCGAGCGCGGCTTCGAGCGCGGCGAAGGTAGTATCGTCAAGCGGTTCCTTGAGATCGAGATTATGGATTTCGGCGCCGATGGTGGGGCCGATCGGTTCGATATCGAGGAGTTTGTCGAGACAGGCGACGGTTTCAGGCATGACGAATACGGTTTTCGCAGGTTGCGTATCGCGAATAGGATAACCGCGCGCGCAGGCACCGGAAAGGACGCATCGGGATGGGGGAAGTTCTCGGCCTGGGAATGAGCCATTTCGGCGGCTTCATGTTTCCCGACGACGACATGGCGAGCCGTACGAAAGCGCTGCTCGCGGACGGCTCCGTGCCGGCCGAATTCTCCGAGATAACGCGCTGGCCCGAGGGCATGCAGGCGGAATGGGACAGCGACGAGGGCGCGTCGTTCGCCGCCCGCCACAGGCAGGACTATTTCGAGGGGCTGGACCGTATACGCGCGGCGCTCGAAGCGTTCCAGCCGGATGCCGTGATCGTCTTCGGCGACGACCAGTATGAATGCTTCCGCGAGGATCTGGTTCCGCCCTACTGCGTTTTCCTGGGCGAGGAGTTCGCGCTGAGGCCGTATGCCCGCGCGAGGGCCATCGGCGGCAGGCGACAGAATATCTGGGGCGATCCGTTCGACACGGAAATCGCGGTCAAGGGATCGCCGGAAATTTCGCGTATCCTGCTCGATGCGCTCTACGCCGCGGGGTTCGATGCCGCCTATTCATACCGCCTGCCGCATCAGGATTTTCTGGGCCATGCCTTCGCCAACACGATGATGTATCTCGATCATCGACGGAAAGGATGGCGATGGCCGGTCATCCCGTTTGCGATCAACGCATACGGGTCGGCACTGATCCGAAACAAGGGCGGGCTGGAGGACGAGGCCCGTTCGGGGCAAGGCGCCAATCGCCTGCCAGACCCTCCCGCGCCGTCGCCGATGCGCTGTTTCGACCTTGGCGCGGCGCTGGCCCGGGCGCTGGCGCCGTCGCCATGGCGGATCGCCATGGTCGCCTCGGCCAGCTTCAGCCACGCCTTCCTGACGTCGAAGCACCGGTTCTTCCATCCCGACATGGAAGCCGACCGCGAACGGTTTTCCGCCCTAAAGGCGGGGGACTACGCCGCATGGCGGGCGCTCGACCTGGCAACGCTGGAGGATTGCGGCCAGCACGAGCTGGTCAACTGGTGTCCGATGGTCGGCGCCATGAACGAACTCGGCCAGAAGCCGGCCTATTGCGAGCTTTTCGAAAGCTGGCTGATGAACTCGAACAAGTGCGTGACGGTTATCCCGCCCGCGTAACGGGCGCGGATCAGAAGATCGCGTAATAAACCCCGATAACCGCGAGCCACGAAGCGGCACAGGCGCCGACAAAGCAAACCGTCCGGACCAGGCCGGACCACTGCGTGTCATTTGCGCCCTGACCGGAGCGCTCGGCTGTCCAGCCCGCGAAATCGGCGTGATGTTCGATCGTCAGATGTCTCGACATTGTTCCCTCCGCTTCGAGTTGCGCAGGGAAATTATTGGCCGGCCCTGTTAACAAATTCCTAAACGGGCCCCACCATTAGACGGCATTTTAGCTAAATCCGGCCGCTGGACGAACCGGAGGAGACCCACTTAGAATTCACCTCATGCGTTTACGGGGCGGAGCGCGAACCGCCCGAACCAGCGAAGGAGGCCATGATGGCGACGGAAAATCCTCTTGCCCTGTCTCTCGGGCATCTGCGGCTGTCGGTAACGAAACTGCCGGAAGCCATCGCCTTTTTCGAGGCGCTCGGCGCGCGGCAGGATGTCGACCGGGACAATTTTGCGGTGGTCGAATTCCCCGACAGGACCCGGCTGCAGCTCACGGGAGGCGTCAGCAATATCGCCGCCGACGCGCCACTGCAGTTCGATTTCCGCGTCGTGGATATCGACGGGGCGTGGCGGGAATGTACCGACAAGGGCCTGAACCCCAACCCGATCGTGCGTCAGACGCCGGGCCACGACTCCTTCATCGTCAACGGCCCCGACGGCTGCGAGATCAAGATCAATTCGGGATACAAGCGGGGCTGAACACCGTCACCCGTCGGTCGGCGGCAGCACGATGCCGACGCCGCGCTGTTTCGCCTTTTCGTAAATGTAGTGGCACATGGCGATGTCCTGCGACACCAGCCCCGTCGTGTGGACCAGGATTCGCTCGTCGTCGTTTTCGCGGCCCGGCACGGCGCCGGTGACAACATCGCAGATTTCGCCGTGGAGCTGCTCGCGCGAGAACTCGCCCGCGTCGATCATCCCCTTGAATTCCTTGGTGATGATGTTCACGTCCCACCCGTCGATCACCACCTTGTCGAACGCGGCCCATCCCGCCGGGTCCATTTCGCGGCGCGCCAGCGAGACATAGGTCGCGCCCGGTTTCACCCAGTGTTCGCGCGCGATGATGTCTTCCGACGTGGTGCCGCCGACGCCGATATCGGCGGCGCGCACGACTTCCTCGACGGTTTCGACCGGCTCGACCGGAATACCCAACGTTGCCGACCATGTTTTCGCGAACGCTTCCCTCGTTTCGGGCCGGCGCGAGGTGCAGACGATTTTCTCGAACGAAAACATGGTGTTGAGACAGCGCAGCATGTTGACGCCCATCGTCCCGATGCCGACCAGCCCCAGCACCTTGGGATCCTTTGGCGCCATCCAGCGGAGCGGCAGCGCGGCGGCGGCAGTCGAGCGGATCGCGTAGGACCAGTGTTCCTCGACGATCGCCTTCGCGTGTCCCGTCGCCGGGTCGGTCAGCAGGATATAGCGCGCGCATTCGAGCTGCCCGACCGTGTTGCGCACCCCGTCGTCGTAATAGTTGTACATGCGCACCCCGGTGGTCGGGATATCGGTCAGAAGCGCCCCCTTCACATGCCAGTGATTGTGCCACGGCTCGCCCGCGTCGAGCTTCCAGGACGGCGGGTTCGACCATTGCACCGTGCCGCGCGCATGCATGCGGTAGACGTCTTCGCAGACCTGCAGCGCTTCTTCGACGCTCAGAAGATCCAGCGTATCGCGATAGGGAATGAACAGGACGCCGTCGAGGGGCATGTCGGTCTCCTTTTTGCCATGCCGCCGATCCTACCCGTCCCGCCGGTAGACGCAAACGCGGCCCGCCCATAAGCTTCGGGACCGGAATAAACAGGGAGAACGGCGATGCAGAACACCATGCCGATCGGCGATGTCACGCTGACGCGCATCATCGAGCGCGAGGGGCCGTATCACGATCCCTATCACATGTTCCCGAAGGCGACGAAGGAGCTGGTTGAAAAGCACCTCACCGCCCTGCCCGACTTCGTCATCGACCGGGAAACCGGCTGGCTCAACCTGACCTTCCAGTCCTTCCTGCTCCGTACCCCGCACCACAACATCCTGATCGACACCTGCGTCGGCGAGCATGAGGAGCGGCGCGAAGGGCTGCTCTACCCGAAGGACCGCTGGCGCGCGGAGTTCCTGGCGGCGGGCGTCACGTTCGAAGACATCGACATCGTGTTCTGCACCCACCTTCACGTCGATCATGTCGGCTGGAACACCAAGCTGGAAAACGGGCGCTGGGTGCCGACCTTCCCCAACGCGCAGTATATTTTCGGCCGCAAGGAATTCGAACACTGGAAGGCGTGGAACAAGGAGAACGGCCCGCACCCGTCGGGACCGTCCTTCGAGGATTCCGTCCTGCCCATCGTTGAAGCCGGACGGGCCATTCTGGTCGAAGACGATTACCAGATAAACGACCTGATCCACCTGAGCCCGGCCTTCGGACACACGCCGGGCCAGTGCTGCGCCAACCTCGAATCCGCAGGCACGAAGGCACTGTTTGCCGGCGACGCGTTCCATCACCCGCTCCAGGTGTTCGAACCGGGCTGGAGCACCATCCGCTGCAGCGACATGGAGGCCGCATCGGCCACCAAGCGGCGCATTCTCGGCGAGCTCGCCGATACGGATACGCTGCTGATTCCCGCGCATTTTCCGTGCCCGACCGCGGGCCACGTGGTGGGCACCGCCGACGGGTACGAATTCCGATTTATAGAAGGGTAGAAACAGATGACCGACGCCGAAAAGAAAGCCGAAGAACTGATGGCCGGGCTGCAGCGCGAGCAGTGCTACCTGATCATGATGCGCCCGGCGGAGAACCCGCCCGCACCGCCGAAACCCCAGGCCGAAATGCGGCTCGAACACCACGATTTCCTCTGCGAGATGGAACGGCGCGGCGTGCTGTTCGCCGCCGGACCCTGCCGCGACGACGAGGGCTGGACACGCGGCACCGGGCTGCTGATCTTCCGTGCCGCCAACCGGGCGGAAGCGACCGAGCTTGCCATGCAGGAGCCCTATACCAAGTACGGCCAGCGCGAGATCGACGTCATCCCGTGGCAGCGCAACGAAGGCAACATGCGGTTGACCCTTAACCTCGCCGACGGAGTCCTTGAGATCGACAATCGCCGCTGGTCGGTCGGGCCTCCGAAATAAACATGAAGGCGATCCTTATCCACGAGTACGGGCCGTGGCGCGATGTCATGCGGCTGGAGGAAGTCGACCGCCCGGCGGTCGGACCGGACGACGTTCTGGTCGAGGTCCACGCGGTGACCGCCAACCGGACGCGCGACGTACAGGCCGCCGCCGGCCATTACGGAACGGCGGACGCCCTGCCGCTGGTGCCGGGCGTCGATCCGTCGGGCATTGTCGTCGAGACCGGTGGAAACGTCTCCGGGATAACGCCGGGCGACCGCGTCGTGGTCGTCTCACGCTCGCCCTGCGGCGAATGCGAATACTGCAAGGCGGGCAACGACGCCGACTGCCGGTCGGGCTCCACCATGGGCATCCAGCGCTGGGGCGGCTATGCCGACTATATCGTCGCCCCTGCCGGCAATATCCGTACCATACCGGACAATATCTCGTTTCAGGAAGCGGCAGTGTTCATGCGGCACTGCCCGACGGCGATCCAGCTCCTCGACGACAAGGCGGGGCTTGGAGCAGGCGAAACCGTCCTCGTCATGGGCGCAGGCGGCGGTCTCGGCAGCACCGGCATCCAGATTGCAAAGCTGATGGGCGCGACCGTCATCGCGGGCGCGGGCGCGGACGAACGCGTAACGCTGGGTCTCGCGCAGGGCGCCGATTTCGGGGTGAACTACCGGCAGGCGGACCTTGTCGAAGAAGTCATGAAGATCACCGGCGGGAAAGGCGTCGACGTGGTGTTCGAAAACATCTCCGACCCGACGACCTGGCCGAAGGCGTTCGAATGCCTCGCCTTCTGCGGACGGCTGGTGACCGCCGGCGCGCATGGCGGCGGCACGGTGCCGCTCGATGCGCGGCGGCTCTATCTGAAGCGATTGCGCGTCATCGGCGGCGCGGGTTCGAGCCGGAAAAACGTGGAACAGGCGCTTGATTTCGCAAAAACCGGAAAGCTGAGCTGCGCCATCGAGCATGTCATGCCGCTCGCGCAGCTGCATGACGCATACGACATGCTCGACGGGGGCGGCGTGACAGGAAAAATCGTCATCGACCCGACCCTCGGATAGACTGTAACGGCATAAAGGAAGGAGAGATCAATGACAGGCAGGGACATCACCTACACCACCCGCGCGAACGAGCAATTCACCGGCTATCTGACGGCGCCTGCGGACGGCAAGCCCGCGCCGGGCATCCTGCTGATTACCGCCATCTTCGGCGTCGACGACGAGATGAAGGAGATCGCGGACGCCTGGGCGGCAGACGGGTTCGTTGTGTCCGCGCCCGATATCTTCTGGCGCGTCATGCCGGGACCGACGGCGGAGATGGAAAAGGCCTTCGCGCGATACGAGGCGTTCGACCCGGTCCAGGGCATGCTGGATATCGAAGACCTGATCGCAGACCTGAAGACGCGGCCGGAATGCAACGGCACGGTCGGCATTCTGGGTTTCTGTTTCGGCGGACGGTATGCACACCTGGCCGCCGCCCGGCTGGGCGTCGGCGCCGCCGCGGCCTATCACGGCACCAAGATCGGCGAACATCTCGACGAAACCGCGAACGTCACCTGCCCCGTCAGCTTCCATTTCGGCAGCGTCGACCCGGCCGTGCCGATGGAAGAAGTCGAGGCCATCAGGGCCGCCTACGCGGACCACGCAAACGCCGAAATCGTCGTGCACGACGGTGCGGCGCACAATTTCGCCATGCCCTACAAGCCGGGTTACGACGAGGCGGCGGCGAAGGCATCCCGTGCGGCTGCGCTGAAATGTTTCAGGTCGATGTAATCGAAAGGCGGGCTGCCCCGTTGGACAAGGGCCGAACCTCGCCCTAAAGTCTCGGCTCAGTCGCAGTTCCATTCCGGCAATTTTATGGCCAGTGCCAAGCATGAAGACGTCTCCACGCCCGTCCTGATCGTCGGGGCAGGTCCTGTCGGCCTCGCGCTCGCCGTGGAACTCGGCATGCGCGACATCGACTGTATCCTGGTGGAGCGGCGGGACGGCAAGCTCCGGGTGCCGCGCATGAGCCAGGTCAGCGGACGGAACATGGAGTTCTGCCGCCGCTGGGGCATCGCCGACAAGGTCCGAAACGCCGTCTGGTCGAGCTCCCACCCGCTCGATTTCGTCTATACCAACGGGCTGCTGGGCGAAGAGCTGGCGCGCATGAAGGTCCCGTCCTACATGCAGCGCGGCAATCTCGAATATTCGCCGGAAGGCACCTGCACCTGTCCGCAGATCTATTTCGACCCGATCCTGGCGGAAAAGGCGCTGTCCCTGCCCAAGGCCGACATCCGCTACAACACGCAGCTTGAAAGCTTCGAACAGGACGATTCCGGCGTTCGGGCGACCGTTCTGGACCGCGAGAACGAAAAAACATACGAAATTTCCGCCAGTTACATGGTCGGGTGCGACGGCGGCAGCAGCTTGGTCCGGGAGGCGCTCGACATTCCGCTTGACGGGCTCGGCACGATCGCAACCAGCGTGAACGTGTTTTTCCGTTCCCCGGAACTGTCGGGCATCCACGACAAGGGCTGGGCGCGGTTCTACCGAATGGTGGACGAAACCGGCTGCTGGTCGGAGCTCATCGCCATCGACGGGAATGAATACTGGCGACTGACCGTCTTCCATGACGAAAACCCCGACCTTGCCGGCGATTCCTACCTCAGGCGCATGATGGGGCGCGATTTCGAGTACGAGATCATCGATACCTCGCCATGGGAACGCCGCGATTACGTGGCGCGCACCTACGGATCGGAAATCGGCAGCGGCCGCGTCCTGATCGCGGGCGACTCCGCGCACCAGTGTTCGCCAACCGGCGGGCTCGGCATGCATACCGGCATGAGCGAGGCCTATAACCTCGCCTGGAAATTCGAGGCCGTCTTCAAGGGGTGGGGCGGCCCCGGCCTGATCCCGTCATACGAAGTCGAATGCCGGCCGATCGCCCGCCATTTCGTCGATCTGTCGACCGATACCTACGATGCCCTCGCCGCCCTGCCTCCGGCCGACGGGTTGCCGGCGGCCATCGAGGCCGATCAGATGCTGCTCCGCAGCCTGTCCATTCCCGACCAGATCCGCGCCTATATGTGCTACGAGAATTCGCCGATCTGCGTTTCGGACGGCACCCCGCCCCTCGAAGGCGCGGACCTCCTCAAACCGTCCGCACGGCCGGGAACCCGCGCCCCGCATTGCTGGATCGGCGAAGACCGATCAACCCTCGACCTGTTCGGCGACGGGTTCGTTCTGCTGCGCCTGGCGAACACCGCCGACGTCGGCGACATGACTCAGGCGGCGGCCGAGCGCGGCGTACCGCTACGGCTGGTCGACCTCGATAACGAGGATGCCGTCAGGCTGTTCGAACGGAAGCTGGTGCTGGTGCGGCCCGATGCCCATGTGGCCTGGCGCGGCGACGCTCTTCCCGGCGATTGCGGCGCCCTGATCGATCAGTTCCGCGGCGCCTGATGCCTCCCGCGGCCCAGCGCCGCAATCGACAGACAGGCCAGAAGCGTCAGCAGCGCGAGCGGCGGCTCATTGATCGACTCGTTGCCGGAAAACGTGACCGTATCGAGCGTACGATCGACCATCAGCCCTTCGAGACCGATCGTGTCATAGTTGGTCGTCATCTGCGAAAAGGTGAAATCCGCTTCCGTCAGGCTCGTGGCGAGAACAGTGGGGTCTCCGAACAGGTCGACGCCCCTGAAATCGATCCCGAAATTGGTCATCGAAAGCGGACCGGAAGATCCCTGCACGATTCCGTTGATGATCCCGCTCGAACTGGAACCGAACCCGATCTGGACGAACTCCGTGGAGTTATTCACGAACTGCTGGACACGCCCTCCAGGCCCGGCGCTCGTAAAGACGACGTCGCCGCCGGCTTCCTGAACGGTCAGGGAGAAGCTCAGCACGACATTGTCGAACGTGTTGTTGGGACCGGTCGGAACGATCGTGTCGTCGAGGACGAGTTGCCCGAACAGGGCCGTATTGGCGGTAAACGGCCCCTTGTTGAACGGATCGACGAAGCCGGAAAAATCGATCACGACGGGTGCTGCGATGGCGTGACAGGCCATCAGAAACATTCCGGCGAACCCTGCCAACAGCCTTATACGCGCCGTCCGTAGAATATCGGCGATCCTGCCCTGCTAATCGCCTTCGGCCGAACCGAGCGCGTTCTCGGGGAACCACTGGCCGCGTCGCATACGGGTAACCGAATAGCGTTCGAACACGCCCGCCCGCCTGAGCGGTTCGTTTTCGGCGAAGGCATCAGCCGCCGCGCGGTCCGGAACGTTGATAATGAGGACGCTGCCGGTCCTCGAATCGTCTTCATCTGCGAGCGTTGCGCCGCCGAGCACCATGATATCCCGATTTTTCTCGAGATAGGCGAAATGCTCTTCGCGCGCGACATCGCGCCTCGCCGCGCCGTCAGGACCGTCGATGCCGTAGCACATGTAAAGCATTTCCGACCGCCTTTCTTTTGCCGGATTCCTGTCGACAATGTAATGCGCAATATCATACAGGAAAAGGCGGACGGTAGTCGTTGACGAAGGTTTCGATTGAACCGTTTGCCATAATACCTACATCTGGACCATCCGGCTGGGGAACGAGGGAAGCCGGCGTTCGCATCGGAAAGGACGCAACATGAGCGAGAACAGCCCGGCCCCCGGCAAGGCAATCATTTACGGCAGCATTATCATCGCCGTCGGCATATTCGCCGGCGCCCTTGTACTGCCCGATGGAGGCGGCACCCAGCCCGCGAAACCGAACGGCGTCGCGCCGACCGCGACAGCCGGGAACACGGCCGTTCGGCCCGCCCCTGCGGGACAAGGCGGCAGATACCAGATCGTCAGGACGGAAAACGGATCGGCCTGGAGGCTTGATACCGAAACCGGCGAGATCACCCTGTGCCGAGCCGAAGCCGACCGCATGATCTGCGCGAAATCGACGGCTGCAACCGAACTGCCCAAGGCATCTCCCGAACAGCTGGCGAAGGAACGAGCCGAAAAACGGCAGCAGAAGAAGACGGAACGAACCGAGATAATGGACCGGTTTTTCTCATTCTTCGAGCGCATCCTGCGCTTCGCAGAACGCGAATCAGAAAAGCAGGCGCCTGCCGGGCAAGGGGAGAACGAATTCGGAAGGCCGCTCTGATCGGCGCAAATCGGTCCCGCTTTAATGCGCGACGAAAAGCGGTATCCGTGATTCCGCGATCAGGCTCTGCGTAACGCCTCCGAGCAGAAGCTGACGCAAGCGGCTGTGCGTATAAGCGCCCGCGATCAGCAGATCCGCGCCGATGGCGCTGGCCTCGGCCAGAAGCACCGTCCCGACGGAGCGATTATCCGGGGACAGTTCGCGGACATCGCAGTCTATCCCGTGCCATGCCAGGTTTTCGGCGATCCGTTCCGCCGGCGGGCCGTCCTTCGCCCCGGTCGTTACGGACAGGATGCGGACTCGCTTCGCCTGACCGAGAAGGAGCGCTTTTCCGGCATGAAACGCCCGCGCCGCCTGGGCGCTTCGGTTCCAGCCGATCAGAACGGTCCGTCCGAGCGACCGCGTTCGTTCTCCCGGCGCCAGCAGAACCGGCCGACCGGTGGAAAACGCCGCGGCTTCGAAAATGCGCTGGTTCAGCAGTGCGGTCCCGCCGCCAAGGTCGCCCGGCGCGCTCACCGGACTGCCGACCACGACGAGGTCGTACGCGCCGCCCCGATGCTCGACGATGCCATCCGGAGAACCTTCGACGCTTTCCCAGCTTACCGACACATCGTCCCTGTTCTCGGGCGTATCCGAATAGAACAGGGCTTCCCGGCTCACGAAACCATCGAAGATCGCCCGCGCGCGGGCGGCGCGCTCACGCTCCCGGGCCGCAAGCTCCTCCATGACGGCGCTGCCGCCTTCTTCGGGCAAAAACCCGAGTTCGCCGATCGACCTGTCGGTGGCGGACGCGCAGATCGCCGAAATATGGCCGCCGAAATTCTGTGCGACCTGAAGCGCGCAACCCAGCGTCGCCTCGTCTCCCGGCGACCCGGTAAGGACGGTGAGAATTGATTTAATGGCCATGCCGAACCACTCCTTCTCCCTGCCGCCCGTCGAGGTCGCACAACGCTCTCTTCAAACGGGGCGACAGGCAAATCATACCATTGCCTGACAGGAAAGTCCGCCCTGCCTATAATCCGGCAGTTTACGGCGCAGCGACAGGCTGAAAGCGAAGACAGGAAAATGACGGACCCGACCCTGATCGAACGGCTCGACGCGCTCGAAGCGCATATCGCACACAGAGACAGCACGATCGACGAACTCAACGATGTCGTCGTCAAGCAATGGGCCGAGATCGAGCGCCTGACCGCCCGGCTCGAAAGGCTGGACGGTCGTCTCGAAGCGCTCGAAGTCAGGAGCGATGGCCCGGCGGAGGAAGAACCGCCCCCGCCGCACTATTAGGAGGCATGCCCCTAGGAGGAATGCCCCGCGCGAAAACCGGTCTCCCCGTTAACGCCGCATCCCTTCCGACGTGTTCACCGCCGCGTGCATGTTGCGCGCGAAGTCGGATGCCTGCTCGATGCTCATGGTGAGCGCGTTGGTGGCGTATTCCTTGACCGACAGCACCGCCGGCAGGGGCGCCTTGTCGAGAGCCGCGCAGACCAATTCCACCTGTGCGTCGATCCGGTCATCGGGCACCACGCGGCTGACCAGCCCGTAGGCGAGCGCGGTCTGCGCATCGATTTCCTCGGTCGAATAGGTCAGGTACAGCGCGCCCTTGCGCCCTACCCGGTCGACCAGCGACGACATCGCCATGGTGGGCATGATGTTGTGGCCCATTTCGGGAAGCGCGAACCGGGAACTTTCCCCGGCGATGGTAATGTCGCAGACCGACGTGATCGCGCAGCCGAACCCGAGCGAGCGACCCTGCGCCGCGCAGACCACCGGCACCTTCGAGCGACGGAACGCGCCGTAGAAATTGAACACGACCTCCGACCGGCGGCGCGAATCAAGCGCGTCCTTCGGCTTGCCGGGCTCGCGGCCTTCCGGATCCCGTCCGAGGCAGAAATCGTCGCCCAGGCTCCGGAACACGATGTATTTAGAGCTGGCCGCCGCCGCGTCGATCATGTCGGCGAGTTCGACCGCCATGGGGTCGCTGACCAGCCCGCCGCAATCAGCGCGGTTCAGCGT
Organism: Rhodospirillales bacterium; assembly: GCA_038116945.1. Taxonomy (GTDB): domain Bacteria; phylum Pseudomonadota; class Alphaproteobacteria; order MPNO01; family UBA2964; genus JAYOEY01. The sequence goes on from JAYOEY010000016.1 coordinate 40,929, forward strand.
GATATGGGTCGCATCGCCCTTCTTCTCGCAAAGGATTTTATCGTCGGCCATGAGTGCCTCCCTGGTTTCTCTCGAAGTTTCAGTTTCGGTTGTTCCGGATCGCACGCCAGATGCGTTCCGGCGTCGCGGGCATTTCGATATGGCGCACGCCGAATTCCGACAGCGCATCGCAGATTGCATTGACGATGGCGGGCGGCGCGGCGGTTGCGCCGCCTTCGCCGCCACCCTTGACGCCGAGCGCGGTGGACGGCGCGGGCACCTCGTTGAAGGCGAGGCTGAATGACGGAACGCCATCGGCGCGCGGCATCGCGTAATCCATGAACGATCCCGCCAGAAGCTGCCCGCTGTCGCCATCGTATGTGCAGCTTTCCATCAGCGCCTGGCCGATTCCCTGCACCGCGCCGCCATGGGTCTGGCCGTCGACCACCAGCGGATTGATGACGGTTCCGGTATCGTCCACCCCGACATAGGCGACGATCTCGACCACGCCCGTCTCCGGATCGATCTCTATTTCAGCGGCATGGCATCCGTTGGGATAGGTCGGCAGCGGCGCCGCGATTTCGGCCACCGCGCGCAACGGCCCCCGCAGGTTTTCGGGAATTTCCTCTCCCGCCGCCTCGCGCGCGACATCGAACAGATGCACGGACCTGTCGGTTCCCTCGATCCGGAAACGGCCATCGCCGAAGCTGATGTCCGCGCGCGACGCTTCCAGCAGATGGGCTGCAACACCCGCGCCCCGTTCGATAATCTCATCGACCGTCTGGCGGTAGAGATGTCCCGCGAGCTTCATCGAGCGCGACGAATGCGAACCCGAACCCGCCGAGACGAAATCCGTATCGCCGGTCCTCAGCCGGACGCTTTCGTACGGCACCCCCAGCCATTCCGACACGATCTGAGGATAGGTGGTTTCGTGGCTCTGGCCGCTCGACTGGGTCCCCATGACGAGGTCGACGATGCCACCCGGCAGGATTTCCATCTCCGCGCGTTCCTGCGGATAGCCGGTGGCGGTCTCGATATAGTTGGCGAGTCCGATGCCGCGCAGTTTTCCCCGGGCTTTCGCCGCCTGGCGTCTCTCGCCGGCGCCCGACCAGCCGATCATTTCCAGCGCCATATCCATCGATTTTTCGAACTTGCCGCTGTCATAGGTCACGTCGACGGCGTTGCGATAGGGAATGCGATCCTCGGCGATCAGGTTGCGGCGGCGCAGCTCGATCCGGTCGATACCGGTCTCGGCGGCGGCCACGTCCATCAGCCGTTCGATCAGGAACATCGCTTCCGGCCGCCCCGCGCCACGGTAGGACGCCGTCGCCGTTGTGTTGGTGAACACCGCCGACGAGACGATATGGGCGACAGGAATATCGTAGACCCCGTTATAGACGGTCGGTCCGCGCGCCAGCGGCACGTAGCTGATCGTATGGGTGCCGATATTGGCGGTGTTTTCATTGCGCATCGCAAGTATGCGACCGGTGGAATCGAGCGCGACCTCGACAGTCATGTGCAGATCGCGCCCGGCATAGTCGCTGAGGAACGCCTCCGAGCGCCCGCATACCCACTTGACCGGCCGCCCGGTCCGTTTCGCCGCCCACAGCACCAGCGCGAATTCGGGATAGGTATGATTGCGGGTGCCGTACCCGCCCCCGACATCTCGGGTAATCACATGCATGTCGGCGGGCTCGACGCCCATGGTCTGCGCCAGCTCGTTACGGAAGCGGATAACCCCCTGGCCGCCCGCTTCGAGCAGGAATTTTCCGTCGCTGAACTCGCCCAGCGCCGCGCGCGGCTCCATGGGCACGCCTGTGACGCGCTGGTTCCAGCTTTCGAATGAAACGGTCCTGTACGCGTTTTCGAAGATCAGGTCGGTGGCCTCGCGGCTGCCCTTCTCGTCCCGCAGGTTGAGATTGCCGGGAACCTCTTCCCACAAGAGAGGCGCGCCGTCGGCCAGCGCATCGGCAGGGTCGACAACCGCCGGAAGCGGCTTGCAGTCGATCGCGACCGCTTCGGCCGCTTCTTCGGCTGCTGCTGCCGTTTCGGCAACGACCATGGCGACGATCTCGCCCGCGCGGCGGACGCGGTCGACCGCTACCGGCCAGAGCGGCGTATAGAAAATCGCGGCTCCGTCGGCGTTCTTCAGCTCGACATCCTTGGGATTTCCCCAGGCCGGCATCGGCCCCAGCCCGTCCGCCCGCCAGTCAAGCCCGCCGAGCACCGCGACCACGCCAGGCATCGCCGTCGCCCGCGCGCCATCGATCCCGAACAGCTCGGTGTGCGCGTGCGGGCTCCGTACCATGACGGCATGGAGCTGATCGGGACGGGAAATGTCGTCGCTGTAGCGGCCGTCGCCGGTCAGCAGGCGGCGGTCCTCCGCCCGGGGCAGCGGCGCGCCGATACCGGTTGCGCTGGATCCCGCCATCCGATCAGGACTCGTCGAACGGGCCGCCGGGAACGTCGCGGATCGAAGTGTTGGCCGCAACGTCCTTGCGTCGGTACTGCGCGCTGCGACGACCGTTTTCCAGATAGTTGCCTTCCGCCGCGCGCTTCGCCATCTCGTCCCACTCGTCGGTCCAGTCGCCGAGCGAATAGCCGTGCCACGGGCTTTCCGGCTGCAAGGGCGGCAGGCCGAGCCGTTCCCATAATTCCTTCGCGCCTTCCATGTATTCGCGCTTGGGCAGGGCGATGGGCGGCATGTCCGCCTTGAGGGTGGCATCGATCAGGCAAATCGATTCCTCGCCATTCGGCGTGCGCGGATCGCGCGGCCCGTAACGCACCTTGTGTTTCAGGATCTGAACGTCGAGCGCCGGGTTGGAACGGTAGGCCAGCGCCCAGAACACCGAATCCCCGTTCTCCGGGTCGATGTCGTCATTGATGGCGACGACATATTTGCCGATGGCCGCGGCCAGCGACGATGCGCCGTACAGCGCGCGCCAGACCTCGGTAGTCGGCGTGCTGCGATCCACCACGACGAACAGAACCTTGCGGAGGTTGGTGAGCTTCTCGTGCAGATAGACGCGTTTGACCCCCTTTATCCCGAGACTGTCGCGCAAATGCGACAGGTAGAGCGGCTCGTACGCCACCCGCTTTATCACCGAGGATTCCGACGGGGTGAGCTGTGAGATGATCGAGGTATACACCGCGTCCTTGCGATGAGTGATCGCGGTGACCTCCATGATCGTGTTGTAGTCTTCCAGCGCGACATGGCCATGGCTTTCCGCGAACGGCGCCTCCGGCTCCAGGTAGTCGGTGTCGATCAGCCCTTCGATCACCAGCTCGGATTCAGCCGGCACCATGATGTCGATGGTTTTGCACTTCACCTGCCGGATCGGCGCGCCGACGACACCGCCGGCCACAGCCATTTCCTCCAGCCCCACGGGAAGCTTCTGCGGCCCCATGAAGGCGACGGAGGGCGGGCAACCCACGACGATGGCGCAGGGCATCTTCTCGCCGCGCTTCTTCCACAGCTCCCAGTGCAGATGACCCTCCGCCCCGCCGGGCCGCGCCACCATGCGCACGGCGAGCCGGTCTGGAGCCTTCAGCCCGGCCCGGTAGGTCCCCATGTTCTGGGTGCCGGTCTCCGGGTTCTTCGTGGTAACGTTGGTCGCGGTCAGGTACGGCGCGGAATCGTATCCGGGCGTCGAGATCGGCACCGGCAGGGCATCGAGCCCCTTCCCGTCGCCGCGCAGATCGTCGCCGGTGATGACCACCTCGTGACACGGCGCATCCTCGACCGTTACCGGCGGAATCGGGTTGGCGATCGCGTGGTTCCACCGCGCGCCGATTTCCTCGACCGGAACGCCCATGCCGATGGAATACATATGCTCGTTGGTCGACAGCGCGCTGACCACCACCGGCATGTCGTATTTGCGGCCTTTAGAATCCGTGACGTTGGTGAACTTGAACGCCTTACGGTCCGCCTCGGGAATGCCGCCGCGGAACTGCCAGCGCACCAGCGGGTGCAGTTCGGTATCCTTGTTGACCGGCGCGTCGATTACGGTCAGCAGCCCGGCGGCTTCCAGCGCCGCCAGATGATCGTGAAAATCCGGATAGTCGCGGCCCGCGGCATCGTTCGGCATGTATGGCTCCCTGTGTTTCGCGGGAATTTATAGCAGGCGCAACAGGCGGTACAGGGGCGGCGCTCCGGGATTATCGGCGGGCTTCGCAAATTCCCGTTCCCGGACTAAGATTTTCCCAAAGAAACCCTATGGGAGGCCGGGAAGATGACCGGACATCACGACAGTAAGCTCAAGGGCGCGGATATCCGCGAGAAGCTGAACCACCCGGTGGTGGACGCCGACGGACACATGATCGAGGCAAGCTTCGCGATCCTCGATTTCGTCAAGAAGGTCGGCGGCCCCGACATGGCGAAACGCTACGAGCGGCAGCTGATCCACGACAACCAGACACGCGGACGGCGCGCGGTCTGGGTCGGGCTGTCGGGCGAAATGACCATCGACCGGGCCACCGCCATGCTGCCGAAGCTCTATTACGAGCGTCTCGACGAGGCCGGCATCGATTTCGGCGTTGTCTACGGCACCTACGCGCTGACCGTGATGCGCGAGGGCGACGACGAGATGCGCCCCGTGATCTACCGCGCCATGAACATGCTCTATGCAGACATGTTCAAGGGGCTGGAAGACCGCCTGACGCCGGTCGCCCTGATCCCGATGCACGATCCGGACGAGGCGGTCGCGGAACTCGAGTTCGTGGTCAACGAGCTTGGCCTCAAGGCCATCGTGATGAACACGCAGATTCACCTGCCGCATCCCGACGTGGTGCGCGAAGCGCCCCATCTCGCGCAGTATTCGACGGCCCCGATTTCACCCGCCATCGATGTCGGCGACAGGTACGACAAGGTATGGGCCAAATGCGTCGAACTCGGCGTCGCTCCCTCGTGCCATAACTCGTCGCGCGGACGCGGATCGCTCAACCATTCGCCGACCAACTACGTGCACAATTCGCTCGGCAGCTTCGCCAAAGGCTCGGAGTTCTTTTGCCGTTCGCTGTTCATGGGCGGCGTGCCGAAACGGTTCCCGACGCTCAGATACGCTTTCCTAGAGGGCGGACCGGGCTGGGCCGCGGCGCTGTATAATTCTCTGTTCGAATATTTCGAAAAACGCAATCTCGACGCGCTCAGGCGCAATCTCGATCCGTCGACGCTCAATATCGACCTGTTGGTCGAGATGTTCGACAAGTACGGCAATGAGTATTTGACGCCCGAACGCATCCGCGAGGCGCCCCACCAGCCGTCGGCCGCCCAGCTCTTCGTCCCCGCCGAAGAAGTCAACGACTTCCGGGATATCGGCATCACGAAAGGCGAGGACATTCGCGACATCTTCCAGCGAAATTTCTATTTCGGCTGCGAGGCGGACGACAGCCTGAACGCCGTCGCGTTCGACCCCAAAATCAACCATTACGGGCTCAAGCTGAACGCCTTCCTCGGGTCCGATATCGGCCACTGGGACGTGCCGGACATGTCGAAAGTGATGGTCGAGGCCTACGAGATGGTCGAGGACGAATTCATGGACGACGACGATTTCCGCGAGTTCGTGTTCGGCAATGTGGTTTCCATGCACGCCGGCATGAACCCTGACTTCTTCAAGGGCACGGTTGTGGAAAACGACGTCGCTAAATATATGGGCGAAAAGGCAGGCGCGGCCGCGGCGGAGTAGCTATACGGCTTCCTCGATCAGCCCTTCCTTCTCCAGCAGCGGGATCACCCCGCCGGCTTCCATGGTGGCCAGCAGCGACGGCGGCACCGGCGCCGCCTGAAGCGTTTTTCCGGTGCGCTGGTTGCGCACGGTGAAATCGTCGAACGAGATCGCAGCCAGGTCGCCCTCCTCGAACGCCGCCGAAACGCCCGGGCATTCAAGCGCCCGGAATCCCCAGTTGACGCAATTGCGGAAAAACAGCCCGTTGATCGAGTCGGCGACCAGACAGGCGAGCTTCAGATTGCGCAGGGAGCGTGCCGCCGGGCGGCTAGAGCCCATACCGAAGTTCTGCCCGCCGACAATGATGTCGCCGGGCGCGATCTCGTGTATCCAGCCGGGCCGGTTGGCCTCGAACACGCAGGCCATCTGTTCCTCTTCGGTGAACCATTGCGCACGACCGGGCAGGATCAGGTCGGTGTTGATGTTGTCGCCGAATTTCCATGTTTTGCCGCTGAGGATCACGATGCTGCTCCCCCCGGAGTCCGGGCCAGCACCTCGCGCGGATCGGCAATCGCGCCTTCCACCGCCGATGCCGCAACGGTCGCGGGCGACGCCATGTAGATCCGCGCTTCGGCCGAGCCCATCCGTCCCTTGAAATTGCGGGTGCTGGCCGTGATGCAGGTCTCCCCCGGCGCAAGAATGCCGAGATTCCCGCCACCGCACGCGCCGCAGGTGGAATTCGTCACCACCGCGCCGGCATCCATCAGCGTTTCGATATGACCCGCCCTGAGCGCGTCGCGATAGATGTTCTGCGACCCGGGCGTCACGATCAGGCGAACGCTGTCGGCCACCCGCCTGCCCTTCAGCACCTTCGCCGCGACGGCCAGGTCGTCGAGCGTTCCGTTGGCGCAGGAACCGATAAAGGCCTGGTCGATTCTCGTTCCCGCGACCGCGCCGACCGGCTTCGAATTGTTCAGCACGGAATCGGGCAGCGCCACCTGGGGCTCGATGGCGTAAAGATCGACGGTCCGCACGTCCGCATAGGATGCATCCGCATCGGGATATTGCGGCTCGAACTCCAGCCCCGGATTACGCTCCCTTACATAGTCCAGCATGACGTCGTCGGGCTCGAAGGTCGCAAACTCGGCCGACAGTTCCGCCGACATGGTCGACAGCGTCCGCCGCGCATTGATCGACAGAGTCGCCAGCGCCGGCCCGCCATATTCGACATTCATGGTCGCGTGATCGCCGTACGTATCGGCGATATGCAGAAACACGTCCTTGGTCGACACGTCGTCCTGCAGTTCGCCTTCAAGCTCGTAGCGCACCGTCCCGCCCACCCGGAACCAGGTCTCGCCCTTGGCGGCCGCGTACAGCATGTCGGGCGAGCCCGTACCCCGTGCCGCGCAGTTGAAGACACCCGCCGAGCAGGTATGAGAGTCGCCGCACACCAGCACTTCGCCCGGTATGGCATAGCCGTGATCGGCCACCAGCACGTGACAGATGCCCTGGTTCGGTCCGACATCGTGAAACCGTTTTATGCCGAACTGCCGGACGAAGTCGCGCCCGGTCTGGTGGGCTGTTGCGGTGATGACGTCCTTGGCCGGCACCCGGTGATCGAACACAACGACGATGCGGTCGGGATCGAACACCTTCGTCAGCCTGCGCCAGTTGGACGGAATCAGATTGTTGTCGTAGAGCACCGCGCAACCGACCCTGACCACGGCCAGATCGCCGGGCCGCATGCGGTCGACCCCCGCGTTGCGGGCAAGGATTTTCTCGATGGCTGTCATGCCCGGCATGGGCGTTCTCCCCGCAAGGACGGCAACAGTCCGCTGTCCTGTCGGAAACATAGTACGTTTGCGCCGTGTCGGGTGCTAGGCTCCCGCATCAGCCTCCCGCAAGTTCGTCCGCGCATGATCCGACCAGTCTGCATCGCTTCTTCCCTCGCAATTCTGGCATCGCTCGCCCTTCCCGGCGACTGGAATGCCGCATCGACCCTGCAGGCGGCCGAACCGGTTGTCAGGTCGTTTGAAGTCGAGGACGTGGAACGGATCCGGGCCGTCCGGGCGCACATCTATATCCCGGACGGAACGGGAGCCAGCGCGCGCATTCTGGTCGTCATGCATGGCATCACCCGGACGGCGCAGCGTTATCTCGAGGTCTGGAGGCCGGTTGCCGACAGATATGGTGTGGTGCTGGTCGCGCCCGAGTTTTCCAGGCAGGACTGGCCGTCCGCCCGGCACTACAACCGGGGCAACATCTTCACGAAGGGTCGAAGCTCCGCAAAACCACGCGCCCTTTGGAGCTTCACGGCGATGGAGAAGGCAGTCGAGCTGACTGCGGGAGTCGCCGGGCTGAACGGCGACAGTTTTTTTCTCTACGGCCATTCCGCCGGCGCGCAGTTCGTGCATCGCTATGTCATGCTGACCGGAGGCAAGCGCCTGATCGGCGCAGTCGCGGCGAACGCCGGCTATTATCTCTGGCCGGATGAGAACCAGAATTTTCCGTACGGGATCCGCCAGTTAAAAGACCATGACTGGGACTGGCATGCCGTATTCCGGACGAAGCTGACCCTCCTTATCGGCGGGAATGACAATAATCCGAATGCAAGACACCTGCCGAAACGCAAAGGCGCGATGAAACAGGGCGAACACAGGCTGGCGCGCGCCTTCAACTTCCATGGTGCAGCGCGCGCATTCGCAAGATCGTCCGGCTACGATTTTCAATGGCGTCTGGAGGAAGTTCCCGGCGTGGGCCACAGCAACCGGGGCATGAGGGACGCGGCGGCCCGGATACTGTTCGGGCGATAGTCCGGTTCAGCCTTTGTCTTCGCCGTTATACTCCGCCTCGATGCGCTTGAGTTCCTCTGTACCCTGCTGGGTATAGAACGGCCGCATCTCGTCGATATTCGGCAGGCCGTTGAGGCAATCGGCGAAGGTGCCTTTGGTCGTCAGGGACTGCAGCACCGCCATCTGGGCGCACAGCGCCGCGATCTCGAGCGCCGTCGGGACGAGCGCCAGCGCGGCCCCGGCATCCTGGAATTCCTGAAGGGTCATGTCCGCCTGAAGTACGCCGATACAGGGCGTCCCGACGGCATCGACCAGTTCGCGGATCTTTTCCGGATCGTGTGCGGCGATCCAGCCGCAATCGGCGCCGGCGTCTCGGCAGGCCACGAGCCGTTCGAGCTTTTCGTCCCAGTCGTCGATATCGCAGCGCGAAATGATCAGCAGGTTCTCGTCTTCGCGCGTGTCCACTGCAGCGCGGATTTTATCGACCATCTCGGCGCGACTGACGAAACTGCCGCCGAATCCGATATGGGTCGGACGTTTGGGCGTGAGCTGGTCCTCGATATGGATCGCCGCCGCACCGGCCCGCTCGTACGCCTTCACCATCCTCACGACATTGGCCGGTCCGCCGAAACCGGTGTCGGCATCAGCGATGACAGGGATGCCGATCCCGTCATTCAGGGAACGGATGCGGTCGCACATTTCCGTCATCGTGAGAAAACCGGCATCCGCGTATCCGGCTGTCCTGTGCATGGTGCTGCCGGAACCGTGTATCGCGGCAATCCCCATCCGTTCGACCAGACGCGCGGTCGAAACATCGGCGCAGGCGGGCGCCAGTGCGACCTCGGGCGCCGTCAGCGCCGCCTTGAGGCGTATCCGTTTCTCGCGATCATCAAGCATGAGCGCTCCCCCCGTATAGAAACCCGCCCGTCAGCCGCGCGCGGGATCAGTTGAACAGCGCAAAGAATGGCGATTCGTGCCACATCACGGGTACGACAAGGTTGAACAGCACGTAGAGCATGACCGCCGACGCCGCCGTGTAGATCGCCGTCCACAGCCATCCGCACTTCCCCCAGTACCGCAGATAGAGGGCAACGAATGCCAGCAGCGCCATGTACTGGCCGATGGCGAGCGTGACGACCGGAATCGCCACCATCCAGAGATAGAAATGCACGCCCCGCCGCAGGACCCCATCGCTTTCGCCCGCACTCTTTTCCGCCCTCACCGCACGCAGATCGCGCAGATCCAGCAGGACGACAAAGACCATGAACACCAGCGCAGGCACGGTTGCGATCAACGGCATGAAACGCGCTGCGGGGGGCCATGTCAGGGCGATCGCCGTCGCGCCGGCGAACACCACCAGCAACAGGAGGTCGAACGGCAACGCCACCACGGGATTCCTGGCATCGACCGAGTCTCCAACCTCCTTGACGTCGCCTGCCGCGCGGTTCTTCTCCGACTTCCGCCAGGCGGCGACCATGGTGAGGATGATCAGCAGGATGATGATGATGACGATGGGGCGGCTGAGGAAACCCCAGCTGTATGTCTGCATGCCGATATGGAGACCGTTCTCCATGATAATGCCGAGAATGAATCCCAGCACCATGGGCGGGCGCGCCCAGCCGCTGAGCTTCATGACCCAGCCGATCAGCCCGAATATCAGAAGCGAAATCCAGTCGCCGAAAGCGCCGTTGCCGATCCAGGCGCCCATGAAAACGAACAGCATGATCGCCGGCACAAGATAATGGCCCGGCAGGAAGGTAATTTTTGCGACCTGCTTGCCCCAGGCCATCAGCAGCGCCGCGCCGAGGATGTTGGCGATCGCAAGCGTCCACACCAGGCTGAAGCTGATATTGAGCTTGGTGGTCAGCAGCGCCGGCCCAGGCTCCAGCCCCTGAATGAGAAAGGCGCTGAGCAGGATCGCCATCGACGCGCTGCCCGGAATGGCGAAGGCGATGGTCGGCAGCAGGGCGCCGCCTTTCATCGCGTTGTTGGCGGCCTCCGGCGCGATCACGCCTCGAATGTCGCCCTTGCCGAACTGCGACTTGTCCTTGGCCGACTGAACCGCGTGGCCGTAGGCGACCCAGTCCACCAGCGAGCCGCCGAGCCCCGGCAGCATGCCGACATAGACGCCGAGCGCGGTGCAGCGGAGACCGAGCCACCAGTGCTTCGCGGCATCCTTGACGCCGTCCATCATGCCGGATCCCGCTGTCTCGACGCGGCTGATCGAGGCGCCCCGCCGGCTGGCCAGATCGATCATCTCAGGCAGCGCGAACAGGCCGAGCACCACCGGCACGAGCGGCAATCCGTCAAGCAGGTAATTCGAATCGAACGTATAGCGGGCAACGCTGCCGAAGGCCGAGTAGCCGATCATCGCCAGAAGGAGACCGAGGCAGGCCGATGCAAGCCCCTTATATATCGAACCGCCCGAAAGCGATCCCACCATCGTCAGGCCGAGTACGGCGAGCATGAAGAATTCGGGTTCGGCAAAGGACAGGATCAGGGGTTTGACGATTGGAATCGACAGCGCCAGAAAGACCGCGCCCAGCACGCCGCCGATCATGGAAACCGTATAGGCCGCCCCAAGCGCCCGGGACGCCTCGCCACGCTGGGCCAGCGGATAGCCGTCGAGAATCGTCGCCTGGCTCGCCGCGGTACCAGGCACGCCAAGCAGGACCGACGCCAGCGTGTCCGCCGTCGTGGTCACGGCGTACATTCCCAGCAGGAACGCGAAGGCCTCCCCTGGCCCGAGACCGAACGTGAACGGCAGAAGGATCGCCATCCCGACAAGGCCGGAAAGGCCAGGAACGGCGCCGAAGAACATTCCCAGGAAGACCCCGAGAACCAGGTAGCCCATGGCTGGCCATTGAATGACCAGCATCAGACCGTCAATGGCGGCGTCGAACATGGCGATTCCCGATTGGTCCGGCCGGAGCGCTGGATAGCGCCCCGGCCGTATTTCTGCGTGTCAGACTATGCTGTCCGTATCAGCGGACGACGAGCGACTGCATGTATTTCTGAACCGACGGTTTGACGTTCAGGAGGTCGTCCACGACTTCCTGCGCGTCCTCGCCGCTCAGAGGCACGAGATCGCTCGCGTTCTGCTTCTTGTATTCGGCGAGATAGCCCGCGTCCTTGGTGGTCTTCATCCATGCGGCCCGCAGATCGGCCACTGCCTGTTTCGGCACGCCCTTCGGCGTGACGATGACGCGCAGGACCTGGCGCATCTGGGCGAGCTTCAGATAGGTCCCCCAGGCGTCTGCCGGCGGCATCTTGCCCTTGCCATGTTTGGCCTGATAGACGTCGAGGAAAGTCGGGATTTCCTTGGCCACGGTATCGGCATGCTTAAGCCCGCCGCCCTTGGTCGGCTGGCCGACATGCCACAGCGGCACGGAAACGCCCGGCTTGATCAGCAACGGCTGAACGCCATTGTAGTAACCCGTCAGCGAATCCTCGGTGTACTGGATGCCGTTCTGCAGGATGGCGCGGCGGATCGAGTTGGCTCCCTTGAAGCCGGTCACGTGCTCATGCTTCATGTCGAGCAGTTTCAAGGTGAGGCGGATCGAAACGTCCTTGGAACTGGTCGGCGCATGACCGGCCGTCTTGAAGACCTTGGTGACCTTCAGGAAGTCGTTGGCGTTGTTGATCCCGCCGTCCAGAACGTCCTTGCGGATGTGCGCGATCTGCTGCTGACCGATGGCACCGATAAAAATCAGGTCCTTGTGGCTGACCCTGAGTTCCTTGGCCTGCGTCAGTTCGGCCATACCGGCGATGGTGAACACGCCTATGACCGAGCCGTTCTTCTTTGCCGCCTGGCCCAGATAGTTGGTGGCCACGACGCCACCGGCGCCCGGCATGTTGCGAACGACGATGCGCGGCTTTCCCGCAATGTAGTTTTCCATAAAGCGGAGCACCGAACGACCCTGAACGTCTGTGTTCCCGCCGGCTCCATAATTGATCAGGACGTTGAGAGTCTTGCCCTTGTAAAACTGGGCAGAAGCCGGCGAGGCGGAAAGCGCGATGGCGCCCGCGCCCAGAACCAGCGAACTCAACACGGTAGAAGCGATTTTCTGCATATTTATAGTCCTCCCTTTGAACCCTTCGCCCTCTCTCGCTTGAAACAGCGAAGGAACGGACAAAGGCTACGTTCGGGATCGGCCGGTTGCAAGGGCCGCGACGCACTAATCGTATTTTTATCGGGGGAAACTCGTTCTTCCGTGCTGCTAGAGGGGTCGCCCGCGCTCAACTCTCCAGCCGCCAGGTGCCGTCCGGCTTGCGGCATGCCTTGCCGTACATCTGCTGAAGAGCCCCGCCGACATTGGCTTCCACCGTATATTCCCGGCAATAGCGCCCTTCCCCGGTTCCGTAAGTCAGCGTCGGGCGGATCCGGTAGTCGAGACTGCCGTCGGGCTTTTTCCACTCAACGGCCTGCCCGTTCGGCGCATGCTCCAGCACCTGTCCGATGCATTGCGTATCGGCCTCGTCCATGGAACGACCGATGACGCCGCCCAGGATTCCGCCGATAACGGTTCCGGCAATGACAGCGGCTGTCCGACCGGAGCCGCTGCCGATCCGCGATCCGGCCGCAGCGCCGACGCCCGCGCCGATTACGGCGCCAAGCGCCTGCCTGTTGCATTCCCCGATGCCGTTTTCGGGCAACCTGACATATTCAGGAGAAGCGGGCGCCTCTACCTGGCGATTACGATGCCTGCCTTTTCCCTTGTGCTTGTTCTTATGCTTCTCCCGATAGCCATGCGCCGGCGCCCAGGGAGGCGGATCCGCGAATACCGGCGCCGCGGGAGCAGCAATACCGATCGCAACCGCCGCAATGATCGTGGCAGCAAGAGGCGAGCGTCGGGATGCAATGGAAATCTTTGACATAAATCAGAACCTCAAACGGTTGATACGGTCCCCGCCCCCCGGTTTGACAGGAACCCACGTTACATCATTCCTGCCGGAAAAAGTAGCATCTGGCCGGTCCGTTGACCCCCCCGCCTAAAGGCCTTATCAGGACCGGTATCGAAACCAGCGAGAGGCCCAGCGATGCCGACCGTCGCCTTGAACGGCATGAACTTCAACTATGAACTCGACGGACCGGAGGGCGCGCCGTGGATCACGTTCTCCAATTCGCTCGCCACCAACGTCACCATGTGGGACGAACAGGCGGCGCTGCTGTCCGATAACTGGCGGGTGCTGCGCTACGACCAGCGGGGGCACGGCAAGACACAGGCATCCACTCCGCCCTACTCTTTCGACCAGCTTGTCAACGACGTGATCGCGTTGTGGGATGAGCTTGGCGTCCGGCGCAGCGTTTTCTGCGGCTTGTCGATGGGCGGCACTACCGGGCTTGGCCTTGCAATCGACCACGACGACCGGCTTGCCGCCTACATCGGCTGCGATCTCCGTTGCGAATCCCTGCCCGATTTTACCGCCGCATGGGACGACAGGATCTCGTTGGCGCAGAAGGTCGGCATGGACGGCATGGCGGACCCCACGGCGAATCGATGGTTTACCGAAAAGTTCCACAGCGATCCCGCCAATGCGGCCGTGATGGACAAGATCAAGGGTATGATCCGGACCACATCGCTCGACGGCTTCATTGGCTGTTCGAACGCCCTGCAGGACATCCAGTACAAGGAACGGCTTGACCGTATCCGGGTGCCCACCCAGTTTATTTGCGGCGAGTTCGACCCCGCGGCCAACGCCGACACCATGGGGCCCATGCAGCAGGCTGTTTCCGGTTCGGAACTGCATGTCGTGCCCAACGCGGGGCACATATCCAACATGGAGAACCCCACCGATTTCAACCAGGCCCTGCTGGGCTTCCTGAACCGGCTCTAGACAGACGCCACAACAGAGGACTTCCAATGAGCGAGAAACAGCCTGTCGGCATCCGCCGCATCGTCACCGGACACGACGCCAACGGAAAGGCCGTCATCATCGCCGACGGCCCGACGCCGGGCGTCAAGACCACGCCCAACCGGCCCGGCGTGATCTTCCACAACATGTGGACGACCAAATCGGCCCCCGCGCGATATGACGGTCCGGAAGAGGAAACCAGCGTCGACCTGCCGCTGCCGCCGCCGAAGAACGGAACGACCTTCCGGCTGATCGAATTCCCGCCGGAAAACCAGGTGGGCACGGTCGATGAGGAAACCGCGAAGAAGGCATTCGAGGAATACGGCGCCGACGGCGCGCTGCAGCACGACGACAACGCCAACCAGACGCAGGCGAACCGCCATTCCTTCATGCACCGGACGGACACGGTCGATTACGCCATCTGCCTCGCGGGAGAGATGACCATGCTGCTGGACGATTCCGAGGTCGTGATGAAGCCCGGCGACGTGATGGTCCAGCGCGGCACCAACCATGCCTGGGTCAACAGATCGGACGAATACTGCACCATGGCGTTCGTCCTGATCGACGGCGAAGGCGACCGCTAAAAGCGCATAAACGGGTTGGCGATCAAGCCTAGCGGGCCGCTAAGCTTTACCGGAGCATCAAGAACCGCCAGACATAGACAGTCCCCGTCGTTGTCGGCAATCTGACGGTGAGTGTGGCCTCCGTCGGCGATTTCGACGTCTCCGGCAGCGATACGATGACCTCCATTTCGGTCCGTCAGCCCGCCAGTCAGTACGAGCGTATACTCTGAGCCGACATGCGTATGAGGCGGCACAACACCGCCGGGCCTTACCGCGAACAGGCTTGCGCGCCAGCCGTCGACATCGATGGGCAAAATCGTCTCGCGCATCGAAGGCCCGCGCCAGCGCCAGTCAAGCGTATCCAGGCTACCGGACAAATAAGACCGTAAAGGCTTTGGAACTACGCCAGCGGTCCGATCATCGAACTGTGTCATTTCGGATTCCGGAACTGGCCGTTCGTCAAGCTTGCGCAGAACTGTATCGAGAGCATCCGTAGAAATTTTTTGGGCTCAAGCGAAGCGAGCAACGCCCCGCCGACAGCTTCCAGATCTGACGACGAATCGTGACAGACATCGCACATCGACAGGTGACTTGCGACGAAAAGCGCCAGTGGTTCCGGCGCGGCGCCGGCGGCATATTCCGCGAGCAATTCTTCCGGTAGATGGTGGCGGATCATCCTGCTCCTCCCGCCATGTGTCCGCGAAGACTCTCCAGCCCAAGCCGGATCCGCGATTTTACCGTACCGAGCGGCACGGATAGCTCTTCGGAAATCTTTCTGTGCGGTTTGTCTTCGAGAAACGCCATCCTGATCGCTTCAGCCTGAGCCTCCGGCAAAGTCTCGATGCCGATAAGCACCTGTTTTTCCATCTGATGCCGTTCAATCGTGTCCGCGGCAAGTGGAGCAGGATCCGGCACTGTCATCGCTTCCTCCTCGGAGGATTCCGCAATCGGATAGTTCTGCCGACGCACCATATCAATTCTCTTGTTTCTGCCAATCGTGAAGATCCAGGTCGACGCCGACGCCCGGGACGGATCAAAGGTTTCAGCCCTGCGCCAGACAGCGATCATGGTTTCCTGCGCAACTTCCTCTGCTTCGTTAGCGTCGCACCCGCCTCTCAAAGCATACGATTTAAGTCGAGGGGCAAAGTAACGGAAAAGATCGGCAAATGCCGACCTGTCTCTGTCTCTGGCGATAGCCAGGATTAGCCCTTCGAAATCGATATACGCCACTGCTTTTCTGCACACATTTCGGCCGACCGGCGTGATGTTCGTACGAGCCCCCGGTGCATTGGCCGAAGGCTCGTACGAGTCCCGGATATTACTTCTTCGGCAGTATGACCGTGTCGATCACGTGGATCACGCCGTTTGATGTCGCAATATCTGCTTTCACGACTTTCGCCTGATCCACCATGACACCCATCGTCGCATCCACAGCGACTTTGCTGCCCTGCACGGTCGGCACCTTCATCTTCTTTCCGGCGATGTCAGACGCCATCACCATGCCAGAGAGCACATGGTAGGTCAGAATCGCCGCAAGCTTATCCTTGTTTTCGGGCTTCAGCAGACTCTCCAGCGTGCCCTTGGGTAGCTTGCCGAATGCCTCGTCGGTCGGAGCGAATACCGTGAACGGACCCTTTCCCTTCAATGTTTCGACCAGACCCGCCGCTTTCACGGCTGTTACGAGAGTGTTGAACGATCCCGCCGCGACGGCGGTGTCGACGATGTCCTTGTCCATTGCCCGGACGCCAGTCGCCGAGAGGAAAAGCGCTGCGGTTACCGCGGCGACCCGCGCTATCGATTTCATACCAATCATTTGATGTCTCCTGTGTAAAAGATTGCTCGTTTCTGCGCCGCGTTCGACGTACACATTTCTTTCTAAGTTGCGAAGAAAAGAACGGATCACTGGCTGACAAAAAAATTTTGGCAATTGTCCGGTAAGGCTGGGCTTGCCTGATTATCAGGGCCATCGCTATAGATGCGCCGCATTGCGTTAAACGGATCAAGCTGATGATCAAAAAATCCCCACCTATCGCCAAACGGCACGAAAAGACGGAAGATCGGTTCGGCCGAACGCTGACGGACTCGTACGCCTGGCTGAAAGACGAGGATTGGCAACGCGTGATGCGCGAGCCGGAAGCGCTCGATGCCGATATTCGAGCCCACCTCGAAGCCGAAAACGCCTGGACGGATCATGTCCTGGCGCCGATTGAGAAGCTCCGAGAAACCCTGTTTGAAGAACTCAAGGGGCGGATCAAGGAAGACGATTCCACCGTGCCCGCCCCCGATGGCCACTGGGAATATTACCGGCGGTTCGAAACCGGCAGGCAATACCCCCTCTTCTGCCGTCGGCCACGCTGCGGCGATACGGGCGAGCAGGTTCTGATCGACGGCAACGCAGAGGCGGAAGGCGAGAAATTCTTTTCCGTCCACAGCGCGGAACACTCGCCCGACCACCGGCTGCTGGCCGCCGCCATCGACCGCAACGGCTCGGAATACTGCACGATCGAGATCCGGAATCTGGAAACCGGGGAGACCCTGCAGGAACGTCTGGCGGATGCGCTCGGCGACGTTTCGTTCTCATCCGATTCCGGTACGCTTTTCTATACCGTTCTGGACGAGAACCATCGCCCCTGCCGCATCATGCGTCATGCGATCGGCGCCGATCCGGCATCGGACGTCGTCATGCACGACGAAAGCGATCCGGCCTTCTACGTCAGCACCGGCAAGACCGAAAGCGGCCGTTTCATCCTGATCGACGCCCATGATCACTCGGATACGTCCCAGGTCCACGCGATCGACGCCGCAGCCCCCGAAACGCCGCCACGGGTTCTTTGGAAAAAGGAAACCGGCGTCACCTGCGATTTCAGCGACCGCGGCGACCGGTTCCTGATCCGGACCAATGCCGGCGGCGCCGTCGATTTCAGGATCGTCGAAGCGCCCGTCGAAGACCCGTCACCGGAAAACTGGACGGAAATCGTACCCCACAGGGAAGGATGCCTGATCCGCTCCATGCTGGTGTTCGAGGAGTATCTGGTGCGGCTGGAGCGCGAAAACGCCCTGCCCCGCATCGTGATCCGCGCGTTCGCGACCGGCGACGAGCACGCCATCGATTTCGACGAGGAAGCCTACGACCTGTCGCTGATGCCGGGCTACGAATTCGCGACCGAGACGCTCCGCTTCGCCTATTCTTCGCCCACGACGCCGCAGCGCGTATACGACTACGACATGGCGACCCGCCAACGCACCCTGCGCAAGGAACAGGAAATTCCGTCGGGGCACGACCCTTCCCGCTATGTCTGCCGCCGGCTTTTCGCCAAGAGCCACGACGGCGCGGATGTGCCGGTAACCGTCCTGCACGCCCGGGACACCGCCCTCGACGGCTCGGCACCGGCATTTCTCTACGGCTACGGTTCCTACGGCATCTCCATGCCGGCTTCCTTTTCGCCGCACGTATACAGCCTGGTCGACCGCGGGTTCGTCTACGTCATCGCCCATATCAGGGGCGGCACCGAGCGCGGCCGCGGCTGGTATCTCGACGGCAAGCTGAAGAACAAGAAGAACACGTTCCTCGATTTCATCGCCTCGGCGGAAACGCTCATCGCCAAAAACTTCACCTCGGCAGGAGCCATTGTCGCGCAGGGACGCTCCGCGGGCGGCATGCTGATGGGAGCGGTTGCCAACATGCGGCCCGATCTGTTCCGCGCCTTGCTCGCCGAGGTTCCCTTCGTCGATGTGATCAACACCATGTCGGACGAGACGCTGCCGCTCACACCGCCCGAATGGGTCGAATGGGGCGACCCGATCCGCGACGAGGACGCATTCAACGATATGGTCGATTACTGCCCCTACACCAACATCGCCGACCGCCCCTACCCCAACGTGCTGGCGACGGGCGGGCTGACCGACCCGCGCGTTACCTACTGGGAACCGGCGAAATGGGCGGCGAAGCTGCGTCATCACAACACGGCCGACACCCACATTCTGTGCTGGATCAACATGGAAGCGGGCCATGGCGGCGCGTCCGGGCGTTTCGACCGGCTGAAGGAGATCGCGCTGTCTTACGGGTTCGCCCTGATGGTGTCCGGCAAGACCGGCTGATGGCTCCGGCCCCGACAGAGGATTTCTCCGGCCGGAGCTTCAACGCCAAGGCCGACGCCCGCGAAACCATCTGGCAGGCGCTGACCGAGCACCGGCTGGCGCGCTTTCCGTTTCCGGTGCGGGGCCGGATTCCCAACTACAAGGGCGCGGAAGCCGCCGCGAGGCATCTTTTCACGCTTGCACCTTGGCGGGACGCCAAATTCCTCAAAATCAACCCGGATTCACCGCAGAAGCCGGTCCGCATTGAGGCGCTCCGGCGGGGCATTACCTATTTTATGCCGACGCCGCGCCTCAAGGCCGGTTTCCGCAAATTCGATCCCGCGCGCATCCCGCCCGACAAGTTCGCCGAGGCGGCGGCGCTCTCTACCTCGGAAAGATGGGGCGAGCTAATTCCGCTTGAGGACATGCCGCAGGTCGACGCCATCGTGACAGGTTCGGTCGCCGTTACGCGGACCGGTAAGAGATGCGGCAAGGGCGAAGGCTACAGCGATATCGAATTCGCCATCCTGCGCGAACTCGGCCACCGCGCCGTCCCGGTGGCGACGACCGTTCACGACATCATGGTGGTGGACGATTTCCCCGCCGATCCGACCGACCTGCCGCTGTCGGCCATCGCAACACCCGAGGCCGCATTCGAAATCGCCCTTCCCTTCCCCGCGCCCGACGGCATCGACTGGAGCCGCCTCACCGCCCGGGATATCGAGGACATGCCGGTCCTGAAGGACCTCAAGGCCCTCGGAAAGAACGGGTAATACGAAAAATTTGCCTGAATTCCGCCACAAATTCGCCATTGGCCCGGCGGCTTTGCATTGCTAATCTCCGGGCCACGGGCAGGCATGCGTTTGTCGCCCGCCCTTAACAGGAGGTATTTTTATGGGATCACTGAAACAATTTTCCGCTGCGGCGCTGGCCGTAGCCGTCGGGCTCGGGATCGCGGCGCCGTCCGCTTCCGCCGACGAGGTTGAGGATTTTTACAAGGGCAAGCGCCTGAAAATGATTGTCGGCTCCGGTGCCGGCGGCGGCTACGACGTCTACGCGCGTCTCGTCGCGCGTCATATCGGCAACCATATTCCGGGCAACCCGACCATGATCGTACAGAACATGACGGGCGCCGGCGGCATCATCGGTGCGAACTTCGTGTTCAATGCCGCGCCGAAAGACGGTTCGGTCGTCGCCGGGCTGCAACGCTCGGTTCCGCTGGTCCAGCTGATGGGCCAGAAGGGTCCGAAATTCAAGGCGGCGGAACTCAACTGGCTGGGCAGCCTCGCCAAGGAAGCGGGCGTCTGCGCAGTCGCCAAACGCACCGGGGTTACCTCGTTCAGCGGCCTGTTCGGCAAGCAGCTGACCTTCGGCGGCACCGGCCCGAACTCCACAGAATTCTGGCCGGCGCTTCTGCGCAACACGATGGGCGCCAACATGAAGCTGATCCGTGGCTATCCGGCTACGCCGCAGATTCACCTGGCGATCGGCCGCGGCGAGCTCGACGGCGTTTGCCAGAGCTGGGCCTCGTTCAACGAGCAGGCCAAGCACATGCTCAATGACGGCAGCATCGTCCCGCTGGTCCAGATTTCGCTTCACCCCGACCCGCAGATGAGCAAGCTCGGCGTGCCGCTGCTGAGCGACGTCCTGACCAAGGACCAGCTCGCCAAGGGCGTCACTCTGGAAGATGCAAAGCTTTACTTCCAGCTGACGGTGATCCCGCCGGTATTCGGTCGTCCGTTCGCCATGGCGGCGGAAGTGCCGAAGGCGCGTGTTGCCGCGATGAAAAAGGCGTTCGCGGCGATGACCAAGGATCCCAAGTTCCTGGCCGACGCCAAGCGGATCAAACGCGATATCGAGTACGTATCGGGTGACGAGATCGAAAAGATCCTGAAGGATCTGTCGAAGACCCCGACCGCCAAGATGGCGGCCCTGCAGGAAATGTTCAAGTTCAAGGGTCCCGTCGAGAAGGTCGAACTGCCGATCGTCGTCGATACCGGCAAGGTCGTGCGGATTCAGCGGAAAGGCCGCCAGATCACCATCGATGTCAGCGGCAAGAAAAACCGGGCGAACGTGTCCGGCAGCCAGACCGAAGTCATGATCGACGGCAAGAAGGCCAAGCGCGGCGCCATCAAGGAAGGCATGACCTGCTCGTTCCACTATTATGGCCACAACACCCAGGCCAAGAAGCTCGACTGCAAGAGCTGAGCTTACTCACAGGTCGAAAGACACCCCCCCCCCCGGGCTTCGGCCCGGGGGTTTTTCTTTGCCAGCGCCAGGCCTGTGTCAGGCCGCTTCCTTGCAGGCGATGCAAATCTGTTCCACGTGACGATGATCGGTCCCGCAGCACCCGCCGAGAACCGCAAGATTCGGCAGGCGATCGAGCAACGCGCGATACTGCCCGCCGAGTTCTGCCGGATTGCCATCGTCGAGCTCGGTGGAATTGTCCAGCTCTTCGTGGCTCTTGGTCGAAGCATTGGCGCGCAGCCCGCGTATCCGATCCATCCATGATCCGCCGTCCAGCACCGTATCGAAATGCGTCGGGTGGGCGCAGTTAATCATGTAATAGACCGGACCGTTGCCGGTCGCCGCGTCGACTTCCTCGATCGCTTCACGAAGCGCCTGTCCGCTCGGCAGCCGTCCGTCGATCTCGGTTGTAAACGACATCACGACGGGCATGCCGGCGTTCTGCGCCGCCCTGGCGATACCGATGGCCTCGCCGGCGTGGGTCATGGTGAGGGTCGTCACCACATCCGCGCCCGCCGCCTCGAAAGAAGCAATCTGGGCGGCGTGATAGTCTGCGGCCTGATCGGGCTGCATCAGCATCTCGGGGCTGTAGCCGTCGCCGCGGGGGCCGATATTGCCGCTGACGACCATCGGCGAACTGGCGGTCTCCAGCTCGTCACGCAAGTCGTTCAGAAAAGCGACGCAATCTCGATTGACGCGATCCAGAGCATCGGCGTCGTAACCGAGCTTTGCCCCCCAGTCGCGATTCGCCCGCCAGGTCGGCGTTTCCATGACAAACCCGAGACCGGCCCCGGTAGCAATTTCGACATGACGCCGCATATATCTGTCGATATGCGCCCGCCCTTCCGCTGTATCCATCAAGGGAAAGGCGGCAAATTCGGGCAGGTCTACGCCCTGCTGAAAAACCAGGAAGGTTTCCATCCCGCTATCGGTCAAAAAAAGCTTGCCGTTCATCTGCGGCAACGCCTGTCTGTGTTTTCCCGCTGCCATTGTCGGTCTCCATCAGTTGCAGTACGGACATAGTCATGCCGCAGACCCCGCAAACAAAATAGCCAACTTGTGGTCCACCTTGGAGAATTCACTGGAAAACAAGTGAATTCAGCCACTTGGATACTTTATACGGATCGATTCCGGAGGGCGGTCCAGACGCCCATGACGGTCAACTGTACCTTTGGTACAGTTCCGCAACGCGGTAAGGATATTCCCCATGGCCGGCCAGACGCAGCGACGAACGGATACAAGGGATCAGATTCTGGATGCAGCCGAAACCGGCGTCCTGGAGAAGGGATTCGCCGGTACGTCCATTGACGAACTGATCTCCGCCGTCAGCATAACCAAGAGCGGGTTTTTCTATCATTTCAGGGACAAGAGCGAACTCGCCCAGGGTCTTCTGGAGCGCTACATTGAGCGCGAAGACGAGCTGTTCGACGACCTTTTCAAACGGGCGGACGAGCTTCACGAGGATCCGCTTCACGCCTTTCTGATCTGGCTGAAACTGCTGTCGGAAATGATGGCAGACCTGCCAGCAGGGCATCCCGGCTGCCTCGTCGCTGCATACTGTTATCAGGACCGGCTGTTCGACCGGAAAGTCCGTGATCTCAACGCAACCGCCGTTCTCAACTGGCGCAAACGGTTCCGCGAACGGCTCGACCTGATTGCCCAACGGTATCCGCCACGCATCAATGTCGACCTCGACGACGTTGCAGACATGCTTTCGGCGGTAGCGGATGGCAGCATCATCCTCGCCAAGGCAGTCGGCGAGAAGGAAATCCTGCCCAAGCAGGTCCTGCTGTATCGCGAATTCATCCGGACCCTGTTTCTGGGGACCGGGCGGAACTGAAGGAAGCTGCCAGGGCATGATCCGCTTTAGCGGAATCGCACCGGCCCGCTTGAAAACGCCTTAACCCTCGTGATGGTTTCCCTTATCGGAATCCAGCAGTTCGATCACGTTGCGGTCCGGATCGTGAAAATAGGCGCTCCGGCCGGTAAAGGTGGCGTCGCCGTGCCGTTCTTCCGACTTGAAAACCCGGATGCCCTTTTCTTCCAGGTATTCCAGCGCGCGGTCATATTCGTCCGAGTCCACGTAGAACGCCGTATGAATGTCGTGGCTGTCGCCAGGGTTGGGATCCACCGGGTTTTCCGAGTATGTCAGCACGAAATAATCGCTCTCGTTCTTGCAGAAAACCATATGCGGGTTCTCGCGCACGAAATCGAACCCGAGCGTATTGATGTAGAAATCCTTGGATGCCTCCAGGTCCTTCACCGGAATGGTGAAATGGGTCAGCCCCTTCATCTTGATCATAAGCGCCTCCTTTTAGTGGCCGAAATTCTGGCGCTTTCGCTATAGCAGCGCAAGGCTGAGCCAGGGAAAGGCGATGATCAGGATCAGCACCAGCAGCATGATCACCGCAAACGGGAACGCGCCGGTAAAGATATGCCTGAGCGTAATCGAAGGATCCCGGATCGTACTCTTGATGGTGAAACAGGATATCCCCAAGGGTGGGGTCAGAAGACCGATCTCCGCGCCGATCACGGTGACGATCCCGAACCAGACGATATCGCCGCCCAGCGCTTCCACCGACCCCAGGAACAGAGGCACCACGATCAGGATGATCGACGCGGTCTCGATGATGGTGCCGAGCGCTACCATCAGGATGACGTAGATCACCATCAACCCGGTCAGCCCCAGATCCATGCTCGTCAGCCATTCGCTGAACAAGGTCGGAAGCGCTGCCACTCCAAGCATGCGGCTGTACATCGAGGCCGAGATGATCAGGAACAGGATCGCGGCCGTGATGTGGCCGGTTTCAACCAGCACGCGCCACAACCCCCGCCAGGTCAGGCGCCGCTTGGCCAGTCCGATGGCGAGCGCGCCGGCGGATCCGGCGGCGCCGGCTTCCTCCGGCGAGAACCAGCCCGAATAGATGCCTCCCAGCACGACGACGACCAACCCCGCGACCGGCAGCAGAAGCATGACAATTTCCCGTGTGCTCATTTCGGGCGGCGCTTCTTCTTCGGAGCGCGTGAGCGATTCGCCGATAAAGGACGGCCTGACATAGGACATCACAAGGATGCCGAGGATGAAGGCTGTCGCCAGCAGGACGCCGGGAATAAAACCGGCGATGAACATGTCTCCCACGGACCGTTCGGCGACGATGGCGAAGATGATCAGCATCGCCGACGGCGGAATCAGCATGCCGAGGACGGAACTACCCGCCACGACGCCGACCGAAAACGGCCGCGAATAGCCGAACCGGCGCATTTCGGGGACGGCGATCCGGGTAAACACGGACGCCGATGCGATCGAAGACCCGGTTATGGAGGCAAACAGCGCGTTTGCCGCGACCGTCGCCATGCCCAGGCCGGCGCGCACCCGGCGGAACATCTGGTCCGCCACCTTGTAGACGTCGGCGCCGAGACCGATTTCGCTGGAAACGATCCCCATCAGTGCGAACAGCGGTACGTTCGCGAAGACCTCGTGCGCGATCGTGTCATGGGTCGCCGCCGTCAGCAGGCTGATCGCCACATCGATGTTGCCGCGATAGATCCAGACCCCGATGAAGGAAACCAGCCCCAGCGCCACCGCGACATGAATGCCCGTATAGATCAGGACAAGGATCAGGAGAACCGACGCGATTCCGACCTCGACGCCGATCATGACGCCTCGCTTCCGCTGTCGGGCGAATGCGGCGCGCGCATGGCCCGGACATGGCCGGCCAGCAGCACGAGAAACTGGACCATGGTTACGAACACCCCGACCACGATGATCAGCGCGATAGGCCAGACGGGCGCCGTGAACATGCCTTCGACGCCGATATAGTAATTCTTTTTCCAGGACTCCCCGAGATAGGGGATGCTGCCAAGCAGGATAATGATCATGAAGGCCGCGCCCAGAATCTGGGTGACGATCCCCATGACATGCGCAATGGCGGGCCGGCGCAGCATGACCTGGTTGAACAGCCCGTCGGACCGCGTCAGGACGCTGCGCCTGAGCGAATCCGCAAGCTGCATGAAAACGATGCCGATGATCGAAATCTCGATCATCTCGATGACGCCGATGATCGGCGAGTTGAAGGCCGACCTTCCGATCGCCTCGACATTGATCAGGATCATGAGCACGACGATCCAGCAGGAGCCCGCGGCGTTCATGCCGCTGACGACCCCGCCGAACAGGCGAAGCGGGGCGCCTTCCCGGCGCCCCGCCCTGTCCTCTGACTTACCTGGTTCGGACAAGAAAGATTATTCCTTGTCCCACTGACGCAGGATCGGCTGCTTGGCCGCCCGCATCTTGTCCATATAGGCCTGCAGGAGCTTGGTGCCCGGCAGCCCCTTCTTGTCCAGGTCCGCTGCCCAGTCCTTGGCGATATTCGGCATGTTGTTCGCCCACTTCGCACGGTCGGCATCGGAGACCTGGATGACCTCGCCGCCCTTCTTCTTGAAGTTCGCATAGGCCTTTTTCGCATCGCTCATCGCGGCCTTCGCCGTGTAGTCGCGATAGTCGCGGGAGACTTCGTGGATGATATCGCGGACCGCCTTGGGCATGCGGTTGTAGGAGTCCAGATTCATGGTCAGCGCCTTGGAGTTGGCGGTGCCGAGATCGGCCTTCCACATGTACTTGGCGCCTTCGACCAGCTTGAACGCCACGGCAGCGTCGGTCCACAGCATCGAGCCGTCGATCGCGCCGGTTTTCAGCTTGTTGTAGTAATGGACCATCGACCCGATCACGGGGGTCGCGCCGGTGTTGGTCAGATAGCGCATGTTGATGCCCGCGCCCGCGATCTTCATGCCCTTGAAGTCCTCGATCTTCGTGACCTTGTCGCGGAAGAACATCTGATAGGAATCAATGACGGAGAAGCTGGTCAGCACAACCTGATTGTATTTCTTCCAGGCGTTCTGCATCTCGGGAAACTGGTCCGTCAGCTCGTCCACCGCACGCGACAGCAGCAGCGGATCGGACGTCACGAACGGCGTGACATAGGCGACGGCCTGCATCGGCACCTTGTCCTGATGGAACACGCTCGTCACCACGCCGATATCGGCGAGCCCCTTCTGCATCCCGGTCATGACATGGCGGACCTTGACGATCTGTCCGGCGAAGGCCTGGTTCCAGCGGATCTTGTATTCGCCCTTCTTGGCAAGCCGCTTGTTTACTTCAGGAATGAAATAGCTGATCAGCGTTTTCACCTGCAGCGCCTTCGGCGGATAGCCGTCGGCAATCGTCAGGTTGATCGTCTTCGGCGCCGCGAACGCCGCACCGCCCGCGGTAACCAGCGCGGCCACAGCGGCGCCCGCGAGAATTCCAGAAATCTTCTGCATGATTCAAAACCTCCGAGTAACGCACTCCGTTTTCGGAGCGCTTGCGGGACAGCTTATCCCAACCGTAATTTTCACAAAACCGTGAAGTTTTTGCGATAACCATGACAGCACAATGGTCAATGGACAGCATGCGGACCTCCCCATAGACTTCCGCATCCGGGCAGATCATGCGTGCCGAACATCGGCCGCTCCGTCCAGTTCACGTCGAGGAGAACCGCACATGGCGACCGCTCTGAATGTCATGACCGAAGACGTCGACTATTTGCGTCATGGTGACCGCGTGCTGAAAATGAGGATTTTCCGGCCCACAGGAACCGGGCCGTTTCCCATCGTCCTCGATCTTCATGGCGGGGCATGGACCAAGAACGATCTCGAAAGCTGCCGAGAACGGGATGAAGCGTTCGCCGAAGCGGGTATCGCCGCAGCCGCGCTCGATTTTCGTCACGCAGACGACGGCTATCCGACATCGCTGATCGACATCAACTATGCGATCCGGTTCCTCAAGAGCCGGTCCGCCGATTTCGATCTCGACGGCAAGCGATTCGGCCTGTGCGGCCAGTCGAGCGGCGGCCATCTGGCCATGCTGGCGGCGATGCGCCCGGATGACGACCGCTACGCATCGATCCCGGTGGACGGCGCGCCGGATGTCGACGCGACGGTGGTGTGCGTCGGCATGGCGTGGCCCGTGATCAACCCGCTGTCCCGCTACCGCAACGCGCTACGCACACGCGCCGGCGAAGTGCCCGGTCCTTCGGACTGGGTCGACGACATTCCGGAAAGCCACGACCGGTACTGGGTCACCGACGAAAACATGACCGAGGGCAACCCGATGCTGGCGCTGGAGCGTGGAGAAAAAGTCGCGTTGCCGCCCGCCATGTGGGTGCAGGGCCGGCCCGACCCCGTACACGATTATCGTGACCCGGACTCGCCGGTCGACATGAACGAACCGGAACGCTTCTGCCACAATTACCGGCAGGCGGGCGGCGAGATCGAGCTGGTCGATATCCCGCAGAAAAACCGCTATTCGCCGACCTCGTTCGAGCCCTTGACCCGATTTTTCAGGAAATATCTGGCTTAGGAACGACGGCGCAGGATTATTCCCGCGAACCCCAGCGCGACCAGCAGAGCGATGGACGGTTCCGCCACCGCCACGCTCTCGCCAAACGTAAATTCGGTGACCAGCCCCCTGTTATCGAACCCGCCGCCGAAATCGTGCGCCTTGCTCATGACTGCCGTGGTCCGGTCCTCGAGAAACAGGGCGCCGCTATCGGCCGTCGCGCCCGCGACCTGGATATCGAGGAGAAGATCGCCCAGGCCGGGATCGTAATCGAAGGCGATCCCGGAAAAGCTCAGGACTTCATCGATAGTGCCGGTCAGCGTCACCGAGGCGAACAGCTGATTGTCCGATCCCAAATTGGCATCGAAATTCGTGGTTTCATTGATCGTGTTCACGCCGAGCGGCGTGGTGGAAAAACGCAGCGTATAGGTCCCGCCGGTATAGGTCCGCGACAGGTTCGTTACATCTGTCTGGGCGAAAAAGCTGATGCCCGTAATGGCAACCGGACCAGAAAACTCCGATGCCGCATAGACCTGCTGATAGCGCGCGCCGGCGGTCGAGCCGAAAGGAAACCGGTTTCCGGGAAAATCCCCGCTGCCGATGACGAGCGCCTCCGCCGACGGCGACGCAACCGCGAGAAAAAGGCCGAAACCGCAAGCAGCAAGTTTGACGCATTGCCGGAACATGACGGATGACCCGTTTTCACATCGAAGACGACATTTCAATCAGCAGCAATTTTCGTGCCACAATAGTAAAATGCCTAATACTCAAATGGTTAAAAGGCGTCCGACCGCCCGGTCTCGCGAAACTGTAAAATTCTCCGACAGTCGACGACCGGGTGGTCCGGTCTAGCGCACCGCCTGATTTGCGTTGGGAAAGAAAAGCTGCTGCCCTCCCACCCGATAGGCCGCGATGGCGGATTGTCCTTCCTGCGACAGCAGCCAGTCGATAAAGCGCTGACCGAAGACCGCTTTGACACGCGGGTGCTTTGCCGGGTCGACCAGCGTCACGCCGTACTGATTGAACAGCCGCCGATCGCCTTCGACCAGGACTCGATGCCGCTGCCGGTTTCCGAAATTCAACCACGTCGCGCGGTCGGTCAGCACGTATGCGCCCATGCCGATCGCCGCGTTGAGCGTCGTTCCCATGCCGGAACCGGTCTCGCGATACCATTTACCGCTCCAGCGGCCGGGATCGATCCCGGCCTCGCGCCACAGCGACCGTTCCTGTTTATGGGTGCCGGAATCGTCGCCTCGAGACGCGAACATCGCCCGCTTTTCGGCTATGGCGGTTAATGCCCTGACGGCATCCTTTTCTCCCGCAACGCCAGCAGGGTCGCTCCGCGGCCCGACAATGACGAAATCATTGTACATCAGGTCGAACCGCTTCACCCCGTACCCGTCGGCGACAAACTTTTCCTCCTCCTGTCTGGCGTGAACCAGCAGGACATCGCCATCGCCGTTGCGCGCATTATTGATCGCCTGCCCCGTGCCTACGGCAACAACGCGGACCTCGATACCGGTCTTCCTGCGGAATTTCGGAAGAAGGTGGCCATACAGCCCGGAGTTCTGGGTAGAGGTCGTCGACTGCAGGACGATGAAGGGCTCCGCCGAGCGAGCGTCTGGACCGAAGACCCACAGGAAGACAGCAGACAGAACCGTCGTCAGGCGCATTCCTTATCCGCCCTGTTCCACGTAGAGCTTTCCGTCGAGATAGGCCCGCGCCGCTTCGCTCGACGGGCCCGCAAAAAAGGTTCCGGCCGCCCCGGTCTCGACCGCTCGACCGCCCTGCATGAAGACGACATCGTCGGCAAGCCGTGCCGCCTGATCGCGATCGTGCGTTACGAACACGATCTTGGCGCCGCCATCGTGCGCATCAT
This sequence comes from Rhodospirillales bacterium, assembly GCA_038116945.1. Classification (GTDB taxonomy): domain Bacteria; phylum Pseudomonadota; class Alphaproteobacteria; order MPNO01; family UBA2964; genus JAYOEY01. Next base: position 70,358 of record JAYOEY010000016.1, read on the forward strand.
TGACGAGCTTCTCGATGGCAAGCGTCGAAGCCGGATCGAGATTGGCGGTCGGCTCGTCCAGCAGCAGAACGCGCGGATTGCCGGCCAGCGCGCGCACCAGGGAGAGGCGCTGTTGCTCGCCGCCGGACAGAACGCGGGCCGGCTGTCGGCGCAGATGCTCCAGCCCGCCGATGTGCAGCAGCCGCTCCACCCGTTCCGATTTTCTGTCGCCTCTGAGACCGTACACCGCCGCCGCGTGTTTCAGGTTGGCGGCGACCGACCTTCTCAGCAGGACCGGGCGCTGCAATACCAGCGCGACCGAATGCCGGCCCGCCTCCCGCCGTGGCGGGTCTCCCCAGGTGATGGCCCCTCTGTCCGGCGCGATGAGCCCCTGCAACAGACGCAGCGTGAGACTCTTGCCGGCGCCGTTCGGGCCCATGATGACGGTCCGGGTTCCGTCGAACATCTCGAACGACAGCCCGTCGATCAGCCTCTTGCCATCGACGGAATAGGCCACATCCTTGAGCCGGATCGGCATCAGCGACGGCTGTATTCCGGCATCAGACATGAGCGATGCGTCCGGACGTCGCGCGCAGCCCCATCACCGCGGCGTTTACCAGCACCGACATCAGCAGCAGGACGATACCCAGCCCGAGCGCCAGCGACAGGTTGCCGCGGGAGGTTTCAAGCGCGATGGCGGTCGTCATCACGCGCGTGACATGATCGATGTTGCCGCCGACGATCAGCACAGCCCCGACCTCGGCCACAGCCCGGCCGAATCCCGCCAGGGCCACGGTCGCCAGCGCGTGCCTCCCGTCCCACAGCAGCGTTGGAATCGCGCCGGTCGCCGTTACCCCCATGGAACGGAGCTGCTCGTCATATTCGGCATGAAGGTCGGCAATGACCTGGCGTGCGAGCCCGGCGACGATAGGCGTCACCAGAATCGTCTGGGCGACGATCATGGCGGTCGGCGTATAGAGCAGTTGGAGCACGCCGAGAGGGCCGGCATTGGACAGCATCAGATACACGAACAGCCCGACGACGACGGGCGGCAGCCCCATCAGCGCATTGATGGCAACGATTGCCGCCGACCTGCCCGGGAATGCCTTGACCGCTACCAGCGCACCAAGCGGCAACCCGATCAGACAGGCGATCGCGACAGCAGACAGCGTGACCTGCAACGACAGCACGACGATCTCCAGAACGGCGGGATCGGCGGTCGCAACAAGCTTGATCGCATGCGAGAAAGCGCTGGCGAGGTCGTCCATCGACGCGAATGTCTCCCGAGAGCTGGAATGGGGTTTCATACGGAATATGGACCACAAAATCAAAAGAGGAACCTTTCCGCCATGGCCCATTTGACCGGTTTCCACCGCCTTCATAGGATGCACCCATGAAACTCGCCTCTCTCAAGCATGGCCGCGACGGCCGTCTCGTGGTCGTCAGCGACGACCTTTCCCGCATGGCGCCTGCCGTGGATATTGCGCCGACGCTGCAGGCCGCGCTCGACGACTGGGGCGAGATCGCGCCCCGGCTGGCCGAACGGGCGATGGCGCTTAGTGCGGGCACGGCGGCGGATGCGGCCGATTTCGATTCCCTGGCGTGCGCGGCGCCGCTTCCCCGCGCCTATCAGTGGGCCGACGGCAGCGTCTATCTGAACCACATGGAGCTGGTGCGGAAGGCGCGCGGGGCGGAGCTGCCGGAGAGCTTCCTGACCGACGCGCTGATGTATCAGGGCGGCTCTGATTCGCTGCTTGGCGCGCGCGACGACATCGAGGCAATCGACGAAGACTGGGGCATCGATCTCGAAGCCGAAATCGCGGTGATCACCGACGACGTGCCGATGGGCGTCTCCGCCGACGACGCCGCGGCGCACATCAAACTCGTGCTGCTGGCCAACGACGTATCGCTGCGCAACCTGATCCCGACCGAACTGGCGAAGGGATTCGGCTTCTTCCAGTCGAAGCCCGCAACATCGTTCTCGCCGGTCGCGGCTACGCCGGACGCGCTGGGCGACGCATGGGACGGGCGCAAGATGCACGGCCCGGTCGACGTCGCCGTCAATGGCGAGCGGCTGGGCGACATGGATTCCGGCGCCGACATGTATTTCGATTTCGGACAGCTCATCGCCCACGCAGCGCGGACCCGCCGTCTCGGCGCGGGCACCATCGTCGGCTCGGGCACGGTATCGAACCGCGACCGCGCGCGGGGCTCGGGCTGTATCGCAGAAGTGCGCACCATCGAGACCATCGAACAGGGCGGACCGAAAACGCCGTTCATGAAATTCGGCGACCGGGTTACCATCGAGATGAAGGATGCGGCGGGCGCGTCGATCTTCGGCGCCATCGACCAGAAGATCGTGCGCTACACGCCGCCTTGAGGAGGCCGCCATGCCCGATGACATCAAGACCGTACCCGACGGCATCGCCCGTTCCGATGCGCCGCCGCCTATCACGAAGCTCAACCATTTCGCCTGGCACTGCCGCGACGCTGAGGAAACGCGGCATTTCTACGAGGACATTCTCGGCCTGCCGCTGGTGCACACCATTGAGCTAGACTATGTGCCGTCGACCAAGGAATTCGCGCCCTACATGCATCTGTTTTTCCGCATGGCCGACGGGTCCTGCATCGCGTTCTTCGATCTCAGGGACGACAAGGGCTACGTGCCGAACCCCGAAAACCCGAAATGGGTGAACCATTTCGCGTTCGAGGTCGCCGAATACGATCAGGTCCTGGCGTTCAAGGAGCGGCTCGAGGCCAACGGCGTCGCCGTGGTCGGCCCGACCGATCACGGCTTCATCCGCTCGATCTATTTCTTCGATCCGAACAATCTCCGGCTCGAAATCACCTGTTCGATGGCGACCCCGGAGGAAACCCGGGCCTACGCCGACCGCGCGCCGGAACACCTGAAAAAGTGGCTGGAAGAGCATTCCGGAAACTGATCCCGGCCGGATGAACGCCCCCGAACTGATAGAGCTGCGCGGCACGGCGGAGGGGCGCAACGGGCCGCCGGTTCACGCCGCGCTGCGCCGCGCCGAAACCCGCGGCATCGCCGCCATCGTCGTTCACCCGACCAGCGATTTCATGGGCCATTACCTGATGGGGCCCCTTCCCCGGCGCGGCGTGACGCTGATGGCGCTCAACACGCGCTATGTCGGGAACGACTCGCAGGTCATCTTCGAGTTCCTGATTTCCGATGTCGGCGCGGCGGTGAAATTCCTGCGCGCGGAAGGCCATGAGAAAATCGTCCTGCTTGGCAATTCGGGCGGCGCTTCGACCGTCGCCTTCTATCAGGCCGAAGCCGAAAACCTGACCGTCGCAGACACGCCGGCGGGCGACCCGGTTCGGCTCGCGCCCGAAGACCTGCCCCCCGCCGACGGCATCGCGCTGTTCGGCGCGCATCCCGGACGCGGCATTATCCTGCCCAGATGGCTCGACGCCTCGGTAACGGACGAGCGCGACCCGCTGTCGCGCGACCCTGCGCTCGATATCTTCAATCCCGACAACGGCCCGCCCTTTTCGCCCGGGTTCGTCGCCCGTATCCGTGCCGCACAGACAGCACGGTCCGAACGCATCACCGCATGGACGAAGAAGCGTCTCGCGGAGATCCGCGCCATACCCGACGGGCCCCGCGACGAGGCGTTCCTGGTGCACCGCACCGTCGCCGACCCGCGCTTTCTCGACCTGTCGCTCGACCCCAACGACCGGGCGCCCGGCATGGTTTGGGGAGACCCGCGAAAGCTGAACGCCAGTCCCAAGGATGTCGCCTGCTTTACCACGCTGACCTCGTGGCTCAGCCAGTGGTCGGCGGAGAGCCGCGCGCACGGGCCGGACTGTATCGCGCGGACAACGGTGCCCGTGCTCAACGTCGAATTCACCGCCGATACGAACGTGCTGCCGAGCGACACCGCGATGTGGACCGAAGCGCTGGGCGACCGGCAGGCGCTTCACCGTATAAAGGGCGCGACCCATTTCCTGATCGGCCAGCCTGAAAACCGGGAGACGCTCGCCGACCTGATCGCCGGCTGGACGAAAGGAATCTGACATGCCGCACCTGCAACACACGTTGACCTTCCGCGCGCCGGCGCAGGGGCTGCACGACATCACCGCGCCGGTCGCCCGCTGGGTGGAGAATTCAGCCATGCGGACCGGGATGCTGACGCTCTTCATCCGTCACACGTCGGCGTCCCTGACAATTCAGGAAAACGCCGATCCGGACGTGCTGCGCGATCTCGAATCCTTCTTCGCCCGCCTCGCGCCAGAGGACGCCGCGCTCTATCGCCACCAGTCCGAAGGGCCGGACGACATGCCGGCCCATATCCGCGCCGCCTTGACCGACACCACTCTCAGCGTTCCGGTGGCGGATGCGCGAATGCTGCTCGGCACGTGGCAGGCGATCTATCTCTGCGAACACCGCCGCCGTCCGACCGAACGGCAGGTGGTGCTGCATCTCGCGGGCGAGCCGTTCGCGGAAGAGAATTCGGATTAGGCGTTGACGCTCCGCTTCGAATAATCCGTAATTTCGGCATGGCGATGAAAATCGAAAAGCTCGACGCGCCGCTCGGCGCGGAGGTGACGGGCGTGGACGTCAGCGGCGCCGACGACGCGCTGATCGGCGCATTGCGCGCCGCGCTCAACGAGCACCTCGTGCTGGTGATCCGCAACCAGTCTCTGGAGCCCGGCGAACAGGTCGCGTTCGCGAGCCGCTTCGGCGACCTGGTCCGGCGCGTTTCGGGCGAATTTCTGCATCCCGAGTTTCCCGACGTGCTGATCCTGTCCAACCGCGTGGTGGACGGCAAGAACGAGGGCGCAACGGCGGCCTATGCGGGCGAACACTGGCATTCCGACCTTACCTACGCCGAGCGGCCCAGCATGGGCTCAATGCTGCACGCGCTCGAAGTGGCCGAGGAGGGCGGCGATACCGCCTGGGCCAACATGCACGCCGCCTATGACGCCCTGCCGGCGGAGATGCGCAAACTTGTCGACGGGTTGAAGGCAATCCACGTGCGCGACCGACGCCGCAACCCGCGCGCCGGCATCTCCGCCGAGTTCGACCGCGACGTGAACGCGTACTACTCGATCCAGGTGCCGGATTCACTGCACCCGATGGTGCGCACCCACCCCGAGACCGGCCGCAAGGCTCTGTTCGTCTCTCCCCGCTTCACCGTCGGCATCGACGGGATGGACGACGCACAGGCCCAGCCGCTGCTCGACGCGCTGTTCGACCACCAGAAGAAACCGGAATTCGTCTACCGCCACAAATGGCGCGTCGGCGACCTCGTCTTCTGGGACAATCGCTGCACCATCCACCTCGCCTGCGGCGGCATCGTGCCGCCGGGGATAAGGCATCTGCACAGGACGTCGATCGCGGGGGATGTACCGTATTGACTAGTCTACTACCAATAAAAATAGAACCTATAACATACCCGTTTCGTTCCCGTTGTTTCCGATGTCATTTTGGGCCGTCAAGATGACTTGGGTTCCTGTATGGGTACTGCCCAATATAAATATCGATGCACCAATTGAATCTAGATACTTCGCCATCGTCCCCAATAATGATCCACGTATATTAATTTTGACAGAGAAACATCATAACTTTGGCCAATTCCTCGGGCGTTTTACTGATGTTTACAACAACAAAATTACACCGGCCGTAATCATTAGAAAAACGGTCGTTCCTGATGAAATTGAGAAATCGGGTGAGGCAGCAATCAGCTTCCGAGATATTCTCGTTGCCTCAACAATCCCAAATTCTTGGTCACTATCTCTCGTATACGGAAATCGATTAAACCGGCCCACACTCTCAAATTATTTTTGGATTTATCCGTGGATAATAGATCGAAATTACGAGTATGTCGTTGCCGTTACTCCAACCACCCATGCTTTACACGAAGCCTCTGCGGTCCATGGACAATCGTCGCCGGATTTAGGCCCTATTACCCTACGCCAAAACGATTTTGATGAAGTTTTATTGTCAGCCCTGTTAACTCGGTGGGAAAAACGGTATTTGGAACGATTGCCATCTTGGGAGGATGTGGCGTTATTCCGATCACTAAATATCGCGAACCAAGCATGTCTAATTCCTGCCGGCCCCGACGCGACAATATTTGATTTTGGACAAATTATTAGTTTGTGGGTCTCTGCTTTCGAATCACTTGTGCATCCTGGCGCAAGAGGTAGATCCTCTCTTGAAATGGTTTATACCCTTTTGGAAGAAGTTTCATGGATTGACAATCGATGTGGATACCGCAGGTATACGACTAAATCTAGAAAAAATACCGTTCGAAGAAACATTGCTTGCTGGATTTATTGGCAAATAAATAACTGTCGCAATAATTTTATGCATGGAAACCCTGTTACATCTTCAGATCTCAGGATATCACGTTCACGCAGACCACTTACCGCCTTTGCTGCCCCCCTGTATAGAATCGGACTTACGTCTTTCCTTGACCTTTCATTTAAAAAAGAGATTCCAAACACAAACGACATAGATATTTTGGCAAATTATGTAAATGAGCGTAACGCCTTTTGCGAGCCCCAACAGATCGCAGAAAGAGCAATTATGAGATCTCTTGTTACCGAAGAGGAAGAGGAACGACGGCGACAAGAAAATATAGACAGAGCCCGAAGGCAGTCCCGGGTAATAAGAGCGGAAATAAATTCAGATACGACTAAAATCTAAACGCGTTGGGCCCCTTTCTCGTGTTGACCAAGAACAAAATTCATATTTATCCGGTAAAGAGAGAATATGACCGCTGACAGCACTATGACGGACACACGTGAAAACCTCCTCCGGAGGGCCCGCGATCTCGCCCCGCAGCTGCGCGAACGGGCCGCGAAAGCGGAGGACGACCGCTGCGTTTCCGCCGAAACGGTCGCCGCGTTCAGGGAAGCCGGCCTGATCCGCATGACGCAGCCGCGCCGGTTCGGCGGCGAGGAGATGGGGTGGGACGTGCTGTGCGAGGTCGCGCAGATCCTGACCGCGGCGGACGGGGCGCAGGGCTGGATCCAGGCGATCATGGCCGATCATGCGCAGATGCTCGGCTGTTTTCCGGCGGAGGCGCAGGCGGATGTATGGGACGAGGCCGCGGGCGGCGACGGGAACGCGGTGATGTCGGCCTCGTTCGAGCCGACCGGCAGGGCCGTGCCGGTCGATGGCGGGTTCCGCTTCACCGGAAGGCACAGCTTCGCGAGCGGAATCGACCATGCGGACTGGCTGATCTGCGGCGGCTTCATCGTCGAGGGAGATAAACGGGACGGACCGCATTTCTTCCTCGTACCGCGCGCCGACATCGAGATTATCGACGACTGGAACACGATGGGGCTGGAGGGCACCGGTTCGAAGAGCTTCGCGGTCGATGACGTCTTCATTCCCGACCATCGCCGGCTCGACGGGGCGCTGGCGCGTGCCGGCGAGCCGCCCGGGTCGGAGATCAACAGGGCGCCGGTCTACCGCATTTCGCGCGGCATCCACACCTCCTGCCTGTTCGCCGCCATGTCGGTCGGCATGGCGCAGGGGCTGCTTGAGGAATGGCTTGGCTATACGCGCGAGCGCGTGTCCCGGGGCATCGCCGTCCGCGAGCGGCCGGAGGAGCAGATGATCGCAGGCGAATGCTCCGCGCGCATCGCGACAGCCGAAGCGCTCTACCTCGCCACCATCCCCGACTCGATGCGGATTCTCGTCGACGGCGGAAAGCAGAGCGCCCGGGAACTGGCCCTTGTGAAACGCAACGCCGCCTTCGCCTGCCAGCTTGCGCTCGAAGCCGGCACCCGCCTGTTCAATGCGGCGGGCGGCCGGGCGGTCTATCGCGGCGGCGAGATCGAACGGCGCTACCGCAACCTGCTGGCCAGCGCCGCGCATACCTCGATCACATGGGACAGCAACGCGCTCGCCAGCGGCAAGGCGCTGCTGGACCGGGACTGACGCAGAACCGTCCGAGTTATCCTCCGCCACTGAATCGACATTTATGACCGCCTGATTCAAGACGAATTTTTAGGTGGAAGTTGATGGCAGCATACAGGTTTTAAGCAGACTTTTTATCGATGCTCCTGGAATGCCCGCTTATAGCCAGGAGCAGTCATTTTCCTTCTTATGAACTTGTTGAGCCTACGTGTTAATCTCATTTATGGCTAAATCCAAACGATACGATCCGCTGGACCGTTATACTGGGGCAATGTCCGCTGACGAAATTGCAGCGGGAATGAATGCCGCGATGCGGAACTCAGTTCGACTAGCAAGTGATGCAAGAATACTTTTGGAGGCGCAACGCTTTCCAACAGCTACCTCTGTTGCCGCGCTAGCAATCGAGGAAGCAGGGAAAGTCAGCATTCTCAGACGACTGTCTGTCGTTCGCGACGAGAGTGAAACAAAGACAGTTTGGAAGGAATACAGAAATCATCGATCAAAGAACACGATGTGGATACTTCCGGATATTGTGGCCGGTGGAGCAACCAACCTTGCACAGTTCGCGGATGCCGTTGATCAAGAAGGTGAACACACAGCGTTGCTAGATACGCTCAAGCAGTTGTGAACCGCCCCGGGATTGCCGGAGGCCGTTTGGTTTAAGTTATGCGGCCATGGC
>JAYOEY010000017.1:0-74867 GCA_038116945.1 Rhodospirillales bacterium
GCCACAGGGCCAGACTCTCTCATAGAAACTGGATCACTTGGATCAAGCCGGTCACTCGGGCGAGCGCAATTCAAAATTCGGGTACTCGGACCTCGAAAAAACAGCACATCCTAGTGTGCCAAAAATGTGCCAACCCATATCGGATTTCAGCGGTTTTCAGCGGTTTCTAACGGTTTTGTACGATATCGTCGTCTTGTAACTTATTGATTTTAAATTCATTTTGAGAAGCTTTGGCTCTCCGAAGGCAGAGGTCAGAGGTTCGAATCCTCTCGGGTGCGCCATATTTTTTCATTAGCCCCATCCTCCGCACCTCCCCCCTATCCCCATTGAGCCCGCCGCGCCGTCCCTCTACACTCCCGGTCGGAAAAAATACGTAACAAACAACAGATGAGGGACAGGATGGCGACGAACGAAACACCGGTGAAGCTTGCAGTCATGAATGCGGTGCACGATCTGCCTGTGCTGGTTGCCCGCGATGAAGGGTTTTTCAAGGATGAGGGGCTCAATATCGAGTTCGTGACGACGCCGGGCATGGCCCAGATCACGACGTCACACACGGTTCAGTTCGACTCGGTCTTCGAGCGACCGCTCGACTCGGTCTATAACGACGGCGGCATCGATCAGTTCCGCATGTGCGAATGGGGCATCGTCAAGCGCGCGGTAGAAGCCGAAGCCAACGGGCTGCGCTCGCGCAAGATCGTCGCGCTCGGCGCGTCGATGTCCAAATTCGCCATCGTCGTCAGCTCGGACTCCAAGTTCTATGAGCCCGAAATGCTTAAAAATCAGCCGATCGCGGTGACGCCCAATAACGGCTCGCATTTCGTGACGCTGAAAATGATCGAAGGCTTTCTGGCGAAAGAGCATGTGAAGGTCACCAATGCCGGCTCCATGCCGAAGCGGATCGATGCGCTCAAAAACGGCGAAGTCGCAGCGGTCAGCCTGATGGAACCCTGGATCAGCGTCGCCGAAGCCGAAGGGCTGCGCATCCTGATGGAGTCGCATTCGACCCGCGCCGAAGCGGCGGGCGACGATCTCGACGGGCCGACGCTGGCGGCGATGTTCCGCGCCCAGGCGCGCGCCTGCGAGGTGCTGGCCAAGGACCCGACGCCCTATATCCATTATTTCGTCAATGAAACCGGCGGACGGCTCGATCCGAAGGATTTCCGTCATCAGCGTCTGCTCCACGCCGCGCCGCAGCCTTATACGCGCGAGCGCTGGGACGACACCTATAACTGGACCGTCGGCTGGAACATGACGGTGCCGGATGCGACCTTCGAGCAGATCGTCGATAACCGCGCGTTCGAATAATCCGGCGAAAACCCCGGTCGGGTAGGCGATCGGCTATGTCCCGACCGGGTTTCCGTCTGCATCGATATAATCCGACCAGACATGGCGGGCGGTGAAGCCCAGCCGGTCACGGGCACGGGTAACGTCCAGCCCGCCCCAATTTCCCGTGAAGCCTTCCCTGATTGTAGTGCCGGGTAAATAACGCCCGACCAGCTCCGCCGTTGGCTGAAGGTAGCGGCTGCTGTCGGCGGCGATGTTGAAGATTTCGTGGCCCGCAATGTCGGCCTCGACGGCGAGGCGGCAGGATTCCGCCGCGTCGCGCACGTCGACATAGCTCCAGAACGTGCCCATCCTGCGGCCCGGGTCCTTCCAGCGCTCGGGCAGGGTCTCATAGGTCGGGTCGAAATTGACGCCCGAGAGGCGCAGGCTGACGACGCTTGCGCCGCCCATGGCGACGAAGGAATCGGCCAACTGCTCGCCGAAAATCTTGGACAGCGCGTACGGGTCCTGCGGCCGGCAGGGATGGTCCTCGTCGAGCGGCAGGTAATCCGGCTTCCACATTTCCGGCGCGTAGAGAAACCCGTACGCCGCGACGCTCGACGCATGCACCACGCGGCGCACGCCGGCATCGGCGGCGGCTTTCAGCACGTTATAGGTAGCCGAGACATTGTTGCGGAAAACCTCGTCATGCGGCGCCTCGTCGGGCGACTGGTATGCGGCCAGATGCACGATCGCGTCGGCATCGCGACACGCCGCCAGCAGCGCATCGAAATCCGCCAGCTCGACGATCCGCGTTTCGCAGAGGCTGTCCGATGTCTCGGCCCGGTCGAGCGACAGCACGTCATGGCCCCCCTCGACCAGCGCGCGCACGGTCCAGCGCCCGAGATTGCCGCTGCCGCCGGTGACGACGACTCTGCTGGCGGTCAAGATTTCGCTCCTAATGCGGCAGAGGGCCGGTGCAGACCTTCATCATCGGGGTCTTACGCCGACGAAAGAGTCCAGCTTCACCAGACCGTCCGGGTTTTCGTCGAGATACAGACCCTTCGGGGCCTCGCCCGCCGCGGCCTGCGCGATGGCGTCGCGCACCATCCGGCGCAGCATGATCACGCCGCGATCCGACGTGCCGAGATGTTCGTCGCGCTCGCCCAGCATTTTCTGGGTGCCCTGGGTGACGATGTCCTCGCGCCTGACATTGCCGCGAAACGGCATCAGCGGCCGCGTGTCATACGGCTTGCGGTCGTCCTTCGGTTCCTCCCGCTTGCGCATCTCCTTGAGGCGCTCGAAGAAATTCTCGTCCGGGCCGGTATAGTAATCGACCGTGAACATCATGAAGCTGTCGTCGTCGTTCGGCGTGATGAACATGAAATGTTCGTATTCCGACCCGCGATTGACCAGCTTTTCCGGGTCTTCCTTGCCGTGGACGAATTCGGTGTCGCCGACCTGCAGGATGCTGGGAAAGCCGAGGCTCATCTCATCGACCACGACGCCATCGTCCTCAGCCGTTCGTTTCGACATCACGATTTTCATGCCGTAGGGGGTTTCCACCGGTTCGAAATCGGGCGGATCGTCGATGCTGAAGAACCGGTCGCCCCAGGTCTGGTCGCCATAGGCGCTTTCGCCATGCAGGATCCAGACATGCACCGGATCGGCGCTGTTCTCATAGAAATTGAACCAGTTGTAATCGAAATGGCGGGTCGGCTCGATCATCCGCCGGCCGCCATGATCGACCAGCGGCGAATAGTTGGGCAGCGGCGGCGGGTTTTCCGGGTCCGGCCCCATATAGGCGAAGATCAGCCCGCCGAGCGCGCGCACCGGGTAGGAGACCTGCCTTACCTTGGCGCAGAATTCCTTGCCCGCCCTTTCGGACGGCTGGTCGAGACACTGGCCGGCCGTATCATAGAGCCAGCCGTGATAGGGGCAGCGGATACCGGCTTCTTCGATATCGCCATATTCCAGCGACGAACCGCGATGGGCGCAGTAGCGCCCGATCAGCCCGATCCGGCCCGTGCCGTCGCGGAACAGCACCAGCTCTTCGCCCAGCACCCTGACCGCCTGCGGGATGTCGTAAAGCTCCCCCTCCGTGCCGACCGGCATCCAGTAGCGCCGCAGCCAGTCGCCGCCCGGCGTGCCCCGCCCGACGCGCGGAATGTCCGCATTGGTGATCGTTGCCGTCATGTCAGTCCACCATGGTCAGTCGATTACACCCACATCGCGATAGGTCTGGCGCAGCGCGTCTGTTGCTTCCTGCGGCAGCGGCGCGGTTTCCCAGCGCGGGAAGCGTTTCACCGGGATACCCCGGACCCGATAGGTCTCGGCGATGATGCCGCGCCCGTATTTTTTCTGCGTCGAAATGAACATCTGGGTGATCCGGTTGACCTTCGCCTGCAGCTCCCTGGCCTCGGCGTAATCCTCGCGGTCCAGCGCCCGGTAGAGCGACACGCAGAGCTCCGGCACCGAGCTGGTCGGCGGGTTGATCATGCCGGCCACGCCGAACGGCACCAGCCCGAAAATATCGGCATTGCCGGTGAACACCGACACGTCGTCGGGGAACAGCTTCACGTAATCTTCCATCGCGCCCGCGCCATAGGCGACCTTCATGCCGCGGATGGTCGGCACCTGTTCCTTCAGCGTTACGCCGAACTGCGGCGAAATCGAAATGCCGCAATATTTCGGGTTCTCGTAGATATAGATCGGCAGCGATACCGCGTCGGCGATGCGGCGGTAATGCTCCAGGATCGCCGATTCAGGCGCGTCGCAATAATAGTAGGGCGGGATTACCCCGATGGCGTCGGCGCCGAGTTCGGCGGCGTGTTTCGCCAGCGCGACCGTGGTCGGCGTGTCGGCCGTGCCGACATGAAGGATTACCGGCGTGCGACCGTCCGCCTGCTCCATGACGATTTCGGCCACCGATCTGCGTTCGCTTTCCGACAGCGCCGGCCCCTGGCCCGACGAGCCCAGCGCGAACAGCCCCTGAACGTTCGCCGCGACATAGAAATCGACCAGCTGGCGCAACGTTGTCTCGTCGACCGAACTGTCCTCTTCGAACGGCGTGATGACCGGTATCAGGACGCCCCTGTACATCTGTTCGCTCCCTGTCTCTGTTTATCGATTTAGTAATCGAACCCGGCCCGCCGCGCAATTTGCGCGTCGTCAGACCGGCCGGTCCCCTTCCAGCCCGACCCGGCGCATCAGGCGGCGCTGATCGGACGGGAAATCGGTGCGGGCATGCTGGACGCATCGATTGTCCCACATCAGCAGGTCGCCGGGCCGCCAGACATGGGTGTAGCGTATTTCCGGGTCCTCGACCGCGTCGAACAGGCGTTCGAGTATGTCGCGGCTTTCGGACTCTTCCAGCCCGACGATTTCTTCCGTCATCAGCCGGTTCACATAGATCGCCCTGCGGCCGGTTTCGGGATGGGTCCGGATCACAGGATGTTCGGCATGCGGTCCGCTGCCCCGGTCGTAACCGGACGTCCGCACCTGGGTCGAATAATCGTAGCCGTTGATCGCGCGCAGGCCGTCGAGCCTTTGCCGGAATTCCGGCGCCAGCCGGTCGCAGGCCGCGCCGGCATGGGCAAACATCGTGTCGCCGCCCCTGTCCGGCACCTCGACGCTGTAGAGCAGTGTCGCCATCAGCGGCCTTTCGTGAAAGGCGGAATCGGAGTGGAACTGCAACTCGCCGTCCGGCAGCGCGCCGATCGGCCTGCCGTTCTCTCTTATATTGGTGATCAGCAGAATATGCGGATCGCCCGCCGGCCCGCCGGTCGCCGTGCTGGTTTTTGTCGGCGTTCCGAAACAGGAAGCGAACCCGATCTGGTCCTGCGCGGTCAGAGTCTGATTCCTGAACAGCAGGACACCGAATTGCAGCCAGGCGTCGCGCAGCGCGGCGACCGTTTCCGGCGAAAGCGGGCAGGACAGGTCGAGGTCGGCTATCTCGACGCCCAGGGCAGGCGACAGGCTGTTTGCGGACAGGGAAATCGACATGATTCAGGTTTTCCGACGTTTCCGGGACGATTCTATCGTTGCGGCCGAGGGACTGTCATCCGTGTCGGCCGCTACATTGACTCGGCACTGTCCCCGTGATCGAATTTTCGCATCATGTGTCCGAAACGACTTACCGAAGAACAGATCGAACAGTACCGGCGGGACGGCTATGTCTCGCCGGTCCGCGTGATGTCGGAGGAGGCGGCCGCGTCCGTCCGTCTCCGGATAGAGGAATTCGAGGCGGCGCAGGGGAGGCCGCTGCACGGCACCCAGCGCACCAAATGCTCTCTGCTGTTCCCGTGGGTCTACGAGCTGTTCACCGCCGATGCCGTTCTCGACGTCATCGAAGACCTGATCGGGCCGAACATCCTGCAGTACCAGTGCGGCGCGTGGGTCAAGGAACCCGAAACCGGCTCCTATGTCAGCTGGCACCAGGACTGCACCTATTACGGGCTCGATCCGCTGGAACTGGTCAGTGCCTGGGTGGCGCTGTCGCCGGCGTCCGAGGAAAGCGGCTGCATGCAGGTCCTGCCTGGATCGCATCTGCAGGGCGCGATCCCAACCGCCAACACCGAAATCAACGGAGACAATCTGCTCGCCAGCGGCATGCGTGCGCAAATCGAGATCGATGAGGCGCAGGCGGTTTCGATGCCGCTGCGTCCGGGCGAGATGTCGCTGCATCACGTGGCGCTGCTGCATTCGTCGCGTCCGAACCACGGGACCGACCGGCGCATCGGCATATCCGGCGGTTTCATGCCGACCCATGTGCGTCAGACGACGAAACTGCAGGCGAGCGCCATGCTGGTGCGGGGCGTGGACACGTACGGACATTTTCCGCTCGACGAACGGCCGCCGGTCTCGCCCGACGATCCCGCTACCATCGCCTGTCACGAACGCGCCGTGACGCTCTACCGCGACAAGGCGGTCGAATGCGGAAACGATACCGCCTGGCGACTGCCCTGAAAATTCCGTTTCTGCGTCAGCAGATTGGGTTCCGAAGGAGAATCGAAAAATGAAACTCAGACTCAGCATGGCGACGGATACAAATCCGCGCACGCGGCCGATCATGGACGGGTCGGTGACAATCGACGGGGTCGATCTTCTGCACACCCCCCTGCAGCCGGCGGAAATGTTCTGGCGGCAGCTCAAATTCGGCGAATTCGATATCTCCGAGATGTCTTTCTCGTCCTTCATCAAGGCGACGGCGGCAGGCAATACCGACTGGGTGGGCATCCCGGTCTTCACCACCCATCATTTCTTTCAGAACTGGGCGATCATCCGCAAAGGGGCGGGGATCGAGAAGCCCGAGGACCTGAAAGGCAAGCGGGTCGGTTTGCCGGAATACCAGATGACGGCGGCGCTGTGGTCGCGGGGCATCCTGAAATACGAGTTCGGCGTCGATCAGACCGACATGGAATTCTGGATGGAACGGGTACCCAATATCAGCCATGGCGGCGCAACCGGATTCCAGCCGCCGCCCGGTGTGAAGTTTCATTTCATTCCGCCGGAGACCAACATGGGCGAGATGTTCCTGGCGGGCGAGCTCGATGCCGCGCTGGCCTACCTGCCGCATGGCGACCTGATCGATCGCAGCACCGCCGATCTCCTCAAACATCCGGATTTCCGGCCGCTGTTTCCGGATCCGGCGGCCGAAGGGCTGCGCTATTACCGCAAGACCAACATTTTCCCGATCAACCACATGATGGTGGCGCGACGCTCGATCGTAGAAGAAAACCCCTGGCTGCCCCTGAATATCCTGAAGGCGTTCAAGGAAGCCAACGAGATCGCCAACCGTCAGCGGCTGGAACATGTCGAGTATTACCGGGTTTCGGGGCTGATCTCGAAGGACGCCTATGACGCGCTGTGCGAACCGCTGGTGCAGCACGGCGTCGCCGCCAACCGGGAGACTCTGGAGGCGGCGGCGCTGTACTCTTTCGAACAAGGGCTGACGCCGCGCCTGGTCGCGCTCGACGAGGTGTTCGCCAAGAGTACGATGGATCAGTAATCGGGGGTTTCGCCGATTGCGGCGACCGCGCGCCGGGAACTTCCCTCTGGCATCGCTGGTTGTTTGACCGTAATCTGCGGGGTTGAAGCGCTGCCGGAAAGAGCAGCCTCCTAAAAACAGGGAGCAGTAAGTTGATTTCGATCAAGGATCTCCGGAAGGTCTTCAAGGTCACGGACGGCGAGGTCGCCGCGCTCGACAATCTCACGCTGGATGTCGAGCCGGGCGAATTCTTCGTGATTATCGGTGCCAGCGGGTCGGGAAAGACGACGTTGCTGCGCGCGGTTGCCGGGCTGGAAAGACCCGATTCAGGGACCATCAGCATCGGCGACCGGACCGTGTTCTCGGGCGAGCCGCCGGTATGGGTGTCGCCCCAGGATCGCGGCTTCGGCATGGTGTTCCAGTCCTACGCGGTCTGGCCGCATCTGACGGTGTATGACAATGTCGCGCTGCCGCTGACCGAGGGCACGCAGAAGATTGAAAAAAGCCAGGTTCGCGCCCGCGTCCAGCAGGCGCTCTCCATGGTTCAGCTTGACGAACAGATCGACCGGCCCGCGACGCTTCTGAGCGGCGGGCAGCAGCAGCGCGTCGCGCTGGCGCGCGCCATCGCGGTTAACCCCAACGTTCTGCTGATGGATGAGCCGCTCTCCAATCTCGACGCGCGGTTGCGGGAGGAGGTGCGCGGCAAGATTCGCGAGCTTTCCAAGCAGCTGGGCGCCACGGTTCTCTACGTGACGCATGACCAGATCGAGGCAATGGCGATCGCCGACAAGATCGCCATGATGAGCTTCGGCCAGCTGTTGCAGTTCGGCTCGCCGATCGAGCTCTACAACAAGCCCAACTGTCCCGAGGTCGCGGAATTTTTCGGAACGGTGAACTGGCTTCCGGGACAGATGGATTCGAGCGACGTCGTCAAGACGACGGTCGGCGCGTTTTCGGTTGCCGCGGGCGCGGCGACGGAAAAGGAAGTCTGGATCGGGTTCCGTCCCGAACACATGGCGTTCGCCGACGAGCCGTTCAGCCAGCAGGCCAACCATTTCCAGGCCGATCTGAAAAACACGGTATTCCTCGGCGACCAGTATTCGTTCGACGCGCAGGTCGGGGAATCCGGCCTGGCAGGCAAGAGCCGCGAAGCGCCGAGGCTTCAGGACGGCAAGCTGCATATCGCGGTAGATCCGTCGGACATCATGGTTTTCCCGGCGACCGACGCCAACACGAAATTCATCATGGCGTCTATGGCGGCGTAAGAAAAATGCCGTCGAACAGAAAACAGGACAGGTCATTTCGTTAATTTCGCAGGGACAATAACCGGGGACAGAAGTTTGCCCCACGCATCTAAACAGCGAGAGCAAAGGAGACGGTTTATGGTCAATAAATCCACCAAACACACGGGATTGAAAGCGCTGGCTTTCCTGCCCGTCGCCGCGTTGCTGGCGGCCGGAACGGCCCAGGCAATGGAAGGTCCGAAGACCCTTGATGAACTGATCGCGGGCGCCAAGAAGGAAAAAGTCCTTCGCGGCATGTGGTCGTCGAGCAGCCTGAGCGGCGGCAAGGGCTTCCGGCACGTCGTCACGGAAATGAACAAGAAGTACGGCCTGAACATCGAAGCGAAGTTCACGCCCGGTCCCTCCATGACCCGGATGATCGCCAAGATCACCCGCGAAGTGAAAGCCGGTCAGCCGGCGAGCACCGACGTTGTCTGGAACAATTCGGGCGGCGCGCTCAAGGGCGGCAAGGTCGGCATCATGCGCAAGATGAACTGGCTTGCCTATCTCGACCGTCAGCCGCTGAAGTGGGACGGGTTCGACCCCATCGCGCCGGGCGGCGTCGGGCTGGCGTCGGCCGGGTCGCTGGTCGGCATCATGTACAACTCGGATCTCGTCAAGGGAGACGACATTCCTCAGTCGTTCGAGGACATCTTCAAGCCGAAATTCAAGGGCAAGATCGCGTCCACCCCGTATGCGGCCGGCATGCGCGAATTCGGCATGCCCAGCGTACTCGGCAACCAGGCGATGACCGACTTCACCAAGCGTCTGACCAACCAGATCGGCGGCTTGATGCGCTGCGGGTCGGCTGACCGACTGACCAGCGGCGAGTTCCTTATGCTCGTCTTCAGCTGCGGCGACCAGTACGTCAACCGCGTCCATAATGCCGGCAGCTCCGAGCCGCTCGGCTATGCGCTGATGAAGGAAGCGGTCATTTCGCACACGCGCTATGGCATGGTCCCGGTCAACGCGCAGTCGCCGAACGCCGCGGCCCTGTTCGTGGCCTATCTCCACTCGGTGGACGGTCAGAAATGGATGTGGAAAGAGAACGGGCTCGATATGCCCCTCTATCCTGAATCCGAAATGCGCAAAAGGCTGCTTGCGGCCAAGGCGAAAGGCGCGAAGATCGTCATGAACTCGCCGCAGTGGCTGGGCGACCAGGGCGGTTACGTTGCCTACCGCAAGAGCCTTGAGAAAATTCTCAAGCAGAAGGGCAAGAAGAAAAAGTAAGCCAGGACGTTTTGGCTTTTGACGGCGCCGGGGGGCTATGCCCCCCGGCTTCCGCCGTCTGCTTCTAAATTCTTTCTTTCAGATATAGAGGCCCATTGTGCATTCGAACTCGTCCCCTACGTTGATCGCGCTCGCATCGCTGCCGATGCTGGTCATTCTGCTGCTGGTGTCGATCCTGATCTGGATCAGCTTCCAGTCGGGCATCGTGGGGACGGCGGACGCCACCTATACGTTAAGCAATTACACCGATGTGTTCGACGACTCGATCTTTATCGAGGCTATTTCCAACACGCTCGTTTTCTCGATCACCGCGACGCTGGTCGCCATGGTGATCGGCCTGCCGATCGCCTGGGTCACGGAACGGACGACGCTCCCCGGCAAAAGCTGGGTCTATGTCATCATGACGCTGGGCCTGCTGATCCCCGGCATCTATACGGCGATGGGCTGGACGTTTCTCGCGCATGAACGGATCGGTTTTCTCAATCGCTGGGCCATCCAGTTCCTGGGATTCTCCGAGGCGCCCCTGAACATCGCGACGCCCATCGGCATGGGATTCGTCCAGGGTATGAGCCTCGCGGCGCTGGGCTTCATCCTGACGGCGCAGATGTTCAAATCGATGAATCCGTCGCTCGAAGAGGCGGCGGGCATTCACGGGCTCGGGTTCTTCGCGACGCTGCGGCGTATCACGCTGCCGCTCGCCATGCCGGCGATCCTCGCTGCCGTCATCTATATCGTGGTGATCGGCATCGCGACGTTCGATATTCCGGCGATCATCGGTCTCGGCTCCCGGGTCTACCTGCTGAGCACCTATATCTTCCAGAAGACCAACCCGGGCGATGAGGAACTTGCCCAGCACGGCATCACGGCCGCGCTCGGCGTCATGATGATCGTGGTCGCGGTGCTGCTGACCTGGTGGTACAGCAGCGTCCTTCGCAAGGGCGACCGCTACGGGGTCGTCACCGGCAAGGGCTATCGCCCCACCCTGATCGAAATCGGCGGCTGGGGAAAAGCGGCCTGGGGCTTCATCGCCCTCTACATGATCGCCGCCAAGCTCATCCCGCTGCTGCTGATCGCCTACACCGCCTTCATCCCCTATATGGCGCCGCCGTCGGCCAAGATGTTCAGCCTGATGACCATGGAGCCGTTTCTCGAGGAGATGGACTGGGGCCTTATCCTGCGCGGCATGAAGAACACCTTCATCCTCGTCATAACCGTCCCGGCGGCGACCCTGGTGGTCGCCTTCGCGGTTTCCTGGCTGATCGTCAGGAGCCGCAGCAAGGCCCGTTACCTTCTCGAATTCGGCGCTTTCCTGCCGCATGCCCTGCCGGAAATCATCCTCGCCATCTCGGCGCTGCTGCTCGCGCTGTTCGTGCTCAAGGGGATCGCTCCGCTGTACGGGTCAGTGACGCTGATCGGGATCGTTTACGTCATCACGCGCATCAGCTTCGCGACGCGCGCGATCAACAGCGCGCTCCTGCAGATCCACAAGGAGCTGGAGGAAGCCGCGCACACGTCCGGCATTTCGCCCGTGAGGACGTCGTGGAAAATTCTGGTGCCTCTGCTGCGCCCGACATTGATGGCCGTCTGGATCTGGTCCGCCATTCTCGTCTATCGCGAACTCACGGTCGCGGTGTTCCTGGTCGGGCACGATAACCTGACCCTGCCGGCCGTGATCTGGAGCTACTGGCAGGCCGGCGCCATGAATCTGGCCGCCGGCGTGACGCTCGTCATGACCGGTCTGCTGACCCCGCTGATCCTCCTCTTCTGGTGGTTCGGCAGAAAGTCGATCATGGACAGCTGATCCCCGCTTTACCGGGTCGGGATTCAAGGAACAGGACATGGAAAAGACGCTGCGTATGGAAAACCGCACCAGGCGCTGGCGCGAACAGCGCTGGCTGCTCGATTCCGTCATCAAGACCGTTGGTCCCGAATGGGACCAGGGACGCCTTGGAAGCAAGGGCGGACGGGCCGGTTCGCCCGGGCTTGCGGCATTCCGACGGGCCGGCGCCCGGATGAAAAAGTTCGACGATATCGGACCGCAGTTCGGTCGCGAAGGCATGCGGATGGAAGGCATCGCCCGCGATTTCGAGGACCAGGGCCGGATGGTGTCGGCCGCCGAGAATTACTTTATTGCCTCGTTGCTCTTCGCATCGGCGCAATGGCCCTATTTCGACATCAACGACGAAGATCTCGAATGGGAACGGCGCATGATCGAGACCTACGACAAGTTTATCGAGTACGCGCCTCATCCGGTCGAACGCGTCGATATCCCTTACAGGGACACCGCGCTGTCGGCGTTCTTGCATTTGCCGGGACCGCCCGGCGACGGACCGTTCCCCTGCGTCCTGCATATCGGCGGGATGGACGGCAGCAAGGAAAACATGGTCGCGCTGCATGGCGATGCGGCGCTTGCGCGCGGCATGGCGGTTCTGGCGCTCGACGGGCCCGGGCAGGGCGAAACCCGCAACCGGGGCGTGACGATTTCATCCGACAATTTTGCGGAAGCGGCCGAGGCCGCCGTTTCGTGGCTCGCAGCGCGCTCCGAAATCGACACCGACCGCATCGTCATCCGCGGATCCAGCTTCGGTACCTATTACGGCACCGTCGCGGCGGCGGGGCTCAAGGACCGGATCAAGGGCTATTGCGGCACGGGGGTCTGCCAGGAACCCGGCTGCGACACGATTTTCAACGCTGCCTCGCCGACCTTCAAGGTCCGCTTCATGTTCATGGCGGGTTACGAGGACGAGGATGCGTTCGACGCCTTCCGGCAGGAATTCGATCTGCGCAAGATTGCGAAGGACATATCCGCGCCCTACATGATCGTTGCCGGCGAGGCCGACCAGCTTTCGCCGATCCAGCACACCTACGACCTGTTCGAACGGATCGAAGCGCCCAAGCGGCTGGTGGTTTTTCAGGATGCCAACCACAGCATGGCCGCCGCCTCGTCGGGAGAGCTCGGCGAGGCCCGCGACAGCCTGGTCTATGACTGGCTGCGCGACCGGGTCGACGGCAAGCCGTTTGCCTCGGAGATGGTCTATATCGACAGCCGGGGAATCCCGAACGTTACGCCTTACTGAGAAGGCCGGGAGGCCAAACGAACAGCCTGCCACACGCGCTCCGGCGTCGCCGGCAGCTGTATGTCCTTCACGCCGAATTCCGACAGCGCGTCCAGCAGGGCATGGGCCACTGCCGGCGGCACGCCGCAATTGCCGGCCTCGCTGCCGCCCTTGACCCCGAGCAGATTGTTCGTGCACGGCACCAGCGACAGGTCGTGTATGACATCCGGCATCATGTCTGCGCGCGGCATGCCGTAATCGAGGAAGGATCCGGTCAGAAGCTGGCCGCTGTCCCGGTCGTAGATAATCTGTTCGGTCAGCGATTCGCCGACCCCCATTGCGATCGAACCGTGAAGCTGGCCTTCGAGCGTCAGCGGGTTCACCACGACGCCGACATCGTCGACCGCCGTGAGCCGGTCGATCCGGACCGCCCCCGTGTCCGCATCCACCTCCACTTCGGCGATCATGCAGCCGTTGGGGAAGGAATAGGTCTGTTCGTTGGTGCCGACGCCGTCGATCCCGACGCCCAGCTCCGAGGGAACGCCCGAACCCCGGTAGGCCGTTTCCGCGACCTCGCGAAACCCGACTTTCCGGTCGGTCCCCGCGACCGAGAAAATGCCGTCGGCGAATTCCATGTCCTCGACGGATGCTTCCAGCATCCAGGCGCTGAACCTCTTGCCCTTTTCGATGACCTCGTCGGCGGCCTTGCGCAGCGCGGACCCGCCGGTGCTCATGCTGCGCTGGGCAAAGGTGCCGCGACCGAACAGGACCTTGTCGGTATCGCCCTGAAACACCCGTATGTCTGACAGGGGGAGCCCCAGCCAGCCGGACACCATCTGGGCGAACATGGTTTCGTGCCCCTGGCCGGTCGACATCGTGCCGACATGCAGCGCGGCCGAACCGTCCTGTCCGATGCGGATCTCCATCCGCTCGGAAAACGTCCCCGCGCGCTGGCAGTGAAGGGCGATGCCGATACCCCGCCTGAGGCCGCGCGCCTCGGTCTCGGCGCGCCGGGCGCTGAATCCCTCCCGGTCCGATAGCGCGAGCGCCCGGTCGAACATCGTTTCGAAATCGCCGGTGTCGTATACGTAGCCGCCGGGCGTCTGGTACGGCATGGCGGTCGGCGGAATCAGGTTCCGGCGGCGCATTTCGACGATATCGATGCCCATCTCGCGCGCCGCCTGCTCGATCAACCGTTCCAGGACGTAGGTCGCTTCCGGCTTGCCGGAACCGCGATAGGGACCGAATAGCGCTGTGTTGGTGAAAGCTGCACGGACCAGCGCATGGATCACGGGTACGTGGTAGGTCCCCGGAAAGCTGATGGTTCCGTTTCTCGGCGGGACGCCCGCGAAGCCGCTGAGATAGGAACCGAGATCAACAGCGACTTCGGTCCGGAAAGCGAGAATCCTGCCGTCTGCGTCGAGTGCCAGCGCGGCCTCGGATACGGGGCCGCGCCCGTGCATGTCGGTCGCGATGGCCTCGCTGCGTTCCGCGGTCCATTTTACCGGACGGTTCAGCTTTCGCGCCGCCCACAGAACGAGCGCTTCCTCGGGATAGGTCTGGCCCTTCATGCCGAACCCGCCGCCGACGTCCATCGCCACAACCCGCAGATCCTGCATCGGCATGCCGACCGCCTGGGCGACGGATTCCCTGACTCCATGCGGTTCCTGCGCGCTGGTGCAGAGCGTGTAGCGCCCGTCGATCGCTTCCCGCCAGGCCAGAGCGGCGCGCGGCTCCATCGCATTGGAGGTGGCCCGGGGATAGCTGACGCTGATGGTGCTGACATGGGCCGCCGCCGCGAACCGGGCATCCGCTTCCGCCGCGCTGCCGGACTCGACGACAAACCCGATATTGTTTTCCGCCTCGTCCCAGACCTTCGGCGCGCCGTCGGCGAGCGCATCGGCGAGCGTTACCGCCGGCAGGGGCTCATACGATATTTCGACCAGCTCGGCGGCATCCTTCGCCTGGCCCCGCGTTTCGGCGACGACAAGCGCGATGCCGTCGCCCGCATAGCGTACCTTTCCGGATGCCAGCAGGGGCTGGGTCGGACAGAAGGACGGATAGCCCGGCGGCGACTGGGGAAAGGAATGGCAGTGCAGATCGCCGAGCCCGTCCCGCGCTGCGTCTTCAGCCGTCAGAACCGCGAGCACGCCCGGAGCGGCCCGCGCCGCGCCGGTCTCGATCCCGAGGATTCGCGCATGCGCGTGCGGAGAACGAACGAGTACGGCGATGGCGGTGCCCGGGGGATTCAGATCGTCCACGTAACGCCCGGTGCCGGTGAGTAGTCGCTGGTCCTCGACGCGCCTGACCGGCGCGCCCAGGCCTGTATTGCCGTGTTGTTCCGTTATTTGCATGGCCAAACCGGTGCTTTCATATCTGGTGGCTGAAAATATTGCAGCCGTAAGTGCGCTCGACGTAGCGCCCGAACCGGAATTTCAGCTCCGGCCCGTCCATCGGCGGTACCTCCTTGCGGGCATCCTCGGGCAGAAGCGGTTCCAGTTCCAGCACGACGAAAGTATGGCCGTCCCGGTTGCCGCGGAACGCCTGATCGAACCCCGCCTCGAGAGACTCCATCGACTCGAAGCTGTATGTCCGCTCAAGCCCCATCGAGCGGGCCATCGCTTGGTAATCGTTGATCTGCTTGTTGGGCAGGTCGATGTCGGAAGTCGCGCCATAGACGCGGTTCGACACAAGAATATGGGTCAGGTTCGGCAGATTCAGGTCCTTTTCGACCATCAGCATGCCCGGATTCATGCAGAACGCCCCGTCGCCCATGAACGCCCAGATTTTCGCGTCCGGCAGGCTCCAGGCAATGCCCGACGCAAAAAGCGTCGACAGGCTCATCGAGGCGTCCAGATAAAACACCTGTTCGAAGTTTTTCGTGATGTCCCACCACATCTGGCCGGAATTGCCTGCCGACGTGATGACCAGCTCGTCCTCCCAGCGCTTGACGAGATATTCGAAACAGTCGCGAAACGGAATCGCCATTTCTATGCCTCCCCGCGCAGCACGTCGCGCGTCAGGATGGCGACGACCGGTCGGCTGATCGTCCGCGAATGGTCGTAAGCGCGTTTTATGTCCGGGATCCTGTCGCCGGAATCGATAATCATGTAGGTCAGGCTCATCGCCTCCAGTACGGGCAGCAGATAGAGCCCGTTCGAGACATGATGCTTGTGGTGGTCTCCCGGCGCGCCGCGCAGCGTAATCAGAATGCAGACCGGTACTTCGTAGGTGTAGTTGATCTTGGTGATCGCATAGACCAGCGTCATCAGGCCCGACGCCCCCATAAGCGCGAGCGAACCCTTGCCGCCGAAAAACGCGCCCGAGCACAGCCCGATGGCCGATTCCTCGCGGTTGACCGGCACATGCCTGAACCGTTCATCCGCCTCGATCCCGCGGATGACGTCGGCCAGCCAGTTGTCCGGCAGGCTGGCGACAAGCTCCACACCGCAATCGGCAATCTGCTCGATGATCGCGGCGGCGACTTCCTGTTGTTTGCCCATGCGGCGCCCCTCCCTGAATGTTGTCCGTTTGTCTCTATTATGGGTCAATCGACCCTGCAAAAGAAGGCCGGTCGCTCCTCGTTCGGGTTTGCTGACACCCGCCTCGGGGCGGTGATATAGTGCGCCTCCCATGGCCGAAGTCCAGTCCACCGTAAAGTCGATTACGCCGAATACCGACATCTATGCCCGTACCTATGACGGCATGGAATCGGACGAAAATCGCACCATTCTCGACGATGCGATGGTGCTCTGGCGCATCGTAAAGATGGCGGCGCTGTTTCGCTGGCGGCTGAGTCTCGCGGTTGGCGCCACCATCGTCGCAACAGCATTCCAGCTGATGATTCCAGGGTTTCTGGGCGACGCCGTCGATGGTGCGCTGGGCCTTCTGGGGACCGCGACCGTCGAGCGCGCCGTCGCCGAAGAGGCGCTGCTGCGCGCAGCCCTGCTGCTGCTCGCGGCGTCGATCGCCAGAGGCGCTTTTACGCTGGTCCATAACTATTGCGGCGAGACGATCGGCCATTCCATCGCCTACGAGCTCAGGCTGCAGTTTTACGACAAGCTTCAGCATCTCAGCTTTTCGTTCCACGACCGGGTTCATACGGGAGAGCTGATCACGCGCGGCATGCTGGATGTCGAGGGCGTGCGCGCGTTCATGAACACGGCGTTCCTTCGCGTGTTTCTGCTGGTCATCATGGTCGGCGCGGCGGCCTGGCTGATGCTGTCGACCGATGCGCTGATGGGGACACTCGCGCTTTCGTTCGTGCCCGTGGTCGTCTGGAAGTCGGCGCAGTCGCGCCTGCTGCTGCGGCGCATGTGGTGGGCGCTGCAGGACAGGATGGCGGTCCTCGGCCGAATTATGGACGAAAATCTGACCGGTATTCGCGTGGTGCGGGCGTTCGGCGCACAGCCCTACGAACTCGACAAGTACAATGCGGCGTCCGACGAGGCGATGGAACTCGCCGATCGGCGCATCAAGGTGCGGACCTATTCCACCACGCTGATGACCTATACCTATTTCATCGCGATGGGGCTGGTGCTGGGCGTCGGCGGTTTCCGGGTGCTCGACGGGGCGATGACGGTCGGAAGGCTGACCGAATTCCTGACCTTCATGACCATCCTTCAGCAGCCGGTGCGTCAGCTCGGCCTGATGATCAATTCGGTGGCGCGGACGTCGACCTGCGGCGCGCGTCTGTTCGCGGTGCTCGACCTCGAACCTGAAATTCGAGATGCGGAAGGAGCGCCCCCCCTCGAAATTACCGAGGGAACGCTGAAATTCGAGAATGTGGAATTCTCCTACCCGTCGGCGCTCGACGGCAGGAATCCGCCGCCGGTGCTGCGCGGCGTCTCGTTCGAGGTGCGGCGCGGCCACACGCTCGGCATCGTCGGGCCGCCCGGCAGCGGGAAATCGACCCTGGCGCATCTGCTGCCCCGCTATTACGACGTCACGGGCGGGCGTATTACCATCGACGGGCAGGATATCAGGGACGTCACCCTGAATTCGCTGCGCGATGCGGTCGGCGTCCTGACCCAGGAGCCGTTCCTGTTCACGACCTCCATCGAAAACAACATTGCCTATGGCGACCCCTGGGTGGAGGACGACACCATCCGCGGGGCGGCGTCCGTGGCCCAGATCGACGGGTTCATCGACCGGCTGCCGGCGGGATTCGAGACGCTGGTGGGCGAACGCGGCGTCTCCCTGTCGGGCGGACAGCGGCAGCGCGTCGCGATCGCCCGAACCGCGATGCTGGAACCTGCGATCCTGGTTCTCGACGATTCGACCGCTGCGATCGATGTCGGCACCGAACAGAGAATCCGGCAGGCGCTCAGGGAACACGCGTCAAAATCCGCCACGATCGTCGTATCGCACCGGCTCGCAACGCTTCGCCATGCCGATGAGATCCTGTTCCTGGAAGACGGCCATGTCGTCGAACGTGGAACCCATGACGAGCTGGTGGCGATTGGCGGACGTTACGCGGCGCTTCATGTCCTCCAGAGCCTCGAAGATCCCGACGCCGATCCGCTGGCCGGTCTGGAAGAAGCGGCGTCATGACCACGATATCGAGATCCGGCGGCGATCCGAACCGTCCGGCGGACAGTCGGCCGCCGCGCGCCGTGGTCGGCTCGCAGATCGACATGGACGAACACATGTTCGGCGCGGCGTTCGACGGCCACGTCGTTCGCCGGTTCATGAGCTACGTTCTTCCGTACCGGAAACGACTCTATGTTGCCATCGTCGCGCTGCTGACCTTTACCGGCGCGCAGCTTTCCATTCCGCTGGTCATCCGCTATGCGATCGACGAGGCCATCGTCGCCAACGGGGGCAGTCCCGATGCGCTCATGATTGCAGTCGCGCTGTTCGCGGGCGTAATCACGCTTAGTTTTCTGGCGAGCCGCATTCAGGATCTGCTGGTGGGCATCACCGGCGAAAATGTGATCTTCGATCTTCGGACGGCGATGTTCGCCCATCTGCAGAAAGTCGCGCTCGCCTTCATGGACAATACCGAAGTCGGCCGGATGATGTCCCGGCTTCAGGGCGATGTGTATGCGTTGCAGGAATTCCTGGAAAACTCGATCACCGCCTTCGGCGACATCGTGCTCCTGTTCGGCATCGTCGTTATCATGCTCAATCTCGATTTGCAGCTCGGCGCGCTGACGCTGTCGGTCGTTCCGGTGCTGCTGATCGTCCGGCTGATCTGGTTGCCGCGCGCGCGCCGGGCGTTCCGCCATGCACGGGTCACAAATTCCACCGCCAATGCGGCTCTGGCCGAAGGCATCCATGCGGTGCGGACCGTGCAGGGGATGCGGCGCGAGGCGATCAATTTCGATCTCTATACCGAAAAGGCGCTGGATAACCGTCGAGCGCACTTCATGTCGGCGCGCTACGCGCAGGTCATGGTGCCGATCGTCGATTCCCTGACAGGCGCGGCGATGGCGATCGTCGTTCTGGTCGGCGGTTCCATGGTGCTCGACAAGCAGCTTGAGGTGGGCGTCATGGTCGCCTTCCTGTTCTACGTTCAGCGCTTCTTCGATCCGATCCGGTCGCTCACAATTCAGTACAGCGTGATGCAGCGCGCGATGGCCTCCGGGCGACGGATTTTCGAGGTTCTCGACGTGCCGCTGACGATCACCGATGCGCCGGACGCGGTTGACCCGGATGACATCAAGGGATCCATAGAGTTCCGGAACGTGACGTTCGGCTATCGGAAAAACCAGCCGATCCTGAAAAACATCAGCTTTTCCGTGAAACCCGGCGAGACCGTCGCGCTGGTCGGTCCGACCGGGTCGGGCAAGACCAGCATCACCGCCCTGCTCAATCGCTTCTATGAGGTGTGGGACGGCGAGATCCTGATCGACGGTATCGATATACGGCAATATGCCCAGGCGGCGCTGGGGCGGCATGTCGCCATGGTGCTGCAGGACCCGTTCCTGTTCACCGGGACGATCTTCGAAAACATACGCTACCGGACAACCGGGGCGACGCGCGAGCAGGTGATCGAGGCGGCGAAGCTCGTCGGCGCGCACGATTTCATCGACCGGCTGCCGGACGGCTACGATACCGTGCTCGACCAGCAGGGCGGCAATCTGTCGATGGGACAGCGCCAGCTATTGAGTTTCGCGCGCGCGCTGGTGGCGGACGCGCGCGTGCTGGTGCTGGACGAAGCGACCGCCAATATCGATTCCTATACCGAACGCCAGATCCAGATCGCGCTCAAACGGTTGCTCGAAGGCCGCACCGGCATCGTTATCGCGCACCGGCTCGCAACCATCCGGGGAGCGGACCGGATCGTCGTGCTGCAGGACGGCGAAATCAGGGAAATCGGGCCGCATGCGGACCTCATGCGGAACGGCGGGCTTTACGCCAGCCTCTATACGCTCAACTACGCGTCGTTCGACGATATTCCCGACGAGGTCGTACGAAACGCGAACTCTGGATCGACCACCTGAAAATCCATCCGATTCGGGTGTAATGCGGTCGCTGCGGTCGTAGACTGTCCGCTGCTGTCGGCGCGCATCGCCGGTCACTCGGTTTCATTCGCCCATGTTCCGTTCCCTTATCGACATGCTCGCGACGAAGAGCATCCTGCGCGCCTTCCGGCACCGGAATTTCGTGATCGTGGAGCTGTCGAGCTGGCTGTCCGGCGCGGGCGTCTGGTTCTACCGGATCGGGCTGCAGGTGATGACCTGGGACCTTACTGAATCCGGCTGGTGGCTCGGCGTCATCGCGCTGGCCGAAGCTTTGCCCGGCATCCTGATCGCGCCCATTGCCGGAACGCTGGCGGACCGGCACGACCGGTTAAAGATGGCGCGGGTCGTGCAATTCATGATCATGATCGTGACCGCTGCACTGGCCACACTGACGCTTGCAGGCCTGGTCGATATCTGGCTGCTGATGTTTTTCGCCATCGTTCACGGGCTCGCCGCCGGATTCTGGACCCCGGTCAGGATGGCGATCGGCCCCAACCTGGTGCCGCGAGAGGACCTGGCGTCCGCCATCGCGCTGCATTCCACGCTGTTCAATCTCGGGCGCTTTGTCGGGCCCGCGCTGGCCGCGCCGATCCTGTTGATCTGGGGCGCGGGCATGGTGTTTGCGGTCAATGCCGCCGCCTACCTGATCTTTCTCGTAGCGCTGTTCTATGTCGAGCTGGTCAATCCCGACAAGCGCGCTTCCGCCGGGCGCAGCATGTTCGGCCATCTCAAGGAGGGGTTCGGTTACGTCGTCCGCCACGGCGGGATCAAGTACCTGTTTCTCAACATGATCGTCTCCTCCATCCTGTTGCGTGCCTATATGGAGTTGTTGCCCGGCCTGTCGGAGACGGTGTTCGGACACGATCCGAAAGAAGGCGTGGCCGTCATGGTTTCGGCCGCCGGGCTCGGCGCGATCGTCGCCGGGCTGCTGATCGGCAACCTGACGCAGGTGGAATCGATCCTGCGCGCCTACTGGATCTCGATATTCTGTTCGATTGTCTTTCTGACGCTGTTCGTTACGCGATCGGAATTCTGGTACGCGGCGGGGTGCGTGGTGTTTCTCTCGACATCGCAGGTGGGCATCAATATCGCCGGCCAGGTCATCGTGCAGTCGACCGTACAGGGCGACCTTCGCGGACGCGTCATGTCCCTCTGGGGGCTTCTCAACCGGTCCGGCCCCGCCATCGGCGCGACGCTGATCGGCGGCGTCTCCAGCTATTACGGGTTCCGCTGGCCGCTGCTGGCCGCCGCCGGATTCAGCGCGGTCGTCATCCTGTTTTCGTTTACGCGTCGAATACCGATTCGTGAGGCGCTGACGGCCAGCCGCGACCGGGCGGAGGACTGATTACCCGCCATCTCCCGGCACGGTGCCCTTCGGCAGCGATGAAACATGCGCGAAAATCTCGCGCGGGCGCGTGAACCAGATGCGGTCGGCATCCGGGTGGCCGGTGATGTGGGCGAGAATGTCGCGCAGCCCGGCGAGGCGATAGGGCTGTCCCACCACGAACGTATGCATGGCGAGCGAGAACACCAGCGGCTGCTTCGCGCTCTGCCGCATCTGCTCGTCGAAATGGGCGCATACCATCTCGGTAAACTGGCTCGCCGTGTGACGGCGCGACAGCTGGGCCGGCGAATCGTTGATCTCGATGTGATAGGGGATCATCAGCAGCGGTCCGCCTGAGGTCCGCATCCACACCGGCTGGTCGTCGCACGACCAGTCCATGATGTAGCGGTAGCCGTTCTGCTGCAGAAGATCCGGCGTTGCCGGACTTTCGGAGATCCACGGTCCCATCCAGCCGCCCGGCCCGTCGCCCTCGTGCTCGCGGAAGGCGCCCGTGACGCGCGCGATCAGATCGGCCTCGCCCGCCTCGTCGTAATCGCCCTGCTGTTCGGAGTTGGTATGGCCGTGGCCGACGAACTCGTCGTCGCGGGCGCGGATGCGCGCCGGGATCTGCGGCGCGTAATCGTAGATCGACGCGTTCATCAGGTGGCACATCGGCAGGCCGAACTCTTCGAACAGCTCGAACACGCGCCAGATGCCGACCCTGAGCCCGTAATCGCGCCACGAATAGTTCCGCACGTCAGGCTGGACGCCCGGCGCGGTCGGCGTATGGCCCAGCCCCTCGCCGAAGCTGAAATGCTCGATATTGAGCGCGAAATAGACTGCAAGCCGTTTGCCGGCCGGCCAGTCATAGACGGGCCGCTCGGTGATCGGCG
This sequence comes from Rhodospirillales bacterium, assembly GCA_038116945.1. Lineage (GTDB taxonomy): Bacteria > Pseudomonadota > Alphaproteobacteria > MPNO01 > UBA2964 > JAYOEY01. The sequence goes on from JAYOEY010000017.1 coordinate 22,511, forward strand.
AGTAGTCGTATCGTCCGTGCTGTCTGATTTCCATCTGTCGTTTCCCCAGGCGGGATTTGCCGATATTCAGGTCGTCGTATGGCGTTCCCGCGCGTATCGGACAAGCGCCATGAAGCGGTAGATGCCGTGCACGAACTTGCCGTAGGGCATGGTGAGGAACAGGCTGAAGACGATGCCCAGGTGGAGCGCGAGCAGGATGCCCATCGCCGCGGTATCGCGCAGGAACAGCAGCGCAAGACCCGTCAGGCTGGTCAGGAACAGCATGGCGAGAAAGGCGACATCCATGCCGAACCGTTGGCTGTCCTGCATGTCGGCATCGCGTGTCCATTTCGACCGCAGCAGCCCCACCGGTCCGATCAGAAGGCCGATGCCCCCCAATGTGCCGAGCACAACAGGCAAATCGTACCAGGGATAGGGCGCCACCCGGTCCAGAAGATAGTGATAGAGCGTCGCAACCGAGGTGGCCGCGAAGCAAAGCATGAAGCCGTAGAATGTGCAGTGATGGTAGAACCGCCGGTGATCGGGGGTTTCGTTTTCATCGCCCATGCAGTCCGCGCCGCCGCCATCGAGATAGCGCAGCTTTCCCGCGTCCCGGATCGCCTGCCAGAGCGGTTGCGGCGCGCGGAGCGTCGACGCCGGCTCGCCCATGTCGCGCCAGAACGAGCGCGCCCCCATGACCGACGCCAGGATCGCATACAGAAAGGCCGCGCCGAACAGGGCAACCATCGTGTTGTGCGGCATCAGCACGTAAAAGGAACCTGGCCCGGTGTGGGTTCCGAAGAGCACTTCAGGGTCGTGCCACCCGACAAAGCCGGCCACATAGATGGCGACGCTAAGCGCCGTGATGATGCTGATGGCCAGCCCGTTGCGCGCAAACAGGCCGGACAAAGCGCGCGGCCAGGCATAGGCCTGATAGGATTCGGCGCGCGCCTGCGCCATGACCTTCGGAACGTTCACATCGAATTCGTGGGGCGGCGAAAACTGGCAATCGTAAAAACAGGCGCCGCAGCCATGACACAGATTGGCGAGATAGTTGAGATCGCCGTCGGGAAAGTCGCGCCGCATGATCATGGCGGGAAAGACCGCGCACAGCCCTTCGCAATAGCGGCAGGAATTGCAGACCGTCATCAGCCGGCCGACCTCGGTAAGGGTCGCTGTACCGCTTGGCGCGGCGCTCAGCCCGGCCTTTTCCGGTTTTGCCAGCGGGTCGAACCCGGTCGTCTGATCAGTTGCGGGCATTGTGCGCGGCCTCCCTTCCCGCAATTCGGCCGAATACGCTGCCGATCGTCATTCCAATTCCTGCGGCATATCCTTTTCCGAGGACGTTGCCGGACATGATTTCTCCGGCCGCAAACATGTTCGCGGCAGGTTTTCCGTCATTCATGATCATCTGCGCCTGCTTGTTCACGCGCGTTCCGAGATAGGTAAAGGTGATTCCGGGACGCACGGGGTAGGCATAGTAGGGCGGCGTTTCCACCCGTCGCGCCCAGTGGGTCTTGGGCGGTTCGATGCCTTCGGTATGGCAGTCGTCGAGAATCGTATGATCGAACGTGCCGTCGACGACGGCGCCGTTAAAATCGGCGACGGTTTTCTCGAAGGTCTCTACCGGAATTTTCAGTTTTCCGGCCAGCTCCGCCAGCGTATCCGCCTTGATGGGGGGAAACAGCGACGGCATGAATTTCGTCAGCACCGAATGATCGAACACGATATAGGCAAGCTGGTCGGGCTGTTGCGCGACCAACCGGCCCCAGATGGCGTAGCGCTTCGGCCAGGTATCCTCGCCCTCGTCGTAGAACCGCTCCGCGTGCTTGTTGACGACGATGCCGAACACCACGCAGTCCAGCCTGGTGATGATCCCGCCGTCATATTTGGGCGCCCGCGCGTCGATCGCCACGGCATGGCACTGGGTCGGATCTCCGATCTGCTGAACCCCCTTGTCGAGCAGCATTCTCAGGATCGTGCCCTGGTTGTTGGCGGTCCCCCGGATCAGGAAATTCTCCGCCGGTTCGCCCCAGTATTCCTTCAGCCACTCGATATTGGATTCGAACCCGCCCGCCGCTGCGACCAGCGCGCCGGCGCGGACGGTTTCGTCCTTGCCGTCGATCCGCGCCGTCGCCGACATGAACATGCCGTCCTGGATGTCCATCGCCGTGACCTCGGCCTCGTACAGCACGTCGACGCCGATTCGTTCCGCCGTATTGTAGAGCGCATTCAGCATCGCCCGACCGCCGCCGAGGAAGAACGAGTTGGTCCGGTCCAGTCCGAGCGTGCCGCCGAGCGGGGGCTGAAACCGGACGCCCTGCTCGACGATCCAGTTCAGCATGTCCTTCGATTCGTGGATCATGTGCCGGGCGAGTTCCTCGTCGGTCTCGCCCTCCGTGACCCTTAGCAGGTCTTCGAACAGCTCTTCCTCGGGATAGGGCCCCGTCAGCGTATCGGTCGCCGCATCGTGGGCGCAGCGCATGTTTCGGGTGTGGCGCGTATTGCCGCCGCGATAGAATTTTTTGGCCCGTTCCAGGACCAGCACCGACGCGCCTTCGAGGCGCGCGCTGATGGCGGCGCACAGCGCCGCGTTGCCCCCGCCGATTACAAGGACATCGTATTTTTCTGTCAGGTCGGCCATGTGCTTCGGATGAGTTGTGAGGGTTCAGGGTTTCGTTTTCCGGGTTCTGCCTAGCACGATTCCGCGTCGGTTTCTCCCCCCGGCGTCGATCAGGCGTATGTCCGGATTATTGCGTTGCGGTCGTGGCTCCCAACCTGTCGCTACGATCATTCGGCGACCAGAAATTTCTCGGCCCACCCGGCGACCGACAGCAGCTGCCTGTCCTGCCAGCGCGGGCCGACCAGCTGGATTCCCACCGGCATTTTGTTGGGACCCCTGTGGGTTGGCAGCGTGATGGTCGGGACGTGCAGAATCGTCCAGTAGCCCTGGAATCTGGCGTCGCCGGTCTTCGCCAGCCCTTCGGGCGCTTCGCCGACCACGGCGGGAGCGAGCAGGGCGTCGAACTTCGCGAATACGGTATCGACATGCTTGCGCGATTCCTCCGCCAGGACGATGGCTTCGCGATATTCTTCGTAGGGCATCGCCGTGCCGCTCTCGACCTGACCGGCCATATGGTCGCTGAGCCGGTCGCGGTTTTCGCGCCAGTGATGCGCCAGCACCCGGCTGCGCTCGTAATCGTTGATGCGGTTCCGCATATCGGCCAGCGCTGCGAAGGTGTCCGGCATGTCCACGGGGACGATTTCCGCCCCGGCGGCGGCCAGCCGCTCGGCGCTGTCCTCGACCGCCGCGACCGTTTCGGGCTGTGCCGTGGCCCAGAGCTGCGTGCGGCACAGGCCGATCTTCGGCTTCGCCGCGCCAGCGTGGGGGCTGGCTACCTCCCGGTTCAGCATCGCGGCGGCGATCGCGTCGACATCGGCGACGGTGCGCCCCATCATGCCGATCGTGTCGAGGTTTTCCGCCGCGAACAGCAGTCCCGCGCGGTTGATGATGTTGTAGGTCGGCTTGTAGCCGACAACGCCGCAGAAGCTGGCGGGGCGCAGGACCGATCCGCCGGTCTGCGTGCCGAGCGCGCCATGGACGTGGAAATCGGCGACCGCTGCCGCCGAGCCCGACGAAGAGCCGCCCGGCGTGCGGTTCGGATCGTGCGGGTTGGTGGTTTCGCCGGGGTGCATGCCGGCGAATTCGCAGGTGACGGTCTTGCCCAGGATTACGGCGCCGGCCGCCCGCAATATCGCGACCGAGGCGGCGTCCGCCGCCGGCCGGTAACCCTTATAGATGGGAGAGCCCATCTCGGTCGGCATGTCGGCGGTATCCAGCACGTCCTTGATGCCGATCGGCAGCCCGTGCAGCGGACCTTTTCTGTCGCCGGCATCCAGCGCCCGGGCCTGCGACAGCGCCAGCTCGGGATCGATAAAGGCCCAAGCCTTCACCGCACCGTCGCGCGCCTCGATCCGGTCGAGGCAGTCCCTGGTCACGGCCTCTGCGCTGGTGTCGCCGCTGGCGATTGCGGCGAGCGTTTCCGTCGCCGGTCTTTCGTTGAATCGATCTGTCATGGGTGTATCAGTCGTTGGGGTCGTACAGTTCGAGGCCGTCGATGGCGTCCAGATCTTCTTCTCTTGCCCGCAATTCGATGGTGTTCCGGTCGGGATCGCGGATAAAGACCGAAACATGGCCGTCGCCGCCGAACATGACCGGTCCCTGAGTGATCGCGATGCCGTTCTCCTTCAGCACCGCCATGGTCCGGGCAATGGAAGGCACCCGCAGCGCCACATGGGTGATGCCGGCATGTTTGGTCTCCACATCCATCAGGATATTGGTGTCAGGGTCATCGTCATTGGCGTTGACGACGAGGTTCAACTCTACATCGTTTTCGTTGCGAATGATGACGACTGCGTCGATTTCGGACCGGTGCAGCACTTCGAAACCGAAAATCCTGTAAAATGCGATGGCGCGCTCCGCATCGCGCACCCGCACGCCCAGATGATCGACGCGTTCGATGGAAATCGTCTGATCGGTCATGGTCCCTGCTATTCCGCCGCGTCTTTCATCGGGCCGTGGGTCAGCAGGTTGGACGGCCTGCCGCCAGTATCGTAGGCAATGCGGCCGTTCTCGGTCCTTTCCCGGATACTCTTCCATTCGTCGTGATAGACCGCGTTGTAGCCGCTGAAATGCGGCATGACGTAGCGCGCGACCATCTCGAACGACCGGTGAATGACGGGTTCCGGGCACCATTCGTGGGTGGTCAGCAGCATGCCGCCGAACCCGCCCGTGAGACGCTGTTTCTCCTCGATCCAGGCGATCGCATCGTCCGGCGTGCCGATCACCCAGTCCCGCATCTCGGCGCAGGATTCCGGCGTGAACTCTTCCCAGGTCTGGCCGGGGTGCTGCTGGTAATGGCCGCGCAGCCCGATGGCCGAAAAATACTCCGCGTCCCGCATCATGCCGTCGCTGACTTCGGCCCAGGCCTGTTCTCGCGTTTCGGCCAGGTGGAAATAGGTTGCGATCCGCCAGTTGTCGCGGTTGGGTTCGCGGCCGGCGGCTTCCGCTCCCCGCACAACATGCTTCCAGTTGTCCTCCGGCTGAACGCGCGTCTTGCCTGCCGGCGACATCCAGATCATGTCGTGCCGGCCGATCAGCTCGAGGTTGGCGGGCGTCGCCGCCGACGGCATGGCGAGCGGCAGGCGCGGGCGCTGGTAGGGGCCGAGCTGAAGCCGCATGTCGTCGAAATGCCAGTAATCGCCGTGATGGCTGATCGGCTCCTTCGATTCCATCAGCCGGACGATCACGTCGATGGCCTCATGCAGCATCGGGTAGCAATCGGCCTCCGCCATGTTGAACAGCATCTTGTCGGTGACCAGGCTGCACGGGCCGATCCCGAGGATCGCGCGTCCGTGCGTCAGGTGGTCGAGGAAACACATCCGTTCCGCCAGATGAAACGGATGATGGAACGGCGCGCTGAAGACCGAGGTGCCGAGCCCCACGCGGTGCGCATTCGCCGCCGCCATGGAAAGCGCCATCTCCGGCGCCGGCATGGTCTCCCAGCCGCCGGAATGATGCTCGCCGATGAAGGCTTCGTCGAACCCCAGCCGGTCGGCCAGATGGATCAGCGCGATATCGCGCTGGAAGGCGAGCGCGGGATTCTCGGTCGGGTGATGGCAGGGCATCATGAAGAGTGAGAATTTCACGGTCTCGCTCCTGTTGCTTCACATGGCAAATATTCTGCACCGGTTTGCGGCGAAACGCCACAGGAGGACGGTTCGCTGTCTGTTGCGTTGCTCCCGTCGCATTGGGATAGTAAGCGGATATCTCTTGCGATCCGGACCATCATGACGCACGACGTTTCATCGATCATCGCCATGCAGGCGCCCGTTCTTGTCGTCGAGCGGCTGTTTTCAGCCGATCTGTGCGCCCGCCTGATCGCTTACTGGGAAAACCATGAGAAATCGGCCGGCGTCGTCGTTTCGCCGGATGGCGGCGATGCGGCGGTGCGCGAAGGCTCGAAGCGCCGGGCGGACGTGTTTCTGGCTGACGGGGATCCGCTGCTGGGCGACGTGTCGCAGGTTGTCGCCGCTACGATCGGCCCCGCCGTTTTGGGCGCGTTTCAGTACCGGATCGAGGTGATGGAGGGCGTTCGCGTCGGCTGCTACGATTCGGCCGATCTCGGGTTTTTTCGCGCCCATCACGACAATACCACGCCGGCGACCGAACACCGGCGTTTTGCGATGAGCGTCAATCTCAATACCGGCCAGTACGAGGGCGGCCTGTTGCGGTTCCCCGAATTCGGCGGCGCGGCCTATGCGCCGCCGCCGGGCGGGGCCGTGGTCTTCTCCTGCTCGCTCCTCCACGAAGCCCTGCCGGTGACCAGCGGCCGGCGGTTCGGCCTGTTTACGTTTTTCTGCAGCGAAGCGGACGAGCGGGCGAGGATCGCGCGCGTCGGCGGAAACGCTCCGCCGTGACCGGTCGCCGGATCGGCCTCGTCGGTCTCGGCACGATGGGGAGCGCGCTGGCCGAAGCGCTTACGCGCGCCGGTTTCGACGTTCAGGCCGCCGATCCGCTCGATGCGGCGCCGTCCGCGCCCGACGGAATCGCCGTCCATCCGGGGCTGGATGATCTCGCACGGGCGCTCGATGCGCCGCGCCGTATCCTGATCATGGTCACGGCCGGCGACCCGGTGGACGCGGTGATCGGGACGCTGCGTCCGTTTCTCGAGGCGGGCGACCTGCTGATCGACGGCGGCAACTCGCATTTCCGGGACACGGGGCGGCGCGAGGCGCTGCTGGCTGAAAGCGGCGTCGATTATCTGGGCGTCGGCATCTCCGGCGGGGAAGAAGGGGCGCGCAACGGCGCATCGGTCATGGCCGGCGGATCGGAACAGGCCTTCAGGGCCGCCGAGGACATTCTGGCCGCCATTGCCGCATCGCACGACGGCGCTTCGTGCTGCGCCCATGTCGGTCCCGGCGGGGCGGGCCATTTCGTCAAGATGGTCCATAACGGCATCGAATACGCGCTGATGCAGGCCATCGCCGAGGCGCATTTCCTGCTTCATGTCGGCGGCGGCCGCTCGCATGGCGAAGTCGCGTCCGTCTTTCGCGGCTGGAACAGGGGCGTCCTCGAAAGCTACCTGCTCGGGATCGCCGCCGCCGTTCTCGAAACCATAGATCCCGATACGGACCGGCCGCTTCTCGACAGTCTCGACGACCGCGCCGGCGAAAGCGGCACCGGACGATGGGTCGTGACCGAGGCGATGGCGCTCTGCGTGCCGGTTCCGTCGATCATGGAGGCGGTCGCGGCGCGCAACCTGTCGGGACAGATTGAAGCGCGGAAGGCCCTCAGGGAACCGGCGACGGGGTCCGTCGGGATCGATCCGGATCAGGTTCGCGCGGCGTTTCTGGGCGCCAGCGTGGCCGCCTTTGCGCAGGGGCTTTCGGTGATCGCGGCTGCCGGCGCGCGCGACGGCTGGCGGCCGGATTTCGCTGACATCGCCCGTATCTGGCGCAAGGGCTGCATCGTCCAGGGCGCGTTCCTGGACGATATCGTCGCCGCGTTCGAACGCGATCCCGCCCTGCCTCACCTGCTGCTCGATCCGACGATCATCGCCATTGCGGAGGCGTCGTCGACGGCGTGGCGGAACGCTGTTTCCGGCGCGCTGGCGGCCTGCCTGCCCGTTCCCGTTATTGCGGCATCGCTCGGCTGGTACGACGCGCTCCGGACGGGGCGCCTCTGGACGGCGCTGGTGCAGGCCCAGCGCGACTATTTCGGCCGCCACGGGCTCAGGCGTACGGGTCGCGACGATGTGTTTCACGCGGACTGGAAACCGCTGGATCGCGGCTGACGCGGGGCGCGGCGGTTATTCCTTCGTCCGTCCGGCGTTTTCCCTGCGCACGAAAATTTCCGCGCATGCCGCGAGGACCAGCAGGACCGGGCTGACATAGACGGAAAAAACGCCGCCATAGAGGATCGCAGACATTGTCCAGGGGCCCACGCCGTCAGGTACATGCGTGCATGTAATCCGGACCTTGAAATTGGACGTGCAGCCGGCGGCTTCGTGAACGCCCGAGGCGATCAGGGCCGTCAGCCCGACTGTCAGGACGACAAAAAGCAGCTTACGGGCGAACGGGCTCCGCAGCATCAGGGCGCTTGGCAACGTCATGCGGTCGGGGGCATCCCCTAAGCCGCCTCCGACCTCGGCAGCGGCTGTTCGCCCCGTATCATCGCAGCGCCCTTTTCGGCGATCATCAGCACTGCGGCGTTGATGTTGCCGGAAACGAGATCCGGCATCGCCGCCGCGTCGACCACGCGCAGCCCTTCCGTGCCCTTCACCTTGAGCTCCGCGTCCAGCACCGCTTCCGGCCCTGTCCCCATCGGGCAGGTACAGGACGGGTGATGCGCCGTGATGGCGGTCCGGCGGATAAACTCGTCGATCTGGTCGTCGGTCTGGACGTCCGGTCCGGGCGCCAGCTCTACGCCGCGCCACTTGTCGAGCGCCGGCTGGTTGATGATGTCGCGGATGCGTTTGACGCCTTCGCGCAGCAGCGGCAGGTCGTTGGGCGAATCGAGGAAATTCTGGATGATCCGCACCTTGTCCTTCGGGTTCGACGACCGCAGCAGCACTTCGCCCCGGCTTTCGGGATGCAGCAGCACGGGCCGCATGCCGAAACCTTCGGTGTAAGGCTTCTTGATGCCGGGGAACCAGAGATGCGCTGACGGCGCGGTGCCGCGGAACAGGAACTGGAGGTCCGGCACGGCGAGCTCGGGCCGCGTCTTGACGTAGCCATGCAGTCCGCCGGGCAGGATCGTCGCCGGGCCCGACTTGAACAGGTAGGCCTGCACCATGGCGAGCGCCATCCGGTCGAACCGCATCAGCGCGTGGAACCAGTCGGGTTCGGTGCGCGTGTAGTGGATCAGCACGGCCAGATGATCCTGCAGGTTCTTGCCGACGCCGGGCAGGTCGAGAATTGGGTCGATGCCGACATCCTTCAGGTGATCCGCCGGGCCGATGCCCGACAGCATGAGAAGCTGGGGCGAGTTGAACACGCCACCGGACAGGAGCACTTCGCGGTCGGCGCGCGCCTGCTTGAGCGTGCCTCCCTGCTCGTACTCGATGCCTACCGCCCGGTTGCCCTCCATGATAATGCGGGTGGCGTAGGCCATGGTTTCCACCGTCAGGTTGCGGCGCGATTTCGCCGGGTGCAGGTAGGCGACCGCCGCCGAGCAGCGCGTGCCGCCCATCTGGGTCGACTGCGAAACGCCGAACCCTTCCTGCTGCCTGCCGTTGTAATCGTCGGTCAGCTGGTAGCCGGCCTCGACGCAGGCGTTGGCCCAGTCCTTGAACAGCGGGTCCTCGTTGCGCGCCCATTGCGTCACCATCGGGCCGTTGCCGCCGCGATAGTCGTTCTCGCCGTCCTGCCAGCTTTCGCAGCGCCGCATGTAGGGCAGGATGTCGGCATAGGACCAGCCGGTCGCGCCTTTCTGCGCCCAGCGGTCGTAATCGCCGCGGTGGCCGCGCACGTAAGCCATGACGTTGATCGAGCTGGAACCGCCGATCACCTTGCCGCGCATCGCCTCGATGACCCGGTTGTTGAGGCGCGGCTCGGGCTCGCCGTCATACCCCCAGTCATGCATCCGGTGCTCGTGCATCTTGCCCATGCCCAGCGGAATATGGATCAGCGGGTCGCTGTCGTTGCCGCCGGCTTCCAGCAGCAGGATTTTTACGTCCGCGTCCTCGCTCAGCCGACCGGCGAGAATGCAGCCGGCGGAACCGGCGCCCACGATGATGTAGTCGAAGGATTTTGCGTCGCTCATGGGATATTTTTCCGTTTCTGGATATTTTCCGGTTTTTGGTACGGGTGTTTTCTACACCCTGCTTGAAGCCGCGCAAACCCCGGCCAAGTTGACAGGCCTCCCGCCGTTTCGCATGGTGCTGAAAGCAAATATCAGGAGACGCCTTCAATGCCGCATACCCTCAGGTCCTTTCTGGAATCGGTCGACAACCGGATGATGCACATCCATGACGAGGTCGATGCGATCAATCAGGTCGGCTATCTGTGCTCCGAGAGCAAGGGGCCGCTGACCTTTCATAATCTGAAGGATTTTCCCGGCTGGCGGCTGACCGACATGCTGATCATGGACCGCAAGGGGCAGGCGGCCGCGCTCGGTCTCGATTCGGTGAAGGAGGTCTGCCCCTATCTCGCCGGGCGCATGTCGGCCGGGCCCGGCACGTCGAAGATGGTGACCGACGCGCCGGTCAAGGAGGTCAAGCTGATCGGCGACGAGGCCGATATCCGCAAGGTGCCGATCCCGATTCATTCCGAGGGCGATGCCGGGCGCTATCTGGGCTCCGGCGTGACCATCACCAGGGACCCCGAAACCGGCATCCGCAACGAGGCGATCCTGCGGATGCAGCTCACCAACGATCCGCACAAATGCCCGTTCTGGATGGCGGCGCGGCACAACTATTCGCACTATCTGAAATATGTCGAGCGCGGCGAATCCATGCCGATGGCATTCGCCATCGGGCTGCATCCGGTCTACGAGATCATGTCCAACTGGTCGGGCATCCATAAGGATTTCGACGAGCTGGAATATGCCGCCGGCGTGCTCGGCGAAGAGGTCGAGCTGGTCAAATGCGAGACCATCGATCTCGAAGTGCCGGCCCATGCCGAGGTGGTGATCGAGGGGCTGGTGCACCCGACCGACCGCATGATGGAAGGTCCGTTCGGCGAATTCACCACGCTCGGCACCGGCGCCGAAGGCCCTGCGCCTGTGTTCGAGGTCACCGCCATCACCCACCGCAAGGACCCGATCTTCCGCCACATGCAAGCGACCTGGTTCACCGACCATCAGCCGCTGATCACGCTGCCGATGGAGGCGACCTACTACAACAGGCTGCGCGAGACCCACGGCAACACCAACGTGCTCGACGTGTTCGTGCCGCCCTGGGCGTCGCAGTTCATGATGATCGTTCAGGTCGAGGCGAAATGGGACGGACAGGTCAGCGACATGCTGATGTCGGCGCTGTCGGGCCCCAACCTGCACGTGAAGACGGTCATCGCGGTCGACGAGGACGTCGATATCTACAACGCCGAGGATGTGCTGTGGGCGGTGTCCTGCCGCTGCGACCCGGCGGCCGACGTGTTCATCAAGGGCGGCTCGCGCCTGCATCCGCTGGACGTGTCGATCCCGCAGGTCGGCGACGAGTACACGGTGATGCGGATCGGCGGCAAGATGGGCATCGATGCCACCCGCCCGCCGACCTGGCGCAAGGAAGAGCGTGCAAAGCTCGGCCGCGTCAACCCGAAGGGCAAGGGCGATGAAGCGATCGAAAAGCTGCTGGAGATGGTGCGCCAGCCGCGGTGACGAACCGGCGCCCGTCAGGTCATAAGCGCCCTACATCGGCGCGAGCTGCACGCTGAAGCGTTTCTTGGTTGCGTCGCTCCAGATGATTTTGACCTTGTAATTGCCGGACTGGCCGCCGCCGCTCAGCGTCATCTTGCAGGTCCGTTCGACGCGGGATGCGGAAAGCTGGCTGAAATTGCCCACCTGTACGCCGGCTGACGGGATATTCAGCGTTTTCATCTGGTTGACGACCATATTCTGAACCAGCTGTTCGACCTGCTTGGCGTTGCAGGACGGCAGCTGGGTCCGGGATGCCGGACGCTGCCGGGCGCCGCCGGTGCTGAACAGCTTCTTGATGTTTTCCGCCCGCAACCCCTCTTTCAGCGTGTCGATATGATTCCAGGTCGGCCCGATGATCGCGCCCGCGCCCAGCGTCGCCATTATCAGGAAGCCGGCGATCGCGCCGCGCATCGTGCCGCCGCCCCGCATCTTGATGATCTGGTCGCGCTCGGCTTCGCTGAAATCCGTCTTCTCGACCTCGTAGATTTTGCGTTCCGCGCGGTACAGGTAGTACTGGTTGGCGAACACGTAGACGAGCATCCACGAACCGAGACTCAATAGGCCGAGATAAGGATGGACGAGGGCCAGCGCCGCCGGAATCAGGACGAACAGGGCGCCTTCGAGATTCAGCCGGCGATAGAACAGCCATACCGGAGCAAACGGAAACGCCCCCCAGTTCCAGCCCATGACATGGCCTTTTTCCTCGTATCTCCGGTAGAGGTCCTCGTACCTGTCGGCCTTTCTCTCGCCGACGAATATCCGCATGCGGGCAAACTCGTCGCGCGCGTTCGCGGCGACCGGAACCAGTTCCGGACGTTCGTTCACGGTGCTTCTGCTGCCGTCTGCCACGCGCCTTTACCCACAATCGTTTGCGGAGTTTGCCGTTAATATATAGCACGACAATTGACATTTGATGAGTGATCTTGCGCACCGGCCGGAATCTGCCGTTTCCACAGCAGACGAAATGGACCCCGCGTCGACAATGCGGTAGGGTTTCCCGATACCGGAGAACAGGAGATATCGGCATGTGCGCGACCGTAACCGGCGTTCTGAATCAGACGGAGTCGTTGCAGATCGAAAAGCTGACGCCCCATATCGGCGCGGAAATCAAGGGTATCGATCTCACCCGGGAACTGGATGATGCGACCGTCGCGGCGCTCAATCAGGCATGGCTCGACCATATCGTCCTGATCTTTCGTGGCCAGACGCTGAGCCAGGAAGACCAGATCCGCGTCACCAAGTATTTCGGTCCCCATGCGGCCATCGCGCGGCCGCCCAAATATTTTCCGCCCGGCTATGCGAAAATCCTGCCCAACATCATGCTGATCTCCAACATCCGGGAAAACGGCGAGCCGATCGGCGCGCTGCCGGACGGCGAGATGATGTTCCATCACGACATGCTGCACGCCGAAGTGCCCGACAAGGGCACGCTGCTCTATTCGGTCGAAATCCCGAGCACGGGGGGCGAAACGCTGTTCGCCAGCGGCTACGCGGCCTACGAAACGCTGGCGGACGACATCCGCGAACCGCTCGAAGGCAAATGGGCGTTCCATCACTACAATTACGGGTCCACACAGAAGGGCGACGGGCGCGGCATCGAGGCGTTTGCGGAATCGCGCCACCCGGTCTTCCGCACGCACGAGGAAACCGGCCGCAAGGCGGTCTATGTCAACCGGCTGATGACCGAGCGGGTGGAAGACATGGACAGGGACGAGAGCGACAGGCTGCTGGCCGCGCTCTACGACCATATGGAGAAGCCGGAATTCGTCTATGAGCATTCATGGCAGGTCGGCGACCTGATCCTGTGGGACAATCGCTGTTCCTCGCACGCGAGAAACGATTTCCCGGACGGCGAACGCCGCCTGATGCTGCGCACCACGGTCAAGGGCGACACGCGGCCGTATTGAAGCTTCGGACGGATTGCCTGTTCGCAACGGGCGACCATTTATTTAAGATCGAAAGACTGAATTCCAAGCAGGAGAATTTCATGCCTTATGTCGGCATCGATGCGGTGACGTACGGAACCAGCGACGTAAAGAAGGGCGCGAAAGCGTTCGAGGATTTCGGCCTCAAGAAAATAAAGAGCGGCGTAAACGAAGCGATCCTGGAAACCCAGGACGGCTCGCGCGTGATCATCCGCAGGACGGGCGACAAATCGCTGCCCAGGGCGATTCAGCGCGGCTCCACGGTGCGCGAAATTACCTGGGGCGTCAGCTCGACGGCCGATCTGGCCCGGCTCAAAAAGGAGCTGTCGAAAGATCGCGCGGTCACCGAGGACAGGGACGGCACGATCCATTCGACCGACAATAACGGTCTCGGCATCGCCTTCCGCAAGAGCCGCCGCCGCAAGGTCAAGCCGCGTTCCGCGACGCCCATCAATTCTCCCGAAGCCATCGTGCGGTTCGATGACCGGGCGACCTATTACGACAAGGCCAGCCCGCTGACGCTCGGCCATGCGGTGTTCACCGTGCCGTCCTACAAGGAAACCCAGGATTTCTACGTCGACAGGCTCGGCTTCTTCGTCACCGACTACTACAAGGGCCGCGGCGTGTTCCTGCGCTGCAAGACGCCGGGCGGGCATCACAACCTGTTCTTCCTCGAAGACGAGGCCGGCAAGACGGCGATCAATCACGTTGCGTTCGGTGTCGCCAACACGCACGAGCTGTTTGCCGGCGGCATTCATTTTACGTCGCAGGGGTGGAAAACGGCCGTCGGGCCCGGGCGCCACATCGTGTCGTCCTGCTATTTCTGGTATTTCCAGAACCCGTGCGGCGGCAATATTGAATATTTCGTCGATGAGGATTTCTGCACCGAGAACTGGAAGCCGAAACACTGGAACCCGGCTCCCGACATGTTCGCCGAATGGGCGCTCGGCGACGGCCTCAGGAAATTCGCCGGACAGCCGCCGACCCGTACGAAACAGGACATGAAGAAAAAGCAGAAGGCGAAATAGCGACGGTTTGAAGAGTTGCCGGCGCGGCGACAGAGGGAGATCAGGATGTCGATCACGGGACTGGACAAGGTCGTTTACGGCGTTGACGACATTGAGAAGGCGAAGGGATTCTGGACCGATTTCGGTCTCACGCCGGTCGATGGCGGCGATGCGACGCGGCTTGTGACGGTCGAGGGGGCCGAGGTCGAGATCCGTTCCGACGGCGACGCTTCGCTTCCCGCCGGCCTGGCCGAAGGCAACACCGCGCGCGAATTCATCTGGGGCGCGGAAAGCCAGGAGGATATCGACGCCATCCGGGCAGAGCTGTCGAAAGACCGCGACGTTACCGTCGACGACGACGGGACGATCCATACGCTTGATGCGCTCGGCTACGGCGTCGGGTTCCGCGTGACGCGCCGCAGGGAGGTGCCTGTCGCGCCGACCGCCTACAACGCGCCGGGCCAGCCCGCACGCGTCAATGAACGCGGCAGGATCTACGAGAAGGCGGAACCGCACCGCATGTCGCATATCGTCCTGCTGGCGCCCGATCTCGACAAACAGCTTTCATTCTATGTCGACCGGCTGGGGTTCAAGGTGACCGACTGCTATCCGGGGCGTGGCTATTTCCTGCGCTGCGGCGGGTCCAACGAGCACCACAATCTGTTCCTGCTGCATGGCGGCGACAATATCGGTTTTCACCATATCGCGTTCGAGCTGGAGAACATCCACGAGGTCTTCGGCGGCGGGCTGCACATGACCGACAAGGGGTGGCAGACCCATCTCGGTCCGGGCCGTCACCCGCTGTCGTCGTGCTATTTCTGGTATTTCAAGAATCCCTGCGGCGGCGCCGCCGAATACGATTCCGATTCCGACTACATCACAGACGGGTGGGAACCCGCGGAATGGCCGTCGACGCCCGAAAGCTTCGCCGAATGGGCATATGCCGAGGGCGCGGCACGCTATAGCGGCATCCAGACCGGCAAGGCCTGATTCCGTAAATGCCGCCGGGAGACGCCGCCCCCGATTGCGAAGGATTTCGACTGCGGCGGTTCGTCGATGTGCTCATCGCCGCCGGCGAGATCGAAATCGTCGAGGAACCGGTTCCGCTCACGGCTGTCGCCCGTCGTCTGGACGGCAACGAAAAGGCCGTGCTGTTTCGCCGGGCGGGCCCGGAACAGGCGGAGATTGTCGGCAATATTCTCGGCAGCGCGTCGCGCATCGGGCTTGCTTTCGGCGTGCCCCGCGCCGATGTGCCGGAAGAAATCAACCGTCGTGTCCGCACGAAGCAGCCGGTCGTCGAGGTCGCGCCGGAAGACGCGCCGGTACGCGACATCGTTCTGACCGGCGACGCGGCGGACCTGACGGAACTGCCCATCCACCTGCAGCATGAGATGGATGGCGGGCCGTATATTTCCGCCAGCATCGATTATGCCCGCGATCCCGGGACCGGGCTGATGAACGCCGGCATCCGCCGCATGATGCTGCGCGGGCCGAAGGAGGCCGGCGTCGACATGACCGCGCCCAGCGATCTGCAGGCGATCTTCCGGTCCGTCCAGGCGCGTGGTGGGAAGCTGCCCGTCAGCTATGTCGTGGGGTCGCACCCGATCGATCACCTGTCCGCCTCGCTTCGCCTGCCGGGAGATGAGCTCGAATTGCTGGCGGCGCTGCGCGGCGCGCCTTTGCCGGTGGTCCGCGGCGCGACCAACGACATTCCCGTGCCGGCGGACGCCGAAATGGTGCTGGAAGGCTATTTCGACGCGAACGGCTGGTCGGAGGAGGAGGGCCCGTTCGGCGAATTCCTCGGTTATTACGGGGTGATGAAGCGGAATCCGGTGTTCCATCTGACCGCGATCTGCAAACGGCGCGATGCGCTGTTCCAGACGGTGACGATTTCGGGCAGCGCCATCGTCAACACCGAGACCGCCAATATCGGCACGGTGCTGACCGAAGTCGGGGCGTGGGAAGCGATCCGAACCGCGGTGCGCGAACCGGTCGCGATCCATGCGACGCCGTCTTCCGGCGGGCTGTTCAACGTGCGCGCCTCCATTCGCCAGCGCGTGCCGGGCGAGGCGCGCAACGCGATCAGCGCGTTGCTTGGCTCGCTGTCCGACATCAAGCACGTGTTTCTGGTCGATGACGATATCGACGTAACCTCCGATGCCCAGTTCGACTGGGCGCTGGCGACCCGGTTCCAGGCAGACCGCGACCTGATCGTGCAGCCGGGCTTTCGCGCCATCCCGCTCGACCCGTCGCTGCAGGGTTCGCGCACCGGAGCCAAGGCGGGATTCGACCTGACCCTGCCGTTCGGCCTGCGCGACCGGATCGACATGACGGTGTCCGTCCCGCCGTCCTTCGACGGTTCGGCCGCGCGGTTTCAGACGGTCGCGGATGCGCTGGCCGACGGCAGAAAATCCTTCGGCGAGCTGGTTGCGGCGCTGGGGTCCGACGACGGGCG
Source organism: Rhodospirillales bacterium (assembly GCA_038116945.1). GTDB lineage: Bacteria > Pseudomonadota > Alphaproteobacteria > MPNO01 > UBA2964 > JAYOEY01. The sequence goes on from JAYOEY010000017.1 coordinate 39,296, forward strand.
CGAGATCGTCCGGGCGCTCGACGCGATCCGGAAGGAGCTGGGGCTGAACCGGGATTCCGACGGGCGCTACGGGATCGGACTGATCCCGTAAGGCAGGGACCGGCCGAGGGTTCCCCGGCTCGCGTGCCCCGTATACTCTTCCCGCAAGCGGAAAACGGGGAGAAAACCATGCTGATCCTGACCAACGAGGACGTCGAACAGATCCTGCACATGCCTGACTGCGTCGCGGCGCTGGAGGAGGCCTATCGCGATTTCGGCAATCAGGATGCGGCGGAAAGCCCGCGCCAGGACGTGCTGGTCGACAACCGGCGCCCGGAGGCGGTGCATGCCTTCAAGACCATGTCGGGAAGCTGGCCGCGCGCCGGGGTAACCGCGCTCCGGCTCAACTCCGATATCGTGTCCTGGCCCGAGGTCAACGGAACGCCGCGGCGCGTCAAGCTGCCGGTGTCGGAAGGCGACCGCTATAACGGCATGGTGTTGCTGTTTTCGACCGATACCGGACAGCTTCTCTGCACGTTCAACGACGGCTACACACAGAAGACACGGGTCGGCGGATCCAGCGGCGTCGCCGCCAAGTACCTGTCGCGCGAGGACAGCAGCGTGATGGGTATGCTGGGTTCCGGCTGGCAGGCCGGCGCGCAGGTAGAGGCGATGTGCGCGGTGCGCGATATAAAGCTGCTCAAGGTCTACAGCCCGACCGGGCAGAACCGGAACCTGCTGGCGCAAACCTATGCCGAGAAGCTGGGGATTGAGGCCATCGCCGTCGCGACGCCCGAAGAGGCGGCCAGGGACGCCGACATTCTGGTTTCCGCCACCAACTCGATGACGCCGACGATTTCGCAGCATCTGATCGAACCCGGCATGCATGTGACCAGCGTACGCGGCAGCGAAATTCCGCTCGACGTGCTGCAGGGGCTCGACCGTCTGGTGGTCAACACCTCGACCCCGGTCAGCGCCTTTGCGGCGCGCGGCATGCCGTCGGAGGTGCCGGAATTCATCAATGGCGATTATGCCCGGCCGGACATGGATGTGATCGATTTTTCGAAGGTGCCGGAGCTCAAGGACGTGGTTGCCGGCAAGGCGCCCGGCCGCCAGTCCGCCGACGAGGTTACAGGTTTTCATAACTACAAGGGGCTCGGCCTCCAGTTCGCCGCGATGGGCAGCATCATCTACCGCGAAGCGGTGGAGCGCGGCATGGGATTCAAGGTGGAAGACCGCTACTTCACCCAGGACGTCCACCCGTAAGAGCCCCCGCTCTCCCTCGCCCGGTTCTGGAGAAGTACAGGGCAAGGGGCCGGGGGCGGAGATGCGTTCTTCGAGACAGACCCGCTGCAGGGGTCTCCTCAGGACGAGGGCGCTATAACTTCCCTATGCCCTTCACGATCAGGCCGGTTGCCCCGGCCAGCAGCAGGACCTGCAGGCCGATATAGAAGCCGCGCGGGGTGGACCGGTCGAACGCGCCGGTGCCGAGCCACGTCCCGAGGAAGACGACCGGCCCGAGCAGCAGCCCTTCGGTAATGACTGTCGGCGTAATCATGCCGGCCCAGGCCAGACCGGCGAACCGGACGACCATGGTCATTGCGGAAAGCAGCACATTGGTCGCGCGGAGCGCCGTGGGCGTGCTGCAGGCGTGCTTGATGTACACCACGAGGAAGTAGAACGCCCCCGCGCCGCTGACCCCGCCCAGCGCGCCGCCGATGAGGGAAAACCCGGACGTCATCTGCCACGAGCGCAGGTCCACATGACGGGTCATGCGCTCGACCAGCTTCAGCGTGTCGATGATCACCACGGCGGCGACCAGGAAGCCCAGGGTGACCACCAGCTTTTCCTGAGACAGGACGGTAAAGATCCACGTGCCGAACGCGGTGCCGATCGCGATGCCGATGAACAGCACGCGCACCACCGGCCAGTCCGCGCCGCGCAACCCCTGCGGTATCAGGTGCGCCTGCGCGACAAAGGTGGTCATCAGCGCAAGCAGCACTGCATGGTGCGGCCCGATCAGGAACGTCGAAAGGATGACCACCGGCAGGTTCGAGCCGAACCCGAACGCGCCCCGGATAAACGCGCCGAACAGATGGATGCAGGCGACGCCGGCGACGATCCACCATTCCATTCCGGCATAGGGGGCGATGCCGCCGCTCAGCCATTCAGTCATCTGATCTGGAGATAACTCTACTCCGCGAGGGCCTTCGCCACTTCAGGCGGCGGGTTTTCGGGCCACCAGGCGGGGGTACGGTATCCGACCTTTTTGCGGACCCCCATATATTGCTTGTAGAGATCCTTTTTCCTCGGGTCGCCGTTCGCCTTGTGCACGTAGGGACACACGTCGACGCAAATATGGCAGTACTGCTCGCGCAGGCGCGAGACCGTGTAGCATTTTTCGACATCGGTGACCCAGCGCCGGACGCCTTCCGTGATCTCGTATTCGTCGGGGGCGGGGATCGCGTCGGCCGGGCAGTTCCGGGTGCAGATATTGCATTTCGAGCACACATCCTGGACGCCGAAGATCAGCGGTTCGTCGATGGCGAGCGGCATCGAGGTGGTGACGAAGCCGGGGCGGAAGCTCGCGCCCCATTCCGGGTTGATCAGGCTGCCATGCTTGCCGAGTTCTCCGAATCCGGCCTGGTAGAGCGCCGGCAGCGCCATGATGTCGTCGCCGCCATTGTGATGCGCGGTCGCGTCCCAGCCGAGCGAGCGTACATGCATCGCCAGCTCGGTCGATATTTCCGCGCAGCGAACATAGGTGCTGGTGGATTCGGTCTCGACGACGCGCGGTCCGCCGAGCGCGGCTTCGTAATTCTCGCCCACGACCAGGCAGAAAATGAACTCGTGATCGATCTCGACCCCTTCCGCCACCATGATCGGGGTTAGGCGCGCCACGCCCACCACGCTGGCGCCGAGATCCAGCGCGCGCTGCTTCAGATCGTCCGCCATCGCCTGCGGGTCGGCGATCTCGGTGCGTTGCGGATTGACCGGGCCATTCCGCACCTTGCCGAGTTCCTTCCAGCGCTCCATCCGCGCCCGGGTCTCGGGCGGCCGGTGCTTCCAGAGCGGCGGCTCGTCGAGCCCGGCCTCCTTCAGCAGCCGGCCCAGTATGGGCTCATCCGGTCCCTGCACCCGAACCGGCGCTATGCCTTTCATGGCGGACTCCCTTTCAGTCTGCGATCATGATAGCGGTCCGGCGGTAAAAGGGAAAAGGGACGTCGCCGGCGCCCTCGCGGTTCCGCTGTTCCGGGTTTTCGATCCTGTGTAGAGTCGCGGAAACCGGAACGGGACGTCGAACATGCCTTCTGAAAGCATCATCGTTCTTGTCGGAACGACCAAGGGCGCCTTTATGGTCTCCGGCGGCGCCGACCGCAGCGGCTGGCGCGTCAGCGGTCCGTTCTGCGACGGCTGGCCGATCAATCATTTTATCGGGGATCCCGAAACGGGAAGGCTGTGGGCGGCCGGCGGCGGCGAATGGCAGGGCGCGGGGGTGTGGCACTCCACCGACCGCGGCGAGACGTGGGACGTCTCACGTCTGACGCGGGGAACGATGGATGACTGGGCGGAAAACGATCCGGGCTTTGCCGACATGTTCGGCTGGCTCGGCAAGCCCACGCCGTTCGGCGATGCGTTTTCGCAGATCTGGAGCCTGTGTCATGCCCACGGCACGCTTTATGCCGGCACCAAGCCGGCGGGATTGCTGGCGAGCCGGGACGGGGGCACAAGCTGGGAGAAGATCGACAGCCTGACCGATCATCCGTCGGCGGAGAGCTGGAACCCCGGGGCGGCGGGCCTTGTGCTGCATACCATCGTGCCGCACCCGACCGATCCCGACAGGCTCTGGGTAGGCATCTCGGCGGCTGGCGTGTTCGCGACCGAGGATGGCGGGCAAAGCTGGGAGCGCCGCAACCGCCTGTCGAACGTCGAGGCCTGCGTCGATCATCCGCATCCGGCCGCGCCCCGCGACGGCGAGACCGGCCATTGCGTTCACAACATGATGCGGGCGCCGGGCGAAGGCGACCTGCTGTATCAGCAGAACCATCATGGCGTCTGGCGGTCCGCCGATGGCGGGCGCAGCTGGGACGATATCACCGCCGGGCTGCCCTCGATCTTCGGCTTTCCGATCCGGGTTCATCCCCGCGACCCCGAAACCATCTGGACGCTGCCGATGAACGGCGACATGCAGAGGTTTCCGCCCGACGCGGCGGCGGCGGTGTGGCGGTCGCGCGACGGCGGCGAAAGCTGGCAGGCGATGCGCGACGGGCTGCCGCAGGAGGGCTGCTTCTTCACGGTTCTCCGCCAGGCCATGGCGGGCGACGGGCGCGACCCGGCAGGCGTCTATTTCGGCACCAACAGCGGCTCGGTGTTCGCCAGCCTCAATGAAGGCGAACGCTGGGAGGAAATCGCGCGGCATCTTCCGACCATCCTGTCTGTCGAGGTTCTCGACCGTTTCTGATCGCCGCGCCGGGTAGTGCTCGCCGCAACGGTTGAATAGACTTGCGGCAACCGCATCGCACAGGGAGTCAGAAAGCCATGAAAGGGATCGTATTTCTCGGGGAAAAACAGCTCGAATTGCGGGAGTTCTCCGACCCCAGCCCGGGCCCTCACGAGGTGGTGCTCGAGATCAGGGCGTCCGGCATGTGCGGCACGGATCTGCACGCCTACCGACGGAAACATGCGGGCGGCGACTATTTCATCGCCGGGCACGAGCCCTGCGGCGTGGTGGTGGAGATCGGCGCGCACGTGTCGCCGCACGAGGCGAAAATCGGCGACCGCGTGATGGTCCATCACTATGACGGGTGCGGCTCGTGCCGCCACTGCAAGTCCGGCTGGACGCAGCTTTGCGACGATGGCTCGGTCGCGTTCGGCTCCGGAAAGGGCCATGGCGGCCATGCGAAATACATGGCGGTGCCGTCCCATACGCTGCTGCCGTTGCCGGACGAGCTGTCCTTTGCGACAGGGGCGGCGATTTCCTGCGGCACCGGCACGGCGTTCGGCGCGCTGAAACGGCTCGGGCTCGAAGGGGACGAGACCATCGCCGTGTTCGGGCAGGGGCCGGTCGGGCTGTCGACGACGCAGTTCGCTTCGGCGATGGGCGCGCGGGTGATCGCCGTCGAAATCTCGCCTGAGCGCCGCCAGCTGGCGCTGGAAAAAGGCGCCGATGCGGTGATCGACCCCGCTGACACCGACCCGGTTGAGGCGATTCTCGAACTCACCCACGGGGAAGGGGCGCACAAATCGGTCGAGACGTCGGGGGTGAAGGAGGTGCGCGCGGCCGCCGTGCGCTCCACCCGTACCTGGGGGACGACCTGCCTGATCGCCAGCCATGGACAGATCGAGCTCAATGTCGGCCCTGACCTGACCCACCGCAACAAGGCCGTGCTCGGCCACTGGACCTTTTCCAAGAACGGCCAGTCGGACTGCGCCCGCTTTGTCGCCGACCGCAGGATCGATGTCGATAGCGTGTTCACCCACCGCTGGAAACTCGAGCAGGCGGAAGAGGCCTATGCGCTGCTCGACCGGCAGACCACCGGGAAGGGCGTGTTCCTGCCGGGGTGAGGGACGACTGGAAAGTTGCCTACCCCGGCATCGGAACGCGGTGCAATTTCATCGCCATCGCCACCGCCGAATAATATCCCAGCAGCCCCAGCACTTCGGCGAGCCCGTCGCGGCCCAGCAGCGCCGTCGCCCGGTCGTAGACCTCGTCCGGGCCGCCGCCCGGCGCCATGGATATCCGGCACAGATCGTACACCGCCTTCTCGCGCGCATCCGGCAGGTCGGGTGTCTCGCCGGCTTTGATCGCATCCATCGCCGCCTGCGGATAGCCGAGATCGAGGCATCGCTTCACATGCGCCGCCTGCACGTAATCGCCCTGCCAGTGCGTCGCGATGACGACGATGACGAGCTCGACCTCGCGTTCGGTCAGCGCGCCCTTCTTGTTGAGGAAGGTGCCGATGGTCTCCATCGCCGCGGCCAGCTGCGGCGAATGAATCCAGATCTTATAGGGCGTGAGCAGCCGCCCGCGCCCGGCGACCAGATCGTCGAAAACCTGCCTCTGTTCGGCGGTCAGCTCATCCTCGGGGATTTCGAGAATGCGGTTGGGTCCGTCGGCCATGATGCTCTCCCTCGTTGCGGTACGTGACGGTAGGCGAGGGGAGACAACCCCGTCAATCGCCCGGCGCGCGCTGTTCTCCCGACATCGTGAATGGAGAATGGCGGGTGCTGTGTTACCGTTCCGGAGCGCAGGGTGAGGCCGGCAACAGACATGCGAGAGTCGAAGCTTCTGAAAATCGGCATCGTCGGCAGCGTGATTGCGGCGATCTGCTGCTTTACGCCGGTTCTGGTAGTGATACTGGGTGCGGTCGGGCTGTCGTCGCTGGTCGGCGGCCTCGATTACGTACTGCTTCCCGGCCTTGCGCTATTTCTCCTTCTTACCGGGTACGCGCTATGGAAACGTCGGCGAAACTGATCCTGCAGTCCGAACTCACCTGTCCCGAATGCGGGCACGCGGCGTTGGAAACGATGCCCACCGATGCCTGCCAATGGTTCTATGACTGCAAGGGGTGCGGCGCGGTGTTGCGGCCCGGACCGGGCGATTGCTGCGTGTTCTGTTCCTACGGCACGGCACCGTGCCCGCCGGTTCAGCAGGGCGATCGCTGCTGCAGCGAGGGCTGACCGTCCGGTGCGATCCGCTCCGGCCGGACGGGGCCGGAGGCGTCATGTCACAGGCCGATCATCTCTATGACACTGCCGTAAAAATCGCTCAGCATCGAGTCGAGCCACAGGATGTTCATGACCTGATCGTAGAAGCCGAACAGGAAAGCCCAGCCGGCCATCGCATAGCCGAACGACACTTTCGGCCCGTAGTCGCCCCAGCGCCACAGGTAGAGGACGATGAACAGGCAAAGCGATGCGATCTGTCCGATCACAAGGCTCGCCAGCAGCATCGCCAGCAGATAACCGAAAAACTGCGCGACGCCATTCAGCATGGCTCGTTGCGAGGCAGCGCGCAGCGCGCTTCCGAACCCGCCTTCCTCACGGCTCGTGCGGCGGACGCCGATGATGTCGTGGAGGGCGACGTACAGGCACAGGGCGACGGCGGGGACCGCTATGGTGAGCGGAAACTGGCCGACCGCAAGGTCCCAGCGCATTGCCTGAATGGCCGCGGCGGAGAACGCAACGAGAAGGATCAGCGAGAACGGCAGCGACAGGAAAAAGTTCTTTTCCCTGCCCTCGCCCGAGGTGGGTTCCTCGCCGCCGCGTCGCGACCGCATCACGCCCCGCACCGAAAAGGCGAGCGTTATGGCGGTAAGCGCGAAGATGACCAGGACGATGGGCCGGGTCAGCCAGGCCATGCCGCTTTCATTGGCCATGGTGCTGATATAAAGCGAATTTTCGAGGATGTTGCCGAGAATCAGCGCAAGCACGAGCGGCGGGCGCGGCCATCCGCCCCGCTTCATCACGACGCCCGCGATGCCCGCGACGAGACAGACGATCCAGTCGCCGATCGAGGAATGTCCGAGCCACGCCCCCATGAAAACGAACAGGATCACCCCCGGCACGATCAGGTGACCGCGAATAAACGCCACCTTGGCCAGCTGGTTGGCCCAGATCATCAGCAACCCGGCGGCGAAAATGTTGGCGACCACGATGGTCCATACCATGCTGAAGGTAATGTGAAGCTGGCTGGTGAGCATGTCGGGGCCTGGCTTGAGACCTTGGATCAGCAAAGCCCCCATCAGAATGGCGGTACCGAGATTGCCGGGAATGCCGAAGGCGACCGTGGGCACCAGCGCGCCCCCCTTGATCGCGTTGTTGGCCGCTTCCGGCGCGATGACGCCGCGAATGTCTCCCTGCCCGAACTGCGACTTGTCCTTGGCGCTCTGCACGGCGTGACCGTAGGCCAGCCAGTCGACGATGGCGCCGCCGAGCCCCGGCAGCATGCCGATATAGGTGCCCAGCGTGGCGCAGCGGAGCGCAAGCCACCAGTGGCGAAAGGCGTCTTTCACCCCGGTCAGGATCGTCACGTCGCTGCTCTGTTCCCGCGTGACGCGCGAGATCGAGGTGTTCCTGATGGCAAGCTCCATCACCTCGGGTATGGCGAACAGACCCAGCACAACCGGAATGATCGGCAGCCCGTCCAGCAGGTAGTCCTCGCCGAAGAAATAGCGCGGCACGGACTCGGCTTCGGCATAGCCGATCGACGACAACAGCAGGCCGAGCAAGGCGACGATCAGCCCCTTGGAAATGGAATTGCCGCTGAGCGACCCGACCATGCTGAGACCGAGAACGCCGAGCGCAAAAATTTCCGGATTGCCGAAGGCAAGGATGATCGGCAGCACCAGCGGCAGCGAGGCTGCCAGGACCAGCGCGCCGAATACGCCGCCGAAGGCCGACACGGTGAACGCCGCGCCAAACGCGCGCTGCGCTTCGCCCTTCTGGGCCAGCGGATAGCCGTCCAGGATCGTCGCTTGCGAGGCCGCGGTGCCAGGGATGCCGAGCATGACCGAGGCGATGGTGTCGCTTGTCGTGGTGACCGCGTACATGCCGAGCAGCAGGGCAAACGCGCTCACGGTTTCCATGCCGAAAGTGAAGGGAAGCAGGATGACGAGTCCGATCACCCCGCCGAGACCGGGCACCGCGCCCAGCCAGATGCCGACGAGAATGCCGAGCATCAGGAAACCGACGGCGGGCCACTGGAAAACGAGGGTCAGCCCTGTCCAGAACGCTTCCAGCATGAAAGTCAGGTCCTTGATAAAAACGCGGGTCGCGTTTCCCGCAACGGGGTAATCTCCCGCCCGCCGACGAGGCGGAGGGCAGGAGGCTTACCCGGATGCGAGATCAGTTCTGTTTCTTTGCTTTCTTCTTGGCGCCTTTTTTGACGTAGTCCTTCCAGAACTCCACAAGGCCGCGGTCGGCGGTGCTGATCGATTTGAAGGCCTTTGCGGCTTTCTCGCGGCTGACCGGCACATAGACGTTGTTCAGCACCTGTTTCTGTTTTTCGATGGCTTCCGGATCCTTGATCATCTTGTCGAATCCCGCGCGAAGGGCGGCCAGCGCCGTCTCGTTCATGCCGGGAGGGCCCATGAACAGGTGGGTGACGGCCGAGCGCAGGCTGATGAGGAAGGTGAATTTGTCCCAGAACGGGCCGGATGGCGGCTTGCCGTGGATCCGGCGATAGACGTCTTCGAAACTGGGCAGGCCGCCGGTTTCCGACTTGATCTCACTGCCGTCCGCATCGCGGAACTTGAAATACCACAGCGGCATGACGTCGCCGTTCGGGCCGCCCATGCTCGGCTCGAACCGCGCGATCCAGCTGTCGAGCCCGTTGCCCGCCATGCCGACTTCGTTGCGTCGCACGGCCGCCGCCACACGGGCGCCGCCCCGATATCCGGGGACATAGGTATACTTCACGCCCAGCGTGTCGAGGGCGCCGCGCGTGAACATGTCGAGCGGCGACGAAGCGCGGCGGCCGCCGATCTTGATGCCTTCCGCCTTGACGATGTCTTCCGGATTCTTCATGCCGCCGGGAACCAGGTCCTTGCGGGCATAGCTCATGACGGGAGCGCCGACCATCGCGCCGATGATTTCGATCTTGCCGTAATCGTATCGGATGCCCTTGCGCTCCAGCAGCTGGGACTGTGCCGAGGACGGGGTATAGACGATCGTCATGCCGTCTTTCTTGGCGCGCTCGTAGAGGAAGTTTTGCGCCTTGGTGCCGCCGCCGCCCGTCATGTTCTTGACGATGATCTTGGGATTCCCCTCGACGTGTCTCGCGAGAAACGGCGTCAGGAGACGCGACTGGGTGTCCGCCCCGCCGCCCGGCGAATAGCCCACCAGCACGGTGATCGTCTTGCCCTTGTAATATTGCGCGCCTGCCGGCGCGGAAACGAGGGTGGCCCCGACAGCCGCGGCGAGGCAGCCTGCCATCACGGGTACGCGCTTAACGGATACGGTCATTTCATTCCTCCCTGTGTCATGTTTTTTTCACTACTAATCATATGGGCTTGGTAGCCTCTCCGTAAACCGTCGCTTTGACCGCCGGAATCGGCGCTGATAGCCTCGCTGTCTTCTTGATTGAGAGGAGGAAGGGCGATGGATCTCAACCTTGTCGGGCGAACCGCGCTCGTTACCGGCGCGTCCCGGGGCATCGGCCGCGCCGTGGCGCAGACGCTCGCCGCCGAAGGATGCAACCTGCATCTCGCGGCGCGAAGCGAGTCCGGGCTGCGCGACGTCGCGGCGGAAATCGGCCGCCTGCACGATGTTGAGATCGTCGTGCATCCGTGCGACCTCTCCGGATCCGAGGCGGTTGCGGCGCTCGGCAAGGCCTGTGCCGATGTCGATATTCTGGTCAACAATGCGGGAGATATCCCGACCGGCTCGCTCGAAAGCATCGACGTCGAGACCTGGCGAAGCTGCTGGGACCTGAAGGTGTACGGGTATGTCGAGCTGACCCGCGCCATCCTGCCAAACATGAAGGCGCGCGAAAGCGGCGTCGTTGTCAACGTGATCGGCGCGGCAGGCGAAACGCCCAACCCGAACTACATCGCCGGCTGTATGGGCAATGCCGCGCTGATGATGTTCACCCAGTGTCTCGGCGGCGACAGTATCGGCCGCGGTGTCCGCGTCGTCGGCGTCAACCCCGGTCCGACCATGTCGGATCGGCACTTCGCCCATGTGCGGGAGCGTGCCGAGCGCAAGTTCGGCGATGCCGAACGCTGGGCCGAGCTCGAAGCCGGGCTGCCATCGGGCCGTTCGTCGACGGTAGAGGAAATCGCCGATGCGGTCGCATTTCTCGCTTCGGACAGGGCGTCGCATATCACCGGGACGACCCTTCTGGTCGATGGCGGTGTCCATAACCACTACTGGCGTTAGGCACGGCCTCTTGCGGCTGGCCGCGAGATTTCCCGCCCGGGTTAAGGGCGGCGCGGCATAAGCCGGGGCACAGCGGCCCTACGTCGCGTTCATTCTTTCCTTCGCCTTTTTTAACGCCTCTTCTGCCGCCTCGCGGTCCTGCAGACCCTGCTTGCGGTCGATGGGCCTGGTTTCCCTGTCGTCCGCCGTCGGCAGCTTCTCCCACGGGTAGACGGCCACCTTCGCATTGCCGATTGTCGTGTCGCGATCGAGGTTAAGATCGCGCTCGTTGACGCCCTCGGGCTTCACGACCTTTTTGTTGACGATTTCGAGATCGAGCCACCAGCGTTTGATCGGGTTGCGTCTGCCGTAGCCCAGCGCGTCGTCGAGCCAGATCAGGGCGCGGCGCGTCCAGGGCAGTTTGATGGCGGCCCACATGGCGAGATTGTGCGCAAGCAACCCTTCCTTGTTCCACGGGCACATCTTCATGCAGCGGCCGCAGGCCGATCCCTTGGGGTTGGTCACCCGGTACTTGGTGCATTTCTCGACGTCGGGCTTCCAGATCTCGTAGCCGTTATAGAGAACCTTGTCTCCATAGGGGATCGCCTGGGCCGGGCATTCGCGGGCGCATTTCTTGCACTTGTCGCAGAAATCCTGCAGCCCGAAATCGATCGGTTTATCGACGGCCAGCGGCAGGTCGGTGGTGATAACCGCGGTCTTGTGCCGCGGCCCGACAAACGGGTTGAGCACCAGCTCGCCGATGCGGCTCATCTCGCCCAGTCCAGCCAGCAACATCAGCGGAATCTGCTGTACGTCGCCATGCGCGTTGGAATGCGCCTGCGCCGGATAGCCGAGGCGGCGGATATAGTCGCCGACGATGGTGGCGACGGTGGAGCCATGATAATAGGCGCGGTAGCTCATGGCGCCCGACACCCAGTCGTCGCCCGACGAGCCCTCGAACGAGTCCCAGCCCTGATCGATCACCACCACGATGGCGTATTTGTGCCGCGTGGTGATCGGCGTGCCGTCGGTGTCGTGGCTGAACCAGGCCCACTCCGGCATCTCGCAGATGCCGACCAGGTCGGCATCCATGAAATGGCACAGCGCCTTGATATGTTTCGCCATCTCTTCCGGGCCGGGGATCGGCGCCTTTTCCGGCGCGGGTTCGCCCTTGTGATCCGGCACGTGTTTCCAGTGCAGATGGCCGATGGCCGCATTGAGCGGGTGCTTGGTGATAAAGCGGCGGATCTCCTTGCCTGCCTTCGGCCCGAGATCGCCGTAAAACGCTCGGACGAAAAAGCCAGCGCGTTTCGGCACCTGCCTAATGTCGTCAGTGATCAGCGTGGTTGGCCTGTCGACCCGACGGATCTTCTCCATCCTGTATTTGCCGAGATGCGGCGGGCGTTTCTTGCGAGAGAAAAGTCGCATGGCGGGATCCTCGACCGGATTTGAAACTCACGGGCCGAGCCTAGCGATCCTCTCGGATGATAGCAATTCAGGCGGCGGACGGGCGGGTCTCGTCCGAATCCGCAAAGGTCTCGACCACCGCCGGGCGTTCCAGCAGCCGGTCGAGCCAGTCGCACAGGCGCGGTACGCGCCCGGGCGTGAACAGGTCGGGTACCACGCGTTCGCGGTAGCGGTGCATGAAGGGCAGCATGTTGATATCGGCCAGCGTGTACATGTCGCCTGTCAGATACGGTCCGTCTGCCAGCGCTTTCTCCGCCCGTTCGAGAATGAAGCCGGCTTTTTCATGCGCGGCGGCGAAATCTTCGTCGGAAAAGCGGCCATTCTCCGCCAGCTTGCGGAAAGCGTTGCGACGCTCGATCAGCGGGGTGCGTTTCAGAACGTCTTCGAGCGCGCCGGCATCGAGATTCCGGACGCCCTCGCCGATGCCGCTCTTGGCGGAGAACGCGACCACCATGTTGGGACCGAGCGCCTCGTCGGCCATCTTGCCCCACAGCCGCATTCTCGCCCGGCCGGCCGGGTCTGCGGGACGCAACGGGATGTCCGGAAAGGCCTCGTCTATATATTCGTTGATCACCGTCGATTCGACGACAACGGTTCCGTCATGCACCAGCGTCGGCACCAGCCCGTTCGGGTTGAGCGCCAGATATTCCGGCCGGTGATGTTCGAACTTTCCCAGATCGACATAGTGGCTGACATAGTCGAGACCCTTTTCACGGAGCGTCAGCCGGGATTTCTTGGAGCACGCCGTCAGGCCAGCATGGTAAAGCTCAAGCATCGCACGCCCTGTTGATTGATCTGCCTGTGCGACCGGGCCGTCAGGGAATGTCGAGCCTGACGACGATCCCGGCCGTCGCGACGCAGGCGATGTCGTCGTGTTCCGGGTCGGGAATGTCGAGCCCGCCCTTGACGACGTTGACAGTGACCTTGCCGATCGGCAGCGTCGCCGCGACCGCAGCCCTGTCGACCTTGTCGGGCTCCTGTACGCCGATATTGACCTCGACATTGACCTCGGAATGGTCGATTCCGAGCGAGCGAACCATGTTCATCGAGCTGTGATGCAAGGCATCCTGAACCGCGCGGATGGCGGCCTTGGTGTAATCTCCGCCATGAAGATCGTTCCCCATGCCGATTTCCAGCAACATGCGTTTAAGTGGCATTGCGGCTGCTCCTTGCTTCGGGTTGAAAAACTTACCCCGTTCCCGGGGGGGCGTGATCGATCAGTTTGCGCAGCGAACGATGCAGGTCGGCGATCTCCTGTTCCGTCAGGCACGAGACGAACGTGCGGTACCGTTCGGTTGCGCCTGGCAGCACGGTGTCGTGAAGTTTTCGACCCTTCTCGGTCAGCGACAGACGGAAGCTTCGCCGGTCGTCCGGGTTTCGCTGGCGGCTGATATGGCCTGCGTTCTCTAGCCGCTGCAGGGCGCGGCTGATCGCCATCTTGTCCATCGCCCAGCGCACGGTGATCTCTGCCGCGGTCCGGCCGGGATAACGGCCCAGCGTCAGCATGACCCGCCATTCCGCTACCGTCAGCCCGTAGCCGCCCTCGAGGAATCCGGCAAAACCCTGGCCGATCAGGTTGGCCAGCACATGGATTTCCGACAGCACGTCGTCGGTTTGGCGATCGGGCGGCAGATCGGGCCGCGGCGGCTTTATGGGGGCGGTGGCGGACATGCGCGGCGCGGCCGGTTCACTGAGTGCCCGGGACGGGAATATCGATTTCAGTGCCCCGCCCGCCTTCCTTCGCGCGGTCGAACACGATCTTGGCAAGCGCCATGTCAGCCGCCGCCGTGCCGTTATTGTTGAAATGATAGGTGATCTGTTCGTCCGAAGTGCGTCCCGGGTGAGTCCCCGCCAGCACGGACCCCAGCGATATGATGTCGTCGTCGGTGATGATGCCCTGTTCCAGCGGATCGTAGAGACCCGCCTGCTTTTCCATGCGGACCGATTCCAGATGGTTGACCGCAATCACGTCGGCGCGCCGCACCGTTTCGTCGTCGTTTTCTCGACGGCCCGATTTCAGCCAGCCGCCCTCGACCAGCGCGCTGTTGGAACCCACCACGGTGACGACGTGCTGGCCCGGTTCCAGCCAGGCCCCGTCGAAGGTCGGTACATTGGAATCGGTCGCCGAGATGACCACGTCGGATCCCTTGATTGCTTCCTGCGCGCTTTCAACCGGCACGATCTCCTTGCCGATCATTTCCGACATGCGGTCGCAGAAGGCGATGCGGTTTTCCGGGTTGCGGCTGTATACCTTGACCTTGTGGATGTCGCGCACCGCGTTGATGGCGAGAATCTTGTTGACCGCCTGTCCGCCCGAGCCCAGCAGCCCGAACACGTGGGAATCCTCCCGCGACAGCGCCTTGACGCCGACACCGGTGGTCGCGCCGGTGCGGAACGCCATGATGGACGTGAACCCGGTGCGTTCGTCGAAAATCTCTCCCATCATCATGCCGTCGAGACGCGACGTCTTGGCGTCCCACAGCAGATAGACCGGGTGTTCGCGATAGGGATAGCCCTGGTTGGCGCCGTCATCGCCCTGCGCGACCATTTCGGCGCGGGTCAGGGAGCCGATCACGCCAAGCCCCGGAATGCCTCCGGGAAAATTGGAGACCCGCACGCCGTCCGGCGAATGAACCCGGCGGCGCGGCGCATTGCCGATGGGAAACTCGTCGGCTTCGCGGTAACCCTGCTCGATCGCTGCGACGCCCTCTTCCATCGTGATGAGACCCTTGATCTCGTCGGGACCCAGAAAAAGGATGGCGTTGCGGTTGCGCCGGTCATCTGGCGGTGCGCCGGTAGTCATGTTTCTGTGCTCCCTTTTGTTCTGGTTCTTCCGTCATCCTATTTCCGCCCCGCATTGCGGGCAAGGCAGGCCCTTTGAGTCCGGCGCGCCGGTTCCTATAATGCCGAAGAAGATTTTCAATCGGAGGCAGGATCATGGCCATTTCCGTTGAACCGCTCGATGCGGCCCTCGGCGCACGCATAACCGGTATCGATTTGGGCGAACCGGTCGACAAGGATGCGTTCGATATCATTCACCGCGCGTGGCTCGACCATCAGGTGCTGGTGTTCCCCGGGCAGGACCTGACCGAAGACGATCAGATTCGCTTCAGCCGGATGTGGGGCGACCTTCCCGTGCGCGACCGGTACGACACGCGGAATGAACGACAAACGCGGGACAAGTCAATCATGCTGGTGAGCAACATCCGGGAAAACGGACAGCCGATCGGCTCTCTGCCAGATGGTGAGATGATGTTTCATTCCGATGGCGCCTATGATGCTGCGCCTTATCGCTACACGCTGCTCTACGCCGTCGAGCTGCCGTCAACCGGCGGAAATACGCTGTTTGCCGACATGTATGGCGCGTATGACACGTTGCCGGCCGATCTGAAGAAGCGGCTGGCCGGATGCCACGCGAAACACGGCTATTACGGCGGTACGGTGCAGAAGGACCAGCCGGTCGGTCCCTATTCCGGCGACGCCATCCACCCCCTGTTCGTCAAACATGAGGAGACCGGCCGAACGGCGATCTACATTAGCCGTCTGATCACCACGCGGATCATGGAGCTGGACGAGGCGGAAAGCGACGAGATTCTGGAGGCCCTGTTCGATCACTGCGAGCAGCGATCGCTGATTTACGAACATGTCTGGTCGCTCGGCGATTTCGTGATGTGGGACAATCGCTGCCTTAACCACGCGCGCACCGATTTTCCCGAAACCGACCGTCGGCTTTTGCGTCGAACCGTGGTCCAGGGCGTCCCACCCGAAGCGGCAATCGTGGCAGAAGCCGCCTGATGGTTACGGTCACGCCGATAGACGCACCGCTTGGCGCGCGGGTCACCGGCGTGGATCTGGGGACCTGTCTGACGGATGCCGAGTACGATGCGATCCATCGCGCGTGGCTGGAGTTTCTGGTTCTGGTGTTTCCCGGCCAGAAAATGACCGAAGAAGACCAGATCCGGTTTACACGTCACTGGGGCGCCATGCCCGAACGACGGCGATATGCAGGCCGGCGCGAGGCCGACCGGCGGTCACACGAATCGATCATGCTTGTCAGCAATGTCCGTGAAAACGGCCAGCCGATCGGGTCCCTGCCGGACGGCGAAATGATGTTTCACTCAGACGGGTCCTATGACCAGGACCCGTATCGTTACACGATGCTGTATGCCATCGAGGTTCCGTCGCATGGCGGCGATACCCTGTTTTCCAACCAGTACCGTGCCTGGGAGACGTTGCCCGACGATCTCAGGAGCAGAATCGCCAATGCGAAGGCGCGGCACGGGTATTATGCCGGGCGTCACGTCACCCCCGAAATCAAGGCGACGCTGGGCGTGGGCGACGAGCCCGACTCGTTCGTTCATCCGCTGGTCACCGCCCATGAGGAAACCGGCCGGCCGGTGCTGTATGCCAGCAGGCTGCTTACCCAGTGCCTCGAGAACGTCGACGATGGCGATACCCTGCTCGACGAAATTCTGGATCACACCGAGCGCGGGGATTTCGTCTACGCGCATCGCTGGAAGCCGGACGATTTCGTGATCTGGGACAACCGGTGCGTCAATCATGCCCGGACCGATTTTCCGTCCGGCGAACGCAGATTGCTGCGCCGCACGACGGTTCAGGGCGTTCGGCCCGAACCGGCTTTTTCCAGGGAGGCTGCCTGATGGTTACGGTTACGTCGATCGACGCATCGCTCGGTGCGCGCATTTCCGACATCGACCTTTCGGAACCGATGAGCGATGCGGCTTTCGAGGAAATCCGCAATGCCTGGCTCGACCGGCAGGTTCTGGTGTTTCCCGGACAGGCCCTGTCGGAAGAAGATCAGCTTCGCTTTACCCGCAGGTTCGGCGAGCCCGGCGGGCGCAACCGTCATGTGCCGACCGCGGAAGGCACCCGCGTGTCGCATCCCGGCATCATGCTGATTTCGAATATCCGCGAGGACGGCAAGCCGATCGGATCCTTGCCCGACGGCGAGATGATGTTCCATTCCGACGGGGCATATGCCGAGCGTCCGTTCCGCTACACGCTGCTGTATGCGCTTGAAATTCCTTCCGCCGGCGGCAATACGATCTTCGCCGATCTTTATGCCGCCTGCGAAGCCCTGCCCGCGGCGCTGAAAAAAACGCTCGCCGGCTGTCACGCCGAACATGTCTATTACGCCGGCACTGTGCAGAAGGACAAACCGTCCGAGTCGCTGACCGGGTCGCGCGTTCATCCTCTCTTTGTGCGGCACGAAGAGACCGGCCGCACGGTCCTTTTCGTGAGCCGTCTTCTGACCGTCCGCATTCCCGAACTGCCCGAGGACGAAAGCGCTGCCGTCCTCGAGGAACTTTTCGACCATACCGAAAGGCGCGAGTTCCTGTATGAACATGTCTGGACGCCCGGCGATTTCGTGATGTGGGACAATCGCTGCGTCAATCATGCGCGGACCGATTTTTCCGAAGGCGAGCGCCGTCTCTTGCGGCGCACGACTGTCCTCGGCGTGCATCAGCAGGCCGCGGAGCTCGACGCCGCATGACAGATCTTCAGCTTCATATCGCGAGCGGTCCCTACGACCGGATCGAGGCGCTGCGCTATGGTTCGGTCAAGCCCGACGGCATTACGGTCGAGTACGAGACCCGAATACCGGTTCATTCGATCTTTGTGGACATGGCGGAACGCGAGGCGTTCGACGTCTCCGAAATGTCGCTGTCTCTCTATACGACCAAACGAAGCCGGGCGCTGGCCGGGGGCGATCCGTTCCCGTTCGTCGCCATTCCGGTCTTTCCGTCGCGGGTGTTCCGGCACGGCAATTTCTTCGTCAACCGGAAGTCGGGGATCGAGACGCCGAAGGATCTCGAAGGAAAGCGCGTCGGCATTCAGGAATACCGGCAGACCGCGGGCGTCTGGATGCGCGGCATATTACGCGACGAGTACGGCGTGGATACGGATGCGATCCGGTGGGTCGAAGGGGGCGTTGACGTGCCGCGCAAGCCGACCGCGTCGGACGTCATGCCGGACCGGGACGTCAGGCTGTCCGCGCTCGAACGGTTCGATACGCTGGCGGATGCCCTCGAAGGCGGCGAGATTGACGCGATCATGGCGGCGCGTCAGCCGCGGACCTATCGCACCTGCGACGATATCGAACGGCTTTTTCCGAATTTCCGCGAAGCCGAGCAGGACTGGTTCCGGCGCACCGGGATCTTTCCGATCATGCATACCGTCGTCATGCGCGAGGCGCTATACCGCGAAAACCCGTGGATCGCGCAGAGCCTGTTCGACGCATTCGAGGCTTCCAAGGAGAAGGCGCGCGAGCAGATGCGCTATACCGGCGCGATGATGTACATGACTCCCTGGCTGGCCGACGACGTCGAAGAGATGGACCGCGTGTTCGGCGGAGACCCGTGGCCGTACGGGCTCGAGCCCAACCGCGCCCATCTCGAGACGTTCGTAAGGCATCTGGTGACGGAGGATTTTCTTTCCGCGCCCGCGCCGCTGGATGATTTGTACGCGACCGTCGATCAGGGCGGTATCGCGTAACGCCGAACCGGCCTGCGGTTCCGCCGGGCAAGGTTCCGTCCAGGCGGACTACGCGCTAGACAATCGCGGATTCGGGATAATGGATCGTAACGGCCGTGCCCTCGCCGAGCTGGCTGACGATTTCCATACGGGCGCCCTGGAGCTCCGCCATGGTTTTGGACAGATAAAGACCCAGGCCCGACCCGTCATGGGACCTCTGCATGGCGTTTTCGACCTGCTTGAAGGGCTGGACGACGAGTTCGAGATGTTGCGGAGCGATGCCGATTCCCGTGTCGGACACCTCCAGCGCCGCGCCGCCTTCGGATTTGCGGATCGCCGAAACGGTGACCTTTCCGCCTGCCGGGGTAAATTTGAACGCATTGGACAGAAGATTGATGAGAATCTGGCGTGTCATACGCCGGTCGAGCCGCAAGAGCGGAAAATTCTCCGGAACGTTGTAATCCACGGAAATTTCGCCGCGCACCGCGCGGTCCTCCGTCATCGTCATGCAGGACTCGATGATCGGTAAAATCTCCACGTCCTCCATTTCCGGTTTCATGGCGCCGGCTTCGATTCTGGAAACGTCCAGCACGTTGTTGATCAGGTCCAGAAGATGCTGTCCCGATACCCTGATGTCCCTGGAATATTCAAGATAGCGGTCCGATCCAAGCGGGCCATAGGTCTCGCGTTCGAGAATTTCCGAGAAACCCAGAATGGCATTCAGCGGCGTTCGAAGCTCGTGACTCATATTGGCGAGGAATTCGGATTTGGCGAGGTTGGCGGCCTCCGCCTGATGCGTCGCCAGGCGGAGCCCTTCGTCCCTCGATCGCAGCTCTTCCATCATGTGATCGAAACTTTTCGCCAGGTTTCTCATTTCGATCGGACTGTATTTCGGCAGCTGGCCGACCCGGGTATCCAGCTTGCCAGCCGCCACCGCGCCCGCCGCCCGTTCTACGGCGATGATCGGTTCCGTCATGTATTTGGTAAGCCACCAGCCGATGACCGAAGCAATCAGGATTCCGGAAATCGTGATGGCGATGGCGATGTTTCTGGTGTCGCTGGCCCGCAACTGCAGTTCCGACATGGGTTGCGGCACCATCACGCCCCACCCGGTTTCAGGGACGCTGGTATGGCCTGCTATCATGTCGGCCTTCATCGGCGGCGAGTAAAAGGTCGCGACGCCGGTAATTCCCTGCATCATCTTGCGTACGACCGACAGGCGCGAGGCGTCTTTGAAACTCTTTTCCCAGTCCCGGTTCGGGTGGGCGAGAACGACGCCTTTCGAATCGACTATCATCGAATGGCCGCGCTTGCCGAAGGCGACCGACCGCTGAATGGCCCGTATGTAATCGAGCCCCAGCGTTCCCAGGGCGAATTCCCGCGGACCGGTTTGTTGCAGCAGGTACATCCGGGGCACGTCGCCGTCCCGGATGATGTCGGTGATCACGACATCGCCGCCTGCCGCCTTGGCGATGTCCCGAAGCCGAATCATGGTCGAATCGTTGATTGCAGCGGTCTGATCCTCCGAAAAATCGTGCGGCCAGAACAGAAATACCTGCGGTTTGCCCGAACCGTCGATGATGCATGCATGCTGGAAGCCCAGCGTTCTCAACAAGCTCTCCATGTGATCCGGCGGGACCCCGGCGACGGACTGGTTGACGGCTGTGCGAAAGGCTTCCCTGACGTCGGCGGCGTATCGACTGAGCGCCGCGCTGAGATTCTGGGCGATCAGCAAATGTTTTTCGGAAACGGACGCGATTTCCTTTTCCAATGCCGATCGCTGGACCCAGGCGTCGAGAATCAGAACAGGAACGGCGGAAATCAGGATCAGCGCGGCGAACTGGAAAAGCCTCAGCCGCAGGACCGGACGCCAGCGAATGACGCCGCGGCGCTTGTCTGCCCCGTCCACGCTGTCGGCAAGAGGTTTGGTACTGTTCGCCATTCGAACCGACACCCTCTCATGGTTCCGGCTGGAGTTCTATGCGCTATGTCACACTCGATCCGGGTACGGGACGCTCCTGAATCACTCGAAAATTGACGCCTTTTCAGCCATCCATCGTTCCGACGGTAAGGGTCCTGTCAGTTGAAGCCTGCGTCGTTCGGCTCCGGAACGCGTAAATCAGGCGGGGCCCGCGACGGACAGCCGGCCCGCGACGCCGTGCCGGTCGATCAGGCTTGCGACCAGCCCGTTCGCCTTGGATTCCTCCACGAACTCGCTGACGAACCGGGCTGCCGCATCGCGTCCCTTCGGAACGCCGATCGCCTGCTGCACGGCCGTGAACTGGCCGTCGAGGATCCGGCTGCCGGGCAGGGTGGCCGCGACATCCACAAGCGCCGGCCTTAACCCGGCCAGCGCGTCGAGTTCTTCCGAAACGAACATATCGGACGCTCCGCCGACGCCCTTGCCGCGGACAAGCTCGGCATGTTTCAGGCTGCGCGCGAGGAACAGGTCGTAGGCGCTGCGCCCCGACACGGCGATCTGGATGCCTTTTGCATCCACATCCTCTATGCGCCTCAGCCGCGATCCCGCCGGGACGAGGTATGTCGCTTCGATCTCCACATAGGCGGCGGTAAAATCGATTTTCTCGGCGCGTACCGGTTCGGCGCCGATCAGCCCGATATCCCATACATTGCCGGGTGCCGCGTCGGCCACCTCGCCGGGGGACGCGAACCGGATCAGCTCGACGCCGACCCCGATACGTTTCGCCAGCGCCCGCGCCATGTCGGGGGCGACGCCGTCGGGCTGGCCGTCGGCGGTCTCTCCCGTGATCAGGAGATTGTTCGCCATGTTGAGCCCGGCGCGGAGCGTGCCGGTCGGCGCGAGGATGTCGCGGATATCCCCGTTCATCGGACTACCCGGCGACCGGGAAGAACTTGTCGAGCCAGGATTTGATGATTTCCCGCACGCGCGTGTTGTTTTCGGCGAACATGAAATGGTCGGTTTCCGCGAACAGATGCATGTCGGTCGGCTGGCCTGCCTTCCGGAACATGGCGACAGACTGCTCGGTGGGGGTCACCGAATCGTCCGACGAATGCAGCAGCAGCAGCGGGCGCGGCGAGATATCGCTCACCACGTCCTCGGCGGTGAAATTATACATCGACTGGGCGACCTCCGACGGGAACTGTTCGACCGAATGCTGCGACAGATTGTTGCGAAGATGCTCGGGGATCGGCACGATGTCGTAGCGGTCGACCATCAGCGACTCGCCTGTGCGTTCGCGGTGACGGCGCCCTTCCTCCAGCATCCGGGTGAATTTCAGCCATCCCTCCTTGGTCGGGTGCTGGCCGCGGAACTTGCGTTCGCCGTGGCCCCAGCCGCCGGAAGAGACGACGCAGGCGATCCGCTTGTCGACGCCGCCGACATAGATCGCCACCGCCGCACCGAACGACGATCCGAGAACGCCGATCCGGTCGGGGTCGAGCTCGTCGCGCGTCTGGAGATAGGTCAGCGCCGCCTGGGTGGCCTCGACCTGCTCCTGGCAGATCACGCGGCCGAACTCGCCGTCGCTTTCGCCGCAGCCCGGCATGTCGAACCGGAACGCCGCATAGCCCCATTCGTTGAGCATCTTGACCGGCCCGTGAACGTTGCCGGACTCCTTGTTGCTGCCGAATCCGTGCAGCACCATGATCGCCGGCAGTTTGCCGCTCGCGCCCTCGGGCGTGTGAAGAACGCCCGACAGGGTCATGTCGCCATATTTGAACGTAATCTTGTCTTCCATTTTTCCGGTTCCCTGAATGAAGCTTTGCCCCGTTTATAGGGGTGCGCCCGCTCACCGGCAACCGGCCCCGCTTCATGGCGCGCCTTTACGGAATCGCGCGCTCCCGGCAATATGCGCGCCGCTCGTAGAGGAGAATTTCATGGCCGACAGCGTAACCGTACCGCACGAGGCGGCGCAGGAACTGATGATCCGGGTTTTCGAGGCGCTCGACGTACCGTCGGCGGATGCGCGCAAGGTGGCGGAAGGGCTGATCTGGGCCGACCTCAGGGGTATCGACTCGCATGGCATGATCCGGCTGTCGTCCTATGTCCGGCGTCTCGACAACGGCGTCGTCAATCCAAGGCCGGACATCCGCGTCACCAGGGAAACGCCGGCCGTTGCCGTGGTGGACGCCGATTTCGCGCACGGCCAGATCGCGCTGTCCTTCGGCATGGAAAAGGCGATGGCGCTGGCAAAAAAGGCGGGCGTCGGCTGGGTCGTGGTGGGAAAATCCACCCATTCCGGCGCGGTCGGCTACTACACGCGGATGGCGGCGGAGGCCGGCATGATCGGGCTGCATATGGGGACGTCCCAGCCCAACATGGCCTATCACGGCGCGCGCGTCGGCGGGGTAGCGACCAGCCCGATTGCGATCAGCGTGCCGCGCGCCAACGGCAGGACCATCTCGCTCGACATGGCGACCGCGATCGCCGGGGTCGGCAAGCTGATGCATCACAAGGCGACCAACACGCCACTGGGCGAAGGCTGGGCGCTGGATGAGGACGGCAACCCGACCACCGATCCGCAGAAGGCGGACCTGCCGACCTCGCTCGGCGGCCCCAAGGGCTCGGGCCTGTCGCTGATGTTCGAGCTGGTATCCGGCGTCATGGTCGGGCCGTCGACCCTGCTCAAATGGATTACCGGCACGGAACGCCGCCATCAGCAGGCCGCCGTGCTCGCCGCCGTCGATATCGCGCAGTTCATCGAGCTCGACGAATACGCGGCCGAGGCCGAACGGCTCGCCGAAGCGATCAAGGGCCTGCCCAAGGCCGACGGGGTCGACGAAATCCTGATCCCCGGCGAACGGTCGGATGCGATTTACGCGCAGCGCCTGCGCGACGGGGTTACCGTGCCGCGGGCGACCTGGGACGATGTGGTGAAGGTGGCGGAGCGGTTCGGCGTGCCGGTGCCGGAAACGGCCTGATCCCTAGCCCAGCCGTTCGCTTGCCAGGCGCGCGCCCTCGGCCAGCGCCTCGAACTTGGCCCGGATGACCGTCGGGTGCACCTCGGTGTGATAGCAGGCCTGCGACGAAAATCCGCAATCGGCGCCCGCGATGACGTTCTCGCGCCCGACGCGTTCCGCGAACCGGACCAGCCGTTCGGCGATCAGCTCCGGATGCTCGACGATATTGCTGGCATGGGTGATGACGCCCGGGATGATCTTTCTGCCGTCGGGCAGATCGATGTCCTCCCACACATGGTATTCGTGCTCGTGGCGCGGATTGCCTGCCTCGAACGAATAGGCGCCTGCGTCGATGCGCAGCATGAAGGGCGCGACGCGGGCCATCGGCGCCTCGTGAATGCGCGGTCCCTCATTGATGCCGTAACAGGTATGAAACCGGATTTTCTCCGGCGGAATGCCGCGCAGCGCGTGGTTGATCGCCTCAACGTAAAGGGTCGCGCGCCGGTCCATCGCCGCCTCGTCGAGCCCCGGCTCGACGAAGATGTCGGACAGGAACGGATCGTCGATCTGCAGCTGGAACCCGGCATCGACGATCGCCAGGTATTCGGTGCGCAGCGCCTCGCCGGCGGCGTCGAAGAATTCTTCTTCCGTGGCGTAGTAATCGTTATGGCCGAGCCCGCTCGGCGCGATGGAAGGCAGGAACGCGCCGTCGCGGGAAACCCCCTCAAGCGCCGCCCTGAGGTTCGCGATGTCGCGCGCGGCCGCCGCCTCGCCCCTGTATGCGATGGGACCGGTGCAGAACATCGGCACCACCGGCGCCACCGCGCCGCCGGTCATCGCCCGGGCGAAATAGTCTTCGTAATATTCCGGGAAGGCGGCGCGTTCGGCGGCGAAGACCGGCCGCCCTTCTCCAGGGCGCGGCTCGAACCCGGTCAGCCGTTCCTGCACATAGGTGAAGAAGCCCGGTTTCGACATTTCGCCGTCGGTGACGATGTCGATACCGCAGGCAGCCTGCATGGCGACCGTTTCGCTGACCGCGGCGGAGAGCGCCTTTTCGTAATCGGCCTCGTCAATCGGCTCGCCCGCGAGCCGGGCCTTCATGGCGTCGAGCAGCGCCACGGGACGCGGCAGCGAGCCGACATGGGTGGTGAGGATATTGTTGCCGCTCATGGTCGTTCTACCCGATGGAAAGTTCCGCCAGCACACCGTAATGGTCGCTCGGGAAAATGCCCAGCGCCGGGTCGGGCGCATCGAAGACGCGCGTCGCGCCGTCGATCCTGATCTTCCCGCCGCAGTCCGGCAGGAACAGGTAATCGATGCGGCGCGGCGGGTAGCGGCTGCTGAAATCGCGCGTGGTGAAGTCGGCGCAGGCGGCGGCGACGATATCGGTCGCGCCCGCATTCTCGACCAGCCAGCGGATCGCCGGGGAGTCCGGAGGACAGTTGAAATCGCCGCCCATGACTGCCGCTTCGTACCCGGCGAGCGGCGGCAGCGCCGCCAGCGCGGTCTCGATCTGCGTCCGGCGGATAGCGTCGGCTTCCAGAAAATAGGTCAGATGCGTATTGGCGGCGAGCACACGCGCGCCGTCGCAATCGATTTCCACGATCTGCGCGAACCGGCTCATGTCGTCCTCCGGCGCGGGCAGGGGGACTGCGCGTGACGACAGGATGTCGCCTTTTGTCAGCATTGCGAGACCCGATGGAGCGATATCCACACGCGCGCCGCCCATCGCCTCCGACAGCCGGCCGGCGGTGTCGCCCGCCTCGCCGGCGTAATTTTCCTGCAGCATCAGTATATCGGGGGAAATCCGCGCGGTTTCCGCCGCCATCAGTCGCAGCCGTGCGCCATAGTCGCCGTCGCAGTTCCACGTATTAAGGGTGCAGATTTTCATGCTCATCGCATAAAGGCGGCCCCGGCCCGCTCCCCCTTCCGGCCACTGGTCATTGATTTGCCCGCCGCCGCCAGCCAACCCGGCGGGCGTTAAGGGTTGGTGTGGCGGCTAAACGACCGCCGTAATGTAAAGGCGTGGCCGGGAGGGGGAGCGGGCCGGGGCGAAGCTGTGCCAGCAGCATCAGGTAATTTTCTGCGCCGCTTCCAGGCTGTCGATCAGCTGCGCCCGGCGCATATAGGCGCGGCGCTGTGCCGGGTCTTCGCCGACGGCGCGCATCTCGTCGAGCCGCTTCTGCCGCTGCACAGGGTCTTTTTCTTCCAGCTGCTTCTTGTTGGCGATGGTTTGCGCCTGGGTGAAATCGGTCGAGGCCTTGTGGCGCTGTCTTGTATAGAGGTCCAGCAGCTCCGTTCCCGCCTCGCCCTTCCACACGCGGGCGAGCTTTTCCGCCAGATTCATCGCGTCATGGATGCCGCCATTGAGCCCCATCCCGCCGATCGGGTTGTTGACATGCGCCGAGTCGCCGGCCAGCAGCACGCGGCCCGCATTGAAGGTCGCGGCGACGCACTGGCTCACCGTATAGACATTGGCGTAGGCGATCTCGTAATCCTCGTCGCGGTCGAAGAACCGCTTGAGTCGCGCCTGCATCGAGGCGTCGCTCTTCGCTTCCTCTTCGGTTTCGCCGACCCGCATCGGCACCACGAAGCGCCAGATGCCCGGCCGGTCGGGCTCGCCATGCACCTTGAACAGGTTGCACCATTCGTCGGGGTCGGAGAAATAGTTGCGGATCTCGATCCGGTCGTCGACCGACTGGATATCGAAATAGGTGCCGATCTTGATGAACTTCTCCGGATAGGTGAAGCCGACGAACTCGATCCCCGCCGATTTGCGCACCGTGGACCGCCCGCCATCGCAACCGACCACGTAGGAGGCACGCAGAGTCTCGCTCCCGCCGGGCGTCTCGACATGCACCTCGACATGATCGTCGAACTGCTCCAGCCCGGTGACGGTGTGCGAAAACCGCACGTCGAAGCCCGGCGCGTCGCCGAACAGCTCGATGATCTTGCGCACCAGCTTGTACTGCTCGAACTGCAGCACGAAGGGGAACTCGACCTCGTCCGCCAGCTCGCCGAGATCGAACTCGGCGATCACGTCATGGGTGACCTTGTCGTGAAACCGGTAGACCGGCGATTTCAGCCCTTCCGGCAGGATATCGTCGAGAATGCCCAGCTCGTTGAGCATGCCGACCGTCGGCGGGTGGTGCGACGCCGCCCGCTGGTCGACGAACGGCTCGTCGAGCGTCTCCAGCGCGATGAAGGGGATGCCCCGTTGGTGCAGCGCCAGCGCCAGCACCATCGCCACCGGCCCGCCGCCCGAAATGATAACCGGGTCTCTTTCCGCCACTGTTCCTGCCTGTGTTTCCATGAAGTGGCGGCAGTATCCCGAAGCCGCGGGGAGGGGTCAAGGAAGGGGGGTTAGGGACGGGAAGGGGGCTAGCTATCGTCTAGCGGTGAAAATCCCACTGGCCATTTGGTGCCTTCGGTCTTTGCGCCATCAAAATTGGTGCCAATAATACTGGCCCCTGTAAGGTCTGCATTCGTCAAGTCGGCGCCATCCATATGGGCATTGTCGAGGCATGTACCTTTTAGATCTGCTTCAATAAGTTTGACTCGATTGAAATCGACATTCGAACAATTTCCTCTGCCAAATCCAGAATTAGAAAGATTTGCATTGCAAAAAATAGATTTACTCAGGTTCGCTTTCCAGAAGCTTGAATTTCTCAGGTTTGCATTTCTGAAATTGGCCTTAACAACGACGGCGCCATTGAAGTTCGTGTGGTTGAGCGAGCAATTATTCCATAATGTCTTGCTGATGATGGCGTCTTCAAATCTCGCGTTATCACCGAATGAATTCATGAAATCCGATCCCGACAGGTCAGAAAGCTCGAACCTTGTATTATTCAAATCAGTCCAAACGAATGAGCAGTCTTCCATTCTTGTTTTTCTAAAAACCGCTCTGGTTAGGTCAGAATTCGAGAAGTTAGTTCTCATAAACTGAGATCGAGAAAAGTCGACCGTATTGAGTTCGCAATCTCTAAAGTCAGCGCGCTCAATCCTACTTTCAGCAAATATAGAATTTCGTATATTAGATAAAGAAAAGTCTGCGTTTAAGAGATTGGATCCAGAAAAATCGGCGTACATAAATGTGGATTTAGTAAAATCTGCGCCTACAAGGCCTGAGTTGTGAAAATCAAATCGATAATTTTTTGGTAGAGCCGACCGTTGCTTGGAGTCTTCTCTCTTAATCAAATTGACAATTATTTGGACGTCAGGTCGTATCTCGTCTTCGAAAATTTCGTCTAATTCAGCAGAAACTTCATCACTCGTTGAATCCTTAGAGAATGTTTCGTCCGATTGTTCCGGATGCGGCGGATTGCGGACGAAAGCGCACAGGATGTCGAAAACCGAGACAACGTCGCGCTGCGGCGAATCTTCGGCCAGCCGCCAGAGCGCGTATACGCCGCCCAGCCGGACGGGAAGCTGTTCGCTGCCGAGCTGTTCGACGGCGGCGGTGAAGCGGCTGGTGAACTGACCCTGTTCCTCCGTGTCCGCCTGTCTCTGGGCGGTGCGGGTTTGCTCATACGACGTCCAGGCGCGCCAGATGCCGACAATCAGGCCGACGATGGCGACGAGGAACAGGCCGAGATTGCGGAATACCTCGCTGGGGCTGGATTTCGCGCCGAGGCCGAGACCGTTCGCGCCCTGCCAGTATCCGATGTTGTAGTGCGTCTGCCACAGGAACCATCCGATGGTTCCGAGGACGACCGTAATGGCGGCGATGAGCAGGGTAGCGATGCCGGTTTTACGCCAGCCGATATTTTCGCGCAGCCATTTCACGCAGGCGCCGAAGGCGCGGAACGGTCCGAACACCGCGGTCTCCACCATACGGTCGAGGCCGCGGAAGATTTCGCGGATCATGCTGGGGTCGGTTGGCTCACTCATGGGATCACTCAACCACCGCGCGCGGTCGGCGTCAAAGGGGATGATGGGCTGGCGTTGCTCCGCCCCCGGTTGTCACCCCGGACTTGATCCGGGGTCCAGTCAGAGCGCGATAGCGCGACATAAACTGGAGCGATTTGTGCAGGCGGCGCGATGGACCCCGGCTCGAAGGCCGGGGTGACAATCGAGCAGGTGATGAGGCCTCAGGCTTGCTGTCTGGAGATGCCCGAGTCTGGGCCCGGGCATGACGGGTTCTTTTTTTTTAACGCGTCATCACCGACCTTGTGCCGGTGATCTTGTGACGAGCGGGACTCCCTGTCGAAAGATGCCCGGAACAGGCCCGGGCATGACGAATAGGGGAGGAAATGGCCTAAGCCAGGTCGAACCCGTGGCTCTTGAGGAACGCGCGGAACTCCGCCCTTTCCGGCACGCCGAGCTGGCGGGAGATATGTTCGGACCAGCGGTATTTGTCCGCGATGCCGTAGAAATCCTGCTTGGACTGTTTGTCGTCGGGGATGGCGAAGGCGCTGTGGCGGGTTTCGTCATACTGCGCGATGTCGGCCTCGAGATTGCTGTCGTCATAGCGTTCGCGGTGCACCACGGCGGATTGCGGCAGGCGCTGGTTGACGTAGCCCTTTGCCGACGGCCAGCCGAACATCACGCCGGCGATGGGGTAGACGCCGTCGGGCAGCGCCAGCACGTCGGCCACCTGGTACATGTAATCGCGCAGACTGGAGAGCGGCGCCGTGCCGAGCCCGGCGCCTTCCGCCGCGGCGACGAAGAAACCGAGCGCCAGCGCCGCGTCGATGGTGGCGTTGGCGAACGTGTCCATATTGTTGTTGGCGTGCGCCTTGCCGGCAAAACCGGTGACGCGCTGGCCGCGCCGCATGTCGGCGCAGAACACCAGCAGGCCGGGCACGTCGCGCAGGATCTTGGTGCGCGGCACGAAGGGCGCGAGCCTTTCCCGCGTTTCCTTCTCCTGCACCACGACGATGGAATATTGCTGTAGGTTCGACTTGGTCGGGGCCGACTGCGCGCAGGCCAGCAGCACGTCCAGGAGAGCGGGATCGATCGGCCTGTCCTCGTACAGCCGGATCGAGCGGCGCGAGAGCAACTCCGCCACCGTGCCGGTGGCTTCCGTGTCGTCGCCGACGCCGATATCCCTGCCGTAGCGCGCGCTGACCAGTTCCCGCGTGGTTGCCATGTTTCTTCTCCGCTGAATGTCTGTTGGCGCGGAGTGTAGCGGAGAAATGCGCTGACGCCATCCGGCGGGGGTTGCGTGATTGTGGATCGCGGATACGCTCGCCTCATGAAGATAGGAACGTTTTTCCCCCAGCTCGAATTCGGCACCGATCCCGGCCTGATCCGGGAATTCGGCGTGATGACGGAAGAGCTCGGCTACGATTTCCTCGAGGCGATGGAGCACATCATCGGGGTCAACCCGGCGAGCCGGCCCGGTTTCAGCGGCCCCTACGATCACACCTGCGAATTCCACGAGCCCTTCGTGCTGCTGTCCTATATCGCGGCCGTGACGCAGCGGATCGAGCTCGCCACCGCGATCCTCGTCCTGCCCCAGCGCCAGACCGCTTTGATGGCGAAACAGGTGGCGCAGCTCGACGTGCTGTCGGGCGGGCGGGTGCGGCTCGGCGTCGGGATCGGCTGGAACCGCTGGGAATACGAGGCGCTGGGCGCCGATTTCCGTACGCGCGGGCGGCGGATCGAGGAACAGATCGCGCTGATGCGGGCGCTGTGGGCCGAGCCGCTGGTCGATTTCGAGGGCGAGTGGGATAGCATCCGCGCCGCCGGCATCAACCCGCTGCCGGTGCAGGACCATATTCCGATCTGGTTCGGCGGCATGGCCGAACCGGTTTTGCGCCGTATCGGAAAGATGGGCGACGGGTGGTTTCCCAAATTTCCGTCGCTCGACCCGCGGCTGATGACGGTCGGGCTGGAGCGCAATTTGCAGGACCCGATGGAACTGATCGAGCGCATGCGCGGCTACGCCCGCGAGGCCGGGCGTGACGGGGACGCCATCGGCATCGAGGGGCGTATCAATGTCGGCGGGCGTTCGCCTGACGAATGGCGCGCCGAATACGAGGCATGGCGCGATGTCGGCGCGACCCATGTCAATGTCTATACCATCAAGGGCGGGCTCGAGACGGCGCAGGATCACCTGGATATCATTCGCCGCGTCCGCGACGAGCTGCCGGAGGCGTTCGCATGACGCTGCGCCCGGATCAGCGTATCGGCGCGGTGTTTCCGCAGACCGAGATCGGCGCCGACCCCATCGTGCTGCGCGATTACGCGCAGGCGGCGGAGGCGCTCGGCTATACCCATATCGCGCCGTTCGATCACGTGCTGGGCGGCGATCCCTCGGTGCATACCGATTTCCGCATGCTCTATACCTATGAGGAAATGTTCCACGAGCCGTTCTGCCTGTTCGGCTATCTGGCGGCCTGCACCACGACGCTGGAATTCGCCACCGGCATCATGATCCTGCCGCAGCGCGACACCTGTCTGACCGCCAAGCAGGCGGCGGAGGTCGATGTGCTGTCGAACGGGCGCATGCGGCTCGGCGTGGCGGTCGGCTGGAACCCGGTCGAATATGCCGGGCTGGGGCGCGACTGGAAGACACGCGGCCGCATGATCGAGGAACAGATCGTGCTGATGCGGAAGCTCTGGACCGAAGAGCTGGTCGATTTCACCGGTGAATTTCATGAAATCCACGACGCCGGCATCAACCCGCTGCCCGTGCAGCGGCCGATCCCGGTCTGGCTCGGCGGCATGGCGGAGCCGGTGATAAGGCGCGTCGGCGCGCTCGCCGATGGCTGGTTCCCGCGCTTTCCGTCGCTCAACCAGCGCGGCCATGCCGAGGTCATGCCGCGCCGCTATGACGAGCCGAAAGAGATCATCGCCCGGATGCATTCCTACGCCCGCGAAGCCGGACGCGACCCGTCCGACATCGCCATCGAGGGTCGGGTGTTCGTGCCCAACCGCACGCCGGAGAAATGGAAACAGGAATGGGATGCGTGGAAGGGACTCGGCGCGACCCATATGCAAATCTATTGCGGCGAGGAAGGGCTGGACCCGGACGGCCACATCAAGGCGCTGCGCGCCTTTGCCGAAGAGGCGGGCGCGTGGTGATTTGTCGGTTGCCACATTGCTCGTCATTGCCGGGCCTGATCCGGCAATCTCCCGCCGCAGGAGCCTCGGTTGGTAAAAGATCGCCGGGACTCATTCCGGGGAATGGCCCGGCGATGACGAATTGAGGTGACAAGCTTGACCCGCCGTTCAACCGGGTCTTTCATACCGGAAATTCCCGCAATCCCCTGAGGAGAACAGCCATGGCCACGCAGACCGAGAGCCTGTCCGAGCGCGCCGACGCGCTCGAAGAACAGCAGATGAACGAGCTTGCCGACAAGATTATTTCCAAGTCGCTCCTTTATCACCTTGCCGACGGCGAACGCTCGATCGGTCGTGGTTTCGCGGTCGGTAGCGGCAAGACGCTGCTGATGGGTGAGGACCCGCGCCTGCCTGCGATGCCTGACGCGCCGACGCTGCAGGATTTTTTCAATCTGCGCTTTTCGGTCAACCAGCAGCATGTGCTGCAGAGCGCCAACCTGGCGCAGAAGAACGGCCTGCCGGAAAAGATGGTGCTGGCCTGCCTGCTGCACGATATCGCGGTGTGCGGTTTCATCCGCGCAGACCACGGCTACTGGGGTGCGCAGCTGATCGAACCCTATGTCGACGAGGAAGTCTCCTGGGCGGTGCGGGCGCATCAGTGCCTGCGTTTCTATCCCGACGAAGAGGTCGGCTACGAATATCCCGATAATTACGTTCGCATGTTCGGCGCCGACTACAAGCCGGCGCCCTATATCCAGGCGGCCTATGAGGAAGCACGGAACCACAAATGGTACATGTCGGCCCGTCAGATCTGTCTCAACGATCTGTATTCCTTCGACGCCGAAACCATGATCGAGCTGGAACAGTTCGACGACATCATCGGCCGTCATTTCCGGGTGCCGAAGGAAGGGCTCGGCAACGACAACTCGCCGTCGGCCCATATGTGGCGCACGCTGCGCCGCCCCTGCAACGCGCTGTAGGGTCGGATCAAACCGGTTTTATATCGTCATCGCCGGGTTCGTCCCGGCGATCTTTTTCCAAGGGAGGCTCGTCGGCAGGAGATGCCCGGGACTGCGCCCGGGCATGACGAGAAAGTTTGAAGGGGAACCAATGACCCGAAATCCTTTAGGCGACCGTCTCCGCTTCGGCGTGTTTCTCGCGCCGTTCCATGCGCTGAACGAAAACCCCACCGTGATGTTCGAGCGCGACATGCGGCTCGCGATCCTGCTCGATCGGCTGGGTTACGACGAGCTGTGGGTGGGCGAGCATCATTCCGGCGGGTTCGAGACGATCGCCGCACCGGAAATCTTCATAGCCGCCGCGGCGATGAAGACGACGCATATCCGTCTCGGCACCGGCGTGCGCTCGCTGCCCTACGTGCATCCCTTCATGCTGGCCGATGCGATGGTGCAGCTCGACCATATGACCAGGGGGCGCGCGATGTTCGGCGTCGGGCCGGGCGCGCTGCCCTCGGACGCGCAGATGATCGGGGTCGATGCGCGCCAGTCGCGCCGCATGATGGAAGAGGCGCTCGAGGTCATCGTGCCGCTGCTGGAAGGCGAAACGGTGACGCGCAGCACAGACTGGTTCACGGTCGACCGCGCGCGGCTGCAGCATGCGTCCTACACCAAACCGAGGATGGAGATGGCGATCACCGCGGTGCGTTCGCCCGCCGGCGCGCTGATCGCCGGCCGGTTCGGGCTGGGCATTCTGTCGCTTGGCGGTCATTCGGACGCCGCGCTCGGGGCTTATGCGAAAAACTGGGCGATCTGCGAGGAGACGGCAGCGGAAAACGGCAGGACGGTCGACCGGCGGCAGTTCCGCATCGCGGTGCAGATGCATATTGCCGAGACCCGGGAGCAGGCGCGAAGGGATATCGATTTCGGTGTCGAACAGTGGGGCGGCTACGCGCGCGACGTGCTGCCGAACGGGCCGATCCCGAAGGACGTGCAGAGCAATATCGGCGATTTCGTCACCTCGACCGGGCGCGCCCTGGTCGGCACGCCGGACGACGCCATCGCGGCCATCGAACGCATGCAGGAAGGCTCGGGCGGGTTCGGCGTGGTGATGTTCATGGCGCATGACTGGGCCGACTGGCCGGCCACGCAACGCTCCTACGAGCTTTTCGCGCGCCATGTCATGCCGCATTTCCAGGGCACGCTGGAGCCG
Organism: Rhodospirillales bacterium; assembly: GCA_038116945.1. Lineage (GTDB taxonomy): Bacteria > Pseudomonadota > Alphaproteobacteria > MPNO01 > UBA2964 > JAYOEY01. Next base: position 73,157 of record JAYOEY010000017.1, read on the forward strand.
CGCCAGGCGAGCTACGACGAGGCCGCCCGCCGCCAGCCGGAATTCCGCGAGGCGGCGGTGCAGGGCGTCGCGGCGGCTATCGATAAATACGAATCCGGACCGGACGGGAAGAAATACCGCTAGGGCGTATGTTTCGCCAGGAATCCGGTTACGCGTGCGAGCTGTTCCTCGATGTGATCGGGGCCTTTCCAGTCCTTCAGCATTTCGGCGTTCGGCAGCAGATCGGCGACTTCCTGTCCTGTGACGGCCGGATGGGAAATGTCGTTTCCGGGCAGCACGATGGCCGGCGTCTGGCATGACGAGACGAAGTCGCGGCTGACGCCGAATACGAATTCGCCGCCCCACAGATTCCTGCCGAAGCTCTCGACTGCATCGGCGTCGAGATCGTCGCGCGCCGCCATCAGCTCTTCGACCCATCCTGCAAAATGTTCCGGGAAGTTTGTCGGACGTTCCGGGTTCAGCCCGATCGGGTTCTGCAGCACCATCGCGGTCACGCGGTCGGGCGCGCGCTCGGCCATCTTGAGGCAGAAGGTCGAGCCGATGCAGCCGCCGAGGACGTGGAACCTGTCGATCCCCAGATGATCCATCAACGCGAGCTGGTCGTCGGCATAGGTGTCCCAGCCATGACCGGCTTCGATGGCGCCGACCGAATTGCCGGCATTTCGCTGGTCCATCGTGACGACGCGATAGGTTTCCGACAGCACCGTCGGCCAGTCGTTCCAGACCTTCGGCGGCTGGCCGGGCGCGGCGGCCCATTGCGACGCCGCCGACCGCATGCCGCCCGGCGCGAACAGCAGGATGGGATGGCCCGAACCGGATTCTTCGTAATGGATCTCGGCGTCGGGGCGCTTCAGGACAGCCATGTCAGCTCCTTTTCTCGGCCCCGACGCGTTCCATCAGCGCTTCCAGCGCCTCGTAGGGCTGCGCGCCGACCACGCCGAAACCGCCCGCGGCAAAGGTCGGCACGCCGGTGACGCCGTACTGGCGGGACTTGTTCCAGTCCGCGTCGACCGCCTCCTGGAACGTCCGTTCGGTCAGCACCCTGCGCGCCTCTCCGCCATCGAGACCGGCCGATTCCGCCAGTTCGACCAGAACGTCGATATCGCCGACATTGCGGGCATCCACAAAATAGGCGCGGTAGATCGCATCGTGCAGCGCATCGCCGCCATCCTGCGTATCGGCCCACTTGCCGAGCTCCTGCGCGAGACGGCTGTTGTATGTGTGGGTGCGCTTGCCGTAGGGCAGGCCCTCCTGGTCCATGCGCTCCTTCATCTGCAGGTACATCTGTTCCGGATCGACGCCGCGGCCGGCATAGAGCTCGGCCATGGATTTTCCCTCCATTGGCGTTTCCGGGTGCAGCGGAAAATGCACCATGACCGCGTCGATGTTGTATTCCCGTTTGAGCTTTTCAATACGCACGGTACTGAGATAGCACCACGGTCAGACGTAGTCGGTGAAGATCTCGAATTTGACGGGCTCGCCCATGGGAGAAATCCTTGTCGGTTGCGATGGCCTATCCTAGCGGGATGTCGCCGGAAACAGAAACCCCCGCGGTTTTCGGCGGGGGTTTCATCGTTCGGCCGGTCCGAAGATTGCGGACGGGTCAGGGCTTCGGAAGCGGCGCGGGGTCGGTGAAAACGTAATCGCGGCCGGCGACCGGGTTCTGGCCCGCGCCTGCAGTGAGAATCTGCCCCATGATCACTTCGGAGAC
>JAYOEY010000018.1:0-74036 GCA_038116945.1 Rhodospirillales bacterium
CCGGCAGGTTGATGCACATGTCGATATAGGTGCCGTTCGGCACGCTGCCGCCGCCGTTCTCGATTTCCATCCGCGCCGCCGCGGCCGGGAGTTCGGGGATCGTCAGCCCGACCACGTCGCGCGAGAAGATGCCTTCATACGCTTTTTCGTCGACCGTACGGCGGTTGGTCGCCTGCCACTCGTCGATGCGTTCCGCGCGTTTCTTGAGGGTCGGTGAGCCTTTGCCGGTCCAGACCAGGGCGGCAAGGCCGAGCCTCGCGACCCGGTCGGGGAATTTGTTGGCGAACTGGCCGGACCGCAGCGCGCCCGACGACGAGCCGAAGAAGCAGTAGGCCGACTGACCCGTTGCCGCCTCGACCACGGGCATGGCGGCTTCAAGGTCGTCCACGCCGTCCGCGATGTAGGAGAACCCGTCGGTGCGGCTCGACCTGCCGTAACCCTCGTGATCCATGGTCCAGACGTCGTAGCCGAGGCCCGCGAATGTCTTCATCAGCGAATAGTCGCCGTGCCCCGGGATATCGAGGTCGTAGGCTGTCCGAGCGGCAAAGGAGGAGCCGTGAACCAGAAACAGTACCGGCTTGTCCGGATTGGCCGCCCGCATCGACGGCGAATAGCGGCGGAACATGAACAGGTCCACGTCGCCCTTCCTGGTCCAGTGTTCCTCGCTTGTCAGGTCGCCCGGATCGTTGGGCATGGTTACGATCGTCTCGCTCATTCGGTAAAACTCTCCTTGGACGGGGATGACGCCTTTGGGGCGTGTATGGATTGTTGCTCAGGAATATGCCCGCTGCCGGGCGGCAAGGAAAGATCAGGTTTGAACGCTCTTACGATTTTGAGCACAGGCGCGCCGAAGGGCGGGGTTGCGGGATGCGCCGACGCGTTCGGCGAACAAACCGGACGGGCTGTCGAATACTCGTTCGTCACCGCGCCCGTGCTGCGCCAGATGGTCGCGGGGGGAACCCGGGCCGACGTGATCGTATGTCCAGCCGCCCGCATGGATGAATTCGAGCGCGACGGCCGGGTGGTCCCCGGCATCCGGTCCGTCGTTGGCTCGGTCAAGGCGGGTGTGGTCGTCCGCAAGGGGGCGCGCATTCCCGATATTTCGTCGGCGGAGAGCCTCAGGGCGGAAATACTGGCGGCGGACTCGATCGTCTACAACATCGCGACCAGCGGCGCCTATATCGTCCGGATGATGGCAAGGCTGGGCGTCGCAGACGCCATCGAAAGCAGGGTGACCCGTGTTCCCAACGGGGCGGGCGTGATGCTGCATCTCGCCGGCAGCGCGATCGGGAACGAGTTCGGTTTCGGACAGTTGACCGAAATCCGGGTTCACGAGGAGCGCGGCGTCAATGTCGCACTCGTCGGCCCGCTGCCGCGGGAGCTGGCGAACGTCACCACCTACTGCGCCGCCGTGTTCGCCGACGCCGCGGACCCGGAAACCGCCCGCGCGCTCGTCGAGTTCATGGGAGGCGAAGAGGGGCGTGAAATCTGCCGGTCGACAGGGCTGGAATTCTAGCACCCCTCGTCGTCGTACCCGCCTGCCGGTCGCGCCTTGCGGCGGCGCAGTTCGAGATACCACGGGACGAACAGCGAAACGATCAGCAGCACCCAGAGCGTGTTTACGACGGTTGACGAAAACAGCACGCCCAGATCGCCCTGCGAAATCCGGAGCGCCCGCAGGAAGTAGTTCTCCAGCAACGGCCCCAGGATGACGCCGATCAGGATGGCCGCTACGTGGTATCCGGTCTTGCGTGCGATATAGCCGATCACGCCGAACACCAGCGCCAGATACATGTCGAACAGGTAGCCGCGCGGTACGAACGAGCCGACAAGGGTAAAGGAGATGATGATCGGCGCCATGTAGACGGTGGAAACCACCGTGATGCGGGACATGTAGCGCGCCAGCGGCAGCACGGTGAGGATCATGATCCCGTAGGTGACGGCCATCGCGGTAAACGGCCCGTAGGCGAGTTCCGGCTGGTTCTGGAACAGGTCGGGCCCGACGGTTACCCCGTGATATTGCAGCACGACCGCCATGATGGCGGCGGTCGCTCCGCCCGGCACGCCGATGACCAGCAGCGGGACCAGCGTACCCGAGGTCACGCCGTTATTCGCGGATTCCGGCGCGATCAGCCCTTCGATATGGCCGGTGCCGTATTTCTCAGGCGTTTTCGAAAACGTCTTCGATTGCTGATAGGCGACGAAGGCGGCGATGGCCGCGCCGGCGCCCGGCACCACGCCGATGACGAGCCCGATGATGCTGGTCCAGACGATATGCCACCAGCGCCTGAGCGCTTCGACGGTGCCCTCGATGGTCGCGTCCCAGCCGGCCTTTTGCATGGCTTCCTGGCCGCGCTTGGTGAGGATCGACTGTCCTTCGATGACCGCGAAAGCCTCGGAAATCGCAAACAGGCCGACCAGCGCCGGGATCAGCGGCACCTTGTCGTAAAGTTCCAGGAATCCGAACGTCCCGCGCGGCGTCTCATAGACGACATCCGCACCGATATAGCCGATCATCAGGCCGAAAAAGCCTGCAATCAGCCCCTTCAGCGTGTCGCGCGCGGCGATGGTTGCGATCAGCGAAATGCCGAAGATCATGATCACGATCATTTCGACCGAATGCAGGTAGTAGGCGACCTGCGACAGCCACGGCATCGCGATCAGCGCCAGGATCGTGGTCAGGAGTCCGCCCAGGACGGATGACACGAAGGAAATCGCGAGCGCCTGCTGTGCGCGCCCCTGCCGGGTCATCGGGTAGCCGTCGAGCGGCGTCGCCGCCGCGCCGGCGGTGCCCGGAATGTTGACCAGGATGGCGGGAATGCCCGCCCCCATGCGGGACGACGCGTAGAGCGCCACCATGAAGATCAGCCCGATCTCGGGCTCCAGCGACAGCGTCAGCGGCAGCAGGATGATGATCGTGTTGGCGGCGCTGAAGCCCGGAATCGCGCCGACAATGAGCCCGAGCACGATGGCCGGCAGGATGACCCACCAGAAGGTGAAGGTGCGGGCGAACTGCTCCGCGAAGATGCCCCAGTCGACTTCCATATCAGAACAGCCCCTTGACCATCAGCTCGAACGGCCCTTCAGGAAAACGCGTTTCGAATGCCACCACGAACAGCAGATATCCTCCGAACGAGAGGACAAGAGACAGGCAGAAAATGAGTCCCTTCTTCTTGCCCTCTCCCAGCAGCAGCATGGCCGATGAAAGGAACAGGAAGGTCGTGATCGTGAAGCCGAGCCACTGGATGACGAAAATGTAGCCGATGGTCAGCAGGAAAAGGACGATGCGCTTCGGCACATAGGCTACCGGCTCCAGCAGGCGGCCGAGGCCGAACGTCGCCTCGCCGCGCCGCACCCGCAGGATCGACCTGACGATGAAGACCAGCGACAGCACGCCCAGGATGCTGCCCACGAAGAACGCGCTGACCTGGGCCGTCCAGGGAACGTCCGTGATGGTTGAAAAATAATAGAGACTGAACAGGACGGAGGCGACGGGGATGATCAGCTCCGCGCCGAGCCCCGGCTTGTCCTGCCTGTCCTTGCTGTCGTTTACGGGGTCTGGCATGGGATTCGCTTCCTGAAATTGCTGGCTCTATCGAAACCGGGCGGCGCGTTGTCGCCGCGCCGCCCGGGTCCCTGTTCGCTCGGCCCTGCAGGGGCCCTTTCCGATCAGCTCTTTTTCTTGCCCGTCAGGAGGGGCTTGTATTCCTGACCGAGATCCGACACCCATTTGACGTACTTCTTGCAGTCTTCTGGGGTTCCGTACTGGATGAATTCCCACGGCGCCTTCGACTTGACGACGGCTTTCTTGTAGTCGGGATCCGAGAATACCTTCTCGAGCGTGGAGGTCAGAACCTTGAAGCGGTCGGGATACTTGTCGACGGCTTCCTGCTTGATGCCGAAGGCGCGCGCGCCGGCGATCAGCGGCGGCAGTCCCAGCTTGAAATGATCGTTGGTGAGAACGGCCTTCGGCATGCGGTCGGGCAGGGGGTTCTTGTCGAGGAACAGCGCCAGCACATCGAGGTTCTTGCGCGCCATCACGCTGGACGCCGGCAGTGCGCCGAAATCGACCTCGCCGGTGGTGACGCCGGCCCGGGTGTTGCGTCCGCCCGACAACGGCACGAGATTGAATTTCGCACCGGTTTTCTGTGCCAGCACCAGCGCACCGAGGGACGCGGGATGGGCGAGGCGGCTGGTCGCCACCGTCAGCGTCCGCTTTTTGCCTTCGGCAATGATGTCGTCGATATGTTTGAACTTGCTCTTCTTGCTGACGAAGATGCAAGCAGGATCGGCATCGACCTGGGCGAAATAGAAATAGGAATCGAGCGGGAAGGTCGGTTTCTTGACGACCCAGTTGAGGACTTCGGGGCCCATGTTGCCGAAGATCAGGTTGTAGCAGTCGGCTTCGGCCTTGCCCATGTAGGTTTCGTACCCGACGCGGCCGGCCGCACCCGGATAGAAGCCCGGCTCGAAATTCGTCTTCAGGTATTTCTTCCACACGCCGGTGAAAGCGCGCAGGTTGCGGTCGGCGCCGCCGCCCGCGCGGGTCGGGACGAATACCTTGAGGTTCCGCTCGGGAAACGCGGCCGCGAGTGCGATCTGGAACGGCAATATCGACAGCGCGCCGGCTCCCATTGCGGTCTGGACGAAGCGGCGGCGTGAAAAATCGTTTTCAAAATCGGTCATGGAAAATCTCCCTCGTTACTGTCCGGACAGGACATCCTGAAACCCGGTTATCCGTCCGACGGTGCGAAATATCGCCATTCCAGTCAAGGGTAAGGAGACACGGGCATCAATCGTGCGTTCATGCGAGAGGCCAGACCCAGAGCAGCATTGGCGTCGCCACGGCGACGATCAGGATTTCAAGCGGTAGCCCCATGCGCCAGTAGTCGCCGAAGCGGTATCCGCCCGGCCCCATGATCAGGGCGTTGTTCTGATGGCCGATGGGGGTCAGGAACGCGCAGGAGGCGCCGATGGCGACCGCCATCAGGAAGCTGTCGGGATTGACATTCAGCCGTCCGGCGATGTCGATGGCGACCGGCGCCATGACCACCGCAGTCGCGGCGTTGTTGATTACGTCAGACAGCGTCATGGTCAGGACAAGCACGACAATCAGCGCAACCACCGCCGGATAGCCGTCAACCATCCGGGACAATGCGCCCGCGATAACGGCGGTGGTGCCGGTCTCCTGCATGGCGCCGCCCAGCGGAATCAGGGCGCCCAGAAGAACGACGATCGACCAGTCGATGTCGTCATATAGCTCGCGGACCGGTACGATATTGGTAACCACCATGCCGATGACGGCCGCCGCGAGCGCGACAGGGAAACTCGCCAGTCCGAGCGTTGCCGCGGCGATGGCGGCGCCGAACAGTCCGATGGAAAGCCACGCCAGATGGTAGCGGCTGCCGTGGATCGCCCGTGCCGCAAGCGGCAGGCAGTGGAGGTCCGAAATGGCAAGGTTCAGACGTTCGGCGTCGCCCTCGAGAAGAAGAACGTCCCCCGGCTGGAACCGGAGACCCCGCAGCCCCTCATGCAGCGATCGACCCTGGCGGGCGACCGCAAGCAAATTGACGCCGTAATGACGGCGAAGGGCCAGGCTGGCGGGCGTCCGCCCGGCGATATGCGCGTCGGGCGTCACCACGGCCTCGGCGACCGCGACATCCGGTCCCCCGAACAGACGGGGTTTGTCCTCCGCCTCGTCCGGTGCGGTCTCCCCGGAAACAGCCGCTTCGCCTTCGTCTTTCTCCGTACTCGGCGGTGCGGGAGGCCGCAGGTCAAGCTTGGACAGGGCGGCGCTGATGGCTTCCGATCCGGCGCGGACCAGGACGATATCGCCGTTTCGGATCAGCGTCGTCCGCGCCGCGGGATCGAGCCGGCGGCCGCCGCGAAGGACGCCCAGAATGACCGCATCCAGTTCCTGCATCATGTTGTCGAGATCGCGGAGCCTCTTGCCGATCAGCGCGTGATCTTCCGGAACCCGCGCCTGCGTGACGTATCCGCCGATATTCATCAGCTCTTCGCCGGATGGAGTCTCCTGCCGTCCCCTGGGGATCAGGCGCCAACCCACAAGGGCGACGAAAACAATGCCCGCCAGGGCGATCACTCCGCCGACCGGAGAAAAGTCGAACATGCCGAACGGCTCGCCCGCCACGTCTTTTCGCAGAGACGCGATGATGATGTTGGGCGGCGTTCCGATCAGCGTCACCAGACCGCCGAGGATGGAGCCATACGCGAGCGGCATCAGGAGCAGCGACACCGGCCGGTTGGCCTGCCTGGCGGACTGGATCGCCGCCGGCATCAGCATGGCGAGGGCGCCGACATTGTTCATGAAACTCGACAGGGCGCCGCCGAGACCGGACAGCAGCCCGACATGGACGGTCGTTGAGTCGACCTGGGGCAGCAGGTTGCGGGTAATCATGTTGACCGCGCCCGAATTCACCAGCCCCCGGCTCGCGACCAGCACCAGCGCAACCGTGACGGTGGCGGCGTTCGCGAAACCGGAAAACACGTCCTGCGCCTGTACTTGGCCGCCGAGCGCGGCGGCCAGCAGACCCAGCATGGCGACGATGTCGTGGCGCAGCTTTCCCCAGACGAAAAGGCCGAGAACGCCGGCCAGAATGCCCAGAAGAAAAATCTGGTCGAAAGTCATGCTATGATCCTACGGTGTGTTGCGCGCGCGGGGAACCGCGGGGTTCGGAAACGGTGACCTATGAACGACGCCCCTGGGATCGATACGAAGGCGATGCAGGCCGCGCTCGACGCTCGCGTTGCCGAGCTTGAGGCCCTTCTGGAAAGCGCGGCAATATCGCGCACCGATACCGAGCTCGACCAGCAGCGTATCGGCAGGTTGTCGCGCATGGACGCGATGCAGCAGCAGGCGATGGAAGACGAAACGCTCAGGCGGCGTCAGCGAGAGCTTTCCCTGTGCCGGTCCGCGCTCCGGCGCATCGAAGACGGCGATTACGGATTCTGCACCGCGTGCGACGAACCCATAGCGCCGAGGCGGCTGGAAAACGATCCGTCGGCGATGCTGTGCATCGGCTGCGCCGGCCGTGCGGGCTGACCTGCCCGCGGTTCAGTTGTTTCCAGAGATGTCTTCGTAGCCCGGCGCCCGCGGGTCCAGGGGTGTTGCTGCCGGGGTCGTACGGGGCAGGGACGTAAAGGCTCCTTTCGCGTCGGCCGTAACCGTGTCGCGCTGACGCATGCGCCAGACGCCGAAGCCGGCGGCTGCGGACGACACGATGCCGGTAAATACGAACAATCCGGATGCTCCGATCAAAGCCATGATTGCCGCGCTCGCAAGCGGACCCAGGGTCGCGCCGATGCTGTAGGCGAGAAGGAGGCCGCCGACGACGCCGACAAAATCCGTTTCGTTTGCGAAGTCGGTCGCGTGGGTGACCGAAAGGGGATACAGCGCGAACGCCACCGCGCCGAACAGCGCCGACAGGCAGAGAATCGCCGTTTCGGCGCTTCCGGTCAGCGCGGCCAGAGCGGCGCTGACGACAAAAATCGCGATGCCGACGCCGACGATGACCTGTCTTCTGTCCATCCTGTCCGACAATATGCCGATCGGCCACTGCAGCCCCAGCCCGCCGATGATCCCGACAGACATGAAACGCGCGGTCGCGTCGATGTCGAGACCGGCGAGGGGGGCGTAGGCGGGGCCCATCCCGTAAAACGCGCCGAGGACGAGTCCGCTGGCGGTCGATCCCACGACGGCGAGCGGCGACAGGCGATAGAGGTCCCTGATCTTCATCCGGTGGGCAGGCGGCGGTCTGGGTTGCGGCTGGCGCGTCAGGGCGATGGGCACGGCGCCGATCGAGGCGATGGCGGAAATTATGGCGAACAGAACGAACGTATCGGGCGGGGTCGCCAGCAGCAGGAACTGGCCCATGGCCTGCGCCAGATAGATCAGCGTCATATAGACCGACATGATCCGCCCGCGCGTTTCGTTGCTCGCGCGTTCGTTCAGCCAGGATTCCGTGCACAGAAAGAGGCCCGCCATGCAGGCGCCTTCGGCAAAGCGCAGAAAGGCCCAGAAATAGGGATCGTAATGGACCGCGTGCAGCAGCGACGCGGCGGAATAGACCGAAGCGAAGGCAGTAAAGGCGCGTATGTGTCCGACTGCCGCGATCAGGGCGCTGCCGCGGACCGCGCCAAGGGCGAGGCCGGCAAAGTAGGCGGACATGACCGCGCCGGTCACCAGCGTCGGCGTCTCGGCGAGGGTCATGCGGACGCCGAGCAGCGTTCCCAGCAACCCGTTGCCGAGCATGATCAGCGAAATGCCGAGAAGCAGGGACGATATGGCGATTGCAGTGACGCGCATCGGTGACAGCCTGTTCGGGCGCCCGCCGGATCGGCGGCGGCTAAGTCATCTCCTCAGGCGACTTCCGACGATTTGCGGGAGCGCCGTTTGCGTTCGATCGGATCGAGATAGCGCTTCCGCAGGCGGATCGATTTCGGCGTTACCTCGACCAGCTCGTCGTCGTCGATATAGGCGATGGCGCGCTCCAGGCCAAGTTTCATGGGCGGGGTCAGAAGGATGGCGTCGTCGCTGCCCGATGCCCGGATGTTTGTCAGCTGCTTGGCCTTGAGCGGGTTGGCGTCGATGTCCTGCCCCTTGTTGTGCTCGCCGATCAGCATGCCGCAATAGACCTTTTCGCCGGGACCGATCATCAGCGGACCGCGTTCCTCAAGGTTCCAGAGAGCATAGGCCACCGCGCTGCCCTGCTGCGTTGAGATGATGACGCCGTGGCGACGTCCCTCGATGGCGCCACGGTCGGCAGCGTATTCATGGAAAATTCGGTGCATAACGCCGGTGCCGCGCGTATCGGTCATGAATTCCCCGTGGTACCCGATCAGCGCGCGCGACGGGGCGTGAAATACAAGCCGCTGCTTGCCGCCGCCTGACGGGCGCATTTCCATCAGTTCGCTGCGTCTCGCAGACAGTTTCTCCACGACCACGCCGGAATATTCCTCGTCGACGTCGATTACGACTTCTTCGATCGGTTCGGTGCGCTTGCCGGTTTCCGGATCGGACCGGAACACCACGCGCGGACGGCTGATCGACATTTCGTAGCCTTCGCGCCGCATGGTCTCGATCAGCACGCCGATCTGCAGCTCGCCGCGGCCCGCAACTTCGAATCCGCCATCGGTCTCGGTGACCTGAATGGCGACGTTACCTTCGGCTTCGCGCAGCAGGCGGTCCCGAATCATGCGCGACGTGACCTTGTCGCCTTCCTGTCCGGCGAGAGGAGAGTCGTTGACCGAAAATGTGACGGCGAGCGTTGGCGGGTCGATGGGGCGTGCCTCGATCGGTTTTTCGGCGCCGGGCGCGCAGATCGTGTCGGCGACGGTGGCCTTCTGGAACCCGGACAGCGCCACGATATCGCCGGCGGCGGCTTCCTCGAGAGGCACCCGTTCCAGGCCCCGAAAGGCCAGAATTTTGGTAACCCGGACCCGTTCTACCGGTTCGCCCTTGCGCGTCACCGCCGATACCGTTTCGTTCGGTCTGATCTTTCCGGCCATGATGCGGCCGGTCAGCAGCCTTCCGAGATAGGGGTTTGCTTCCAGCGTTGTCGCCAGCATGCGAAACGGCGCATCTGCCTCGACCTCGGGTGGGTGGACATGGCTCGCAATCAGTTCGAAAAGCGGCGTCAGCGAATCCTTCGGGCCTTCCGGTTCCTGCGCCGCCCAGCCTTCCTTCGACGAGGCATAAAGCGTCGGAAAATCGAGCTGCTCGTCGGTCGCATCCAGCGCGGCGAACAGGTCGAAAATCTCGTTCAGCACCTCGTCGACGCGCGCGTCCGGACGATCCACCTTGTTGATGACGACGATGGGGCGCAGCCCCAATGCCAGGACCTTCGACAGCACGAACTTGGTCTGCGGCATGGGGCCTTCGGCGGCGTCGACCAGCAGCACGCAGCCATCGACCATGGAAAGCACGCGCTCCACCTCGCCGCCGAAATCGGCGTGGCCCGGCGTGTCCACGATATTGATCCGGATGCCGTTCCATTCGACCGACGTGCATTTTGCGAGGATGGTGATGCCCCGTTCGCGTTCGAGGTCGCCGGTATCGAGGGCCTGCGACTGCACCGCCTGGTTTTCGCGAAACATGCCCGACTGGCGCATCAGACAATCGACGAGCGTCGTCTTGCCGTGATCGACATGGGCGACAATAGCGATATTGCGGAGCTTCGCCGCAGCGGTGTTTGTATCAGTCATGGGGATCAGGCCGTATTCCGGGTGGCGTCCGTATATAGGAGTTGGGGCACCGAGGGCAAGCGGATTGCGGAACGAAGCGCCAGATAGGCGTCTGTTCCTCATCCCTTCCGGAAATTGTGGAATTTTTGTAGCGCAGGACGCGAATCTGGCGTGGAATAACGGCAGGCGGGCATCCTGCTCGACCAGATTACAGGGAGAAGCCTTATGTCGTTCAAATCACTGTGGGCCGTTCCGGCAGCCTTGCTGGGGGTGGCGCTGGCCAGCCCGGCGGCGGCCGACGCCGTTTCGGATTTTTACAAGGACAAGCAGGTGACGATCATCGTCGCGGCGGGACCGGGCGGCGGCCACACGCAGTACTCGCAGCTGCTTGCGCCATACCTGAAAAAATACATTCCGGGAAAGCCGACCTTTGTGACGCAGAACATGGGCGGCGCCGGCGGCACCAAGGCGGCGAACTACCTCTATAACAGCGCCGCGCAGGACGGCAGCGTCGTAGGTATCCTGCTGTCGGATACGCCGTTTGCGGCGAGGCTGCGCACGACGGGCGTCAAGTACCGGCCCGAAAAATTCCATTATCTGGGAGGCGCCGACGATACGCAGAGCGCGTTCGTCCTGTTCAAGAGCGCCGGCGTCAAAACGCTCGACGACGTGAAAAAGAAACAGGTCCTGATGGGATCCACCGGCAAGGGGTCGCAGACCTTCATCGTGCCGACGCTGGCCAATGCGCTTCTCGGCACCAAGTTCAAGGTCATCACCGGTTACCGCGGAATGGGCGGCATCTATCTAGCCATGGATCAGGGCGAGGTTTCCGGCTTCCAGTCGGTCTATTCGTCGCCCAAATCGTTGCGGCCGCAATGGTTCGAGCAGGACAAGCTGGTCGTTCTGGCGGCCAACGCGCTGACGCCGCTGCCGGATCGTCCGAACGTGCCGCTGCTGAAGGACCTCGTCTCGGATCCGACCGACAGGAAAATTCTTGAGCTGATTGGCGGAAACGGGACGCTCGGCCGGGGCTGGCTCGTGCCGCCGGGCGTGCCGTCCGCGCTGGTCGCGGGGCTTCGCGCCGGTTTCGAAAAGGCGCTCAACGACCAGGAGGCGCAGTCTTCGGCACTCAAGCGCAAAATGACATGGGCGCCGGTAAAATGGCAGGACATGCAGGCCCATGCCAACCTGATCGGCGAGGCCGATGCCGCCCTTTTTGTCCGCGTCAGGAAACTGCTTGGGATGAAATAGGACGCGAACAACGGAAACCGCGCGGCGGTCCTCGTCCCTGTCCGGGGACCGCCGTCAGGCGTTTTCAAAATTCAGTCATCTGATCAAACGACTGAATTTCACTCGGCAAAGCTGGTTATTGAGTCGCTCCGGCGCCCGTGTATGAGAGGGTCCGAATCCTTTCTCGTCCATCCTTCGGATCCACGAGACTCGGATATATTCGTCCGACAAGAATGCCAAAGCCTACGGTGGTTTCAACAAAGCGTTCCTGCCTGGCACCAATGGAAAATGTCAGCTTCTTTTCGACCTCGGTTTCCGTGGTGACTTCGTAGTTTCCAGGAGGAACGTCCTCGAAAAATACACCGCCCGGAACGGATTGCCCTACCAGTTTCCCGTTAAGATGGATACCAGGCTGCAGGGCGGCGCCGAACGGAGAGGCGTCGCGGAAAAAGTAAATGCGTCCCGTCTTGTCCGTAAGGGTAGGCAAAGTGCTCTCGATCTTCGAAAAATCGGGACCGCTGGCGCAGGCTGTTGCGAGGAAGAGCGCTACGAGAGAGAGAAACCTGACTGTAAGACGTTTCATTGTTTGTTTCCTGCTCAGTTATCCCTTGTTTGAATGGGGCTCGGCTCGCTCAGTGGAGAAAACGCTGATTGTACGGGCAGCCAGAAGCCGACCCATTTATTCCCCGATATAACGATATAGGCCTCGGATGCATGTTTTCCTTCGGCCATTAATACGGTGTCGAGCGGCTTAAAGACCGTTCCCTGGGTAATTCGACCTATTGTTTGCCAATGTGAAGAAACCTTCAGGTGGCTGCCATAGCCCGCCGTGGAATATCCGACAGCGGAAGCGGTAATCACGATGGTGCGTGGGGTTGCCGATTCGTCGGGAATAAAATCTGCACGTTGAACTTCGATATCGGATGCGCATGCCGACAAAAGGAGAGTTGCCAGTACTCCCCACATCCAAACCGCTCTGCGACAAAATTCAATTCGCATGGTTCCATCGTTGCAAATCGGGTTCTTGGTAACGTATGCCGAGAACCGATTTGTTCGATATCAAGAATCGACACAAATTCAACAAAAAATACCTTGGGATCAGGAAGCGTTCGATCCCTTTGAGATCGAAGTGGTGTGTCGGTTTCCCGTTGTTTGCCGTGCTTTCCAGCCATGCCAGGCCGGGTACTGCGCTTTTCTAGGCGAGTTGCTCTTTTACCTTCAGGAGCTGGATTTTCGGCCAGTCCTCGCCCGCCCGGTTGAGGTGCCAGGCATTGCGGGCGAGAAACACGGGATCTCCCCGATGGTCGTCGGCGATGTCGCCTCTGTTGCCATTGACGAATTTCTTGATTTCGCCGTCTTCGCCGCCAAGCCAGCGGGCGGTCATCAGGCTGGTCGGTTCGAACCGGACCGGGACGTCGTATTCGGTGCGGATGCGGTCGGCCAGGATTTCGAACTGCAGCGCGCCGACCACGCCGACGATCCAGTCAGTGCCGATGCGCGGTTTGAACACGCGGGCGACGCCTTCCTCGGCGAGCTGCTGCAGCGCGCGGCCCAGATGCTTGGCGCGCATCGGATCTGTCGGGCGCACCGCCTGCAGATGTTCCGGCGCAAAGCTGGGTATCCCGGTAAAGCTCAACGTTTCGCCCTCGGTCAGCGCGTCGCCGATATGCAGGTTGCCGTGGTTCGGGATGCCGATGATGTCGCCGGCCCAGGCTTCTTCGGCCAGTTCCCGGTCGCGGGCGAGAAACAGGACAGGATTGTGCAGCGCGATCTGCTTGTCGGTGCGTACGTGGCGCAGCTTCATGCCGCGTTTGAAGTGACCTGAACACAGCCGGAAGAACGCGATGCGGTCGCGATGCTTGGGGTCCATGTTGGCCTGAATCTTGAAAACGAACCCGGCCACCTTGTCCTCGGTCGGCTCGATCGGCCGCTCGACAGTCGATTGCGGGCGCGGCGTCGGCGCGTTCGTCGCCAGCCCGTCCATCAGCTCCGCCACGCCGAACGCGTTGATCGCGCTGCCGAAATAGACCGGCGTCAGATTTCCTTCGAGATAGGCCTCGCGGTCGAAAGGCGGGCACAGCCCGCGCGCCATCTCCACCTGTTCGCGCAGTTCGGCGACGGCGGCGGCGGGCAGAAGTTCGTCGAGACGGGGATCGTCCAGCCCCGTGCAGGTTTCCACCTGGTGCGGTTTTTCGCCGCGGGCGCCGCGGTCGACGAGAACCAGTTGGTCGCGCAACAGGTCGTAGCAGCCGAGAAAACCGCGTCCCATGCCGATCGGCCAGCTTGCCGGGGTGACATCGATCTGCAGGGTCTGTTCGATCTCGTCGAGCAGTTCGAACGGATCCTGCGCTTCGCGGTCCATCTTGTTGATGAAGGTCGTGATCGGCATGTCGCGCAGGCGGCAGACCTCGAACAGCTTGCGGGTCTGGGGCTCGATACCGCGCGCCGCGTCGATCACCATCACCGCGGAATCGACGGCAGACAGCACCCGGTAGGTATCTTCGGAGAAATCCTCATGGCCCGGCGTATCGAGCAGGTTGAAGGTTCTGTCCTCGTATTCGAACGTCATTACGGAGGCGGTGACGGAAATTCCGCGTTCGCGCTCGACCTTCATCCAGTCCGAGCGCGCGCGGCGCTGTTCGCCGCGCGCCTTGACCGCGCCGGCGAGCTGGATCGCGCCGCCGAACAGCAGCAGCTTCTCGGTCAGCGTCGTCTTGCCCGCGTCGGGATGCGAGATAATTGCAAAGGTCCGCCGGCGGGCGATTTCTGAGGGCAGGGTTTCCATGGGTGGCGGGTATGTGGCACCGGCGGTCCGGCGCGTCAAGGATCGATCGGTTTGCGCGCTGGCATCCCTTGCGGGGCGTTCGATTTGACCCTACGCTTTTGGGGGCATGGCGGCGATAACAATCACGACCCGCCGGCGCAGTCTTCACGGGCTCATATTTCAGGGAGAAACAGACCATGAAAGCGACAGTCTTCACGTTATCCGCGCTTGCCGGAGCGGCCATGCTGGCGATGGCCGTCACATCCGGCGCCGCGTTGGCGCAGTCGAAACCCGATATCCGGATTTCCACCGGGCGTCAGGGCGGCGCGTACTACAACATGGCGGCGGTTGTCGCCGATGCGCTTTACCGCAGCGGCAAGGTCAACTCGGCAACAGCGGAATCGTCCTCCGGCGGTCCGGAAAACATGCGTCTCCTGACCAAGGGCACGGTGCAGATCGGCGCGACCGACATGGTCTGGTCGGTCAAGGCGCGCAACGGCGAGAAGCCGTACACGCAGAAGCACGATATCTACACCGTCGCGCCGCTCGGCCAGTGGCCTCTGTTCTTCGTGACCCCGGCCGATTCCAAGATCAAGACCATCGCTGATCTCAAGGGACGGCGCGTCGCCGTCGGCGCGCGCGGCAGCGGAATGGAAAACCACACGCGGCTGATCCTCGGCGCAGCGGGCATGACGTTCGACGACATCAAGCCGATCTATCTTTCCTTCCGCCCCGGCGCGCGCGCCGTGAAGGACGGCAAGGCGGAAGCTCAGTTCCAGTGCTGCATTCCCAACCCGGCGCTGACGGAACTCAGCGAGCTGTCGAAGGTGCGCGGCGTCGAGCTGGGCGCGGCCAAGGCGAAGATCATGGCCCTGCCGGTCTATGGCGAAATGACGCTCAAGAAAGGCGCGTTCAAGGGCCAGCCGGCCGATATTCCGGCGATTGCCGACGTCAACGCCTGGTACGCGCACAAGAGCCTGCCGGACGATGTCGCCTATCTCTACGCGAAAACCATCATCGACAACTACAAGACCTTCGCGAAGAAGATGCCGCAATTCGCTACCGTGGGCGACATTCACGCCCAGGTGAAGACGAAGGGCATCAAGGCGCTTGAAATCGGCGCGCCGCTGCATCCCGGCGCGATGAAGGCATACAAGGACGCCGGAATCCTGAAATAAGGGAGGCGGCAGCCTCCTTCCATCCTCCCCCCGTTCGCGGGGGGAGGGGGCGGAGCCGCAGGTTCGCCATGATCACGCATATCCGATGACGGATTTACCCGAAGACAAGGGCGCTCCAGTGCCGGCGTGGTGCGACCAGCTGCGGTCCGTCCTTGCGGTCGCCATCTTCGTTTTTGGCGTCTGGACAGTTCTGACCTGGCATTTCGACGACGCCGAAATCCGCGCGATCTTTCTCGGATTCACCCTTCTCTACAGCCTGAGCTTCTTCGGGCCCGGCAAGCGGGCACGCGGCAAGGTCGGACTCGCCGCCGACCTGCTGGCGGCGGCGCTCGGCATATGCGTCGCGGGCTATATCGCGCTCGATTTCGAGAACGTGTTCAACCGTGCCGGAGCGGTCACCGATCTCGACCTGGTGGTGGCGTCCGCCGCCATCGTCGTGATCCTCGAGGCGACGCGGCGCACCGCCGGGTGGGCGTTGCCGATCCTGTCGGTCGTGTTCCTGCTGTATCCGCTGGTTTACGGGCCCTACATGCCGGGGCTGCTCAAGGCCTCGCCGTTCGGGCTCGAGCGCGTGCTGACCGGCCAGTATCTGTCGCTCGACGGCATTCTCGGTCCCGCCATCAAGGTGATGATCGACTACATCTTCCTGTTCATCATCTTCGGCGCGTTCCTGCAGCGCTTCGGCGTCACCGAGTTCTTCATCGATTTCGCCAAGGCGATCGCCGGAAACAAGAAGGGCGGCAGCGCCAAGGTCGCGGTCGTCGCGAGCTCGCTGATGGGCACGGTATCGGGCAGCGCGGTCGCCAACGTGGTGTCGACCGGGGTGATCACCATCCCGATGATGCGGCGCGAAGGCTATCAGGCGGCGTTCGCCGGTGCGGTCGAGGCATCGGCCAGCACCGGCGGGCAGATCATGCCGCCGATCATGGGGGCAGCGGCGTTCCTGATGTCGGAGTTCGCCCGCATTCCCTATTCGGAAATCATCCTGCACGCGCTGGTCCCCGCGATCCTCTATTTCGGAACCGTCTGGCTCGCCGTGCATTTCGAGGCGATCCGGCTGGGGCTGAAAGGCGCAGCGTCGGAGACGCTGCCGCGGCTCTGGCCGGTCCTGCGCGAGCGCGGCACCGGGCTGATCCCGATCGTGTTCGTCACCACGCTGATCATGATGGATCACAATCTCGCTGAATCCGTGCTGATGAGCATCGTCGTAACGGTGCTGTGCGCAGCGGTGACGCCGGCGATGCGGCATCTGGTGACTGTACCCAATCTTGTCGGCGCCATCAGAGAAGGGATCGACAATTCGATCTCGCTGTTCACCGCGTCGGCCTGCGCGGGGATCGTGATCGGCGTGGTGTCGCTGACCGGGCTCGGGCTCAAGATCAGCACCATGATCATCGACATATCCGCCGGCGTGGCGGTGGTGGCGCTGATCCTGTCGGCCATCACCTGCCTGATCATGGGGCTCGGCCTGCCGACCCAGATCATCTATCTGACGCTGGCCATCCTTGTTGCGCCGGGGCTGGTCGAGATGGGAATCTCGGTGGCGGGGGCGCATCTGTTCATCATGTATTTCGGGATGATGTCGATGGTGACCCCGCCGGTCTGTTTCGCCGCCTTCGCGGCGGCCAGCATATCCGGGGCGAAGATGATGCAGACCGGCGTCCTCGCCTTCCGGCTTGCGCTGGCGGGCCAGTTGATCCCGTTCCTGTTCGCCTATAATCCGGGGCTGCTGCTGATCGGTGGACCGGTAGACGTGGTCCTCGACATCCTGCGCGCGCTGGCGGCCCTGTTCGCCGCCGGGCTCGCCTTCGAGATTTTCCGCCTGACGCCGTTCGAACGCGACGACACGGTGGCGAAACCGGTCATCTATCTGCGCCGGCTCATCCTCGGCTGCGCTGCCGCCTTGCTGATTTTTCCCGACATGCCGACCACGCTGGGCGGCGCCGCCCTGCTGGCCGCCGGTCTGGCGCTGGCTCTTCTGCCCGGCTACGCTGCGGCCCCGAAAGAGAAAGCGCCCGTACCCGATTCAGCGGAGTAATCCCTTGGCCAGAAAACAGAACGCGGCGCCGGTATACGCCTATACCGGCTGTTTTACGTCGGAAAACCGCATGGGTGAGGGAACCGGCATCGGCATCTACCGGGTGAATGCGGAAACCGGCGCGTGGCGCCGGATCGGCGTCGTCGACGGGCTGACCAACCCGTCCTGGCTGCTTGCCAACGAGGCGGGAACGATGCTGTATGCGCTGCACGCCGACATGGATTACGTCACCTCCTTCGCCATCGACCGCGCGACCGGGGCGCTGACTGAGGCCGGGCGCGCGAAGGCGGGCGGGGTGAACGGCGTCAGCGCCAAGATCGATGCGTCCGGCAAATGGATGGTCGTTGCCAACTACGGCAGCGGACATGCCTCCGTTCTGCCGGTCAAAAGGAACGGCGCGCTGGGCGATGCCGCGCAGTCGGTCCATCTGCCGGGAGAACCCCGGCCGCGCTACCGGGTCGGCCATCAGGAAAAGGCGCACCCGCATGACGTGATGTTCGATCCTTCCGGCCGGTTCGTCGGCATTCCCGACAAGGGTCTCGATAAAACCTTCGTTTTCAGGTTCGACGCAAGGAAAGGCCGCCTCGCCCCGGCGGGGAAGGGCGGCTTTATCGACTCGCGTGCTGGCGCCGGGCCGCGTCACATGGCGTTTCACCCGAAACTGCCAGTCGCCTGGGTGCTGAACGAGCTCGACGCGACCGTCACCACATGCCGCTGGAACGCACGCACAGGCGTCCTGTCGCCGGTCGAGGTGAACCTGACGGTGCCCGGCGACTTCACCGGCGACAACCAGACATCGGAAATCGAATACGTGGCGGGGAGCAACACGCTCTACCTGTCGAACCGCGGTCACGACAGCATCGCGCTGTTCCGGCCCGACCGGAAAACCGGCCAGCTCAAACTGCTGGGCTGGGAAAAGAGCGGCGGAAAGACGCCCCGCTTCTTCGGTTTCGGCCCTGCCGGAAAGTTTCTCTATGTCGCGAACCTGCGCGGCAACAATATCGTCCGCTTCGCGGTAAACGCGAAAACCGGCGCGCTCAGGCGCTCAGGCACCGCCGTCCGTACGGGCAGCCCGTGCGCGATAGAGTTCGTCGCCGGCGCCTAAATCCGCTTTTCGACCCCGCGCTTGCGGCCCTGATCGACGTTCAGGAACAGATCGTCGACCGACAGCTTGCGCTTCATCAGCGCCTGCTCGTGCGAATAATTGGCCATGTTCTCCAGCGTTTTGAGGTTCTGGTCGGTCAGCCCGTATTCCCACGGATCGGTGCCGAGGATTTCCTCCTGTTCCTCCCACGCTTCCCGGTACCAGGCGAGCGGCACGATGCGCGGGTTCACCATGGTCTTCATGGCGATCGCCTTGGCCTGGTTGAGCGCGTGATACATGTTGATCGGCACCCAGGGATATTTCTCGACGATATCCTTCTTAATGCCGGTGATGTGCATGATCGGGAACATGCCGGTCTTTTTGAAGAAGCTGATTTCCTCGTTCTTGTAGTCGGGCCAGAGGCGAGCGACGCGCGGATCGCCCTGCATGAAGGGCTTGATGATTGACGAATGGATGCAGGCGTCGAGCTCTCCGGTCGCCACCATGTCCTCGACCGACTTGTCGTTCGGCAGCGTCTGCAGCCTGATGTCGTCCGGCAGTTCGACCGGAATGTCCTGATCGAGCTCCTGGAACCATTCGATGGAGCGGTGCGGCACGCCGTACTCATGTTCCAGAATGCCCTTCATCCACAGAATGGCGGTGACCTGCCAGTGCTTGATCCCGACCTTCTTGCCGATCAGGTCCTTGGGCTCCTTGATCCCGGCGTTCGTGTTGATGAACACGAATCCGTGCCGGAAGCGGCGATGCAGGAAGACAGGGATGGCGTCGAACGGCTTGTCCTGATCCTTGGCGACCAGGTAGGTCGAGCACGACGCCTCGGCCATGTCGAAATCCTGGTTGTTGTAGAACCGCCAGTGCCGCGTCGTGGAATCCATGTCGGTCAGCACGGTGAGGTCGATGCCGTCCGGCTTCACGATGCCGTCGATCAGGGGCCGGGTGATGGCGTAATCGCCGCAGGCGAGGGTCAGCGGGATGTTTTTGCTCATGACTGTTGTGTCCTGTCCGAAATTGGGTGTCTTCTTTTTAACCGAAGGGAACGGCGGAAAAAACCCGGTGCCCAAATAGTACACGAACTGTCACCCCGGCCCTGAGCCGGGGTCCAGCGGTCGGAGCAGCTGGCAAGCCGGTACGGATCCCGTCTCAAGGCCGGGATGACATAAGGAGCGGGTGGTACATTTCGCGCGACGCTGGCCGAAAGGAGTCGGTTCAGTCCGCCGGGCCGAT
The DNA here is from genome assembly GCA_038116945.1 of Rhodospirillales bacterium. Lineage (GTDB taxonomy): Bacteria > Pseudomonadota > Alphaproteobacteria > MPNO01 > UBA2964 > JAYOEY01. The sequence continues at coordinate 19,743 of JAYOEY010000018.1, forward strand.
CGGCCCGGTGCCCGGATGCGGCAGGCGGATGCCGCGGCCGAGCTTGACCGCCTTCTCGTATACGTAGTGGCACATGGCGATGTCGTGGGCGACGAGACCGGTGGTGTGGATCAGGGTGCGCTCGCGGTCGTTTTCGCGGCCCGGCCTGGTGCCGCGCACCAGCTCGTGCATTTCGGCGTGCAGCATGTCCCGGGTGAACAGGCCGGTCTCCGCCGAATGCCGGAAATGCTGCATCAGCATGTTCATTTCCCACGAATCCACGGCGACCTTGTCCATCTTGGGCCATCCCTCCGGATCGAACTCGCGGCGGGTAAAGGACACGTAGGTCGCGCCTTCCTTGAGCCACGGCTCGCGGCACATGATCTCGTCCGACGTCGTGCCGCCGATGCCGATATCGGCGCCGGTCACGACCTCTTCGATGCTGTCCTTCGCCACCACCGGAATGCCGAGCTTCTCGGACCATTTCGCGGCGAACGCGTCCCGCGTTTCGGGACGCCGCGAAGTGCAGCGGATTTCCTCGATCCCGTCATGGAGCTCGACGAGGCAGCGCAGCGCGTTGGTCGCCATGGTGCCGACGCCGACGATGCCGACGATTTTCGGATCTTTGGGCCCCAGATATTTCAGACCCAGGATCGTCGCCGCCGCGCTGCGGATGGCGTAGGTCCAGTGCTCCTCGACAATCGCGCGGGCATGTCCCGTATGCGGGTCGGTGAGAACGATCCAGCGGGCGCATTCGAGCTGCCCCACCGTATTGCGGTCGCCGTCGTTGAAATAGTTGTAGAGGCGTACGCCGGTGACGGGCGTTTCCTTCAGCAGCGCGCATTTGACGTGCCAGTGATTGTGAAACGGCGCGCCGATATCCAGCTTGAAGCTCGGCGGCGTGGAGGTCATCACCGTGTCCTCGCCCTGCATGCGATAGACGTCTTCGGCGATCGCGAGCGCTTCCTTCGCGGTCAGAAGATCGATGGTGTCTGCGTAGGGGACGTAAAGCACGCCTTCTTGTTCGGTCATTGGGCCCTGTCTTTCGGTAGTTTCCTTAATCCAGTATCGCCGTCGCCTCGATTTCCATGATCAGTTCCCGCCTTACCATGGAATCGACGACGACGCAGGTCGCGGCGGGGTAGGGCGGGGAGAAGAATTTCGGCCGCCAATCGAGAATCGAAGGGAACTGCGACAGGTCGGTCAGGAAGATGGTGATCTTGACGATATCCGACATGTCGCCGCCGGCGGCTTCGATGGCGCTCTTCAGGTAACCGAACACGCGTTCCGCCTGCGCGTCGGGGTCGAGATTGCCTTGCGCTGCCTCCGGCTCCGCCGTCTGGCCGGAGATAAAGACGAATTTTCCTTTCTTGGCGACATGGGTGAATTGTCCGGGCGGGGGCAGGTCCGGCACCTCGACGACTTCGAATCCCATCGATCTATCCTCTCCGTTATGAAGCGGTTACGGTGCTGTCGGCAGAAAGCGCTGTCAACGGTTGGAGACAGAATGACCAGGGGTAGGTTTCATCGTGTGCGGATCGTCGATGCGCCGACCGTGCCATTGCCGATGGGGCGGGGGACAGTCCATCAGCTGGTCGATCCCAGTATCGGCGCGGCCAGGGCCGATATTCATGTCAATGTGATCGCACCCGGCGCATCGCGCGGCGAGATCCATTTCCACGAGAAAGCCGAAAATACGTACATCGTGATGGAGGGCCAGCTGGAGGTTTGTCTTGAGGGCGGCGAACGTCATGTTCTCGATGCCGGAGAAGTCGGTCACATCCCGCCCGGGGTCGTTCATACGGCGACAAACGCCCGGACGGATATTCCCTGCCGGATCGTTGAAATCTATGCTCCGGCCGGACCGGATTTCCACGAAGTCGAAAGCTGGCCGGGCGGTATCGAGCCGCCGGATCGATAAGGGATCGTCATGGACATAACCATTGCGCTGGAACGGTACGAGCGGCATGTACCGTTCTTTACCGGAGAGTTGACCCCGCCTGCGGGTATCACCCTGAAGCCGCTTGAAATCGGCGAGACGTCGATGCGCCGCGATGGCATGGATCGCCATCGGCGGATGCTGCAGGAGCTGGAGTTCGACGTCTGCGAGATGGCGCTCGGGTCCTACATTCTCGGCCTGTCGCGCGATCCCGATTTCCCGATGGTCGGCGTACCGGTCATTCCGCGCCGCTATTTTTCGATGAGCCAGATTTACGTCAACGCGAAATCAGGCATCGAGAGGCCGCAGGATCTGGTCGGCCGCAATGTCGGGATCAACGCGTTCCAGGTGACACTGTCGATCCTCGCCAAGGGCGATCTCAAGCGGGAGTACGGCGTCGCCTGGGAAGACATCAACTGGCACTGCATGCGCCCCGAACAGTTGCCGGTGAAGTTCAAGCCCGGCGTTTCGGTCGAGCGCATTCCGGAGGGGGCCAATATCGGCGATATGCTGGTGTCGGGAGAGCTCGACGCGCTGATTTCGCCGCAGCGCCCGGCCAGCGTGTCGGCATCCCTGCTTGCCGCCGGCGACAGGGTGCGCCGTCTGTTTCCCAACCCCCGGCAGGAGGACGAACGTTATTTCCGCAAGTACGGCTTCTTTCCGGCAATGCATCTGCTGGTAATCCGCCGGGAGCTTGCCGACCGCGTGCCGGAACTCGCCCCGGCGCTGATCGATCTGTGGGAAGAGTCCAAGCGGCGCGCCCTGGGCTATTACGAAGACCCGGCCTACTCGCTGCTGGCCTGGACATCGGACGCCTACGAATCGCAGCAGTCGCGGCTCGGGACGGATATCTGGCCGTCGGGCGTGGCGGCCAACCACGCCAACCTGGAGATGTTTCTCGAATATTGCGACGATCAGGGGCTGCTTGACCGGCGGCTCGCCGTCGAAGAGCTGTTCGCGGAAAACGTCCGCGATAGCTGACAGTCTTTACGTTCCGTCGGTGACAATGCGTCCGGCGCACAATTTGCCGGAATTTTCGCTCAAATTTACCCGGCCTTAACAGGCGCCGTCGTATTACCCCGTCCGCAAAAGTGTAATGGCGGAGGACGACGATGATTTCCTTGAAACGTTCAATCGGTTTTTTCGTTTCTGTGACTTTGCTGGCAGGAGCGGCAGGTCAGGCGAACGCCGGACCGGAGACGACAAAATCGCGCGCGGAATGGAAGAAGGAATACGTCCGTCCCGCCCAGACGCCGTTTCCCGACGACAATCCCTATTCGAAACCCAAGGCGGAACTGGGACACAAGCTGTTCTTCGATCCGAGACTTTCGGGCAATAACTACATCTCCTGCGGCACGTGCCATAATCCCAGCTTCGCCTGGGGCGATGGTCTGCCCAAGGGGATCGGCAACGCCATGACGGTGCTTGGACGCCGTACGCCAACCATCCTGAATCTGGCGTGGGCCGAGTCGCTCATGTGGGACGGTCGTTTCGACACGCTGGAGGAACAGGTTCTCGGGCCCATGTCGGCCGCCGTCGAAATGAATCAGAATCTCGACGGGATCGTTGCCGAACTTCAGGAGGTGCCGGAATACCGGGCGCTGTTCAATATCAGCTTCCCCGGCTCGGGCATTACAGTCCAGAACATTGCAAAGGCCATAGCGACCTTCGAGCGGACGGTCGTCAGCGGTGTCGCGCCTTTCGATCGCTGGGTCGCGGGCGATCAGGGCGCCATATCGACGGCGGCCAAGCGCGGATTCGATCTCTTCAACGGCAAAGCCAACTGTGTCGCCTGCCATTCGGGCTGGAATTTCACCGACGGCAGCTTTCACGATATCGGCCTTCCCGATGAGGACCTTGGCAGGGGGAAACAGCTTCCGAACGTGAAGGTCATGCAGCACGCCTTCAAAACGCCGACTTTGCGGAACTCGGTCGAGCGCGCCCCTTACATGCATGACGGGTCGCTCCGCAATCTCTACTCGGTCGTCCGTCACTACAATGAGGCAGGGGTCAAACGGGCCAGCAGGTCGAAGGATATCTATCCTCTTCGGCTCACCGATGCGGAAATTGACGACCTCGTCGCGTTCATGAAGACGCTCAGCAGTGACGATCCGCAGGTGGCGCTTCCCCGTCTCCCCGCCGTCGATCAGTCCCTGGCGGGCAGCATCAAGGGAGTTACCCCCGCTGCTGGCGGAAACATGCCGGCGAATACCGGCTTTCAGCGGCCGGGTGACGGGTCGTGCGATGGCGGCGTGATGCACTGGATGCCTTGCACGAAATGACCGGAAGGCGGCCGGTCCGGCAGGAAAGGCCGCCGACCCTCCCCGGGACATCAATGATCATTCCAAGCTGGAGAACCGAATTCATGGAAAAGAAACTTGTCTGGGTCGCTGCGGCCCTCTCCCTGATCTCGTTTTCGGCCAATGCCGCAGAGGTGGTCGTGAACCAGTCCGACAAAAAATTCGATACGAAAAAGGTCGATATCAAGGTCGGAGACAGCGTCAAGTTCGTCAATTCGGACAAGATCACCCACAATATCTATTCCAGCAAGGGGCTGAAATTCGATCTGGGCGCCCAGGAGCCCGGCGCATCGTCGAGCAAGGTTTTCGACAAGGCGGGGAATTTCAAGGTTCGGTGCGCCATCCACCCCAGAATGAAGCTGACCGTTAACGTCAATTAGTATGACGTCGGCTGGGGCTCGGCGGCTCCGGTGCCTTTCTGATTCATCGGAAGAGGAACAACATGACCGGTTTTTGTCGAACCCTTGCCTTTCTGGCGGTCGTCTCCGTCTGCAATGCGGCGATTGCCGAAGAGCACGTCGTTCGCATTGTCAGCGACTACAAGAACCTTCGCATGGCGTTCGAGCCCAAACGGCTGACGATCCGCGCCGGCGATACGGTTACCTGGGTGAACGAGGTCGCGGAAGAACACAACGTGTTCAGTTATCCCGACGGCATCCCGAAGGGCGCCGAATATCTCAAGAGCCCGATAATGACCAAGGTCGGAGAGAAATGGTCATACACATTCCGTATTGCCGGAACCTATGAATATCATTGCATTCCTCACCTCCCGATGGGGATGCACGGGCAGGTCGTCGTCGACCGTCCGTCGCCGGCCGAGGAATTCCACAGACCGACCCGCGAACAGATAAACGCGTACCGTTTGCAACTGGAAAAATATTTCGACGACGACGAATTCAAATATCGGCCGAGAGCGGCGCGAAAAGCAGCGAAAAAGACAGGCGGCCGCCATTCCCTGCACCAGGCGTCGCATCGCTGAGGCTTTCCTCGGGACAGGGCATGTACTTCGCCGATTTCCGACGCACACGATGGGTTAGATTATGAATATCCCCAAGAAGATACTCGTTTCCTTCAGCGTTCTGATCGTTCTGTCGGTGCTGCAGGGCGGCTTTTCGATCAAAACGATCTCGGGCGCCGGCGACCTCGTGGCGACCACTTACGACAAGTCGCTGATGCTCATCAGTTTTGCCCGATCCGCGGAAGGAAAGTTTCTTTCGGTTGAGCTGCTGCTTGAGAAACTGAGACGCAACGCGGGCGCGACGGCGGACTCGGTGGCGGAAGGGCTGGAGGCCTTCGGCGAAGATCTCGAGATCGTCGTGGAGCGGGCCTATACGCCGAGAGCCAAGAAGCTGGTTGCCGAAATTTCCGGCATGCGGAAGAGCTGGAACGAGGCCGTGCTTGCCGCCGCCGGGAACAGTTCCGATGCCGGTCTGGGGAAGATTGCGGACGACCTAGCAGCCCAGATTGCTTCCAAGCTCGAACTGCTGATCGAGTATGCGTCGGAAGACGGATACAATTTTCGCGAGGCTGCCGCGCAACAGGTAAGGACCGCCTTCATCATCGATTCTGCAGCCGTAGGCGCCGTTGCCGTGCTGGGCATGCTGATCGCGTATCTTCTGGGCCTAAAAATCAGCCGCCCGCTTCGCCGTATCACGGACGTAACCAAAGAACTCGCCGACGGATCGGTGGACGTGGAGGTTCCCGAGCTCGGTCGACAGGACGAGATCGGCGAGATCGCCGAGGCTCTGGAGATTTTCAAGGAGGGCGTGATCGAGCGCCGCAGGATGCACGAGGAAAAGATGCGAGCCGAACTTGAGGCGCAGGAAGAAAAGCTGCGAATCGAGAAGGAGCGGACGGAAGCGGCGCTGGAAAACGCGCAAAGCGAGGAAGCCGTCAGGCTTGAAAAGGAACGCACGGCGATGATCGGGCGATCCATAGCCGAGTTCGATGAGGAAGTTACCTCCATGATTGCGACCGTTGAGGCGTCGGTGACCGAGATGCGGGCGGCGGCGGAAGGAATGACGCAGATCGCCGCAGACACCGGCAAACGCTCCACCGGGGCGGTGCAGGCATCGGAACAGGTAACGAACAATATCAAGTCTGTCGCGTCGGCGACCGAGGAGCTTTCCTCGTCGGTACGCGAAATAGGAAAGCGGGTGTCCGAGGCGAGCACCATCGCCGGAACGGCAGTATCTGAAGTGAAGGACGCAAACGGAAAAATACAGGGTCTGGCTGAAGCCGCCCAAAAGATCGGCGAGGTTGTCAGCATGATCAACGATATCGCCGCGCAGACGAACCTGCTTGCCCTGAATGCGACGATCGAGGCCGCGCGTGCCGGCGAAGCGGGCAAGGGGTTCGCAGTTGTCGCGTCAGAGGTGAAGTCGCTCGCGACTCAGACCGCGAAAGCGACGGAGGAAATTGCGGGCCAGGTGTCGGACATTCAAGGCGTTACCAGCGAAGCCGTGACCGCAATGAACGGCATTTCCGAAATCATCGGGAAGATCAACGATATTTCGTCCGATATCACGAGTTCTGTGCAGGAACAGGGTGCGTCGACGCGCGAAATAGCCGGAAACGTTCAGCAGGCGGCGTCCGGCACACAACATGTGACCGGCAATATTGGCGATGTTAATGCCTCGATTACGGAAACCGGCAATACCGCGGCGACAGTTCTCGATGCCGCAAATACGCTTTCCGAACAGGCATCGATGCTGCGGCAGCGAATAAGCGGCTTCCTGCAGACGATACAGGCGGCGTGACGTCGGGCGCTCCGGACGGCGCCGCCGCGATTCCGGCCCCGTTTCAGTATAGTTCGTTCGGTATCCGCTTCGCGTAATCGGCGTCGTACTGCTTTTCGTAGTTTGCGTCGCCGCCGTCTCGGAAGGCTGCGAACGTGCCGCTGGTCGGAATGCCGTCGGGCCGTCCTTCCTTGCCGGCATTCCAGAAATCCGACCGGATCAGCGCCTTGGGGCAGTGGTTGAAGGCCTGTTCGACGGATACCACCGTAACGGAGCGGGGCAGTTTCCCGTTGGCTTCGCAAAGCTTCATGAGTTCCGGGTCGGTGGTGATCCGGGCGCTGCCGTTGACCCGGTAGGTCTCGTTCGCGCCGGGAACGATGAAGATCAGGCCGACTTTCGGGTTGGCGAGGATGTTCTTCAGCCCGTCGAGCCGGTTGTTGCCCGGCCGGTCGGGGACCAGCAGGGTGCGCTCGTCGAGGATTTTTACGAAGCCGGGTCCGTCCCCCTTGGGCGAGCAGTCGATGCCGTCCCCGGTCGCGGTTGCCAGGATGATAAACGGCGCTGCCTCGATGATCCTGCGCCCCGGTTCGGTGACGTAATCCGTTTCCTTTCGGAAAACCGCGTCCTTCGGCGCCGGATAAAGCGCCGCCAGCTCTTCAAGCGTGGTCACCGCATGAGCGTCGGTCCGGGAAATCGTATCCATGGGGCATCCTCCATCGCGTATGGCGGAGAGGATACAGCAGTTCGGATCAGTCGTCCTTGACGAAATCGAACGCGTCGCCCGCGGGAGCGTAGATCTCGTATATCTCGAACGGGGCGTCGGAAACGTTCCGCAGCGAATGCTTCAACCCGGCCGGGATATAGACCACGTCGTCTTCGCGTATTGTGAAGGTCTCATTTTCGACCACCAGCTTTCCCTCGCCGCGCTTGACGATATAGACGTTGTCCGCCTTCGAATGGTGATGATAGCTGCCGCCCGGTTCCTTCGCGTCCAGCCGGTTGAGGTGCACGTCGAGCGCGGTCGCGCCGATATCCGTGTTGACGAAACGAAGCTGCGAGCCGCGCCCGCCTTTCATCGGAACGGTCTCAGCCGTGCCGGCCCGTATGATCTTGAGTTCAGCCACCGATACCTCCTGCGCCAATGATTCCCGCAATCGACGGCGCGGTCTCGAAAAGGATCACGATCCCGAGCGCGACCGTGGCCAGACCGATGGCGGTATTGAAGCCGTTGACCCCCAGCCTGGCAAAGCGCGCCGATGCGCGCAACGGCAGCGCGATGGTGAAGGACAGGACAGCCATGCCCAGCATGGAACCGATCCCGAACAGCGCCACGTAAATCAGTGCGGCCGTCATGTCGCCCTGCTCGGTTACTGCGAGCAGCAGGAGCGCGGCCGAGCCCGCCAGCCCGTGCATGAGCCCGACCATCAGCGCCCGGGTCGGCAGGCCCGTGGGATGGCGATGGCTGTGCGCGGCCTCGTCATGCGGGGAATTCTTCCGGTGGCCGTGCAGATGCAGGTGATAGCCCGCTTCGTCATGGCTGTGGCCGTGCAGATGCAGCTTCTTCGCCACCGTCCGTCGGACCACGTCCGCTCCGAGGCCGATCAGCATCAGCCCGACGAAAAACTCGGCGAGAGAGGCGACCTGTTCGGGGAAGCCGACATCCATCACGAGTACCGCCGCGCAGACGACGAACAGGGTCACGGTATGGCCGAGACCCCACGCGATGCCGGTGCGCACCGTTTCCGATGTCGAACGGCTGCGCGTCGCCAGCGTGGCGACGGCGGCGATATGGTCGGCGTCGAGCGCGTGGCGCAGGCCGAGCAGGAAGCCGATGACGAATATGTAGAGCATGCGTCAGGCCTGTCCGGGCTGGGTAAACAGCAGCGACTTGATGATCAGCGGGACGACCCGCGATTCCGGGATCATTTCGCCGACGTCGATGAAGTCGAACTCGCGAAGCTGGACGTTGTCGATGGAAATGACCTCGCCCTTCACGCCAAGCTCCCGGACCAGAATATTGCCGACCGTTTTGCCCGCGTCGCCGTCCATTACGATGATGAGCGGAAGGGTTTCGTCCGAGACGGTCTTTGGCAGGCCCTGGCAGATGCCGCTCGCCAGCGCGTGCAGCCGGGCATGCAGCGGATCGCCGCCCCAGCGGAACGCGATGGCGAGCTGCTGCTCGCCCTCGGTCATGTCGAGTCGCGTGTGGGCGGCCTCGATCCGCGCCGATACGTCGTCGGCGGTGAAATCGCCCGACAGGTCGATATCGAGATGCGCCACCGGCACGTTGCGGACCGGAAGCTGCTCCGGATTTGAAATGAAGATCGTGTTGCCGCTCACCTGGACCGTGAACTGCGACGCGCCGACCACCGTTGCGCGAATGCCCTGGCCGGGGTCGTAGACCGGCTGGGCGATGCGCTTGTGACCCAGCGCGTGGCGGAGTTCGTGGGCCAGCGCCTTGCCCAGATCGCCGCGGTCCTCGGTCTCGCGCTCATAGATGAACTCCGAGACGCCGCCGGAGAAGGTGATGGCATCGATCGCCGGCTCTTTCGGCAGATGTTCGGTGAGCGACAGCGCCTGGCACAGCGCGTCGTCCGGTTGGCGGTTGGCACATGAGACGATGACCTCGACCATGCGCCTGACGATGGCCTTTCGATCTTCATCCGGCAGGGTTTTCCCCAGTTCCAGGGAAATGCCGAGATCGTCGGCGATCTGTCGGGCGGGCCCCTCGATCCGGTTCATCCTGCCGTCCTCGTCGAACGCGATCAGCCGGCCGCCGACGGCGAAGGCCGAGGTGGCGAGCAGGCGGCCGCCATGGCACAGGCCGAGCTTCACCGTGCCGCCCCCGACATCGATATTGAGGATGGTCTTGTGGTCCTGCCGCGACACCGCCACCGCGCCGGACCCGTTGGCGGCCATCAGGGCCTCGAGATGGTGTCCGGCCGAGGCGCAGACGAACTTTCCGGATTCCTCGGCAAAGAGGTCGGCGATGGCGCGGGCGTTTTCGCGCTTCAGCGCTTCACCGGTCAGGATCACCGCGCCGGTGTCGATATCGCCCGGCGCGAGATCGGCTTCCTTGTAGGCGTTGCTGAAGAAGCGCTGGAGCTCGTCGGAATCGATGGTGTTGCCGCTCTGATAGGGCGTCAGCAGGATCGGAGATCGCCACAGCACCTCGCGATTCACCACCACGAACCGGCTGGACAGCCCTTCCGACAGGCGCTGCAGATGGACGCGCGAGAACATCAGGTGCGAGGTGGAGGAGCCGACATCGACGCCGACCGTGGTCAGTTCGACGTTGTCCTGGTTCCAGATGGTCTCCGCCATCTCCCGTTCCTGCTCGGGCGTCATGTGCAGGTGCTCGAATTCCAGATCGTGCACGTCGATTTCCTCTTTCTCGCTTTTCGTCACGCGAACGGCGGCAGCCGCCGCGCCGCCCGTTGCAGCCTTCGGACGGCGCCGTCGCCCGGCCTATGCCTCCGGGAAGGGAAGGTGGCTGAATTTCGCCTTGATCTTCTGCCGCAGCCCGTCGCTGACATCCACCACCGTCGGGAAGGTCCCCTTCAGATACTGGTCGTACGGAATGCAGGCATCGATCAGAATGCGGTTGTTGAAATTGCCCGGGAGGACGAGCGGGTCGCGGCCTGACGCCCAGGCCTTCTGAATGATGTCGATATCCAGCTTGGGGTCGAACCGGGTGCTCATGGCCCAGAGGACCTGGTCGAGATCGCCCGCGTCGATATCCTCGTCGACCACGACCGTCCACTTTCCGGCGTAGGCGCCGCCCTGACAGTTCGACGCGACGTGCAGCACGTTGCGGGCATGTCCGGGATAGCGCTGCCTGATCTGAATTGCGGTAAAGCGGGTGGCCGGGCCGCCTTCGTGGTTCCACACGCCCTTGATGTCGGGCAGGCCGCAGGCCTCCAGAGAGCGCCAGATTTCGGCGGCGCCGGCGATGCCTTTCAGCAGCCCGGTTTCGTCGACCGGCTTGTGCTGCGGCGCGCAACAGATGATTGGGTCGTTGCGGTGCAGGATCGTCTTGATCTCGACATAGGCGCGCGGCACGGAATCGTCCGAGTAATAGCCCATCCACTCGCCGAACGGGCCTTCCTGCTTGACGTGACCCGGGCGGGCAACGCCCTCGATCGCGATTTCCGCGTCGGCCGGGATGGGGAATCCGGTATAGGGGCCCTTGATGCATTCGACGGCCTTGCCGCGGATGCCGCCGGCGAAGTCGAGTTCGCAAACGCCTTCCGGCAGAGGGCTGGCCGAAAGCATGTACAGAAGGGGGTCTTCGCCGACCAGGATCACGAACTTGCATTCCTCGCCGCGCTCGAAATACTTGTCGCGATGAATCCGGCCGTGTTTGCCCTCGGTTATCTGGCAGCCGATGGTCTTTGCGTCGTAGACCTGGTTGCGATAGGTCCCCAGATTGAACGATCCGTTGTCCGGATCCTGCGAGATCACGCAGTTGGCGGTGCCGATATAGCGCGCCTTGTCCTGTTCGTGGTGGCGCGGCACCGGGAATTTCAGGACGTCGATGTCGTCTCCGGTCAGCACGTTTTCCATCACCGGGCCGGTCTCGACATAGACGGGCGGGATTATTTCCATCGACTGCATGCGGTCGTAGTAGCGCTGGACGATATCGACCTTGCGTTCGTGTTCGACGGGAAGACCCAGCGTCATGGCGACCCGCTTGATCGAGGAAAGGGAGCCGTAAAGGGTACGAAAGCCCTCCGGATAGCCCGGTACCTTGTCGAACAGCAGGGCCGGTGCGTTGCCGCGGCTTTTTTCGGTCATCATCTGGGTGATGCTGCCCATCTCCGCATCCCAGTCCGCGCCGTCGACGCGCAGAAGTTCGCCTATCCCGTCGACTTTTTCGATCCAGTCGCGCAGACCTTCGTAGATCATCCGGTCATTGGGCAGGCTGGCGCTGCGGGCATCATCCATTTTGTCCTCCTGTCGTGCTGCTGCACGTTTTTGGTTGTTTTCCGAGCTGTCCCATTTTCGGGCCTTTGTTCCATTTCTGGAACATCCGCTGCGTCGAGGGGCGTCGGAAAACCGTTTGCGTACGAATGAATTCCTTTTATCACCTTGCTTCGCGGGCGAAAACCGCTATCGGTGGATGGCGATTTGACAGCGACGCGGTCCAGCGTTTCAATCGCCGCCAATCCGGGCAATCGACAACAGAAGGAATCGGAAATTGAGGTTCAAGGATAAAGTTGCCATCGTCACCGGCGCCGGCCGGAATATCGGTGAGGAAACCGCAAAGCTGTTCGCGGCCGAAGGCGCCAAGGTTGCCGTCGTGGACATGGACGAAAGCCGCGGCAAGGCGGTTGCCGACGGGCTCAATGCGGCGAACGCGGGATGCGCCATCTATATCAATGCGAACGTCGCCGACGAGGATTCGGTAAAGGCGATGATCGCCGATACGGTTGCCGCGTTCGGCCGGATCGACGTTCTGGTGAACAATGTCGCGATCTCCGACAATCTGAACATCCGCGAGTGCACCAGGGCGGATTTCGACAAGACCATCGCCGTAACCCTGACCAGCCAGTTCCTGACCTGCAAATGGGTCGGCGAGCAGATGATCGCGCAGGGCGATGGCGGGGCCATCGTCAATATCGGCTCGACATCGGGTTTCCGCGGGCGCGAAACCGCGGTCGCCTACGCGGCCGCCAAGGGCGGCGTCGCCAACCTGATGCGGGCCATCGCGTTCCAGCTTGCGCCCTACAAGATCCGCGTCAATTCCGTGGTGCCGAACAAGATCGGCTCGCCGGTCGGTCAGCAGGATTTCGATCCGACCCGTCCGGTACCCAACCTGGTCGGCCGCGCCGGTCTGCCGGAAGAGCTCGGCAGGGCCGTGCTGTTCATGGCCAGCGATGACGCCTCCTTCATCTATGGCGAGAACCTGGTCGTCGATGGCGGCTTCAGCGCCATGATGTAGGCGCAAGGCGCACTGTTCATAACCGGTCCGTTCCGTTCGGGGCGGGCCGGTTTTCGTTTTCAGGTCAGGGAAGGGGCTGTACGTGGACGGTCCGCGACGCTGGTTTGCCGAACTGCCGGGCCCGGTGCGCGGCGCGGTCTGGATGTCGCTCGCCTGCCTGATGTTCGCCTGCATGTCGATGGTGGCGCGCAGCCTGTCCACCGGGGCCGAGGACGATCTGCACGGGCTGGAAATCGCCTTCTTTCGGTCCCTGATCGGATTCTTCGTGATCCTGCCTTACGGCATCCGCATGGGGCGCGACCTTTGGCGGACCGTCAATCACAGGCTCTACGTCGCGCGCGGCGCCTCCGGCGCCGGTTTCACCATCTTCTACTTCCCGGCGCTGGCGCTGATCCCCATAGCGGATGCGCAGGCGCTGAGCTTTACGACGCCGCTGTTCGGCGTCCTGCTGGCGACATTGTTCCTGAAGGAAACGCCCCACCGGCACCGTCTGATCGCGGTCGCCTGCGGGTTCGCCGGGGCGGTGATCGTCATTCGGCCCGGCTTCGAACAGGTCGGGATCGGCGCGACCCTGGTCCTGCTGTCGTCGCTGTCGGCCGGCATCAGCAGCAACCTCACAAAGTTCGCCACGCGGACCGATCCGCCCGACAAGGTGGTTTTCTATCACGCGCTCTACATGACGCCGATGACGCTGGTGCCCGCGCTGTTCGTCTGGCAGTGGCCGACCCTCGAACAGTTTCTCTGGATGGCGCTGATCGGATTCCTGGCGACGCTTAACCAGCGCTGCCTGAGCCGCGCGCTGGCGGCGGCCGATGCGACCGCCGTGCTGCCGTTCCTGTTCATGCGGCTGCCGTTCGCGGCGATTCTCGGTTATGCCGCTTTCCTGGAATTCCCCGGGCTTTTCGTCTGGATCGGGGGCGCTGTGATCTTCGGCGCGGCGCTTTATCTCGCGCGCGGCGAGGCGCGGCTCGGAAAGCGCGTATCGCTGTAACCGGGGCCGCCTGCCTCGTTCCGGTTTAGTCGAAGGCGACTCCCGGCGGCTGCGGGTTGCCGTGCATCGCCTCGCGGATCTTTTCGTTGGGCGGCGCGGCGAAGCCCCAGCGGTCGGGACCGGACACGCGTTTTGCCCAGTCAGCCGGCCCGCCAACCGGATAGCTGTCGTCGATCTGGTCGACCTCGGCCGTGTATTCGACCACCAGCCCGTTGGGTTCGCGGAAATAGGTGAAGATGTTGTTGCCCGGCCCGTGACGGCCGACGCCCCAGTCGACCTCGAAGCCCTTCTGTTTCAGGCGTCCCGCGCCGCGCATCAGCGCATCGAAATCCGGCACTTCGAACGCGGTGTGGTTGAGCGACGGTCCGCCCATCTTGGCGAAGGCGACCGAATGGTGATCCATGCTGCATCGGATGAAATTCATGCGTTCGGTCTTGTCGCTCAGTTTGAAGCCGAGCGCGTCGCAGAACCAGTCCGTCTGGTCGTCGACGGTGTCCGAGTTCATGACCACGTGGCTGAGCTTGAACGGCCGGTCGGCCGCCATTGATGCGTCTGCATGCGTTGCGACGCCCGAACTCACCGCGTACTGGAAACCGTCCTTGTCGGTGAAGGCAAAACCGTACCCTCCGCCCGGGCCGGAAAGGTCGCCGGGCGCTTCTTCGACCGAAATGCCGATGCCGCTCAGCCTGCCATGCAGCGCATCGACGTCTTCCTTGCTGTCGGCAGCGAAATTGACCTTCCTCACTCCGGCCTTGCCGCCTTCGTGCAGGACGACGATGTGATGCTCCTCGCCGGTCGCGCGGAAATAATGCGCGCCGTCGCGTTCGTCGACCGGGGCCAGCCCCCAGATCTTTTCGTAAAACCGGGCCGTCGTGGCGACGTCGGGAACGTTGTATTCGATGCTTCGCAGTCCGGTTACGCGAGGGTCGGCCATGTCGGTCTCCGCTGATCTGGTGAATGTGCCGGAATGGTAAAGGGCCGGCCGATGGATGCCAAGATCGATGTCGCCCGGCCCGGCCCCTACCCGGCGACCGGAAGGCGGTGTATATATTCAGCCATAGTACAAACAACGAATTCTGCAACGAGAAAACTGGGAGTTCCGAGAATGAAGCTTTGCCGTTTTGATGAGGATCGCCTCGGTGTCGTAATTGGCGACACGATCCACGACATCACCCCGATCCAGGACGAAATTCGCTCCAAGGCGCGTTACGACATGCGGGGGGATCCGGTGATCGCGGCGCTGCCCGAGTACCGCGCGAAAATGGAAGAGGCGGCGAAGACCGCGCCGACCAGGAATGCCTCCGAGGTATTCCTGCTGCCGCCGGTGGCGCGCCCCAGCAAGATCATGGCGGCGCCGATCAACTACGAGGCGCATATCGCCGAGATGAAGGCGCAGCCGCACGTGACCGGCGAGGATAAGGGGCCGACCCGTCCGTCCGGCATTCAGAACCAGGGCATTTTCCTGAAGTCCAACTCTGCCGTGGTGGGCGCCAGCGAAGGCGTTGCCATCCGGTTTCCCGACCGGCGCAACGACCATGAGGTCGAGTTCGTCATCGTCGTCGGCAAGCAGGGCAGCCGGGTGAAGAAGGAAGATGCGATGGATTACATCGCCGGCTACACGCTCGGGCTCGACATGACGGTGCGCGGCGTCGAGGATCGTTCGTTCCGCAAGTCCTGCGACGGCTATGCGCCGCTCGGCCCGTATTTCGTCACCGCCGACGAAATTCCGGATCCCAACAACGTGCCGTTCACCGTCCACCTGAACGGCAAGCTGCAGCAGGATGCGCATACCAAGGACCTGATTTTCAATTGCCACCGGCTGATCGAGTTCGCCTCGGAGTTCTACACGATCTATCCGGGCGATATTCTGTTCACCGGTTCGCCACCCGGCGTTTCCGAGGTCCATCCGGGCGACGAAATGCATTGCGCCTGCAAGTATATCGGCGAGATGAAAGTCAAGGTTCGCGCCGCCGAGTAATCCGTACCAGCCTGTTCCGGGGAATGCCGAGATGAAGGCCGCGATCTTTCACGAATTCGGTCCGCCCGAAGTCCTGAAATACGAGGACGTGCCGGATCCGGTCCCCGGACCGGGCGAAATTGTCGTCGCGGTTCACGCGGTAACGGTGAACCGCTCGCTCGATTGCATGGTCCGGGAAGGCCATCCGAGCCAGGCGCGCCGGAACGTCAAGCCGCCCCACGTGTCAGGGGTGGACCCGGCGGGGATCGTTCATGCGGTGGGCGAAGGCGTCTCGTCGCCCAGGGTGGGCGACCGGGTCGCCTGCCTGTCGCACTGTCCGGGTGGCGGGATGCTGGGTGTTGCCTGCTGGGGCGGCTATGCCGACTACGTGAAGATTTGTGCCGATCAGGCGGTGGCGATCCCGGACAATCTCGATTTCGGGGAAGCCGCCGCGGTGCTACGGCACGGGCCGATGGCGCACAACCTTCTGTTCGATCTGGCGGAGCTGAAGGCCGGAGAGACCGTTCTGGTCATGGGCGCCGCCGGCGGGCTGGGGTCGACCGGCATCCAGATCTGCAAGGCGGCGGGCGCGCGCGTCATCTGTGCCGCGGGATCGGACGAGCGCGTCCGGGTCGGGCTCGAATTCGGCGCCGATTGCGGCGTCAATTACAATACCCGGGACCTGACCGAAGAGGCCATGAAGTTCACCGGCGGCGAAGGGGTCAATGTCGTTTTCGAGAATATTTCGAACCCCGTCACCTGGCCCAAGGCGCTGGCGTCGATGGCGATGTACGGGCGGATGGTGACGGCCGGCGCGCATGGCGGCGGCAAGGTCGAACTCGATTGCGGCATCCTTTATCACCGAAATCTGAAGATCATGGGCGGTACCGGGAACAGCGAACAGAATGTCGAGGACACCATGAAATCGGCTGCCGCCGGGACCCTGCGGGCCAGCATCCAGGCCGTGCTTCCCCTCAGCCAGGCGGCGGAAGGGCACAGAATCATGGAAAGCGGCGTCCCGCATGGTAAGATCGTGCTCGACCCGACGCTCGGATAGGGACTGACAATGCAATTTCGGTTTTCGCTTTTTGCCGTTTTCATACTACTGGCCGCATTTTCGGCGGACCGCGTTGCGGTCGCGGCGGAGGTCATTTCCGTCAAGGGCGCCTACGAACGCGCCCAGAAAAAAGAAATTGTGCTGGTCGATGTCCGCTCGATCGACGAATGGCGCGAAACGGGCATACCGCAAGGCGCCATTCCCATATCCATTCATCACCCCGGCGGCATGCAGGGATTCGTCGATACCGTACGCAAGGCTGTGGATCAGGACCTGAACAAGCCTGTCGCCCTGATCTGCCGTTACGGTGTTCGCTCCACCCGCGCCCAGTGGGCGCTTGAAGAAGCCGGCTTCAAGAAAATTCTGAACGTCCGCGAAGGGCTCAAGGGCAATGTGATCGACGGCTCGGGCTGGTTCGATGCCAAGCTGCCGATGGTGCCTTACAAGAGGTGACGGTTACCGGCGGTTCTGCGCCAGCGTGACCAGCGCGATGCCTCCAAGGATCAGCACCACCCCGCCGCCCAGAGTGGGCGTCAGCGCCTCTCCCTGAAACAGCACGCTGATTGTCAGTGCGACGACCGGACCGCCGAGCAGTCCGACGGACGCCGTTACCGCGCCGAGGTGCTGGATCGTGCTGGCGACAGACCACATTGCGATCGCCGTTCCGATAATTCCGCCATAGCCGACCAGCGCGAACATCGGCGCGACAGCGCTCCAGTCGCTCCTCGGTTCGAGGAAGGCGGCGAAGGGCAGGGAAATGGCGGTCGCCACCAGCAACTGCCACGGGCCGAGCTGCAGCGGCGTCAGCCGCCATTTATGGCCGCGCATCTGCAGGATGGCGACCGACCATGACATCGCGGCCAGCAGGCACATCCCGTTGCCGAGCAGCGTATCCGGATCAGACCAGTCGAACCCCGCCGGATTGAAAAGCACGACCAGACCGCTGAGTCCGAGCGCCAGACCGGCGGCGCGAAGCGCGGTCATCCGTTCGCCGAGGAAAATTACCGCGACCGGCGCGACAAACAGCGGCGTGAGATAGCCCAGCAGCGCACCGCGCCCCGCCGGCACGAACTGAACCGCGTAATGCACCAGCGACACGTAGAGCCCCATCATGCAGATGCCGACGCTGAGGATCGCCGGCAGATCCTGGCGGTTCGGCATTTTCAGCCGCCCGGTTGCGGCGAGAATGACGAACAGGACGACGGCGCCGATGAACACGCGGGTCGCTGCGAACCATAGCGGCGGCAGGTACTCGACCCCCGCGCGCATGACCGGCCATAGCCCGCCATAGGAGAAGACGGCGAGCGCGAGGAACGCGAACCCGGCGGCGTTGCGGCCTTTGGCCGGTGCGGAAGAGGTTGAGACTGTCATGGATGTACGCGCGGATGAATCTGCGGCACCATGCCTGCGAACAGATCGCCTGACAACAGGGAGAACCGAAATGGCAGCCTATTTCATCGTCGATCAGCTAGAGGTAACCGATCCCGAAACCATGAAGACCTATGCGGCGGGCGTTGCCGACACCGTGAAACAGTACAACGGAAAGATGATTGTCCGCGGCGGCGATTTTGAGGTGCGCGAGGGCGACTGGCAGCCGAGGCGCATCATCGTACTCGAATTCCCCGACATGGATACGCTCAAGGGCTGGTATGACGGGCCGGAATATGCCGGTCTCAAGGCGATGCGGCTTTCGAGCTCGCGGTCCAACGCCGTGATGGTCGAAGGGGTCTGACGCCATGGTTTCCTGGTACATCACCCATCGTGTGACTCTCACAGGCGATCCGGCGGTGATGGCGGAATATTCGTCGAAGGTGAACGCGACCATCGAAGCCTACGGGGGCCGCAAGATCGTGCGTACCGACGATATCGCCATCATTGAAGGCGACTGGAACCCCGACCGGATGACAATCATCGAGTTTCCGGACCGGGCAGCGGCGATGGCCTGGTACAACTCTCCCGAATACGCGCCGCTAAGGGCGATGCGTCACGGCGTATCGACCGCCAACGCCATCATTGTCGACAGTATGGAGTAAGGGCGGGGTTTACGCCGAGGCACGGACCGGCGGATCGAAAATTTCGACCGGCGGGGCGTCCGCCGTCCATTTCTCGATCTCGACCAGCGCTGTCTGGGCGCTCGGACCCTGTGCGAGCTTCGATGTGCCCTTGTCGAGCGTCAGCATGTTGACGTTGCCATGGCGGTCGAGCGTTCCCGCCTTGCCCGGCTCTGACGGATCGTACCACGCACCTGTCTGAATCTGGGCGACCCCCGGCATGATGTCGTCGGTCACCATCGCGCCGGCAAGACATTCGCCGCGGGCGTTGAAGACGCGGACGATGTCGCCATGCGCGATGCCGCGCGCGGCCGCATCCTGGCTGTTGATCCAGACCGGTTCGCGGCCGGCGATCTTGTGTTCCCGGCTGACCCGCCCGGGGTCGAGCTGAGCATGGAGGCGCTGTTCCGGCTGTCCCGAAACGATATGCAGCGGGTAGTTGCGGGCGGCTTCCGCGCCGAGCCATTCGGCGGGCGCCATCCAGACAGGGTGGCCGGGACAGTCGTCGTAGCCGAACCCGCTGACCGTTTCGGAAAAGATCTCGATTTTGCCGGAGGGCGTCATCAGAGGGTGGGCCGCAGGGTCGGTGCGGAAATCCTCGAACAGGATAAAGGGCTTCCTGTTCGGTTCCTGCCGGACATGGCCGGTCTGCCAGAACTCTTCGAAATCGGGGCGTTCGATGCCATGGCGCGCAGCCTGCTGTCGCGAGACGTCGTAGATATGGCGCAGCCAGCCCATCTCGTCCCGGCCCTCGGTGAAGTCTTCGCGGATGTCGAACCGTTCGGCGAGATCGGCGAAAATGTCGAAATCGTTGCGCGCGCCGCCGACCGGCTCAATCGCCTTGTGCATCGCGAGAATGTAGGAATCGCTGCCGCCGGCGATGTCGTTGCGTTCCAGCGACGTGGTGGCGGGCAGCACGATATCGGCGTGGCGCGCCGTGGCTGTCCACCAGATTTCCTGAACGATCACCGTGTCGGGCCGTCGCCAGCCTTCGAGCAGCCGGTTGATGTCCTGATGGTGGTGGAACGGATTTCCACCGCACCAGTAGATCAGTTTCGTGTCGGGGAAGGTGATTTTCTGCCCGTTGTAGTCGATGGTTTCGCCCGGGTTGAGCAGCATGTCGACGATCCGCGCAACCGGGATGATCCGGCGCAGCCTGTTGGCGCCGAGCGGCATCGACGGGCCGGCCGAGTTGTTGGCGTTTCCCATGCGCGACATCGAGCCGTAGCCGAGCGCGACGCCGCCGCCGGGAAGGCCCATCTGCCCCAGCATCGCGCCGAGCACGATCGCCATCCAGAAAGGCTGCTCGCCGTGATCGCCGCGCTGCAGCGACCATGTGGCGTTGATCATGGTGCGGTGCGCCGCCATGCGCCGAGCGAGATCGCGGATGGTATCGCCATCGAGCCCGGTGATCGTCGCCGCCCAGTCCGCGTCCTTCGCCTGACCGTCCGTTTCGCCCATCAGGTAAGGCAGAAAACGGTCGAAACCGGTGCTGTATTTCGCGAGGAACGTCTCGTCGTGCAGCCCTTCAACGACCAGCGTGTGGGCGAGCCCCATCATCAGGGCGGTGTCGCTGCCGGGGCGCGGATGCAGCCACTCGACGTTTAGCCCGCCCGGCCCGTCGGCCTTCACCGGGCCGATGCAGACGAATTTCAGCTTCGACTCGCGAATTTTGTCGAGCCACGCCAGCGACGGATGATCGCCGGTGCCGCCCGGATTGACCTGAAGGTTCTTGAGCGGCAACCCGCCGAAACCGACGAAAAGCTCGCAGGCCTCCGCCAGGCTTCCCCATTCGGTGACGGGGCCGGTGACCAGACGGCTGTCGCCGACCACGTGCGGCACCATCGTGCTGCCGGCGTGCGACGAATAGGTGCCTTCATGCACCACCGCGCCGCCGAGCATGTTCATGAAGCGCTGCAGTTGCGATTTTCCGTGATGGAACCTGCCCGCGCTGGCCCAGCCATAGGAGCCGGCATAGATCGCCTCGTTGCCGTACGTGTCGCGTACGCGCCTGATCTCGCCGGCGACAAGGTCGAGCGCCTTGTCCCAGTCGACCGGCACGAACTCGTCGTCGCCGCGCCCGGCGCTGTCGGCGGCAGGCCCGTTTTCGAGATAGGCCCGGCGTACATAGGGCCGGTCGATGCGGAGATCCGAATGGATCGATTCCGGCATCGATTTCAGTAGCGGCGACGGGTTAGCGTCCTGCTCGAACGGGCGGATGTCGGTGACGCGCCCGTTTTCGACCAGCGCCTCGAAAGCGCCCCAGTGCGCTGCGTTCCTGACCCAGTTTCCGCCGCTGTCGCCATCCATTGCCCGTCGCTCCAATCGAAAATCCGTTTGTCCCTCAGGGTGGCTCAAATCGTAAATTTCGGAAAGGAAAAACGGCGATCACTCGAGTTCGAACACCAGATCCTTGAGAACGCGCCGGTTGGGCGGCGGGGCGATCCGCATCCCGTCTTCGGCGACGCACATGCAGGCAAGGCGGCGCTTGCCGTCGATCATCATGGAACACAGCCCGCAGACGCCCCGGCGGCAGTCGCAGTTGCGGAACGAGAGCGTGCCGTCGACATTCCTGTGGACCCGGCGGATCGCCTGCAGGACCGAAATCGTACCGTCGATTTCCAGCTCGAATGCCTGATCGTGGGGCGCTGCGTCCCCGGGCGGCGTGTAGCGTTCGATGGTAAGGCGGAGCGTCGTCATGTCAGGCAGCGCCCGCCAGGTCCGCGGCAACCGGAACCGTATCGAATACGGTTTCGCCGTTCCTTCGGCTGATCCGCGTATTGCGCAGCCACTCGCCGTCATCGGTATCAGGATAGTCTTCGCGGTAATGCGCGCCCCGGCTTTCGGTGCGCTTTCTGGCCGCCGAGGCGATCAGCCCCGCGAGCGGCGCCATGGCGGCGACCTCCAGCATTTCGATCCAGTCGTAATTGGCGACGCGTTCTGCTGTCGCCGGCGCCATCGTGGGCAGATCGCGTTCGGACAGCTTTTCCAGTGTCGAAACGGCCGTGGCGAGTCCTTCCTCGTTCCGGACCACGCCGACGTAGTCGTTCATGGTTTTCTGGATATCGGCCTTGATCGCGGACGGGCGGCGACCTTGCGTGTCGCGTGCCAGAAGGGACAGGACGCGCTGCGCCTCCGCTTCCATCTCGCCCTTGTCGATGTCGGCAGCGCCCCGGTTCGCCGCCGCGGCCGCATTCCGCCCGGCACGCTTGCCGAACACCAGGATTTCGGTCAGGGAATTGCCCCCGACGCGCGCCGCGCCGTGCGCGCCGCCAGAGCATTCGCCGACCGCGAACAGGCCGGGCAGGGTGCTTTCGGCGTTGGCGTCGATGCGGATGCCGCCGCACATGTAATGCGCCGCGACTCCGACTTCGAACGGTTTCGACACGTCCATGCCGAACGACTGCAGGTACTTGGTCTGGGAGGGCAGAGTGTCCTGCAGGACTTCCAGCGGCACCGAGCCCGGATCGAACCAGACACCGCCATGGGGCGTGCCGCGGCCGGCGCGGACTTCGCCGAAGATGGCGCGGGCGTATATGTGCCGCGCCGGATTGTCGCTGCCTTCCGGGTCGTAATTGGCGAGAAAGGGCTCGCCCTCGTCGTTGAACGGGCCGCGCGCGCCCTTTGGCAGCAAATACTGAAAGGTGAACAGCATGCCGCGTACCGCTTCCGGGTGCAGCATGGCGTGGCCCAGCATCAGGATGAATTCGAGATCGACCAGCTCCGCCCCGGCGTCGAGCGCCAGCATCAGCCCGTCGCCGGTCGAATCAGGCGTGTTGCTGTTGACCGGGAACAGCTCGCCCGCACCGCCGGTTGCCATGATGACCGCGCCGGCGCGGATGGCGAGCGTCTCGCCGGTGCGGAAATCGATGGCGACGGCGCCGGCGATGCGGCCCGACGCGACCAGCAGCTTCGTCACGTAGATTTCGTGAAGCTGTTCGATACCGCGGTTCTTCACCTGCTTTCTGAGCGCCTGCATGATCGGCGTGCCGAGCGAGTCGCCCTTCTTGATCGAGCGCGCGTAGGTCTGCGACGAATCGAGCTTGCGCTGGATCAGCACGCCGTTTTCGTCCCGGTCGAAGCGGACGCCGAACGATTCCATGTCCTCGACCGCCTCGACCGCTTCGCCGGTATAGGTCCGCACCAGCGCAGGGTCGGCCAGCCCGTAGCCGCCCTTCATCGAATCGTGGAAATGCACCTCTGCGCTGTCGCGCGGATCGGCAATGCCGAACGCTGCCTGAAAGCCCGTGACGGCGGTCTGGGTCAGCCCGCTCTTGCCGACGATGCCCTTGGAAACGACGGTAACCCGCGCGCCCGCGTCATGCGCGGCGATGGCGGCGCGCAGCCCGCCGCCGCCGCCTCCGACGATCAGGACGTCGGTTTCGATTGTCCGGTCGATCACGATTTCGAGTCCGCCAATGGCTAATTGTCAAAACTGCAGGGAACCCTATGATACTGGCAGAAACCGGCAGGGATAGTGCCCCGCTGCAGATTCAGGAGCATCGACATGGCCAAGAGACGGATAGAAGGTTCCTTCGTCGCCCTTATCACCCCGATGAACCAGGACGGTTCGGTCGATTTCGAGGGATTTCGCAGTCTTTTGCAGTTTCAGGAAGAAAACGGCACCTCTGCGGTCCTGATCATGGGATCCACCGGCGAAGTGTCGATGCTGACGCCGGACGAACGCCGGCAGGTCATTTCCGAAACCATCAAGATGAAAACCGGGGCGATGGAGTTCTGGTACGGCTGTACCGGGCCCAGCACCGAACAGACGATCGGCTATTGCGAGTATGCGGGCAAGGAAGGCGCCGACGGCGCGATCATCGCCGCCCCGCCCTATATCTGCGCTCCGGAAGACGACATCACCGATTATTTCCTCGAGGTCGCGGATGCCAGCCCGGTGCCTGTCGGCATCTACAACAATCCGCCGCGCGTGAAGACCGATTTGCCGCACACATCGATCCTGAAGCTGGCCGAACATCCGAACATTCTGGTGAACAAGGAATCGACCGCCCGCGTCGGCCAGATCGCGCAGACCGTGGCCGGCAACCCCGACATGTCGATGATGTGCTGCGACAGCCCCAATCTCGGCCTCGTCGTGCCGCTGATGGCGCTCGGCGGGCACGGTACGGCCAACATGTCCGGCAACCTGATCCCGCAGGAGATGGTGACGATTTCCACCCCCTGGAAAGGCTGGGAGGACGCCATGGCCTGCCGTGAGGCGTGGCTGACTAACCTGCCGATGCTGCATTTCACCTATTCGGCGATCAATCCGGTGGCGGTCAAATGCCTGATGGAAGCGGTCGGTCTGCCCGCCGGGCCGCTGCGCAAGCCGCTGAAACCGATTGCGCCGGACCATCTGGCGCGCGGGCTGGAAATCTGCCGCGCGCTGGGGCTCGACCGGAAGTACGGCTTTAACCTGCCGCAGATGCGTTCCGCCGCCGAATGAGGCCCGGAATGTGGCATGGCATGAGGGATGGTCGAGGGCAGCGCTAAACCGGCAAACAAGTGGCGGGAGCGCAAGCCCCGCAAGATGACCGGGACCCGGCTGCGCAACATCGCCGTCTGGTACTGTCAGCGTTACGTCGTTTCCGAAGCAAAGCT
This sequence comes from Rhodospirillales bacterium, assembly GCA_038116945.1. GTDB lineage: Bacteria > Pseudomonadota > Alphaproteobacteria > MPNO01 > UBA2964 > JAYOEY01. The sequence goes on from JAYOEY010000018.1 coordinate 44,303, forward strand.
CCGTAACTATCTGGAAACGCGTCTTTATCGTGAAATTCCCGATGCCGAGGAGCGCGCCGCGATGGCGGAGCACATCCCCGATATCGCGTCCCGTATGGCGGCGGCGGGGCTGGTCAACGATCGAGAGGCGGCGTCGTCGAAGCTGCGATCTGCGCTGCGGGCGGGTTATGCGACCGGCGCGGCAATCAACAACGCCGCGCGGTCTTCGCATGTGGACCGGGAAACGGTCGAGGCTCAGCTTGAGACCGCTCTGACCGAAGCCCTGCCGGAACTGGGAGCGGAAGAGGACGATCCGGCGGCGATGGCGGCGCTTGCCCTGAAACGCGCGCGGCGTGGCCCGTGGCGCAGCGGCGGTCTCGATGAAAAGACGCAGCAGCGCGACGTAAACTGGCTGCTGCGCCGCGGTTTCCGCTTCGACGATGTCCGCAAGGCGATGGAGATCGATCTGGACGAGTACGAGTAGCTTTCGGTAAAGCATGCGCCATGGCGCCCCCGCTACTGATCCTTCGCGACATTTCGCTGCGTCTCGGCGACACCAACCTGCTCGACGGGGCCGAACTGGCCGTGTCGGAGGGCGACCGGCTGTGCCTGGTCGGGCGCAACGGGTCGGGAAAATCGACGCTGCTCAGGATTGCCGCGGGAGAGCTCGAACCCGACGATGGCGAACGCTACATCCATCCGGGCGCGACCACGCGCTATCTGCCGCAGGAACCCGATCTCTCGGGGTATGAGACGACGCGCGCGTTCGCAGAATCGGGGCTGGCGCCCGGCGACGACCCGTACCGCGCGCAATATCTGCTCCACAGCCTCGGCCTGACCGGCGACGAAAACCCCGCGTCGCTGTCGGGCGGCGAAGCGCGGCGTTGCGCGCTGGCCCGTGCGCTCGCTTCCGAACCGGATATTTTGTTTCTCGACGAGCCGACCAACCATCTCGACCTGCCGGCCATCGAATGGCTGGAGGCGGATCTTGCCGGCAGCCGGTCCGCGCTGGTGCTGGTCAGCCACGACAGGCGGTTCCTCGAAAACCTGTCGCGCGCCACGGTATGGCTCAATGGCGGCGTGACAAGGCGGCTCGATAAGGGTTTCGGTGCGTTCGAGAGCTGGCGCGACGACGTCATCGAGCAGGAAGAGCGCGCCCGCCACGAAATGGACCGCAAGCTGGCGGTCGAGACCGACTGGCTCCACAAGGGCGTCACCGCCCGTCGCAAGCGCAACATGGGCAGGCTGCGGGCCCTGCATGCGCTGCGCGACGAGAGGCGCACGCAGCGGTCCTTTACGCCGGGCGCGTTAAAGCTGACGACGACCGAGGGCGCCCGGTCGGGGCGAATCGTCATCGAGGCCCAGAACATCGCCAAATCCTATGGCGGGCCGGACCTGGTCCGCGATTTCTCGATCCGCATCCAGCGCGGCGACCGCATCGGCATCGTCGGCCCGAACGGTGCCGGCAAGACGACGCTGCTCAACATGCTGACGGGCGTTCTCGCGCCTGACGGCGGGACCGTCCGGCTCGGGACCAACCTGCAGATGGTGTCGCTCGACCAGCGTCGCGAAAGCCTGGACGCCGACCGTACGCTGTCCGATGCGCTTTCCGGCGGGGGCAATTTCGTCGAGGTCGGGGGGCAGAAGCGGCATGTAATCGGCTACATTAAGGATTTCCTGTTCGCGCCGGAGCAGGCGAGGACCCCTGTCGGAGTGCTGTCGGGCGGAGAGCGCGGGCGGCTGATGCTGGCGCGGGCGCTGGCCCGACCGTCCAACCTGCTGGTACTGGACGAGCCGACCAACGATCTCGACCTTGAAACGCTGGACCTGCTGCAGGAAATGCTCGGCGATTACGACGGGACTGTCCTGCTGGTCAGCCATGACCGTGATTTTCTCGACCGGGTGGTTACCGGGGTGGTCGCGGCGGAAGGCGACGGCCGCTGGACCGTCTATGCCGGCGGTTACAGCGACATGCAGGCGCAGGGAAGCGTCAGGCACGTCGTCGACGCGGACAAGCCTGCGGACCGGGCGCAAAAAACCCAGGCGCAGAAACCACGACACGAAAAACACCCTGCCGAAAAACACCCTGCCGAAAAAAACCGGGAGAAGGCGGGGGGCGGGGTCGGCCTGTCGTTCACCGACCGGCATTTACTGGAGTCTCTGCCCAGGAAGATGGACGAACTCTCGATTGCGATCGACGGTTTCAACAGGAAACTCGCCGAACCCGGCCTGTTCGAACGGGACCGGGAGACGTTCGAGCGAACCGCAGAAGAATTGCGCTCGGCAACCGCGGCGCTTGCCGAGGCCGAGGAAAAATGGCTTGAGCTTGAACTGAAGCGCGAGGAACTCGAACGCGGATGAAACGTCGCGCCGACGGTTCGCGCGGTGTCAGAACTGGCCGCTGAGCGTAAAGAAAAAGCGGGTGCCCGATCCTGTTTCGCCGGGCGTGCGCTGTCGTGTCAGGGGCTGCGCTGCCTCCAGCTGGGCCTGGAAACGATCGCCAAACCCGACACGCAGACCGCCGCCGGTCGAGGCCATCGAACTCCGCGTTGCCCCGTTTCCCCAGACCGCGCCAAGGTCATAGAACGTGTATAGCTGGACCGAATTGACGTAAGCGGGAAGCTCCATGGGGGGAGCGAACTGAAGTTCCAGCGATCCGGCGGCGCCCTGGCTGGCGCTGATGTCCGCGGGGTCGTAGGCGCGGCCGAACTGCTGGCCGCCGATCGCGAATTCTTCGGCGGAAAGCAATGTGTGGGGCGACCATTGTCCGGCCCCCGAAACCTGCAGGTGAAGCCGCTCATGCAGTTTCTGAACGCGCGTAACGTTCAGCGTTGCCTTGATGTAATCGGGGCGACCGGCGGTTCTCGACAGAAGCGCGGAATCCTTGTCGCTGGCGTGCAGAATTTCGATTCCCCTGCTGAATTCCGCGGAGAGCCAGTTGACGCCGCCCAGATCGTCGGCGGCGTTGAACCGGGCGCCGATACGAACGGATCTGATCTTGTCGTCAAAAACGGAAGTGCTGGAGTTCTTGTCGGAATCGAAGGAGTCGAATTTCAGGGTCGTGTAGAGGTTTGTCTCCCTGCTGCGGATCCAGGGGTGCGACAGGGTGATCAGGACCCGGGTGCCGAGGCTGTTTTCCTTGCCCGCTGTGCCCGCCAGACCGATATCGACGGAGCTTCGCGACGCCAGTACGCCGACCTGCGTTCCGTGGCTGTTCAGAATATGGTCCTGCTGGATTTCGAAATAGCGGATTTCCTCCGGCGTCTGGGGGACCGTAAAGACCGCCAGCCTGGTATGCTCCAGAATCCCGAGGACGGAATTGAGACTTACGCCCGCATACAGCTGGGTCGGGCCGACCGTCGTGGTTCCCCGGTTGTTGAGGTTTGCAAAGCCGCCGATGGACGAATGTTTCAACGTAATTTCGAGAGTGTAGGCGCCTCTTTCGACGTCCTTCTCCTTTACGCTTGGGACGACTTCCAGCCCCGGAATGTCCGACATCAGAAGCAGATTCCGCTCGAGCGTCGACAGTTTCAGCGGCCTGCTGCCGGTAATGCGTCCGCTCCAGAGGTCGAAGAGGCCGGCGCGACCGGGTTTCTCTCCCGTAAACCTGACTTCCTCGACAAACCCTTCGATGATCCGGAGCCTGAGTATGCCGAATTCGACATCCTGCGGCGGGCAGATGAGGCTCATGGGCTTCAAGAAACAGGATGCGCCCTCGGGACAGGGCGGAAAGAAGTCCACCACGCTTGAACCGGTCGGAAAGGCCGGAAAGCAGCTTGCCGCCAGAACCGGCAACGCCGGCGGCCGGTCAAAGGCGGTCAGGTCGGTAATTCCGAAGGCAATCGGCCCGGCGCGCCTGGATATCAAGCAGGCTTCGCGCGGTCTTGTAAACAATGTCGGGGCGAACAGGCCGGGACATGCCCGTTCCAGCAATCGGGCAAAGACCGCAAACCCCGCAAACATGCCCGCCTCGTTCAAGTCCAATCAGGTCTCCTTTGGCGGCAACGGAAACGGCAACGGTCCGGGCAACGGAAACGGCAACGGAAACGGAAACGGCAACGGTCCGGGCAACGGAAACGGCAACGGCCCGGGCAACGGAAACGGAAACGGCAACGGCAACGGCAACGGTAAAGGAAACGGCGGCTGATAGAATAAGAACGGGCAAGCCGATGTCTCCGGGAGGAGGCGTCGGCTTCGCCGTCTGTCCGCCGAATAAAATCTTAAGTTCTTTCCCTTAACCTCGTTCCGATTCTGTTCGAGGAAATCATGCTCTCTGACAACGCTTACGGCATGACGGGCGACCGGGAATTCCAGGCGACACCATGAAACGGTTTATGCCGCATCTGCTGGTGTTCTTTCTTGTCGCCGCGGCCTATCTCGGCGGCTTCCTGAAAACGCTGGATCTGGCGCTGACCGATCTGAATTTCAGCATCCTGCAGCGCGAAGCGAGCCAACAGATCGTCGTTGTAGAGATCGACGTCCGTAGCCTGAAAACGCTCGACAGCTGGCCCTGGCCTCGCCGTTATCACGCGGCGGTGATCGAGCGTCTGATCGCGGCGGGGGCGGATGCCGTCGCGCTCGACATCGATTTCAGCTCGCGGTCGAACCCCGTCGACGACGAGGCGCTGCGATCCGCTATCGCCAGATCCGGCAACAAGGTCGTTCTGCCGATCTTCAAGCAATATGACAGGGGCGTGGGGGACCAGCCCCAGATCATCTATTCGTCGCCCCATCCGGCGGTCGACGGCGGGGCCGTCCTGGCGACCGTAAACGTGCAAACGGAGCCGGATGGCCGGGTCCGCCGGTACCTGTCGGCCGATGACTGGAAAGGGCGGCCTGTGACCAGTATGGCGGGACGTCTCGCCACCGGCCGGAACCTCGATCCAGGCGCATTCCATCTCGATCTCGGAATCGATCCCCGAACGGTTCCCCGGCTGTCCTACACGGACGTTCTCGACGGAAATTTCCTGAATGAAACGGTCGCCGGAAAGAAAGTGATCGTCGGGGCGACGGCGCTGGAACTCGGCGACCAGCTTGCGGTGGCGGTCCATAAGATTGTCCCCGGCCCGGTCCTTCAGGCGATCGCGTTCGAATCGCTCTTTCAGGGGAGGGCCATTCACCGTCTGGCTTCCTGGCCGGTTCTGGCGATTGCGCTTCTTCTGGCGGTTCTCCTGGGACCATTCTTCGAGCGTGCGAACTGGCGCGTCGGGTTGGGCTGCCTGGTTGCCGTCGGCCTGTTGAGCGGTGCGACGTCGCTGGGCGTGCTGGCTCGCTGGCCGGTAATCTTCGATACGGTGCCATGGGTCATGGTTGCGGCGCTGTCCTATACTCTCGGTCTCTGGCGTTCGATCGACGCCCAATCGGTTTCCATCTTTCAGCACCGGCTCGATTCGATGCATCGGCGCGCCATGATGCAGAGCGTCGTCGACGATTCTTTCGACGGGATAGCCATCGTCGGCGAGGATACCGAGGTGGAGCTTATCAACCCCGCGGGCGAGCGGATTCTTGGCGTTTCGGCTGACGATGTGACGGGGGAGAGAATCCACGACTTTCTTCCCAGGCCCCAAGGGCTGGAAATAATGTTCACGCCGCTGTTCAACGGGAGGGATTATCACGAGGGCATCGGGGCGAATGTATTCGGTCCCCAGGAAATCCGGATGCTGTCTGCCGACGGGAACAGCATGACGATCGAACTGATCGTGAGCTCGTCGAGGTTATCGATCAGCAAGAAGGCCGGCGAAGGCGGCAGCCCGGGCAGGCGGGTGTTCATATACACGTTCCGCGACATTACGGAACGCAAGCAGGCCGAAGAGGCCCAGAACCGCGCCCGAGAGACCGCCGAGGCGGCCAACCGGGCCAAGACGGAATTTCTTGCCAATATGAGCCACGAGCTGCGAACGCCGCTCAACGCGGTTATCGGCTTCTCCGATATCATCATGAAGGAAGCGCTTGGACCCGCCGGGGTGCCGCAATATGTCGAGTACGCGCATGACATCAACACCAGCGGGACGCATCTGCTGGAGATCATCAACGACATTCTCGACATGTCGAAGATCGAAGCCGGCGAACTTGAACCCAACAGATCGGAATTCGATTTCGGACGCGTCGTCCTGTCGTCGCTGAAACTGATTTCGGGACGCGCCGGGAAGGAAGGGCTGGAGATCGTTACGGAAATACCGGATGACCTGCCCGTTCTCACGGCCGACGAACGGATGATAAAGCAGATCCTGATCAATCTTCTGGCAAACGCCGTCAAATTCACGCCGGCAGGGGGAACCGTGACGGTTTCGGCGATGGCGACGGAGGACGGATTCTCGTTCTCGGTGGCGGATACGGGCATAGGGATCCCGGAAGACAAGATGTCGGTTATCCTGGAGCCGTTCGGCCAGGCGGATTCCCGGCTGGAGCGCGTGTATGAGGGGACGGGGCTGGGGCTCCCGCTCGTCAAATCGATGACGGAACTGCATGGTGGACGGCTGGAAATCGCCAGTACCGAAGGGGTCGGTACGACGGCTACGGTTTCCCTGCCTGCCGATTGCATTCTCTCACGGTCGGCGAAGGTGGCCTGACGCCGGACTCGCCGTCGGACGCGCTTTTCGAGGCCCCTGATCGCACGGTTCGGCCGATGGGCTCTTTCGCTGGGACCCCGAATTCGCTATGGATCGTGGTATTGCGGCCGCCGGCAGGCTGTCGCGTCGGCGCTTTTACTGGACCAGAATCATGCCCGCACGGACCGGCAAGGAATTCCTCGAAGGGCTTAAGGGGCCCCGGGAAATCTGGATGGACGGCGAGCGCGTCGCGGATGTCGTGGATCATCCGGGACTTTCCGGCGCGGCGCAGGCGCTGGCCGACGTCTACGACCTGCAACACGAATTCGCGGAAATCTGCCTCGCGGTCGACCCCGATACCGGCGACACGGTGAATCTGAGCCATATCGTGCCCCGTTCGCGCGAAGACCTGTTGCGCCGCCATGCCTGTCTGGAAAAGATCGCCGAGTTTTCGGTCGGGCTGATGGGGCGGACGCCCGATTACCTGAACGTCACCTTCGCCGGGTTCGCCGGCGATATCGACGCCTGGGCGGCGCATGGCAATGACGAGGGAGCGGAATACCTGGCCGCCTACCAGAAAAGGATGGCGCGCGAGGACTGGTCGCTGACCCATGCGATCGTGCCGCCGACCGCCGACAAGGCAAAGGGCGACACGCCGAAACCGGGTGATACGGTGACGGTTCACAAGGTCGAAGATACCGAAAACGGCATTCTGATCCGGGGCGCCCGCGCGCTCGCGACGCTGGCGCCGTTTGCCGACGAAATCGCCGTTTATCCGCGCACGCCGCTGCCCGAGGGGTCGGAGGCCTACGCGCTGTGTTTCTGCCTGCCGATGTCGGCGCCGGGCCTCAAATTCCTGTGCCGCGACAGCATGTCGACGCCGCGCAACGATTTCGACCATCCGTTGTCGGGCCGGTTCGACGAACAGGATGCCTTCGTGATTTTCGACGATGTCGAGGTGCCGCGCGACCGCGTTTTCGTCGACGGCAATCTCGGCGTCTACAACACGGTCATGCAGAAGACCTGGATGCCCAATATCATGCATCAGACGATGATCCGGGCGAGCGTGAAGCTAGATTTCGCCTGGGCGCTGGGCCGCCGCATGGCGCGGGCGGTCAACGCGGGCGACCCTGGCACGCAGCAGATGCTGGGCGAGATCTGGTGCTACGCCGAGTTCGCGCGGAGCGCCGTCGCCGCCGCCGAAGCGGAGGCGCTGGATCAGGGCAACGGTTTCTGGACGCCCGCGGTCGGGCCGCTGTTCGCGATGCGCTGCATGCTGCCGACCTGGTTTCCTCGCGTGAACGAAATCCTGCGGCTGATCGGTTCGCATTTCATGCTGGCCGCGCCGCGCGCCGCGCAGTTCGGCGACCCGGAGCTGAGGCGGCTGATCGATGCCTATCTCGGCGGGGCGGAAGACGTCGATTCCGCGGAGAGAGCGCGTATTTTCCGGCTCGGCTGGGATTTCGCCGGAACCGAGCTTGCCAGCCGCAACGAACAGTACGAGCGTTTCTACCTCGCTTCCGGCGCGCGCAACATGCAAAGCGTCATGCGGGTGGCCGACCCGGCGCGCGGCGATGCGCTGCTCGACCGGTTCCTGAACGAAGAATCCTAGAGTTCCTCGAGGATCGCGCGCACCGGCGCGCCGTCGGCTCCCTTGATCTTCATCGGCAGGCAGGTAAGCCGCCAGGCGCCCGGCTCGACCGCCCGCAGGTCGAGCCCCTCGACGACGATAATCTCGTTGCCCAGCAGGACATGGTGCGTGGTTGAAACCTCGTCCGCGAAAAGCTGGATCGACAGGTAATCGATGCCGATCAGGCGGATTCCCCTATCTGCAACCCATTTCGCAGAATCCGCCGTCAAGGCACTGTAATCCTTTCGGAATTCATGTTCTGGCATGTTCCAGAAATCCGAGTTCCGGGTCTTGAGAAGCAGTCGCGTCACGCCGTCCGGCAGATCAAGCGCTTTCAGGTGGTCGGGCGTGATGTCGATGGCGTCCGGGATGTAGGCGACGATGCATTCGCCGACCAGAACGTCGAGATCGAGCGCATCGACCCCCTTTGCGCCTTCGATGAAATGACAGGGCGCATCGAGATGGCTGCCGAAATGCACGCCGGTATCGATACGCGTCACGTTGCAGCGATAGCCGCCTTCCATTGACTTCATGACGGTCACGACCGGAGCCGGATCGCCCGGCCAGAGCGGAAGGCCGGGGCTGAACGGCACCGTGATGTCCCTGATTTTCGTCATTTTCATCTCTCCTGCGCGGTAAGGCGACGCCAGGCCGTACGACTGCCCCGATCAGGCGAATTTTACCGGATTTTTATCTATCGCGTGTAACTGTCGATGACCGACTGACGGCTGGAAGGCAGTTGTGGTTTCGAAACGCCTCATTTCGCGCGCGAGTGCCGCGGTTTTGTGCTGTTTGCTTGCGGCATGCGCGGTCGATCCCGAGCCGCTGACGCCGCAGGAGAGGACTGCGCGCGCCGAAACCGATCTCAAGCGGATCCAGGCGATGGAGTTCGTCCCTGACGGGCCGATCACGCTTCATCAGGCGATGGCCCGCGCGGTGGCTTTCAACCTTCAGCGCCGGGTCAAGGAAATCGAGCGCGAGATCGAGGACGCCAAGCTTCAGACAAACTCTTACGATTTCCTGCCGGGCCTCGAATTCGACGGCTCGCGCAACCGGTCGGACAAGGAACTGTCGCGATCCGACGACCGGATCACCAATACCGGCAGTGCGGGGCTTACCTGGAACGTTCTCGACCTCGGGGTCAGTTACGCCCGCGCCAAGCAGCAATCCAACGAGGTCCTGATCGCCCGCGAAAACGAACGCAAGGCGCTGCAGGACATCATGCGCCAGGTCCGCATCGCATACTGGCGCGCCGCCGGAGCCCGGCGGCTGATGCAGGGCGTACAGGCGAGCGCGAAACACATAACCGTGGCGATGCGCGAATCCCGCGCCATGGAGCGCTCCGGCGCCAACGACGTCTTCAAATCGGTCTCCTACCGCCGCGAGATCGTCGATTCCGTACGGCAGGCGCTGGCGGTGCAGCGCGAATTGCGCGAGGCGCGCGCCGAACTTGCTGAGCTCCTGAATATCAGGCCGGGCGCCGATTTCACGCTTGCGACAACGACTTTGGCGTCGAACATGCCCTCCCTGCCGATGACGCTGTCCGAAATGGAAAAGCATGCCCTCGATCACCGTCCGGAGCTGCGGGTCGAGGATTACAACGAGCGGATCGGGGAATGGCAGGTCCGGGAAGCGTTCTTCAACATGCTCCCGAGCGCCAAGCTCTCCGCTTCCGGCAATTACAGCAGCGACAGCTTCAACCTGACGCCCAACTGGATCAGCACGGGATTTCAGCTCGGAATGAACCTGTTCAGCCTGTTCTCCGGCGCCAGCAAGGCCACGGAAGCCCGCCGCCGCACCGAACTCGCCCGCCGGCAGCGGCTGGCGCTGACGCTGGCGGTGATGACGCAGACCCATATGGCCTATGCCCAGTACCGCAACGCGGCCCAGCAGGTTCGTCTCGCCAATGAAGTCGCCCGGGCCGACCGTCGGCTGTTCGGGCTGGTCGCGTCCGACGCCGACTTCGTCAACACCGACTATTTCGAAGCCGTACGGATTGCCACGCGCCAGCTTCAGTCGGAAATGGACGAACACCAGGCCCAGATCGCCCTGGTCACGGCCCATGGCGAACTGATCCATTCGATCGGGCTGGACGCGTTTCCGGAGCGGTTCGATCCCAGGGATCTCGTCGCGCTCACCGATGAAGTCCGAAAAATCACGGCGCGATGGGAGAACGGCAACGGTCGCGAACTGCCTCCCGAAACGCCGCTCGACGTGCTCGTGAGCAATATCCTGCGGGACGGCGAACGCAACGTCCTGAAGCCGGAACCGCCGCTACGGACGAACCGGAGGAGAGGGGCGCCGGGGTTCGAGGTTCGACATGTCTTGCCGGACCTGAAGGAAGGCGAGGAGAATATCCTCAAGAAACTCAATGATATAGCGTCGGCGAGCGGGGAAACGGCTCCGGTCGAGACTGACGGACCGGACCGGGAGCACATCGCCAGCCTTGCGCTCCCCGACGATCCGCGGCGCGAAACGGAAGAAAGCTCGCCGGAAGCGGGAGACGGGGCGGCGGACCAAGGCGACAGCGATTTCTTCGGCCCGGACCTGTCGAAGATCGAACCGGCCGGGACGCGGAAATATGTCGTTCAGCTGGGCGTTTTCAAAAACGAGAAACTGGCCGCGCGGTTTCGGCGCAATCTCACCGATACCGAGGGATCGGGACTGCAAGGCGTCGATGTCCGGATCGAACAGCGCCCGGCCAATAACGGCGATCCGCTCTATTACGTGGAAAGCGCGCCGGTCGAGGAATGGGCGACCGCCCGCGACCTGTGCGCGACGCTGCAGTCTCTTGGCCAGAACTGTATCGCGCTCGGGCACAATTTCTGACGATCCTTCCTAGATCGGCTTGCCTTCGCTGGTCTTCCACGATTCCTGCATGAAGATGTTGGACGGCAGGGACTGGTCCAGGACCTTGCGCGCCGCCTCCGGGCCGGCAAGCGGCAAATCGCCCGAATCCAGTACGCCGATCTGTTTGAGCGCCGATCCCTGATCCCAGTAGAGATGTTCGTGGCACACCTTGTCGCCGCGGAACTTGACGATGATCACGGTGACGATCTCGACCTCCTTGCCGGTCGGCTCTATGCCGGGGAAATAACGGTCGATCACCGAATCGTGGCGGAACTTGGTGTAGGTCTCCAGCACCACCCGGTTAGGGCCCATGATGTAGGACAATCGCGTCCGGTCGCGGCCGCCCGCGTTCTGGTCGACGAAATGGTATTTGTAGAATCTCTTGAGCATGTCGTGCCCGACGCCGCCCGCCAGCGTCGGCACGTGGTTGACGTAGGGCTCGTCGATCATCGTCGCCATGGTGGCGTCGACATCCTTCGTCGTGAACTCGTGGTAGACGTGTTCGGCGAACAGGGTGACGAAATCGTAGTAGGGGCCGAGAACGCGCCGGATCAGCTCCAGCGTCCTCGTATGCGCAAGATCGTCGGCGAGCGCGCAGAAGGTTGCCCGGCCCGGGATGGCGAAACCCGGTTCGCCTTCGTCCCAGTCGAACACGCGCGATCCGTCCCTGCGGTTTATGGCGTTCCGCAGCGTTTCCGCCGCCTTCGCCGCTTCCGGCGCTCCTTTGGCGCCGAACTGCAGCACGCAGGGACAGGGAAGCTCGGCAAGCAGGTGTGGTTCGTCGGCAAGGTCGGCCGCATCGAACGCGACCAGCGCCCTGAACCCCGCGATTTTCGCGGCCCGGCAGGCGGGGGCGGCGCCGGCGCCGTGCGCGACGGCCGCGATGTCGCCGTCGGTTTCAGGCATGGCGCGCAGGATTTCGGCAGCGGCAGCGAGCTCGTCAGGCGTTAGATTCGATCCGATGCAGAGAATGGAATATCCTTCTTCACCAAATAGTTCTGCCCGATTCTTTATCCCTTGATCGATGTCTGGGCGGTCGCCGATCAGCAGAAGACCCGGTCCCGAACCGCTGTGATGCAGGGCGGAGAACGCGGGTGTGCTGCGCCCGTTTATGTCGATCGTGATGTCGCGCCCTTTCGGGGCAAGCGTGCGCTCATTGCCGGCCATGGTCTTCTCTCCCTTTCGCGCGGTCCGGCGAAATGGTACCCGCCGACCGGGCGCGCGGCCAGTGGGCCGTCAGGCCGCGACGAGATTATCGACCGGTGCGGTCGGCTCGATGCCCGAGACGTTGATGCCGCTGATATTCTCGCGGAATCCCGGCGCCAGCGGGCGGCCGTTCGCGTCGAGCAGCCACAGGCGCATCAGATGGCGCTTGCGCTCCACCTCCGGCCAGTCCTCGAACTGAGTCCTTGTATGGACGGTTACGTGGCTCTGCAGGATCTGGATGTCGCCGGGGCGGAAATCCATGTCGAAATAGTTTTCGGTGACCATCGACCTGAAGGCGGCGATGGCTTCCCACTGTTTTTCGGTCAGCGGCGGCACGCCGGGCAGTTCCTGCGCCTTCGTCAAATGGGTGCCGGGGCCGCGGCCCGAGAAATACCCGTCATGGAACGAAAATACCGGCAGCTTGTACCAGGGCGGCTCGTCCGGCGGGATTTCGCCGTGGCGTGTCAGGTAGAATTCGCCGATCAGCTCTTCCACAAGCTCCGGGCACCGCTTCAGCATCTCGTTGTAGAGCGTCACCGTACTGGCGATCCGGCTGGCGCCGCCGGATTTCGCCGGATGCATGCAGAGAAGCGCGACATAGTCGCACTGATCGGTGTGGAAGCTCATCTGGACGTTGGTCTGATAGCCGCGCACGTTGGGGGCGTTGTAATCGCCTCCGAAATCCTTCACATGTCCGATCAGGTGCCCCTTGGCGTTCTGAGACACCGCGCGTCCGAACCGCGTACCGATGCCCCAGAAGGCGATGCCCGCCTGATGCTTGGTGAACTCGGCGATCGGCACGCCGCGCAGGAGGAAGAAACCCCGTCCTTCGTTCAGCTCGTCGTATAGCGCGGCCAACCCCTCGTCGAGGGTGGGCAGGGGAAAATCGTCCCGGCCGATCGTCCGGATGTCGAGACCGCGCGCCTCGACATCGGCAACGGCCCTGCGGATTTCTTCCGTCTCGCCATCGGACAGCTCGTATATCCAGCCGTCATCGGCGTCGAGGTCTGCCGGATACCATCCGGCCGGGTCGATCACCGGTTTCATCGGCTGGGCGGGCTGGCGGATGCGTTTTGCCGGGCTGAAGGACATGGCTGTCTCTCCCTCGGTTCGTCTCTGGAACTGACGCGGAAATCCTAGTCTCTTGCGCTGGTTTTCGAAAGGGCCGGCAGGTGATCGCGCCCGGCGACCAGGCGGATGACAAGTCCGATGCCGGATCCCGCCGCCATGACCAGAAAGGCCACGGTCCAGGCATCCGCCGAATCCTTTCCGCCGGACGCTTCCAGCGTAGCGCCGATGGCGAGACATCCGAGAATTCCACCGGTAAACCCGACCGAGGCATGCACCGCCATGGTTGCGCCGCGTACGTCCTCTTCCGCAACGGCGACGGTCGCCGTATTGATCGTGCCGGTATCCGAATAGCCGGTCATGCCGTACGCGAGCGCGAGCGCGGCGATCAGCCACAAAGGACCCGATGTGGTGAAGGCGACGCCGATGCCGACCGCAACGGACACGATCATGGCGGCCCGGATCATCCGTTCCCGCCCCAGCCGGACGGCAAGCTCGCCGCAGGTCATCGCGGCCGGGACGCCGGCGAGGGCGACCAGCGTGGCGAGCCAGGACGTCGAAACAAAAAAGCTGTCCGCGCGCGACGCTTCCGCGAAAACCAGGAAAGTGACGATCCACACCCTGTTGGAGAAAACCTCCCACAGATGCCAGAAATAGGATGCGATGTTGACCATCGCGGCCCGGTTGCCGAACACCCGGCGGAAACTGGCGGCGTGGGTGGTTCGAACGGCGGCGGTTTTCCCGTCGGGCAGGGCAAACGCGCCGATGACGAGGCCGGTAAATACGCCGATTCCGGCGACGGCGAAGGCCCAGTGCCAGTCGAACCACTCGGTGAACAGCCCGCCTGACAGAACGGATGCCGCCGTTCCGATGGCGTAAACCGACGTGTAGTAGGTGGTCGCCCGGCTGCGCTGCGGTTCTTCGAGGCTGTCGGCGAGGGCTTTCAGCGCGGGCATGTAGGTTCCGGCGACGCCCACTCCCGTCAGGATGCGATAGAACATCCCGCTCCACAGCCCGTCGGCCAGGAAAGCGAAGCCGAAACAGCTCGCCGTACCGATGAGGCCGGAGACGATGTAGATCTTCTTCGGCAGGATCCGGTCGGTCAGGGTCACGAGCACCGGTACCGCGGTGACGTAGCCGATAAAGAACGATCCCCCCAGCAGCCCGGCCTCGGTTTCGCTGAGCCGCCATTCGTCGAACAGGATCGGCAGCACCGGGGTGATCGTCATGAACGCCATCGTGTTCAGGATCAGCGTGATGCAGCTCAGCGTGACGAGAAGTCGGAATGACATGCGCGAAGGCGTCTCCGGTGGCGCGGGGCGAGCGGAAGGGGTCGATTTCCCCGCTTCTTTGGTTTACATCACGGTCACCCGAACGCAACCCGCATAAAGGCACCTGAACGATGTCGTTTGAAGTCCCCCGGCCCCGAGAACAGTTCGATCTTACGATGGGGGACGGCGCGACGATCCGTGTCAGGATGCATGGAAACCCGGGCGGTGCGAGGATGTTTCTCGGCAACGGGAACGGGTTTGCGGCCGACGGTTACTTCCCCTTCTGGGGACCGCTTTGCGAGGACTACGAACTCTGCGTGTTCGACTTCCGCAATCACGGCCAGAACCCGCAGGCGGTTACCGGGCTTCCGATGCATAACTACGCGCAGATGACGCTCGATCTGGACCGCGTCCTGCGCGAGGTCACCGCGCGCTGCGGAGAAAAGACCAGCATCGGCATCTTCCATTCGATGTCCGGCCGCACCGCGATGAAACACGCCTGCGAACTCGGCTTCAAATGGGATGCGCTGTTCCTGTTCGATCCGCCCAACGTGCCCCCCGCCGGCCATCGCGAATACGAACGCATGGACGTGTTCGAGCACCGGCTCCATGACTGGGCGATGCAGCGGCCCGACCGGTTCGGCGACCCGATGGAGCTGGCGCAGCAGTACAAGGATACGCGCGGCCATTCGACCTGGGTCGAGGGCGCGCACGAACTGATGGCGAAATCGGTGCTGAGGCAGGACGGGGATAGCGGCGACTGGGTGCTGGCCTGTCCGCGCGAATTCGAGGCGTCGATCTACATGCAGGCGATGACGCTCAACCTGTGGCCGAGCTACGAACAGCTGGGCGGGCCGGTGAAGCTGATCGCCTGCGACCCGGAGGCCAGGGGCGCGCCCGGGCCGGCCTACGCCAACCGCGCGCTCGCCGAGGACGGCAACTACGTTTACGAGTGCATTCCCGATACAGGGCATCTGCTGCAGATTCAGAAGCCGGAAGAATGCCGGCAGGCGATGTTCTCGTTTCTTGCCGAAAAAGGCATCGGCTGAGTCCGACGGACAGGAGAGATCACAGGATGTCTGAACAGGCGGCGATGGAGAAATATGTCGGCCAGTCGATCGAACGGGTCGAGGATGCGCGGCTCCTGACCGGGCGCGCCCGGTTCGCCGATCATTACCCGGTTCCGGCGGGAACGCTGCACGCGGCCGTGCTTCGCTCTCCCCATGCCTCCGCCGATATCGTTTCCATCGACGTTTCCGCCGCCCAGGCGATGCCGGGCGTGCGCGCCCTGCTGACCGGCAAGGACGTCCAGGCGATTTCCGACCCCTATCTCGTCATCGTCAAGCAGCCGCTCAACGAATGGGCGCTGGCGATCGACCGCGTCCGCTTCATGGGCGAAGCCGTGGTGGTCGTCATCGCCCGCGACCGGTATCAGGCCGAGGATGCGCTCGACGCGATCGACGTCGAATACAGTGTCACGCCGCACGTTATCGATCCGCTGGAAGCCTCGAAGGACGATGCGCCGCTTATCCACCCCGAGGCCGGCACAAATGTCATGTCGGACCGCGAGTTTACCTACGGGGATCCGGACAGCGCGTTTGCCGAGGCGGACAGGACCGTCAGCCTGTCGATCCATTACCCGCGTAATTCCCTGACCCCGATCGAGGGATTCGTGGCGCTGGTCGAATACCAGGCAGACGACAACGTCTATGACGTGTTTTCGAATTTCCAGGGGCCCTATACCGGCCATCCGGTGATGGCGCGCGCCTTCCGGGTTCCCGAGGCGAATGTCCGGCTGCGGACTCCGGCGAACTCCGGCGGCAGTTTCGGCGTCAAGCAGGCGGTTCTGCCCTATATCGTGCTGATGGGGCTGTGTTCGAAGATCGTCGGACGCCCCGTGAAATGGGTCGAGGACCGGCTTGAGCATCTGACCGCTGCGTCGGCCGCTCCCAACCGCATCGTCGAGATCGAGGCCGCGGTCAGGAACGACGGCACCGTCACCGGATTTCGCATCGACCAGCTCGACGATTACGGCGCATTCCTGCGTTCGCCGATGCCGGGACCGCTCTATCGCATGCATGGCGCCCTGACCGGCGCTTACAAGACCCAGAACCTGTATTGCCGGAACCGTCTGGTGATGACCAACAAGACGCCGGCCGGCCTGGTGCGCGGGTTCGGCGGGCCGCAGATGTTTTACGCGATCGAGCGGCTGATGCACAAAATCGCCGTCACGCTGGGGCTCGACCCGCTCGACGTGATCCGCAGGAACCTGCTTGATGCCGGGGTGTTCCCCTACAAGACGCCGGCCGGAGCCCTTTACGACTCCGGCGACTACCCGCGAGCGGTAGAGGTCGCCATCCGTGACGGCGGGCTTGAGGCGCTCAGAGCGAAGCGCGACGAGGCGCGGGCCGCCGGCAAGCTTTACGGCGTCGGCTATGCCGCGGTTGTCGAGCCCGGCATGTCCAACATGGGCTATCTCTCGACCATCGTCCCGGCGGAAGAGCGCGCGAAGCGCGGTTCCCAGGACGGTGCGGTCTCGATGGCGACCGTCAATGTCGATGCGCTCGGCTCGGTCAGCGTCACCAGCGATTCGACGCCGCAGGGGCAGGGGCACGGCACGGTGCTGTCGCAGATCGTCGCCGATCAGCTGGGGCTGCGTCCGTCGGATATCCGCGTGAATACCGAACACGACACGCACAAGGATCCGTGGTCGATAGCCGCCGGGACCTATTCCTGCCGCTTTTCGCCCGGGACCGCGGTGGCGGCCCAGATGGCGGCAAAGAAGGTTCGGGAAAAACTGGTCCGCATCGCCGCGCCGCTGCTGAATATTCCGGCGGAGCAGATCGAGCTCGGCGGAGGCAACATCTACGACCGCGAGAATCCGGACAACAGGCTGAATTTCCGGCGGGTAGCCGGCGGCACGCACTGGTCGCCGAACCAGCTTCCCGACGGCGAGGAGGGGGGCTTGCGCGAAACCGCCAGCTGGTCGCCCAAGGAGCTTGAGACGCCGGACGACCGCGACCGGATCAACACGTCGCTGACTTACGGGTTCGTATTCGATTTCTGCGGCATCGAGATCGATCCGGATACGGCGGAGATCCGCATCGACAAGTACGTCACCATGCACGACGCGGGCGCCATGATGAATCCGATGATCGTCGAGGGGCAGGTCTACGGCTCATTCGCGCAGGCCATCGGCGCCGCCATGTACGAGGAGTTCTGCTACGCCGACGACGGCAGCTTCCTGTCGGGGACGTTCGCGGATTACCTGGTGCCGACCACGATGGAGGTGCCGACGCCCGAGCTCTACCACATCGAGAGCCCGTCGCCCTTTACGCCGCTTGGCGCCAAGGGCGCGGCCGAGGGCAACTGCATGTCGACGCCGGTGTGTCTCGCCAACGCCGTGTGCGATGCGCTCGGAATCGACGATATCCAGCTTCCGTTGACCCCCGCGAAGCTGTCTGCGCTGATCCATGGCGACGAACCTGCCCCACCCGAGGGACGCGCCCCGGCGTCGGATGCTTCTCCGACGGAAGGCGGCGCGGCGCTGACAGGGGCCGGCGAGACGCGTGTGCCTGCGGCCCCGGAGCTCGTGTGGGAAACGCTGCTTAATCCTGAAAAGCTGGCGGCGGTCATTCCAGGCTGTCACAAGCTGGATCTGGTGGGCGACAACCGCTATCGCGCCGATGTCACGCTGGGTGTCGGCCCGGTCAAGGGACGGTTCGTCGCTGAGGTCGCGCTCGCCGATCTCGTTCCGCCCACATCCGCGACGCTGTCGGGCGGGCTGGACGGGCCGCTGGGCTCTTCGCGCGGTTCCGGCCATGTGGTGCTCTCGGCGGACGGCGAGGGAACGCTGGTGTCGTACGACTACAGGGTGGAAATCAGCGGCAAGGTCGCCTCGATAGGCGGGCGCATGCTCGAAGGCGCATCGAAGATCGTCGTCAACCAGTTCTTCGCCCGGCTGTGCGCGCAGATCGAGGGTGGGGACGTCGCGGCGGCTGGCGGCGGCGACAGCTTCTGGCGGCGGTTGCTCGTCATGCTGGGGCTGAAATAGGTGACCCTGCCGGCGCTGAAACGGACAGGGGCGGCGGGCCTCAGCATTTCCTACCGCGAGGCCGGAGAAGGCCCGGTGCTGTTTTTCGTGCACGGGATGGGGTGCGGTTCGGTCAACTGGGAAACCCAGTACGCGCAGTTCTCGGATCGCTATTGCGTCATCGGCTGGGATGCGCCGGGCTACGGAGAGTCGGAACCGTTCGATACCGACCTGCCGTCCGTCGCCGACTATGTGATGGCGATGGGCGCGTTTCTCGATTCTCTGGGCATCGAGCAGGCGCACCTGGTCGGGCACTCCTACGGCGGCATCATGGTGACCGGCTTCCACCGGGCCTTTCCCGACAAGGTCCTGTCGCTGACGCTCGCCCAGCCGGTGATCGGCGGCGGCGTGGTGGAGCCGGCGCAGCGCGAACAGGGCATCAACGAGCGTTTCGAGCTGGTGCGCTCGCTGGGCATGCAGAAATACGCCGAACATCATGTGCCGCAAAGCTGTTCGCCGACGGCCTCGGCAGAGGTGCTGGCCAGAGGGATCGAACTGACCGCGGCGATCCCGCAGGAAGGCTATCTGAGCCAGTTTCGTTCGCTGCGCCACGCAAACATCTTCGAATGGACGGCAAAGCCGCGTATCCCCGCGATGATCGTGTCAGGCGAATACGATTCGACGGCGGCAGGCGCGATGGTGGACGAGATCGCCGATGCCATGCCTGGTATCCGGCGCGAGACCATCCCCGATATCGGGCATATGATCTATCTGGAATATCCGGAACGCTTCAACGCGTTGCTGGAAAGTCTGCTTGCCGAGGCAAACGGCGCTATCTGACGAAAGGGTACAAGCATGGGAATCTTCAAACGCTGTCTGGCTGTTGCGGTCGTTTTTCCGCTGCTTTCGGGAACCGTCTCGGCCCAGGGATTTCTGGATCGCGGCAGGGACCTGCTGAAGGCGCTGGGCGGCGATACGGGGGGCACGGCCTCGTCCCTGACGACCGGCGAGATCGCCTCAGGGCTCAAGGAGGCGCTGCGCATCGGCGCTGACCGCGTCGTCGGGACGCTGGGGCGCTCCGACGGTTTCAACGCGTCGCCCGATGTTCACATTCCGCTGCCCGACTCGCTCAGGAACGTGCAGTCGATGCTCAACAAGGTCGGGATGGGAGCGCTCGCCAACGATCTCGAGCTTCGTCTCAACCGCGCGGCGGAAGCCGCCGTGCCGAAGGCGCAGAAACTGTTCGGCGATGCGATCAGCCAGATGACCATCGACGATGCCCGCAAGATTCTCAACGGGCCGAAGGATTCGGCGACGCAGTATTTCCGCTCGAAAATGTCCTCTCCGCTGGCGGCCGAGATGAAGCCCATCGTCGACAGCCAGCTCGCCGGCGTCGGCGCCGTCGCTTCCTACGACCGGATGATCGGGCAGTACAAGACGCTGCCGTTCGTACCGGACGTGAAAGCGAACCTTACCGATCACGTGCTCGACAAGGCGATCGGCGGGGTGTTCCTGTATCTCGGCCGCGAAGAGGCCGCTATCCGGGAGAATCCCGCGAAGCGGACCACCGAGCTTCTCAGGAAGGTGTTTTCGAAGTAGGCTTTTTCGCGGAAGGTTTTTTTCCGATCAATTCGGAAGATTGCTGTGAAAAACTCTATCAAAATTTTTCTGGCCGCGGTTTGTCTCCTTTTCGCGTCGGTGCCGGTGCGCGCCGTGATTGTCAGCGGGGCTTTGACGGCTGACAGCGCCTTCAACAATGGTGGCGTTTTCCTGGAGTTGACCGCTCCATTGCCGCCGCCAAATACTGTGGGCGATGACAACTTCCAGAGCTTCAACCTGTTTGCTTTTAACGAGAATCAGAACGTAGTTCTGACCTCGAATCTGAACGTAGACAGTCTCGGAGGAGGCGGTCCCGGGGTTCTTTCGGTCGGGACGGTCGTTTCGAGCCACTACATATTTTTCGACCCGTCCGTAAATTCCCGCGCTACCGGCCATGTCGTTTTCGACGCGCCGATCCTGGCGATAATTTCGAGCAGGGATTTTCTGAATCTGAGCGACGTGTTTTTCAATCCGGGCGTGTTTTACGCGGAACCCAGCCTGAGGGGGCTGGAAGGAACGGATTCCGCGGTGATCAATGGGGGCGACCCCAACCGCATCGACGTAAGTCTGTTTGCGAACAGTCCCGGCGATTACCTGCGTGTTCTGACCGCGGTAAATGTCGTGCTTTCAGCTCCCGGCTCGGCGATGTTTCTGTGCCTTTCTGCCGTTTTTCTTGTCTTTCGACGGCGCGCCCGTCAGCCAGACCGTTTCCGGTAAACGGGCCGCCGCTCGTGTCGGACGCATGTCTGTTGTCGCCGCCTGCCGGTGCGGATCGCAAAGGGCTCGAAGCGCACATCGTCATGCTCAGGGAGATGAATGAAGACGATCCGCTGGTGGCGCTCGCCATCGAGGATGCCGAGCGCCTGCTTGCGGAGCTGTCGGGGCGGCAATAGCCCGACTGAATCAGGCGGCCTTCCTGCCCGGTTCCTTCGGTGTCGGCTGCGATGGCGGTTCGAACGGACGGACCGTCCCGTCGCTCCCGTTTTCGCTCCGCGCACGCAAAATGGCTGCCCACATGGCAAGGACGATGCCGGCGACACCGAAACCGATGTCTACAAGCATCGGGATGGTCTCCGACTCGTATCCGAGGATGCGGGCGGCGAGGGCCAGCCAGTAAGCGAGGAAGGCGACGACATAGTTCGCGTAGTTGGACTGCAGGACGATCGCGACGCCGCCGCCAACGACGTAAACAAGGCCGATGACCACGGCATTGCCGGTCGGGTTCGCCGAACCGGCGTAGCCGAGCAGCCAGGGCGACGCCATCAGGATAAAACCGAGTAAAACGAGTAGTTTCTCCTGCCACGAGCCGGGCAGGGAGCGCCAAAGGGACCCCATCGTCTCTTCTCCGAATATAGAGTTTTATGGAACCCGCCGTCCCCTCTGGCGGTCTCGCCGTCGGTTGGTCCGACCGTTGCTGAGCGGCGGGCTGAGAAAATATACGCAACGCCGGAAAAATTGACAGGGGTCAAGGAAAGAAAATTTGTCCCGAGGGATGCTGGGGCAATCCCCTTTCTCCGAACGGTGACTTGGGGCATAATCCGAGGGCGAATTTCCGGATTTTCGAGAAGACAAGGAGGGTCAGATATGGCTTACACGATCGAACAGCTTGGCGCCGACTGCAATGCGGCGATGAAGGAGCTGGGCAACAATCCTGCCGGGCGCGAGAGGATGCGCGGTTTCATCTCAAAGGCATGCCTTGACGACGATTTCGTTGCGACTCATTTCGGCGACAACAAGGTCGAACGTCAGGTTATCTACGAGGATCCCGATTTCGGCTTCTGCATCCTCGCCCATGTCTACGAAGGGGCGAAGGCAAGCAACCCGCACGATCATGGCGATCAGTGGGCGATCTATTCGCAGGTCGAGGGCGAAACCGAGATGACCGAATGGAAATGCGTCGAGAAGCCGGCCAACGGCAATCCCGGCAAGGTCGAGCAAGACCGCAAATACGTCATGAAGCGGGGAGACGCCTACGTCTATAACGAAGGCAAGCTGCACTCGCCGCGCCGTGAAGACACGACACGCCTGATCCGGGTAGAGGGCAAGAACCTCGCCGGGCAGAAGCGCGATAAATACGAAGTCGCCGCGTAAGACGGCATTTTTTTCAAAAGAAACGGGCGTCCCACGGGACGCCCGTTTTTTTGTGCTGTCAGACGCCCGGGCAGGTGGCGGTAACGCCGCCATCGACGGTGAGTTCAACCCCGGTGATATGCGTCGCCTCGTCGGATGCCAGAAACAGCGATGCGTAGGCGACGTCGAACCCGGTTCCCATCCGGCCCGACGGGATGATCTCGTTTCGGGCGGCCCTGTACTCTTCCGCGGTTTCGTAACCCTTGTAGGTGTATGACGGCCGCCCGTTCACCATGCGCAGGATAAAGGGCGTATCGATATAGCCCGGCAGCACGCAGTTGGCGCGAATGCCGGCGCGGGCGTGCTGCAGGGCGATGTTCTTGGTGAACTGGATCATCGCGCCCTTGGTCGCCGAATAGACGGCTGTATCGGCATTCAGGTGCCTTATGCCGGCGATCGAGGCGATGTTGACGATGGCGCCGCCGCCCTGCTTTTCCATCTGCGGCACCACGGCGCGGCAGGTCAGCATGGCCGAGGTGACGTTGCGGGCAAAGGTCGCGTTCCAGTCATCGACCGTGATGTTGCCGAGGCTGCGTCCCGTGCCCTGGCCGCCGACATTGTTGTGCAGAATGTCGATCCGGCCCCATTCGGACACGCACCGTTCGACCAGCGCGGCGACAGCGTTCTCGTCCGTTACGTCGGCGGCATGCGCCAGCGCCTCGCCGCCCGCCGCGCGGATCAGTTCGGCGGTTTCTTCCGCCGCGTCCTCCCGGTAATCGACGCACAGGGTCTTTGCGCCTTCCTTGCCATAGACGAAGGCGGCCGCCTTGCCGTTGCCCCACCCGTCGCCGACCGATCCTGCGCCGGAGACGATAGCGACCTTGCCGGCGACCCGGTTGAGCGACGGCGTGTTTTCATTGGGGATAACGGTCATGGTTTGGGCTCCCTGGATGGATGTTGTTTCGCTTCATCCTACCGGACGAAAAGACGGGCGCAATCGCGTCTTTCCCCCTTTGCGTATGCGAAGAGTTCCGCTCTAATCCCCCTAAATCGAAATCCGGATACAGGGAGAACGATATGAAGGTATTTCTGATTCATCACGCCGACGCGATGCCGAAGGAACAGGATCCGACCCGGCACCTGAGCGAAAAGGGCAGGGACCAGTGCGCGCGGATCGCCGCGCAGCTGAAGGCGGCCGGCGTGCTGCCGGTCAAGATCCTGCACAGCGACAAGCAGTGGACCACGGAAACCGCGGAGCGTATCGGCGCGGCGCTCGGGATACCCGAACGCACGGCGCAGACCGCCTACGCCATCGGCACCGGCGACGATATCGGGCCGTTCATCGCCGAGATCGAAGCCAGCGAGGGCGATATCATGATGTGCGGTCATTTCGACTATCTGACGCGCACCGTTTCCAAACTGGTCAGCGGCGACGAAAACGCGCATGTCGCGGCGTTCAAGCCGGGCAACGGCACGACCATGTGCATCGATAACGAAGACGGGGACTGGACGCTGACCTACGCGTGGCGGGTGGAACACCTGGCGGCGGCCTGAGCTCAGCCTTCTATTTTTCCGCCTGTCTCCCGAGTCCGATCTCGACGGCCATTTTCGATCGCTGCGACGAATAATCGGAGGCGACGACCGGATAGTCGGGCGGGAGATTCCAGCGCTCCCGGTATTCGTTTACCGTGAGACCGTGAGCGGTGCGCAGGTGGCGCTTGAGTATCTTGTGGCCCTTGCCGCATTCGAGACAGATGATCTGGTCTTTTCTGACCGAACGGCGTACGGCGACGGCGGGTTCCTGCTCGTCCTCGGGCTGTGGGTTATCGAGCGCGACCAGCGTTCGGTGCAGGTCCCGGATCAGGTCGGGCAGTTCTTCGCGGGAAATCTTGTTGCCGGCGACGTATGACTGGGCGAGCTTCGCCGTCATCCCGATCAACTGCAGATCGTTATCGGCCATTTCTGTCGTCCCCCTGTGCGAGAATATTTTTCTTTTTACGACAGTCTTTGTAGCGGATTTATTTCGTCTCCACAGCCCGTACTGGCGAAATAAAAATTGCAGAATGCCGTCTGTTTGCCGTTCCGCGGTTTCGGTATGATGTCTCCCGTTCTGAGTAACTGTCCTATTTCGGGAGAAGGGCCATGAAGATCGCGGTATCCATTGTTCTGGCGTTTACGGTTGCGGCGTTTGCGCCGGCAAAGGCTGAAGACATCACCATCCGGATCAAGGCGGTCGACGCCAAGGGCGTCGGCAAGGACCTCGGCTGGATCCGGGCCGTGGATACGAAGAAGGGGCTGCGCCTGGTCCCGCGCCTGTCGGGCATCGGCGCGGGTGCGCACGGATTCCACGTCCATCAGAACGCGAACTGCGGAAGCAAGGGCGCGGGTGGCAAGATGGGGGCCGGGCTGGCTGCCGGCGGTCATTACGATCCAGGCAAGTCCGGCCATCACAAGGGACCGCACGCCGACGGACATCTTGGAGACCTCCCTGCTTTGACAGTCGACGGAAAGGGGATGGCCCGTAAATCCCTTCTCGCGCCACGCCTCAAGGTGGCGGATCTGTATGGTCGCGCTCTGATGATCCATGCCGGCGGCGATAACTATTCGGATTCGCCGGCGAGCCTCGGCGGTGGCGGCGCCCGAGTCGCCTGCGGCGTGATTC
The DNA here is from genome assembly GCA_038116945.1 of Rhodospirillales bacterium. Taxonomy (GTDB): domain Bacteria; phylum Pseudomonadota; class Alphaproteobacteria; order MPNO01; family UBA2964; genus JAYOEY01. The sequence goes on from JAYOEY010000018.1 coordinate 69,219, forward strand.
CGGCGAAGAAAAAATAAGCGCTCCACGGGAGGGACGAGGAGTTCCGAATGGCTGATGGACGCCGGCTGGCCGCGATCGTTGCCGCGGACGTGGCCGGATACAGCCGGCTCGTGGGTGTGGATGAGGAAGGGACAATCCACGCGCCGCGTTCCCGCCGGGAAGCCATCATCGAACCCCGTCTGGCGGACCATGGCGGTCGTATCGCCAATACGGCCGGCGACAGCTTTCTGATCGAGTTTCCAAGCGCCGTCGAGGCGGTGCGGTGCGTGATGGAAATTCAGGCCGAATTCGCGACCGCCAACAGCGGATTGCCCGAGGACAGACAGCTCTGGCTCCGGGTTGGCGTCAATGTCGGGGATATCGTCGCCCAGGGCGATGACATGCTGGGCGATGGCGTCAATGTCGCCGCGCGGCTCGAAGGAATAGCGGACCCCGGTGGGATCTGCATTTCGCGCAGCGCGCGGGACCAGGTGCGTGACCGGCTCGATATCTGGCTTGAGGATATGGGGGAGGTCTCCGTCAAGAATATCGCGCGTCCGGTGCGGGCTTTCAGGATCGCCGGGACGGGCCGCGTGCCGCGGACTTCCCGTGTCCCGGGAAAGGCCGGACGACTGGCCGTCGTCCTCGCGGTTGTCTGCGCCGTCATCGGCGGAGGCGGTTACTGGTGGTATCAGACAGGCGATATGTTCGACCGTGGTGCGCAGAGCGGCGACGTATCGCGCTCGGTTGCGGTACTGCCGCTGGTCAACCTGTCTCCGGACAGGACGCAGACCTATTTTGCCGACGGCATTTCGGAAGACATCTCGGTCGGGCTCGCCAAGGTTGCCGGGCTCAATGTCACGCCGCGCTCCGCGACCTTGCGCTTTCGCGGCCAGGACCCGGCGGTCATCGGCAAGGCTCTGGGCGTCGGATATATTCTGGACGGGACGTTGCGCCGGGCAGAGAACCGTATTCGCATTACGGCGAAGCTGCTCAATGCCCGGACGGGCAAACAGATATGGGCTGAGCGTTTCGACCGCGAGGCCAGGGATGTCTTCGCCATTCAGGATGAAATAGCCGGCAGGGTGATCGCGGCGCTGTCGCGGCGGCTGGGCGATCCGAACCTTAAATCCGTCAAGCGCCGCCATACGCCGAAGCTCGAAGCCTATGATTCGTATGTTCAGGGCCGCGGCAAAATGCTGCCGCCGACTCCGGGAAATTTGGCGGCGTCGCGCGCCATGTTCGAAAAGGCAATTGACCTCGATGCCAGGTTTGCCGGCGGCTATGCCGGGGCGGCCTTTACCTATGTGCTTGAGTATGAGCATGCGCCGATTGAGCAGAGCGTGGCGAGCGGGTTGCTTGACAGGGCGACGTCGCTTGCCCGCCGGGCGGTGGAACTCGACCCGGGGTTCGGGCCGGGCTGGGGCAGCCTGGCGGAAGTTCAGGTGCGTCAAAGGAAATTCGACGCCGGAATTGCCTCCATCCAGAAGGCCATAGAGGCGGCGCCGAACGATGCTCTTCTGAGGGTGGCGCATGGCAAGTTTCTGGGATTCGTCGGTCGCCCCGCGGAAGGCATACAGGTCGTTAAACAGGCCATGCGCATGAGTCCGGACAGCTTGCCCATGCTGTTCTTCCTCGGCAGCAATTACCGCGTCGCCGGCGAGTACGAAAAGGCCATTGAAGCCCTGGTCGAACATCGCAAGCGACTGGGCGGCAGGGTCATTCCCGGTCCGACGGCACAGCTGATTGCCGCGTACAGCCAGTCCGGTCGGCAGGACAAGGCGCGGGAGGAGGCCCGGAGGCTGGCAGAGGCCGCACCGTATTTCACGACGGTGCTCGCCGGCCGGATTTCGGTTTATAAAGACGATGCGGCGCAGCAAAGTTATCTTGCCGCACTTCGCGATGCCGGCGTGCCCGATAAGGGACCGGTACGTCAAATGCCGAATCGGATAAACGAAAAGTAGAATTTGGGGAGTTTTGAGAGACGCCATGGATTTCATCGACGAGCTGGTCATCGCATATCGGGTTCTGGCGTCGCACGGGGTGGTGGATGCCTACGGCCATGTCAGTGTCCGCCATCCGGAAAACCCGGAACGCTATTTCATCGCCCGGGCGCTGGCGCCGGAGCTGGTGACGCGCGCCGACATTTACGAGTTCGATCTCGACAGCGACGTTATCGATACCGACGGCCGCGCCGACGGCGTCTCGATGTATCTGGAGCGCTACATCCACGGAGAAATCTTCAAGGAAAGGGCGGACGTCAACGCGGTGGTCCATAACCATTCGCCGTCTGTTATCCCGTTCGGCGTCACCGAAGTGCCGCTGCGGCCGCTGGTCAATACCGGCGCGTTTATCGGGCTCGGCGTACCGACCTTCGAGATCAAGGATTTCCAGCCGGCGGGCGACATCATCATCTCGTCGCCCTATCTCGGGAACGCCCTGGCGGGCGTGCTGGGCGATGCGCCGGCGGCGCTGATGCGCGGCCACGGGGCCACGGTGGTTGCGGAATCGCTGCCGCTGGTCTGCGTGCGCAGCATCTATCTGGAGGTGTCGGCCAATCTCCAGATGCAGGCGATCACCATCGCCGGGCAGGGCGGCAGGGTGGTCTATCTCGAGGACGACGAGGTCGCGGCGACCGTGGCGCGCCAGGACGCCAAGGAAACCTGGCGTCGAGGCTGGACGCTGTGGCGCGCCAAGGCGGTCGCGGAACTGCAGGCGGAAGGGGCGCTGCCCCGGGAATAGGGCTGGCCTTACCCGAAGAAATTCACCAGCGTTTCGGTGTAGATGTCGGGCTGTTCGATGTTCGACAGATGCGCGGCGTCGGGCACGACGAATGTTTTCGCACCCGGAATTCCGGCGGCGATCAGTTCGCCGTATTCCGGGATGGTCGCCGGGTCCTTTTCGCCGATGATGACCAGGGTTTCGACATCGACCTGCGGCAGTTCGGCGCGGAAATCCATCTCGCGGATGGCGACGCTGCAATCGAGATAGCCCTGCCTGGTGGTCTCCAGAATGAAGGCGCGCACCCAGTCGATGGTCGCCCCGGTGTCGGCGCGTTCCAGATAGCCGGGCGTGAACCAGCGCTGGATTGAGGCTTCCGCGATGGCGGGGATGCCCTCTTTGGTCGCCATGTCGATGCGTTCGCGCCACATTTCCTTGTTGGGGAAATAGGCGGCGGTATTGGACACGACCAGCTTTTCCAGCCGGTCCGAGGCGTTGATGCCGAGCCACTGGCCCACCATGCCGCCCTTTGAAAGGCCGCACCAGTTGACCCTGTCGATGCCGAGCGCATCCATCAGCCCCAGCGCGTCGCCCGCCAGCACGCCGATCGTGTAGGGGCCGTCGTCGGTCGGCGGCGTCGAGCCGTGGCCGCGATTGTCGTAACGCAGGATGCGGTAGCGATCCTTGAGCCGTTCCACCTGCCGGTCCCACATTGCGAACGAGGTCGCCAGCGAATTGCTGAACATGAGGACCGGCGCGTCCTCCGGCCCGTCGAGCTGGTAGTTGATGGCGATTCCGTTGGCCTCGATCAGCATTTTCCCGCGACTCCCGTTTCTGTCTGGCGGGGCAATATAACCGGTCACGCCGCGCCGCGCACCGTGTCGATCAGGCGGTGCGGATCGTCGGGAAGGTCGCCTGATCGCCGCCAGGCGATGTAGATGTGCCTTACCGCGCCAGGGTGAGGCGGACGGGGCGGGTGGCGGTCTGTCGCGGCGCAAGACTCCGTTCAGAAAATTTTATTCATTAAAAAAAGATGATTAGCGTTTGACGAATCGTTTACGATTCTTTACCCATTATTGGCTCGCTACTTTTGAGGGTAATCATTCGTGTGGGTATCAACCAACCAGGTCTCGATGCCGGGTTGCCAGAGAAAATGACGAGCGAGACGGTAAAATCCAGAACCATTGTCCTGATAGAGGACAATGCCGCAGATGCAAAGTTCGTCGAGGCCGTACTTCAAGGCCGCGACTACTCGGTTCGCGTCTTCGATCGCCTGAACGCCGCGCTGCCGATCATTACTAACGAACAGGTAGATGCGATCCTTGTCGATCTCTCCCTGCCCGACAGCCAGGGGATGGATGCGCTGATATCCCTGGTCCGGTTGGCGCCCCATGTTCCGGTCATTGTGATCACGGGGCTCGAGGACGAGGCGCTTATTGACGACGCCCTGTATATCGGCGCCCAGGATTATCTGGTCAAGGGAACGTTCGACGGAGAGGAGCTGTACCGATCGCTTTCCCATGCCATGCGGCGGCACGTTGTCATGTACCGGCTGAAGCAGAAGGTGGATCAGCTCGATTCCGCCTACGCGCAGCTCTCGTCGCTGGTAAGCGACAATTCGGACGGCATCCTCGTGGTCGATCGCGACGGCGTGGTGAGGTTCGTAAACCCTGCCGCGTCCAGGCTGCTGGGGCGGCCGGCGGATACGATCATAGACAAGCCCTGGGGGATACCGATCTCCAACAAGGAGTCGACCGAGCTGGAGCTGGTCCGGCCGGACGGCCGGTCGGTTTCCATCGACATGCGCGTAACGGCGACCTTCTGGCACGGCGAAATCGCCTATATCGCGACGGTGCGCGACGTGATGGAACGAAAGCAGGCCGAAAGGGCGCTGCAGATAGCAAAACAGTCTGCGGAGAACGCCAACCGGATGAAGTCAATGTTCCTGGCCAATATGAGTCACGAACTCCGCACCCCGCTGAATTCGATCATCGGCATGTCGGAAATGATGCAGGCCCAGTTCTTCGGAGACCTCGGTTCGGACAAATACCGGGAATACGCGTCTGACCGGCTTGATCCAAGTGATCCAGTTTCTATGAGAGAGTCTGGCCCTGTGGC
>JAYOEY010000019.1:0-65810 GCA_038116945.1 Rhodospirillales bacterium
GGCGACTGGTCGCGCGTGCTGCCGCCGCATTTCGTCGGCAAGGACAGCTGCTACTACCTGTCGATCAACCGCAACAAGGCCGGCGTCGTGATCGACATGAAGGACCCCGAGGGGCTCTCCCTGGTGAGGCGGCTTGCGGGCGCGTGCGACATATTGATGGAGAATTTCCGGCCCGGCGTCCTTGACCGGCTGGGGCTGGGGTACGAAGCGCTCGCCGCAGACAATCCCGGTCTGATCTGGGCGTCGATCAGCGGGTTCGGCCAGACCGGACCGTACCGCGACCGCCCGGCCTACGACATGATCGTGCAGGCGATGTCGGGCGGCATGAGCCTGACCGGCGAACGCGACGGCGCATCGGTGCGCGCCGGCATACCGCTGGGCGACCTGTCCGCCGGCATGTACGCAGCCATCGGGGCGCTGGCGGCGCTGGAGGAACGGCGGCGCACCGGCAAGGGCAAGCGCATCGATATTTCGATGCTGGACTGTCAGGTTGCCATGCTCACCTACCAGGCGGCCTATTATCTGCATTCCGGAGATGTGCCGGGCCGTCAGGGGCGCGGGCACGAATCGATCCCGACCTACCGGTCGTTCGACGCCGCCAACGGAACCCAGCTCGTCGTCTGCGCCAACACGGAACGCATGTGGCAGGGGCTGTGCTCCGTGCTGGACCTCGACGGGCTGACCGGGGACGAGAGATTCCTGACCAACGAGGATCGCCACCGCAACCGGGAAGCGCTGTGGCCATTGCTGGAGAACGCCTTCTCGAAACGCGAGGCGCATGACTGGGTTCCCGATCTGCTGGAAGCGGGGGTACCGGTCGGCGAGGTCAATAATCTGGCGGACTCGCTCGGCGACGAGCAGGTGCTTCACCGGCAGATGGTGCTGGACCTTCAGTCGCCCGACGGGCTGGGCGCCCGGGTCGCCGGCAATCCTGTCAAGTTCGACGGCGAGGCGGACGCGCCGCATTATTACCCGCCGGCCCTGGGCGAACACAGCCGCGTGGTGCTCCAGGAGGTTCTGGGGCTGAGTGACGATGAATACGCAACACATCTGAAGAACGGCGTGGTCCGCGAAGCGGGCGGGCGCGGGTAGGAACAAGGGAGAGAGGCATGCGAGACGGGTATTCCGTGAAACAGGATGGCGCGATCGTGCGGGTGACGCTGACGCGGCCGGAAGCCGGCAACATGATCACGCTTGAAATGGCGCGCGACATCGCCGCGGACGTCCGCGAAGCCGGAGCGGACCCGTCCGTCCACGCCATCGTCGTCCGCGGCGAAGGCGACGATTTCTGCAAGGGGCGCGACCCGGCCGGGGCGCCCGAAGGCAAACCGACCACCGCCGTCGAAATGAGAAATGCGCTGATCGAGCCCCTGCTCGGCGTTTACCGCGCCGTGCGCGAGGCGGAGATACCGGTCATTACCGGCGTCCAGGGTCTCGCCAACGGTCTGGGCTGCGGCATCACGGCAATTTCCGATATCACCATCGCCGCCGACAATGCCCGGTTTGCGACGCCTGAAATGCGCGCCAACCTGCCGCCGACCCTCGCCATGCTGGCCCATCTCGGGCGCATTCCGCCGAAATCCCTTCTTCACATGGTCTATTCGACCGACACGATCGACGCGCAGCGCGCCGTCGCGCTCGGACTGGTCAGCGAGATCGTCCCGGCCAGCGAGCTGGACGCCGCCATCGAAGGGCTTCTGGCGAAACTCGCCGGCTATGAGCGGGATTCGGTAGTCACCTGCAAGACCTATCTGCGCGAAGCGCAGAATGCGGCATACGGCACGGCCAATGACCTGGCCGGCAACATGCTGTCCGTGGTGCTGTCGTCGAGAAAGTAGGGCCGCCGGGAATTCTTATTCCGGTTTTTTCGCCTTCTGCGCCTGTCGCCATTCGAAGGCGGAATGGCGCGCGGTGGAAATGACCGTGCGCGGAAAGGATTTCGACAGCTGCTTGAAATACACGGCGGCGCCCCTGTCGCCATTCTGGGACGCGATCAGCAGCCATTTCAGCCCTTCGTTGACATTCTGTTCGATCCCGTCGCTGAGGATCAGCGCGACGCCGTACTCCTTCTGCGCCGGTACGTGCCCGAGTTCGGCCGCTTTGCCGAAAAGCTCGTGCGCGCGTTTGATGTCCTTGGGGGTTCCCCAACCGGCGGAATGCATGGTGGCCAGGATGTAAAGAGCGTCGGCGTTGCCTTTCTCGGCTTCGGGACGAAGCTCCTTGAACGCCTTGTCGTACTGCTTGGCTTTCAGCGCGTCCTTGCCGGCCTGCACGTCGGCCGCGGCGGGCCCGCCCACAACAATGGCCGCGAAGAGACCGGCGGATGCCGCCAGCAGCGTCAGTCGCGTAACCATGAAAGAAAAGCTGACCGGTTTCATTCTGCGCCTCCGTCGGATTTCAGTACCGTCGCGGGAACCATTCCTTCGCCATTCGTCGAATGTCGCCGTCCCTGGCGCCGCGGGACGTATTGGCCGGAAACAGGCAACAGCCCGCCCGCCTCACTCACTATAAGCAATCGACGATTCGGCAGTCTATACAAGCATGTGGCGAAATCATGGCGGTCATCCGCCATCCTTGCCGGCATTCAAGCCTGGCCGCCAGAGAACATCCGCCTGGCCGCCGTCATTGGCCGCCCGGGCGAGAACGAACAGAAGATCGGACAGGCGGTTCAGATAGACCAGAAGCTGAGGGCTGATCCTTTCCCCGTGCGCCAGGGTCACCGTTGTCCGCTCGGCCCGCCGTACGACGGTTCGGGCCAGATGGAGCCAGCAGGCGGCCGCGCCGCCGCCGGGCAGGACGAAGGATGTCAGGGGCGAAAGCGATTCGTTGACCGCGTCGATTTCCCGCTCGAGCCACGCGACCTGTTCCGGCTGGATGCGCAGCTTGCCGTCCGCAGGGTCGTATCCAGGCGTTGCAAGATCCGCTCCGACATCGAAGAGATCGTTCTGGATCCGGGCGAGACGCTCGCCCGCTTCCGATGCCGCCTGTCCGAGCGCCCGGCGGGCGAGTCCGATCACGGCATTTGCTTCGTCGATATCGCCGATCGCCGCAATTCGCGCCGAGTCCTTCGGCGCGCGCGCGCCGCCAACGAGCGACGTTTCTCCGGCGTCGCCTCCGCCGGTGTAGATCCTGTCGAGCTTGACCATGGCTTCCGTCCATCCCGCGTTGCCGTTCTCATTTGATAACGATATAGTGCCACTCGACGGTTCCCGTCCACGGGATGAAAAGGGAACGCGGTCAGATCCCGGGAATAAACTCAGAAAATCCGGGTCGATGCCGCGGCTGTCCCCGCAACTGTAGGTGAGGAGTCGGCTTCCACAAGACGCCACTGGGGAGATCCCGGGAAGGCGGAAGCCGGCCGCGATTCACGAGCCAGGAGACCTGCCGTCACGTTCGTCACCCATCCGGCGGTCGGGGCAACCGGCGGGACGGCATTCTCCGTTTGCGGTGACTGGGGCAATCGCTCCGCGACAGGAGAGCCGGGATGGGGAGCTATCACCGATCGATAGTCCGAATTCAGGGACGGCGTTGGCCGCTGGCCTTCGCCGGGTTTCCACGCGCGGCGGGGCCCGCCACGAAACAACCCGAATGGAGGACCATCGAATGAAATACCTATCCGTTTTCGCCGTCTGCGCGGCTTCCCTTGTCGGCCTTGCCGCGCCTGCCGGCGCCCAGACGCCGGGCGAACCGGCGGCCGGCGCGAGGGCGCCGACCGTTGTCGTAACCGCGACCCGGCTTGACCCTCCGGTCCCCGGCGCAACGACAACGCTCGTTACGGCCGAACAGATCGAAAATTCCCCGGGCCGCACGATCCCGGAAATACTCTCCTTCGAGACAGGCATCCGCTTTCAGGACCTGTTCGGGGGCAATAACAGCTCGGGCCAGACGATAGACATCCGCGGTTTCGGCGAGCCCGCAACCGCAAACACCCTGATTCTTATCAACGGCAGACGGCTGAGCGATCTCGATCTCGCCGCTGTCGATTTCGCCTCGATCCCGCGACACAGCATCGAGCGGATCGAGATCACCCGAGGCGCCGTCGGCAGCGTACTCTACGGCGGGGGCGCCCAGGGCGGCGTCATCAACGTCATCACGAAATCCGGCACCGGGGACGGGCTGCATGCCAGCGTCGACGGTGGCTACGGCGCCGATGGTTTCGCGGAAACCACCCTGTCGGCGTCGGTCGGCGCGGGCGGCTATTCGCTCAGCGCATACGGAAACGCCCTGCTGAGCGACGGGTATCGGGACAACAACGAGCTCCGCCAGAAGAACCTGTCGCTGGACCTTCGGAAGAAAATCGGCACGGGCGAATTTTTCGTTCATGTCGATCTCGACGACCAGTTCCAGGGACTGCCGGGCGGCCGGATCGTCGACCCCAACACCGGACAGAACGATCTCGCCAATCCGCGCGGCGCGCAGACACCGCTGGATTTCGCCAGCGAGAACGGCATCGCAACCTATATCGGCGGCAGCGTCGCGCTGAACGATTCGGTCGAGCTGCTGCTTGACGCCAGCGTCCGGCACAAGGATCAGCTGAGCGATTTCCGCAACCAGGACCAGTCCCGCGAGACCGAACTGACCACATGGGGCCTGACGCCCCGCCTTCTCATCGATTCCGCGCTCGGCGGAAGGCCGCTTTCCAGCACGGTGGGAGTGGACCTTTACTATGTCGACTACGATTCGGACCGGAAGCGGTTCACCAACACCGCTCCCTTTACGCGGGTCAAAGCATATCAGCACAGCACCGCGCTATACGCGCAGAATACGCTGCGCGTAACGCCGAAGCTCGCGACGACGCTTGGCTTCCGGGTGGAGCGGATCAGCTTTTCCGCCGGCGATGTAGCGTTTCCGGGAAACCCGGGATCGTTCGGTTTCCCCCAGACGTCTTTCCGTCCGACACTGAGCGATACCGATCTCGAGTACGCGCTCAATTTCGGCCTCGAATACGAGGCGACCGACCGGCTGACGTTTTACGGCCATGTCGCGCGCGGCTACCGGACGCCGACCCTCGACGAGCGCTCCGGCACGGCGTTCGCGCTCAACACGTTCGAGCTGCAGAACCAGAGCTCGAAGGAAATAGAAACCGGTTCGCGCTTCCGGATCGGGCCCGTATCCGCGGACGCCAGGATTTTCTTTTCCCGGACGAAGAACGAAATCCGGTTCGATCCTGACGACACAACGACGTTCGGCGCCAACGAGAATATCGACCCGGTCCACCGGTACGGGTTCGAGGGATCTGTCTCGGTCCGGGCGACGCGCGATCTCACCTTCCGCGGCAACCTGACCGTCATGCGCGCCGAATTCGCGGAAGGCGCGTTCGAGGGAAACGACGTGCCGCTGGTCCCCAACTATATCGGCCGGCTGGGCGCTTCGTGGAAAATCGCCGAATGGCTCAGTCTCGACACGACGGGGAGCTACGAAAGCCGCCGGCATCTTTCGAACGACGAAGGAGCGACTTTCCGGCAGCTCGACGATTTCGCGCTCTGGGACGTGAAACTGCACGGCGGATACGGCGCGCTGAAATGGTCGGCTTCGGTCAACAACCTGCTGGACGAGGACTACCAGACATTCGGCGTGGCCAGCGACACGACACCGGGCCGGTTTTCCGTCCAGACCCTGCCGGGGCGTAACTTCATGCTGCGCCTGGGCGCCAGGCTGTAGCCGGCATGCGGCGCGGCGCGGCCGTTCTCCTGTCCGTCCTGGCCGCGTCCTGCGGCGGCCAGGCCCTGGCCGCCGCCGCGCCGTCCCGCGTCGTCTCGATCCATCTCTGCGCCGACCAGCTTGTCCTTGCGCTTGCTGAGCGAGGCCAGATCGCTTCGGTAAGCTGGCTTGCGACGGACGTCAGACGCTCGCACATGGCGAAGGCCGCCGCCGGCCTGCGCCTCAACAACGGATCGGCGGAGGAAATCGTCGCGCTCAGGCCGGATCTGGTTCTTGCAGGGTTTCGGTCGGGGCGGGCAACCGTGGGCGCGCTCCGGAAGCTCGGCTACCGCGTTGTCGATCTCGAATTCGCGGACAATTTCGATGTCGTCCGAAGGCAGACCCGCAAGGTGGCCGGGCTGCTCGGCCGGGCGGCGCGCGGAGAAGCCTTGATCGCGGAGATGGACTCGCGGCTCGCCCGCGCGGCGGCAGACGTTCCCGCCCTCCGCCCGGTCGCCGCGATTTATCAGCCGATGGGCTTCACCAGCGGACGCGGGAGCCTCGAACACGCGCTGATGACAGCGGCGGGGTTCGAGAATCTGGCGGCGCAGCGCGGCATGGGCGCGCTCGGCCATCTCCCGCTGGAATCGCTGGTCATGGCGAAGCCGGCCGTTCTCATCAACTGGATGGGGAACGATCCGGCGCCATCGCTGGCGCGAAGCTTCTACGACCACCCGGCGCTGTCGGCCGGCCCGTGGCGCACGCTGGCGCTGCCCAACATGTACTGGGCCTGCGGCGCGTGGTATTCGGCGCTGGCGGTGGAGCAGCTGGCAGGGATGCGACGGCGGCTGACAGCGGAGCGGCCGAAATGACTTCGCGGACCGGCGCTCTGTACGGCTTCCTTGCGCTCGCGGTCACGGGCCTCGCGATATTGTCCTTCATGACGGGACCGTCGGCGCTTTCGGCAGGCTCGGTATGGAGTGCGCTGGTCGCGCCCGACGCCTCGCCGTCCTCGATCATCGTTCGTGAAATCCGCCTGCCGCGGACGCTGCTCGCCATCCTGGTCGGCGCTTCGCTGGGACTCTCCGGGGCAGCGCTGCAAGGGTTGCTCCGCAATCCTCTGGCGGAACCCGGAATCATCGGCGCCTCGTCATCGGCCGCCTTCGGGACCGCGCTCGTGTTCTATTTCGGACTGGCGGGGTCGTCGCTTGCGGTATTGCCGGCGGCCGGCATGACGGGCGCCATGCTGGCGGTGGGTCTTCTGTTCGCGCTCGCCGGGCGCGACGCCACTCCGCTGTCTCTGATCCTCGCAGGCGTCGCGATTTCAAGCTTCGCCAGCGCGCTGACGGCGCTCGCCATCAACCTGGCATCGAGCGCCTACGCAGCGCTGGAGATTACCTTCTGGCTGCTGGGATCGCTTGCCGACCGGACCATGGCGCATGCCGCCATCGCCGCACCGGCGATGGCCGCGGGATGGGTGCTTCTGCTGAGCTGCGGCCGCGGACTGTCGTCGCTCTCGCTCGGCGAAGACACGGCGAAGAGTCTCGGCGTCTCGCTCGCATCCCTTCGCGCCCGCATCGTGCTGGGCGTCGCGCTGGCGGTGGGCGCCTCGGTTTCGGTGTCCGGCGCGATCGGGTTTGTCGGGCTGATCGTCCCGCATCTGCTACGCCCCGCGGTCGGGCACGATCCCGGCCGGTTGCTGGGGGTTTCGATGCTGGGCGGCGCGGCGCTGATGCTCGCCGCCGATATCGTCGTGCGCCTGCTTTCGTCGGGAATCGAGATCCGACTCGGCGTGGTCACGGCGCTGATCGGCGCGCCGTTTTTTCTGGCCCTTCTGTTGCAGATGCGGAGGCGCTCGGGATGAGCCGGCTGGAAGCGAGGAATCTCCACATCCGGCTGGGCGGCAGGGCGGTGCTGAGCGATCTGTCGTTCCAGCTGGGGACCGGCGAGCTGGCCGGGCTGCTGGGGCCCAACGCGTCCGGCAAAACGACCCTGCTGCGTGCGCTTGCCGCGCTGACGGAGCCGGAACGGGGAGAGATCGCGCTCGACGGCGCCCGGGTCGCCTCCCTTGCGCCGCGCGACCGGGCCCGGCGAATCGCCTATCTGGAACAGGGCGCCGCCAGCCAGTGGCCGGTTACCGTCCAACGTCTGGTCGCGCTCGGCCGGTCTCCCCATCTCGCCCCCTGGGAGCGCGCCGGGGAAAGCGACCGGGCGGCCGTCGCCGATGCGATGGCGCGGTGCGACGTGGGCCATCTCGCGGCGCGGCCGGCGACCGAGCTGTCGGGCGGCGAGGCGGCGAGGGTCATGCTTGCGCGGGCGCTGGCGACCGGCGCGGAGATCCTGCTGGCGGACGAGCCGGTATCGCATCTCGACCCGTATCACCAGTTCAGCGTCATGAAGGTGATCCGCGACCATGCCGACCGGGGCGGCGCGGCGCTGGTGGCGCTGCACGACCTGACGCTGGCCGCGCGATTTTGCGACCGGGTCTTGCTGCTGCACGAGGGCGGCATCGCTGCGAACGGAACCCCCGACGACATCCTGACGCCGGAAATGATAGCCAGGGTTTTCTCGGTCGATGCGTCGCTGACCAGGCAGGACGGCCTGCTGCATGTGGTGCAGCGGGGCATTGTCGGGCGCGCCGACGACGGACCGGGAGGCGGGGTATGACGGTTCGTCCGGATCGCATCGCGCTGTCAACCGCCGGCGGGCAGGTTAAAGGGATCGCCGCCGCGGCCTCGCTGGCGGTCCATGCCGGTCTGGCCGGCGCGGTACTGCTTTGGGAAACCAGCTTCGTACCGCCGCGCCCGCCTGCCGTCCTGACCGTCGACCTGGTGATCGAGACCGCAGCGCCGGAATCAGGCAGGCCGGGCCCCGAGGAACGGTCCGCCGCGCCGGCCGCGGCCGCGAACGCCGCCGCGCGCCCGGCGCCGGACAACAGTCTTCCCGTGGCATCGACCGCGGCGCCGGTCGAACCGCCGCCGACGCCACCAGCCAAAGGGCCGGTCGATGCAGCGGCGGGGGAGGCAGCTGTCCCGCCGGCAGCGAAGGCTTCCTTCGCGCCGCCGCCCAAAGCGCGGCCGCCGCGGAAGCCGGTCATCCAGCCCCGGACTGTGACGGGATCGCTCGGAGACAAAGCACAGCCAGAGCAGGAGGCCCGCCTGCCCGATGCCGGCGCGCCGTCCGCCGGCATGTCCGGCGGGGGCTCCTCTGCATCGTCCGCCAGGGTCTCGTCGGTCGAACCGGTGGCGCCGCCGACATTTGCAGCGCCGGGCAGAGGAAATCCGGCCCCGCGCTATCCCAGCGCCGCGCGTCGGCGGGGCCTCGAGGGACGGCTCGTGCTGCGCGTCGCGGTGGACCGGACCGGCAAACCGGACCGGCTGACCCTTGTCGAATCCAGCGGACATGCGCTGCTCGACGAGGCGGCGATCGCCGCGGTGTCGAGGTGGCGGTTTACCCCGGGCCGGCGCGGCGGCGCGACTGTCGCTGCGACCGTCGACGTACCGATTGTGTTCAGGTTGCAGGCGTCGCGCTGACCCGACCCGCCTTCCCTATCTGCGGAGCGTCAGGAGATCGCCTTCGACGCCGTACCCGGCGAGCCGGTTCAGAAAGCTGAGGCCGAGCAGGGACTGGGGCATCGCTTCCCGGTTCACCAGAGCCGGCACGTTTCGCACCGAGATCGAACCGATGCGGATCTCGCGCAGCCGGACCGGCGCGGAATGGCCGATTCCGTTGGCCGTCCGCGTGCGGACCGAGTATTCGAGGCGGGCAGGATCGATACCGATCCGCGCGGCATGGTCCGGGCTGAGAGACACCATGGTCGCGCCCGTATCCACCAGCATCGGCAGGCGCTTCCCGTCGACGATTGCATCGACCCGGAAATGACCGTCGCGGCCCGCGCGAACGACGACTGTGCCCGGCACGGTTTCGGCGACGCGGCCGGGCATGATCTCGGCCGTCATCCTCCCGAACAGACCGGAGAATTCCTCCCGCAGGCTGTAGCCGGCGATCAGCACGAACCCGATGGCGATCCAGGTCAGCCCGTATCGCAGCCATACGAGCGCCGGCAGTTCGCGCCATCTGACAGCGAGCCCCGATCCGACCAGCAGCATCATGAGGACGAGCGACGTCAGCCGGATCTGTTCGCCCTGCGACGACAGCGCACCGGGCCGCTCGCCCATCAGCCAGACGATCAGGGCGACGAACGCCGTCGCCGCAATCGCGAAAACGAGCCAGCCGCCGCCCTTCATGCCGGGTCAGGTTCCGTGGAGCGATTCATGGAACAGGTTTTTCGCCGGGTAGGGCGCATCGATCAGCCGCTGATCGTGCGAATAGGCGATAAAATCGTCCAGATTCTGCCGGTTTGCGGCGAGGCCGTCGGTCCAGGGGTCCGCCCCGAGACGCCGTCGCTGATCCTCAAGCGCGTTGCGCGACCAGGCCAGCAGCGAATAGTTGGAATCGTCGTAATAGGTGTAGGCGAGTTCCTGGGCCTCGCGGCACATGCGCATGATCTCGCGCGGCAGGTCGGGATGGGCATCGGCCAGTTCGCGGCGAACCACCATCAGATGCATGATCGGGTAATAGCCGCGCCGTTTGAAATAGGCGACATCCTCGGCGACCGGATCGGCATGCAGGCGACGGTACCCGTCGGGATTGTCGAGCATCGACTGGCGCGGCTGGGGCGAGATCAGCGCATCGATTTCACCCTCCATCAGCATGACGCCGATATCCCTGTCCCTGGCAATGCGCTGAAACACGATATCGTCGCCGATATCGATGGGGCGGACTTCGGGGTTCATCGAATACCACTCGCACTCTTCCCACCGGACGCCGTGATCGGTCTTCAGATCGCCCTTGGCGAGAACCGACAGCGTGGTCTGGAACGTGTGGACGCCGATCCTCTTGCCGGTCAGGTCCCCCGGTTTCTCGATTCCGGCATCGGGGTTGATGTAGATCTGACCCGGGCTGAAGAAACGGCGCGGGAAAGAGGGTATTCCGACCAGCGGCAGGTCCGGGTCGTTGGCCACCGCGATGACAAAGGGCGACAGCCCCATCTCGCCGATATCCCACTCGCCCTCGAACAGCCGCGTGTGCCGCTCGCCGCCATCGCGAAACGGCGTGCTTTCGCCGACCTCAAGCGGTTTCAGCGTGACGCCGTCGGGCGGCCGCACGGTGCCATTGAAAAACGGGACGTGCCGGTCGTAGCGGTTGAGCGCGATGGTCAGTTCCATGGGACTTCCTTCAGGTATCGAGGACGGACGCGTGAAACAGGTTTTCCGCCGGATAGGGCGCATCGATCAGCCGCTGGTCGTGCGAATAGCCGATGAACTGTTCCACGTTCTTCCTGTTGGCTGCGAAGCCGCTGGTCCACGGATCCGCGCCGAGAACCCGGCGCTGTTCCTCGAGCGCGTTGCGTGACCACGCCAGCAGCGAATAGTTGGAATCGTCGTAGAACGTATAGGCGAGATCCTTCGCCCGGTTGTGCATGTCGAGTATCTGGCGCGGCAGGTCGGGATGCGCATCGGCAAGCTCCCGCCGCATCACCATGATGTGCATGATCGGGAAGAATCCGTGTTTCTTGAAATACTTGATGTCCTCGGCTACCGGGTCGGCATGAAGACGTCTGTAGCGGCCGGGTTCCGCCAGCATCGACTTGCGCGGCTGCGGCGAGATCAGCGCGTCGAGTTCGCCGTCCATCAGCATCACCCCGATGTCCTTGCCGTCGGCAATCTGGCCCATCTCGACATCGTCGCCGAGATCGATATCGACGATCTCGCCCCGCATGCAGTGCCACGAGCAGTCTTCCCAGCGGACGCCGTAATCGAGCTTCAGGTCGCCCTTGGCGAGGACCGACAGCGTGGTCTGAAAGGAATGAACGCCGATGCGCTTGCCGGTCAGGTCTTCGGGCGTTTCGATGCCCGCGTCCGGATTGACGTAAATCTGTCCGGGACTGAAGAAACGGCGCGGAAAGCAGGGAATGCCGACCAGCGGCAGGTTGGGGTCGCGCGCCACCGCCATGATGAAAGTCGAGAAACTCATCTCGCCGATATCGAATTCAAGATCTTTCAGGATCCGCGGATGGCGATCGGTACCGTCGCGAAACGGCATCGACTCGCCGATCTCGAACGCCCGGAGCGTTACGCCCGGCGGCGGCTCGACGGTACCGTTGAAGAACGGCACGTGCCGGTCGTAGCGGTTGAGTGCGATGGTGAGTTCCATGAAAATCTCCCTGATTTCGTTTTCTGCCGGCCATTTTAGCACGCGTCTCGCTTACGCTCTCCCCCCTGCTCTGTTAAGGTGAGAGCCCTTTTCCCGCCGTCGGCTTCACCGTGCAGATCGTCTTCGAAATCGCCAGCATCGTTGCGCCGCTATTCGCGATCGCCGGCATCGGGATGTTGTGGGGCCGGTCGGGAAAACAGTTCGACACCAATATGGTCGGCGCGCTGGTGGTGAATTTCGCCGTACCCTGCCTGATCTTTTCCACACTGACCAAACTCAACGTATCGCCGGTGGCGTTCGGCGAAATCGCCGGTATTTTCTGCATCGCGGTCGCCCTGATGGCGGGTGTCGGCGCCGTGGTGCTGAAATTGATGAAGCTCGATGTCGGGGCCTACCTGCCCGGACTCACTTTTGCCAATAACGGCAATATGGGGCTGCCCCTCTGCCTGTTCGCGTTCGGCGATGCCGGTCTCGCCCTCGCGATCAGCATTTTCGTCGTCTCCGCCACGGTCAATTTCGTTATCGGCAACGCCCTGGTATCCGGACGCATGAGACCGGGGGAGGTAGCGCGCACGCCGCATCTCTACGTCGTGGCCGCCGCGCTCGCCTTCATGATCGCCGGCGTCAGCCCGCCCAAATGGCTGGCAAATACCACGAGTCTTCTGGGCGGCATGTCGATTCCGCTGATGCTGCTGGCGCTGGGCGTGTCGCTGTCGCGACTTCGCGTCGCAGACATGAAGCGGGCGCTGGGCCTCTCGGTCGTACGGCTCGGATTCGGGCTGGCCATCGGCGTGGGGCTCGCCTGGGCGTTCGGGCTCGACGGCGCGGCGCGCGGCGTGCTGATCCTGCAGTGCGCGATGCCGGCCGCCGTGCTGAACTATATCCTCGCCGCCCGCTACAACCGCGAGGAAGAGGCAGTGGCCGGCGTCATCGTGGCCTCGACGGCAATCTCGTTCGCCACCCTGCCGCTGCTGATCTGGTTCGTTTTACCTACCTGATCAAAAAGGGCCGCGGGCCAAATCCGGCTCTTCCGTTCTAGTGCGCAACGGAACCGCCATCGACGCAGAGCGTCTGGCCGGTGATGAAGTCGCTGTCGTGCGAAACCAGGAAGATCGCCGTCCCTACCAGGTCATCGGGTTCTTCCGCGCGCTTGATGCAGCGCCCCGCGATATTGGCGTCGATGTGATGCTGTTCGAACTGCCCCTCGGCCAGCATGCCCTCGCTTTCGGTCAGGCCGGGCGCGATCGCGTTGACGCAGATATTATCGTCGCCCACTTCGCGCGCCACCGCCCGGGTCATGGCGATGATCGCTCCCTTGGAGGTGACGTAGTGAAGCTGCATCGGCGTGCCCTTGAACACGGTGCCCGACGCGATGTTGACGATCTTGCCGTACTGCTGTTCGCGCATGACTGGCACGACGGCGCGCGTCATCTGCCAGACGCCCCTGATATTGACCCGCATGACGGCATCGAACTCGTCGATATCGATCTCTTCGAAGCGGCGGCGCTTCAGCTTCGCAAACAGGGCCGCATTGTTGATCAGCGCGTCTATACGGCCGAACTCGCTCTTCGTCCGCGACACCAGCTCGGCAACCTGCGCGTCATCGGTGACATCGGATTTGAGCCCGATGGCGGTGCCTCCCGCCGCCGCGATTTCGGCAACCAGCGGCGCCGGATCGAGTACGTCGCTTGCCACGACGTTTGCGCCCTCCGCCGCCAGCCCCCGTGCGTAGGCGGCGCCGATCCCCTGCGCCGCACCGGTAACGATGACTGTGGTTCCGTCAAGCATTCCCATGGATGCGTATCCCCGTTCCGTTCGGATTCCGGCACAGTGTCGAAGCAGGCGGAAAATCCGTCAAGCCGGGCACGGATAAAGCCAGAATTAACGATTCCTTAACCGCACCTGTCGTTGAATAAATAGTCGGCGGGTGCAACTTTCCATAACCTTTTGTTTTCCATGGGGAAACCGTGAACAATATTAAGGCGCAAACTTCGGGGGATCGCCTCGATGACTGTGTTTCGCCTCGGGATGAGTCGGCGTGGGAGGCGTTGGCCCGGACGGAAGCGGCACTTCGGGAAAGCGAGGAGCGGCTTCGGGCGATTATCGATAATACCCCGTCGCTGATCTATCTGAAGGATATCGAGTCGCGCGTTCTGGTCATCAACAAGGCCTATCAGGACTATTACGGGGTCAGCCAAGAAGACGCGTTTGGAAGCGAAGGCTTTGAATGGCAGTCCCGCGAAAACGTCAAGAAACTTCGGGAAAACGATCTGAAGGTTCTTGCCGGCGGTCGCCCGGTCGAAAATGTGATCGAGCAGACCGATACGTCCGGCAACCGGATTGTCATGCGGTCGACCAAGTTTCCGGTCCGCGACGCAACCGGTTCGATCGTGGGTATCGGCGGCATCGCGTCCAACATCACGGCGCAGAGACAGGCCGAGGAGGCGGCGGCGCGACAGTCCGCCATCCTGCAAACCACCCTCGACCACATGCTGGAAGGCATTAGCGTCTTCGATGCGGACCAGCGGCTCGTCGCCTTCAACAAGGTGTTTCTGGATCTCTACGGGTTCCCCGAGGGTTCGATAAATATTGGCACGTCGTTCGCGGACGTCGTGCGCCATCTGGCCACGCTGGGCCATTACGGCGAAGGAGACATCGACGAGATCGTCCGCCTCCGGGTCGAAAAGGCGCGCGACGGCGTGGGCCGGCAATACGAGCGGACCGGCAGGAACGGCCGGATTCTCCGGGTCATGCGCAAGCCGCTCCCCGATGGCGGGTTCGTGATCACCTATACCGATATTACGCCGCAGAAAAAGGCCGAAAGAGCGCTGCTGGAAACCGCCGCGCGGGCGGACGCCGCCAATGTGGCCAAATCGGCCTTTCTCGCCAATATGAGCCACGAACTCCGGACGCCGCTCAACGCCATCATCGGCCTGTCATACATCGTGTCGAGTGAAATGCTGGGTCCCCTGGGGGTGCCTCAGTACAAGGAATACGCAAAGGACATACATGGCTCCGGCGAGCATCTCCTGAGCATCATCAACGACATTCTCGACCTGTCGAAAATTGAAGCCGAGAAGGACGAGCTGGTCGAAGAACCGGTCGATGTGGCCGCGACGGCAGAAGCATCTTTGACCATGGTCCGAAGAGACGCGGAAGAAAAAGGCGTCGCGCTGGAAAACCTGATTCCGGCGGATATCTGCCGGTTGACGGCGGACCAACGGAAGCTGCGACAGATCCTCATCAACCTGCTGTCGAACGCCGTAAAATTTACCGGCACCGGCGGCAGGGTCACCATCGCCGCCTGGATCCATAGCGAGCAGGGCTTTACGCTGAAAATCTCCGATACCGGCATCGGCATGGCGACGGAGGATATTCCGGTCGCGATGTCGAAATTCGGTCAGGTCGACGACAATCTCGACCGCAAATACGAAGGAACCGGGCTGGGGCTGCCCCTGACCAAGTCCCTCGTCGAAATGCATGGCGGAACACTGGATATCGACAGTGAAGTCGGAAAGGGCACCGCCGTCAGGGTTCGCCTGCCGGCCTGGCGAATTGTCGCGGTCGGCCCGGACAGGGAATCCGCCTGACAACAGACCGTTTTTCGGTATCGTACGTCCGGTTCGAAACCGCAGGGAGGTCTGACCGTGAACAGCCGGTTCGGTCGTTACGCCATCATCTGGATTCTGCTGATTCTGACCGTCTACGTGGCGGACGGATTCATCCGCAACACGCTTTTCACCGAAAGCGCGCCGAGACCTGTAGCGCCGCGCGGATCCCTGACCGACCTGGAAAAATCGACCGTCGAGCTGTTCGAAAACACGGCTCCGTCGGTGGTCTATATCTTCGCACAGGGCAGCGGGGCGGAAGGACAGGGCGGCGCGGGCTCGGGCTTTATCTGGGACCGCGCGGGTCACGCGGTGACGAATCATCATGTCATCGCCAACGCGCGGCAGATCGCCGCGCGCCTCGATTCCGGAGAGGTCGTGGCGGCCCGGCTGGTCGGATCGGCGCCGGATTACGACCTTGCCGTCGTCCGGCTGCTCGACGTGCGCAGCAGCCGTCGCCCGATTCCGCTCGGCGAATCGAAGTCGCTCAAGGTCGGGCAATCGGTGTTCGCCATCGGCAATCCGTTCGGCCTCAGCCGGACGCTGACCTCGGGCATCATCAGCGCGCTCGACCGGCGGCTGCCGACCGCCGCTAACCGCGAGGTCGCGGGGGTGATCCAGACCGATGCGGCGATCAATCCCGGAAACTCGGGCGGGCCGCTGGTCGATTCGGCGGGCCGGCTGATCGGCGTGAACACGGCCATCCTGTCGGAATCGGGCTCTTCCGCGGGGATCGGTTTTGCGGTGCCGGTCGACGTGGTGAACCGCATCGTGCCGCAGCTCATCAAAAACGGGCGCGTGCCCCGGCCGGGCATCGGCATCACCGTCCTGCCGGAGGAGCTGGCCGCCCGCATCGGCGTCGACGGGCTGGCGGTTGCCGATGTCCTGCCGGGCGGGGCGGCGGCAAAGGCGGGGCTTGTCGGCGTGTCGGGCCAGCGGATCGTCGACGTGATCACCCATGTCGACGGCGAACGGGTGCAGACGCTGGCGGAATTCGCTGGCGCGCTCGACCGCGTCGGCATCGGCGGGGAAGCGCGTCTGACGGTGATGCGCGACGGCGCGACGCGAACCGTTACGGTAACGGTTATCGACATATCCTGAATGCGCCCGGTTGATTTTGAGCTGCCGCAGTCGCAGGATCGGGCCAACGAAAGGAAGGCAGGAGATGCAGCATGTTTCCCCGTAATTTCTGGTACGTGGCTGCCTGGGACAACGAGGTGCGCCGGCAGGAGCTGTTCCGCCGCACGATCTGCAACGAGCCGGTGGTGTTCTACCGCAAGGATGACGGAACCCCGGTCGCGCTTGAAGACCGGTGCTGCCACCGCCATATGCCGCTGTCGGACGGCATCCTCAAGGGCAACAACGTGGAATGCCTCTATCACGGGCTGCTCTACGACCCGTCGGGCACCTGCATCAACGTTCCAAGCCAGGGCAACATCCCGCCGGATGCGAAGGTCCGTACCTATCCGGTGGTCGAACGCCACCGCTGGGTCTGGATCTGGATGGGCGATCCGGAACTGGCCGATCCCGATGAGATCGCCGATTTCCACTGGATGGACGATCCGGACTGGCGCGCCAAGGGAACCCGGCTCGAGCTTGAGGGCAACTATCTGCTGCTGGTCGATAACCTGCTCGACCTCACGCACCTGCAGTTCGTTCACGCGACCACCCTGGGCACGAACGCGATATCGGGCGCGCCGATCGTCACCGACCGCGAGGACAATCTGGTGCGGGTGATGCGCTGGATCATGGACAGCCCGCCGCCGCCCTTTTTCCAGAAGGCGGGCGGCTTCGCGCCCGACCTGCATATCGACCGCTGGCAGATCATCGAGTATACCCCGCCCGGATTCGTACGGCTCGATGTCGGCGGAGCGGTCGCCGGCACCGGCGCGCGCGAAGGCGACCGCAGCCAGGGGTTCTCAATGCGCAATCTCAACGCCATCACGCCCGAGACCGACACCACGACCCACTATTTCTGGGCCCAGGCGCACGATTTCCAGATCGACGATCCGACGGTCACCGAGCTTCTTTACCAGCAGGTCTGGACGGCGTTTCAGGAAGATCTGTTCGTCATCAGGAGACAGCAGGAAAACATCTCGGCCTTCGGCTCGGGCATGCCCGACCAGGTCGATTTCAACCAGGACGCGGGCGGGATCCAGGCAAGGCGCATCGTCGACCGCATCCTGGCGGAGGAACGGGACGGCGCGAAAACGGTTCGCGCGGTCAGCTAGGATCCGACATGCCGCGCGGCACGCTGTTTCTCGTCGTGGGACCAAGCGGCGCGGGAAAGGACAGGCTGATCCACGGCGCGCGCGAGGCGCTTGCGGACAACGGCAGTTACGTTTTCGCCCGGCGCACCATCACCCGTGCGGCGGACCCGGAGCGCGAGGATCACGACAGCCTGACGCCGAAAGAATTCGCGGCCGCCAGAAAGAAGGGCGCGTTCATGGCGACATGGAACGCGTACGACACCGATTACGGCGTTCCCGTCGAATACGCGAAAGAGCTGGAAGCCGGCCGCCACGTGATCGCCAATGTCTCGCGCGAGGCGGTGGGCGACATCGCGGCGCATTTCCGGCCCGTCTGCGTCATCCAGGTTACCGCGCCGCCCGCCTTGCTGGAGCAGCGCCTGGCGGAACGCGCCGGCAAGAAGGAGGCCGCGGAGAGGCTCTCCCGCACGGCGCGGCTGCCGGATCATATTTCGGTCAACCATCTGCTGAATGCAGGCCCGGTGGAAAAGGGCGTCGACAGGCTGGTGCGGCTGCTGACGATCCTTTCCGCGGAGTGATCCGGGCCGCGGAACGAATTTCAAACCGGGACGAAATGGTCTAGGCTGCGCGGTGCGCGGGGGCGGAACTGCGGGAACAGCCGTTCCGGCCCGGCCCTATTTGATAAGGGAGCAATCGATGAAAAAGACATTTACCGGCATAGCCGCCGCAACGGCCGTCATGATGGCGGGCGGCGCGGCCACGGCCCAGAGCGCGGGCGATTTTTACAAGGAAAAGAAGCTTACGATCTATATCGGGGTTTCGCCGGGCGGGATTTACGGCACCTTCGCCCATATGCTGTCGAAGCATATTTCAAAGCACATCCCGAACAATCCGTCCGCGGTGATTACGGTCCTGCGGGGCGCGGGCGGCACGAAGGCGCTCAACTATGTCTATAACGTGGCGGCGCAGGACGGCTCGGTTGCGATAACCCCGAACGCGGGCGTCACCAAGCGCGTGCTGCTGAAGATCGGCAAGCCGAAATACGATCCGGCCAGGTGGCAGTGGCTCGGCGGCTGGGGCGAGGCGACCAATACGGTCACCATCCGCAAGGACGCCGGCGTCAATTCCATCAAGGAAGCGATGCAGAAAGAGGTCGTGCTGGGCGCGATCGGCCGGTCGTCCAACACCTTCATGATCCCGGCGCTGATGAACAACACGATCGGCACCAGGTTCAAGATCATCACCGGCTATCGCGGCGGATCGCCGATCCGCAAGGCGATCGAGACCGGCGAGCTGCACGGCTGGGCCGGCCAGTGGCTCGGCTGGAAGCTGCGCAAGGCGGACTGGATCCGCGACGGCAAGATCGTCAACCTGGTCCAGATGGCGTCGAAGAAGGATGCCGACCTGCCGAACGTGCCGCTGCTGTCCGAGTTCGCGACGAACGAAGAGCAGCGCTGGATGTTCGAATTCGTCCAGACGGGTATCGGCGACAAGGCCTTCATCGTCGCGCCGGGCGTGCCGAAAGACCGGGCTGCGCTGCTGTCGAAGGCCTATATGGCGACCCTCGCCGACAAGGCGTTCGTCGCCGAGATGGGCAAGCGGAGCTACACCATCGACCCGATCGACGGCGCGACGATCACCGCCTGGGTGAAGAAGGTAATGGCGACGCCGAAGGACAGGGTCGAAAACCTGCGCAAGGCGATGGGCCTGACCGACGGCAAGAAAAAGTAAGCCGGCGTCAGCCGACAAACAGCAAAAGGGCGGGTTTCGTACCCGCCCTTTTTATTTGCCCCCTTATATGCCCCCGTGCAGCCCGCCGATCAGTGACGTCCCGCCGCCGACATTGACGGGCGGACGCGGACGTCCTCGGGGTTGGGGATGCCGTCGACCAGGTGCCATTCGGAGAACCGGTTGATCCGGTAGTTGTGCGGCTTCCAGTCCTTGGTCGCGACGTCGGAATCGGCGAAATATTCCACCGCCCCGCCGCACGGATTCTTGAAATACCAGAAATAGGCCGACGACACCGGATGGCGGCCGGGACCGACCTCGGTTTCCCAGCCCTTTCTGTCGAACGCCCTGCCGCCGCCGAACACCTCGTGGATGTCGCGGACTTCATAGGCGGTGTGGTGATAGCGCAGATTGCCGGCATCGCTCCAGATCAGGAACATGTTGTGGTGCTGGCTGGTCTCGGCGCAGCGCATGAACACCGCCGCGCCGCCGGCATAGCGATCCGACAGCCAGAAGCCGAGCCGGCCGCAATAGAACTCCTCCGCCGCCTTGATGTCGGGCAGAACGAAGCCGATATGCCCCATCCGGATCGGCGTCGCGCGATCGTAGAACGTGCTGATCTCATCGACGCGTTCGGTGATGTCGTAGGAATTCATCTTCGTGCGCGCGTGCGACGCATTCTTCTTCGGCTTCCACACCTTGAAGCCGAGCCCGATCCCGGCAGGGTCGTAGGTGTGGATCGTGCCGTCGCTATCGACGGTGACCTCGCGGTCCTTTTCCAGCTCGCGCCTGATCTTCGCCAGATGCGCTTTCGACGACACGCCCCAGATCATCTCGCGGAAATTCATGTCTTTGCCGGCCGGTTTCGGCAACAGCCTGCTCGACGGCGGCCGCAGCACGACGCGCGAGCCGGCGGAGGTTTCGAACACCGCGCCGGCGCGGCTGTCGCTGATTTTCTTCATCCCCCAGTCGGCGAAGAACGCCTTCGTCTTTTTCATGTCGGGGGCGGCAAAGACATTGGCGTAAAGCCCGGTAATCGCCATGGCGCGGCTCCTTTTCTGGATCTCGCCACAGGGTAGAAACTCGGCGGGGGAGCATCAAGGGGAAACCGGGTGCAGACGTCACCTGTCCTGTCCGCCCTCGATCGTCATGGTCGTGCCTGTCACGACCATCCACGCTTTTCTTTTTTCAATGGAGCAAGAAAACAAAACTCGTGGATGGTCAGCCGGAGGCTGTCCTCGGACCGGCCTTTGGCAGGATCCGTGGGCTGACCATGACGGGCGGGGAGGTGGTGATGGCGTGCATCGTGGAGCGAACCGTGCCCCGTTTTGGCGCGGGCCCATTATCCGGTAGGGTTTCCAAAACAGGGGAGGACATATGGAACCCAGCTTTTTTGATGTCGAAATCACGGCGTGCGTGCGTACAATAACTCGCCGCGGAAAAAACTTTTTCTAGGGTGAAAAGTTACCTCAGCTGTTTTTCAGGTTTGTTAGGTACTGCTCGCTTTGATTGACATTCAACCGTACCCACAGCGGAAAATGATCTGACAACTGGTAAGTTCGCCAATCTTTGTAAAACTTAGTGAGGTTTCCCCTGTATTTATTTCCGTCCAAAGCCGTGCATCTCTTCATGGCGTCGTCGTAATCCGCCTGTTGGTTGGTCATAAATGCGCTCTGAAACAGTTCGAACACGCCAGCGTTACCGTTGTTCTCGACATATTCAATTACGTGGGGTTTGGTCTTAAAGGCGATTTGATCGTAATACTTCGACTGACTCGCATTGGTAGGCACCCGGATATTCTTGGGTATCTTGAAGCCGGTGTCGAGCAACGCCCTCATGGTCTTATGGTCCGGACTAACGACGTTGAAATCACCGAGAAGGAGGAGCGCACGGTCGCCCTTGAGGCCGATTTCAGCCCGTTCGCCAAAATATTTGGCGACGGAGTTAATTTCTTGAATACGTTGATTCAAAGCGTCTCCGGAAGCGGCGCCGTAATATATGTGAACGGTGCAGATATCGAACTTGAACCAGCCGGACTGGAAACTCGCGAGAAACGGCGACCGGCGAAATTGTTTCGTTTGAGCGATGAGCAATTTGTCAGGGAGAACAATTTCTCCTGCGATGTTTTGGAATTGCACCTTTCGCCTGTCCCACACGAACGTGAGCCTCTCGCCATTGCCGCCCAAACTATTGTCAGTAACATCGGTTGCAATCCAGTCGAAGTCTGGGCCGAGAATATCCATGACCTTTTTCCACTCTCCCAAGCGGTTGACCTCCTGCACGGCGACGAAATCGAAACGCGAAATGATTTCCGCTATATAGAACAGGCACTCCGGCAAGCGGTCGCCGTATCCCCGGCGATTTTCTTTGTCAAAATCCCGGATGTTCCAAGTCGCAAGGAGGAGATTTTGATCCAGATCCTTGGCCGGCAGCGAATTATCAAGGCGTTTCCTAAGAGCAAGGAGTTTATCGATTACCTTATTCCTAGTGGGTTTGTCTCGAATCCTCCGTTTGAGATGATAGTAGAACGGCATATTTCCCTCCTTTCCTGAACGTTTTTTACGATTTTCCGTAAAATAAGTTGGGACACTACTATGGGGTGCATAATTACACAAATAAACACTTATATTACAGATTAAATCCATTTCAAAAACGGACCAGGACAATATCCGCTAGGATTTGCAAAACAGGGAGGAAAAGATGGAACCGGGCATTTACACGGTCGGCGGGCTGCGCACGAAGAATTATCACGGCCACCCCTACGCGGCGGAAATCCTGTTCGAAAAGGACGTGCCCGCCGTCATGCGCGACGGGGTCGAGCTGATGACCAACGTGTTCCGCCCCGCCCCCAATGGCGCCGCGGGCGGCGGACCCGTCCCGGCGATGATCTGCATGGCGCCCTACGGCAAGGATTCGATGCCGCCCGACGACCAGTTCGAGCGCATCACCAATGTCGGCGTGCTGCCCTTCTCGGAACTCGCCGGCTGGGAAACGCCCGACCCCGCCTTCTGGGTGCCGAACGGCTACGCGCTGGTCAATATCGACTGCCGCGCCACCAACAATTCCGGCGGCGCGAAGTTCGAGCATCTGTCGGAGGAGATGGGGCGCGATTTTTACGACGCGGTCGAATGGGTCGCGGCGCAGGACTGGTGCGACGGCAATGTGGGCTCGAACGGCGTATCTTACCTCGCCTCGTCGCAGTGGCTCGGCGCGTCGTTCAGGCCGCCGCACCTCAAGGCGATCATGCCGTGGGAAGGTTTCAACGATTTCTACCGGGACCATGCGTTCCATGGCGGCATGCCGGATACCGGATTCTTCCACATGATCTGGGGCCGCCGCATGAACGCGGAAACCGGCTTCATCGCGAAGGGCGCCGAGGCCGAGAGGATCCTGGAGGAACAGGCCGCCCGCCCGCTGATCGACGAGTTCTGGGAGAGCAAGCGGGTCAGGCTCGAAAACATCGAGGTGCCGGCCTATATCGTCGCCGGCTGGGCGACCCAGGGGCTGCATACGCGCGGCTCGATCGAGGGCTGGCGGCGCATCGCCTCGACGGAAAAATATCTCTACGGCCATGGCCGCAAGGAGTGGGAGAGCTATTACAACCGCGAGGCGCTGGAACGCCAGAAGCGTTTCTTCGACCGCTATCTGAAGGGGGCGGAGAACGGCATCGACGAGGAAAAGCGCGTGCGGATCGAGATCCGCGACCGGTTCTATGACGGGCGGATGCGCGCGTTCGACGATTTCCCGGCGCCGGGCACGGAATTCCGCCCGCTCTATCTCAACGCGGCGGACGGCACGATGGGCGCGGAAAAACCGGCGGCGGCGGCCAGCATGCGCTACGCCGCGGTGCAGTCCGAAGTCAATGAAGGGGGCGAAACCGACCGCGCCGAATGGTCCCATACCTTCGCGGAAGACACCGACCTGGCGGGCGGCATGAAGCTGAAGCTGTTCGTCTCCGCCGAGGGCGCGGACGACATGGATCTGCATGTCGGGCTGAAGAAGTTCGACCGGAACGGCAACGAGGTGCCCTTCCCCGATTTCCAGCATATCGAGAACGGGCTGGTGGCGAGCGGCTGGCTGCGCGTGTCGCATCGCGAGCTGGACGAGGACATGTCGACCCCGGACCGCCCGTATCTGAAGCACGAACGGATACAGAAACTGTCGGAAGGAGAGATCGTCGCGGCGGAGGTGGAGATCCTGCCCTCAGCCACCGGTTTCCGCGCCGGCGAGCGGCTGGTGCTGATCGTGCAGGGTTACGACATCGTCGATTACATCGCCCGGTTCAAACACACCGAGACGGTCAATGCGGGCGCGCATGTGATCCATGCGGGGGGTGCCTATGATTCGCACCTGCTGGTGCCGGTGCTGCCGGGGTGAGGGGAAAAAGCGATCAATCGTAGTAAGGCGAGTCAGGCATGACCCAGTCGTCAGCCGGGCGAATATGGGACGGTAACATGCGGTCGGGCGCGCCCTGAGCCCAACGCAGAGCGTCATACCCCTCCCATTCATACGGATTCATCTTCTCCGTTTCACCCGTTAGGATGTTGATACCTTCGAGGGAGTTCGTTGTGACTTTGTTCAGGCATCGTACGACGCGCGCGACAAAGTTTTTCTGATCGCGATCGGAGTTGTAATAATTGCAATGGAGACAGCTGTCGCCGATAAAATCATACATTTTCCCGTCGGGAAATTCCCTGTTGTAAACCCGATTACACACGTAAAAGAAAAAGCTCCTTGACGATGGGGTTCTGCTCTTACTCGATTTGGGTTCGCCAAAATATTCCGTCGGGTCCCAGTCATCGCTACAGAAAGCATATACGAAGCCGCACTCAATATCCGCGAAACTGTCAATACGGACAGGTTGGTATGAATTCTCATCAATCTTCTCGCGATAGCTCAGGACGGTTTTCGGAAATCGTTCGAGGAGGACCCGGGTGAAAGCCTCATGATCGGCCGCCGTCATTCCGACCTGCCGGCCACGCGTCCGCATCTCTGGCGGAGCCGACCGTGGCTTCAATTGCTCGCGCAACTTCCGTTCTTCCGGAGACATTGCAGGCATCGGCTAGCATCCCGATTTATTTTCTTCGGCTCGTTTTCCTTATGATATCCCTGAGCTGCTTATCGTAAAGCTTTACTTCTTCATCAAGATCGGTGCCTTTTCGCGGCTTGGGTATGGTCGTAAATTTATGTTTTTCCGTGTTGTTGATTAAGACCTTGAAAACCTGATGGTCTTCCCTCGGCTTCAGACGCCCGTCCACATAGTTGTCAGTGGTATTGAACAGAAAGATTTCTCCTGTATCCGTATCCCTGACTGCACCATCGAGCCATGAGCCGTTCTTAAGCGGGTTTCCTTCCATGATGAGTTCTCCCTGCGGCTTGAGACGAAATTCCTTGCGATAATTTCCGCCATCCTCGTATCCGCCGCTGATCATCTCGAGGTTGCGGCCCTCGAGCCTCCCGAGTTCGACGATTCGTTGACCAACCACGGTGTTCCATTGGCGGATCCGCGGGCTTCCGGCCCGACGAAGAATTTGCGCCTGCCGCCAGAACTCGTCGTCTTCGAGCGATTCGTAGATCACCTTGTTCGGCAAGTTCACGGGTTCGGCAGGCGTTTCGGTACGGTCGGGCAGTTTTCTTGTCTCTTCAGGGTTGATGAAGATTTCCGGACCGCTCGGCTCTTCCGCGGGAAGGGTTTCAATATTATCCGGGCTGAGGGGATCGGCAGGTGTCGTGAAAATCTGCGGCCCCTGAGGCTCTATCTGTTCGGTTTTGACTGCCCCGCGATCTCTATCAGCTTTTCGTTTTGCCGCATCAATTGCCTCCTTGCTGGCGAGACCGCCAAGGGCCCTGCCAACGTGCGGAAGGATGGTCCTCACGGCATGTACGGCAGCCACACCGAGGGGAATCAGCGGGGCCGCAGCCACCTCCGTCTCTCCCGGTCGGGTGCCTGGGCGGCCCTTTCCCCGCCGAAGCGCATCGATGGTTTCTCCCTCGGGGTCGAGGAAGCCGTCTTCGGTGAGTCCGTTCTCGCGCTGGAATTCCTTGATGGCCTCGACCATCCTGGTGTCGACGAAGGGCGGTGTCGGCGCGGTCCGGTCGAAGGGATAAAGACCGATATCTGAAAGAGCGCCCTTGACCGCGACGACGTCTTCCTTGTCGTTCGGCCCGCGCGCGCCGACCCGACCGCCGAGCCGAATATCCGTGGGGCCGGACAAGAGATTCTCGATTTCGTCGTCGTCGATGGCGACGAGATTGCGTTCGGTCTCGCCGCCCGGCTCCAGCCTTCCATCTACCTGAAGCCCGTTGTCCTGCTGGAAGGCTCGAATGGCGGTTTCGAATTCGGCGTCGATGTCGTCGCCAATCCCTTCCGGCGGCGGTTCGTAGAAGCCGAGCCGGTGCAGCCGTTGCTTGACGGCGACAATGTCGTCGGGCCGGTTGGCCCTGCGGTCGCCGCGACCGATGGAGTCGTGCAGAAACAGGCGTGGTCTTGCCATGCGTGGGTTCCTTTCGTGATGAGAGGGCCCGGGGAAAATGAAAACGGCCGCCCGCGGATATGCAGGCGGCCGTCAGCCGATTGGAGTTAGGCGGAAATCAGGCTGCTCGCCCAAAGATGGCGGGCCAGCCGGTTAAGGCCGGTCAGCTGTCTCTGATCGGATCGAAGCCGTAATGATCGAACTGGGACGAAACCAGGGACCTGGCGAGCGCCACGGCCTGCTCGGCCGTCACGCCGTAAATCTTCTTCTCGGACGTCAGAACGCCAGGGCAGGCCACTTCGCAATACCAGCTGCCGTCATCCGGTTCCTGAACCGGCGGTGCGAACGTCGCCACGACCTCGGTAACCGTACCGTCGGCTTCGCGGCGGCGCCCTTGAAGAATGAATGCCGTTCCAGCCATGAGCGACTAGCTGTTGTAGGTATCCAGCGGAGGAAGAGCGTTGATCGGTCTGCCACGCAGGCATTCACTATATCGGAACGTCGCGGAATGAAAACAGCGTGCGGCTGCCCGCGGAAATGCAGGCGGCCGTCAGCCGGTCGGGATGAAGATTTGCGAAAAGAATAAAGGCCCGCCCCCGGCAAGGAGAGCGAGCCCCATTAATAGGATTATATATCTATATTGGGTTGCGTGTCAAGAAAAACCGCTTTACGCGCCGCGTCCACACCCGCCGATAACGACAAATTTACGAACCCGCGCGCGATACACGGATCGTAAATCCCCATATGCTACCGGTAATGCAACCGTAACGAGGCGCGCCATTCATGCGGGCTGCCGACACCGCTGCTGAGATATCTGCCGGCCCGGTCCACGGGCTGCTGGCCGGTGCGGCCGCGCGTTTTGCCGACCGGCCGGCGATCCACTGCATGGGGCGGGGGATGACCTATGCCGAGCTGGCCGATGCGGTCGGGCGCGCATCCGCCGGGCTGCGGCGGCTCGGCGTCGGGCCGGGGGTGAAGGTCGGGCTGTGCCTGCCCAACCTGGCTTACGCCGTCATCTGCTATTACGCGATCCTGCGCGCCGGCGGCACGGTGGTGAATTACAACCCGCTCTATGTCGAGCGCGAGCTGGAACACCAGATCGAGGATTCCGGCACCGAGATCATGGTGACGCTCGATCTGAAACAGATTTACCCCAAGGTCGCGGCGCAGCTGGGCCATACCTGTTTACGGCGTATCGTCGTCTGCCCGATGGGCGACGTGCTGCCCGCCTTCCAGGGGCTGATGTTCCGCCTGTTCCAGAGGAGCAAGATCGCGTCGATCCCCCACGACGACGCGCATGTGCGCTACGAGGAGCTGATCGCGCCGAAAAATGATCGGGAGGACGACAGCGCCCCGGCCTCCGTCGACCCGGAAAAAGACATCGCCGTGCTGCAATATACCGGCGGCACCACCGGCGTGCCCAAGGGGGCGATGCTGACCCATGCGAACCTGACCGCCAATGCCAGCCAGATCCGCGCCTGGTGCGGCCAGCTTTCCGACGGGGACGAGCGGGTGCTGGGCGTGTTGCCGCTGTTTCATGTGTTCGGCATGACATCGGTGATGAATCTCGGCATCGCGACCGGGGCGGAGCTGATCCTGATGCCGCGCTTCAACGCCAGGGCGGTTCTCAAATCCATCGAGCGGCAGAACGTCACCTTCTTCATGGGCGTGCCGACCATCTTTCACGCGCTCAACGACGCGCCGGAGTTTGCGGACTACGACCTGTCGTCGCTCAAATACTGCATCTCGGGCGGCGCGCCGCTGCCGGCCGACGTGAAGGCGCGGTTCGAGGCGGCGGCCGGCTGCCCGCTGGTCGAGGGGTACGGGCTGACCGAATGTTCGCCGGTCGTCACCTGCAACCCGTTCGACGGGTCGCACCGCGAGAACTCCGCCGGCAAGGCGATCCCGGGAACGACCATCGAAATCCGCACGCCCGAGCCGCCTTACGATCCGCTGCCGCAGGGCGGGAAAGACAGCAGAAAGGGCGAGGTCTGCATTCGCGGCCCGCAGGTCATGGCGGGCTACTGGCGGAATCCCGAGGCGACGGCGAAATCGCTGATCGACGGGCGGTTTCACACCGGCGATATCGGCTATGTCGATGCGGACGGCTATCTCTATCTGGTCGACCGGTTGAAGGACGTGATCCTGTGCGGCGGCTACAATGTCTATCCGCGGGTGATCGAGGATGCGATCCAGAGCCACGAATCGGTGCGCCAGGTCACCGTGATCGGCGTGCCGGACGAGTATCGCGGCGAGGCGCCCAAGGCGTTCGTCGTGCTGAAGGCGGGCGCGGCCCTGACCGCCGACGAATTGCTGACATATCTGAAGGGCTGTCTGTCGCCCATCGAGATGCCGGACCATATCGAGTTTCGCGACGAACTGCCGGTGACGACAATCGGCAAGCTGTCGAAAAAAGAGCTGGCGGCGGAAGAGGAAGCGCGCCGCTCCGCACAGGAAAAGGGAAACAGCGAATGACCGATATCGTGATCGCGGGCTATGCGCGCTCGCCCTTCACCTTCGCCGAACGCGGCGCGCTGGCGAAGGTCCGCCCCGATGATCTGGCGGCGCAGACCGTTTCCGCCCTGATGGCGCGCACGGGCGCAAATGCGGACGATGTCGAAGACCTGATCCTGGGCTGCGCCTTCCCCGAGGGCGAGCAGGGCTTCAACGTGGCGCGGCTGGTCGGGTTTATCGCCGGGCTGCCGCAATCGGTTGCGGGCGCGACGGTCAACCGGTTCTGCGGCTCGTCGATGTACGCCATCCACATGGCGGCGGGCGCCATCGCCATCGGCGCGGGCGAGGCGTTTGTCTGCGCCGGGGTGGAATCGATGACGCGCATCCCGATGGGCGGCTTTAACCCGCTGCCCAACCCCGAGCTCTACGCCCGCTATCCGCAGGCCTATATCTCGATGGGCGAGACCGCCGAGAACCTTGCCCGGAAATACGGCATCGCGCGCAACGACCAGGATGCGTTCGCGGTGGAAAGCCAGCGCAAGGCGGCAGCGGCGCAGAGGGAGGGCCGGCTCGACGAGGAAATCGTGCCGATTGCCGGCAAGGGCGGAACAATCGACAAGGACGGCTGTCTCCGTCCCGATACGACGGCCGAAGCCCTCGCCGGGCTGAAGCCGGCGTTCGACGAAAACGGCACGGTCACCGCGGGGACAGCGTCGCCGCTGACCGACGGCGCGGCGGCGACTCTGGTGTGCAGCGCGGCGTATGCGAAATCCAGCGGGCTGGAGCCGCTCGCCTACGTGCGCGCCGCGTCCGTCGCCGGCTGCGCGCCGGAGATCATGGGAATCGGCCCGGTTGCCGCGACGCGGAAGGCGGTGCAGCGCGCCGGCATATCGCTCGACGAAATCGACGTAATCGAGCTCAACGAAGCCTTCGCGTCGCAGTCCATCGCCTGCATCCGCGAGCTCGGTCTCGACGAAGCGAAGATCAATCTCGACGGCGGGGCCATCGCGCTCGGCCACCCGCTCGGCGCGACCGGGGCGCGCATCACCGGCAAGGCGGCGCAGCTGCTCAAACGCACCGGCGGGCGCTATGCGCTGGCGACCCAGTGCATCGGCGGCGGGCAGGGCATCGCCACCATCCTGGAAGCAGCCTCTTGAGCAAGATCGAAAAGATCGCGGTGATCGGCGCCGGCGTGATGGGCGCGGGCATCGCCGCCCATGCCGCCAACGCGGGCGCCGACGTGCTGCTGCTCGATATCGTGCCGGACGGCGCCGCCAACCGGAACGAAATAGCCGAAGGCGCCATCGCGCGCATGCTCAGGGCCGACCCCGCGCCCTTCATGCATCGCACATTCGCGAAGCGCGTTACGCCCGGCAATATCGAGGACGATCTGGACAGGCTCGCCGATCGCGACTGGATCATCGAGGCGGTGATCGAACGGGCCGACATCAAGCAGGACCTCTACCGGAAAATCGACGCCGTGCGGAAGCAGGGATCGGTGGTGTCGTCCAACACTTCGACCCTGCCGCTCTCGGTGCTGACCGACGGCATGGGCAATGCGTTCGCGCGCGACTTCATGATCACCCATTTCTTCAACCCGCCGCGCTACATGCGGCTGCTGGAAATCGTCGCCGGACCCGCGACGCGCGACGACGCCGTCGCCGCGATCCGCGCCTTCGCGGATAGGAGGATGGGCAAGAGCGTGGTTCCCTGCCACGACACGCCGGGCTTCATCGCCAACCGGATCGGAACCTACTGGCTGCAATGCGCGGTGACGCAGGCGATGGATCGCGGCATCACCGTGGAAGAGGCGGACGCGGCGATGGGACGGCCCGCCGGCATTCCGCGCACCGGCGTGTTCGGGCTGATCGACATGGTCGGGCTCGACCTGATGCCGCACGTGCTCAAGGGCCTCGCCGGCGCGCTGCCCGAAAGCGACGCGTTCCACGCGATCTATCGCGAGCACGAGCTGATCGAAAAGCTGATCGCCGACGGCTATACCGGCCGCAAGGGCAAGGGCGGGTTTTACCGGCTCAACGACGAATCCGGCGAACGGGTGAAGGAAGCGCTCGACCTCGGGACCGGCGAATACGCGCCGGCGGCGCGGCCAAAGCTCGACAGCGTCAAAGCCGGCGAGAAGAACGGCCTCCGCGCGATGCTGGAACATTCCGAGCCGGCCGGCCAGTACGCCTGGCAGGTCTGGTCGCGCACCCTGGCCTACGCGGCATCGCTGGTGCCCGAAATCGCCGACGATATCGCCGCGATCGATGAAGCGATGCGGCTCGGCTACAACTGGAGATGGGGGCCGTTCGAGCTGATCGACCGTCTCGGACCGGCCTGGTTCGCGGAACGGCTCAGGGCCGACGGGCTGGACACGCCGCCGCTGCTGGATGCCGTCGGCGACGGGAAATTCTATCGCGAGGAAGACGGCCGGCTTCGCTATTTCGCGACCGACGGAACATACCGCGACCTGCCGCGCCCGGACGGCACGCTCCTTCTGTCCGATATCAGACGGAAATCGCAACCGGTTGCGAAGAACCGGGCGGCCTCGCTGTGGGATATCGGCGACGGCGTGCTGTGTCTCGAATTCCACAGCAAGATGAACGCACTCGGGCTCGGCGCGCTCGCCATGATCCGCAAGGCGGTTGCAATCGTCCCGGGCCGTTACCGGGGACTCGTGATTCATAACGAGGCGCGCAATTTCTCTGTCGGGGCCAATATCGGCCTGCTGCTCCCGCTCGCTTTTCTTCGCGCCGGCTTTCTTGTCCGCTGGCTGGTCGGAAAGGGACAGGGCGCATACGGGTCCCTCAAATACGCGCCCTTCCCGGTGGTCGGCGCGCCGTCCGGCATGGCGCTCGGCGGGGGTTGCGAAATCCTGCTGCATTGCGACGCCGTGCAGGCCCATGCCGAGAGCTATATCGGGCTGGTCGAGACCGGCGTCGGGCTTGTCCCCGGATGGGGCGGCTGCAAGGAATTGCTGACCCGCCGGTGGGCCGACAGGAACCGGCCCGGCGGGCCAATGCCGCCCATCTCCAGGGCGTTCGAGACCGTCAGCGTCGCCACCGTGGCGAAGTCGGCCTTCGAAGCGCGCGACCACGCTTTCCTGCGCGATGAGGACGGCATCACGATGAACCGCGACCGGCTGCTGGCGGATGCCAGGGCGAAGGTGCTGGCGCTGGCCGAGGGCTACGCCCCGCCCGATCCGATCGAGCTTTCGCTGCCGGGCCGGTCGGCAAAGGCCGCGCTGTCGATGGCGGTCGACGGTTTCCGCAAGCGCGGGCTCGCGACGCCGCACGACGTTACCGTGGCCGGCGCGCTGGCCACGGTGCTGAGCGGCGGCGACACGGATGTGACGGAGACCCTTTCGGAAGACGATTTGCTGGCGCTGGAAAAACGGGAATTCTCGCGTCTAGCCTGTACGTCGCCGACAATCGCCCGCATCCGTCATATGCTGGCGACAGGAAAACCCCTTCGGAACTAAGGACCGGGGAACCGAAGCATGCTGGAAACCCTGAGACGGAAGCTCAGTGCTGCCCTCGCCGACTATCTTGAAAAGTCGGGAAGCTCATACACACCGTTCGCGATCACGCCGATCCGCCGGCTGCGGCGCATCATGCGGCCCGGCGACATCCTGCTGGTCGAAGGAGACAGCCGCATCGCCACCGCCATCAAGTACCTCACACAATCGACCTGGTCGCACGCCGCGTTCTATGTCGGCGATGCCCTCGGGCCGCCGGAAGATCCGCGCGATGGCGGCATGCTGATCGAGGCCGACCTGAAGAAAGGCGTTATCGCGGTGCCGCTCGGCACTTATCGGAACTACAACACGCGGATCTGCCGGCCGTTCGGAGTCGACGACGCCGAACGCAAGGCGATCGTCGATTTCATGATTTCGAAAATCGGGCTGGAATACGATCTGAAAAACATTTTCGATCTCGCCCGCTATCTGCTCCCCACCCCGCCGGTGCCGGTGCGCTGGCGGCGCCGCATGTTGGAGCTGGGCAGCGGCGATCCGACCCGGGCGATCTGTTCGTCCCTGATCGCCCAGGCGTTCCAGTCGATCCAGTATCCGATCCTGCCGAATATCCGGGAAAGCGACAGCGAACCGGCGAAGCAGATCCTGCATATCCGGCACCACAGCCTGTATGCGCCGCGCGATTTCGACCTGTCGCCCTATTTCGAGATCATCAAGCCCACCCTGGCCAGCGGGTTCGATCACCGCGAACTCACCTGGTACGAGGACACGCCCGAAACGGAACCGAAGATGCATCCATGACCCAGCTGCTCCCCTGTCTTATCCCCGTGGCCGGCGCGTTTCTGCTGGCGGCCCTGCTCTATGCCGGACGGGGCTATCTCGCCTGGTCCCTGTTCGCCGCATCATGGATCGTCGCCTGGGCCGCCTCGGGCATCGAAAACGCGACGGCGTTCTGGAGTGTTGCCGGGCTTCTGGCCGCCGCCGCGGTCCTGCTGGCCGCGACGCCGCTTCGCCGGACGATCGTATCGGCGCCGCTGATGCGCTGGGTCGGCAGCATCCTTCCTCAGGTCGGCGAGACGGAACGCACCGCTCTTGAAGCAGGCACCGTCTGGTGGGACGGCGAGCTGTTCTCCGGCGCGCCCGACTGGCGGAAACTGCTCGATTTCCCCGCGCCAAAACTGACCGAGGAGGAACAGGCGTTTCTCGACGGGCCGGTCGAGGAGGTCTGCGCCATGATCGACGACTGGCGTATCAACCAGGAGCGCGCGATCCCGGAGGAGGTGTGGGCGTTCCTCCGTGCCAACCGGTTCTTCGGCATGATCATTCCGAAGGCGTATGGCGGGCTCGGGTTTACCGCGCTGGCTCATTCGGCGGTGGTGACCAAGCTGGCCAGCCGCAGCGGCACCGTCGCCGTAACCGTCATGGTGCCGAATTCGCTCGGCCCCGGCGAACTGCTGATCCATTACGGCACCGAAGCGCAGAGAACCCACTATCTGCCGCGCCTCGCCAGCGGCGAGGAGTTGCCCTGCTTTGCCCTGACCGAGCCCACCGCCGGCAGCGACGCAGCGTCCACCACCAGCATCGGCGTCCTCTGCCACGGAAACTGGGAGGGCGAGGAAGTGCTCGGCGTCCGTATCAACTGGACCAAGCGCTACATCACGCTCGCCCCTGTCGCCACCGTCGTCGGGCTGGCCTTCCGCATGACCGACCCGGACGGGTTGCTGGGCGGGAATGAAGATCTCGGCATCACCTGCGCGCTGATCCCGCGCGAAACGCCCGGGGTCGAGATCGGCAACCGGCACGATCCGATGGGGGTACCGTTCCAGAACGGGCCGATCTTCGGACGCGACGTCTTCGTGCCGCTCGACGCGGTGATCGGCGGCAAGGACGGCATCGGACAGGGTTGGCGCATGCTGATGGAGGCGCTTGCCGCCGGCCGCTCGATTTCCCTGCCGTCGCTCTCGGTGGGCGCGTCCGAGCTCGCAGTGCGGGCGATCGGCGCCTACGGCACGGTGCGCGAACAGTTCCGCCTGCCGATCGGCCGGTTCGAGGGGGTCGGTGAGGCGATGGCGCGCATCGCCGGCACGACCTATCTGATGAACGCCGCCCGGACGTTGACCTGCGCGGCAGTGGATGCGGGCGAAAAACCGGCCGTGCTGACCGGGATCGTCAAGGCCTACCTGACCGAGGCGATGAGGCGCGCGGTCAACGACGCGATGGACATCCAGGCGGGCGCGGCGATCTGCCGCGGGCCGCGCAACATACTGGGCCGCGCCTACGCCGCCATCCCGGTCGCGATTACGGTCGAAGGCGCCAACATCCTGACGCGATCGATGATCATCTACGGGCAGGGAGCGATCCGCTCGCACCCGTTCGTGCTGGACGAGATAGAATCGGTGGGTGCGCGCGACCTTGCCCGGTTCGACCGCGCATTCTTCGGCCATGTCAGTTTCGCCTTCCGCAACCTCGCGCGTACCGCGGTCGATAACCTGACATTCGGCCTTCTGATCCGTCCCCCCGTGGCCGGCGCGACCGCACCGCTGTTCCGCGACCTGACGCGCTACAGCGCGATGTTCGCGGCGACCTCCGATATCGCTCTGCTCGTCTACGGGGGCAGCCTGAAACGGCGCGAGGCGACCAGCGGCCGGCTGGCCGACGCCCTGTCCTGGCTCTATCTGGCATCCGCCACGCTCAAGCGGTTCCATGACGAAGGCTGCAATTTGCGCGACGCCGATGCCATGCGCTGGGCGATGGCGCACGCCCTCAGGGAAATCGACGAGGCGCTTCGCGGCGTCATCGACAACCTGCCCGGATGCGCGCTTCAGCTTGTCGTCCGCGCGCTCGTGTTCGGCTGGCGGTCGCGCCAGCGCGGGCCCGACGACCGGCTGACCGCCTCGGTTTCCAGCGGGTTGCTGGAAGACGGCGAATTGCGGCGTGCGCTGACCGGCGACATCTACGTGCCGCGCGACGACGAGCCTGGCCTCGGCGCGCTGGAGGCGACGCTGAAGAAAGTCGTGGCGGCGCGGCCCATCGAAAACAAGGTGCGCGATTCCCAGCGCGCCGGCGCGATCGCAGGCGGGACGAAACAGGAGATGGCTTCGGCGGCGCTCGCCGCAGGCGTGATTTCCGACAATGAACACGCCGTTCTCGCCGCCGCCAACAAGGCGGCCCTGGAGGTCATCCAGGTCGACGCCTTCGAGCCCGAGAAATACGTGACGCTGCGCTGACCGTCAGCCGGACAGGCGGCACGCGAATGCGAGCGTTTCCTCGGCGAGACGCGCTTCGTCATCGGCGGTTTTCATCAACGTCGCCGTAACGAGCGTTTTCACGCCTTCCCGCTCGACATCGGCGGCAAGCTTCGCGTCTGCCTCGTCGATCACCAGCCCGTCGATGCGGCCGTCGTAATAGCGCGCGACCCCCACTGGCGAAACCGGCAGGCCGCGCTGCGCCATCATGTCGGCGGCGGGACCCTTCACCGCCGCGCCGCCGATGATGGGAGAGACGGCGACCAGCGGAACCTTTCGGCCGGCCAGCGCTTCGCCGATGCCGGGCACCGCGGCAACGGGATCGATCGACACGAACGGGTTGGACGGGCACAGCACAATGGCCTCGAGGTCGTCGCGTGCCAGGGCAGCGGCAACCGGCGGCGACGGACGTGCCTCGGCCGCGCCCTCGAAGGAAACGCCGCACACCGGCGGTTCGCAGCGCAGACGGACGAACCAGTGCTGGAACGGCAGGACCCCGTCATCGGTTTCGATCATTGTCGCGACCGGATCGTCGCTCATCGGCGCGATCACATGCTCTATCCCGAGCGTCCGGCACAGACCGGCTGTCGCTTCGGTCAGCGACTCGCCCGCCATGAGGCGCCGGGTCCGCACCATGTGGATCGCAAGATCCCTGTCTCCGAGATTGAACCAGTCCTCGCCGCCGAGCCGCCCCAGCATTTCCATGAACTGCCAGGTTTCGTCGCGCTGGCCCCAGCCGCGAACCTCATCGTTGAGCCCGGCCAGCTTGTACATGACCGAGTCGAGATCGGGCGAGATGTGGAGCCCGAGATGACGGAAATCGTCCGCCGTGTTGACCGCAATGACGAGACCGGACGGGTCGAGGACGCGCGCAAGCCCGTGGGCCAGCTTCGCGCCGCCGACCCCGCCGGCCAGCGCCAGAATCATGAAAGCCCCGTCATCGGAACAAATCCTGTTCGCGCGGGCGGATCAGGTCGCTAGCCGCGCCTTCGCCCGCAGCCGCGCCGGTGACCGCGCCGACGATGCCCCTGATGAGAACGACCGGTCGCCCTTCGTTCGCCTGCCCCATCACCAGAGACGCGGTTGAAGCGAGCTCGTCGGCGAGCCCGACCTGGCTCGCCTGCAGCAGTCGGCCGAACAGGTCGGGCGTTCCGTTGAGATCGTTGAGCGCCGGCAGCCCGGCGGAGCCGAGCGCGATACCGACCGTGCCGTTGCGCCACGCGCGCCCGACGGAGTCGTTGATCACCACCGCCACATCCGCACCGGTCGCCCGGCCCAGTGCCGCGTGCAGACCTGCGGCACTACGGTCGGGATCCTCCGGCAGCAGCAGGACCCGCGTGCCGCCGCCGGGCGCCGGTTCGACGTTGGACGCGTCGATGCCGGCATTGGCCATCACGATGCCGATCCGGTGCGCCACCACCAGCACGCCCCTGCGATGCCGGACGATCTCGCTCGATTCGGAAAGGATCAGCTCGACCAGTCTCGGGTCCTTGTCGGTGATGAGGGCAATTTCCCTGGCCCGGTCGGAAGGCTCGATTTCCTCCAGAAGGCGATAGCGGTTCTCCGATTTCGATACGATCTTCTGCGCGACCACCAGCACGTCGCCATCGGCCAGCGTCTCTCCGGACTCCTCCAGCGCGCGGACGATCAGGGCCGCGAGATCGTCGCCTGGCGCCACCAGCGGGAACCCGCCCGGCGCGACAACCGAAAGCCGCGTTGCAGACGCCGTCATTCTTCGGCTTGCGGCGTGCCGGTGATGCGGATGCCTGAGCCCGGAATCCCGTGGTGCCGGTTGATCGAGATCAGCACCGCCGTCATGGCCTCCGCCGCCACCGCGTTGGCAAGCGGCCCGGCATGCCAGCCGGTCATCCCGGCGTCGGCGGCGAGCTGAATGACGGTATCGCGGGCCGCGCGCTTGTCGCCGCACACCAGGACATCGCATTCGATGTCATGGTCGAGATCGGCAAGATGCTGGGCGGCGATGTTCTGGAAAGCGGCGACGACGATGGCGGCCTCTCCCAGGATACGTTGCGTATTGAGAACCGCCGAACCGCCCTCGGGCAGCTGCACGGTCCCGACCCTGGGCGGCACCAGCGGCGCCGTCACGTCGACCACCAGCTTGCCCGCGACCGCGTCCTTAAGCGGCGCGATGGTCGCTTCCTGCGCCGCGAAGGGAACGGCGAGCACGACGATCCCGGCGGCCTCGGCGGCCGCGACATTGTCCGCCCCGGCAACCTTGCCGACGACGCCCCGCGCCTCGATTTCGGCCGCCGCCTGTTTCGCACGGACCGCGTCGCGCGATCCCACGATGACGTCATGGCCGGCGGCCGCCCACCGCAAGGCGAGCCCGTAGCCCTGCTTGCCGGTGCCGCCGATCACCGCGATGGTGCTTTTTTCGAATGACATGGTTCGCTACTCCGCCGCCGCGACGGCATGGGGAATGGTGACGGGCCGGTAAAGGGTCGTGCGCTGCTGCGCGGGTCGGCCCGCGGCTTCGGCGATCGACCGCATGGCGTCTTCGGAAAATTCCTGACCGAAACCCGCGCCGGCCGCGCTGGAAATGCTCTCGTTCATCAGCGTCCCGCCGAGATCGTTGACGCCCGCGCCAAGGCAGGCCGACAGGCCCGCCGGCCCCATCTTGACCCAGCTCGCCTGGATGTTGGGAATCAGGCCATGCAACGCGATCCGCGCGACCGCGTGCATCAGGATCGCTTCGCGCCAGTCGGGCCCCTTGCGGGCGCGGCCCTGCCGGTAGAGCGGCGCCTCCATGTGGACAAACGGCAGCGGTACGAACTCGGTTATGCCGCCGGTGCGCTCCTGCAGATCGCGCAAATGCAGCAGGTGACGCGCCCAGTGAACCGGGTGTTCGACCGCGCCGAACATGATGGTCGCCGTCGTTCCAAGACCGAGCCCGTGCGCGGTTTCGAGCACGCCGAGCCATTCCGCAACCGAAAGCTTGTCGGGGCACAGGATCTTGCGCATGTCGTCGTCGAGGATTTCCGCCGCCGTACCGGGCAGGGAGCCGAGCCCCGCATCGATCAGCCTTTCGAGAAACGCCCCGACCGACAGCCCGAGCGTTGCCGCGCCGTGACTGACCTCCAGCGGAGAAAACGCATGAACGTGAATGCCCGGCGCGGCATCGCATACCGCCCGGCATATTTCGAGA
The DNA here is from genome assembly GCA_038116945.1 of Rhodospirillales bacterium. Lineage (GTDB taxonomy): Bacteria > Pseudomonadota > Alphaproteobacteria > MPNO01 > UBA2964 > JAYOEY01. The sequence continues at coordinate 38,216 of JAYOEY010000019.1, forward strand.
TAGGTCTCGCCGGTGAAGTCCGGATGGATGCCGCCCTGAAGGCAGATTTCGGTTGCGCCGCGCGCCGCGGCTTCCGCCGTGCGCCGGGCGATTTCCTCAAGGTCGAGATTGTAGGCCGGCCCGCGCAGCGCGGTACGACCGCGCCCCTTGGAGAAAGCGCAGAAGGTGCAGCGGTACCGGCAGATATTGGTGTAGTTGATGTTGCGGTTCACGACATACGTGACCGTATCGCCCGCCGCGTCGCGCCGCAGCCGGTCAGCGGTCTCGCAAACGATTTCGAAATCCGCATCGCGGGCCGAGAACAGCCGGGCGATGTCGGGCTCGTCCAGCCGCGCGGCGTCGGCCGCCCGATCGAGGATGTCGACAATATCGCGCGAGGGCCGCGCGCGGTACGCGGCCATGACGGGCGGAGCGACTTCGATCCCGGGGGTCCAGCCGTCGGTCCGCGCCAGCCCGTCGGCGACCGTACGGTGGCGTATGGCGGTCGCCATTTCCGGCGCAAGCCATCTGTCGGGCTGGTTCGCCCAGGCGGGGTAAAGCGCGAGCCGTTCGACGAGCGTCCTGTCGCGCGCGGCGGTATGGCGTGCCAGCGTGTCGATTTCCGGCCAGGGCGCCTCGGGGTTAACGTGGTCGTCGGTCACCGGCGAGATACCGCCCCAGTCGTTGATCCCGGCATCGATCAGCTTCGGATAATCACCGGGGCTGAGATTGGGCGGGGCCTGGATGTTGGCGTCGGGCCCGAGGATCAGCCGGGCCATGGCGACGGTCCAGAGCAGGTCGTCGAGTTCGGCGTCGTCGGACGCCGCCATGCGCGTGTCGGGCTTGGCGCGGAAATTCTGAACGATGGTTTCCTGGATATGGCCGAACGCGTCCTGCGCGTCGCGGATCGCGAACAGCGCGTCGAGCCGTTCCCCGCGGGTTTCGCCGATGCCGATCAGAATGCCGGTGGTAAAGGGAACCCGTGCCTCGCCCGCCGCCCGCAGCGTGGCGAGCCTGACGGCCGGATCCTTGTCGGGCGATCCGTGATGCGGCCCGCCCTTTTCGCACAGGCGGGCGGAAACGGATTCGAGCATCATGCCCATCGAGACGGTTACCGGCCTGAGCGTTTCGATCTCGTCCCGCGTCATCGTGCCGGGATTGGCGTGCGGCAGCAGACCGGTTTCCTCGAACACCAGCCGGCACATGGCGGCAAGGTAAGCGATGGTCGAGTCGTATCCGAGGGCGTCGAGCGCGTCGCGCGCCGCGGCGTAGCGGGCCTCCGGCCGGTCGCCGAGGGTGAACAGGGCTTCCTTGCACCCCGCCGCCGCGCCCGCCCGCGCGATATCGAGAACCTCCGAAGGAGAGAGGTAGGGAGAGGCGACCTGCGAGGGCGATTTCGCGAAAGTGCAGTAGGCGCAGACATCGCGGCACAGGCGGCTCAGCGGAATGAACACCTTGCGCGAATAGGAAATCCGCTCGTCATGTCCCAGATCGCGCAGCGCAGCCGCCGCCGTCATGAGTTCGGCGAGCGGTCGTTGCGCGGTTTCCGCGGCCCGTTCCGGCGTCAGCGGGTCCGGTTGCGGCGCGTGGACTGCGGGGGTGCTGGACAAGGGACGGGCCGGGCGGTTGATGGATGGAACTTCTTGCCCGACAATACCGCCGTTTGGAGGTCCCGCAAAGCAGCGGCGGAGACCGGAAGAGAAAATTGATGCGGAGAAGTTCGTGACGGTTCAAACGATCGCGGTGCTCGGAGCGGGTCACGGCGGATGCGCCGCTGCCGCCGATCTCGGTGCGCGTGGCTATTCGGTGCGGCTGCATGCCAGGCGGGATGAGTCTCTGGCGCCGCTGCGCGAGCAGGGCGGCATCCGGGCAAAGGGGGTGCAGGAGGGGTTGTTTCCGATCGATCTGCTGACGACGGATGTCGCGGCGGCAGTCGACGGGGCCGATCTGGTGATGCTGGCCGTGCCGTCTGTGGCGCACCGCCATTACGCGGAGGCGCTGGCCCCCATTCTGCATCCCGGAATACCGGTATTCGTCAATCCGGGACATACCGGCGGCGGGCTGCATTTCGTGCATGAGCTGCGCCGGGCGGGCTACGCGGACGAGATCAGAACCGGCGAAACCGTGACGCTTACTTACATTTGCCGCAAGACCGGTCCTGCCGAGGTCGATATCTTCTCCTGGACGAAAAAGCTGAAATTCAGCGGTTTTCCGGGAAAATACGCCGGCGAGATGTTTGCGCTCATCAAGCCGCTCTACCCGGAAATCGTGCCGGTTTCCTCGGTGCTGGAAACCGGGCTCACCAACATCAACGCGGTCTTTCACGTACCCGGCATGGTGATGAATGCGGGCTGGATCGAGGACACCGGCGGCGATTTCCTGTTCTACCGCGAAGGCATCACGCCCGCAGTCGGGCGCGTAACCAAGGCGGTCGACGACGAACGGCTGGCGGTGGCGACTGCGCTCGGCGTGCCGTCGGCGAGCTTTCTGGAGAATTTTCATCAGGCCGGGCTGACGACACGGGCCGCGATGGAATCCGGCGATATTTCGCGCGCCTGCGTCGAATCCGAACCGAACAAGGCGATCAAAAGCCCGCCCTCTCTCGATCACCGATACATGCACGAGGATGTCGGGTACGGGCTGGTGCCGTTTGCCGCATTCGGCGACCTCGCGGGCGTCGATACGCCGACCATCGACGGGCTGATCCATGTCGCGTCCTCCATGATGGGGCTGGACTTCGCCCGCGACGGGCTGACGCTGGAGCGCATGGGGCTTGCGGGGATCGGGGCGAAAGACCTCGCCCGCTTCGTGGAGCAGGGCGCATGAGCGCGGCTCTTCCGGAAGGTCCGGTGAAACGCATCGCCATTTTCGGCGCGGGCGGCGGCGGCACGTCGGCGGCGGCGCATCTTTCGACACTCGGGTTCGAGATCCGGCTCTACAGCCAGGACCAGTCCGCGCTGGCGCCCCTGCAGGAAATCGGCGGCATCAATTACGACGCCCCGTTCGGCAAGGGGTTCGCGCCGATCCCGGTCATCACCGCCGATGCGGCGGAAGCGATGGACGGCGCGGAGCTTGTCATGGTGGTGAGTCCCGCCCACCTGCATGAAAAATGGATCAGGGCCGCCGCCGCGCACCTGACCGAAGAACAGACCCTGTTCGTCTCGCCCGGCCACACGCTGATGCTGATCCCGCACGTGCTGCGCGACTGCGGCATCGAGAATCCGGTCTATTGCGAGACCGCGACGCTGCCTTACCTGTGCCGCCGCACCGGCCCGGTCGACTGCCGCATCAGCCGGGTGTCGGATTTCATGGTGTTCGGCGGCTTCCCGGGCAAGGAGACCGAACGGCTGCACGGGATCGTCTCTTCCGTCTATCCGGCGGTCGCCGCCTTTTCCAACGTGCTGGAGACCGTCTTCCCCTATGGCAACGCGATCCACCACCCGCCGGCCTTCCTCGCCAATGCCGGTCGGGTCGAGGCCACCGGCGGCGATTTCCGCCATTATTACGACGGCATCACGCCCTCGGTCGGCCGGCTGATCGATACGGTGGACGCGGAGCGGCTCCTTGTCGCGAAAGCGCTCGGCGCAAAGACCATGCCGTTCGTCGAGCTGTTCTGGACCATGGGCTACACTACCGACGCGGCGCGCGACGCCGGCATCGCTTACGAGGCGTTCCACCAGTCCGAACCCGACAAATGGATCCCCGCGCCGCCGCAGCTCGAACACCGATACTTTCTCGAAGACGTGCCGTTCGGCCACGTGATCTATTCCGAACTCGGCCGCCTCGCCGGCGTGCCGACGCCGACCATCGATCACATCATCCACCTCGCCTCGGTCGCGCTCGGTCGGGACCTGCGCGCCGACGCGCTGACGCTGGACCGGATGGGGCTTGGCGGGGTGAGCAAGGATGCGTTTCTCGACCTGCTGGAGAACGGGTTCCGATAATCGGTTTTCGGCGGGTGCGGGGGGTACGGGTAATCCCGAACTGGAAGGAGAAGACGATGACGATCAGATCGATACTGACGCTCACGCTCTGCCTCGCGGGCACAGCCGCCTGGGCGGCCGGACCCGCCCCGTCCCTGGCGCCGGAACGGCCCCCCGGCAATTACGAATTCGGCGTCAAGGCCGTCAAATCGGGAGAATACGCGAAAGCGCTGCAGCACCTCGAAAAGGCGCTGGCCGAGGACCAGCGCGACGCCGATACGCTGAACTACATGGGCTACAGCTATCGCAAGCTGAAACAGTTCGACAAGGCGCTTGCCGCCTATCGGAAAGCGCTGGCGATCAAGCCCGAGCATCGCGGCGCCAACGAATATATCGGCGAGCTGTACCTTGAAACGGGCCAGTTGGAGAAAGCGAAAGAGCGGCTCAAGGTGCTCGACTCGGCCTGTTTCTTCGGCTGCGAGGAATACGACACGCTCAAGAAGGCAATCGCCGCTTACGAGGCGAAGCGGAAATAACGCCGCCGGACGCCGAACCCGGAACCTTCAATCCCGGACCATCTGAACCGGGAACGCCGCCTGCGGTGCGACTTCGAACACGCTGACGCATTGCGAGACGGCGGCGTAGAAGCTGGTCATGGCGACGATATCCAGCAGCACGTTGAAGCCGAGCTGCTGCGTCGCCGCCTCGAACGACGCATCCGACAGCGTGCCGGTATCGGCGATCTCCACCGCGGCCTCGTACGCGACGCGGTCGTCCTCGTCGTCGAAAACCGGCGTCCGCCGCTGGTTGATGGCGTCGACGATTTCCGGTGACACGCCGGCCTTGAGCGCATCGCGCGCCTGCGCGCCCCAGGCATAGGCGCCGTTCCAGTGACGCGCGGCGACGATCGCCGCGAGCTGGCGCAAGCGCGGCGTCAGGTGCCCCTGGCGCAGATAGTTGCCGACTGCCTGGTGCAGACGGAACAGGACCGGCACCCGGATATAGAGACCGTTCGGCCCGCCCAGCCTGCCGCCCTTTGCCGCCACCTCGTCAAAGGCCGCGCCCTGTTCTTCGTCCATGTCTTCGCGCGCCAGCGGGTCGATCCGCGCCGTGCGCGCGGGGCCGGACCGCATCGGCGCCTTCCGTTTCGACAGGTCGCGGCCGGGTCCGAAGGCCGGGGTTTCCGCGCCTTCCGGCGCCGGTACGTGGAACACGTTGAGCGTCATGTTGACGACGGTGTAATGCGTGACGACCGCCATCAGATCGATCACCCCGCGCAGGCCGAGGACGTCAAGGCAGGCATCGAACGTCGCATCGTCGACCCGCGATGTCTCCAGCAGCATCATGAGGAAGCGATAGACCGTTGCTTCGTCCGCGTTGGCGAAATCGGGATCGCGACCGTCGCGCAGCGCATCGATCACAGCGGCATCGAGCCCGGCCTCCGCCGCAAGCCTGGTATGCGCCACCCATTCGACATGGGCGCCCCAGTAGCGGGCGAGAATCGACGCGGCGAATTCCAGCAGCCGCGCCTCGATCTGCGATTCGAACCGTGCGTAGCCGCCCAGCCGCTGCGACGCCGAAGCGAGGCCTGCATTGTGCAGCATGACGGGAAACGGCCCGCCGACACGGCCGCGCGATTCGACGATGTCGTCATGAACCGATTTCTGCTCGTCGGTCATCGCGTCGTAAGAAAGGGTCGTATAGCGCGCCATGGGGATCTCCTGCGGCAGGACGGTAGAACGGGACAGGACGATAGGCGGGAGGCGGGCCCGAGTCCATATTGGGGCCCCGTCGCCGAGAGGGCTTAGACCCTGTTTTCTTTAAGACGCCAATCGGTTAACCTTTGCGCCGCGTGGCGGTATCCCGACTGTCTCGGGGCGCCGCTACCCGTGGGGAGCCATATCAGTCGCGAAGGACCAAGCGATGCACAGAACAGTTCCGTTATTTCTTTTTCTCGGCCTTGCGATAGCGATCGCCGCGCCGACCGCGGCCGTTGCCGAAATGAGCAAAACCGACACGGCCATTTGCAAGAACTGGTACGAGGACACACGAGCCAAGGGCCGCGACGCGTGTTTTTACGTCGCCCGCAACGTCGAATGGACCTCTCCGTCGTTCCAGATTTCAGACAAGTGCGACACCTGGGAAAAATTCGCCGCCTCGGGAAGCAAGTCGTCCTCCAATTACGGCGCCTGCAACTTTCTGTGCCCGCAGGGCGCATCGCGGCCGCCGCAGCCGCTCAACTGCCCGGCGGTAAAACCGTGACGGCTGCTCGATAAGGTTCTCGCGCCGGTGACGCCTGAAGAAATTCCGCCCTATTCCGGGCGGAATTTTTTTGCGCGCTCCGTGGCGGCCGCGACCTGGTCGCCGCTGAGGGCGCTCTCCAGGCTCTCCAGCAGAAACTTCGTCTTGTCAGGCTCCTCCGCGGCGGCCAGCGTCAGCCAGAAATAGGCTTCCTGCCGGTCGCGCTTCACCCCTTCGCCGCGCATATACATGCGGCCGAGAAAAATCTGCGCCATCGCCTCGCCTTCGCGGCTGGCTTCCATGAAATGGGTTGCGGCGCGTTTGAGATCGCGCTCGACCCCGTCGCCCCGATAGTACAGCCGGCCGATATCGTACTTGGCGCGGCTTGAACCGGCCTTCGCCGCGGCGGCGAAATATTCGGCCGCCTTTTTCGTGTCGCGCGGGACCCCTTCGCCGAAATAGTAAATGTAGCCGAGATTCCGCATCGCCTTTCCGTACCCCTTGGCGGCGGCTTTCTCGAACAGCGATATCGCTTTCTTTATGTCACGCTTAACGCCCCTGCCGTCGAGGTGCATGCTCCCAAGATTCCGCATCGCCTTGACGTTGCCGGCCTCGGCCGCGCGCGCATACCATTTGGCCGCCATGGACGGGGACTGGCCTACGACCTTGCCCGACGCATAGAACGCGCCGACGATGCGCTGCGCATCGGCGTGACCCTGATCGGCCGCCTTTTCAAACCATTCGAAGGCTGCCCGGGCGTCTTCCTCTACGCCGTACCCTCCTTCGTAAAGTCGTCCCATCCAGTACTGGGCCTCGGCCTTGCCGGCCTGCGCATCGGGTCGAAAGGCGCTTAACGCCTTGTCGTAGTTCTCGGCCTTGAACGCCGCCTTGCCGGCCGCGATATCGGCGGCCGCAGAAAAAGCCGACAGCAGGGCAACGGCCATCGTGCAGGCGACAAGGCCTGACCGCAATCGGCGGAAAGATGGGATGGATGCAGTCATGAGCGGGCCCGCTATTTTGTGGTCCATGCCGCGTCAGGGCTGGTGCAACGTCATTATAGGGTCGGACCGGGCAGATGGAACCGTGAAAACCCGCCGGCTCGTCCCTGTCGGCGTCACCCCCAGCACGATTGCCGGTGGCGGCGTTTTCCGCCATCATCGCGGCGGAAACCGGCGGGAGCATGCCATGCATATCATCGATTCGCATTTTCACTGGTGGCCGCGGTCGCACTTCGAACGGCTCTGCAAGCGCACGGGCTTTCCCCACGCCGTTGCCGACGGCAAGGGCGGATACGATTACCTGCGCCAGGAAGAGGCCGCCGATTACGTCATGAATACCTGGCCGGCCTGGTTCGACCTCGACGAGCAGCTCGCCCACATGGATGCGCTCGGCCACCGGGTAGACGTGGTGTGCTCCATCGGCCCCATGTCGGTCTGTTTCTCGGAACTGCCCGCGGACGAAGGAAAAGACTACGCCATCGCATGGAACGAGGAGATGGCGGGGGCACAGAAGCGCTATCCCGGCCGCGTCTGGGCCAGCGCCGCCGTGCCGCTGCAGGACACCGAAACCGCGATCGAGGTTCTCGACGACGCGCTCGACCGGCTCGGGCTGATGGGAGTCAATTTGCCGGGCAGCATCGGGCAGGACCCTCGCATCGATGCCGAACGGCTGGAGCCGTTCTACGATCATGTCGAGAAGCGGGGCATTCCGATGTTCCTGCACCCGACCGACGCGGTGTTCGCCGACGCGCTCGACGGTTACGACGGTGCGCTGTTCCTCAGTCTCGGACGGGTGGTGGAAGTCAGCGTGGCGGCCATGCGGCTGGTGTTCTCCGGCATCATGGACCGGCACCCCGACCTGAAGCTGATCATGTCGCACACCGGCGGCACGCTGCCCTACCAGTCGGGCCGGATGGACAAGAACGGCAGGAAGGCGAAGCTGCCGCAGCCGCCGAGCACCTATCTCAAGCGCATGTACAGCGACACCGTGTCGCCGCATATGGAAGGGATGAAGTTCGCCATCGAATATTACGGCGTCGATCACGTCATGTACGGCAGCGACTATCCCTGCTGGATGCCGGCGGACGCGCTGAAATTCCTCGATCAGGTCGGGCTGTCGGACGAGGATCTGGAGAAAGTGCTCTACAGCAACGCGCGCCGGATTCTCAACCTCAAGGATCCGGTCGCCGAATCGGAGCCCGTCAGAGCCGTCGGTTAGGGTCGCCCGCCGCGCCGAGCAGCAACGGATCGCTGACCAGCCAGTAGCCGCCTGAATCCCGCCAGCGGCGCGTGACGCTGACGATCGAACCCGGCGACGGCGCTTCGAGAACGGACAGCGGCGCGGTGCCGACGCAGCCCTCGACGACACTGTCTACCGGCTCGAACCCGTCCGGCGATTCTCCCGACATCAGGAAAGCGGGATCGGCGAGCCGGCTTTCGACCGCATCCGACCGGCCGTCCCCGTCCTGTTCGAAGGACCGGCCGATCCTTACCCAGTGACATTTATAGGCGACCGAAACGCGGACCGCGTAGCGGTTCGCGAAAACGCTGGGGCCGTCGAGCCGGCGGAAACGACTGTCGGCGGAGAGATCTTCGGCGATATCGATCAGGATTTCCTCGCACCCCTGCATCCGTGCGGCGCGTTCGATGTCGGACAGGATGGAGGCATCGACCGGCGCGCCTTTCGGCGCGGCCAGCGCCAGCGCGTCGCGCGCGATTTGCGCCGCACGCACCGTCAGCGCGATCTCGGCGGCGTCGGCGGGATTGCGGACGGAAGCGAACAGGCCGGTCGCATCGGTGAGCGCGACGCCGTCCGCGACCGATTTAAGGTTGACGACGATGTCGCCCGGCAGCTTTGCAAGCTCGACCGCGCCGACCCGCTTCATGGCGCCGGCCCGCGTCAGCTGTTCGCCGAGCGCGCGGCCGATATTGGGGGTGCAGACGATTTCGCCGACACAGGAAGTTTCCTCGATCCAGTTGCCGACGCGTTTCGACAGGCTGACCGTAAAGACCGGATCGCCCTCAGGGAGGATGGTCAGCACGCCCTGCGACCAGTAAGGCACGAAATGCGTGAGCCAGGACACGGCCGAGGGGCGCGGGAAATTCGTATAGACCAGCAGCGCGTCCAGCCCGGCATCCGCCATCGCCGCACGGCAGCGCGCGAGCCGCGCATCCAGCACGTCGCGCGGGACTTCTTCTTCCGACCAGGCAAGCAATCCTCTGCGCATCGCCTTTCTCCTACGCCGCTGTCGACAGAAGTTCGAGCGGCGTTTCGGCGAAGGTCTCGTACCCGTCCTTCGTCACCAGCGACGCATCGCCCAGCACCATATAGCCCGCGACCGGGTGATAGGTGTTGGGGTGCACGATGCAGAAGGCGCCTTCCTGCAGCACGGTATCGACGTCTTCGAGAATGTGCGGCTTGGTGTCGAGAAACAGCCCGAGCCCGTGGCCGCGCACCCGCGTGTATTCGGCGGTGCAGTACTTGCCGAGCCCGTAGGCGCGGAACACGTCGTTTTCCGCCCTGGCGATTTCGGAAGCGGTGACGCCGGCCTTGAGCACGGACAGTCCGGCGTGAACCGCTTCGATATAGACCTGAAAGGCGTCGATCTGCGCCTTGCTGGGCTCGCCCACGACCAGCGTGCGGCAAATCTGCGAGAAATAGCCGTCGACCCCGGGGCTGAGCTCGGTGGTGACCAGATCGCCCGCCTGGATTCGGCGTTCGCCCGGCGGATGCATGCCGCGCACCTCCTGGCCGCCCGTGCCGATCAGCATGAAATTCTCGGCACAGCCTTCGGCGCGCAGGAACCCTTCGATCTCCGCGACAAGCTCGTACTCGGCAACGCCTACCTTTGCGGCATCCCTGAACACCTGGTAGCCGCGGTCGGCGAGCTCGCTGGAACGCCGCATCGCGTCGATTTCCATCGGCGTTTTTGTCATCAGCAGCGAATCGAGCAGCGCCGTACCGTCTTCCACCGCCCTGTCCAGCGATTCCGGCGAAAGACCGAACGGCAGCAGCGTGCGCGGCGCCGTGGCGATGCGGCGGTTGCCGAACTTGGTGAGCATGGCGCGCGCGGAATCGATCAGGTCGGACGACGCCTCGACCTGCAGATGGGGGCACTTGACCCGGGCGCGCTCGGCCTCGGTCTCGCCCTCGACGATCAGATGCGTCTCGCCGTCGGCCATGACCAGCGCGATGGCGTCTCCTTCCAGCACGGGAAAATCGGTGACATAGCGGAGGTAATCGCTCTGCCAGGCATTGCCCCATGACAGGATGACATCGACTTCCTGTTCCTTCATCGCGGCCAGCAGCCGGGCGCGCCGTTCCGCGTGGATCGGGCTGATCGGGGTCTCGCTCATTCCGCGGCGCTCCCGAGATCCTCCAGCCCGTACTCGGCGCGCGCCGCCTCGGGCGAAACCAGCCCGGTCCGCAGATCCCGGATCAGCTCGGCCCGGTCGCGCCGTTTCGGATCGCCGTACCCGCCGCCGCCGCCGGTCAGGAAGGTTACGCGGTCGCCCGCGACCAGATGGATGTTGGTCTGCTTGAGGACCCGCTCCTCGCTGCCGTCGATGCGGTGGATCACGGCCTCGTTGACCGCCCCGTCATGGCCGCCATGCAGCCCCCATGGCGCGTCCACCGTGCGGTCGAAATTGATGTTGGCGATGGTGTCCTGCAGGCAGCGATAGCGGATTTCGACGCCGAGCCCGCCGCGATACTGGCCCGCCCCGCCGCTGTCGGTGCGCAGCTTGTGGCATTCGATGACGAACGGATAGTTCATTTCCTGCACCTCGATGGGCGCGTTGCGGACGTCGCCCTGGCAGATCGACATCGCCGCGCTTTCGCCGTCGGCCGCGGGCCGACCGCCCCAGCCGCCGCCCATGATGTTCATCAGCAGGAACCGCCGGCCGTCATCCTCGCGATAGCCGTAGAACGAGCAGCCGCCCATGTCGCCCTTGTGGGCCGCCGGTATGCGGTGCGGCAGCGCTGGCGCCAGCGCCTTGAGGATCACGTCGATCACGGTCGGCAGCGCGATGCTCCACAGCCCGATCGCCGCGGGCGGCCTGGCATTGAGGATGGTGCCTTCGGGCGAGATGACGGTCAGCGGGCGGAACCCGCCTTCGTTGACCGGCGCATCCGGGAGGGTCAGGCATTTAAAGGCGATGCGCGCCGCGGCAACGCCGCCGGAGCCCGAATTGAGCGGCGAACGCACCTGGGGATTGGTGCCGGTATAGTCGATGGTCATGCTGTCGCCATCGACCGTGACCCTGGCCTTGATGACCAGCGGCTTGTCGATCACCACCCCGTCATTGTCGAGGCAGCTTTCCGCCTCGTAGACCCCGTCGGGGATACCGGCGACCACGGCGCGGGCCGCGGCCTCCGACTGTTTCCAGATTTCGGCGGTGCAGGCCGCGATGGTTTCGGTACCGTATCGGCGATAGAGCTCGTTGAGCCGGCGCTCGGCGATGTTGCAGGCCGCGATCTGGGCACGCAGGTCGCCGAGGGAAGATTCGGGAAAGCGCAGATTGTCATGGATGATCTGCCAGACCGCATCGTTGCGGACGCCCTTGTCGAACACCTTGAGCGAACGAAGCTGTATGCCTTCCTGGAAAATCTCGAAGGAATCGTACGAGCCGAACCCGACGCGCGAGCCGCCGACATCCACCCAGTGCGCCCGGTTGGCGGCGAACGCCACAAGCTCGCCCTCGTGAAAGCACGGCGTGTAGATCACGATATTGTTGAGATGCTGGCCGCACACCCCGCCGTGATTCATGATGATCACGTCGCCCGGCGCAAACCCGTCGAGCCCGTACCGGTCGATCCCGTCCTGCACGGCGACGCCGAGATCGGCGAGAAAGATCGGCAGCCCGCCCGCGTTCTGGCTGATCATGTTGCCGTCGGTATCGATCAGCCCGCAGCAGAAATCGCGGACTTCGTAAATCATCATGTTGTGCGCCGAACGGCAGAGCGCCGTCGCCATCTCTTCGGAGAACGCGACGAAAGCGTTGCGCACGACCTCGAGCGTTATCGGATGAACCGCCATGTCAGCCCTCCTGTTCCACCCCGACCGAGACGATCAGGTGTCCGTGTTCGTCGACCCGCGCGACGTCGCCGGGTAAAAGCAGCGTCGTCGAGTTGGGCTCCTCCACCACCGCCGGGCCGGCGATTTCCGTTCCCGCCGGCAGGCCCGGCCGCCAGACGATGCGGGCGGATAGCGGTCTGTCGGCATCTTCGAACCAGACATCGCGTACGGTGTCGGGCTGTGCGTCGGCGGGTTCGAACGGGCGGGACAGCCAGTCCATCGCGGCGTTGCCATCGCCCGTCACGGTAATCGTAAGACGGATCTTGGCGACCTGAATGCGCTCTTCCGGTGCCGCATGGCCGTAGCGGTAGCGGTGCAGCTCGTCGAACGCGGCCTTGAGCGCCGGCGAGCCGCCTTTGGCCAGGTCGGCGGCGTCGCCGAACGGCACGGGGATCGCGTGCTCCTGGCCGACATAGCGAAGATCGGCCGCGTAGGCGAAGGACGCGTTTGCCGGATCAAGCCCCTCGTCCGCGAGCAGCCGGTCGCCACGCTCCCGCAATTCCGCCATGACAGCGGCGGCCGCATCTTCCTCGACCAGCGACAGCTCGGCGACGAAGGTCTGGATCAGATCCTGACGCCACGGCGCCATCAGCATGCCGAGCGCCGAGAAGTTGCCGGGAAACAGGGGAATCACGACCGTCGGAATGGAAATGTCCCGGGCGATGGAAAGCGCGTGCAGCGGTCCTGCCCCGCCGAACGCGATCATCGCGCAGTCGCGCGGATCGCTGCCGCGCGCCACGGAGACCGCGCGCACCGCCAGCGACATCGCCGTATCGGCGATCTTGGCGATGCCGAGCGCGGCGTCGATCACCCCGAGCCCCAGCGGTTCGGCGACGACGTTCCGGATGGCCTGCTCGCTCAGGCTCCTGTCGAGCTGCATCCGGCCCGACAGGAACCGGCCCGCATTGAGCCGTCCGAGAACCAGATCGGCGTCGGTGATGACCGGCCGGTCGCCGCCCTTGCCGTAGCAGGCCGGGCCCGGATCGGCGCCGGCGCTCTGCGGCCCGACATGCAACCCGCCATGCGCGTCGCACCAGGCCATGCTGCCGCCGCCCGAGCCGATCTCGATGATGTCGACCACGGGTATCTGCATCGGCTGGCCGCTGGCATAGCCGCCGATATAGTAGTCCTCGTGCACGGCTGGCTCGCCGTTCCGGAACATGCTGGCCTTTGCGGTGGTGCCGCCCATGTCGAACCCGATGCACTGGTCGTAGCCGAGCTGCCGCGCCAGGTGCCCGGCGCCGATCATGCCGGCGACCGGCCCCGATTCCATCATCGTCACCGGCTGTCGGCGCGCCTGCGTAATCGACATGGTGCCGCCGTTCGACCGCATGATCTGCTTGCCGCCGATGAACTGCCCCTCGGTCAGCCAGGTATCGAGCCGGTCGAGATAGCTGGCGACGCGCGGGCCGACATAGGCGTTGAGCGCGGTGGTCGAGGTCCGTTCGTATTCGCGGTATTCGCGGACGATATCGGACGACAGCGTGACGAACGCGCCGGGGCAGGCCGCGCGCAGGATTTCGCCGGCACGCTCTTCGTGCGCGGGGTTGGCGTAGGCATGCAGGAAACAGACCGCGATCGCCTCGACATTCAGCTCCGCCAGCCTGCGGCCCAGCGCTTCGGTGGCCGCCTCGTCAAGCGGAATCAGAATGTCGCCGCGTGCGTTCACGCGCTCCGTTACCTCGAACGACAGGTCGCGGCTGATCAGCGGTTGCGGCCGCGCAAAATCCAGGCTGAAGGCCTCCGGCCGGTTGCTGCGGCCGATCGCATAGACGTCGCGAAACCCTTCGGTGGCGACCAGCGCGGTGACCGCGCCCTTGCGCTCGAGCACCGTGTTGATGGCGATCGTCGTGCCGTGCTGGAACTGGTCGATATCGGAAAGCAAAACGTCGACCCCGTCTATACAGTTGGCGACGCCGCGGGTCGGGTCGTCGATGACGGTGGAGGATTTCTCGATATAGATGTCGCCGTCGCGGATTCCGACCAGGTCGGTAAAAGTGCCGCCGATGTCTACGCCAACTGAATGCATGGTTCCTGTTGTCTCCTTCCGGCACGTTATAGAACGCCGGGTGCAGCCTGTCTTCCGCGCCGCTCAGTTCTCCCGCGTCTTGTTCAGGAACCAGGCCGGAACCATGGCGCAGAGGAAATAGATGCCCACGAGAAGAAACCCGTCGCGGAAGGCGACCATGGTCGCCTGATCGTGCAGAACCTGCCCCAGCTCGTGCAGCGCGCCGGGCCGCAGGAGCGCATCCGGCAGACCGATGCGGGCCAGCGCTTCCTGCATCTCGCGCATGAAATCGGCCGTCGCCGCATTGCCCGAGGTCTGCGTCGAGATAAAGGACTGGGCGTACAGCATGGTCTTCGATTCGACGGTGGTGGCGAGCACCGTAATACCGAACGCCGCGCCGAGCTGTCGGAAATAGCTCATCACGCCGGCGCCGGGCCCGACGAGGTCCTGCGGCAGGGCGCGCAGTCCGCCGGCGGTCAGCGCGGGAAACACGAACCCGAGCGCGACGCGCCCGATGATCAGCCACCAGACGAAGGTCCAGAACGGCGTGTTGGCGTCGGCGCTCGCCATCAGAAAGCAGGAGACGGCGGTGAAAAACATGCCGATCATGATCGGCCAGCGGGGCGCGACCCAGTCGCTGACGCGACCGGCGAACGGAAAGATCGCCGCCAGCAGCAGGCTCGCCGGCATCAGCAGCAGGCCCGACTTGGTCGGCGTGTAGCCCTGCACGATCTGCACGAACAGCGGCACGATGTACCAGACGCCCCAGTTGCCGGCGCCCCACACGAACGTGACGACGCAGCAGGCGACATACCGCACATAGCGGAACAGGCGCAGGTTGAGCATGGGATGCGTGGTGTAGCATTCCCAGGCGACAAAGGCGACGAGAGCGACGATCGCGATTCCGAAATAGCTCAGGATCCTGTCCGACCACCAGCCCTCGCGCGGGCCGTCCGCCATGCCGGTCAGCAGGAAGCCGAGGAAGATCACCATGAGCACCAGCCCGGTCCAGTCGAACGCCGCCGCCTTGCCGACGCCCTCGCGCGTCGGCATGAAGAACAGCGCCATCACGGTCGCCGCGCCGCAGAACGGAAAAACCATATGAAACACGGCGCGCCAGCTGTAGGTATCGACCAGGATGCCGCCGACCGTAGGGCCCAGCGCCGGCGCCATGACGATGCCGAGCCCGAAAATGCCCATCGCGCGGCCGCGTTCCTCGGGCGGAAAGATCTCGTAGATGACCTGAAGCGCCAGCGGCTGGATCAGGCCGGCGCCGATTCCCTGCAACAGACGCGCGAACACCAGCATGTCGAAGGTCGGCGCGGTCGCGCCGAGCAGCGATCCGGCAACGAACACCGCCATCGCGATCATGTAGGTGGCGCGTCGCCCGAAGGTTGCGATCGTCCAGGCGTTGAGCAGCATGCTGATCGTCATGGTCACCATGAAGCCGGTCGACAGCCACTGGGCCTTGTCCTGTCCGATGCCGAACGTGCCCATGATCTGGGGAATCGCGACGTTGATGATGGTCGACGAAAAGATCAGCGCGATGTTGCCGGTCATCGCCGTCAGAATGACGAACCAGCGATAGTGCGGTCCGTAGCGGGCGCTTAACGCCTCAACGGCGGTCGATGCCAATATTGACCTCCACCATCATGCCCGGTCGCAGCAGGTCGCTGGCCTCGTCGAGCGCCACCCGGATGGTGAGGCGCTGCACGATCTTGGTGAAATTGCCGCTGGGGTTGGGGGTGGGCAGCAGGGCAAATTCGCTGGTCGCCGCGTTGCCGATCCGCGTGATGGTGCCGGTAAATTCCCGGTCGGGATAGGCATCGACCGAAACCCGGGCGGGCGCGCCGAGTTTCAGATGCCGGACATCGGTTTCCTTGACGTTGGCGTCGACCCAGATTTTTCGGGGATCGTGCACCATCAGCAGGCGCTGCCCGACGGATATGAATTCCGACGGGTTGACGAAGGTCCGGTCGACCACCCCGTCGATCGGGCTTTTGATGGTCCGGTCGGCCAGGTCCAGCGCCAGACGGTCCCGCTGCGTGCGGAGCTCGTCCTGATGATGCGCCAGCGCCGCGATCTCGCGGTCCAGCACCTGCAGCTGCTGCCGGTCGGCGGCGGCCCCCATCAGCCCGGCCTTCGCCGTGGAGACATCGGCGCGGGCCTGCTGATGCGCCTGTTCGGCGACCCGGAACACCGAGCGCCTTTCATCGAGCCGCTGGCGCGACACCACCTTGCGTTCGTGCAGGGAACGGGCGCGCTGGTATTCGGTGCGCGCGAGATCGAGGTCGAGCTTTCGCCCGGCAAGCGCTGCCTCCGCCGCTTCGATCCGCGACTTGTGCATCCGATACTGGCTGCCGGTCCTCAGATCGACCAGCTTGCGCTGCTCGGTCAGGCGGCTGCGGTCGGCATCGATCGAGCGCATGCGGGCGTCGAGCTCCGCCAGGCGCAGCCTGGCTTCGCGCTCGTCGATGCGAACCAGCACATCGCCCGTCTTCACCTCCTGCCCGGTCACGACGTCGAGGCCCGTTACCAGCCCGGCGACCCGGCTGCTGATCGAAATCACATCCGCCCCGATGCGGGCGTCGTCGATATAGACATGGGAGTACCGGTCGTAGACCCAGTCGCCGAGAACGGCCAGCCCCGCGAGCACGACGATCCCCGCGGCCGATACGCGCAAGGTCCGCCCGAGGCGTCCCCGCGATTTGGGCGGCGACGAATAGCTAACCGCTTCCGGCTCTTTTGGCGCTTTGGCGTCCAAAACGTTCTCCCGTCGGCGAACACCCGCCATGGGCGACGCACCGGCTTTTATTTTCGCGCTTATGACGGCCGGCGTCGAGGGGAAGCGTCCGCGAACATTCTTGCAGCTTGCGGCGTTTTAAAAGAGACTTGCCCCGACGGTCCGTACAGCCGGGCCGCAAACGGATATAACAGGAGGAAGATTTCCATGACGAAGCGAATACGCCGGAGCGCCATCGGCCTGGCGGCGGGCTTTTTTGCGCTGGCGCCCGCCGGTTTCAGCGCGCAGGCCCAGTCGGTCGCCGATTTCTACGCGGGCAACACGATCCGGATTTCGGTCGGCGGCAGCGCCGCCGGCGGCTTTACGCTGAATGCGCGCGTGCTGGCCGAAACGATGAAGAATCATATCCCGGGCAACCCGACCATTCTGGTCGAGCCGAAGCCGGGTGCAGGCGGTGCGAAATCGATGGATTACGTGCTGAATGCGGCCGCCAAGGACGGCGCCCATATCGGCGCCGTGCTGCCGCCGGCGGTGACCGCGCCGCTGCTGCGCAAGCTGCGCTATGACGGATCGAAGGCCGTCTGGCTGGGATCGGTCACCCCGATGTCGGAAGTGCTTTCCGTCTGGCACACCTCGCCGGCCAAGAGCATCGACGAGGCCAAGAAGGTCAAGGTGGTGATGGGCACCTCGAGCAAGCTGTCCTCGTCCTATCTTCTGCCTGCCTTCCTCAACGCCATCGCCGGAACACAATTCACCATGGTGCAGGGCTATCGCGGCGGCGGACCGATGAACAAGGCGATGACCACCGGCGAAATCAACGGACGCGGCAGCTTCTACAACAGCTACAAGATCACCAAGCCGCACTGGCTGCGGGACAAGCAGCTGATCCACCTGCTTCAGGTCGGCCCGCCCATCGCGGACATTCCCAACGTGCCGAACCTGCGCGATCTCGCCCGCAACGACGACGAGCGCCAGATCGTCAAGTTCCTCGAAGTCGGCGCCCGCATCGGCCACGGCTTCTACGTCGCCAGCGGCGTCCCGAACGATCGCGTCAAGGCGCTGCAGGATGCCTTCGCGGCAACGATGAAGGATGCGACCTTCCTCGCTTCCGCGAAGAAGCGGAGCATGATCGTCGACCCGATCCCCGCCGCCGACATGCAGGCCGCGGTGGCGGCCGCCTATTCGACGCCCAAAGCGGTGCTCGACAAGTTCAAGAAGATGGTCAAGCTGGACAGCAAGGTCGAAAAGAAGAAATAGTCGCCGATCCAGCCACCGGCATTTCAGGGGCCGTCCGGACTGGTGTCCGGGCGGCCCTTTTCTTTAGCCCAGCGTTTCGGCGAAAATTTCCCGATACTCGGCCTGCGTCGGGCGAACCGGCGCGGTCGCGTTGAAATGAACCCTGTCGGCGTATTCCGCCAGCGCTTCGACATCGTCGCCGGGATACCCCATCGCACGCACGGAGTTTGAAAGTCCCAGCCGGGCGTTCATCCCGGCGATGCCGTCGGCGAGATCGGCGCCGGCGGGGAACCGCATCGTTTCGCGCAGTATTTCCAGCTTGTCCTTGAGCGCCACATCCCCGCGCCGCTGGTAAAAACGCACCACCGGCGGCATGCCTGCGGCGATCAGCGCGCCATGGTGCAGCGGGCTGTCGGCAAACACATGGCCCATTACGTGAACCGGGCCGAGCCCCATATAGATCGCCATGCCGCCTTCGAGCGCCGCCATCAGCATGTGCCAGCGCGCCTCCCGGTCGCTGCCGTCGGCGACCGCGCGATCGATATGGGCAACCGCCCGGGCGATCCCGTCGAGCGCGATCGCCTGTCCCGGCGGGTTCCCGTTGTTCGATAGGAAGCCTTCAAGACAATGGCCGATCGCATCCATCCCCGTGCCGGCGGTAAGCATCGGCGGCAGGCTCAGCGTCAGGTCGGGATCGCAGATCGCCAGATCGGGCCGGACATGCGGGCTGCGGATGCCCAGCTGATGCTCGCCGGGCGCGGGGTGAATGCCGCCGCCGAAGGTGATCTCCGCCCCCGTGCCGGCGGTGGTCGGGATGGTGATATAGGGCGCGACGTTCGCGGTGATCTTCGACGGGTCCTTCAGATACTCGACGATCGGTTCGGGATGGGTCGCCGCAACCCGCAGCGCCTTGCCCGAATCGAGAACCGATCCGCCGCCCAGCGCGACGATGCCGTCGCAGCCGTTTTCGCGATAGACCGCGAGCGCGCCCTCGATGCCGCCGATTGTCGGGTTGGGCGGAATGCCGTCATAGACGAAGAAATCGTTTCGGCCGGTCAGCGCGTTGCGCACCGAATCCACAACGCCGTGCTCCTCGAGGCCGCTGTCGGTAATGATCAGCGGCCGCGTCACGCCGCGCGCGGCAAGCGCGTCAGCGAGGTGGCGGACCGCTCCGAAATCGAACTGTACGTCGGGGTAACCGGGAAGCAGGGTCATGGCGAAGGCTCCAGAGCGGGATGGGTCGCCGTCATGATAGCGCGATCTCAGCCGCCGCGCGCGGTGCGATAGCCGGCGACGAACCCGGGCGACAGTTTCGCCAGCCGGTCGAGATCGACCCGGCCGCTGCGCTGGATATAGCTCCACGCCATGTCCCATGGATCGAGCTTCATGTGCGCAGCGAAATTCTCGTACCACCGCGCGCTGGAATCGGCGGCGGCGACCAGCGCTTCCACGATGGGGCGGCGCGTCGCCTCGAAGGCGGGCAATGCGGCCGCGATCCGGTCGCCCGAAGCCGCCAGGGAAGCATCGAGCGCGAGCGCATCCTCCATGGCGAGCCTCGTCCCGGACCCGATCGAGAAATGCGCCGTGCGCTGCGCGTCGCCGATCAGGACGGTATTTCCGGCGAACCAGCGGTTGCTGGAGACCTTTCGAAAGTTTCGCCACACCGATCCGTTCGAGATCAGCCTGTGGCCGTCCAGCGTATCGGCGAAGACCGCCTCGCAACAGGCCCGGGTCTCCGCATCGTCCATCCGGTCGAAGCCGGCGCTGCGCCATGTCGCCGCATCGGTCTCGACGATAAACGTGCTCCTGCCGGGCGCGTATCGATAATGGTGCGCATTGAACGCGCCGTCTTCGTTACGCCGGAAGGTTTGCGTCAGGGTATCGAACGGACGGTCGACCCCGTACCAGACGAACCGGTTGGAAAGATCGGTCGCCTCCGTACCGAACGCGGCCGCGTCGCGGACGACGGAGTTGGCGCCGTCGGCGGCGACCACAAGGTCGCAATCGTCCAGGACCGAAACATCCTCGATGCGCCGCTCGAAGACGAACTCGACGCCGGCGGCCCGCGCGCGTTCCTGAAGAATCTGCAGCAGTTCGAGCCTGCCGATCGCCGAGAAGCCGATACCGTCGAGCCGGATGACGGCGCCTTCGATATCGAGGCGCATGTCGGTCCAGCTTTCCATATGCGGGGCGATCGCATCGCAGCTGTCCGGATCGTCGTCGCGCAGGAACTCCAGCGCGCGGTCGGAAAACACCACCCCGAATCCGAACGTGGCGTTCCCGGGATTCTGTTCGAACACGCGGATGTCCGCGTCGGGACGACGCCGTTTGAGAAGAGTGGAAAAATAGAGGCCCGCCGGCCCCGCGCCGACGATGGCGATACGCATTTGCAAGCCGGTCCCGGACCGAACGGGTTTACCAGAATCCGGCCGAAACTAGCGTTCGCTCAGCGCGACGTCCAGCGACTGGTAGATCGGGCGCAGCAGATAACGCAGCACCGTGCGCTGGCCCGTATTGATATCGATTTCCGTCACCATGCCCGGCAGGATCCTGTTCCTGACGGGATCGGGGCCGACATGTTTTTTCGCAAGCGTCACCTCCGCCTTGTAGTAGACCTCGTTTTCCCGGTCCTTGAAGGTCGAGGCGGAAATCTTCGAAACGGTGCCGTCGATCGATCCGAAGCGGGCGAAATCGAATGTCGTGACCTTGACCGTCGCCTTCTGGCCCACGGAGATGTGGCCGATATCGATCGGCGAAACGCGCGCCTCCACGACCAGCTCCTCGTCGATGGGAACGATCTCGGTCACGAGGCCGCCCGGCGTCACGACGCCGCCGACCGTGTTGGTCGCCATCCCTTTAACGATCCCGTGAACCGGTGCGCGGATGTTGAGCCGGTCGACCCGGTCGTTCAGACGACGGATGGTCTCCCGCACGCTGGCAATATCGCCCGCCACCTTGCCGCCTTCCTCCAGCGCTTCGTTGCGGCGCTGCGACCGAAGCTGGGCGATCTTGCTTTCGGCTTCATCGATCGCGTTGCCCGCGCTGGCGATCCGCCCCTTGACTTCCTCCAGCTCACCGACGGCTGTCTGGTACTGTTCGAGCGTCTGAAGATAGACCAGCTTGGATACCAACCCCTTGGCGGCAAGCCGCTCTCGCAGGCTCTTCTGCGCGCCGAGAACGCGGATCCGGTCCGTCAGCTTGCGATGCTGGCTGTTGAGCACGCTGAGTTCGGAATCCCGCTGCCTGGCCTGCGACTGCAGAACGCTGGCTTCCTGAAGCAGGGCATCGTTCTGCTGGCGCAGGATGACGCGCTCGCCCTCGGCGAGAGGCGCGTAGCGCGCGCCGACCGTGGAGAAGTTCGGCTCCCTGCCCTCGGCGAAGGCTTGCAGCCGTTCATGGCGGATTTCGAGCGACGCGGCGCGCGCCTGCATTTCCTCGAGCTGGGCCAGCGCCGAGGTGGCGTTAAGCGTGACGAGCGTATCGCCGGGGCGAACGATGTCGCCGTTGCGGACGAAAATCTTTTCGATGATGCCGCCTTCGAGATGCTGGATCGCCAGCACCGAGCCGCTGGGCACGACTTCGCCCGTGGCCTTGGTGGTTTCCTTGAGCTCGGTAATGCCGGCCCAGCCGATGAACCCGAAGACCGACAGCGAAAGCAGCACCATCAGCGCGCGCAGCATCCGGGGCGGCCCGACCTCTTCCAGAATGACGGGTTGCGAGAGATGGCGCATCTGCCGCGAATCGCGCGACAGGAATTTGGGCAGGACACCCGCCGTCACGACCGGGGCCCCTGCATCCGGGCGAGCGCCTCGGCGGGATCGCCGTTGAACTGCAGCCGCGCCTCGTTCAGGACGATCAGCCGGTCGGCGACCCGCATATGGCTCGGCCGATGGGTGATGATGACGATCGTGCTGGACCCGCGAAGCTTCTGGACGGCATCGATAAAGGCACGGTCGCCGCGTTCGTCCAGCATCTGTCCCGGTTCGTCGAAGATCAGGATCCGCGGCTTGCGGAGAAGCGCGCGGGCGATCGAGATCTTCTGCTTGAATCCTTCCGGCAGCTCGCTGACCACGCGTTCAGTCAGCCGCGTGTCGAAATGTTCCGGCAGGTTCATGATGGCGTCATGGATGTCCGCCATCCTGGCTGCTTCGCGGATTTCTTCATCGGTCGCGGACGGCGCGGACAGGCGCAGATTCTGCGAGACCGTGCCGTACAGGATTTCGCTGATCTGCGGCACAAGGCCGATATTCTGGCGGATATCGACCGGATCGATCTGCCGGATATCGACCCCGTCGAGCAGGACGGAACCCACCTGGGGCTTGTAGAGACCGCTTGCGAGGTTGGCGATCGTTGTCTTGCCGGCGCCGTTCGGCCCGGTAATCGCGACAACCTCGCCAGGCGCGCATTCGAACGAAACGCCGTTGAGGGCCGGATCCGCATCCGGCGCGTGACGGAACCCGACTCCGGAAAACGTGATCCTTCCGCGATAGGTGCGCCGCGGCGGTATCGCGCCCGGCGACCGCTCCGGCGTGAGGCGCATCAGATGATTGATCTGGCGCAGCGAGGACCGGATCTGGGTGGCGCGGTTCAAAAGCATGACGAACGACTGGAACGGGCCGAGCACGCGCCATCCGAGGGCCATGCACGCAACCATGGCGCCGATGGTCAGTGTTTCGCCCATGACCATGGCGGCGCCGACGCCGATCGTTCCGACGCCCGACGCCAGCATGACGATCCGGCCCACGGTCTGAACGAAATTGTTCAGCATCGAAATTCGAAAGTCGTTGAGAGCCGAGGCCGCCGACAGTTCCCGGAACCGTTCGATCCAGACCCGTTCCGCGCCGGCGAACTTGATGTCGCGCATGCCGGACACCGCCTCGATCAGGAATCTCTGCTGCCTGATCCTGCTCCCGCCGAAATTCGTGAAGTTGCGCTTGATAAAGGGTGACACGACGACGGCGACAGCGATCAGCAACACCGAAGCGGTTACCGGAACCATCGCAAGCCAGCCGCCGAGGATCGCAATGACCGAGAGCGACAGCAGGCTGAAGGGCAGATCGATGATGGTTTCGCCGAGCGGACCCGCGAAGAACTCGCGCACCGATTCGAATTCCTGAAGGTGAGAAATCTGCGCGCCGAGCGGTTCGTTCTCGCTCATGTGAATCGGCAGCATCAGCACCTGCTGGAAACCGGACGCGCCGATCATGTAATCGATCCGGCCCGCGGCATGGGCCATGACCGCCGACCGCAGCCGCCGGAACAGGAACTCGAGGCCGATCGCCAGCGAGACGCCAACCGCCAGATAGTAGAGCTGGGTCATCGAGCCCGATGGAATCACGGTATCGTAGACCGACATCATGAACAGCGGCATCGCGATGCTCAGAAGATTGATCATCAGCGTCGCGATCAGAACCTGCACGACCAGCTTGCGGAAACGCACCAGAAGTTCGGCAACCCAGGTGCTGTTGTCCCGCTGCACGAACCCCCCGGCGACGGGCCGGACGACATAGGCGCTGCCCGTGATGCCCTTGCTGGAAGAGATCCGTTCGGACCGGGTAAATCCGTCGAAGATCCGGTAATGGGCGTCTTTTCCCTCGCCGTACCGTTCGAGCACGACACGAACGGGGCCCCTGTCGGGTACGAAAAGGCAGGGCAGCACGCCGGGCATCAGGCGGTCCTGCCGGGTGCGGATGGCCACGGTTTTCAGATTGAGATTCGCCAGCGTCTCCCGAAACCCGTCGAGATCGATGTCGTCGACGAAATGCGGGATGGCTTCGGACAGATGCCGCGCGCGGCCCGTCCAGCGCAGCGCATCCAGCAACGGCACGAGGCAGGCCGCGCATTCCGAAAGCGCCTGCGCGCCATGGACGCGGACGTTCTGCAGGCCCCGCATGCCCTCGTCCAGCTGCCGGCGCCGCTCACCCGATTCGGGACGGATCATTTCGGAGAGCGATTCGAACGTGCCCGCGATCGTCATGACGCGAACTCTTTCTGCAGACGGTTCTGCGATTCGCGCGCACCGTTGCGGATTTCCTCGAGCCGGCGATCGCGAATCTGATAGGCGCGATCGGCGAGGGCGAGGAACGATGGCCGGTGGCTGACGATCGCCATCGCACAGTCGCCGCGATATTCTTTCAGCAGGTCGAGCAGCAGCCCGTCGGCCTTCTGATCGAGAAACGTATTCGCTTCGTCGAACAGGATCAGCTTGGGATCCTCGACGAGAGTGAGGGCGCGGACCAGAGCGATTCGCTGGCGGACGCCGCCGGGCAGCCCGTCGTTCGCGGCATGTTCGACAATCGTTTCGTAACCCTTGGGCATGCGGCCGATGGCGTCGTGCAGGCCGAGCCTTTCGGCCATCAGCATGGCGTCGTCCACATATTCGTCGCCGCGAAACATCGTCAGGTTTTCCAGAATGGTGCCCTGAAACAGAACCGGTTTCTGGGGCAGGTAAACCACCTGGGCCCGGAGGCTCACGGCATCGAAATCCCAGACGTTTTCTCCATCGATCAGCACGCGGCCGTCGGACGGTATCAGCAGCCCCATCATGAGCCCCATAAGGGTCGATTTTCCGGACCCGTTGGTTCCCGTGATTGAAATCGTTTCGCCCCGATGCAGGTGCAGATCCACGTCCCGAAACAGAAGACGGTCGTCCTTGGAATAGGAAAACGACACGTTCTCCAGTACGACGTCCCCCTGGATGGGATGCATCTCGGGCGCGTCGGGGCTGGATTCGAGGGGCATGGCCAGGACGCCGGAGGCCTGGTCGCGCGACACCCGCGCATTCTGAAACTGCGTCCAGGTCCCGAGCGCCCGCATCATCGGCTGGGCCGACCGGCTGGCGAGCAGCGTACAGGCCGCGAGGCCGCCCATCGTCAGATCGCCATTGATCACGAGAACCGACCCGAACGCCCCAACCGCTATTCCGGTGAGCTGCGAAAACACCTGGCCGGTCGCGCGCGCCCAGGTGCCGCCGTCAGCGACATCGTGGCTGGATTCCGCCGAACTGCCCTGCAGCCTTTCGTAACGGCGCACCATCATCGTTTCCATCCCGAGGCCTTTGACCGTGCGAATGGCGCTGAGAACCTCGATCATGAAATTATAGCGGCGGTCGTCGGTTTGCCGGCGCGCTTCGAGCGCCTTGCTCAGCCGTGCGCCCGCGGATCTGCCGGTGACGAACATCAGCAGCATGACGGCGACCGGCACCAGGGCGAGAGGCCCGGCGATCAGGCCGATCATTAAAAAGAACAGCCCGGCGAACGGCAGGTCGACAGCCAGCAGCAGGCCCTGACCGGCGAAAAAATTCTTGATCGACTCCGCCGCCTTCAGGCGCTGCAGGTGGGCGCCGGGCGGAAGCGCCTCGAAGGCGCGCAGATCGGAGCGAAAAATATGACTGACCGACTGACAGGCAAGCCGGTGCTGGATGCGGGCCCCGGTCCAGCCGGTGATGTAAAAACGCCCCAGACTCAGCAGAAGGTCGAAAACCAGCGCGATCCCGAGCGCCACCAGAAAAACGCCGAGCGTATGAACGGCCTGATTGGGAATGATCCGGTCATAGACCTGGAGAATCGTTATCGGCAGTCCGAGAGAAAGCAGGTTCTGGGCTGAAGACGCGATGAGAAGCTCAGCGCGATGCCCGCGCATGGCGTCAAAGCGAGGTAGTGTGTGATCCATACAGGCGCCCGAATGCTTCCAAGCGACCGATTTTCTGGACGGAAACGCGCCGGATCGTCATTCGGCGGGACCGCCAGGGTCGCTTCCATAGCGTTACCGGATTGCCTGAACGTTCGGTTAACGCAGGGCGAAAAATCTTTTCCGCGCGGAGGCTTCCGCCGATCGGCGCCCTGCGAACAGCGGTCTGCGAATCTCCCCAATTTTAGAGAAATTTACCTCTATATGGGAACGAAAGACCGGCCGTTAATCATAAACCTTCACGCCCGGGTCATCATTTAAACGGATCATCGCAGTCATCGAGCCGGTCGGGGTCGGACTCCCGGCGACGCAGGCGGACACTAACGAGTTATCAGGAAGGAACTGGACCATGGCTGACAACAATCGGACCGGCAACACCGGCGGAAGCGCAAACGAAAACGGCCAGGCGGAAGATCAGGCGAGCTGGGTCAGAAGCGGCCCCGATCTTCAGGGCGGTTCTCCGAACTGGAATGCGGATCTGAAGGAACGCGGCGATCTGGACGATGTCGCCGAAGCCATCACGCAGAGCAACCCCGATGACGTCGTCGAAGAAGTCGGATTATGGACCGACGCGCCGATCGAGACGCTCCTTGAGGAGGAAGCCGACCGGGAAGACCGGCCGGCCCAGGACGACGGACAGGACAACGCGCAGGACGACGGACAGCAGATCCTTCAGACCGAATCCGACGAGGCCGGCGACGGACAGGGCCGGGCGGACCGGGCGGATATTTCGTTCGATCGCGCTGAAATCGATCCCGGCCCCGGCGAAGGCAACGATCTTCGCGAAGACGCCTCCTCGGACGGCGGGGACGCAGAGGGAGAGGCCGGCATAGTCATATCCGAACCGGGGGCTGCCGTTTCGCCCGAAGCGGCGGCTGCCGGGGGCGGAGACGGAGCCAGCGACGGCGCGGCGCCGTCTACCCAGGCGGAACAGGCCCTGAATGAGGCTCCCTCCAGTTCGCTCGATTTCGGACCGGACCAGATTGGCCGCGATCGCACGAGCCTGGATGCTTCCGAGGCGCCTGCGGGCACTTCCATTGATGTCGGCGCCTATGGAGAAGGCGACGGGCCGGGTCTCGGCAATGGAAACGGTGTCGGAAACGCCTACGGGATCGGCAACGGTCAGGCGTACGGACTGGGCAACGGCGACGGGCCGGGCCTCGGCAATGGCGGACTGACCGACACATCCGTTGAAGTTCCGGCCGGCAGCAACGGCCTTGGGAACGGCGCGGGCAACGGGCCGGGTAACGGCAACGGAAATGCTTACGGCCAGGGAAACGGCAACGGCAACAGCAACGGCCAGGCCAACGGGAACGCCGGCGGGATCGGGAACGGTAATGGGCAGGCCAACGGCCCGTCTGCCGAGGCAACGCCGGTAGCGGACGCGCCGGTCGAGACTGCCCCGGGCAACGGGAACGGTAACGGAAATGCCTACGGCCAGGGAAACGGAAACGGCCAGTCCAATGGAAACGCCGGCGGGAACGGGAACGGCAACGGCCAGGCCAACGGGAACGCCGGTGGAAACGGCAACGGAAATGCCGGCGGTAACGGGAACGGCAACGGTCAGGCCAGCGGCCCGGCCGCCGAGGCAACGCCGGTAGCGGACGCGCCGGTCGAGACTGCTCCGGGCAACGGGAACGGCAACGGAAACGCCGGCGGGAACGGCAATGGCAACGGACAGGGCAACGGGAATGCCGGTG